>NZ_WIXK01000009.1 GCF_009617595.1 Tritonibacter aquimaris | reverse complement strand
TCTGTCCCATAGTCAGTCTCCTTTGTTGCAGTAAGTGCTATCAAAGGAGCGGCATCAAACCGCGACAGGTCCAAACAGAGATGAATGTCTCAATGAAACGCTGGTCTAAATTTAGCGAACACTTCTATTTGGCAACGGGTCTAGAAAACTGTTTTGCAATTTTGCGTTCCTGTTGACAGCTCTGGTCAGAATCCGAGATCACGGCCTTGTTATTTTTCATTCTGATTTCCCGGACCCCTCATGAATCCTTTGAAAAACGTTCAAACCTGGCTTTATCACCTTGGCGAAGTCACCGCCGGCCGCCGCGCAGAGATCGCCCGGTCAAATGCCGATCTTGTGGTCATCGATTTTGCAGATGGCGATCAGATCCCCTATGCGCCAGCCCAGATTGACGCGCTGCGCGGTGGGGATGCGGATCGTTTGATTGTCAGCTATCTTAGCATTGGCGAGGCCGAGGATTACCGCGCCTATTGGCACGACAGCTGGGCCGATATGCCACCGGCGTTTTTGGCCGATGCAAACCCAGAATGGCAGGATAATTTCAAAGTCGCCTATTGGAATCCTGCTTGGCAAGACATCGTCTTTGATCAGATAGACCAGATCATCGCAGGCGGGTTCAATGGGCTGTATCTGGATATTATCGACGCCTATTTTTACTGGGAAGAGCAAAACCCCGGCCAAGGGGATTGGTATCGTCAAGAAATGGTGCGGTTTGTCGGTGAAATTCGCGCCTATACCCAGGCCCGCCTGGCCGAGATCGGCGACACCCGCCCCTTTGCCATCTTGGGGCAAAATGGCGAAGATTTGGCGACCTACCCTGACTATTTGGCGGCGGTGGATGGGATTGGCAAAGAAGATTTGTTTTATTATTACCCCAATGGTGCCGCCGAACGGTTTGCGCCGGTTCCCTCTGGCTGGCTGACCGGCAGTCAGGCGTTGCTGGAGCAGGCCCATGCGGCCGGGGTTGAGGTATTTGTTGTGGAATACATCCCGCCCGGTGATCGAAGTGAGGTCGATTTGACCAAGGCTCTGTCTTACCTGCGCGGCATCGATACACCGCTTTATGTCGCCAGCGAACGGGATCTGACCGGGATCTATGAGATCTACAATAGCGCCCCCCACCCCTCTGGCATCCGGTCACTGGGCACGGTTGGGCACGACGAAATGCGCGCCACCCCAGGTGATGATACCGTAATCGGGCGCGCCGGTGATGATACGATCTTTGGCCGGGGCGGAGATGATCGATTGGTTGGAAACGCCGGTCAGGACTTGTTGAAAGGCGGCCGGGGCGACGATCGCCTTTTGGGGCGCAAAGGTGATGATATCCTGTTTGGCAATGGCGGTCAGGACCGTCTGAGCGGCGGCGCGGGCCGGGATCGCCTGAAAGGCGGGCATGGCGATGACACCCTGATGGGTGGTGCCAAGGGCGACTGGCTACATGGCGGCCGTGGTGATGATCTCATCCGCGGCGGACGAGGCGCAGACCGGATCATTGGCGCAGGCGGTGACGACACATTATTCGGCGGGGCAGGTGCCGATGTTTTTGTGTTCCGTGGAAATTGGGGACAGGATCTGGTGGTTGATTTTGAGTTGGAGACGGACCGGATCAAACTGTTTGGCGCGGATACGTTTCAAACCCGAGACACCGATAATGGGATCCTGCTCGAGTTCGACGATGATCTGACCCTTGAAATCCAAGGGGTGCGGCAGGATCAAATCGACGATCTGTTCTGATGGGGGCGGCTTTTGGGCTGTCCTCGCGCAAATGGGTGGAGCGCGAGGACAGCTTTGGGGGCGCGGCGACCCTACACCGCCTGTAATGCAATAGCGATCCCCTGCCCTACTCCGATACACATGGTCGACAGCGATTTTTGTCCCGGCTTTAGATCCAGCATTGCTGATCCGGTAATCCGAGCCCCCGACATGCCCAGGGGATGCCCCAGCGCAATAGCGCCGCCATTGGGATTCACCCGCGCATCATCATCGGCAAGCCCCAGAGCGCGCAGCGTAGCAAGCCCTTGTGCGGCAAAGGCTTCGTTCAATTCGATCACCGCAAAATCCTGCTGCACCAGCCCGAGACGTTCCATCAGTTTCTTGGAGGCCGGCGCCGGACCAAACCCCATGATCCGCGGTGCCACCCCGGCGGTTGCCCCTCCCAGAACCCTGGCGATAGGACGTAGACCGTGACGGTCAATGGCCGTCGGGCTGGCCAGGATCAGCGCCGCCGCTCCATCATTGACCCCTGATGCATTCCCCGCGGTAACCGTGCCGTCAGCTTTGACAAAGGTTTTGAGCCGCTGCAAATCGGTCAATGTTGTTGACGGGCGCGGATGTTCGTCGCGGTCCACAACCAATGGATCCCCCTTACGCTGTGGAAGGGTCACCGGCAGGATTTCGCGCGCCAGACGGCCGTTTTCCTGGGCAAGACCAGCCTTGTGTTGAGACCTAAGGGCAAATGCATCTTGGTCGGCGCGGGAAATATTAAAATCCTCGGCCACGTTTTCAGCGGTCTGCGGCATGCTGTCGACGCCATATTGCGCCTGCATCAGCCGGTTCACAAAGCGCCAGCCGATGGTGGTGTCATAAACCTCGTTTGTGCGGGCAAACGCCGCGCTGGCCTTGGGCATCACAAATGGCGCGCGCGACATGGACTCTACGCCGCCAGCCACAATCAGATCGGCCTCACCGGATTTGATGGCGCGGGCGGCGGTGATGATCGCATCCATTCCCGATCCGCACAGGCGGTTCATCGTGGTTCCAGGCACCTCTTGTGGGTAACCCGCCAACAGCAGCGACATCCGCGCCACATTGCGATTATCCTCGCCCGCCTGGTTGGCACAGCCAAAGATAACCTCGTCAATGGCCGCCAGATCCAGCCCCGGATTGCGCTGTGCCAAAGCCGCAAGTGGCATCGCGCCCAGATCATCCGCCCGTACCGAGGACAGCCCGCCGCCATAACGGCCAATGGGGGTGCGGATATAGTCGCAGATAAAGACGTCGTTCATCACAGATCCTCCGGCACCAGCAGCGGCGCAATGTCACCATCAACTTGCAACTCTGCACCGGTGACCGCCTGCAATTGCGCCAGGGTGATCCCCGGCAGTTTTTCCCGCAAGACAAAGCGCCCCTCGACAACGTCGATCACCGCCAATGAGGTATAGACGCGGGTTACACAGCCCACCCCGGTCAAGGGCAGCGTGCAGGCTGCCAGCAATTTGGGCTCGCCCTTTTTGGTGACATGATCGGTCATCACCGCCACCCGTTTGGCTCCATGCACCAGATCCATGGCGCCGCCAACCGCAGGCACGCCCTTGGCGCCAACGCTCCAATTGGCCAGATCGCCGTTTTGCGCCACCTGATAGGCACCCAGAACCGCCAGATCCAAATGGCCCCCGCGCACCATCGCAAAACTGTCAGCGTGGTGGAAAAACGAGGCGCCGGGATTGATGGTAATGGCCTTTTTGCCCGCGTTGATCAGATCCCAGTCCTCTTGGCCTTCGACCGGTGCCTGACCAAATCCCAACACGCCGTTTTCTGTGTGATAGGTGATCGTGCGGCCCGTGGGTTGGAATTTGGCGACCATTTCGGGAAAACCAATCCCAAGGTTCACATAAGAGCCGTCTTGCAGATCCTGCGCCACCCGCCAGGCAATCTGGGCGCTGGACAGTTTAACCGCGGCAATATCAAAATTTTCCATCAGTAGATCACCCCTGCACGCACCAGCATTTCTTCTTGTTGCGGGTCTTTCACCTGAACCACTGTGTCGACAAAAATGCCGGGGGTTATCACCGCTTCGGGATCGATCGAGCCAGCCTCGCCCAACTCCGAGACCTGAGCGATGGTTTTGGTTGCAGCCATGGCCATCAGCGGGTTGAAATTCCGCCCGGCCAACCGATAAGTCAGATTGCCGACGGGATCGCCCAATTGGCCTTTGAGCAGGGCAAAATCCGCCTTTAGCCAGCGCTCGCGCACATACATTTTGCCGTCGAATTCTTCGACCGGTTTGCCCTTGGCCAGATCCGTGCCATAGGAGCTGGGGGTGAAAAACGCCGGGATGCCCGCGCCCGCAGCCCGGATGCGTTCGGCCAATGTGCCCTGGGGCACCAGTTCCAGCTCAATTTCGCCCGCCAGATATCGCGTGTTAAACGCATCCGCATTGGAGCTGCGCGGAAACGAGCAGATCATCTTTTGAACCATGCCCGCCTTGATCATCGCCGCGATGCCGGTAAATCCATTGCCCGCGTTATTGTTGATCACCGTCAGATTGGCCGGGCTGCCGGTGGCCCGGAACCGGTCGATCAGGGCATGGATCAGCTCAATCGGGGCACCCGATCCGCCAAACCCACCGATCATGACCTGTGCGCCATCCGGGATCTCTGCCACGGCCTGGGCCACTGTGGACGCCATTTTGTTCATGTCGATCCTCCATAAATTGGCCTTCACGTAACGCCAGCCTGGTCAAAGGCGCGAGTCCTTTTGATCGCATGTTGATATTTGTTCAATTACGTCGCATGGTCGTTCACATGTTGAACAAACCCACCGATTACATCGCCTCGCTGGCCAAAGGATTGCGCGTCATTCAGACCTTTGGCGCCGAAAACCCCCGCCAATCGATCACCGATGCAGCCAAGGCCAGCGGGTTGGATCGGGCCACCGTACGACGGGTGTTATTGACCCTGCACCGCGAAGGCTATGCGGATTACGACGGCAAGTTTTTTTCGCTGACCCCACGGGTTTTGCGGCTGGGCATGTCGGCGCTGGCCTCCTTGCCATTACCGCAGATCGTGCAGCCCTGGCTGGATCAGCTGTCTGCGCAAATCGGCCAAAGCTGTTCGGTGGCGCTGTTGGATGAGACCGAAATTGTCTATGTGGCGCGGGCTGCCCAAAAACGGTTGATGTCCATTGGCCTGATGCCCGGCTCCCGCCTGCCTGCGTTTTGTTCGTCGATGGGGCGGGTGTTGTTGGCGGCCCAGCCCGAAGCCGAGGCCCGCGCACTAGTGGATGCATCAGATCTTAGCCCGCGCACCCGATTTTCCCTATCGGATCCAGCAGATATTATGGCGCAGATCGAAATAGCCCGCAGTGACGGTTATGCGATCATAGATCAGGAAATCGAAATTGGCCTGCGGTCGATTGCGGTGCCGCTGTTGGACCATCGCGGCCGGGTGATAGCAGCGCTGAACGCTGGCATGGCCGCCACCCAATCCGACATGCAAGAGGTGGTGCAGACCTATTTGCCCCTGTTGATGAAAACCCAGGCCGGGTTGAAACGGATGTTATAAGGGCTCTGGCGGATCAAAACAGGAGCAGCGCGCCCAAACGCACTGCTCCAACAGTGGCAAACCACAGGTGATCGATCAGAAGTTCAGCACCGCAAAGATGCTGAAGTAGTCGCTGTCATCCACACCCGCGCTAAATCCGCTTTTGGGCATGTGACGCCCATAAAGCCCGGAAACAAACAGGTTCTCCCGCACTGGAAGTTCAAAGAACAGGTTAAATTCCTGGGCTTCCAACCCGCCCGGTTGTTCTGGGGTGAAATCAAAGAACAGCGCCCCAACCCGCAGGGTTTCGGTGGGATGCACAGCAAGTTGCAGCGTGCTGACCTTGCTGTTGGTGTTAAACGGCCCCGAATAATTCCCGGCCACTTCGCCCTGAAACCAGGTGCCATAGCCCCGGCTGAACCCGTAAAACAACGGATCATAGGCTTCGGAGGCCGCGGTTGATGCATCATCCCCGCTGAAAACAGAGTAGCGATACCCCAATTGCGGCGCCCAGGGCATATCGGCAAATTGATAGCTCGCTTCCAAATAGCCAGCATAGGCGTCGACTTCTTGCCGTCCGCCCCCACCATCGCGCGATTGCGAAACAAATTCACCGGACAGGAATAGGTTTTCAACCCCCAACGAACCGCTGGCCCGCAGACTGATTGCCTCCAGGTCATCGCGATTGGCCAGGAACCCGCCCAAGATCGAGGTATTCACATCCACCACCCGGACATAGCTGCCCCCAATGGTTCCAAGCTCGCCGAAATCCTTTTCAAGGTTCACACCCGCCAGCTTGGTATCGCCCTGCAGGGCAGTGTCAGAACCCAAGTAGAACACGTCGCCGCGCAGATCATTGCCAAAGTCGAGCTTTAAGATCGCGGTTTCACGAAACGCCTTGCGGGCGGCCAGCCAATAGGCTCCGCCGCGGTTGAACTCCTCGGAAATACCAGTTCCTGGGTTCAGCGCATCGCCGTTGATCAGGAAGCCGTCGCCAATCGCGAAATTCTGCGATCCCAACGAGAAATCAACCGACCCGGCCCCGCCAAAGGCATTGTTAAAGCGAAACCCAACAAAGGCATCTTCAAAATCCACTTCGGATTCGTTGCCCGTGCTAAAGCCGCCGGCATCGCCATCCCCACCGGTATAGCTGTAAAGCAGGCTGGCACCGCCATATAAATCAGTATTGGCGCCCAGGGCGAAATCCCCGGTCAGCCCCAACTTCAAATAACCTTCGCTCCATTTGACCGAAGAGCGCCCAGCCGGGCTAAAGTCCTGATCGCTGACAAAGCCGCCCAGAACCAGCTCGCCGCTGAATTTCCAAGGGCTTTGCGGATCGGCACTTTCCGCGGCCACGGTGGGCGCGGCGGCGCAGATCAGGCTAATGGCGCTGCTGGCTAGAGTATGGGTGATGGTGGAATGTCGGCCGAAACTCTTTCGGTCCTTTTTATTTACGGGTTTCATCGCGTCTCCCTATTGATGCGAGGTTGTGGTTTTGGCAGGCGCGCCTTTTTGGGAGCGGCAAAACTCCGCTCCGACGCTACTTGCCGCTCTGCCCAACACAGGTCTTGGCGCCTGTTGGATGTTTTTGAGGGGCGGGTCTGTGCCCGCTCCCGACATTGGGTTTCCGTCTGGATGTGTTCACATTATTTTTACCGGTAAAATTCACACTTGTAGACGCAATTGCCCCCTTCCACCGCCTCCTCCGCTGTCCCTGTGCCAAAGGCGCGGTCGGCACCTTTGGATGCTTGCTGAACAGTGTCTGTTAAAACCGGTCCAACCGGTACGGGGACAGATCCACCAACGGCGTCGCCTGGGTGGCCAGATCAGCCGCCAATTGCCCCGCAGCCGGACCGGTGCCAAACCCATGCCCGGACATGCCAGTGGCCAGGGTCAGCCCAGGCAGGCTGTCGACCCGATCCAGAACTGGATTGGAATCCGGTGTGATATCCATGGTACCGGCCCAGGCTTCTTCGATTTTCAGGTCCCGGAAGGCGGGCCAGGATTTGGCGATATTGGCCAGAGCTTGGGCATTGATCCGCGGGTTCTCCGGTGGATCCATAACCCGTTGGCGTTCAAACGGAGAGCGGCTGTGCGCGCCCCATCGTCGCGGCAAACGCAGATCATCCAGGAACGGTTTACCAAAGATGTACCGCAACATGCCCGAAGTGTGTTTCAGCATCGGCAGGTATTTCATCCCAATCAACGCATGATCCAGAACCAAAGGCGCGCCAAGCGCCGCGCGATGCGTGATCACATACCCCCCGGTGTGACAGCGGCGAAACGAGAAATCCGGCCCACCCACGGCAATTTCGCCCGGCCCTTCCATCGGCGCGGTGCGAAAGGCATAGCAAATCAATGGCAAGGTCGGCAGCGCAATGCCCATATTGCCGAGAAACCGGCGCGACCACAGCCCGCCGGCCAAGATCACCTGGTCACAGGCGATCTCACCTTTTTCGGTAACCACTCCGCTGACCCGTCCGCCGGACTGGGAGAGGCAGCGCACAGCGCAGTTTTCCAGGATAACCGCCCCTTTGGCCATGGCCGCGCTGGCGATCATGCTTGACGCCATTGTCGGCTCTGCTTTGCCATCCGAAGGAGTGTAAACGCCGCCTTTCCAACGGCCCGAGCCCCCTGGAACCAGTGTGTCGATCTCAGCCTGCGAGAGCATACGGCTGTCCAGCGACAGCCCTTGGACCCCATTGTGCCACCCTTCATAGGTTGCCATTTCGGCATCGGAACCGGCCACAAACATAATGCCGTTCTGCCGATAGCCCACGTCGCCGCCGACGCGCTGGGGCATCTGCGCCCACATTTCGTCAGCGGCCAGCGCCAAAGGAATATCGGCTGCCGCACGCGAGGTTTTGCGCACCCAGCCCAGGTTTCGCGAGGACTGCTCGGCGGCCAAGGTGCCTTTTTCCAGCACCACAACCGGCACGCCCCGCTCCGCCAGGGTCAAGGCCGCCGACAGCCCAACAATCCCTCCGCCGATAATGGCGACGGTTGTGGATTTGGGCATCTCGGTCGATGTGGTGACGGGAAGAATTCGGGGAGCCATGGAACAGTCCTGATTATGTCGCGGATCAAACGGAAAGGTTGACGTAAGTCACCTCGGCCTGAGCGGCCCCTTTGTAGGCGGTCACTTCGATTTCCACCTTGTACGCAGCGGCGGCCAAGGGCGGGTTCGTCACAGTGGTTGTTGGATCCACACCGCGAAATTTCTCGCCAAAGATCTCCATAACCGCTGGGGTATCTTTGGGGTCCTGAATGAAAACGCGGGTGGCGATCACATCCTGCAAGCTGGCCCCGACCGCGCCCAGGGCCCGCTCGATATTGGCAAACACTTGTTCCGTCTGCGCTGTCAGATCCTCGGGCATCTCCCGTGTCTGCGGATCACGCCCGGCCGTGTTTGAGACATAGATCCAGTTGTCGACCGCGACAATGCGGGAATAGCTGCTCAGCTCTTCCAGTTTGGCACCGGTTTTGACTTTGGTGATTTTGGTCATGGTGTTTCCGTCCATAAAAGAAAAAGACGCGTTGAACAGTTCTGCCCAACGCGCCAGTTGGGGATTAACGCAGGACTGGCGTGTCCCAGAGATTAAGCTTAGTTCCGATGCCGCGCTCGATCGCATTGCGGTAGACCTTGGTGCCCCAGGCGACGTCTTCAACCGGCATGCCGCCAACCGACAGGATGATGATTTCTTCGTCGTTTTGACGCCCAGGCGTGGCACCGGCACAGATGTCACCCAGATCTTCCAGATCATCGCGGGTCATCTTGCCCTCGTGGATCATGTCCAGGAACCGCACGCCGATCACCGGCACATGCACATGCGCGGGCTTGGGCAGCTCCTCAAACCAGGCTTCATAAAGGCCGATGTTATCCATCACCTTGCGCACGTCCTTGGCTTCCATGCCTGTGTCAATTTCACAGGCGGCCGGCATCGACAGGAACGCACCCGGTTTAAGCCATTCACGTTTCACCAGCGGGTATTTGGACACGTCCCCGGTTTCACACGAGCCGCAATAGGTCACGATATCCGAACCGCGCACCATTGCTTCAATATCGTCAACAATCTCAATATTGGTGATCTGCGGATAGTTTTCCTTGGTCCATTCAACAAATGCATCAATCGAGCCCTGGCTGCGGCCCAGAATTTTTACGGTGTCGATATTGGGGCAGGTTGCCATAAACGCCGCCAGAGAGGTTTTGCCCATCACACCAGGGCCTTGCAGGCCAACCACTTTGGAATCCTTGCGTGCCAGATGACGCGCCCCCACACCGGGAACCGCGCCGGTACGATAAGCTGACAACAGATTGGCCGACATATAGGCCAAAGGCGCGCTGGTATCAGCGTCGTTCAAGGTGAACATCAGGATCGAACGCGGCAGCCCCTTGTCGCGGTTTGCAATATTGGAGCCGTACCATTTGACGCCCGCCGTGCAGTAATCGCCACCCAGATAGGCCGGCATGGCCATAAACCGACGGTCGGCGGTGGGTTTTGGCATCGTCGGAAACGGCGATTCTTCGGGAAACATGATCATCGCGCCATGGCTGTCATTATTGGCGCCAGCCATGCGATAGTCACCCTTGTGCAAAAGGGTGAACATGTCTTCCATCGTATCGACACAGGCCGCCATATCGGTCACGCCGGCTTTGATCATGTCCTGTTCGTTCAGGTAGATAAATTCGATTTTGGGCAGATCACTCATGTCTAACCCCCCCTCCGTTGTTGTTGAGTTTTGCCCAAGTAAGCGGAAACTCGTCGGGGCTGACCATTGCAGGACACGTCATAATTCCGATACTTTGCGCCAGCCCCAACCGGCAAACGCCCTTCCACGGGCGACCAATCGCACGGTAACAACGCACGCAGCCCGCCATAGATGACGGGGCGGCGCCCTGCTTCAGGCACAATAGAATTTAGGAAAAGCGCGTGTTCAGCTCAGGTGTGGGCGGCTGTTGATACGGACATCCCGAGGCTTTTGCGCCGACCAGCGCTTATGCGCCCGCCAAAATGCCGTGCCATCAGAATAGCCCAAAGCGCAGGCAATCTCGCCCATTGGAATACTGCGTTCTGTCAACAAGACTTCGGCCCTGTCGCGCCGGATATCATCCAGGATCACCCGCAGACTGGTGCCTTCATCGCCAAGCTTGCGTTGCAGGTTACGCGGCGACAGGCCCAGCGCTTCGGCGACCCGCTCAACCGAAATCGGCCGCAGCCCGAGCGAAGAGGACACGATGGAACACACCGCCTCGGTCAGGGTGGATTGACGCGGTGCCGTGCCGATCAGATCGGCAATATGACGCTCCAGCATTTCGACCAGCGCCGTATCTTCAACCCGGTATTGATCCATCAACGGCGCCCGGTCCAGAACCAGCCGATTGGTGGCCTGCCCATAAAGCACAGGGCAACCAAAATATTGTTCCAGGAACTGCGTATTCTTGGGGGCCGCATGTTCAAAATGCACCTGCTGCGGGGCCCAGCGGCGCAGAAAGTTATTGCGGATCACCTGCACGGTGGACACCAACGAAAATTCCGCGTCCTGGCGACGGGATTGGATGCGATTGTCCAGGATGCGATAGGACCAGCACAGCTCGTCCTGATAATCGACAAAGGAAGATTCCGTTCCTGTCTGGATGGCGCGCACCGACCGGTTGATCCGATCCAGCCCCGCATAGATTGAGCCAGACAATGACAGCAAAATCCCCATCGGCCCCAGATCGCCCGCTCGCATATCTGCACCGATACGGGCCCCAATATGTTCATCCTCGGTCATCTCAGCCGCGCTTTCAAGGAAACCGATATATTCGTTCATCGACAGGTGCGTATACGGGTTTTTCAACAGACCAAAGCTGATACCGTGTTTCGCCAAAAGGGCCGAGGCCGAGACGTCACGCACAATCAAACGATCCATCACCGCGCCCAACAACGTGCTGCGAATGGCTGC
Organism: Tritonibacter aquimaris; assembly: GCF_009617595.1. Lineage (GTDB taxonomy): Bacteria > Pseudomonadota > Alphaproteobacteria > Rhodobacterales > Rhodobacteraceae > Epibacterium > Epibacterium aquimaris. The sequence continues at coordinate 105,420 of NZ_WIXK01000009.1, read as the reverse complement.
GTAGCCCGAATGCGAAGTGTCAGCTGTCATATGATGCCCGCTCCCGTTTCAATGCCCAATCCTGTGTCACAAAAGCTGCGCGACATTTGCATGCGCGCCCTGCATGTAGGCCCGGGGTGAACAACCATAGGCCTCGCGAAAACGTCGGCTGAAATAAGAAATATCGGAAAACCCCGCCGTCAGCGCGATTGCCGAAATTGTAGGCAACGCCCCAGCCGAACCGAGTATTTCTCGGGCGTATTCCAGCCGCGCGTTCAGCAGTTCGTGGCGAAATGTGGTGTTGCGCGCGGTAAAGCAGCGTTGCAGTGAGCGCAGCGAGACCCCCAAACGGCGGGCGATGTTTTCTCCGGTCACAGCCGGGTCCTGAAACGTGTCTGCAATCGCCCGCTGCGCCAAGACCCACAGCGCGCCATCACCGGTGCGTTCGGCGACCAAATCGGCCTGTTGCCCCTCCAATAAAAACAGCCCCAACAGCCCCAACAACGCCTCTTTTTGCAGGCGAGCGCGGGGGCCTTTATCGCGGGTTCTGTCATCTCGGTTTCTGTCATCATTGGCCTCATCACCCGAGGCGTTACACACCTGCCCCAACAACGCTGTGATCGAGCGCGCGGTGAGGTCAGATCCACGCAGGGCCAGACCGCCGACAAAACTTTGGCCAAACCGCTGGATCAATTCAGTGCGCGAGACATGCAGCGAAATCTGCATAGACCGTTGTCCGTTAAAGGAAAAATTGGACGGTTGACGACTGTCGATCAACATCATGTCCCCTGGCAGCAGGCGTATCCTGCGTTGATTCTGCGCCAGAACCGATTGGCCAAATTGCTGGACGATCAAAAACACGCTGTCGCAATCGTCCTGGCGAATATGGCTGGCGGTTTTGGTGGCGCTGTGCAGGTTGGTCGCCACCATGGCCACGTCCCACCCCGCCAACGGCACCTGTTTGACCCCTCCCCACAGCCGGGGATGTTCTGCGGAAAATTGAAAATCATACTGGCCGCAAACCGCCGCTAATTTGGCGGTGAATTGTTCAGCGGGCATCTCGTGGGTTGGCTGGCTGGCGATCATTACAAAAGCGTAGCAAAGATTCACGTTAAGTAAAGAAAAACGTGAAAAGTCACGTTATGGCGCATTTGTCCAATAATTTGGCGCAGCGGTCCAAGACGCAATTGCGCCGGGCTTTCACAATTTCTTTCCACAGAATGCAGCGTTGTTTTCAAAATAACGAACAAGGAGGAACCCGCGCGACGGGTCCGCAACGGGAGAAATAAGCAATGACAGCCTTTACCATGACCATCGGTGGCCAGCAGGTCGCAACCGCGGATAGTTTTGACGTCTACAACCCCTCGACCGGCGCCTGCGTTGGCAGCGCCCCCAATGGTTCGGCTGCGGATCTGGATGCAGCAGTGTCCGCCGCCCAAGCCGCCTTTGAAACCTGGTCGCAAAAATCGGACGCAGAATTGGCCGAAGCGGTTCTGGCTGTGGCTCAAAAGATCGAAGAAAACGCCGTAGAACTGGCCAAGATCCTGACCGAAGAACAAGGGAAAACCCTGCATGGGCTGGGATCCATGTTTGAAATGGGTGGCGCAAATGCCTGGGCGCAACATACCGCTTCGCTGTCGCTGCCGGTTGAGGTGCTTCAAGACAACGAGCAGGGGCGCATCGAACAGCATCGCAAACCCTTGGGCGTTGTGGGCTCAATCACCCCGTGGAACGTACCGATCATGATTGCCATCTGGCATGTGATGCCGGCCCTACGCACCGGCAATACCGTTGTGATCAAACCGTCACCGCTGACCCCGCTGTCAACCCTGCGCATGGTGCAATTGGCCAACGAAGTGCTGCCCGCGGGCGTGTTGAATTGCGTATCTTGCGATGACAAAACTTCCAATCTGGGCGCGGCCATGGCCAGCCATCCAGACATTCGCAAAATTGTGTTCACAGGGTCCACAGCAACCGGCAAAAAGGTCATGGCGGCCGCCGCTGACAGCATGAAACGCATTACGCTGGAGCTGGGCGGCAATGACGCCGGGATCGTTTTGCCCGACGTGGATCCCAAAGAGATCGCCGAAGGTCTGTTCTGGGGCGGCTTTTTGAACAATGGTCAAATCTGCGCAGCCATGAAACGGGTTTACGTGCACGAAGACGTCTATGAGGCGGTGTGCACCGAATTGACCAACTATGCCAAAAACATCACCTGCGGCGATGGGTTTGACGAGACCAACGCCCTGGGCCCGATTGCCAATCAAATGCAGTTCGACAAGGTGAGCCGCATCATCGAAGAAAGCAAACCCCTGGGTCGGGTCCTGTGTGGCGGCACCCCGGGCGAAGGGCTATTTTACCCGCCCACCATTATTGCCGACCTGCCTCATGATGCACCCCTGGTCCAGGAAGAGCAATTTGGCCCCGCTATGCCGTTGATCAAATACAGCGACATCGAGGAAGCGATCGCCGCCGCCAATGCCACCGATATGGGTTTGGGCGGATCGGTCTGGAGCAAAGATATCGCAGCGGCCAAGAAAATTGCCAGCCGGTTGGAATGCGGATCGGTCTGGATCAACAGCCACGGCATGGTGCAACCCAACGCGCCTTTTGGCGGGGTGAAGTCTTCGGGGTTGGGGGTCGAATTCGGGCCTGAGGGCTTGAAGGAATATACCGACATCCAAGTGGTTTTTGCTTAACTCAACCACGGGCCTCCTTCAGGTCACCTCTGGACCACGTCCGGCCGCCGCCTTTGTATCGGATCAAAGGCGGCGGTGCCGGTTCACCAGGCGCGACCGCCGCGTTTTACCACCACTTTTGCTACCGCTTTTGCGACACGACACAATCATTGCAGGTATTTAATCATACCTAAGAGCGCATTGCGTGCATGGCAATACCGTGGTCAACTTAGAACACCCACACCAATGCCTCAGGGTCTGCCCCTGGAAAATCATGCCTTAAGGCGCTGCCAGGTTGCGATCTCTGTCCCCTAGACATCACAGAGAGCCAGCCCGGCAGCGCCTTTTGGTTCATTTTGCGTGCATTTATTTGGCGCAGCCGGCACAGGCCGCAGGCCACAAGTCCGCGGCCATGCCACCCACGCCCGCCCCTTAGGGCCGCATCAAAACCGATTTTGACGGGTAATCCGATGCCCAGGTTGCTGGCAGGGGAGCCACAAAAACATTCTCGGTCCGGTTCTGTGTGAACCGCCACACCCCATCCTCGCATTTGCGAAATTTGTTGAACAGACGCGAAGACCGCAGCAGCGCCCGGCCATCAGAAAACAGCCAAGGCTGCATATGCACCCAATTGCCTTCGGCGGTGGTGGCATCTGCATCCACGCGGATCTGTTCCGAGGTCAGGTAATGGCAATTCAGGATCAAGGCCGGATCGGTTTTGCCGCCCCAGAACCCCTGGAAGTGTTTTTTAACAGCATCCCACCCTTCGGCGCGACCAAATTGGTTGTCGTAATACTCCCCCACACCTTCCCAAACGGCCTCGGGTGCAAAGAGTTCCATAATGCGATCAATCCGCGCCGCATCATCCGCACAGCCATATTCCGGGTTCGGCGTGTCACACAGGTACATGTAGCGCGACTGGATTCGACGCACTTCCGCCTCGGCCTCCAGCACAGCGATTCTCTGTTGCAGCGCTTGAATTGTAGGTTCCGACATAGGCTTTGCCCTCCTTAGTTACGGTAATTTTCACATTTATGACACGAACAAAGGTGATTTTGAACTAAAAGTGTATTTTTCACGTGAATTTTCTTGACCAATCGAATTTAGAACGGGAATATTACTGTAACAGGACAAAATGCCACGCCACAGGGACCCTATGACCGTAGCCAAACAGGACAATCGCGCCGTGACGCGCCACCTTGATCTAGGTGCAGACGGCCTGACCGTCATGGTCAAGGATTGCATTGATATTAAAGGGGAAATTACCACCTGCGGTTCCGCAGCCCTGGCTGGCAACGCTCCGGCCAATGACCATGCGGATGTGGTCGCGGCGTTGTTGGATGCGGGCTGCCACATTGTGGGCAAGACGAATATGCACGAGCTGGCCTTTGGCATGACCGGTGCCAATGTCACCTTTGGAACCCCGGTAAATCCCCGCTGGCCGGATCGTATTCCCGGTGGGTCCTCCTCTGGATCCGCAGTGGCGGTGGCGGCAGGCCAATGTGATTTTGCTCTGGGCACCGACACCGGTGGCTCCGTCCGCCAGCCCGCAATCTGCTGCGGAATCTATGGGATTAAACCCAGTTTTGGCCGGGTCAGCCGCGCCGGATGCACCCCGGCCTACAGCTCATTGGATTGCGTCGGCGTCTTTGCCCGCAGCGCCCCGATGCTGAGCCGCGGGATGGCCGCGATTGATCCCAGTTTCACCACAAAAACCCTGCCCACCGCCCCGCGCCTGGCGCGGATCAAATCAAAAGTGGATCCCGCCCTGGGGGATGAATTGATTTATGCGCTGATGGAAGGGCTGCCAAATGCGGCCTATCTGACCTTACCCAGCCTCGACGCCGCCTTTGATGCGGGCATGACAATTATTGCCCATGAAACCGCGGTGGCCTTTGGGTATTTGCTGGACCAGGACGCGCCCCTGGGGGCGGATATCAAACAACGCCTGACCGCCGCCTGCGAGGTTTCGCAACAGGCAATCGCCCAGGCCGAAGACATCCGCGCTCGGTTCACCACCGAGGTCGATGCGGCCCTAGACCAATATGATGCCCTGATCACCCCGGCCCTTCCGGTGGCACCACCAACCTGGGACCAGGCCAAAGACCCGGCCGCAATCCTGCCCCTGACCCGCCTGTTGCGCCCCTTTAACCTGAGCGGGCACCCCGCCCTGGTTATGCCAATTGCGCAACCCCGCACGGGCCTGCCCGCGGGGATCCAACTGGTGGGGCGCAAGGGCGCTGATGAACACCTATGCGCGATCGCCGAATGGATGGCCGCGACATTACCCGCATTTCAACAGGAGGAAGACCAATGACCGCCGAGGTCGCGCTGGCTGAAACGCCGCTCAACAAAGACGAAGTGCTGAAAGATATTCGCGCCCGTGCCCAGGAATTCAGCGACCTGCGACACATCCCACAGGATGTCGTGGACCAATTCAAAAAACTGGGCGTCTATCGGGCCTTTGTCCCAACCCGCTTTGGCGGCGACAACATTAGCCCAGCGGCGTTTTGCCGGCTGATCGAGGATATTTCTGCCGCAGATCCATCCGCCGGTTGGGTGGCCAGCTTTGGCGTATCTGCCACTTATCTCAGCACCCTGCCGCCGGAAACGTATGAGACGATTTTCAAATCGAACCCGGACACAGTGTTTGCCGGGGCTATGTTCCCGCCGCAGCCCGCCAAGACCGTCGACGGCGGCTATGAGGTCAGCGGCCAATGGCCCTGGGGCTCAGGCATTATGGGGGCCGATCTGGCCGGTGCCGGGATCAAGGTCGAAGACCAGGAAACCAAACTGCCGCTGATTGCCATCATGCCCCGCGACAAGATCGAAGTTGTCGACACCTGGAACACGGTTGGCCTGCGCGCCACAGGATCGCATGACATCAAAATCGACAAGGTGGTGGTGCCGCGCGAGTGGACATTTGTACGTGGTGCCAAACCGACGATGGATGATCGCATCTTCCGCTACCCGTCAATGGCGCTGGCGTCGCAGGTACTGGCGGTTGTGGCCTTGGGCGCGGCCCGCGCGGCCCTGGATTTCATCTATGAAACCGGCGCGCGCCAATCGGTAACCGGCGCACCAAAACCTGGTGCACGCCCCTATCTGCAATCGGAATACGCCAAGGCGCGCGGGATCTATCAGGGGGCGCAAGCGCTGTTTTATGACACGATCGAAGCCGCCTATGAGGAGCTGGCCCATAACGCAAACGTCAGCCGCGAAACCCATATTCAGCTGCGTCTTGTGGCCTCCAAAGCAGCAAAAGACGGGGCCGAGGCCGCCCGGATTGCCTTTGCATTGGGTGGATCCACAGCCCTGAACACAGGACACCCATTGGGCCGGTTCATGATCGATGCCGCCGCCGTCGCGCAACACGCCTTCTTGTCCGAGGGCACATGGACGGGCGCCGGAGCCGCCATGTTCGACGAACCCACGATGCCCGGCTACCCATAAGAGAGAAAAGAAAAATGACCCAACAGACCCCTATTCGCACCTTGCTGTGCTTTAACAACCATCCGACGTTTTTCAGCCTGCCGTTTGACCAGATCGGCCCGGTCTGGACCGCAACGCAGGAACTGATGGTTTCCATCAACGAGATGGAAGGCGTTGAAATCGTTGGAACCTTTGATGACGACCAAACTATGGTTGGTGCCACGCAGGGCTTTCCCTACACCTGGTATATCATGGCCGATTTCCCCAATCGCGACGCCGTTCAGGCCGCGTGCAACCTGTTGCGCACCATCACCGTGGGCGAAGGCAATGACCGCCTGTGGAAATATATGACCGTCGAAGCGCGCATGGGTCGCGCGCTGGAAATTCCTCAAAACTTTCGGAAGTAACGCCATGTCCTTAGATCATCCGAAATTCAGCGACCTCGACGCCCTATATTCCAAGGACGCAAAAGTCGCGACCGAAATGTATGAAGACCCCGACCTGTTCAAAGAAGAGATGGAAAAGATCTTCAAGAACACCTGGGTCTGGGTCGCCCACGAAAGCGAGTTCCCGGAAAAAGGCTCGTTCCGCCTGTCCCAGGTTGGCCTGGAGCCGGTCATCGTGGTGCGCGACCGCAAGGGCAAGATCCACTGTATGGTCAACCGCTGCCGTCACCGCGCCGCCACGGTTTGCGAAGTGAAAAAGGGCAAGACCTCCTCGTTTCAATGCCCCTATCACGGCTGGGGCTATGGTTTGGACGGTTCGCTGCGCGCGCTGCCCTACCCCGAGCAATACGGCGATGATTTTGACAAGACCCAGCACGGGCTGTTGAAGCTGCGCACCGAATCCTACAACGGGATGGTGTTTGCCACCTTCAACGAGGATCAAGAACCGCTGGTTGATTTCCTCGGCCCCGAGGTCTGCCGCTATATCGATCTGTTCATGAAACAGGGCGGCGGTTTCCCGGTCAAAGCCATTGGTGAGCATCAGTTCTCGGTCCCGATGAACTGGAAGGTACAGCTGGAAAACACCACCGACGCCTACCACTTTCCGATTGTGCACAAATCCTTCATGCAGACCCTGGACGAAGCCACCGAGGAGATGTTCGATTTCCTCGACAAGGGGCGCGGCTGGGTCGAAGACCTGGGCAACGGCCATTCGGTGATGATGATGATCCCCGAACGCGAGGATCTGGACGATGGGTTGGATGAGCCGGTTGAAGCCCGATTTGAAGCGCTGGCCGAAGAAATCCGCGCCGAAGGCTATGACGAGCATCAAACCCGCAAGATCGTCAAAGCGGTTGGCGGTGCTGGCTTTAACCTCAATCTGTTCCCCAACGTGTCTTTCTCGCTGGCCTTCCTGCGGGTGCTGACACCGGTGTCTGTTGAAAAAACCGACATCCGCCACATCGCATTGGGCATGGATGGAGGCCCCGTGGCAGCCAACCAGGAACGCCTGCGCCTGCACGAACATTTCCAGGGGCCGATGGGATTTGGCTCGCCGGATGATGCCGAGGTGTGGGAACGCGTGCAGCGCGGCACTAAAGGCGGCGAAGAACTACCGATCTTGGTCAACCGCGGTCTGGTCGACGAAGAACCCGGCGTCATGGGCCCGCGCGGCCATATCAGCGCCGAAACCGGCATGCGGGCGGCCTATGAAATGTGGAAACGGATGATGTCCAATGACTGAGATGAGCAAAATCACCGCTGACCTGCTGATGGATGTGACGGAATTCCTGTGGCAAGAAGCCGACATGCTGGACCGCAAGGATTACGACGCCTGGCTGGATCTGTGGACCGACACTGGTCTTTACATCATGCCAATCGGAGATGAGACCGATTACGCCAACCAGCTGAACCTGTGTTATGACAATGCCAGAATGCGCCGTGACCGGATTGGCCGCTTTCAGGCCGGGTTTTCGATCTCCTCGGCCCCGCCGGCCAAAACCATTCGCACCATCAGCCGCATAGTGATCGACAGCGCCGAAGGCGATGTGATCAAGGTGCGCGCGGCCGAACATTTGATCGAAGATAAATTTGGCCGCCAACGCCAATGGGCCGCCGATGCGTCCTATACGCTGATCAAAACCGACGCTGGCTTTCAGCTGGATGGGAAAATCGTCAAATTGCTGAATTCTGATGGGATGCTGAACTCGTTCAGCTACTTGTTCTGATGGCGGCCCCGCTGCCAGAAAAGATCCAGACCGCGGTTGTGACCGGTGGCGCGCGTGGCTTTGGTGCCGGTGTGTGCCGGGCGCTACACCGCGACGGTTACCGGGTCATCATCACCGATGTGACCCCCGGGGAAGAGGCCGCCACTTTGGCCTCTGACCTGGACCTTGCGGGCGAAACCGCCATGGTGGCCACTCTGGATGTCAACAAGCCCGATGATTGGCGTTATGTGCTGGATCAATGTATCGAGCGTTATGGCTCGGTTGAGGTTCTGGTCAACAATGCCGCCCGCACCGCGGTCCAGCCGGTGTTGGAGATTTCCCCCGAGGATTTTAATGCAATCCTGGCCACCAATGCCGGTGGCTGTTTCACGGGATGTCAGGTTTTTGGCAAACATTTCAAGGACCAGGGCTATGGTCGTCTGATCAACCTGGCCTCGATCGCAGGGCAGAACGGCGGCACCGCAACCGGTGCGCATTATGCCGCCTCCAAAGGCGCGATCCTGACCTTGACCAAGATCTTTGCCCGGGAATTGGCACCGTTTGGAGTGACCTGCAACGCCATCGCGCCCGGTCCTATGGACACGCCGTTGGTGCGGGAGGTTCTGGGTGACAATCTGAAGGCGGCTGAGGCCAATATCCCGGTCGGCAAATTGGGTGATCCGAAATTCGTGGCTGACATGGTCGTGATGCTGGCCTCGGCCAAAGCAGCCTTTGCCAATGGCGCCTGCTGGGACGTCAATGGCGGCATCTATATGCGGTGAGGTTCAAAATGTCACAAAAGCAAACACTTACAGTCCAGGACCGTCATGACGATCGCGGCGACATCGCCCGTATTCGCCTGGCGGCCCCGGCGGGGGAGGCCCTTCCGGAATTTACCGCCGGCGCGCATCTGGACATCTATCTGCCGGATGTCGACATGTGGCGGCAGTATTCGCTGTGTTCGGATCCCGCAGAAACCGGCTTTTATGAAATCGGTGTCCTGAAGGACCCGAATTCCAAAGGTGGATCAACTGCTGTGCACCGTTTGGCCGTCCCCGGCGCAACCTTTGACATCGAGGGGCCGCGCAACCATTTCCCCCTGGCCGAGGACGCAGCGTTCTCTGTGCTTTTGGGCGGCGGCATCGGGGTGACGCCGATGATCGCCATGGCCAAACGCCTGCATGCGCTTGGCAAGGATTTCGTGCTGCACTATTGCACACGATCCCAGGATGTCACCGCGTTTGCCGATGAGCTGGCCGCAGCCCCGTTTGCGGAAAACGTCGTCTTTCACTTTGATGACCAGGCCCCAGAGCAACGGCTGGATTTGTCCCGCGACCTGCCCGGCGCGGATGCAGACACGCATCTTTATGTCTGTGGGCCGCAGGGGTTCATGGATTGGGTAATCGAAACCGCTGAATCCGCGGGCCACGCCACTCCAAACGTGCACCGTGAATATTTTTCGGCCGATGTCGATCTGACTGGTGACAGTTTTGAGGTCGAATGCGCCGCCAGTGGCATAACCGTCACCGTTGGAGCCAATGACACCATCGCAAAGGCGCTGGCCAAAGAAGGCATCAAGATCGAGGTGAAATGCGAAGAAGGCGTCTGTGGCACCTGCATCACCGATGTTCTGGACGGCGAGATTGAGCACCGCGACCAGTTTCTGACGGATGACGAACGCGAAGACGGAGATCAGATCTGCGCCTGCTGCTCGCGCGGTCGCGGCAAGCTGGTTTTGGACATCTAGGAGGAGAAAATCATGGATCTATCGCAAAAACAGACGGATTTCCGCGAAGGCATGAGCCGGATGGGTGCGGCAGTGAACCTGATTACATCAGATGGGGAAGCAGGGCGCCATGGTCTGGTTGCCTCTGCTGTCTGCTCGGTCACGGATGCGCCGCCCACCTTGTTGATCTGTGTGAACCGCAATTCGTTTGTACATGACAAATTCCTGCAAAACGGTGTGCTTTGCGTCAACGTTCTGACCGCTGGCCACCAAGAATTGTCGGGTCATTTCGCACGTTACGTCGAAGGAGTTGATCGCTTCTCCTTTGGGACCTGGAAAACCCTTGAAACCGGCTCTCCGGTTCTGGTGGACGCCAATGTGTCCTTTGACTGCCGTATCGGCTCGGTCATCGAACAGGGATCGCATTCGGTCATGTTCTGCGAAGTCAAAGCGGTCAGCCTGGCGGAAAAAATTGATCGAGGGCTGGTCTATTTTAGTCGCGATTATCATAGACTTATGGCCAATTAGATCGAAACATCCGGCGCCCTGCATTTGGGGAGCTGGCAACCACAACCGGCACGAACCCGGATACCACGGTCAGCACCCTCAGCAGAAGGGACGGCCACATTGAAACCCAACTACAGGGAAACGCAAAATGGACAAAATTCTTTCCTTCATCGGAGGCGCGGTACTGTCGACCGTCATCTCGACAACCGCAGCCCATGCGCAGACGGTGCTCACCCTCAACAGCTGGCTGCCACCGTCGCATCCGCAGGTCTCTGATTTTATTCTGCCGCTGGCTGAAGACATTGCCAAAGTGACCGAAGGCCGGGTGACAGTGAACGTTCTGCCCGCCCCGCTTGGCCCGCCGCCAGCAACCTATGATCTGGTGAAAAACGGCGTTGTCGATATTGGCTACACTGTGCAGGGCTATAGCCCCGGTCGGTTCAAAACCTCCGCCATCGCAGAAATGCCATTCTTGGGCGATGACGCGGTTGCCACCTCGGTGGCCTATCATCGCGTTCACGAGGCAATGCTGGCCGATGCCGGTGAATACGCAGGCGTCAAAGTGCTGGCGGTCCACACCCATGGTCCGGGGCATATCTTCTCATCGTCGAAAATCAACACGGTTGAGGATATCGCAGGTCAAAAGGTGCGCACCGGTTCGGTGGTGGCCCACGACCTGGCCCAGCTGATGGGCGCGGTTCCGGTGGAAGGTCCGGCCTCGAAATCTTATGAGCTGCTGAGCCAGAAAGTGGCGGATGGGATCTTCCTTCCCTGGGAGACCGTGAATTTCTTCCGCTTGAATGATCTGGTTTCCAACGCGTTTGTCGCCGAGGGCGGCATTTACAACACCGCTTTTATGGTGGTGATGAACGAAGCCAAATGGAACGCCATCCCCGAGGCCGACCGGGCCTTGATTGAACCCTTGTTGGGTGAAGCGCTGGCGGCACGGGCCGGGCAGATGTGGAACAAGGCTGACGCAGCAGGCCGGGCCGTTCTGGAAGAAACGCTGGGCATTCATCAGGCAACCCCTGCCGAAGTCGAAGGTCTGAAAGCGAAATTTGCTCCGGTCATCCAGGCCAATATCGACCTGGCGACCGAAGCCGGTGTGGATGGGCAGGCCGCCTATGACATGCTGCTGAGCGAAATCAAAAAGCTGAGCGCGGAATGAGCGACAAGGCAACAACATATCTGGCCGGCGGATCTATTCGCCGGTTCAGACTTGGAATTGCGGTGATTTGTGCCGTTTTGTTGATGATCATGATGGGGTTGACGGTGGCGGACGTTTTAGGGCGTTACCTGCGCAATGCGCCGGTTGCCGGCGCCACCGAGCTGACCGAAATGTTGCTGGCTGCGGTGATTTTCATCGGCCTGCCCGCAGCCAGCCTGGATGGCGAACACATCGCGGTTGATCTGCTGACCGGCCAGTTTGGCGATAGGGTCAGACGTCTGATGGATATGGTCGTCAGCCTGTTTTCCGGTTTGGTTCTGGGGATGATCGCCTGGCGCCTGTGGGCGATTGGCGATCAGATCGCGGGCTATGGCGGCACCACGCCCACATTGAAACTTCCAATTGCGCCGCTTGGCTATGGCCTGGCGGTTCTGACTGCACTGGCGGCAATCGTTACAGTTTGGCATGGGCTGACGGCCTCAAAATATCACGGTGGAGGCACAAAATGATCGAATGGGAAATCGGGCTGGGGATCCTGTTTGCAATGCTGTTGGTGGGGGTGCCCATTGGGCTGGCTCTGACCGTTGTTGGCACCATTGGGACCGCGGCTATCATCGGGTTCAAACCCTCGCTGGCCCTTCTGGGACAGACGTTTTTTGACAATGCGCGCCACTATAACCTATCGATCTTGCCGCTGTTTTTGATGATGGGGAATTTTGTGGTGCAATCGGGTATCGCCCGCGATCTCTACAGCGCCGCCCACGCCTGGTTGCGCCACCGCAAAGGTGGGCTGGCCATGGCAACTGTGGTGGCTTGCGGTGGGTTTTCCTCCGTCTGCGGCTCGTCCCTGGCCACCGCTTCCACCATGACAAAGATTGCGATGCCGTCGATGCGGCAATTCAAATACCCCGACGGGCTGTCGACCGCTTCGATTGCAGCCGGGGGCACCTTGGGTATTTTGATCCCCCCTTCGGTAATCCTGGTGTTTTACGGCATCATGACCCAGCAAGACATCGGCAAGCTGTTTCTGGCAGGTATTCTGCCCGGCATCCTGGGTGTTATCCTTTATACGCTGGCGGTGCGCATGTCGGTCACCTTTGGCGGGTTGGATCTGCAATGCGAAAGCAAGCTGCCGCTACGCGACCGGCTTTTGGCGCTCAAAGGGGTGATTGGCGCGCTGGGGCTGTTTGTCTTTGTGATGGGCGGGATTTACCTGGGCGTTTTCACCCCAACCGAAAGCGCGGGTATGGGCGCGGGTGGCGCGTTTTTATTGGTAATCCTACAGGGGCGCTTGTCCGCCATGGAATTACTGCAAACCCTGTATGAAACCGCAAAAACCACCGCCAGCATGTTCCTGATCCTGTTTGGCGCGCTGACCTTTGCCAATTACGTCAACATGTCAGGCATGGGCCATGAGATCCACAATCTGGTGGCAAGTGTCGGCCACCCGCTGGCGGCCCTTTTGGTGATCACGCTGATCTACCTGGCGCTTGGTTGCGTTCTGGAAGGTCTGTCGATGATCACGCTGACTGTGCCGATCTTTTATCCGATTGTGGCCAGCCTTGGGTATGATCTGATCTGGTTTGGCATCTACGTGGTGATTGTGACCGAGCTCAGCTATATCACGCCGCCGGTCGGGCTGAACGCCTTTGTGTTGAAATCCGTGCTCAAGGACGTGCGGCTTGGCACGATTTTCCGCGGTCTGGTTCCGTTTTTGTTGGTGGATGTATTGCGGGTGATCATCATCCTGGCCTTTCCGGCCATCGTCCTTTTCATCCCCAATCTGATGTAAAAAAGGGGCCGCGTTATGCGGCCCCCCCTCCCTATTGTTTTAACCTGTTCTGTTGAACGCGACCCAACCGGCGCGGCTCAGTTGGTCATACGTGCCAGCGCCGCAACGAAGTAAGGACGAAAGGCCTCAGGATGTTCGCTCATCGGGAAATGCCCCAACTCATGCATCACCGTGATCGTCGCCCCCGAGATCTGGTCTGCGGTGCGCTGCGCATCCTCGGGCGTGCAGGTCAGATCATAGGCGCCAACCATAATATGCACCGGTGTTTGAGCGGTATCGATCCGCTCCAGACGCCCGATCAGACTGTCATCGCGGGTGTAAAAGCTCAGATCGCCACGAAACACGCCGGGGCCGCTCATCATGAACATCCACTGGGTATTCCAGCGTTCCGCGTTGGGCGCATGAGGCGAGATATTGGCCGAGACCAAAGCCGCCCCCATTTCGCCGCCATGGGCATCCGGGCGATGGAACCAATCAATGTCATACCAAGCGGCCTGGAAATCGCTGGCTTCAATGGCGATAAAACCAGAGAACGCCTCTGGGTGCAGCGCCGCAAGTTGCAGCGAAATCCGCCCGCCCATCGAACACCCCGCCAGGATCGGCTTTTCCAGACCCAGCGCTTCTACCATGGCCAGCACCGTCTCCATATAGGTTTCAGTGCTCAGCAAATACTCTTCGGTTTCAAACCCTTCGGGCGGCAGGGATTTCCCGTGCCAGGGCATATCAAAGGCGATAATACGGTTTTGCGCGGTGATCTGGGCGTCATTCATCAAATGTCGCCATTGGCGCGTATCCGCCCCGGCTGTGTGCAGACACAGGACCGGACGCCCCTGCCCGGCTTCTTCAAAATAAATCCGCTGCTGTTGCCCGGCAATCGACAGGGTCACGTAACGGCCGCAAATCGGTTCAATCTCAGCCATCATCTACCCTTCCTTGGCTACACGGCCCAGCGCCATGAATTCTTTGAAAAACCGCAAGTTTTTCACCAGCATCAACATATCCCCGTCAATCCGGGCGCGACCGATTTTCACCAAACCAAAAAGGTCGTGAAACCCCGGCTCTGGGAGGGGCTGCCAAAAGGCGTCCAAGGCCGCTGCATCGGTTTTAAAGGCAAACCGCCAGGGGGTTTTGCGGCTTGGCCCCGGTGTCACCGATACCAATCGGCCGCGATCAAAACACAGGTAAAATTCGTCCTCTGCCACCTGCAACAACACGGTCTCAGAAAACAGGGCGCCCAGGCGCAAAAGATGCGGCCTTTGATCAAGGCGCGCGCCCATGTCTTTCAGGATGTCCAGCATATTCTTCCTTTCTGGCAGGCGACAAAATCCCACCAACCTGCGGACAAACCTGACGAATTTTACCCCATCCACACAATACCGCAGCCGGTATCTGATGATACCCAACCGCACGCGCCGCCCCCAAGACAAAGTATCGACCGATACTGGCGCGTGCATTGGAGTACGGGCCAACGATGAGGATCATTGGCCGGTCAAGTCCGGTGCCTAGCACCCCACAGACACGCATTTACGGAGGAGAGAAAATGACCAACGTCACCCTTGAGAACATCACCGATGTCGTCCTTGGATCCATGGGCAAATTTGGCGATTTGACCGATCGCAACCGCGAGATCCTGACGGCGCTGATCCGCCACATGCATGGCTTTGCCCGCGACGTCAATCTGCAACATGACGAGTTGATGTATGCCTGCGATTACCTGGCCCGTGCGGGTGCGCTGTGCGACGGCAAACGCCAAGAGTTTATCCTGCTGGCCGACATTTTGGGGTTGGAAGTTTTGGTGGATATGCAGACCAATCCGGTCGAAGGCAGCGTCAGCGAATCCACGGTTCTAGGCCCGTTTTACCGGGAAAACCCGCCGGTTCTGCCCAAGGGTGCCTCGACCGTACAAAAACACTATGACAACGAAGAAAGCGTCTATTTCGAAGGTTATGTGCGCGATGCCGACGGAAACCCGCTGGCCGACGTGATCCTGGACGTCTGGGAAGATGCGCCAAACGGGCTCTATGAAAACACCGACCCGGATCAGCCGGATTACAACCTGCGCGGCCGCCTCAGCACCGATGAAAACGGCCATTACGCCTTTCGCGCGGTGCGCCCTGTGCCCTATCCGATCCCGGATGACGCAACCGCGGGCGAGCTGCTGTCGGCCATGGGCCATCACCCCAACCGTCCCGGTCACATCCACTTTATCCTGTCCAAGGACGGGTATCGCTCCTTGATCAGCCAGATCTACGACAGCACCAGCGAATGGCTCGACAATGACAGCGTGTTTGCGGTGAAAGAAAGCCTGATTGGCGAGTTCAAACCGGCTGGCGATGAACTGGACACCGACCTGCATGTGGTGTTTGATTTCGTCCTCAAGGCCGAATAAAACTTTTGAAACAACTGCTAAGCCCCCGGCATCGGGGGCTTTTGCCCATGGCGGGCCCGCCCCGCACCCTTCACGGGAGACCCGGTTGAATATCAAACAGATGCATTACTTTGTCGCGGTCGCCGAAGAGCTTCATTTTGGCCGGGCGGCAGAGCGTTTGGACATGGCGCAACCGCCATTGAGCCGTCAGATTAAACAGATCGAAGAAGACATAGGCGCGCAGCTCTTTAACCGGGGCCGCAATGCGATCTCTTTGACCCAGGCCGGGGCGCGGCTTTATGAGCGGCTCCAGACCATTCTGACCGATATCGACGACACTCTGTTGGAGGTCAAGCGCCTGGGCCAAGGGGCTGAAGGCCGGTTGCGCATCGGGTTTGTGGGATCATCCACCTATGGGTTGGTGCCCAACATCATCAAATCCTTCCGCAAGAATTACCCGCATGTGAACCTGTCGCTGATCCCGATGAACAACGCCAATCTGCACCGGGCATTGATCCGCCGCGAGGTCGATGTGGCCATCACCCGGCCCGCATTGCGCGACGTGGAATTCATCAGCCGCGATCTGAGCCAGGAACCCCTGGTAGCGGCGGTGCCGGATGCGCTACCGCTGGAGCGTTCCAACGGGATCAGCGGGGCCGAGATCGCCGCGCAAAACGTGATCCTTTATCCGGAGTTCCCCCGCCCCAGCTATGCAGATTTTGTGCTGCAAAACTTTGAAACCCAAGGGATCGAATTGCCCAAACGGGTGTTCACCATGGATCTGCAAACCGCGCTGAGCCTGGTCTCCATCGGCGAAGGCGTCTGCATCGTGCCTGCCTCGGTTGCCAATGCCCAGCGCAATGGCATCCGGTTTTTGAACATCAACCTGCCCTTGGACAAGACCTCGCTTTCGATCAACCACCGGATCGACGAAAGCGGGATCCACATCAAGAACTTCATTTCCCTGGCCCAGACCGTGGCCCGGAAAACCATCTGACCTAGCCGCGTCGGTAGTATTTGGTTTTATCCGCGTCCAGTTCCACCCCGATGCCGGGACCCGCAGGCAGGTGCACGTCAAAATCGCGATAGACAAGCGGGGTGGCCAGAATCTCATCCTTGAACAACAGCGGGCCAAACAGCTCGCAGCCCCATTGCATCTGCTTGCGGGTGGCAAACAGTTGCAGCCCTGCGGCGCTGCCCACACCGCATTCCAACATGGTCCCCCCATAAAGCCCAAGCCCCGCAGCCTCGGCCATGGCGCAAACTTCGCGCGCGGCCGCCAGCCCGCCGGATTGCGCAACCTTCACCGCATAGACATCCGCCGCCCGCGCCTGCGCCATGGCCAGCGCGTCCTTTGGACCATTCAGCGCCTCATCCGCCATAATCGCAATTTTGTGGCTGGCGACCAGTTCGGCCATGCCAGCGCGATCATGCGCGGCCAGGGGTTGCTCGATCAGATCGACGCCCAGGTCCTGAAGCCCCGCCGCCCCCCATCGTGCCTGCTGCAAGCTCCAGGCCTGGTTCACGTCCACGCGGATGCTGGCCCGCCCAGCCACGGCTTTGGCGATGGCACCCACATGGGCCAGATCATCCTCTACCGAGCGATTTCCGATTTTCAGTTTAAAGATGCGATGACGCCGGGTTGCCAGCATTTCCTCGGCCTCTTCGATGTCGCGTGCGCTGTCACCGGACGCCAGGGTCCAGGCCACCTGGATCGAGGCATGTTGCGCGCCGCCAAAAAGCGCGCTGATCGACAGATCCAATCGCCGCGCCAACCCATCCCACAGCGCCATTTCCACCGCAGAGCGAGCGATAAAGTTACCTTTGACTACTTTTTCCATCCGCGTAATCAACGCATTGACGTTATTGGCGGCCTGGCCTTGCAACATTGGCGCAATATAGGTGGTAATGGCCGAGGCAATGCTTTCAGGGCTTTCGCAGCCATAAGACAACCCCCCAATCGAGGTGCCCTCGCCGATACCGCACGATCCGTCTGAAAACTGAATTCGCACAAGCACAAAAGACTGCTGGGTCATGGTGGTCATCGCCAACACATGTCCGCGGATGGTCGGGATATCCAAGATATCCGCTGTAATTTTTTCGATTTTCGTCACGGGTCGCATTCCAAATGGTTTTCCACATTTTGGCCGATCCGCCCCAACCGATCCATTCAGACTGCGGTCTCATGTGATACCCAACGCATATGGCTGGCGGGCAAAAAGACGCCGCGCACCCCAACTGGGGCACGCGGCGCATTTGGTGATCTGGCTGCCCCTATTACCAGGGCTCGGGGTTACCCTCCCCTAAGCTCCTGGCGCCATTCGCGAAAATTGTTCCGCAGGCTTTGGACAACAACAAAGGCAATGGTCAAAACCAGCAGCGCAGCAATGGGTCGGTTCACAAAATCCAATGGGCTGTTGACCTGGGCCATGGCCGACCGCAGCTTGACCTCCATGATCCCGCCCAGAACCATGCCCAGGATAATCGGGACCGCAGGCAGGTTCAGTCGCCGCAGGACCAAGCCCAAAACCCCAAACACCGATGCAATCAAGCAATCCACCGCGGAATTGCGCAGCGAATAGACCCCCACAAAACTGAGCACCAAGATCCCCATGCCCAAAAACCGCGTGGGAATTCGGATCAGCCGGATCAACAGGTTTGAGGACACCAGCAGCCACAAGATAACGATCACATTCAAAATCAGCAGCGCCAGATACAGCGCATAGACAAAATGCAGCTCGTTTTGAAACAGGTTCGGCCCCGGCACCACATTGTGGACGTAAAACACCGACAACATCATCGCCGTCAGCGCTTCACCCGGAATGCCCAGCGCCAACAAAGGGATCATCGCCGCGGCCGGCACGGCGTTATTGGCAGATTCCGACGCAACCAGCCCTTCGGGACTGCCCTTGCCAAAAGCCTCGGGATTGGCCGAACGGTTGCGCGCCACGGTGTAGCTCATGAATTGGGCCGTGAATTCACCAACCCCTGGGATCATTCCCATCAGGACGCCAAATCCCCCGCCGGTGGCCGCCACCCGTTTGTGACGCCAGGTTTCCGAAATCGCCTTGGCCATGGATCCGGTAACCGGTTTTGCCTCTGGCGCGCCATCGGGTGCGACCATCAATTGAAAGGCCTGGCTGATGGCAAAAAGCCCCAGAACAACAACAATCAGATCCAACCCCGAGGTCAGCCAGCTCAAGCCAAAGGTAAACCGCATGGTGTAATTCACCGGCTCCATCCCAACGGTTTGCAACAAAATACCAAACCCTGCCAGCATGCCGGCCACGGCAACCTGCCCCTTGTGGGCGACAATGACCAAAACGATGCCAAGCAACGCCGCCAAAAAAATCTCGCGCGAGCCAAACATCGGTGCGATTTTCGCCAACAGCGGCGACAGCAGCATCAACAGAACAATCGACAAGATCGCGCCGATAAAGGACGCACCATATGCCAGCCCCAGCGCGCGCAGCGCCTGGCCGCGTTTGGTCATCGGATAGCCATCATAGGTGGTCAGCGCATTCACCGCTGTGCCCGGCGTGTTGATCAAAATCGCTGGCAAAGACCCGCCATACATCGACGAGCCATAGATCCCCAGCAACAAGCACAGCCCCACCAGCGGCTCCAGCGTGAACGTGGCCGGCAACAGGATGGCGATGGCCACCGCCGGCCCGACACCAGGAATGGCGCCGATAATGACGCCACCAATCGAGCCAATCAAAAGTGCGCCCAAAACCTGCCATGTCAGCAAAAGGTCCACGGCCATAAAAAGCGTATTCACAACCCGCCCCTCCTAGAAATTCAGCATGACAAAGCTGCGAATACCATCGGGCAAATACCGATAGATCTCACCCGCAGGCAGTTTGACGCCCAACCCGGACTTGAAGATCAGCACCACTACAACCGCAAACCCGCCCGCCGAGACCAGCGCCAGCGCACCGCGATATCCCAAGCGAATGGCCAAGATGACGGCAAACAGCACCGTTGCCGGCAGATAACCAATCTTGGGCACACCGTGGACATAGATCGCGAACCAGACGACAAATTCGAGCGCGCGCACCCAAAACTCGATCTCGCGGGCGCGGCCGGGTAGACGGGGCGCGTTATAGGTCGACAACAGATGCAGCGCGCCAAACCCCACCATCATGGCCACCCCGACAAAGGGCCAGAACCCTGGCTCTGCCACCAGGGTTTTATTCCCCAGAAATTTAGCCTGACTGGGCAACAGCGCCGCCACGATCAGGGAAAATCCAAAAAAACCGATCGCAAACACAAGATCGCCCGGCCGCCGCTCGCGACGAAACAACGTCAGAAAATTCAAAACATATTGCATGGTCTATTCCTGCATACAGGCTTCCCCGCGGGGAAGCCTGATGTGGGTGATTTGGATCATTCGCCCAGGAATTCTGAGATCCGCTGCAACGTATCCGCGTCTTTGCTCATCTGCTGATAGGAGGCGGTCGCATCTAGCCAATAAATCTCAGCACCGGTTTCATCGGCCACTTTGCGCGCGGCCGGCGAGCTGAGGATTTCCTGAGCGGTTTCAGCAATCACTTCACGCACATCCTGCGGCGTGTCCTCGTGCACAAACAGCCCATTCCAGGTGGAGAAATCCAGATCCGGCCAGATCTCGGCCGCCGTTGGCACATCCTCCAGCACCGGGATTCGTTTGTTGGTCAACGTCATCAGGATGTTCAACTGGTCCAAACATGGGCGGATCAGCTGCAAGGTTGTGTTGATCACATCCGCATCGCCAGACGCCAGCGTGTTACAGTCCAACGCATCAAACGCAGCGTCCGAGGCATATTCAAATTCCAAGGCTTTGGCCATTGCCAACGTATGGCGGGCCGGGCTGGTTACATCGCCAAAATGGCCCAGCGTAACATCATTGGTTTTGGCGTAGTCCGCCAGCTCGCCCATGGTTTCATAGGGCGCTTCCGCCAAGGTCGCGATCACAAACGGATAGCTGAGGAAAATCCCAACCGGTTCAAACGGGTTCCCCTCCAACGGCGGAATACCGATATGCGGCCCCACCATCGGCACGTCGATCACAAAGGAGCCAATCGTATACCCATCCGCAGGCGCCAGCGCTACTTCCACTGCGCCGGGGAACGGGCCACCGCCGCCGCCGGGCTTATTTACAACCGCCGCCGGGGTGCCGAATTTCTCCTGCATCCCATCCGCAACCATCCGTGTCAGAATATCCTCCAGATCCCCGGGCGGGAACGGAACCACAAATTCAACCGGCTTTTCCGGGTATTCCGCCTGTGCGGCCAAGGGGAGCGCCCCCAAAAGGGTCGTCAGGCCAAGATATGCAAACTTTTTCATGTTACTTTCCCTGTTTTCTGTCGGTTTTATGATCCGGTAGACCTGCAGTTACCGTGATTTTTCATCTATTGGGGCACGCTGACCCCTTTTTTTGTTTTTGCGCTGTCGTGTACCTTTGGCGCTGACCTTTCTGGCCAACTTCTGGGTCTTGGTCTTTTGCAATGACCTTGGGTTAAACCGTTGTCATTTCTTCATGTTTCGGCGGATCACCGGCCCACGCCCGCTGTAACAGCGCCGCAATCGCATCGGGTTCCACTGGGCGCGGATTGGGGTATTGTTTGGCCAGAGCCAATTGGGTTGCCCGGGCGATATCTGCTTGCGCCAGGCCAAGATCCTGCAACGCGGTTGGCGCGTCCAGCCCCTTGGCCAGGTCAAACAGCCCGCGCGCCGGATCCGCGCCCAGGATTGGCTGCAATTTTTCAACCACCCCGGGGATCCTTGGCGCGTTGAATGCCAGAACATGGGGCAAAACAACCGTATGAGTTTGCGCATGCGGCAGGTTAAAACTGCCGCCCAGCGTGTGACACAGCTTGTGATGCAAGGCCATGGATGTGTTGCCTAAGCATGTTCCACACAGCCAGGCGCCATAAAGGGCCGCAGCGCGCGCCTCCGTGTCCTCAGGCTGCGTCGCAATGGTTGGCAATGCCGTCACCAGCGCCCGAATACCTTCAATCGCCAACAGATCCACCACCGGGTTTCCGTTTTGCGCATAAAGCGCCTCAATGGCATGGGCCATGGCATTGATCGCGCTGGTCACGGACATTGCCACAGGCAAGCGATAGGTCAGCTCGGGGTCATAAACCACCAGCGATGGTCGCAAATTCGGGTCCCTGCGCGTGGTTTTCACCCCGTCCTCGGTCTCTCCCAAAATGGGTGTCATCTCTGATCCGGCATAGGTGGTTGGCAGCGCCGCATGAAACACGCCGCTGCGCGCACTTAACGCTTTGCCCAAACCGATGGTCGAGCCCCCGCCAACCGACAGCACACAATCGGCGCCCTGCTGGCGCAGAACGTTCATCGCATCTTGGGTGACCGAAACCGGCGTGTGCATGGTCGCACCGGAAAACAGCCCGGCAAACCCCTGGTCCAATTCCGCGCCGATGGCCTGCCCCAATTCCACCTGGCGCGGCGTGGTCAAAACCAAAACCCGCGTGACCCCAGCCTCAGACAGCTCTGCGGCCAGAGCCCGGCGTGTCTTGGCACCAAACAGCACTTTTGCCGATTGCGGTAAGATTTGAAAACTGTCACGTGGAATGGGTCCGACCATAGATTTCCCTGGCTTGTTGTGCGTGGGCCTTTTGTGTTCAAGGCTTCTGATATGGATCCGCCGCATTGGGGGGCGGCTTTATCCAAGCTTGCCCAAGCCGCAACGCTGAGGCCATTGCAAATTGCGAAAGAAATTCGATATTTCACGACAGGCAAAATGCATAATTTGCTGGTTTTATGGGCAGGCGCGGCGCCTCCCCAAGGCTGATACAACACAGATGCACCGACCGTGGCCCGACCGACACACCGATAGGCCGGTGCTAAAATCAACCATCAGTTCACGTAACTTTTCACATTTTATTGCGGTAAACACTTACGTATAAGGATCCCGAAACAATGACGAGTGGACAGGCCGTGGGCGAGCGAAACGACAATCCAAAACAGTTTAAAGAAAACTGGCCGTTTTTTTGGATCAGCCAGATCAACGCCGCCTATGGCAACGCGCTGGAACGCCGGATCAAGGATTTGGGGATCGACCTGCCGCGCTGGCGTGCGATGATGAGCCTGTACGAGGATCAATTCCTGTCGGTGTCGCAAATTGCCGATTTTTCCGCTCAAAAATTAAACACGACCACCAAGGTGGTTCAACGGATGCTGACGGATGGTCTGGTCAGCACCCGCATCCGCCCCACCGACGGGCGCGTGACCGAAGTCTGCCTGACGGAAAAGGGTGAGCGTCTGCGCAAGGAAGCCTTTGTCGAAGCGCAAGCGATCTTCGATCACACCTTTGCCAATTTGAGCACAGCCGAGCAAAAGGCGCTGAATGTGACCTTGTCGGACCTGCATAGCCGCCTCAAGAAAATCTGACCCTGCAACAAGGTTCGGGTCACCGAGCCATCGCCAGGCGCGGCCGTAGGCGGGGTTTCATCCTGGGTTCCCGACTGCACGACCCCGGCAAAAAAGGCGCCAATTCGTTTGGCTCCATAGCTGGGCGCCACCATATCCATGCCCATTGCGGTCAGGAAAAACTGTGCCGGGCCGCGCACATGTTTTGGGGTCACATAAGGTAGCAAACGCAGCGCAAGCCGACGCAGCCCATCCGGCAATCGTGCGATATTGGCAGGCTGATCCAGCGCGGCAAAGGCCGTCCGGGCCAACTCTATCTGCGTCAAGGTCTGCAGCCCGCCCACAGGGACAAAATCCCGCTCCTGCTGGATCGCCTGGGCCATCACTGCCGCCAGCTCCGCGCCGTCAATTGGATTCAGCTTGTTTTGCCCAGGCCCTGTCCCACTCTATGCAGGTTTCACAAGCGCACGATTGATTTGTCCGCGTGTTTTTTGAGGTCTTCTGCCCCAGTTTTGCCTCGGATGCGTTTTGCGCCAAGATCGCCGGTTTCTTTGATCGGCTCGGCCAGGATTACGCCAAACAGATCCGACACTTGCAGGCGGTGGGAGAATTGCGCCGAACCGTCGAGCCCGAGACACTGGGGCGCACCCTGCTCAGCATGGTTGATGGGATGATCCTGCACAAAGGGCTGTTTGGTCAAGCTCAGGACAAATACCTGGCGATGCGTCAGAAAATGGTGTCGACGGTGATCCGCGGCTTAATGCCGAAATTCAGCGCGCCAACCGCCACGCCGCGCTGAATGCTGTGGTGCATTTGATGGAGGCTCATCAGGTCAGCCAACGGCGGGCGCGTAAAGTGCTGCAAATTGATCGGTCTTCGGCGCGATACCTGTCGCGCCGTGGTGATGATGCCGAGCTAAGGGATGCCATCAAGCGCGTTTCGAGGGAACGGCGGCGGTTTGGTTGCCACCGTGTCCAAGTGATGGTCACGCGGGAAGGATTGCTGTGAACCATAAGAAGGTGAGGCGGATTTATATCGAAGAGACGCAGCAAGCACGGCGCAGAGGCGGCAGGAAACGCTGGAAGAATGGCAAGAGGACTACAGCTGGTGCGGGCAAACATTCAGCATTAGGCAACCTGACGCCAATGGAATTCTTGCAGAGAAAGATGATGGACAAAATCGCCGTCTAAGGTCACAGATTTAACCCCAAGGTCTCCGCGCAAAGCTGGAGGGAACTTGGGGCGCAGGTCACTCAGGTCAGATCCCTTCCTAACCATTTAAGTCTCCGCTATTGATTTGCTCTTTTTGCTACTACGAAACCCCAACCAGTATAGTGAGAAGGCGGACATTAAGAGTAGAGCAACGGCGACAGGATGATTGAAAATGTTAGTCGCATCTCCGCGGAGAATAGTAGCGGTTTGACCCAATGACAGCTCGAATCGGGGCCCAAGGAAGAAGGCTATGATAAACACGACTGTAGGATAGTTCAGTACCGTCATGCCCATGCCGAGCACGGCAAACAAGAGCATGATATACACACCGAACGTACCGCCTGTTGAAAGATAAACGCCAACGATACACAGGACTAGAGCTGCAGAAAATACAATTGACTCAGGCGCGGTTATCAGTCGAGCCCAAAGACGCAAACCAAACAGCCCGCAAGTAAAGTTACAGATATTTGCCAAAATCATTGCCCCAAATAGGCCGTAAATTAGCTGCGCTTGTTGATCGAACAACAGTGGGCCAGGCTGGATCCCCTGTATCAGGAATGCGGAGATTAACAAGGCTGCGGACGCACTCCCCGGCAGACCAAGAGTCAGCAATGGAATAAAATCTGCGCCGGCAACCGACGAGTTCGCTGACTCAGTGGCAGCAATACCTCGCAAATCACCTTTGCCAAAACTCTCGGGGTCTTTGGCCGACTGCTTAGTAGAGGCATAGCTCATGAACGCTGCGGCCGTTGATCCCATGCCGGGCACTGCTCCGATGCAGGTGCCAATGACGGCTCCGCGTAGAAGCACGAATTTGCAAGCCCAGTACTCTGAGAAGCTGACGTTTTTCTGGTCCGGTGTCTGATCTTTCGGGATATGGACCGCCGGGCGCATGTCGCCCCGTAGTTTGGCAAGGCGCAGAAAGATCTCGGACACGGCCAGCGATCCGATTGCGACCGAGGAGATCGGGAAACCATCGTAGAGGTCGAAGAAACCGAACAAGAAGCGCGGGGTCGAATGTTCCGGGTCCAGCCCTACGGTCGCGACCAGCAGTCCAAGTGCGGTGGCAATTATGCCGCGCGTTACCGAAGCTCCGATCAGGCCAGCGATCAAAGAAAATGCAAAGATCATCAACGCAAAAATCTCGACCGGGCCCATTTGCAGAGCAATGATCGCAAGCGGCGCTGCAATTGTGATTAGAACCAGGTCGCTGAACGTATCCCCTGTCACAGAAGAATAAAGCGCCATTTTCATGGCTTTCAGGGGTTTGCCTTTCTTGGTCAGCGGATAGCCGTCAATTGCGGTGGCGGCGGCGTCAGGTGTCCCCGGCGTATTCAGCAGTATGGCTGGAATAGCCCCACCGATCAGCCCACCTTTGTTAACACCCACTAGAAACCCAATGGCAGGAAGTGGATTCAGCACAAAAGTGAAAGGAATTGCGATTGCCATGGTCATTACCGGGCCAATGCCCGGCATGGCACCAACAAATTGCCCAACAATGACACCAGCAAGGACGAAGAGAATATTCGTCAGCGTAAAAGCATCGGCCAGGCCTGCGAGTATTACGGAAAGTTCAACCATTTTCGTTCTCCTCAGGCCAATGTGCGGTCGAGCAGGCGTTCAACGATAAGCCAAACACCGATTGGGATGACGCCGCCTCCAATGACAAGCCAGTGCCAGCGCCGCTCTCCGATGAGCAGCATGACCGAGATCGCCAGAACCGGAGCGACGTATTCGAATCCGAACCGCTGCATGAGCCACACCGCGAGAACCATCATCGCAACGAACAGTGCAGCGCGGATACACACTAGCAAGTCCACCGTGACGCTGGACTTGCTAGTGAACAATTGCACGACCGCTGCCGCCGTTAGAATGACAAGTGCGATGGTAGGCACCGTCGAAGGAACGATGCGTCCGAAATCCACTGTTTCAACTTGTGTCGGTAGAACACGAATTAAAAATACCAGGCCAAAAACGACAATAGCACCCGTCAGAAACCGCTCAGCAGTCATGAAATTCCTCCCCTATGCAAAACAGCCGAAACTAGATGTTCCGGCTGTTTCTTGGCTTGTTTACTGCTGTGCAGCTTCAATCAAGGTTGTCACGTCGTTCAGGCCGTTCACCAGCTTGCCCTCAGTTTCATCAGGGCCCAAGTTGATTGGAGTGGTCTGCATGATGTTGCCGATCAACTCTTCCAACGCAGGTGAGTTGATTGCCGCATCCAGCGCCTCGGCAAGTGCTTTCTTGGCCTCTGGGTCCAGACCTTTGGGCGCAGCGATATAGAAATAGGGCTCGACCGAATATGGGTATCCTTGTTCGATGAAGGATTCGGTGTCGGGCGAATAACCCTGACGAGTCTGAGTAGCCACCGCAAGCATCTTCAGATCACCGGATTCCAGATACTGAATATGCGCGCCAGCGCCGAAACCGGCGTCAAGCTGACTGCCCAACAGGCCTTTTACGATTTCCGCGCCACTTTTGTTGCTGACCAACTCAAAACCTGCATCGGTGTCGTTATTGACCGCCAGCATCATCATGCGCTGAGGACCAGCATCAAAGCCGATCAGCGACCCGCCATTGGCCTTGGAATGCTCAACGAATTCCGCAAAAGTGTCGTAAGGAGCGTCTTTGGGCGCGACCAGAGCCAGCGGTGCCATAACAACAGTTGCGAGATAGTCAAAGCTGTCGGCTTTGAACGGCAATGTATCTCCGCGTTCTGCCAGGTTCATAAGAGTTGGGATGGTAACGCCCATACCCATTTTCTGGCCATCGGGCTTGGCACGAACCAGCGACGAGAACATCGCAACGCCGCCGCCGCCGGGCTTGTTTTCGACGATAACGTCCCAACCTGTCTGCTCTTCCATCGCTGCCGCAATGGCGCGTCCCAACGTATCGGTGCTACCGCCCGAACCGAAGCCGACCTGCAGTGTTACCGGTCCGCTTGGCTGCCATTCGGCCAACGCCGCGTTGGGTAGTGCCATACAGGCAACCAGACCTGCGGCTTTCACTATGTTCAAAAAACCCATTTAGACTCCTCCAGTGGATAGTTTAGTGCGATAGGAACAGGGGAATTTTGGTGTCTTTCATAATCGAAGATGTGACCCCCCCGAACAAATCTTCGCTGAGTTTCGAGTGTTGATAGGCACCCGTGACAAGCATTCCGGCTTTTACGTCATTGCAAAACGACAGGATCGTTTCGGCGATCGAGCCTTTGGCCGGAATAAAGTGGTGGTTGGCGGTAACGCCGTGGCGTTCCAAGATCGTTGCAAGGTCAATGGATTTTGGTTGCGCAAAATCCCCTTGGTTACCAACAGTGACGATCTCGACCGAATCTTTGGTCTCCAAAACCTGCATTGCGTCAAAGAACGCCCGTGCCGCCGTTCTGCGCCCATCCCAGGCAACAACAGCCTTTTCGATGATATTCGGGTTGCGAAAGGATTTTGGCGCCACAAGGATCGGGCGACCAGCCTCGTAGGCGATCCGATCAGGGTGCAATACCAGTTCGTCTGCGGCAATCAGGTTCTCATACTGGCCAATTACCGTGATGTCATACATCCGGGAATAATCAGAAACCGCGCGATCCGGGTCTTCCTTGACGTCGATCCAGTGCAATCTGTCGGCAGCGATTTTTCCAGCGCAGCGGGACCTGAATTTTTCCGCCAGTTCGTTCGTGCGTTGCGCGGTGATTTCGGTGATCGAATCCCGCATAGAATTGCTCAGCCAGCTCGGAATGTTGCGGGTAACACTGGACGCTCCGTGAGCCACGATCCCGGTCAGGTGAGCATCATATTTGTCAGCCATCTGCAACGCCAGATGCAAGGCAGAGTCGGACGCTTCTCCGCCATTATACGCAATCAGTAGATTCTTGATCGCCAAAGGTCATCTCCTAAAAACTCCTGTTTTTTATGCAAAACATTGTATGACATGTAAAACACTTTATTCACACGAACTCAAGTTTCCACCGATCCGGGCCCTTTCAGCTATCAAGAAATGCCAGCGCCTGTGCACTGGATTCAAAGATGTGGGATCGGCCAGACGAGAAAACTTCCTGCAATTTCATCCTCATAAAGGCAGACCCGGAATGTCTGAAAACCTTGTTGAAAAACTGGCCCTGCAAGCCCGACACCATCCGCGCCCAGTCTGCTTCAAGAGTTTCGTCGGTACTAAATCCGTCATAACTTACGATGACATCGACTCTGCCCGGCGCCTTTTTGCAAACCTCTGTGGCCTGTGCGGCAACCTTTTCTAGCTCTCTCGGAATGCGGATTCGCATCTTTTCAAAGTTCAGAAACAGCCTGTTCCCGTCGGGGTGCAGCGCCACCCTTTCCGCGAGGTCCAGATGCAGCAGGTCGACGCGCAATCCCATCTCGACTGCAGAGAATATGCGGGGGCCCATCTGGGCGATCTCGTCAATGATCAGCCGTGTTTCCATATGGGTAAGAATGTCCCGGTCCAGATCGGCACCCGGAGCAACCTCGATCAGCCGCAACCCGTCAGTTGTCAATTCAAAGACCGCCCGTTCTATCACATGGAGTACCGATTGCATCAAACGTGCTTCGCGCGTGCCAGAGAACGTAACCTGTTCAACGGCTTCAAGGAATTTGCGAGACCGGCCTTCCTGTACAATCTTCAGCGCACCGTCTGCTATCTCAGCAGAAAAACCGCAAGCGGTGAACGTTCCAGCGAGCACAACCCGCTCAACCTGCAATATGACCACACCACCTGCGTTTTTAACCGCCATTGCTTGTGCCAGGTTGTCTATGACCAGCGCTTCGCGCTCCATGGCCACATTCCCCATCTCGTCTGCAGTAGTTCCCCGCAGAAGGGCGACTGTCAGGCAAGGTGTCGGATAGTACAGAATTTCTTCACCGCCGCTCTCCATTAGTTCAACCTGCGGCTCGGTGCTGATGTCATCGACCGCTCCGCCGCCGTTGCGCGGATCGACAAAGGTCTCCAACCCAACACGCGGCAACATGCCCGGCTTACCAGCTGCGGCGTCGGCGGCAGAGACGACTTTACGTTTCACCTCTCTGCCCTCGCGCCGCAGTCCAGCTGCCCTCTACGAGTAAAGGGATGCCGGTAATACTTTCCGCCGCGTCAGAGCACAGGAACAACGCAACGCCCGCCAATTGCTCGACAGTGACAACTTTCTTGGTCCATTGCGCCGCGAGCAGCGCGTCGCGTTTGACCTCGCCCTCAGTCATCCCCCGCGCCTTGGCCGTATCGGGGATCTGTTTCTCGACCAGTGGTGCCAGGACATAACCCGGACAGATCGCGTTGCAGGTGATACCGTCTTCGGCCACTTCAAGCGCGATGGATTTGGTCATGCCGGCCACACCATGCTTGGACGTGACATAGGCCTATTTGCACGGCGAAGCGACAAGCCCATGGGCCGAGGCGATGTTGATGATCATGTCCCAGCGATCGCGCGGCAACTCTTCGACCGGAGAAACCAGTTGGATACTGGCATTGTTGACCAGAATGTCCACAATAGCGAATGTCTCGCATGTGTTGTCGATCAAACCCTGGATTTCATCTGGTTTGGTCATGTCAGCACCGTTGTAAAGCACAGAACCCTCTGCGCTCGCGTCAAGAGCGGAACGTGTTTGTTCAATCTCGCCCGGGTCTCCGAACCCGTTCAGAACGACATTGATCCCGGCGGGGGCAAAGCCCGGCGCCAGACCAAACCCAAACCCGGAGGTTGATCCGGTGATCACCGCAGTTTTCCAACAAGTGCTGACAAGACGTGTTCCTTTCCTCAGAAACGGCCGCAATCGACTTTCATTTTGTCGCCCGTGATGGCGGAAGACAGGTCTGATGCGTAATACAGCGCTGCGCGCCCCACCTCTTCGGGCGCAACCCAGCGTTTCAGGGCTGCGACGTCGGTGTAGTTTTCGCGCTCGATCTCTTCTGCCGGACGGCCTTCGGCCTCGGCGCGGCGGGCCAGAATGCGGTCCATGTTCTCACCCGATACAGCACCCGGCATCAACGCGTTCACACGGACATTTACCGGGCCCAACTCTCGCGCCATGGTTTCGGTGATCCCGATCAGAGCGAATTTCGAGGCGACATAGGCCGACCGCATCGGATATCCCTGAATACCCATCAGAGAGGACATATTGATGATCGAGCCCGATTTCTGCGCGGTCATGATCTTGGCGGCTTCCTGAAGGCAGTACATCGCGCCGATCAGGTTGATATTCATGCAGCCGATCCAGGCGTCCATGTCCACCTCGGCCACCGGCGCAATAGGGCCCGGGCCGCCGGCATTATTCAGCAAAACGTCAACCGTTCCGGTTATCTCTTTGGCCTTTGCGAACATGTCCTTAACCTGCGCGTGGTCAGACACGTCACAAGCGATGGCGTGGCCACCGATCTCGGCCGCGACACGCTCAAGCGGTTCAAGCCGGCGACCGGTGACAACCACCGTTGCGCCTGCCTGGGCAAATACCTTGGCAGTAGCCTCGCCGATACCGCTACCGCCGCCAGTGACAACGGCCAGTTTACCATCCAGACGGCCGGGATCGTTCTTTGTCATAGTGTATCCTCATTGAAGTCACGCCCCGGATCGAACAGGGGCAGTTCGGGCTCACGCCCCAGAATGAAATCGCCCATCAGCTTGCCGATATATGGGCCAATCGTATAACCGCCGCGCACGCAGCCCAGCACAAAGGCGCCTTCGACACCGGGCAGCTCGCCGGCCAGCGGATAGAAATCAGGCACGTTGGCCTCGAACCCGGTCCAGCTGCGCAGAACCCGGGCACCTGCCAGTGCAGGCAGGGCAAATTGCGCCAATGCCAGATTAGGCTGCACGCTGGAGGCCATGACCTGACCGCGCCCCTCTTGCGGTGTGCCGCGCCCCTGCCAGCCACCGCCCACCAGAACTGTGCCGTTGGCTTTTTGCTTCATGGTCAGCAGACCCGTTGCATGGCCGATCACGGTCGAGGTCAGTTTCGGCATCCGTTCGGTTACAGACACTGTGTTGATGCGGGCATTGACCGGCAGATCCACGTCCAGCATGGCTGCAACTGGTTTCAGCCATGCGCCCGCCGCCAGCAACACGCGATGCGCGCGGACTTGTCCCTGACTTGTCTGCAAGGTGAAACCGCCACTCTGATTGATGGCAGATACCGCGCAACGCTCGCGATAGGCGATGCCCTGATCCCGCAGTCGCCCGCGAAAGAACTGACCCGTCAGCGAGGAGTTGGCATAGCCATCTTCAGAACAATAACTGGCCGTCAGCACTTTTTGTGTCAGGTTTGGTTCAGCGGCCCGAATGTGATTGTTCGAGACAAACTCGATCGGTGCGCCCGCCTCGGCCTTGAGGATCTGACGCTCGTGCAACAGCTCGGCTTCGCGTTCGGTGAAGGCCAGGGAGTAGCCGCCGGTTTTGCGGAACCCGACCGCATCCCCCATTGCTTCCCATTCGTGGTGTCCCTTCAGCGCATAGGGCATAAGCTTCACACGTTTGATTTGCAGGCTGAGCGTACCGGCGTTGACGCCCGAGGCCCCCTGCCCCAGATCGCCCTGATCCAGGACAATCGTATGCAACCCGCCTTCGGACATGCGCAAAGCCGCAGCGCAGCCCATAATCCCGCCACCAATGACGGCGATATCGTAAATGTCAGTCATAGCGGTGCAGGCTTCGGAATAGGAAGATCGTCATATCCAAAATCACCCGCCATTGCCGCAACGGGCACCGGGCGCAATGGTGGGCGCGGCGTGGGCGGCGCGATGTCGGCCTCATCGCGCCCTTCGGCAGCTGCTATCATGCGCGCCACCACGGTCTGGCAATACTTGCCCCCACAGGGTCCCATACCTGCGCGCAAGCCTGATTTCACCGAATTGGTGCTGCCAGCGCCGCTCCCGATTTCTGCCGCGATAGTACTCAGGGGCAGGCTTTCGCAGCGGCACACAATCGTGTCCGGTGTTGTCAGGTGGGCAAGACCGGGGCGCGGGACACTCAATCCCGTCATGGCCACCCCAAATCGGGCTGCACGGTCATAGCGCGGACGCAGTCTGTCGCGTTCGGCATCCGTAGGACTGCCCAGAAAACCAGCTGCGTTCAGCCCCGCAAGAATACCGTGGAGTTCCGCCGCTGCGGCTCCGCGGATACCCGCACCGTCCCCACACAGAAAGACCCCTTCAACCTCGGTCGCGCCATCCTTGCCCAGCTTGGGTATCCAACCGCCCAACTCGGGCCTGTGGTCAATGCTCAGCCCGGCAAGCTGAGGTGCCTCAATGGCGGGAATCAAACCATTGCCAAGACAGACCGAATCCGCTTCGACCCGGCGTGTTTCCCCCCTGGGTGCCCAGTCTTTGTCTAGTCGCTGAACCGTGACACCAGCGACGGCTGTATCGCCTTCAACGCCTGTGACCGCAGCTCCCCAGTGGATCGGAACCCGGTTCAGCATAAGGTCGGCAACCCAGAGACCTCCACGCCATAGCAAATCGGGTCGCGAAAGCATCGCGGGCAACGCTGCCATCCAGTCGCGGCGTGTGTTCGGGGTCACGACGGCAGCGACCTCACCGCCCAGCCGACGGATTTCCGAGGCCACAAAAAACACCAATGGACCGATGCCTGCGACCACGGTGCGTTTTCCTGGCAGGCTGAGATTTTGCTTGAACAATGCCGTCGCCCCGGCCAATCCAACGACGCCCGGAGTGGTCCAGCCCGGCACAGGCTGGACGAATTCGCGCGCGCCTGTCGCCAGAATCAACGCTCGGACGGTCAGTTTCTCAACACATCCTTGTCGCAGGACATGAATGGACCATCCGGCTTCCTGCCGTTCGATTTGCCAGACCCGTGTATTGCCCAGATGGACAACCGGGCTTTCCAACACGCGGACACGCAACGCATTGCCAGCGGTGGATTCAGGCGTGTCCGGAGCCGATAGAATGGACGCGTCCTTGGCTCGCCACACCTGCCCGCCCGGTTTCGGTTGCTCATCTAGCAACACAACCCGCTGACCTTGCCCGGAGGCAGCGAGGGCAGCATTGGCCCCTGCCGGACCTGCGCCAATCACGGCAATGTCATATGGATCAGACATGTTTATCCCGCTTCAACGAAGTAACGGCCATTCCGTCTTGCACAATCGTCCGGCAGCCCTCGACGCGGGCGCCATCCAGCAGCAACACGCATTCTTGGCACAGGCCCATCAGGCAGAAGGCCCCGCGCGGCGCGCCGTCTTCTGGTGCATCACGCAAATGCATATGCCCCGACCGGATCAGCGCCGCCGCGAGGCTTTCACCCGTATGGGCGGAAACCAAGGCATCATCAAAGGTGAATGTCACCTCTGGCGCGCGCTTGATCTGCGCCGATTGATCGGGGACGAGGCGGATCATTTGTAGCTGATGCCCAGCTGATCAAACGTCCGTTTGATCTTGTCGATATCAGCATCGGTCGCAGGCAGAACCGGATCGCGCGGGATACCGGCGGGCAGGCCAATCAGGTTCAAAGCAGCCTTGAACGATGCGGGCCAGGTCGCGGTGCCCATCAGCAATTCGTACAGAACGGTCAATTGGTAGTGCGCGTTGCGGTAGGTGTCATTCGGCGTGCCTGCACCGACCGCGGCCATTTCCGATGGCAGCAGATCGGTGAACTCGGGGCCTGTGGCGATGAACCCTTTCGCACCAAGAGCGAAGGCGGGCATGATATAGTGGCAAGGCCCCGTCATCACGGACATCTTGTCGCCCAGACGCTGCAACAGATGTGTGTGATAAAAGAAATCCCGCTGGCTTTCCTTGATGCCGATAACGTTGTGATTGTTCAGCAGCGTTTCGGTCTGATCAATAGTCAGCGAAAAACCCATGCGACGCGGCGAGTTATAGAGCACCAGCGGTTTTTCCGTGGCTGCCGACACCTTCTCAAAACGCCCCATCAGCTCGGCTTCGGATGCCTTGAGAACATAGGTCTGAGGCATCGACAGCAGGACATCGGCGCCGTTTTCTTCGGCGGCTTTCACATAGGTCAACGAGGCATCGATGGTCGGCGCGGAGATACCCATCATAACCTTGACGCGATCTTTGGCCGTATCCTTGGCCAGGCGGACCAGACGCCCGCGTTCAGCCGCGCTTAGTGCCCAGCTCTCCCCATTGTCACCGGCGATGCAGATGGTGGTCGCACCTCGTCCGATCAGGAACTCGAACAAGTCGACAAAGGCGTCTTCCATGATGTCACCCTTCTCGTTGAAGGGTGTCGCGATTGCGGGCACATAGCCGTAGAGGTCTTCTTTTTTCATTGGTTCTTTCTTCCGCTATTCGGGAATATTCGAGGTAAAAACGGTGCCTGTTTGGGCATCCACGATATAAAGACTGTTCTGATTGTCCGGGTGGAATGTAACCGAGGTTGTCCAAAGCCCATCGGGTAACCGGATGTCAGCGATAGGATCACCGAGCGCGTCAAAGACATAAGCCCGTCCGGCTTGTGCTTGTGCGACCGCAAGCCAACCGTTCTTATTGGTGGCCAACCCATCCGGGCCCAAACCGCCTGAGAGTTGCAGAAATGCACCCACCATAGGTTGGCCAGTTTGCGGCAGCCGGGAGGAGAGTCGCCACACTTGATTTGCGCGTGTTGCCGCCACGTAGACCCAAGCTCCGTCTGGCGAAAGGCAAATGCCATTAGAATAGGGAACACAATCCAACACCAGGCGCAGGTCGCCGTCAGCCGTCAGGCAATAAACCCGGCCCGTCGGATCGCTGAAGGATGTTCGGCCGCTGTCAGTGAACCACAAGGCGCCATCTGGTCCGTAGCTCATATCCGACAGGCCCAAAAATGGCTGACCTTCGGTCCCGGTACTGAGAACATTAAACGCGCTTGGACCGGTCAGTTCGATCAGGCCATGGCGATAATCCGCTGCGATCCGCCGCCCATCCGGGGCTAGACGCATGGCGTGAGGTTCTCCGTCGATCTGATGCGCGACCTTCCATTCCCCTTCGGGTGAAACCATAAAAACCCGCCCACAGGGTACATCGGACAACCAAAGATTGCGGTCGTCATCAAAAAACGCAGCTTCAAGAAAGGAATGCATCGGCTGACCCGGGCGGGTCATCTTGGCCCAGGCGGAGGGCTCGCCGGTATAGCGCAGGTTTTCTGGTAAACGAAATGCCGGGATTGCGGTCAAACGGTGGGTCATTTGACGATACCCTCTTGAACCAGGGCGTCGATTTCAGAGGCTTTGAGCCCGGCTTGTTCCAGAATCTCCCGACTGTCCTGACCCAGGGACGGGGGGGCCAAGGTCAAATCGGGGCCGCCAGCGCTCATCTTGTACCCAGCAAGGGGTAGCGTGATTTCAGGATTTGCCGGGGATTTGCTGAAATAGCCGCGCGCGCTGACCTGCGCTTCGGCGATTGCGCTACTCAGAGTTGCAACCCGTTCGGCAGGAATATCCCAGCCCTCCAGGTGGACTTGCCATTTGGCTGCACTCTGGCGAATAAAAATGTCCTGAAGCGCAACACGAATTGCGTCAGAATTAGCCCAAATGTCCGCCCAAGCCGTGATTCCGGACAGGATTGGAACCGGATACCCAATATCTTCGAGGCACCTGCCTAGCTTGCGGTATTGCGCCGGCTTGAACGCGCCCAGCATCAACACCCCGTCTGCTGTCTCAAAAGCAGAGATGCCCGCCTCTTTGCGTTTGGAGGCTCCGGGTGCAGCCTGCAACGCGGCGGCTTCGGGGCCCATCAGGCTCAGCGCCACCTCAAGCATCGAAGCCGAAATGTAACAACCCTTGCCTGTGCGTGGTTTTTGCAGCAGCGCAGCCGATATGGCGAAAGCCGCTGAGTAGCCGGCGGCATAATCCACAAACGACACACCAGGCTTGACGCCATTGCATTGAGCGATTGTTCCGGATGCGGCCTGAATAGTATTGTCATAGGCGCCTTTGGTCGCCTTCGGCCCCGTATCGCCATACCCAGTCATCGAGCAATAGATGATCTCGGGGTTGCGGGACCGCATGTCTTCATACCCAAGACCTAGTCCCTGCAGGACACCGGTTGCATAATTCTCGATGAGCACATCTGCGGTCTCGACGAGACGCAGCAATGTCTCTCGCCCTGTTTGAGACCGAATATCCAGCGCCAATGATTTCTTATTTCCACCCTGCACCTGATAAGTCAGGCCGATTCCCTGATTGTTCAGCTCCTCCAGCGGCCCACGACCCCGGGCGCAATCCGGTGCGTCTGGTAGCTCAACCTTGATGACATCTGCCCCGAGCAGCGCGAACTGATACCCGCAGAACGGTGCCGCAAGAACCTGAGAAACCTCGATAATTCGAATACCATGAAGCGCGCCGTGCAACGTTTTTCTCCGCTTATTTTATGGTGCGACAGAAACCCTCTTGAGTTCCATCTTTTCGTTTAATATACAAAACGCAGTTTTATAAGCAAGATGGAAATGACATGTCCGCCATTTTTCACCGCTCATTGGCCAAAACGCTCCCAACTGTTGTCAGCGGTCGCGGCAACATTCTCTTCGATGCTGATGGGAAAGAATATCTTGATGCGTGCGGCGGTGCCGCTGTGTCTTGTCTTGGCCACGATCACCCTAAGATACGCAAAGCACTAAAAGAGCATATCGATGGTGTTGCCTTCGCCCATACCAGCTTTTTTACCAACGAGCCTGCCGAAACCCTGGCGCAGTTTCTTGTAGATCGCGCACCCGAAGGCACTGG
This sequence comes from Tritonibacter aquimaris, assembly GCF_009617595.1. Taxonomy (GTDB): domain Bacteria; phylum Pseudomonadota; class Alphaproteobacteria; order Rhodobacterales; family Rhodobacteraceae; genus Epibacterium; species Epibacterium aquimaris. The sequence goes on along the minus strand of NZ_WIXK01000009.1, from coordinate 68,356 downwards.
CGACGGTCGGGTCATGTTCCTGGGCAGCGGCTCAGAGGCCATGGAAGCCGCCCTAAAGCTCGCGCGGCAGTACCACCTGGAACGCGGGGATGTGGCGCGCACCAAAATCATCGCCCGGGCCCCTTCCTATCACGGCAACACTCTGGGCGCGCTGGCCACCGGTGGCCATGCCGGGCGGCGCGCACCCTTTCAGCCGCTGCTGATGGAAGTAAGTCATATTGATGCGGCTTACGGCTACCGTATGCAGAAGGAAGGCGAGAACGAAAAAGACTTTGCCCTGCGTATGGCAAACCTGTTGGACGAAGAGATCCGACGCCTTGGCCCCGAGACAGTGATGGCCTTTGTGGCCGAGCCCGTTGTCGGAGCCTCACTGGGCACGCAACCGTCCCCCGAAGGATATTACAAGCGCATCCGCGAGATTTGCGATGAGCATGGCGTTCTCTATATCGCTGACGAAGTGATGTGTGGCATGGGCCGCACCGGCAGCCTGTTTGCTTTGGAACAAGAAGGCATTGCTGCGGACATCACCACGTTGGCGAAAGGACTTGGTGCAGGGTACCAGCCCATCGCGGCTGTCATGGCAGCTGAAAAAGTTGTCAAGGCCGTTCAGGATGGCAGCGGTCTTCTGTGGAATGGCCACACATATATGTCGCACGCAATCGCAACAGCAGGATCGCTGGCCGTCCAGCAAGTGATCGAAGAAGATAACCTGCTGGAAAATGTGCGTGCGCGTGGCGAACAGCTTCGGGGCGCCTTGTATGCAACTTTCGGCCAGCATCCTCAGGTCGGCGACATTCGGGGTCGTGGTCTGTTCTGGACTATAGAACTGGTTGCAGACAAAGCGACCAAGGCACCCTTCCCTGCCGAACGTAAGCTGGCTCAAACGATCCAAAGCAAGGCGTTGGATCTTGGTTTGATGTGCTATCCGGCGCAGGGATGTGCTGACGGTACAAATGGCGATCATGTTCTTCTGGCACCGGCCTACACGGCCAGCGAAGCAGAAATCAGCCGGATTGTCACGCTACTGGCATCCGCGGTCGATGCAGCACTGGAGGCTTGAGAAATGGCAAAGAAGACCATTCTGACTTGCGCCGTCACCGGCAATCTGATGACACCAGAGATCAGCCCTCATCTGCCGGTCACGCCAAAGCAGATTGCAGACCAGGCGCTGGACGCCGCCAAAGCGGGCGCCTCCATCGTGCATTTGCATGTGCGCGACCCAGAAACGGCCAAAGGCTCGATGGATTTGGGGCTTTACCGCGAGTTGGTCGAGCGCATTCGCGAAAAGAATGAAAACGTCATCCTGAACCTGACCACAGGCGAAGGTGGACGGTTCGTGCCCTCAGATGACAATCCACAGGTTGCCGCACCAGGATCGACTTTGTGCGCACCTGAAAAGCGCATCGCCCATGTTCAGGAGTTGAAACCTGAAATCTGCACGTTGGATTTCAACACTATGTGGTCCGGTCAGGCCAGCGTTATCAACGCACCCCGCAATCTGGAAATCATGGCAGAAGGGATTTACGGCGCAGGCGTGAAGCCTGAAATCGAGATATTCGATTCAGGCGATCTGCACATGGTCAAGGATTTCGTTGCGCGCGGAATTATTAAAACGCCTCTGATGGTCCAGATGGTCCTTGGAGTGCGGTTTGGTGCGGTTGCCAATCCGGAAACGATGGCCTTTCTGGTCAGCCAGTTGCCTGAAGGCACAGAGTGGGCCGCTTTCGGCATAGGGCGCATGGCTTTCCCGATGCTGGCTCAGGCTTTCCTGCTTGGGGGTCACGTTCGCATCGGGATGGAGGACACCGCCTACATTCGCAAAGGTGAGAACTGTACCTCGAACGCACAGCTTGTCGAGAAGGCGGTGTCAATCGTCGACGACCTCGGCGGAACCATCGCGACGCCTGACGAGGCGCGCGCAATTCTGGGAATAAGCTGAATGAGCTCAACGAGCGCAATACCGGTCATAGACGATATCAGCATCGCGGACATGCATCGCGATCCTACGACAGTATATGCGCGCCTGCGACGCAACGCCCCGGTCGCCCTGCTCAAGGCAACTGGGCGCGTCTTGCTGACCAACGCCTCCGATCCGCTCAATATTGAACGCATCCGCTGCAACATTAAGGTGTTGATCGGCGGCGGTGTAAACAAACCCCGTGACACCTTGCTTACATCAGTATTTGGGTTGCTGACCCATCCCGTGCAAAAACTGCTGGCTATATCTAACCCGGCAATGATGGAGCGCACGTTTGAAGAAGCCGTTCGATGGGTTGCCCCCATTCAGACCAGCCCGAGAAAAACTCTGTCGGACGTGACAATGAGCGGCGTGGCTTTGCCCGCCGGAACACGCGTATCGACCATCCAAGCCTCGGCGAACCATGATGAAGAGATCTATGACGCCCCCGAAGTTTTTGACATAGCGCGTAGCGAAACACGGCATTTTTCCTTTGGAAATGGTTCGCATTTTTGCATGGGCACACATCTGTCACGCATGAGTGTGGCCAAGGTAATGCTGCCAGCATTGTTAAAGCGGTTCCCTGATATGCAACTGCAAGACGCCGATGCTGTCGAGTGGTACGGCTTCACCTTTCGCGGGCCGTTGTCTTTAGGGGTCACACTGTAATGGAATTAATCGCCGCTGTAGCCGAGCTCCCGCGAGATCTGGAGCGCCGTTGCTTTGGTTTCAGGCACGTAAAAGCTATCAACTCGATCAAAGTCAAATCCACTGTCAGGCCCCGAAATATTGACGCAAGCCGTGACCGCACCCGAATGGTCGCACACGGGAACAGCAACACTAGACCCGCCCGGTTCGCGAAACCCGCGCGAAAACACATAGCCGTCGGTACGCATCTGATCGACACGCGCTTTGAGGGAAGCGAAATCGGTCGGGGTATGCTTGGTTATGGCACGCATCTCAATGCCTGCACAAAAGGCTACAAGCTCCTCATCGGAGAACCCCGACAAAAGGCACCAGCCGATCGCCGTCGCATAAGCCTCGATCCGTGTGCCGGTCACCATGTTGGACACGAAACCCGTCCGCGCCTGATGACTGCCGAGGTAGAGAACATCGTGCCCTTCAAGAACGCTCAGATGCGCACTAACCCCAGTGCGATCCCTCAAATCGGAGAGCAACGGGCGGGCAATGGCCGTGATCGGCTGTTGATTGAGGTAAGAAAAGCCAAGGTTAAGCACACGCGCGCCCAGCGTGTACGTGTTTTTTTGCTCGGCCTCTTTGATGAAGTCCATGTGTCGCAGCGTATAAACCAGCCGAAACGCCGAAGACCGGCTCAGGTCCATCGCACGGCCAATATCGCTCAGCGACATCGGCTCAGCTGCGGCGCCGAGAATCTCGAGCACCCGGAGCCCGCGATTCAGACCCGGCACGAAATATACAGAATGATTGGAGGAATCGGTCACTTATCTGGCCAGCCCTTTACCCTGGAATGCGCGAACGTTTTATATGCAAAACAAAAGAAAATCAATGGAGGAATGACATGAATCAGGAGCATGGAAAAAATGCCCTGCCACCGACCAACGAAGACACCTGCGGCCCCTATTTCCCGATCTATTTTCGGGATGAAAGTCTCGAGGATCTGACCCGCATCGACCCCGGCGTGGTCGCGGGCGCGAGCGGCCAGCACATCCTTCTGCGCGGAAAAGTTCTGGACCGCCACGGCAATCTGGCCAATGGCGTTGTGATAGAATTCTGGCAGGCCAACGCCAAGGGTATCTACCGGAATCCAGCCACCGAGGGCAATTCCGATATCGACCCGTGGTTTAATGGCTACGGACGTCTGCGCAGCGCCTCGGGTGAATACTCGTTCCGTACCATCCTTCCCGGCGCGACCCAGGGCCGTGCGCCCAACATCACGCTTACCATCTTTTCGGATGGAATAAACCGAATCGTCACGCAGATCTTCTTTGAGGATCAGGCAAGCAACGCCACTGATCCGCTTCTGCAATCGCTGGACGGCGAAGATCAGGCACGCCTGATTGCCCGCCACGATGGGCGGACCGCTGACGGGGCCGAAGTGTACCTGCTGGATATCGTGATGGCAGGCGACAATGAAACTCCGTTCTTTGACGATTTCGAAAGCTGAGAGGAGGAAGCCAGAATGACCAAGCTTGGAAGACAGATCGGCATCGGCCCGACCGACAACACATCGGACCAGCGCACCCCGCGTAAGCGCCTGCGGCTGATCCCTGAAGCCGCACGCGAAAGCTTTGTTCCGGTAGTGCCCGCACGATACGCGGCCCGCGCCAATGAATGGGATCTGACACGCATCTCCGCTGACCGACCGCGCGCCGAAGGTGTGCCGATCGAGGTGACGGGCACCCTGCGCAATGAAAACGGTACGCCGCTACCGGGTGCGTTGATCGAGATCTGGAACGCAAACCACCATGGCCGTTACCGCCATATCGAAGATCACTCTGGCCTGAAGCTGGACGAGAACTTCTTCGGAATGGGCCGTGTACTGACCGACGACGATGGAAATTACCGGTTCTGGACCATCAGCCCCGGCGCCTATCTGGCGCGCCCTGACATTGGACGGTGGAGACCCAAACATATCCATCTATCGATCAGCGGCGGATCTGCCCGTCTTATTACTCAGATGTATTTCCCGGGGGAGCCCAACAATGCAACCGACCCGATGGCCATCCTGATGGGGGACACCTTCGAGCGCAATTTGGGCCAACCTTATGAGACGCCTGACCAAGATGTTGAAAACGGCTTCCGTTTCGACATTGTCGTTGGTGGTCGCAACGCGGTCTTCTTCGAATGAACGCGCTGACCAATCTCTACAGGCTCGGGGATTTATCTCCGAGCCTACCGGAAAATGGCGACTATTGGATCGCACCAGATGCACGCGTGATCGGCCAGGTGTCCATCGGCGAAGGCTCTAGTATCTGGTGGGGGTGTGTTCTGCGCGGGGACAATGAACTGATCGTCTTGGGCAAAGGAAGCAACATTCAGGAGCACTGCGTGCTGCACGTCGACCCCGGCTACCCACTGACGATTGGCGCAAACTGCACCATCGGTCACAAAGCCATGCTCCATGGCTGCACCATCGGAGATGGCAGCCTGATCGGCATGGGAGCGACCGTACTCAATGGAGCAAAGATTGGGAAAAACTGCCTGATCGGCGCAGGAGCGCTTGTTACCGAAGGCGCTGAGATCCCGGATGGCTCGCTTGTCGTTGGGATGCCGGCCAAAGTCAAACGTCAGTTATCGGATGAAGCGATCGCCAACCTGGCCAAATCGGCAGAGAAATACCGCTGGAACAAGGACCAGTTCAGAACCCAACTTGAGCAGATCTGACCAATCAATCAGGCGCATCTTCCCTTTTTTCCGGAGTTACGATGTTCGAAACCCTGAACCTTCGCAAAGTCGACAATCTACTTTCCCTGATGCAGGCATTCAGAACCGATCAACGGCCTGATAAGGTCGATCTGGGTGTCGGCGTCTACAAGAACGACGCAGGCGACGTCCCCGTGATGCGCGCTGTGAAAGAAGCCGAACAACGCTTGGTGGCGGACGAGGAAAGCAAGAACTATGTCGGCATTGCCGGGGACGCAGGGTTCCGCGAGTTGATTCCGGGCCTTCTTCTGGGCGCTGATCATGCGCTGATCGGCGAATCCCGCATCGCCTCCATCCAAACCCCCGGCGGCACCGGAGCCCTGAAAGTTGCATGCGACATGCTGCAGGCGATCACTCCAGGCAAGACACTCTGGGTCAGCACGCCGACTTGGGCCAACCATATCCCAATTGCCACGGACGCAGGGTTGACCGTTGCTCAGTACCCCTATTTTCGGGGAGAGACCCGGGGGCTGGAATTTGACGCGATGATGGAACACTTGCGTGCCAACGCCCAGTCTGGCGACGCGCTCATGTTGCACGCATGCTGCCACAACCCTACCGGAGTGGATCTGAGTTCAGAGCAATGGAAAGCTGTCACGGATTTCGTGCTGGACCGTGGCTTGCTACCGGTCGTGGACTGCGCCTATCAGGGTCTAGCCGATGGTATGGATGCAGACGTGGCCGGGCTGCGCCATATGGCGGCCCGCGTTCCGGAAATGCTGATCGCCAGTTCTAATTCCAAGAATTTCGCGATCTACCGCGAGCGCACCGGTGCGCTTAGCCTGGTTGCAAAATCCAAGATCGAACTGGCCGCGACCTTTGCTGCCGCCGAAACAGTGATCCGCTCCAACTATTCCATGCCGCCTAGCCACGGCGCACGGGTGGTATCAACTGTCCTCCAGGATTCCGCCTTGCGCAAAATCTGGGAGGCGGAGCTGACCGATATGCGTGACAGGATTACCTCCATGCGCAGCGGCCTGCGATCGCGCCTGCAAGCGCTTGACGTCGAGGCGGACACATCCTTCCTGACCGATCAGCGTGGAATGTTCACCTATACCGGCTTTACCCCCGATGACGTTCATTGGCTACGAGAGATGCGGGGCATCTATATGGCCGGTGACGGTCGGATCAACATCGCCGGTCTCGGCAGCGCCAATATTGATGCTGTGGCTGAGGCCCTCGCCGCCCGCCTTGCGTAGGGCTTAGGGTAAGTCGGAAGGCAGGCCTCTCAAGAAGAGCCTTGCGACAATTAGTTTTTCAATTGTCCCGTGAGTTCTCTCGGCGCTCTTTGACGCTATTTGCGCCCAATTGGATCATGTCGTTTCGCAGGTCTTCCTTTAGAATTTGCTAGGTGTGGTATGCGCCAAAATGTCCAAGAACGGCGACACTTTACAGGAAAGGGCGACCCAAAAAGCAGAATTCAGCACCGAATGCCAGCGCCCGAACTATGTCCAAACTTCCGCGGATGCCGCCGTCAATAAGGATCTTAGCACGCGTTCCGACGCGGTCGCGGATCGGCGGCAGCAGCATGATAGACGCCGGCCCTCCGTCGAACGGTCACCTGCCGTGGTTGGAGACCACGATCCCTTCAGCGCCAAGTTCAACGGAGTGATTGGCGTCTTCGGGGTCTTGGATGCCCTTGACGACCATGCTCAGGGCGTAGGAAAAGCTGTGTTCCTTTGCTGCACCAGCCAGTGCCCGCTCCTGGCTACATCAACCCTGACATGCCCACTGGGGGCATGCCAAATGGGACGGAAAACCGTTGGCCGCAAAGCTCGGTTTCAAGCAAGGGCTCGAAAGTTCCATGGCAAAAACTTGGGCCCAAAGTGACCGTGTCCAGAGCCTGCCGATTGGCGTCGACCAAACGCTCCGTCCCGGTGCCGCTAACCAGATACTACCAGGCAAAAAATAGAATACGCTTCTTCGCCCGATTGGAAAGGTCGGCAACGGTGGGGTATTTGCTAAGAGGCGCTTGTCTCCATCGGCTCACCGCCTCAATCCTCAACGCTTGCCGGTTGGCTTTCGTCGCCCGAATTGCTTGCCAGAAACCAGAGCGCCGCCGCGACCGCCAGCACCAGCAACACCAGGGCAATCGGGTAATTGACCACCCGCGTCCAGTCACCATCCATCAGTGCAAGGCTTTGGGAGAGTGAAATCTCAAACCTCGGGCCGAGGAAAAAGGCGATAATGAAGATTACAACAGAATAGCCGAAGCTGGTCATCAGGTAACCGATGCCCGCAAAAATCAGCATGACCGCAACACCGAAGAGACCGCCTGTCGCCATCGAAACACCGACGATGCACAAGAGCAAAGCGGAAGCGAAGATGATCGATTCCGGGGCCGAGACCACTTTGGCCCAGAACCGCAATCCGGCCTGACCGACCCAGAGGTTCAGGAAATTGGCCATGATCATCGCACCGAACAGCCCATAGATCAGGCGCCCCTGATCCTGAAACAGGAGCGGGCCGGGTTGTATGCCGTGGATCATGAACGCACTGATAATCAGCGCGGCACCCACGCTGCCCGGAATGCCCAGGGTTAGTAGCGGAATCAGGTTCGAGCCGACAACCGCCGAGTTGGCAGATTCCGCCGCCGCAATGCCCTGCAAATTGCCTTTGCCGAAACTGCCCGGGTCTTTCGAGGTGCTTTTGGCCATGGCATAAGACATGAAGGCCGCCGCCGTTGACCCGATGCCCGGCAGCGCACCCAGTATTGTGCCAATCACCGCGCCACGCAGCATGGTAAACCGACAGGCCCAGTATTCCGCCCAGGTCACACGGCGGTCATCAGGATTGCCAGTGTCTTTGACTTCAATCGCGCCTTTCATCTCGCCCTGAATTTGCGATAGGCGTCGGAGAATTTCGGAGATCGCCAGCATACCAATTGCCACCGAGGCCAATGGTAGCCCGTCGAACAACTCCCAATAACCAAACAGCAGACGGGGTGTGTAGTTTTCAGGGTCACTGCCAATCATCGCGCAAAACAGACCAAGGGCAGCGGCAATCACGCCCTTGACCAACGAATTGCCGATCAAACCGGAAAGGACGGCAAAGGCGAAGATCATCAGCGCGAAGATTTCGACGGGTCCCATCCGCAACGCCAGAATAGCCAAGGGGGCTGAAACGGTGATCAGAACGATGTCGCTAAACGTGTCACCGGTGACGGACGAGAACAGCGCCATCTTGGTGGCTTTGAGTGGCTTGCCATCACGCGCCAGCGGATAGCCGTCCATCGCCGTGGCCGCGGCGTCCGGAGTTCCGGGCGTGTTCATCAATACAGCAGGCACTGCGCCGCCAACCAGCCCGCCCTTGTTCACGCCAACCAGAAAGGCGATTGCAGGTAACGGGTCCAACCCGAATGTGAAAGGTATGGCAATTGCCATCGCCATGACCGGACCGATACCAGGAACAGCGCCGACGAATTGCCCGACAACGACACCGAACAGAACGAACGCAAGGTTCCAGAGCGTAAAGGCGTCTCCGAACCCGGCGAGGATTGTAGCAAAGTCAACCATTCTTCTTCCTTCAGGGCAGAGCCCGCTCCAATACCTGCACAACGAGGAGCCAAATAGCCGCGGGTAAAGCGACGACACCGACACCCAGCCAGAGCCGGCGGCGCTCGCCGATCATCAGCATGATCACCAGCGCTATGACGGGCGCGGCGTAAACAAAACCGACGTAGGACATCAGCAGCAATCCGGCGGCCAGCAACAAGAAATACAGACCGGCAAAAAGGAATTCACGCTGTCCTTGCACGCGATGCGCCGTGGGCTTCAAAATCAACAGAGCGCCACAGACGGACAGGACGACGGCAATGGCGTTCGGGATTGTCCCAGGCCGAACCCAACTGCTGTCTTCAATAGTCTCGACATAGGTCGGGATGACAACGAAGTAGAGCGCGAGCCCAAAGAACAAAAAGAAACCACCGGTCACACGATCCGCAGATAGTGGCATGATACCCTCCCTGGAAATTCATGCGCCCGCGGTTCAATTCGGCGGGCGCACCTTTGTTACTTTGCGAACAGGACTTTGACGTTCTCGACGCCATCAACCAGCATTTGCTTGGTTCCGTCCGGGCCGAGGTTCAGCGTGTCTGTGGTTGCCGCATTCTGCGCGACTTCGGCAACCTCATCCGAGGCAATCGCATTCTCAAGGGCCTCGGTCAGAGCGGCCAGTGCCTCGGGATCGGTGCCTGCTGTCGTCGCAAAGTAGAAAAACGGATCGACATAGGCGTCGAAACCGGCCTCACGGAAAGTCTCGGTATCGGGTGCATAGCTGTGACGCGCGTCGTTGGCGCTGGCGATCATTTTGAAATCACCAGATTGCAGATACTTTAAATGCGTGCCCGCTGAAAACCCGGCCAACACCTGACCACCCAGCAGTAGCTTCTGCGTCTCGGCCTCACCTTTGGTCGAGACAAAACGGAACCCTGCATCAGTTTCCCGGTTGACCACTTCCAACAACAGCTTCTGCGGACCGGCGCCAAAGCCAATCGGCAAACCGTCGTTTGCCTTGGAATAGTCGACCATTTCCTGAAGCGTGTTGAAGGGCGCATCAGCGCGAGCGATCAACGCTAGCTGGGCGCGCGCCACGGTTCCCAGATAGTCGAAGCTATCCAGATTGAACGGCAGTTTGTCTCCACGCGCCACCAGGTTGATCATGATTGGCATATTGACGCCCATGCCAATGACATTGCCACGCGGTGGCATCTTGGAGATGCCGGTGAACAGAGCAACGCCACCACCGCCGGTCTTGTTTTCTGCGATGATGTTCCAACCGGTCTGTTCTTTCATAACTTTAGCAATCACGCGGCCCATAGTGTCGGTCGAACCGCCTGCACCGAAACCGATCTGCAGCTTCAATGTGCCACTGGGCTTCCAGTCGGCTGCATTCGCTGCGCCCGCAATTGCGATGACGGCGCCAGCGATGACACCAGAAAGTATCGATTTGAGCTTCATGTTCTTACCTCCTCGGGAGAGCTTTCAGAATCTGGGTTGAGATTGATTTGACCGGCATCTGGCAACTCCGTAACCGCGGAGCTAGCGGCCCGCTCGATGCGGGAGCACATTTCGAGGAACTGGAAACGCTCCTCCGGCGATAGCGCTGCGTCGATTGCATCGGTTATTCTTGTGACCACTGGCAAGAGTGTTTGATGTGTGGCGCGCCCTTCTTCGGTTAGAAAGAACAGTCTGGCACGCCGGTCCGTCTCGGATGGTTTAGAATCTATTAGCCCCTGATCGCACATATCTTTCAAAGCGCGACTTAGCTGCGCCTGTTCCATGCGCGTGAAGTCGACCAATTCGCGCTGCGTGGCGGTATCAACCAGCGACAAGCCCATCAGGATACGCCAGGAGACCAACCCAATGTCACCTGCATCCGAAACAGTTCTCATGACCTGGGATTTCAGGAACCGGGAAAGTCGGAAAACCGCCACTGCCAAAACGCTGGCACCATGCGGAACTTGACTAAGCTCCATGCCCTTTAGCCGTCCGTTCAACAGCATCGCCGAATCCTCCCTTCGCTTCACTAAACAAACCTTGTTTTGCATACAATACATATCTATGACATGTCATGGAAATGCTTCGAGCGGCGAAAAGGTGCCTCTGGGGCGTTTCCCACTGAGAGAGGAGTGAAAATGACCTTCAGGAACGTTCTAGTCGCGTATAACGGTGGACCAGGCTCTCGGTCTGCGCGCAAATTTGACATGGCCAATGCCAATGCAGGGACCGCTGTTGTCGCTTTGGACGGCGGGCGCCGCGCCGCACGTGCTGTCTTCGACGCGATGCCAATCCTGAAGCGCAGCAAGCGGGTGATTTTTGCTACGATTGATGAAGCGCGAACCCGTGGAAGGGCGACGACTGGCGCGGACAATTTGGAAGCGGTTTTCGGTCGCTATGGCCTTAATATAGAGCACCGCATTGTTCAACCTGCCGTTTCGACAGCAGCAAGCTTGCTTCAACTTTGCCAGGAAGTGCATGCCGCGCCGTTGGTCATGGGCGCTTATGTATACTCACTCTGGTCCGAAGATCTGATGGGTGGGGTAACGCATAAGTTGGCACAGACACTGAATGTCGCGATCCTAATGTCACACTAAACAGGTTCATTATGCCCAAGAAAATCCTATTCATCATGTGCGACCAGCTTCGTTACGATTACCTAGGTTGTACAGGACACCCCCACATCCGCACCCCCAACATTGATGCACTGGCGGCGCGCGGTGTTCGATTTGACCGGACCTATGTGCAATCCCCAATTTGCGGGCCAAGCCGCATGAGCTTCTATACTGGGCGCTATACCCGCTCGCACGGGGCGCTCTGGAACGAGCATCCTTTGCGCGTCGGTGAGATGACGATCAGCGATCATCTGCGCCCGTTGGGGGTTCGCACTGTGCTTTGCGGCAAAACTCATATGACGGCGGATGCCGAGGGGATGAAGCGGCTTGGTATTGATGCATCGAAAGGGATCGGTGCGCTGGTGGCCGAATGCGGTTTTGAAATTTGGGATCGCAACGACGGTGTTGTTCCCGATGGAGCGAAGAAGCAGCCTTCACATTACAACAAACACCTGAAGGAATTGGGTTATGGCGGCCCCAACCCCTGGCACCAATGGGCCAATTCGGGGCGTGGAGACGATGGTGAGATCCTGTCGGGTTGGCTGTTGAAACACGCCTCCGAACCGGCCGCGGTAGCGGAAGAGGACTCCGAGACTCCGTATACCACCACTCGGGCGATCGAATTTATGGAGCAGGCAAAGGAGGACAGCTGGTGCTTGCATCTGTCCTATATCAAACCCCATTGGCCCTATGTCGTCCCCGCTCCCTATCATGACATGTACGGCAAGGACGACATCATCCCTGTCAATCGGAGCGACGCAGAAAGGGAAGACCCTCACCCGCTGCTTGCAGGCTATTATAGCCACCGCTACAGCCAAGCCTTCTGCCGCGACGACGTGCGTGAGGCTGTTATTCCGGCTTATATGGGCCTCATTACCCAAATCGACGACCAGATCGGACGTATCGTCAAATACCTGGAGGACAGCGGTCAGGCGGACGAAACACTGATCGTTTTCACATCGGATCATGGCGACTATCTGGGCGATCACTGGCTGGGCGAGAAAGAACTGTTCCACGATGCCTCGGCACGCGTCCCGCTAATCGTGGTCGATCCGAGCTCGGCGGCAGATAGTACACGCGGGCAGGTCAACACCGGCCTTACCGAAGCCATCGACCTTGTTCCGACCTTCGTGGACTTCATGGGCGGAAAAGTACCCGACCATATTCTCGAAGGGTACTCGCTGCTTCCCGCGCTGCATGGCCACAACCACAAGATCCGCGAATTCGCGGTTTCGGAGTACGACTATTCCGCGCGCCCGCATCTACGTCACCTCAGCCCCAACGCAAAAAGCTGCATGTTGACAATGGTATTCGACGGACGGTGGAAATTGGTCTGTGTCGAAGGGCACCGCCCGATGCTCTACGATCTCGACACCGACCCACAGGAGCTGACCGATCTCGGCGACTCTCCGGATCATGCCGACCAGATCTCGCGCATGCGGGACATGTTGTTCGACTGGTCCAGACGCCAGCACAACCGCATCACGATCTCGGATCAGACCATCGATGAAAAGCTCTGCCGGGAAGAAGCCCTAGACGGCGTCTATCTGGGGTTCTGGGATGAGAAGGAACTGGAGGACTGGAAAGTCAGAAATGGCGGCACATAAAGTGGGCAAGCAGTCAGGAGCAAAGCAGGCACTAAGGGAACTCGGCTCCCAGCTGACCCCGATCCGCCCTTGGTTCGGGCAGATCACAAAGGGAACGCTCAGGGCCGATGCAGCAGCGGGATTAACCAATGCGGCTATTGTGCTGCCGCAAGGGGTCGCCTTTGCCATCATCGCAGGTCTGCCGCCGGAGTACGGCCTGTTTACCGCTATGGTGGTAACCGTCGTCGCCGGGTTCTGGGGCTCATCCATGATCATGGTGTCCGGCCCAACCACAGCGATATCAGCAGTGCTTTTCGCAACACTTTCCGAGGTCGCCTCGCCAGGTACAGCCCTGTTCACCAGCCTGGCAATCACACTAACCCTGATGGTCGGCGCACTGCAATTTGCGGCCGGACTGCTGAGGCTGGGCGGGTTGATTTCCTTCATCTCCCATTCCGTTCTCACCGGCTTCACCGCCGCCGCCGCTTTGCTGATCGCAGCCTCGCAGCTTGGCGGCGTCCTGGGGGTTGAAACCGAACGCGGCGGCGGCGTTCTGGAACGGCTATACCGGGTTTGGCAACAAGCCGAACACACCAACTGGACGGCGGTCACCATCTCGGCGACCACACTGGCGGCGCTGTTGATCACGCTGCGTTTCAACAAGCGCCTGCCCGCTTATATCATCGCTCTGGCGGTTGGATCGGTGGTTGGTTTTCTGGTGGGCGCGCCGGAACGAGGTGTAGCGATGTTCGATCCCTTGTCATCGGTCCTGCCCTCGTTTCAAGCACCGCAATTGGACCTGGGAGTCTTGCGCGACCTGCTGCCGAGTGCCTCCGCCCTCGCCTTTGTTGGATTGCTCGAAGCCATTTCCATCGGGAAAGGGTTCGCCATGCGCCGGAGTGAAGACTACAGTTCGAACCAAGAGATCATCGGCCAGGGTTTGGGCAACATGGTCGGCTCTTTTTTTCAATCCTATGCGGGGTCTGGATCGTTCACCAGATCCGGGCTGAACGCGGATAGCGGCGCTAAGACACCCCTCTCTGCCATCTTCGCAGCTGGTTTTCTAGCTGTTCTACTGTTCTTAGTGGCCCCCTTCGTTCATCTCGTTCCGGTACCCGCGATGGCGGCGCTAATAATATACGTAGCCTGGCGGTTAATCGATTTCGTCGAAATCCACCACATCTTTCGTGACAGCCGCAGTGAAACATTCATTCTGAGCGCCACCTTTGCCACCGGTATTCTGACTGAGCTAGATTTCGCCATCCTCGTAGGTGTTCTGGTCTCGTTCTCAGTGTTTCTGCGAAACAGCTCTAATCCAATCGTATCGGTGGGCGCCCCAGCGACTGTTGAAGGTAGACGAGTGTTTATGAATGCACATGCCTATGAACTGGACCAATGCCCGCAGATCGTGGCCACACGGCTTGATGGGCCACTGTTTTTTGCCTCGGTAGAGCATGTGGATGCGGAGTTACAACGACTGGAACCCTTGAACGGTCAGCACCGAACCCGTCTGATCAATCTGGTTGGTGTCGGCAAGATTGACCTATCCGGCGCGGCCTTTCTACTGAAAGAAATCCGAAAGTCCCGAGCACAAGGCAAAGACACATTCATTCTTGTTGCCAATCCGCAAGTCATTCGGATTCTGGACCGGTTTCATGTACTCGAAGAGCTTGGCGAGCAGAACCTGTTTCCTCACAAAGGCGAAGCAATTGCAGCTGCAGTACGCAACGCCGACGACGCAATCTGCGCCACTTGTCAATCGAGGGTTTTCAAGGAATGCGCTGGCAAGGCTGCAGCTGTTGATCAGATGTTGGTCAAACTGGAATGAGTTGTCATTGTAATTAGCCGCAACAGCAGAGCAAGCACCTGCTCATGATACTGAAATGTCAAAAGACAAAGGTCAGAAAATACGCTGAGTGCAACGGATTAGGCGAATCTATCCCGTAACAGCCCTCTCAGAGCGCCTTTTTCCAATCCCACAGAGCACGCCCTGCGCGCAGGTGTAAATCGGGGCTATATGGGCAAACTCGAAAACGCCAAGTATGCAGTCTCGGTCGATATCCTCGAGAAGATAGCAAAAGCGCTTTCGGTGGACCCGTCCGAGCTGGTGGCTCCGCGTCACTGATCCTCTCAACTTATTTCAAATCCAACCTTCAGATAGTTCGTTGAACCATTCACGGGAGTTAAGCCGATGTCCTCTCTTCGCCCCAAAGCACAACCTATATCAGTTCAACGGACCAGCACGGCGATTTTGCAAGCTACGTGATTAAGTATGCCGTTTAGGACTGGGCGGCCGGTGAAGAAGACACCGTCCTTCCAAGTCAAGAAGGTCTTCACTTCGCATGGCGAGCGGAATTCGATACTTCCTGCACCGAAGATGAACGTGCTCTTCGGTCGCTCGTTTGCCATTTGTTTCCTCCGTTTCCCCAAACAGAGCGGAGGACCACTTCTATGGGGGAAGATCAGGCTTAAATGGCTGTCGGTCTCGGCGAATATCTTGAAGACAAAGACATGCATCGCGTTCGTGGTGCGCCACGTCACCCCAAAATCCAGGGCAAGATCGAAAGATGGCATCGGACCATAAAGAACCGGGTTCTCCTGGAAAACTACGCCCTGCCCGCCGATCTGGAACGCCAGATCGGCGCATTGGTCAATCACTATAACAACCGCAATTATCACTAGAGCTGTGACCGCCTGGCGCCCGCCCACGTCTATCACGATCGAGGCCCAGAGATCCAGAAACAGGCAATCAGAAAACGCCGGTTGCAGCACCACGCCGCTGCCGCATAAATATAGATCGAACCAGAGTCTCCGTTACGAAGCAGAAAACCGTCTGACGAGCGACGTCTAGAAAACTTGAGTGAAGGCGTCCCCATGGCCACAAATACGAAGCTACACCCTCGCAATCAACACACAGAAGGCTATGACTTCGCGCGCCTAGAGGCACAAACACCTGAGCTAAAGGCCTTCACGATCAGCAATCCAAGCGGTCAAGCGACGATCGACTTTCGAGACGTCGACGCCGTCCGAATGTTGAACCGCGCATTGCTAGAGGCACATTACGATATTGATTTTTGGGATATTCCCGCAGGTTACTTATGCCCTCCCATTCCAGGTCGGGTCGACTATATCCATTATCTCGCGGATTTGCTTGCTGGCAGCAACAAGCGAGAAATCCCGCGCGGCCCTCAAATCAAGGCGCTGGACATCGGCACCGGTGCAAGTTTGGTCTACCCACTCACAGGTCAACATGAATACGGCTGGCACTTCACAGGCGTCGACATCGACGCAGGCGCGCTTAAATCGGCCAAGAAAATTATCGAATTCAACAAGTTACCAATATCAGTTCGGCAACAAAACCAACAAGAAAATGTCTTTCGCGGTGTGATCAAACCCAGGGATCGCTTTCATCTGACCATGTGCAATCCGCCCTTCCATGGCTCAATTGAGAAAGCGAGCAAGGGAACCCAACGCAAATGGGTAAACCTTGGCAAAGGGCGTTCAACCAAGCTCAACTTTGGCGGTCAAAACGCCGAGCTTTGGTGCCCCGGCGGCGAGATTAAGTTCATTGCACGCATGATTGAGCAGAGCTTAGAATTCTCAAATCAGTGCTTATGGTTTACCTCGCTAGTGTCGAAAAAAGACAATCTGCAACCTCTTTCGCGGATTTTAAAACGCGCCAGGGCAGTTGACTATAAAGTTGTCGACATGGCGCAGGGGCAAAAAACAAGTCGTTTCATTGCTTGGACTTACATGAACAGAAAACAACAATCCTCGTTTTTTAGAAGAGACTGATCCCTGAAGGCTTTGGCGCTGCAGCGTAGATTTCGATGGGACGGCATGACAATCGTTACGCCCCCCTATGATGTCCGATCAGGGCTGTGAGCCACGATCTTTTCGAAGGTCACGGATCGGAATTCCAGGCTGCCTAAAACGGCAGCTCGACGCCGAAATTGCTCTCTAAAACTGCTTCGAAGGGTCGGTAGACTAGCGTGTTCGTATGGCTTGCGAATACAGCAAATCGGATTGTTTGCGTTTGGACGGGCCAGGCAACAATGCCGCTTCATGGCACTTTTGCAATGTCCCCTCCCCGCCAAGCACACCAAGATCTTCCAGATATTGCGGCAACCGTCCCGACAGGATCAGGCTCTGCCGCAGGGGCAGGTCCGACTTCTGATTACGAGCCACCCCATAGACCACCGTTGTGCAATTGGCTGTAATCGTGTTGCAAAATTGCGGCTTGCGTTCAAGATCCTGAGCCAGGCCCACATAGGACATGAACATGGCGCGGCGCTGGTCTGCGGTTAAATTGACAGGTAACATGCGCACTTCTTCACCGCAATAATCAGTGCGAAGCTTGACGGTATCTCGTTCGGTCGCAGCAATCAGCACCAGCTCTAACTGCCGGAAGAAGCCTCCAATTTCGCTAAACCTTTCTCCTTCTTCGCGGCGAATTTCTACAGAGAACACCACCCTTTTGCCATCGGCGAACCCAAAACTTACCAACAGATGCGCAATGTAGGGATTGCCCCAGACCGAGGTCAGCATGTCGACGCTTTCCAGCTGTTCCAAGTCGTAATCCTGCGTAATCCAGCGTTCGGTGGCCGTGATAGTGTTTTGCCAATCAAAATCACGCACATTGGCAATTTCACGGTCATATTACGCGATCGCTGTCTTGCAAACCCTGCGCTCCGCCTTAAGTGCAGCAATGGCCGAGGCAGCCTCCATCGCCAGGTCTTCACGGTCTTTTTGCAAGGCGTCCAGCGCGCGAACTTCCAGATCCGCAAGTTGCTTTTCAACTTTAGCCGCTGATTGTCTCTCCCGTTTGGCATGGGCCATAACAATGGCCTCTGCCCGTTTCGATTGCGCCAGACCCTATGCGGCATCGCGCATTTTCTGTTGCAGGATTGGCTGAGCGTTGGCGTCAATGATGGCCTGCGCCATGTCGTGACTGCGTCCGCGGATCAATGTGGTCGTTATCTTGAACATGCAGGTGCTTGCCGCGCGCTATGTTGATTTCGCCCGTAACAATCGACTGTTATGGATTTCGCTATTTGAACACCGCCCAACAGAGGCGCAAAGCATCCCCGACTGGCACCGACAGGAACATGCCGTTTTGATCATGGGGATCATGGCTCCGCTGAAACGACTGCGCCCAGATCTGGACGAACCCGGCCTCGCCCTTAAGGCACGCACGACATTTGCCGCCGTGCATGGTGTTGTCCTCCTTGCGCTTCAAGGGCGGTTCGTCGGGGTGCCAATGGCGTCTCTTCATCAAGAGGTCAGTGCCCTCGTCGCCGCTATGACCCGCGGCGCCCATTTGGCAGACGAGGAACAACCTCCGAAGCTTGACTGACGCATCAATGAAGCCTCCAAACTTGCCAAACACGTGAATTGGCCGAGAGGTGTAAATGCTGCAACCTCTCCAATGACCGCAACGAGCCCATCCCAATCATTCTATACAAGCTGTAGCGAGACTGAGAGGGACAAGGATCACGCCACAGACAAAGCCATCATAAGACCGCTCAACACCTTGGAGTGCTAGAACGGCGATCACGGCTGATAGGATGCCTCAAACCAATCTCAACACGCTTAAAAAGATTTACTGAGGACTTGTGAACAGAGCGAACAGTGTTTGTTGGTCAGGAATACCGGTAATTTCGATCTCGCGCGCGCTTTGAAATCCCTCAAGCGCTTTTCGACTCTGCTCATCATAAACACCGTCAACCTTACCAGGGTTATAGCCCAATGAGGTGAGCCTTTGTTCGATCTGCGCTATCGTTTCTGTATAGAGCACCAGCGCAGATGATCCATTGCTCAGCCCAGTCGCGTTCGATTTTGTGGTGAGCCGCAGTGGCAAGAGATCACGCATCAAATCATTGAACACATTCATAAACTTCTCATTTCCGTCGCGGTTGCGGCAGAGTTCACGCGACAGCCCTAAAAGCGTCTGAGGTGTTTGCCAGGGCGCCGCATCGAACGTGTCATCAAAATGCTGGTTCATGCCCGTCAGATACCCGTCTATCCAACCTGCATACAGTGCCAGATCGTTGGTTTTGTTATCCCAGGAATGCAAGAGCGCACTACAGGTCTGCAACCCCGCTCCCTTAATTGCGAATTGGCCGTTCGAATCCGCAGCATATGCCGGGCAGGCCAAACAAAGAACCAGCACCCATCGCAGCCAGAGCATCTAATTTCCATCCACTAAAAATGAGGAAAAGGCGGCCTTAGCAAGCCGCCTGATCAAGAGGTTTTTTCGTTACTTCGTAGATTTCCGCCGACGCATGAGGCCGAACCCACCAAGCGCACCAACAAGCAACAGACCCGTTGCAGGCAATGGAACCTGAGAGGGAACACCACCGCCAACATCCAGGGTGATCGGCGTGATCGATACCGATCCATCGCTCACTGCAGACACAAAGCTCACCCCAAGAGGAAATGCCAGAGCATTCGCGGGGTCCAGGCCAAGATCCGGGTCAATTCCCAAGAGTTTGAACGTTGTCGGCGTCTCGCCGAACAAGCTCTGAAAATCAAGGGTCGCACCCGCAGCAAGTAGATGCTGAACTCCGCCGACTTCAACGATATATCCATCGAGATCAGCAACAGTAGCAAGCGATGGTGCGGTGATGCTCGCAAATTGATCCGTTCCGGCATCATAGGTGAACCCAACAGATACAGGTGGGTCAATCCATACGGTTTCCCCGGCAGGCACTTCAGGCAATGCAATCACAAATTCACCCGTTTCCGGATCCGGCGGGTTGGACGGCAAAACCGGATTAAATTCTGTTGTACCAGTGCCAGTGGTGGGCGTTCCGCCAGTATCACCTGGGTTACCCTGCGCGATAAAGCTGCTGAGATAAATCGTTGTGTCCAGGCTGGTATCGCCGGAATCACCAACAATGATCTGGAACTGATTTACCTCGCCTGGGTTCACCGGAACGTCGAAACGCAGCACGGGGTTGCCGTTTGGCGCCAATACCGCGTTCAGTTCAGTTCCTGTTATCGACGCGTCAAAATCTGGATGGTTCACGTTCAGCGGCAAGTTCGGTCCGCCGTCGGCTGGCTGTACGCCCGCGACATTGGTTCCATTCACAAAAAGCCCAAACCCGTCGACGAATTCGCTGCCTACAAATCGAGGGAATTCTTCCGACCCGAACGTACCGAAAAAGCTGACCTGTGAAACATCCGCATCAACATTGAATGAAATATCGAGCAAGGCCACATCGAAATGAAAGGGTTGCCCTGAAATCGGCCCGAGCAACGCTTGCTCTTCTGGAGTGGCTCCGTTGAATGCTTCGTCAACTTCTCCGCCAAATCCAAATTCGTCAAATTCGGTTGTAAATGCGGTCTCAGTATTCGGCCCGTCAGCATAGTCGCTGACATGACCGCTTGACAACACGATGCCGCTGTTGGGCAAGCCGTATGTGCCACTTTCATTTGTAAACGTTCCCGTTTGACCAAATGCACCATCAAGCGTTGCATCAGTAATCTGCAAACCGGGTAAGTTTAAGAACAGAGTATTCGCAAGCCCTGTTGCATCCGAAGTTGGTGAAATAGAAATCGCATGCGCAGGAGCAGAAAGAACGCTACCCAACAAAATCGCCGTTAGAGATAGTTTTTTCAACTGACACTCTCCCAAAATTATCCAATAAACTATGACGTGTGTTTGTTAAAATTTTATCCAATTTGCACCTACTCCAACTCGGGCTTTTTTTCAACGGATTTTGTCGAAATTAACCCTGTCAAATGACCGCATCGGAAAAAATCACTGTGCCACCGGCAATGCGCCTCCACAACCCTGCGGACATGCTCACGTAAGCAACGGTGGAAAACTCAAGGTTGCTTTTGCTCGCATAGTCAGCCGTAGCGGAACACCGGTATCCAGCGCGATTGTGCTTAAAGGCGTTTGGTCTTTTATCGCCCACAGCTGACATTGATCGGCCCCATTCGTGTAGCCCATCTCGTTTTTTGACTAGCAGGGCCATCAACTATGGTGAACTCTCTCAACCAAAACCAATACTCTGCAATCAAAGATTGAAAAATAGAAATTCAAGCTGTTCCACCGCGGCACCGATTGTCGGGATGATCCATGAATAAGAGGCTGGCATGCCAACGGCGTCAAAGTTTGATCTGTGGGGAATGTGTATTCAAACACTAAAAGCGGATTCATTGCGCAAACAATGTGTGAAACTCACCGCAAAACCCAGCGTGATGTGCCCCCCTGCCGCAGCTCTCTCTATGTAGGTCGGATCTTTAGCTGAAACAATTCGCCCGCCACCGACCTACGCACGGCTGTCCATAGCAACAGCACCGCGCATTTGCGCGCCGTCCCGCCCTGGCGGCACCCCAAACATGCGGCTGTACTCCCGGCTGAACTGCGACGGGCTTTCATAGCCAATGGCGAACCCAACCTGCGCCACATCCACCCCATCTGCCAGCAGCATACGCCGCGCCGCCTGCAGGCGCAGGCTCTTTTGAAACTGCACCGGTGTCATTGCCGTTGCCGCCTTAAACTGCCGATGAAACGTTGCCGGGCTCATCCCAGCAAGCCTCGCCAGATGCGGCACGCTCAAAGTCTGGGTGAAATTCTCCCGCACCCAGGCAATTGATTTGCCAATACGCGCAACGCGACTGTCGGCAAGGCCAATCTGGCGCAAGGCCCCCGCCTGCCCCCCATTCAAAAGCTGCCAGGTGATTTCACGCTGCACCATCGGCGCAAGCACCGGGATATCATGGGGGCGATGGGCCAGGTTCAACAGTCGCTCCAGCGGGTCAATCAGATCCGCAGACAGCGGCTGCACTGCAAGCGCCTCGGGACAGCTTTCCCCATTCTGACCCGTAATGGGATGATCCAGCAGCAGCTCGGCGACCACCGCCGGGTCGATATTGACCACCAAGGCCACATAAGGCTCTGCCGCGGACGCCGTGATAATCTCTGCCCGCACCGGCACATCCAATGAGGCAATCAGGCACTTCCCCGCATCATAGTGATAGCTGCGCTGCCCCACCCGACTGATCTTTGCCCCCTGCAGCACAATGCAAAGCGACGGCTGATAGACCCCGTGAATGGGCCCCATCGGCTGCTCGGATACCGCAAGAATAACGCCCGGAAGCGGGGTCTCGCGCCCATGCGCCTGCCACAGGTCCAATGCGCGGGTGGTCAATGTTTCAAGATGCGGTTTTGCCATGATCCCACCTTAGCCAGCAGGCGATCGCTTGCCAGCGCAATTCCACCCCTTTGAGAGGATCGTGCAAGCTTTCGCGAGGATCAGCGTGGCGCGCGACCACAATCCACCCGCATATCTACCACAGCTCAGGCTGCACCAGCTTGGACATTTCAGCAAAGGATATACATCATGCGATACAATCGCCTTGGTCACAGCGGTCTTTTTGTTTCTGAACTTTGCTTCGGCACTATGACGTTTGGCGGATCTGACGACATGTGGGGACAGATCGGCAAACTCCAGCAAGATGACGCAGACGGGCTGCTCAAAACAGCGCTCGATGCGGGTATCAACTTTATTGATACCGCCAATATTTACGCCACCGGTAAAAGCGAAGAGATCCTGGGACAGTCGCTCAAAAACCTTGGCGTCGCCCGCGAAGACGTGGTGATCGCCACCAAAGTGGTCGGCCCGATGGGCGAAGGCCCCAACGCACGCGGCGCATCCCGCGGACATATTATGGATCAGGCCAAAGCAAGCCTGAAACGTCTGCAACTGGATCATATTGACCTCTATCAGATCCACGGCTTTGACGCGGCCACACCAATTGTCGAAACCCTCGAGGCATTGGATACATTGGTGCGAC
Organism: Tritonibacter aquimaris; assembly: GCF_009617595.1. Taxonomy (GTDB): domain Bacteria; phylum Pseudomonadota; class Alphaproteobacteria; order Rhodobacterales; family Rhodobacteraceae; genus Epibacterium; species Epibacterium aquimaris. Next base: position 45,486 of record NZ_WIXK01000009.1, on the reverse strand, counting down.
AGGGCCACGTGCGGTATCTGGGCCTGTCCAACTGGGCCGCCTGGCAGGTGGTCAAAGCGGTGGGGATCACCGAGGCACGACGCCTGGCCCCCATTTCATCGCTGCAGGCCTATTACAGTGTGGGCGGGCGCGATCTGGAACGCGACGTGGTGCCAATGTTGCAGTCAGAACAAATTGGCCTGATGGTCTGGAGCCCGCTTGCCGGTGGCTTTCTCTCCGGCAAATTCGACCGCGACGGCAAAACCACAGAAGGCCGCCGCCTGACCTTCGACTTCCCCCCGATTGACAAAGACCGCGCCTATGACGCCATCGACGTGATGCGCAGCATCGCCGCTCAAAAAGACTGCTCGGTTGCGCAGGTCGCGCTGGCCTGGCTGCTGCACCAAAACGTTGTCACCAGCGTCATCATTGGCGCCAAACGTCAGGAGCAGCTGGTTGAAAACATTGGATCTACCAAGATCAGCCTAACCGCAGAAGAGCTTTCAGCGCTTGATAAGGTGACGCAGTTGCCTGCGGAATATCCGGGCTGGATGCTAAAACGGCAGGGCGAATACCGCGCCCATATGGCACAGCCGGAATAACCACCTGTGCGGGCTGCTTTGGCGGCCCGCAACCCTAGCCGAAAATAGACAGGTTCAGATCCTGCTTATCCCCCAACCAGAACGTATTGTCGGTGTGATCTTTCAGATGATCGCCGCTCGTTGCGTGGCAGAACACCGTCAATTCACCGCGATTGCTGATCAGCCAGGGCAGCAGCTTGCCAAACTGCTCGACATTACAGTCAAGCTGGCACGAGGGTGCCGGATGCGGGCCAATGGCCTGCGGATGCATATGGCCCAGATCCACGCCAAACCGCGCAGCCGCCTCTTCACACAGCTGACGCGCAGCCTCATATGAGCTTTCATCAAAATAGACATGGGCGTGAAAGCCGGTAATCTCGGCTGTTGTCATTGTGGTCTCTCCTTTTGGGGTCATTTTATGGGGCACGGTCATCTGCTGCTGATCGGCCAGAATACGCAGCCTTGGTGCATGCCGCCTGCGATACAAAAACCGCGCCCATGCCGCAAAGACTGGCGTCAAAATTCCAGCATCAATCTCGATCTGCTCCTCAATCCGGCAGCCAGCACCATCAGGCACAACACGCAGCGCGTGACGCCAGGATTTCACCCCTGCCCCAACCTCATGCGATTGAAACGTCATCGCCGCCGGATCAAGGCTGACAACGCGCATCTCATAGGGTTGATAGGGCAGTTTTCCAAACACCGAGACCTCTACACAAAGGTGCTGACCCTGAAAAATTGTCCCGGACGGGAGATTGCGAAACTTTAACACCCCGCCAGTCACGGTTTTCAGATGATCCAGATCCGTTGCCACAGCCCAGACCGCAGGCGCGGGATAAGGATAATCATGGGACAAGGTTACAGAGGCCGTCATGCAAACACCCCGAAAAACATGGTGAAATCCTGTTGTTGAGAGCCGCACCCGGGCGCGGCCCACTCTGTTTATCCGGTTTCCGACCTGTGCTGATCCAACAATCGCGTGAACCGCAAAGGTCCGGTTTTACTGGCGCAATGCTTCCAGGTCGATTTCCACGTCGATTTTGGGGCCAAGGCCAAAGGCGACCAATTTATCCATGCCAAAGTCGGTTCCATCAATCGTTGCAGAGGCCGAAAACCCGGTTTTGACGGTGGAACTGTCCCAGGGCAGCGGCATTTCATTGTTCCACTGCACATCCAGCGCGACCTCTTTGCTGACACCAATCATGGTCAGATCGCCGTAGACAAGCGCGGTGCGCTCGCCGGTCTGTTCGATCCGGGTGCTGTTAAAGGTGATCTCTGGAAATGCCGCCACATTCAGGAAGTTCTCCCCACCCATATCACGATCACGCACCTCGGAATTGGTGTCGAGGCTGTCTGACGCAATGCTCACAGAGACCGAGCTTTTGGTAACATCGTCCTTGTCAAAGCTGATCTCACCCGAGACCGCGCGAAACAACCCGCGGGCATTGGCCCAACCAGCGTGGCTGATGCTGAAGGTCACCCAGGTGTGATCCTCATGCACGGTATAGCGATCTGCGGCCTGAACCATTGGCGCAAGCGCCATCACAAAAGCAGCAGCAACAGCAGAACGGGAAAAAAGAGACATATTTGATCCTTTCCTAAAACAAGCGTTTTTACGTCCAGAAACATTTCTGCCCCTGAACGATATGGGTCACTGCACAAGGATGTATCACTGATGATTTTGTTGATTAATGTGACTGTTATTTAATTACTATCGCCACTACGTTTATAATTATGGATCGACTAGAACTAATGAAAACCTTTCTGAAGGTCGCGGACACCGGCTCTTTCACCGCCGCGGCTGACCGGTTGGATATGACCCCGCAACTGGCCAGCAAATACATCCGCGCCCTCGAAGAGGAGCTTGGCGCGCAGCTGTTTCACCGTTCGACCCGACGTGTCACCCTGTCTGAAACCGGCACCGCCTTTTATGCCCGCTGTCAGCGTCTTGTTCTGGATTATGAAGAACTCAGAGCCGATGTGCGGCAGGATCGTTGCGCGCCGCGCGGAGAGCTGCGCATCACCGCACCCCATTGTTTTGGCGAAAAATATCTGATCGACGCGCTTGCGGATTTCTCAGAGCTTTACCCAGGCATTCACGCAACGCTTGAACTCACCGATCGATATGTCGACCTGCTCGAAGAGGGGCTAGATCTGGCCATTCGGGTTGGCAGCCTTGCGGATTCCTCATTGATCGCGCGCAAACTCGGGGTGACCTCAGTGGTGCTTTGCGCAAGCCCCGATTACCTGGCGCAGGCACCGGATCTCACAGCTCCCGAAGATCTGAAACAGCAGGCCTGCATCGTGGATACAAACTTCAAGCTGCGCAACAAATGGACCTTCCAGGTTGATGGCTCCCCAAAAACCTTTGAAGTCGACAGTCGCATCAAGATCAACAACGCCAGCGGCGCGCGCGCGCTGGCCTTAAAAGGGCGCGGTATCATTTTGACGCCCCGCTACATGGTCGACGATGACATTGCGGCTGGTAGGTTGGTTGCGGTGCTAAAAGACCATCTGATCACAGAGCTGGCCATACACGCGGTCTACCCGTCGACGCGTCACCTCACCGCGCGGGTGCGCCGCTTCATTGATTTTGTCGCAGATCGGGTTTCAGGCCAGGTCACCGGCCTGCGCTGATCACCACCTCACCGCAAAAACGCAGCCCTAAACCGCCAAATCATAGCCAAACAGCTGCCCGAACTGCGGGTTTTTGTCTTTGATCCCGGCCAGGCGCAGCATGTGCCACGCAAGCGCCAGATTGCTGGAAATCACCGGCTTTCCGATCTTGGCTTCGGCCTGCGCAATCACATCAAGACAGCGCAAATTCGTGCAGGACACAAAGACCGCATCACAGGCATCCTGCTCAGCCACAGCCACAATCGCCTGCAGGATCGACGCTTCGCTGATCCGCGCGACCACCCTGTCATTGCCCTCTTCAAAGGATCCAAACCCGGCGATCTCAAACCCGGCATCTTCTAGCCTTTGCCTCATTTTCATCGATACTTCAGGCACATATGGCGTAACAAACCCAAACCGTTTGATCCCCATCGCCCGCCCCGCAGCGATCACCGCCGCCAGCGGATCTGTGACCTGCGCGCTGGGGCACAGCGTCTGAACCGCCGCCGCCACACGTTGTGAGCCAATCACTGTTGATGCCGACGTGCAGCCAAAACCAATGGCATCAAACTGCAAGGCTGGCGGCAACAACCGGGCCGAGGCAGGCAGATCCTGCTCCATCCGCAACAGCGTCTCCGGGCGAATTTCCGGCACCATCGCAATACGGCTGTGATACAGCGCAACCCCAGCGCACCGGATGATCCGGCAAAACTCAGCTTCCAGCGTCTCATCGGTTTCCAGCACAATAACACCAAGATTGGCCCGCGTGCCGATCCCCGCGTCGGTTTCAAATGAAAGCTTCATCTTCCCCCTCCTGATCACCGCCCTTCAGAGTACTGGCAGCTCCGCCGCCGCACGCTGGCTCAACAGTTGCGCCCCTTCTGCGCGCACCACGATGTTTTCTTCATGCACCATAATGCGCCCGTCGCCATAGCTCAGCGAAGGCTCAAGCGTCAGAACCATATTCTCGCAAATCACCGTCTCGTCCCAGGCGCAGTGCGACGGCCATTCCGTCAGCTGCATTCCCAGCCCATGGCCAAGCCGCCCCACATCTCCACCCTGATCATCCAGTTCCGCGATCACGGATTGCATCGCCTGAAACAGATCGCTGCAACGCGCACCCGGACGCGCGGCTTCAATCCCCGCTTCTGTTGAGCGCCACAACACGTCATAGGCCCGCCGCGACGCATCATCGGCCTGACCAATGGCCCAGTTGCGATCAAAATCACAGAAATACCCATCCCAGCTCGCGCCCGTGTCCATCATCAAAATATCACCACGCGCCAAGGGCCTGCGCGAGGGCGGCGAGATCACATCGTGATAGCCCCCCTGATCCGCGCTCCCAACCAGATAGGGCACATCATCCGCCCCCTGCGTGAGCGCCGCACAGCGAAACGCGCGAAACACCTCTTCCAGCGGCTGCCCCTCAGAGGCGAACTCGGGCACCTGGGCAAAACTGCGCGACCCAATAGCGCAGATATGGGCAAGCTTTGCGATCTCGGCCTCAGATTTCACCATGCGCAAGGCGCGGATAATCTCAGTGCAATCAACCACTTTGATCCCCGAAAGCCCGGCCATCAGCCGTTCATAATCCCCCAGCGGCATCCGCAGATGGGTCTCATGACCTTTCATCAGACCAATCACAGCCCCGCGCGCCTCATACTCTGACAGCAGCTCGCGCAGCAGGCTGATGCCGTCGTCTTTGGGATCCGGCGCGCTCCAAGTTCGGATATCGCTGATCCAGCTACGCCGCATCAGATCCGCACCAATTTCGGGAATAATGGCGATGGGTTTGCCCTCAGCCGGAACAAACAGAAACCACGGCCGCGTCGGGCTTTGCCAGAACAGCGTGTGATAGCCGCTGAAATAGCGCACCTCAGGCTCGGTGGTCAGCAACATGCCTGCAAGACCAGCCGCTGCCATTTTCTCCTGCGCGGCGGCAGTGCGGCGGGCAAATTCTTCTACCTCAAAGCCACGTGTGGGAAGGGTCATGCCTCCTGCTCCTTCTGCTGCGGCAGCCGATCCTGCACCAACCTCACCCAGAACTCTGCGCCAATCGGCAACAAGGCATCGTTGAAATCATAATCCGAGGCATGCAGCGGACGGCCGTGCGCGCCGCTTTCGCCATTGCCAAGCAGCAAAAAACACCCCGGCACCGCAGCCGCGAAATGCGCAAAATCTTCCGAAAAACTCATCGGCGCGCGGTCGCGCAGCAGCGTGCAGCCCTCGGCGATCTCGGCGGCCCGATACACCGCCTCAGCAGGGGTTTGTGCATTGATGGTTTCCACAAACTGGGTGTCAAAATCCACGCTGGCAGAAATACCATGCGCCGCAGCAATGCCCGCAACGATCTGGCGCATAAACTGTTCAATACTCACGCGATCTTCGGGGGAGCGGGCGCGAAAATCACCTTTCAGCGTGACATTGCCCGGCAATACATTGCGCTGCCCGTCCGACAGGAATTCTGTCACCGAAACCACCGCACCCGACGCCGGAGCAAGCTTGCGCGCCACAACAGTCTGCAGCGCCAGCACAATCTCTGCGCCCACCGTGATCGCATCCACACCCGCCTGCGGCATCGAGGCATGACCACCCCGGCCCTTCACAGTGATCTCAAACAGGGTTTCGCTGTTGCAGATAATACCCGCGCGGGTCGAAACCTGCCCTAACGGCGCCCCCGGCAAATTGTGGATGGCGTAGATTTCTTCAACCGGGAACCGCTGCAACACCCCTTCGTCGAGCATCGCCTGCGCGCCCAGACCGTGTTCTTCGTTTGGCTGAAACAGCAACACTACGGTGCCATCAAACCCTTGTTCCTGCGCCAGACGCTCGGCCGCGCCCAGCAACATTGTGGTGTGGCCATCATGGCCGCAGGCATGCATCACCCCTGCATTCAGCGACACATAGTCATGCTCAGAGGTTTCACTGATCGGCAGCGCATCCATATCCGCGCGCAGGGCAATCGCCCGATTGCCGCTGCCACAGCGCAGCACACCAACCACACCGGCCCCTTGGTGCACCTCGATCCCAAGCGCGCGCAGCCGATCCGCAACACAGGCTTTGGTCCGCTCCTCCTGAAACCCCAATTCAGGATTTCGGTGAAGATCGTGACGCAGCTCGGTCAGTCGTGTGGCTAGGTCGTTCATGTTATATTCCGCTGTTGATTTTCTTCATTGTTACAAAGAGACGATGCGCGATTTGCATCAATTATCCTGGCATCTGGCAGAATTTCTTGCACCAAAGCGCCATTTTGAGATCATTTCACTCAGCGCCAGCCAGACCGCCGTGCCGATTCACGCAGCGCCCGGTGCCTGCCTCAGATCGGCAGCGACAGGCCAACCTTGGTGCGATCCATCACCACCGAGGTGCGAAATCGGCGCACATTGGAGTTTTCAAAAAACAAACGATGCGTCAGCGCTTCAAAATCCGCCATATCCTGCGCGGCACAGACCAGAATGAAATCCGCTTCGCCGGTCACATAATAACATTGCTGCACTTGTGGTTCGCTGCGTACCCGTTTGCGAAACAGGTCCAGTTGCTGCAGCGTTTCTCGATCCAGTTCAACAGATACCACAAAAGTCATCTTATAGTCGAACTTACTGGCATCAAGCAGCGCCACTTCCCTTAGGATCAGCCCGCTTTCCCGCAGCCGTTTCAGCCGCCTTTGCACCGAGGGAACTGACAGGCTGCAGGCCTGTGCCAGCTGTTCCAGCCCGATTCGACAATCCTGCTGCAGCGTTCTCAGGATTGTAAGATCCGTATCATCAAGTTCGACACCCATGAAAAATCCTCGCGCTCATAGTGGTTCATGCGAAATTTAATTACGAGATTAAAGCGTATAATGAAAATAACACACAGTCGAATTGGCAAATACTTTTAGCTCAAACACAAGCGGATGGACCCGATATGACCAGCACCAACTCTCTTGGCTTCGCTCCCGACTTTGCCCGCGCGCTCGAATTTTTTCAGACGCAAGACAACTACGATGTGTCTCCGCTCACAACGATCGATGGCCCGCAGGGCATCAGCGTCTTTGCCAAGGATGAAACCCAGCGCATGGGGCTTGGCGCGTTCAAGGCCCTTGGCGCACCCTATGCGGTGGCTCGCCTGCTGGATCAGGCCTGGCAGGAAAAAACCGGCGAACAGCTGACGCCCGCGCGCTTGCAAGACGCCGATATCCGCGACTTTGCCGCGCAACATACCTTTGTCTGCGCCAGCGCGGGCAACCACGGCATTGGCGTGGCAGCGGGCGCACGCGCCATGGGGGCCTCGGCCCGTATTCACCTAGCCAAAACCGTGCCCGAAGACTTTACCACCCGCCTTGAGACACTCGGGGCTCAAGTGGTGCGCTCGGGCGATGTCTACGATGAAAGCGTCGCCGCCGCGATTGCCGATGCGGACAACAGCGGCGCGATCCTGCTCGCCGATGGCACCTGGCCCGGCTACACCGACATCCCCAAATGGGTGATGGAAGGCTACTGCGTCATCGCCGAAGAAATGCGCCAGTCCTTTGAAGCCACGGGCATCTGGCCTACCCATGTCTATTTGCAGGCGGGTGTTGGCGGGCTCGCCGCTGCCATGGCCCATATGATCCGACACAATTGGGCCGAACAGCCCGAACTGATCGTTGTTGAACCCAAAGCCGCCGCCTGTCTGAAATCCAGCCATCTCGCAGGGGAACCCACCCGCGGCGACGGGCCAGATTCCGAGATGGGCCGCCTTGACTGCAAAGAGCCCTCAATCGTTGCCTGGAACGTGCTGGAGCGCTGCAATGTGACCTATGAAACACTCACCGAAGCCGAAGGCAAAGCCGCCGCAGAGGCGGTTACGGCATTGGGCCTCGCCACCACCCCCTCGGGCGCAGCGGGCTACGCCGCCCTGTGCAAAAGCGCCGCCGCACACAGCAACCCGCAACACATGCGGCCTCTTGTGATCATCTCAGAAGGGCTGGGCTGATCACCCAGCCACCAGCTGTGGCGCACCTGCGATATTAGCGTTCAGCAAATGCGAAAAAACAGGGATACCTGCAACGTTCGCGCACGGCCTTGGTCGGCATGCGCGAACACATTTGCCACGATCCAAAGAGATAAGGCCAAGGGCAAAACTCTATTCAGCCAAGGGATCAATGGCCCTTGCAATGCCAATTCAATACGCTATCTAAACTGCTCAGTTCACATTGCCTAAAAAGGCTTTACCGCTTCGTGACCGACAGTAAGATCAACTCCAAGTGCCGCACATAATTATTGCCTGCGCGGGGCACCCTTTGATCACTGCTCGATTGACAAAGCCCAGGACAGCACCCGCGGAATTGGAGCTCGAAAATGACATTCAAACACCTGCTTTTGCCACTGCTGTGCAGCCTCGCGCTGACACCCGGCGCGCTCAGCGCCCAGTCAAACTCCCAGTCCAACAACCCGCCCAGCACCGATATTCTGAAACCGGTCAAGCTGATGAAAATTCAAAGCGGCCCTCAACAGGTAGAACGACGCTTCTTTGGTCAGGTGGCTGCAAAAGAAACTGTGGATCTCGCCTTTCAGGTCGCCGGTCAGGTGTTCAAAATGCCCGTAGCCGAGGGAGAGACCATTCCCCAAGGCACCATGATTGCCCAGTTGGACCTGGAACGTTTCGAGCTCCAGCTGGAGCAGGCGCAACTGCGCAAAGAACAGGCCGATCGCACCAAGGCGCGCAATGAACGTTTGTCCGGCACCGTCAGCCAGGTGATCATCGAAGACACCGAAACCGAGGCAAAGCTTGCAGATGTCTCCCTGCGCAACGCCCGCACCGATCTGCGCCACGCCACCCTGCTTGCCCCCTTTGATGCGCTGATCGCGCGGCGCGAAGTTGCGCTTTATACAACTGTGGCGGCTGGTGCCCCGATCGCACGCATCCACGACATGTCCGAGCTGCACATCGAAATCAATGTGCCCGAAGTGCTGTTTCAGAACTCCAACGAAAGCGACACACTCACGCTCAACGCGCAGTTCCCCGGCTCTGACATCCGCTACCCCGTTGAAATCCTGGAATATGCTGCCGAAGCCTCAGCCGTGGGTCAGACCTTCCGCGTCACTCTCAAGATGAAACCACCCAGCGACCGTCAGATCCTGCCCGGTGCCTCCACCACGGTAAACGTTGTGGTAAAAACCGGCGAAGAGCGCATCACCCTGCCCACCACCGCCATTGTGCCTGACGCCAGCGGCAACCCCGGTGTGCTGGTGTTCAACGCCGAAGGCGACACCGATCAAGGCAGCCTGCGCTGGAGCGCGGTGACAATTGAACCCAGCCAGTTTGGCGAAATCTACGTGACAAGCGGCCTTGAAGGCGGGCAGGAAATTGTGGCCACCGGCGGCGGCGCGCTTGCAGACGGCGCGCAGGTGCGCCGTTTCACCGGCTTTGCAAACTGAGGTCTGAGCGATGGATATTGCACGCACCTCAATCGACCGGCCACTGTATACTTGGCTGATCATGCTCATTGCCCTTCTGGGTGGGATCTGGGGCTTCATGTCGCTGGGTCGGCTGGAAGACCCGGCCTTTACCATCAAAGAAGTGGTTGTTTTCACCCCCTACCCCGGCGCCAGCGCCGAACAGGTCGCGCTTGAGGTTTCAGAACCGCTGGAATCCGCGATCCAGAAGATGGAGGAAGTGAAAGAGATCACCTCCACCAACCGCCCCGGCATGTCCCGCATCGGTGTGGAATTCAAAGACACCTACGCAGGCGATGAGCTGCCACAGATCTGGACCAGCCTGCGCGCCGAAGTGCGCGATGCTGCCCGCGCCCTGCCCGAAGGCGCGGGCCAGCCGCAGGTCAACGACCGTTTTGGCGATGTTTATGGGATCTTTTACGCGGTGACGACGCCCGGGTTCTCAGACGCGGAAATCTACGAGCTCTCCACCTATCTGCGGCGCGAACTGCTCACGGTGGACGGGGTCGCCGATGTGGAAATCGCAGGCATCCGCGACGAGGCGATCTATGTTGAACCCCGCATGTCAATTGCAACCAACCTGGGCATCTCGTCCCAGGCAATTGCCAATGCAATCTCCACCTCGAACTCAGTAACACCTGCGGGTGATTTTGAACCGGGCGATGCCAAGATCCGCATCACCACACCCGAAGGCAGCGATTCCGTGTCGGAAATTGCAGGCCTCACCGTGGGCTCGCAGGGCGAAACCATCAAAATCACCGATATCGCCCATGTCTGGCGCGGCCGCACGGATGATCCCTCGCTGCTTATTCGCCACAATGGCACCGAAGCCTTTACCATCGGGATTTCAGGCATTGCGGATGAAAACATCGTTGATGTGGGCAACCGGGTCGACGCCAAACTTGCCGCGCTCGACAGCGTGCTGCCCTACGGCGTTGAGCTGCAGCCAATCTACCAGCAACATGTGGTGGTGGATGAATCCTCAAATGCCTTCCTGGTAAACCTCGCCATGTCGGTCTCTATTGTAGTGGTGGTACTGGCGCTCTTTATGGGCTGGCGCGCCGCTGTTGTTGTGGGCACCACGCTGCTCCTTACCGTTGTCGGCACGCTTTTGTTCATGGCGCTGTTTTCCATTGAAATGGAACGGATCTCGCTGGGCGCGCTGATCATCGCCATGGGGATGCTGGTTGATAACGCCATTGTGGTTGCCGAAGGCATGCAGATCGCCATGCATCGGGGCAAAACCTCGCGCGAGGCCGCCACTGAAGCTTCCGCAAAAAGCCAGATCCCGCTTTTGGGGGCAACCGTCATTGGCATCATGGCCTTTGCTGGTATTGGTCTCAGCCCGGATTCCACCGGTGAATTCCTGTTCTCGCTGTTTGCGGTGATTGCCATGTCGCTGCTGCTCAGCTGGGTACTGGCGCTGACGGCAACGCCGCTGCTGGGGCATTACTTCTTTAAACAGGGCAGTGGCGATGCAGATGACGCCTATGGCTCACTGCTGTTTCGCGCATACGCCAATATCCTGCGCGCAGCGCTCAGATTGCGCTGGCTGGTGGTCGCGGCCCTTGTGGGCGTGACTGCGCTGTCGTTTGTTGGCTTTGGCCAGCTGCGTCAGCAGTTCTTCCCGGATTCAAACACGCCGATCTTCTTCCTGCATTATAAACTGCCGCAGGGAACATCGATTGAAACCACCTCCCGCCATCTGGAGACCTTTGAAAACTGGCTGCAAACCCGCGAAGAAGTGGTGGATGTCTCAGCCTTTGCCGGACGTGGCGCAACCCGCTTCCTGCTGACATACGGAGCCCAGCAGGGCAATCCCAGCTACGGGCATCTGATCATCCGCACTCGCACGCTTGCAGACATCCCTGCGCTGCGCGCCGACTTTGATGCCTTTGGCAAAGCCGCCTACCCCGAAGGTGAGTTTCGCACCGAACGGCTGGTGTTTGGCCCCGGTGGTGGTGCCCAGATCGAGGTCCGTTTTTCAGGCCCCGATCCCAAGGTGCTGCGCGCGCTGGCGGATCAGGCCATGACCGAGCTCGCGGCCTCATCGGACAAGCTGCGCAACCTGCGTCATGACTGGCGCGAACAGGAACTTGTGCTCAAACCGATCTACGCCACCGACCGCGCCCAAACCGCGGGTGTCACCCGCGAAGACATCGCAGGCGCGTTCACCTTTGGCACCACCGGCGTTACCACCGGCCAGTTCCGCGAACGCGAACGCCAGATCCCGATTGTGCTGCGCCAGGCCCCGGAAGAGCCCGACAACCTGATGAATCAGGTGGTCTTCTCCAGCGCCGCAGGGGATTGGGTCCCGGTTGAGCAGATGCTCGACGGCCTGTCTTATGAGGTGGAAAACACCCAGGTTCAGCGCCGCAACCGGGTCTATACGCTGACGGTTGGTGCCGACATCACCCCCGATGTGACCGCCGCAACCGTGTGGAATGCGGTGCATAAAAACGTCGAAGCCATCGAACTGCCCCCCGGCTATCTGATGGAATGGGGCGGTGAGCATGAAAACTCCTCCGACGCCAACGCATCCCTTGGCAAACAGCTGCCGCTGTCGCTTTTGGTGATGGTGTTGATCTCGGTGGTGCTCTTTAACGCGCTGCGCCAGCCGATCATCATCTGGCTGCTGGTCCCGATGAGCGTAAACGGCGTGGTTCTTGCACTGATGGGAACCGGGCTGCCGTTCACCTTTACCGCGCTCTTGGGGCTTCTCAGCCTCTCGGGCATGCTGATCAAAAACGGCATTGTTCTGGTTGAGGAAATCGACATCCAGCGCGGCGAAAGCACGGACGATCTGCGCGATGCCATTGTCACGGCCTCGGTCTCCCGTCTGCGCCCGGTAATGCTGGCAGCGTTGACCACGATCCTTGGCATGGCCCCGCTGATCAGTGATGCGTTCTTTGTGTCGATGGCGGCCACCATCATGGGTGGTCTGGCCTTTGCCACCATCCTCACGATGATTGCAGCGCCGGTGTTTTACATGATCTTCTTTGCCCGCGAAGACCGCAGGCAACGCGCTGCTGCACAAGCTGCATAAAATCAAAAAAGGGCGCCGCAACGGGCGCCCTTTTTACATCAACAGATCTCGCTTTATTGGTAGTTTTTTCTGCGCGACATCTTCCCGATCCCTGGGTTGATGCTGTTGGTGGGATCAACCGATTTATAGAACTCCGCCAGATCCGGCTTGGCTGCATAAAGATGACCCACGTTATGTTCCGACGGGTATTCCGCCCCGCGCTGGTCCATGATCTCAAGCATCATCGCTTTGACCTTTTTGGGGTCTGAACCTTTTTTGACCACATAATCCTGATGCATCACATGGCACATGAAATGGCCATAAAGAATGCTGTGCACCAGATGATCGCTGATCTCAGAGGGCAGGTTTTCAAACCAATCCTCATCATTGCGTCTGAGGGCAATATCCAGCGCCAGAATGTCTTCGACCTCACTGCGATGCACCGCCATATAGCGCGCACCCGCCCCCGCCGCCGCAAACCGGTGCAGCCCCGCCAGTTTTGCTTCGCGCGGAGTGCATTCAAAGAACTCAATCCCACCTGTCGCCTGCATTTCCTTGAGCATGGCACGGGTTTCATCAATGCCGCCGTCATGGGCTTTGATGATCAGATGATGCGGATATTTGGCGCGATAATCGCGCATCTTGGCAGGCAGCATATCGGGCCAGAGCCTGCCGAGGAACTGCATAAACCGATCGGTGAAATTGCCCATAAACGGAACTTTTGCCAGCCGCGCATCCACCGCGCCTTTTAGGGCAAACAGCGCAGGCAGCCGATCAGTGCCAAGCTTGTCGATCAGGATCAGCGTATCCTTGCCGTATTTATCTGCAATATCAAACGCTTCTTCATGCAGATATTCCGCGCTCACCGGCAGGGTTTCAAACTCACCCAGAATGCGGTGACGGATCTTTGTAAGCTCTGTGGTGTCTTTGGTGCCCACATAAAACGTGCCGGTGGATTTATAGTCTTCAAACGTATCCAGGCGCACCGCAAAGACAATCAGCTTGCCGCCACAGCCCGAGACCTCATAGAGACGGTTTTTATCCGCATTATAGCGCGAGGGCGTATCGGCCTTAAAATCACGCACCAGCTCAACATAGTTGCTGTCAGAGGCCTTGCGCTCATCATTGATGATCTCGCCCAGACGCCCCTCTTGCAGGTTGGTCAGGATCTCTTCCGGGCTGTCACCCAGCTCAATGCCAAGGTGGTTCACCAGCTCCAGCTCACCCTCAGCGTTGATCTGACCAAACAGCGCAAGCTCAGTATAGGCCGGGCCACGTTCCACCAGCGAGCCGCCGGAATTGTTGCACACGCCACCCACCACGGTGGATCCAATGCTGGTACTGCCAATCACCGAATGTGGCAGGCGTTTCAATGGTGCCAGCAGTTTTTCCAGCGAAAACAACGTCGCCCCCGGAAAGCTGATCACCTGCGCGCCGTCATTGATCAGCTGCAGCCCATCCAGACGCCGGGTGTTGATCAAAACCACACCGCGATCATAGGTGCCCTTTGGGGTGGATCCTTCGGTAAGGCCCGTGTTGGCCGCCTGCATGATCACGATCTTATCGGCGGCAACGCAGGCTTTCACCACCTGCCATTGCTCCAACAGGGTGCCCGGCTGCACCACCGCCAGCGCATCCCCCTCGCCTGAGCGAAAGCCCAGACGAAACGGGCGGGTTGCGCTTTCATGGGTCAACACATTGCGGCGGCCGACAATCCTTTGAAAGTCCTGGATAAGATCTTGATCAGTCATAGCGCCCTCTTGTTAGCGAAACCGCAGATTTTCTGGTGTCAGCTGGTCGACCCGCTTCACACCCATCAGCTTCATGCCACGCTCAATCTCCGCACGCATCAACCCCAAGGCCCGTTCCACGCCGGGCTGACCTGCCGCCGCCAGCGGATAGAGGTAGAACCGCCCACCGCCCACAGCTTTGGCGCCCAGCGACAGCGCCTTGAGCACATGGGTGCCGCGCTGAATGCCACTGTCCATGATCACATCAATCTCATCGCCCACTTCGTCGACGATCTCTTTCAACTGATCAAACGGCGTGCGCGACCCGTCGAGCTGCCGCCCACCGTGGTTTGACAGCACAATACCGGTGCAACCAATGTCGACGGCGCGGCGCGCATCCTCGGCGGTCATCACACCCTTCAGGCAGAACTGCCCATCCCAGTCGCGCACCATCTCAGCCACATCATCCCAATTCATCGACGGATCCAGCATCTCGCTGAAATAGCCGCCGATGGAACTGGCGCCGCCGCTCATATCCACAAACTCATCCAGCTGCGGCAATGAGAACTTCTCATGGGTCACATAGTTGATGCCCCACATCGGCCGGATGGCAAATTGGATCATACCGCCAAGCGTCAGCTTGAACGGAATGGAAAAGCCGGTGCGCAGATCCCGTTCCCGGTTGCCGCCGGTGATGCTGTCGACCGTCAGCATCATCACATCCACCCCCGCCTCTTTGGCGCGCTGCATCATGGCTTTGTTGAGGCCACGATCCTTGTGGAAATAGAACTGATATACCTGCGGCGTCTTATGTTTCTTGCGCATCTCTTCCAGGCTGACAGTCCCCAAAGAGGACACGCCAAACATGGTGCCGAATTTTTCGGCCGCCGCCCCCACAGCGCGCTCCCCATCATGGTGGAACAGGCGCTGCAATGCAGTGGGCGAACAGTAGATCGGCATATCGAGCTTTTGCCCCATCACCGTCACCGACATATCCACCTCATTCACGCCCTGCAGCACCGATGGCAGCAGATCGCAGCGATCAAAGGAGGCCGTGTTTTCGCGGTAAGTCACCTCATCGTCTGCTGCCCCATCGATATAGTTAAAGATGGGGCCAGGCAGGCGCTTCTGCGCCAGTTTGCGAAAATCCTGGAAATTATGGCAATCGCTCAGTCTCATTGATGGAACTCCAGCTTAATAAGCAACAGATGGCAGCCAGGTCGCCAACGCGGGCCACAGGAACACCATGGCAAGACCGGTCAGCTGCAGGAGCACAAACGGGATGATACCTTTGTAGATATCCATCAGCTTGATTTCCGGCGGGCACACACCTTTGAGATAGAACAGCGCAAATCCAACCGGCGGCGTCAAGAAGCTCGTCTGCAACGTTACGGCAACAAGGATGACAAACCACAGCAGCGACGGCTCATCGATGGCTTCAAAGCCAGGAATATCCAGACCCAGACCATTGATGATCGGACGCATCAGCGGCAGCACGATCAGGGTGATTTCGATCCAATCGAGCACAAAGCCCAGCAGGAACACCAACAGCAGGATGGCAATCACGGTACCATTGGGGCCAAGGCCGGTGCTCTGGATCATGTGTTCGATCAGCTCATCCCCACCCAGTTCACGCAGAACATAGGAAAACACCGTCGCACCCAGGAAGATCGCAAAGATATAGGCCGTGGTGTTAAAGGTGGATTTCAGCACGTTCACCAGTTTGGAGAAACTCAGCTTACGATAGCCAAGCGCCAGCAGGGTTGCCCCCAATGCGCCCACGCCAGAGGCCTCGGTAGGGGTGGTCAGACCGGCAAAGATCGAACCCAGCACCGCCAGGATCAGCGCAAGCGTTGGCAAAACCGCAATCAGCACGTCTTTGACCGCAGCCCAATCCGGCGCTTTTGCCCCTTCTGGCAGCGGGGCCAGATCCTTTTTGACCTGCGCCATCACAAAGATATAGGTCAGATACAGGCCCCCGATCAGAACACCGGGGAAGACAGCCGCCATAAACAGATCACCAACCGACAGCGCCATTTGATCCGCCATGATCACCAGCATGATCGACGGCGGGATCAAAATACCCAGCGTGCCCGAAGCAGAGACCACACCCGCGGCCAGCGAAGGGTTGTATTTCTGCTCCATCATGGTGGGCAGCGACAGCACACCCAGCAACACAACAGACGCGCCAATAATCCCGGTCGAGGCCGCAAGGATAATCCCAATCAGCGTCACTGTGATCGCAAGGCCACCGCGCACGGTGCCAAACAGACGCTGCATCGATGTCATCAGACGTTCGGCCACACCGGATTCATCCAGCATCAGACCCATAAAGATAAACATCGGCAGCGCCACCAGAACCGCATTCGACATGGTGGCATAAACCCGGTTCACCACCGCGCCCAGCGTCAGATAATCAAGCCCGGTAAAGGTGCTTTCCAGCCCGGTCCACAGCATCAGGTCATTGTCAAAAAGATAGGCAAGCCCGCAGTACAGAACCCCGATCCCCGCCAGCGTCCAGGCCACCGGAAAGCCGGTGAACAGCAGCGCGATAAACGACAGGAACATGGCAATAACCAGCTTCTCCTCGGTGGTTTCCACCAGGAAGGTCAGCGCGGTTGCCACCAGCGCAAAGGCAAACAGCGCCCAGAACACCACCCGCAGGTTCTTGCCCACGCGCTCCCCTTCGGCATTGGAAAACAATGCATGCAGGTCATGGATCAATCGGGCCAGCGCAGCCAGACCCAGCAAGACAAAGGAGAACGGAATAACCGCTTTCAGCGCCCAACGTGCAGGCAGGCCGGTGGGGCTGTCGGAACGTTCATTCACCCGCCAGCTTTCATAGAAATAGTCATAGCCCTGATCCACCATCAGATAGATGAACGGAACCAGCAGCGCCAGAATACCAATGATTTCAATCACTCGCTGACTGCGGCGGTTCAGCTGCATATGCAAAAGATCCACCCGCACATGGCTGTCAGTAACCAGCGCAAAGGACACGCCAATCATGGTCACCAGACCATAGAAATGCCACTGCAGCTCGTCGAGCTTGGGATAGTTTTCATTAAACAGATAGCGCATCGCCACCTGGCTCACGATAGCGAGAACCAGCAGAAGGTTTGCCCACATAACCACTTTGCCAACGCCTTTGACAAAGCCGTCAAGTGCAAGGGCTATGGGCTGTCGATCCCGATCTTCATGTTCCTGGATCTGCTCATAGACATCTACGATGTCATCATTTTGCTGTTGTGGTGTGGTCATTGGTTCCTCCGTCGGTGGTCTGCCCGATGATCTTGCCGGTGGTGCGGCGCATGTGCGTTGCATCTTTTGGTGCAAGCTTCAGGCCGGTGGTGGGGCGCATCATCTCCTGCGCAGGCCACGGTCCGCGGTCAATTCGAGTGGAATTCAAGGAATTGCAAAAGGGGGAAGCAAACCCGCTCCCCCCTCAAAGAGCTGTGTTCGTTGCCGCTTACTTGCGCGGCAGGAACGCGTTTTCTTTCCAGATCGCGTAGCCGTCGCGGAACGCGGTCAGATCAGCCAGAACTTCAGCAAAATAAGCGTCATTTGCCGCTTCTTCTGCTGCAACTTCTTCCCAGGTGGTGCGGAAGGTGTTCAGCATGTCTTCGTTCCACTGTTTGATCTCAACACCGTTGTTTTCAACGTTGTCGATCAAAGCCGCGTGCTGGATCGCTTCGCCTTCGGCAAAGCTGTCCGCCATCGACGCCTTACAGGTGGTTTCGATGATCGCTTTGTGCTGATCAGAAGCTTCGTTCCAGACGTCTTTGTTCACAAGCAGTTCAAACACGGTCGCCTGCTGGTGCCAGCCGGGGAAGTAGTTGAATTTTACCAGCTTGTGGAAGCCAAGACGCGCATCAATCGCAGGCATGGAGAACTCGGTTGCGTCGATCGCACCTTTTTCCAGCGCCGGGAAGATTTCACCACCCGGCAGCAGCGAGGTTGCAACGCCCAGTTTCTGCATCACTTTGCCACCCAGGCCAAAGAAGCGCATTTTCAGACCATCAAGATCTTCGGGGGCGTTGATTTCTTCTGCAAACCAGCCAGAGGTTTCCGGCGCGATGATGGCACAGGGCAGAACTTTGACGTTGTAGCCCGCCTGATCATACATGTTCTGGTACAGATCCATGCCGTTGCCGTAATACAGCCACGCCATGTATTCACCCGCTTCCGGGCCAAACGGAACCGCGGAGAACAGCGGCGCAGCCGGGATTTTACCCGCCCAATAGCCAGCGGTGGTGTAGCCCGAGTTGATCTTACCGGAGGATACCGCATCCAGGATCTCAAACGGGGGCACCAGCTTGCCCGGCTCGTACACTTTCATCTTCAGCGTGCCGCCCGACAATGTGGTCAGCTGCTCGGCCACGCGCGGGATCGGCGAGCCCAGACCCGGCAGCGCAGTCGAGAACGCAATCGGGGTTTTCAGCAGCAGTTTGTCAGCAGCTTCCACGGCAGGTGCCGCAAGTACGGTTGTTGCAATGGCAACAGAGGCCAGCGTCTTTTTCATGATGTCTCCTCCAGAAGTTCAGCGCAGGTTTTGAAGCCCATGCCAGTGGTAAATATTCTTTACCTAAGTACTGGTAATTATTATTTACCAATTACGATGGTCAATCATTAATTTTTCAGACGCCGCCAATCGGGAGGTGAAAACGGCCATTTCGGGATGCCATTGCATACAGAAAAGTGCGGGAAATTTTTCCGAACCGTTAGGTTTCAATCGCTTAGGTGAAACCCGCAAATCGGTATTTCTGGGTATACAGCCCTTGCCCTACACCACCACGTGATTATGGTATGCAAAGCCTGTCTTGAACCAAAAAGAAGCCGTCTGATGGACCACACCAGTGAATTGACCAGCCCATTTGAGCCCGTTTTCAACGAATCGATTCCCAATGCGGTGGTGGAACAGATCGAAACCATGATCATTGATGGCATCCTCAAAGAGGGGATGAAACTGCCCTCCGAACGGGAGCTCGCCGAAACAATGAACGTCTCGCGCCCCAAGCTGCGCGAAGCGTTGCAGATGCTCGAAGACCGCGATCTGGTCACCGTGCGCCGGGGCGAAGGCACCTTTATTGCGCCCCTGATCGGCCGCGCCATGTCGCCTGCCCTGCTGGCGCTTTATTCCCGTCACAACCGCGCGTTTTATGATTATCTCGAATATCGCCGCGCCCAGGAAACCTTTGCTGCCCGCCTCGCGGCAGAACGCGCCACCCAATCCGATCGCGACCGGCTGCGTGATATTCTGGCCCGGATGCAAACCGCCTGGGAAGCAGATGATTTTGAGGCCTCGCAGGCCGCCGACATCAATTTCCACGCCGCCATTGTTGATGCCAGCCAGAACACCACCCTGATTCATATGATGGCCTCGATCTACGATCTGACCAAACAGGGGCTGTTTTATAATCGCAAGTTCCTGCGCACCCTCGATGGCACCGGCCGCGCCCTGCTCAGCCAGCACGAAAGCATCGCAGACGCCATTTTCAGAGGCAATTCAGAAGAGGCGGAACAGGCCGCACTGTTCCATCTGGACTATGTGGAGCAATGTTTCCGCAAAGGTCAGGCGCAAGAGCAGCGGGAACGGCTCGCCGCCAAACGGCGCACTTTTGACCTGCGCTAATCGCGCCGCGCAACCAACAGTTAAGATCAGGCGAAATCCGCAGTCGCGCCGAAACCGGTCATAAATCCAAACCGCACCAAACGGCGCTTGGGGCGGATCTGATCCGGGGTACGCAGATGTAAAGGCACCGCCTGCAAGGTCGCGCGGCACCGTTGCGCCATATAGTTTTTACGCGCCAGATCATCGCCCGCCAGCAACAGCAACAGCCGCTCTTCCGAGACACACAGCCACATCGCATCATAGTCTTCATCACAACAAGGCGGCACGCTTGCTTTGAAAAAAGCAAATAGCACCGGCAGCGCCACGGCGATCGGATCGTCGCGCAGCAACTGGCTGAGATTATACTCTGATTGCTCTACTGTTGTGCCAAACCGCCGCCAGTCGCGATAAATCGACACCAGCAGCTGTTCATCCTCGCTCAGATTTTCAAAGCGGATCGCTGTAGTTTTTTGAAATCGAACCATCCCAGTATTTTCCAAGGTATTTATGTCTGCAGAGAGTGGGTGGCGGCTGCGACCTTGTAGGTTCCAACGTGTAAAAGTTTTGCGACAATTTCAAGACACTCTTACAAATAACGACGTTCCGCCCCACTGCTAGGCGCACACTGGGGACTAAGACTACACAGGGGAGAGCGGGATCGGGCGCTGTTCCTCAATCGCTTCCATTGCAAAGAATGAGGTCACCGTCTCCAGCTCAACCCCATCGATCAGCAATTTGTAGCAGCGGTCATAGTCCGCCATATCGCGCGCCACGATCTTCAGCATGTAATCATACTCGCCCCCAATACGGAAAAAATCGATCACATTGGGAATGGTACGCACATGGCGGCGGAACGCGGTCAGCCACTGGGCCGAATGATGCCGCGTTTTCACCATCACAAACACCACCAGATCCGCGCCCAGCTGCGCCCGATCCAGCACCACGGTGCGCCCCTCGATCACCCCAGCCTCTTCCAGCGCCCGCAATCTGCGCCAGCAGGCGTTTTGCGACAGCCCCACCTTATCCGCCAATGCCCGCTGCGACAGGCTGGCATCCTGTTGCAGCGCTTCCAGCAGGTGACAATCTATTTGATCTATCTTCACTGCAATTTCCGATCATATGACACGCAGATGGGATGTATCATGCGTCAAAGAGTAATGAAATCACACCCCTTAGGTGTCAGAATTCCCTCAACACCTTAGGAGATAGCAATGACCCAGACCGCCCTCACCCGTTTTCAGGCCACGCTTGACCGTCCTGATCTGCTGCAGGCCCTGCGTGCGGGCGTCATTGGCGATGGGGTCATGATTGAAACCCCGTTTGGGGAGAAACCGCTGGTCTATGCCGATTATGTCGCCTCGGGCCGCGCCCTGACGCAGATCGAAGATTTCATCCGCAACGACGTGCTGCCCTATTACGCCAACAGCCACACCGAGGCGTCTTTTTGCGGCGCAACCATGACCCGCATGCGCGAAGAGGCCCGCAGCCGTATTGGCGATCTGGTTGGCGCAGATGCGGGTTGTGATGTGGTGTTCACCGGCTCCGGGGCCACCGCCGGGCTGAACCGGCTGGTTGCGCTCTTGGATATCCCGGCGCGGCGCGCACGCGGTGAACAGGTGGTGGTGCTCATCGGCCCTTATGAACATCACTCCAACATTCTGCCCTGGCGTGAGAGCGGCGCGCAGGTGGTGGAAATTCGCGAATGCCCCAAGGGTGGCCCCGATATGGACGACCTTAAAACCCAGCTTGAGGCCGCAAAAAGCGCGGATCTGCTGGTGGGCAGCTTTTCGGCCGCCTCCAATGTCACCGGCATTCTGACCGATAGTGATGCAGTCACCCGCGTGTTGAAACAGGCCGGTGCGCTGGCGATCTGGGATTTTGCCGGCGGTGGTCCCTATGTTGAGATGAACATGCAATCAGGCAGTGACTGCGCCAAAGACGCCATTGTGTTTTCCGCCCATAAATTCCCCGGCGGCCCCGGTGCCTCTGGTGTGATGGTGCTGCGCACAGACATCGCCCAGCGCCAAACCCCCAGCCTGCCCGGCGGCGGCACTGTCAGCTTTGTGTCGCCCTGGCGGCATAAATACAGTGCAAGCCTTTCGACCCGCGAAGAGGCGGGCACCCCCAATGTGGTGGGTGACATTCGCGCAGCCCTTGTGCTGATGGTGAAATCCGCGCTGGGGCAGAACTGGCTGGACACACGGCAGCAAAACCTACGCCAACGCGCGCTCAAACGTTGGCAGGCGCATCCCGCAATTGAACTCCTTGGCAATCCAGAGGCGCCGTCGCTGCCGATCTTTGCCTTCCGCATCCGGGCCAACGATGGCGACTATGTGCATCACCAGCTGTTCACCCGCATGCTCAGCGATTTTTATGGCATTCAGGCCCGTGGCGGCTGTGCCTGTGCGGGCCCCTATGCGCATCGTCTTTTGGGCATTGAAAGACCCCAGTCCGAGGCGCTGTTTGCGGCACTTGAAGCCGGGCAGGAATTGGAAAAACCCGGCTGGGTGCGGCTCAATCTTTCGGCGCTGATGAGCGATGAAAAAATCGACTATATCCTCCAAAGCGTCGAAGGCATCGCCCATCAGGCAGAGCTGCACGCAACCCACTACAAGGCCGACAGCACCACGGCCCGCTTTGCCCCCAAAGCTGCCTGACTTACCGAGCAATCAAGACATGATCGGGCAGGTCATCCCTGTAACGATGACCTGCCCCTTGTGTCCTATCCCACGCCTTTGCGCCGCCTGTTTCAGCGCGCGTCGGCGGTACATACGCTTCCCTCCGCCGCCCCGAGACGCGCCACAACCGCCGCAAAACCCTGCCTTCGCCAGAATCTGCGCAGCACTCGCCCGCATTTAGCCGCTACCACCGCCACCCCACCCCCTTAGCCCTTCCATTGAAACGATAAATCACTGCCACTCCCGGCCAAAGGGCGGATATTTTTACGCCTCACGCTCTGCTCACGGTCGCACTAACATGAATAATTATTCAGATTATTGGAAATTTGTGCCATCGCACATCAGCCAGGCCATTGGCCAAGCCCTCTCATCCGATCTTTATCTGTAAATCGCGCGTCCACCCATGCGGGTCACGTCGCCGTTTGTCATGCTTCGTTCAGGAGGCCAATTTGACACGCATTCATGCCTTTTCCCTGTCAGCCGCGCTGATGGCATCCACCGCCCTCTCTTCCACCTCTGCCAATGCGCAGGAATACATACCCGAAGAGAACGTGATCTCGCTTGCCACCATCATGGTGCGTGCGCTCAACGACGGGGACGCCAATGTCACCACAACTGAGGCCGCCAATACCGCAGGCTCGCGCGTGCCGGTTGATCCGCAGCTGCTGCCCCGCGCGCTGAGCGTTGTGCCGCGCGAGTTCTTTGAAGCCCAGGGCGCGCGCACCCTCAAAGAAACCGTGGCCCCACCCCGGATCTTTATGGCGCAAACCAGCCCGGTGGTCTGATCAACGGTGTCAGCAAACGCCCTTTTGACCGGTGCGGTGCCCGGCCATCTGCCCAACCGTCGTGAAACCGATATTGTACAGCTTGGCATCTATGCCAGCGGCCATGCAGAAATTGGTGACAGCTGGCCGCGCGCAACCTCGCCGACAAGGAATACCTCGGCTATTGCGGCCCATCCTTCCTGTCGCTGGGCGCCTTTGACCCATCCGGCACGCTGGACGCGGCCTCTGGCACATGTGTCTATGGCGCGGGCCGCGAAGTCACCTTTACCGCGCGACGTCGTTTCTAACACCCGCCAATGGGGATCGGCTCCATATATCTGATTACACTGTTGATTTTAGCAGTCTAACTGGTTCCGCCCGCCTGGGCGGAGCCACGTGTGCTACACCACAGCTTTGGCACCACCTTGATCGAGGGCACCCCAAAACGGGTAGTCTCGCTGTCGTTTGTGGGCCATGATTTCCTGCTGTCGCTGGGGGTTGTGCCCATTGCGCTGCGCTATTGGTACGGCGGCCACGAACATGGCGTTTTCCCCTGGGGCGAACAGCTGCTGGGTGATGCGGAACCGGTGGTGCGCTGGCAATTCTTGGCCCCGGTGGCGAAACTGTGTTGCAGCAGCAAGAGCTGATCCTATGTGGGGATGAAACCGCCTATCCGGCAATGATGCGGATGCTCAAGGCGCTGCCTGACGGGGCGCGGGTTCAGGTGCTCGCCCACAGCACAACCGGCGCGCGCGACTACCCGTTTGATCTGCCCGAAGGGGTCGCATTCAGCTGGATTGGCGATGAATTTGTTGCACAGGCAGCGGCGCTGTTTGACGCAACCCCCGGCACCTATATCTGGGCCGCGACGGAAAACGAGCAGATCCGCACCCTGCGCGCACATCTTAACGGGCGCGAAAAAGGTCACAGCACCCTCACCGCATATTGGCATAGATCTGCCACAACCGGCTGAATTAGCATTATAAAACATCGCCCTTAGGGATAGAAACCCCTGAGGGAAACATGAATTTTACATGCCAGAGCGTTCTCAGATGAAAAAGCCCCAGCTGTCCCCCCGCCCCAGGCGCAACAGCAGCGCTCTCGGTTAAAGGTGGAAAAAATCCTTGAGGTGACGCGCGCCATGTTGGCAGCGGGCCCGGCGCATCAGATCACCACAATCCACATCGCAGAGCGGGCCGTGATCAGCATTGGCTCGCTTTATCGGTTTTTTCCCAACAAGGAAGCGATTTTCTATGAGCTGTTTCGGCTGTGGCTGGAGCAGACGCTGGAAACCTTGGACAGCGTGCAGGAAAACCTGTCTGAGGATGCCACCCAGCAAGATTGCGTTGAGGCGTTTTTGACCGCGCTCACCCAGCCGGGGCTCAATTCGTTGCAGAACTGGAAGCTGCGGCTGGCGATGGGCACCACGCCCGAGCTGGTAGAGCTGGAAGAAAAGCATCTGCGCGAGGTGTTGGTGCGGGTCAATGCGCTGCAGCAGCGTTTTGGCACCCCACCACCGCCGGATATGGCACCCGAGGTGATGGTGATGCAAAATGAGATCACGGTGCGCTGCCTGTACACCATGGCCTATCTGGAGCAGTCCCCCAACCGCGACCACATGTTCCAGCTTGCCAAAAAACTGCTGCTGTTGATCTATGATTTCCCACGTTGGGACGGGCTAGAGCCGCATTAGCGCCATTTGATCGAACATCCGATGCTGGGGTATTGCGCTGCCGGGCCTGTGCCGGTTTTGGCAATCTGGCGCATGGCATCGACCAATTCACGATTGCGCTGCCCCGCACCCATGCGGCCCGCATCATCCAGACGGCCGCGATAGTGCAGATGGCCCTCAGCGTTAAAGCCAAAGAAATCCGGGGTGCAGACCGCGCCATAGTTGCGCGCAACGCTTTGATCTTCGTCGACCAGATAGGGAAAGCCAAAGCCGTAGAAATCAGCAAAGCGTTTCATATTCTCGGGGCTGTCGGCGGGCACGCTGTGGTAGTCATTCGACATCACGGCAAGCACTTTGATGCCCTCGCCGCGCAGGGTATCTGCGTCTTCGGCCAGCCGCGCCGCAATCGCCTGCACATAGGGGCAATGGTTGCAGATAAAGGCGATGAGCAAGGGCGATTTGCCCAGCATATCCGCCAGACGGTAGCGGCTGCCATCGGGATCGGGCAGCGTGAAATCCGCCGCTTGCCAGCCGATTTCACCGGGGGGTGTTTGCAACAACATGACAGGATCCTCCTGTGTCAAAACGGGCAGTGCCCCCTGCCCGGAAGGTGGATCTTCGCACCAAAGTACGAAGATCCAGAGTGTACCATATCCCGGCTGGGATCAGTCTTTGTTCCAGACGTTTGGTTCAAAGGCCGCATCCAGCGGCGTGTGCGCCAGATGGTTGGTGTAGTTTGACAGCACTTTCAGGCTGGTGCCGACGAGGATTTCCAACAGGTTCTGCTTGGTAAAGCCCGCTTCAAGGAAGGCCGAGATCTGCGCATCCGTTGGATAGCCGCGGGTTTCATTGATCACGATGGAAAACTGACGCAGCGCTTCCAGACGGGCATCCGCAATTGGGGTGCCTGCGCGCAGAGCTTCGATCACATCATCGGCCACGCCGCCCATCTGCGAAAGGGTTGTGTGCGCCGCCATGCAATAGGTGCAGCCGTTAAGCCGGTTGTTGGTCATCAGCACGATCTGGCGCTCGGTCTCGGTGAAGCTGGTGGTGTTGAAGATTTTCGACAGGGTCAGATAGCCTTCGAGCAGCGCCGGAGCTTCGGACATATTGCGATAGAGGTTGGGCAGGAAACCGTAGGCCTTTTCGGAATCCGTCAGCATCTGTTTCGAGGCTTCGGGGGCAGATTCAATCGTGTGCAGTTCAAATACAGACATGGTGTGGGTCCATCTGGTGAGGTCAAAAATATGGGTGACCTGGGTGCAGTTCTCATTTGTACCGATCGGTCAAAAATGCAGATAGGTATGATGAACCGATCAGTCAACATTGGCGTCGAAGAAATTATAACGATCGGTCAAAAACAATATCAAACGCCCATAAAAGGGAGATACCCCCGGCAAATAAATACACTATTTATTATTAAATATTAGGACCTTAATCCCGAACCAGCCGCTGTGCCTGATGGCGGATCGCCTGCAGTTTTTTTTCGCTATACATGCCGCGCGCCATCACCTGCAGGCCAGTTTCCAACGCCATGAGCGCGCTTGCGGCCTCGTCCACGTCAAAGGTGTCACTCAGACGGCCCTGGGATTTGGCGGCAGTGAGTTTTTCAGCAAAGAAACCTTCATATTCCGCAAGCCCCCGGCGGGTCATATCCTGCACCTCAGCGCTGTGGAGTTGCAGATCAAGCGCTGTATTGACCAGAAAACAGCCCTTGCGATCGGTGTCAGCAAGACTTTGGCGGATCATCTGCGCAAAAAGATCATCAATCGCGGCAATAGGATCGGGGTTTTGCCCCACACGTTGCAGCGTCGCGCGCATACATTCGATACTGTAGCGCAAAAGCACCCGCATAAAGAGGTCATGCTTGCTGCCAAAGGAATGATAAAGGCTGCCTTTGTTGATGCCCATCGCAGTGGTGAGATCGGTGATGGAGGTGGCCTCATAGCCGTTGCGCCAGAACAGTTGCATGGCGCGATCAACGGCGGTTTCTTCGTCAAAAACTCTGCTGCGGGCCATGGCGCGGCACATCCCATCCGGATTGCAATGAAAGACTGATGACTGCCCCGCCTGGGGCAGCACTGGATTCGGGCACTTTGCATCTGCAAACGCGCGGCGTCCATATCAGATGCGTATCAACACGCAGAGGTGAGCGCAGCCCGTTGCCGCCGCCGCAGGCAGCGCTGCGCGGTGGGTGGGGGTGATCTATGTCTGCCCCGCTTATTTGGGGCTGTTTGCGTCGTTGATAAGGTGGCGGCGCCGCCAAATCGGATGCGGGTGGGAAACCCACAGAACAGACGTCTCTTCTCTCCCCGGGGTGTAAGGCCGGGGGCCAATTCCGCGTGATCCGGTGTGCTAGGCCGGATCGGTGATCGATCCAGCACAGAATCACACAGGCGTTTTAACAAGCTACAACCGGGGCGTACGGTGGTTAGGCAACACCCCCGAGACAGGCACGAATGACCTGCGATTGGCGCATAAGCATTCAGCCGGTTTTTCAAAGATATCCGAGGGTGAGAAATTCTCATCCACCCCCTGAACAAATCGATTTTGCGCCGTTTTGACGTGCCTCCTAATCTGCAGCCACGCTCAGCTGACCGATCTGAGCCCCTGTTTTGACATTGGAGACGCGCCATGAAAACGATTTTGAAAACCGCCGCACTTCTGGCCACGCTGGCCACCGCTGCTGTTGCCCATGAACCCCCATCCGAGCACAAAGGTGTTTCGGTTTTTGGCAAGGCCGCTTTGGAGCTTGGCACCCAGATCCCTGCGATGGAAGGCTATAAGGTTCAGATCCGCTCGGTTGTGGTTGAGACCGGTGGCATTGTGAAATTCCACACCCATGACACCCGTCCCGGCGCATTTTATGTGGCCAAAGGCGATGGCGTGCGTGAATTTCAGGGCGCCGATGACAAGGTTGGCCGCATCATCAAAGCAGGCGAAGCGGTGCTGGAAGACCACGACACCGATCACTGGCTGAAGAACGAAGGCGGTGAGGCGCTGTTCTTTGTGTTTGATATTGTTCCAAGCAAGTAATCGGCGTTTCCACCGCGCCTACCACACGTGTTTATGATCATTGCGGCGGTTTTCCGGCTTGGGATGCCGCCGCAGCTGCGTTTACGCTGTGTCCAGCCGACATTCCCTGCCCACCCTCATTCGGGCGCATTTTTCTGACAGGATCTTTTGATGTTTCAACGCTTTGCTCTGATTGCGGCCGCCACCTGGGCGATGAGTACAACCGTCGCGCACGCCTGTGGCAGCGACAGTGATTGTATGATCGGTGAGCGCAGCTACCGCATTCGCCTGCCGGATAATGTGCCGGATGGTAAACTGGGCGCGATTGTGTTTTCCCACGGCTATAAAGGCACCGCCAAAGGGGTGATGAACAACCCGCGTTTTACAGCATTGGCCAATGAGCTGGGGGTGGCGATTATTGCCACCAAATCAGCCAAGAACGACTGGTCGATCCCCGGCGCCCCGTCAAGCGAGACAGATCCAACGGTGGATGAGCTGGCCTATTATGATGCGGTACTGGCGGATGTCTCTGCGCGGTTTCCGATTGATTCCAATCGGTTGATGGCCAGCGGGTTTTCGGCCGGGGCCATGATGGTGTGGAACCTTGCCTGCCATCGCAGCAGCCAGTTTGCGGGGTTTGCGCCCATTGCAGGCACGTTCTGGCAGCCCGCACCCACCCATTGTGATGCGCCGCCAACCAGTGTGATCCATATGCATGGCACATCTGACAAGATCGTGCCGCTGGAAGGGCGCAAGGTGCTGGATACCCATCAGGGCAGCGTGCCGGATGTTTTGGCAATGTATGGCCAATACGGTGGGTTTTCGCAGGCCGAGGCGCGCAAGCTTGGCGGGCTCAGCTGTGATATTCAGAGCAATGAGGCGGCGGATGTGCTGGCGTTTTGTGCCTTTGAAGGTGGGCATTCGTTTCAGATGGAGTATCTGAAATCCGCCTGGAGCCTGCTGGAAGAACGCGGCAAACTTTGATCCCGAGGCTAACCCGGAACCTGATCCTGTGCCCTATCCCCGGTGAAAACGGGCTTTGCGCCGCCCTGCCCTGGCTTTAGAACAGGTTGGGGAGGCATGTCATGCAACTGGATTGGGACGACATCCGAATATTTCTGGAAGTGGAACGCACCGGGCGGATGAACCATGCGGCCAAACGTATGGGGGTGAGCCACACCACGGTGGCGCGTCGCCTGCGCCAGATGGAGGAACGCGCGGGCTGTCATCTGTTTGAACCAACCGATGCGGGGCTGGTGCTGACAGGTGCGGGGCGGGCAATCTTGCAGACCGCGCAGGATATGGAAGGCGCGGCGGGGATGCTTTCGGACACGCTGGACCGTCACAACAGCGCCATGAGCGGGCGCGTGCGCATTGGCGCGCCGGATGGGTTTGGCAATGCGGTGCTGTCGCAGTTTCTGCCGCAGCTGCCGCTACAGGAACCCGGTTTTGAGATCGAGCTGGTGCCAGTGCCATCGCGCCACAAACTGTGGCGGCGTGATGTGGATATTGCGATCAGCCTTGAGCGGCCGGAAACTGGCCGATTGGTGATGCGCAAGCTGATTGATTATGATCTGCGCCTCTATGCGAGCCCTGCCCTGATTGATCGGCTGGGGCTGCCAGACAGCCGCGACGCGCTTAGCCATTATCCGTTTGTCGGCTATATCGACGAGCTGCTGTATACATCAGAGCTTGATTTCAACCACCTGCTGCTGGCTGAGCCCAAGGTGGTCTATAAGGCAACAACGGTCAAAGCGCAGATGGATGCGGTGTTGCAGGGTGCGGGGCTTGGCGTTTTGCCCTGTTTTATGGCGCGGGGGCAGGATCTGGTGGCGGTGCTGCCCGATGACATTGGTTTTAGCCGCACCTATTGGTTGCTGTTTCCAGAAGATTACAAACAGATCAGCCGCATTCGCCGGGTCAGCGATTTCATCTATGAGCGCACCCATGCGATGGCGGATGTGTTTCGCTTTGCCCCACAGGACCGGCAAAAATAAAGGCGGCTGCAACGCTTCACCCGTTGCAACCACCTGCTTCAAAATGCGCGTATTAGTGGGTACGCATTTTGTAACTGCACTACCCTAAAATGAGTACTGAATGAAAGCCCCAACTGTCAGTGGTTCACCTGCCTTGGCCAAAATGGTTGAGGTGCCGTTGTTCAGAAGGCGGGTGGTGGCGTAGTCCTCTTCCAGCAGGTTGCGCACAAACAGGCCCGCGCTCATCGGGCCGCGTTCATAGTTGATCTGCGCATTCACCAAAAGCGCCTTGTCGGTCTGGCGGGTGTTTTCCGCATCCGTGAAGCTGGAGCCTGTATAGGTCGCATCCACACCAAGCGAGACACCATTGGCAAAGGCATATTCTGCGCCAACCGCGGCAGTGATTTCTGGCGCATTGGGCAGACGGTTGCCGCGCAGATTGTCACCGTTGAAGGGGAAATCTTCGAACTCGGCGTGCAGGTAGCCCACATTGCCAAAAAGAACCAGGCTGGGGGTGGCTTCATATTCTACCGAGATCTCGGTGCCATAAAGTTCAGAACGGCCTGCGTTGACGATCTGGGTGTCGTTCAGCGCGCTTGAAAGCTGTGTTTCAACCTGCTGGTCTTTCCAGCGGGTGTAAAACAGGTTGGCATTGGTCAGAATACGCCCATCCATGAAGCTGCCGCGGAAGGCCAGTTCAAGATTGTCGGTGAACTCGGGGTCAAACTCGCTGCTGGTGCCGGTAAAGAAATTCCGGCTCGCGCCACCTGCACGATAGCCGCGCTGATAGGTCAGGCTGGTTGAGACCGCATCGCTCCAGTCATAGGTCAGACCGATCTTGGGCAGGAAGGCATCAAACTCTGCTTCAAAGGTGGTGTTGCTGGGCGCGGGCAGAATGCCGGGTGGCAGCGGGATCACCGGATCGGTTGAAATGTTGGTATCAGGGTTCACTGTCACCTTCTCGCGGTCATAGCGCGCGCCAAGGGTCAGCGCGAGATTGTGGCGCAGATCCATTTCGACCTCACCAAAGATGGCAAAGTTTTCCGACTGGGTGCGGGTGCCGCCGTCAGAAACCACAATCAGGCTTGGTGGTACTGGCAGGCCCGACGGCAGCCCCGGAACCGCACCAATTGGAATACGGGTCAGGCTGCGGCGTTCAAAATCGGTGTCATTGTAAAACACCCCGGCCACACCACGAAAACCGCTGCCTTCGAATTTCAGACGCAGATCCTGTTCAAAGACTTCTGCCTCCCCGCTGCCACGCGTAAAGCCAATATCAGCAGCGGCGCGATCATTGTCGATCAGCTCGTTCAGATCATCAGTGTAATAGGTGGTTTCCGCCTCAAGCTTGAGATTGGGCGAAAAGCTATAGCTGGCGCGCAGACCGATGGTTTCGGACGACAGCTCATTTACTGTGTCCTCGTTGGAGGTGTTCACAATCTCGGCTGGGAAACGCGCGTTTTCAATCCGGGTTTCACCGTTGAGCGAATCCTGATTGGCATAGGAAAACACCAGTTCCAGATCATCGGTGGGGTTCAGGCGCAGTTTGGCGCGGTAGTTGTCGACTTCGTTTCGGCCAAAATCATCCCGGCCCAGGGTTGGGTTATCGACCCAGCCATCATCATTGAGGGTCTGTGCCGAGAAGCGGAAGGCGGCGCGATCCTGCACTAGAACCTTATTGATCGAAACAGCGGTTTCATAGGCGTTGCGATTGCCGAAGCCGAGCCGGGCCCGGTATTCATCTTCGTAGATCGGGTCGCGGGTGCGCACAATCACCGCCCCGCCCAGCGCATTGCGCCCCTGTTGGGTGGATTGCGGCCCGCGCAGGATTTCCACCTGTTCCACATCCCAAACCGGGATGCTTCCGCGCTGAATGGCGCTCAGATCTGGCAGGGCAATACCGTCCACTTGGGTAGAGATCAGCGGGCTGGAGGAGCCACGCCCCACACCAAACTGGCCAACGCCCCGAATGGCAACCCGTTCTTCACCACCGGTTTGAATCACATTGGCGGCGCGTTCAACGGTGTCATAGATATTGCGATCACCGCGCTTTTCGACGGTCTCGCCCGATGAAATCACAACCGAGGTGGGGCTGTCTTGCAGGTTGCGCTCCAACAGTTCGCCGCGGACGATGATTTTTTCAAGCAGCAGCGGGCCAGAACTGTCGTCGGTCAGGTTCAACACTGCGGTGTCTTCATCGAGGAACTGAAACGGCACGCTGGCGCCAGAGATCAGCTGACGCAGCGCTTCGCGGGCGGGCATACGACCGGAGACGCCGGGTGAATACTGATCTGCGGCAACCGAAGAGG
Organism: Tritonibacter aquimaris; assembly: GCF_009617595.1. Taxonomy (GTDB): domain Bacteria; phylum Pseudomonadota; class Alphaproteobacteria; order Rhodobacterales; family Rhodobacteraceae; genus Epibacterium; species Epibacterium aquimaris. The sequence goes on along the minus strand of NZ_WIXK01000009.1, from coordinate 13,111 downwards.
CCGCTGAAACCTGCAGGCCGGATTGCAGTCCGAACTGGGTCAGCGCATCGGCCAGCGGCTGCGGTTCAATGGATACATCAATGATCTGGGTGCCCAGCGCCGCAGAGGGATCAGCGGTTGCAGGCGCTGCCCAAGCGGTCAGCGCAGTTGCCGCCAGTAACATGGTTTTGCCGACACTGCGGCCACGACGAATATTCAATGCGGGCCCACCCATCATTGTTCCTCCGGAAAATAATCTAATGATTTTGGGTGAGCCTGTGGCGTGAGTGTGCCTTGGCTGCTGCCTATAAGAACAGACGTATGGCGCGGATGATTTTCCGGTAAAAATGAGTCTTTTCTTAGTTTTTTATTTTTATATAATTAAATCAGCTATCTAGCGTGAAATAATCATCACCCAGGGAGAGGCCATACGCACAGTACCACCAAAGGGCTGCACCAATGCGCGCGCCGCCTCAAGCGGGGTGGTGGTGTTGTAAACACCGGTGACACGCTCTTGTTTCAGCCCCGGTGACATTACCACGATCTTGCCGGGGAAATGGCGCTGCAGCTCGTTCAGTGCATCGCCAAGCGGCCGGTTTTGCGCAACCATCCGGTGCTGTCTGAACGCGGTGGCCTGTTCCGGTGCGCCGTGGCCCTGCTCAAGGCCCGCCTCTGAAGAGATGCGCAGCCAGTCGCCTGCTTCCAGCGCGATCCGGGTGTCATCTTCAACCGCGACCTGGCCCGATTGCACCTGCACGGCGGTACTGTCGCCCGCATGGCGCACCATAAAGGCGGTGCCCAGCACACGGGTGGTGATATTGCCGCTGTGAACCTCAAACGGGCGCTGCGGCTTGTGGCTGACCTCAAAGAAGGCTTCGCCTTCCAGCAGCTTGACCGCGCGCGTCGAAGGGGTGAAGGCCAGCGCAATGGCGCTGTCGGCACCAAGATGCACAATGGAGCCATCCTCAAGCGTGATCTGGCGCAGCTCGGCGCGGGCGGTGGTGTAATCGGCCAGAAACTGACGCCGCAGATTCGGACCAAAGGCCAGCGACAGCGCAACCGAGGCCGCAATGGCCCAACCACGCCAACTGCGGCGCGGCGCAAATGCAACCACGTGATCGCGGCGGGCGATATAGCGCGTGGGATGCGGCAGCTGGCCCAACTGATCATGCAGATCGGCAATATCGGCCCAGGCTTCAACATGGCGCGGATCGGCGGCGCACCAGTTTTCAAACTCTGTGCGCAATGCATCATCGTCGGGATCATCCAAAAGCAGCACCTGCCAGCGGGCGGCCTGCTGTGAAAGAGAAAGCTGTTTTGCCTCGGTCGTTGTCATTGGCGCGTGACCCGTTTGTGCATCATTGCTCTTCCCCGTTCACCCGATCGCGGCAATGGGCCAGCCCTTCGGAAACCAATTCATGCGCCCGTGATGTAGAGATCTCCATACGATCCGCAATTTCGCGCAGTTTCAAGCCGCCAAAACGATGCAACTCCAGCGCTTTGCGGGTGCGGGCGGGGAGTTCTTCGATCGCCTCCATCAACACCCTGAGGTCATCACGCGCCACAACCACCGTTTCGCTGGTGAGCCTATTGCTGAGGCCCGCCTCGTCAATGTGATGTGGATCCATCGGCAGGGGTGCCCGGCTGCTATGACGCCGCGCATCAAGGGCCAGATTGCGCACGATACGATAGAGATAGCTGATCGGCTCGTTTGGGTGCTCCTGTTGGTTGCTTTTGGTGAAACGCAACCAGGCTTCCTGCACCAGATCTTCGGCATGGCTGGAATCACCGGTGATCTGTGCCGCATAGCGGCGCAGGCCCCGCTGGTGAGCCATAAACATCGTCAGCATTTTGTGATCGTTTTGCAACGTCACGTCGCCATCACCATTTACCAGATCAAGATTTCAACACCCGCGGATGTGCCCCAGTAGAGGAACATGGCGCGCATAGCAAATACGCTGAGACCTGCCCAGCGCAACTTGTATCAACAGCCTGTTATCTGATTAGAGCGTGTGACTGGTGGATCTGAGGCGGCACGTCATCGGCGCGACACCACGTTTGTAGTCTTAGCAGGTGATGATCTGACAGCCCGCCGCATCACAGCGGCGGCGCAGATCCGCGCTGAGTTTTGCCCCCGTTACCACCACGTCATAGTCCCAGATCCTGCCCTGTGCGACCGTCAGCGTTTGGTTGAATTTGCTGCTGTCGATCACCAGAATGCTTTGCTGGGCGGCCTCAACCACCGCAAGACGCGCCTGGGTTTCATGGGTGTTGAAATCAAGCACATCGCCGTCAGGGGAAATGCCGCCGCAGCTGAGAATGGCAAACTCCACCGGGTGGCGGGCAAAAAACGCGCCGTTCTGCCCCCCGATCATATCCAGATCACGCAGGCGCACGGTGCCGCCAGACAGTTGGATTTGTACATCTTTTGCCTGTTGCAGCGCCAGAACCGCATGGATGCTATTGGTGGCGACAAACAGATCGGATTTTTCGGCCAGCAGGCCTGCGCATTGCTCAATCGTGGTGCCGGTGCCCAGCGCAATCCGCGCCCCATCCGGGATCAGTTTCGCCACCTGTACAGCGATTTTCTGTTTTTCACCCTGCGCCAGACCGCTGCGCGGCTGATAGCCGATGTTTTCCCCCTGGGGCCGTAGCCGTGCGCGCCCGTTGCGCCGATGCACCAGCGCCGCCTCATCCAGATCGCGCAGATCGCTGCGGATGGTCTGCACCGAGACCTTGAGCCGCTGCGAAAGATTGGCCGCTGAAAGCTCTTCGTGCTTTTGCAGCAGGGAGACAATTTTATCGCGCCTTTGGGTCAGGTCCATAGGGTCAAATCCGGTAGGTCAGTGGCTTAAATGAACAAAATCACCACTGTGCTAGGGGCAATGACCGCGTCTGACAATACGGCAATAAATTTTTTACATTCATAATCTTGTTGCAAATCATCGACATAAGCGCAGTGGCGCAAGCTTTCGAACGAAAGCCGGTCACGGAGTCGATATGGCAGCCTTTTCCCCACCCAAAACCGCAGAGCAGCAGCTGCTCATGCTGATCCTATTTGTGGCGATTGCGCTGACGCTATCGCCGGTGCTGCGCCTGTTTGTGGAAGGGGTCAGCGATGACGGCGGGCTGGAGCTGTTTTTAGAGGTGCTTGGCGAAAAATCCACCCAGCGGGCGTTGAAACATTCGCTGATTACCGCAGGGCTTGGCACGTTGGTATCGCTGCTGATTGGTGGCGCTTTTGCGTTTCTGGTGGCGCTGAGCGATCTGCGCGCCAAAGCGGCCTTGGTGTTTTGTCTGATGATCCCAATGATGATCCCGCCGCAGATCACCGCGCTGTCGTGGACGCAGATCATGGGGCCCTCATCAGTATTGCTGAAAACGCTGGGGATTGCGCCGCCTTTGGGCGCGCCGCAGCCGCTCTATTCGCCAGAAGGCATCATTTTGCTGCTGGGTATTCAGCACACATCGATCATTTTTCTGACCCTGCGCGCGGGGCTGCGCGCCATCCCGCAGGACGTGGTTGAGGCGGCGCGGATCAGCGGGGCCAAGGGCGTGCGCATCTGGTGGCAGATCGTGCTGCCGCTGACCCTGCCAAGCCTTGTGGCCGGGGTGGCGATCACCTTTGTCACCGCGCTTGGCAATTTTGGCATTCCGGCGATGCTGGGGATTCCCGCGGGCTATTCCACCCTGCCAACGCTTATTTATCAAAAGCTTGCGGGGCTTGGCACCTCGGTGCTGGCCGAAGTTTCGGTGCTGGCGATCCTGATTGGCTGCGTCGCGGTTGCGGGTATCTTGGTGCAGCGGTTTTTCCAGTCGCGCCAGGTGGTGCATCTGGTGGGATCAAGCGCAAGGCCGCTGGCGCTGCCGCTGGGACGCGCGCGTCTTCCGGTTGAAATCACCCTGTGGCTGATTGTGGTGGCCATTCTGGTGCTGCCGATGATGGGGCTTTTGGCGACATCACTGGTGCCTGCCTATGGGGTGAGCCTGAGCTTTGACACGATTTCATTTGCGGGCTGGCATGAGGCGCTGTTTCGCCAGCCGGTGACGGCGCGGGCGTTTTTCAACTCATTCGCCTTGGCCACGGGCGCGGCAGTGATGCTGATGGTGATCTGCCTGCCGCTGGCCTGGTTGATGCAGCGCAATCCCACCCGGTTGGGGCGGCTATTTGATAGCCTGTTGGATCTGCCCTATGCGCTGCCCGGTGTGGTGCTGGCGATTGCGATGATCCTGCTGCTGATCAAGCTGCCGTTCACCGAAATGACGCTTTATGGCACCATCTGGATCATCTTTTTGGCCTATCTGGCGCGGTTCTTTTCGGTGATGTTTCGCCCGGTGCAGGCCAGTCTCAGCCAGCTGGATCCTGCCATGAATGAGGCGGCGCAATCGGTTGGGGCCTCGCTGTTTCAGCGCCTGCGCGATGTGATCTTGCCCCTGTCTGCGCCCGCCGCCGCCACCGGTGCCATCCTTGTTTTTCTGACCGCCTTCAATGAGCTGACGGTATCGGCGCTCTTGTGGTCATCTGGGACCGAGACCCTGGGCGTGGTGATTTTTAATCTTGATGACAGCGGTGAAACCGTCATGGCCTCGGCCGTGGCGATGAGCATCGTTTTGGTGGTGATGGTGTTGATGGGGGTTATCCAGCTCAGCGCGCGCCACCTGCCCAAAGGAGTTGTGCCATGGCAGACATAGAGCTGCAGAACCTCAGCAAGGATTTTGGCGAAAGCCGCGCGCTGAGCGCCGTATCTACCCGTATTGAAGATGGGGAATTTGTCGCGCTGCTGGGCCCGTCGGGCTGTGGCAAAACCACCTTACTGCGCCTTTTGGCAGGGTTTGAAACCCCCAGCAGCGGCAGCATCCGCATTGGCCGTGATGAAGTAGCAAACGCGCGTCAGATGGTGCCGCCGGAAGCGCGCAATATCGGCTTTGTGTTTCAGTCTTATGCGCTGTGGCCGCATATGAGCGTGCGTCGCAATGTAAGCTATCCGCTGGAGGTTCGCGGCCTGTCGAAACAGGCACGCGCGCAGGCGGTGGATCTGGCGCTTGAAACCACCGGGCTGCTGCATCTGGGCGATCGCATGCCATCAGAGCTGTCGGGCGGGCAACGCCAGCGGGTGGCGCTGGCGCGGTGTCTGGTGCTCAACCCCGGCGCGGTTTTGCTGGATGAGCCGCTGGCAAATTTGGATGTGGCGCTGCGCGCGTCGATGCAGATGGTGTTTTCTGACTTCCACAGCCGCACCGGGGCAACGATGGTCTATGTCACCCATGATCAATCCGAGGCGATGGCAATGGCCGATCGCATTGCGGTGATGTCTGAGGGGCAGATCCAGCAGTTTGACACCCCTGAGATGCTGTATGCGCGGCCCCGCAATCGTTTTGTCGCAGAGTTTGTCGGCGCGGGCAGCGTGGTGCCGGCGCAGCACCTGCAGTCAGATAAGGTGCAGGCATTGGGGGCTGAAATTGCGGTTGAAAGCAGCTGTAATGCGCCCAATCAGATCTGCGTCAGGCCTGAAAACATCACGCTGGGTGAAACCGGGGATCTGCGCGCCAAAGTGCGCCGCGCGACTTACCTTGGCGGGCGCTATCGCATTGATCTGCAAAGCAGCTGCGGCACCGCGCTTTTGGCCGAAAGCCGCGTGCGCCTTCTGGAAGGGGCGCAGGTGGGGATCACAATCAGCCGCCCCTGGGCATTTCACGAGGCTGAGTGATGGCAAAGGTTCAGATCTTATCCGGCATGGGCTGCAAGGGCCCGGCCTGTATACGTGTTGAGACCGGCCAGAAACGCTGGCTGTTGGATTGTGGGTTTGGTCCCGAGCTGGACGCGCCGTTTGATCCGGCCTGGCTTGAGGGGGTCGACGCGGTATTTATCAGCCATGATCACATCGATCACATCGGCGGTGCAGATCATGTGGTGGCCGCAGGTCTGCCGATTTATGCCACCGCACAGACGGCGAAATCCCTGCCCCAAGGCGCGGATGTCACCCTGCTGCACGCGCGTCAGGTGATTGATGATGTGCCAATTGTGACCGGGCGCAATGGTCATGCGATGGGTGGGGTGTGGATGCATTTTAGCCTCGGTCAGGGCCTGTTTTATTCAGGCGACTGGAGCGAGGAATCGCAGTGGTTCCCATTTGACCAGCCGCCAATGGCCGCAACTGCCATTCTGGATTGTTCCTATGGGCTGACACGCGTGTCGCAAGGCGCCTGCCTCAGCGCGATCTTTGATCTGGTGGCGCGCTGCCCCGGTCAGGTCCTGTTTCCGGTGCCGCCGTCGGGGCGCGCCGGAGAGCTGGCGCTGTTGCTGATGCGGCGTTTCCCCGGTGAGGCGCTGTATCTGGATGCAACCTGCAAGGCTGCTGTGGCGCAGGCATTGGCAGAAGCTGGCGCGCCCAAGCTGCGTCAGGAACTGCGCGACGCGCTGCAGTATCACAATGCGCAGGATGCGCGGTTTCTGATCTGTGACACCCCCAATCTGGAAGCGGGAGAAGCGCGGGCCACCTGGCTGGAATGGCATAAATCGGACCGTTTGGGGCGCGATGCCCATGTGGTATTTACCGGCCATGTCATCGAAGACGCCAAAGCGGTGCGCGATGGGCCGGGGGGGCATTTTTGCCGTTGGAATGTGCACCCGCCGCTGCAAGATCAGCTGGCGCTTTTGCACCACCTCGAGGCCACGCGTTTTGCCCCGGCGTTTTGCCCGGATCCCACGGCCTATGCGGCGTTGCCCGAGCTGCGCGCCGATTTGTTTTTCAAAGAAAGTATCACGTTATGAGCAATCACCAGCTGCCCGACCGCAGTTTCTGTCTGATCCGCCATGGGCAAACCACTGCCAATGAGGCCGAGATCATGGCGGGGGCCACCGAGGTGCCGCTGAGCCCATTGGGCGAAGAACAGGCGCTGGGGTTGCGCGGCTTTGACTGGCCCGCTGAGATCCAGCTGTTTTCCAGCCCAATGGGGCGCGCGCAAACAACCTGCCAATTGGGGTTTCCGGGACAGGCCTTTGCGCTGCACGCCGGGCTGCGTGAACGTCATTGGGGGATATATGAAGGCGCGCACCTAAGCACCGCCCCACCCCGCCACGGACGCCCCGAGGGCGGCGAAGACTGGGAGGAGATGATTTTGCGGGTGGCAGAGGCTATCACTGAGTGCTGCGCCAAAACGCCCAACGCAGTGCTGCCGGTGATGATCTGCCATTCCGGTGTGATCCGGGCTGCGCGCGCAACCCTAAGCGATACCCCCAGCACCACACGCCCGGCCAATGGGCAGCCGGTGCTGTTTCGCTGGGATGGCACCACCCACCATGAAGAGCCGTTTAACGCTCGTTGAACGCGCGCTCCATCGTCAGCTGCACCGGTTTGAGCATATAGGCCAATAGGGTCTGCTCTCCGGTGGTCATTTCGGCCACCACGGTCATACCGGCCTGCAGCGGGCGGCGGAAATGCCCCTCGCCGACCACCGCATTTTCAAGCGCGACGGACGCACGGAAATAGGTTTCGCCGGTGCGTTCATCCACCAAAGGCATGGGTGAAATGGATTGCAGCTGGCCTTCGACCTTGCCAAAGCGGCGCACATCAAAGGTGTCGATGCTGATGGCAACGGGGAGATCGGTATTCACATGACCCACATCAGAGTTTGGAATGCGCGCTTCGACCACAAGCGCCTCGCGGGTGGGCAGCAGTTCATAAAGGGTCTCTCCCGGCTCGATGACTTCGCCCGGATTTGGGTAGGCGACGGATTGCACCACACCACGCGCTGGTGCCACAAGACGCAGCCCTGCCAGTTTTTTCGACACGTTGTCATATGAAACCATCAGCTGCGCGCGCTCTTTTTCCAGCTCAACCAGCTGGGTCAGCATCTCTTCGCGCAGGGCAAGGGTTTCTTCGGCGCGGGCAGATGTGGCCTGACGCAGGGCGTTTTGCGCTTCTGCGAGACGGACCTGCGCATCAGAGGCAGCGGCACGCAGGCTATCGAGACTGTCTTCCTCGTCGAGCACATCGTTGAGCGGCTTTAGCCCCTGTTTATAAAGCTTTGTGATCCGTTCAAGGTTGGCATCTTTGCGGCTGACACGCTCTTGCGCAAAGCTGAGCGCATTGCGCAGGATCGACAGGGTTTCCTGCTGCTGGGCGATCGACAAAGACTGGATGCGCTGGCTTTCGCTGTAAAGTTCAAGCGAGGCAGCGGCGCTATCAAAGCTCTTTTCTTTCAAGGCGTTCACCTGTGCGGGTGAAACCGGCGCGCCGCTGTCGAGCACCGCAAGCACCGCTTCAACGTTGGTCAGTTCGCGCCCATTGGACATCAGCTGGCCCAACAGCACCTCTTGTTCTTCGCTGAGATCCGGGTGGCGCAGCTCAACCAGCACATCCCCTGCTTCAACGGTCTGACCATCAACCACATGCACCGCCTTCACAATACCGCCGCTGAGCGTCTCAATCGCGGGGTAGTCTCCGGTTGGCACAATGGTGCCCGGCGCGCGGGTGATCTGGGGCACATCGGTTTGCCCCGCAAGAGCAACAAGGCTGGCAACCATGGCCGAAAACGTGATCGCCAGAAAGGCCGCAAACCGGGGCTGTCGCGCGCGTTCTTTCAGTTTGGCACGCTGGATCGGGCCTGATTTCGGAGAATGAGATCGCATAGTTAGCCTCCCAGAGCTTTGAATACGGCCTGAACCTTTTTGCGTCCGGCGTCGCCGGTGTCATGCACCGCCACACGTTCGCCGTTAAGGAACACAAAGCGGTCCGCAAGGTGCAGGAATGAGCGGTCCGCAGTGGCAATGACCACGGTGCGCTGGCCTTTTTGGTGTTGCAGCCAGTCTTTGAAACAGCTGCGTCGTGCATCACTAAGCCCGTTTGTGGGCTCGGAAAACAATGTGAGTGACGAAGGGCGCGCCATTGCCCGTGCAAGGGTCAGCGCTTTGATCGCTTCCTCTGGCAGGCGGGCAAGGAGCTGGTCATTCAGGCGGGTATCAGCCCCGTCAGGCAAGAGATCGTGATCCGCGCTGAGCCCCATATCATCCAGCGCCTGTGCAATCGCCGCATCGCTGAGCGAAGGTGCTGCAAGCCGGAAGTTTTGCGCAACGGTGCCGTAAAACAGCGATTTTTCATAGGTGGCATAGGTGATCGATTTGCGCAGCTCATCGGTGGCGATCTGGCGAATGTCGATCTCATCATGTTCGATGGTGCCCGCAAGCGGCGGAAACAGCCCGTCGATCAGATCAAGCACCGCTGTGCGCGCGGCGGCGTCGCTGCCCATGACAACCACCAGTTCACCCGGCTCACATTTGAAGCTTGCCTGGGCCAGCAACGGCGCATTCAACGGATCCGGACGGTAAGTCACCCCCGAAAACGTCACCGCACCGGTGAGCGTTTTCTGGTGCGATTGTTCGAGCCCCAGCTCCATCTCTTCGGGCAGGCTGAGCACCCGGTCGGCCTGCACCCGGCTTGAGCGGAACGACAGGATCTGGGGAAAGCTGGAGTAAAGCGCCTGCAGCGGGGCCAGCACTTTGGATACCAGCGCAATCGAGGCAATCAGCGCGCCAAAGCTCATCTCTCCCGAGAGGGCACCATAGGCGCTGATCACCACCGCCCCCACGCTGGCAAGCGCGGTGATGGTCTGGGCAACGGATTGCACCAGGGATTGAAACTGGCGCGCGGTTCGATTTGCACTTTCGGCGGCTTCGGCCAGAGGCAGGCTGCGATCAATCCAATGCTGCTGAATACCCAGATCCGCAATCGCACGCTGATGTAATATGGCGTCATGCATGGCGGCCTGGCTTGCGGCGCTGGCCGCGGCGGCTTCTTTGTCGAGCCGTTGCTGATAGGGGATGGTCACAAAGCCCAGCACCACCAGCAGCGCCACCAGACAGAGGGTAAACACCCCAACCGCAGGCGCAAGATAGGTCAGCACCGCAAAGAAAATCAGCGCAAACGGCAGATCCAGCAGCGTGGTCATCACCTGCCCTGTGAACATTTCGCGCAGGGCTTCGAACTGGCGAAACCGCGACAGCTGCTGGTTGATGTCAGATTTCTGCAATTGCGCCAGCGGCAGGCTCATCAGTTTGCGAAACAACGAGACCGTCAGTTCACGTTCGCCGCGCCAGCCCACATAGGCAAGCGCCTTGGTGCGCGCATAGCGAAAGCTGAAATCCGTGGCACCAATAATCACCACCCCAATCGCCAGCGACACCAGCATATTGACTGAACCTGACGGGATCACCCGATCATAGATTGCCATGATCAACAGCGGTGCAAGCAGCCCCAACACATTGGTCAAAAGCGACGATGCCAGCAGCCAGGGCATCATCGGGCGCAGCGCCGCAAACGATGCGCGCACAGTTCCGTAATCCGCATCTGCCTGTTGGTTGCTAAAGCGATCAATACGCACCACATCGCAGGTGAGATCACGGGCCGGACGATGGGTGGTTTCGCTGCCGCTGCAGATCTCCAACCGGTCTGCCTGCACGGATAGCAGCACAAAACAGCCGCCATCCTGGCCAATCACCAGCGCCGGGCATTCCGCATCGGTAATTTCGCTTTCGCGGCAGCTGATGCGGGTGTGCGGCACCTTGAGATTGGCCAGCGTCTGGATGATCTCTTCGGGGTGCAGCTGTTCCGACATATGCGGGAAAGCTTCGAGGATGGTTTCCTCGCTGTTGCGCCAACCGCCCACTTTGAGCAGCTGTTGCAACAGAAGGCTGGCGTTTGTGGTGGTCAGCGTGTTCATGCGGCCCCCTGTTTCAATTTGAGAGCCATAGCCGCATCCGCAGCGGCATCCTGATGCCACGCGTCTTCGGACAGTTCGAGCGTGACAGTCTGATCCGCAAGCCGTTTCATCCGGGGATCCGGGCTTGCCATCACGATGGTCGGACGCGGCGACAGCGCAGCAAGGCAACGCGACAATGCCTCACGTTCGGTTGTATCCAGCACGGCGGTGGGTTCATTCATCACCAGGATACGCGGCTCAAGCGCAAGCGCGCGGGTCAAAGCAATGAGCTGCCGGTTCACCGGGTCTTTTTCAAATGTGGTGCCAGTGTTGAGCTTGGTACTATAGCCCATCGGCAAGCGGTGAATGCGCTTTTCAAGACCAAGCAGTGCGGCAAAATATTTGGCGCGTTCCACCTGCTCTGCATCACCAAAGGCTGCGAGGTTTTCCAGCAGGCTGCCGCTCAGGATTGCGGGTTCATTTTCCAACACCACCAACGCGTTACGCCCGCGTTGCGTCACCCGGTCTGCTGCGTCACGGCCGTCAATGGAGATGCTGCCCGACGTGGGGGCGCGCTGGCCTGCAACACCTTCGATAAAGGCGCGCACCATCCAGGCATTTTTGGCCGCGATCAATACGGTGGCGCCGGGGTCTGCCACAAATTCCGCACCCTCAAACGCCATGCCAGAGCCGTTGAGCCGCGCCATGGAGACATCAGACAATACAACGCGGCCCTCAATCGGGTCTAGCGGTGTTTCTGGGGTTTTGGTGCTTTCAAGGGCTTCCATCTCATCCAGTTTGGCACGCGACACCGCGACATTTTCGGATTGCACCCACAGCGTCATCAATTTGGTCAAAGGTTGAATAATGCGCCCATTGAGCAGCATGCAGGCGGCAAGTTCAGCAATGCCAATGGAGCCCTTGATCACCAAAAACGCCCCCAAAAGCCCCATAGAGGCCACGGTCAACTGCGAAAACACCGCGCCAAAGTTCTGCGAAAGGCCGGAAAACTGGATCAGTCGCTGGCTGATACCCACAGTCTGTTCTTCCAACATTTCAAATCTACGGGCCATCTGGCGTTCCATCCGATTTGATTTGATGGTGGCCATATTTGACAGCAATTCTGCCAAAAAAGCGTATCTGCGGGTGTCCACGGTTTTTCGGGCGGAAAACAACGACCACTGCGCCCGCTTCATAAAGAAGGTGAAAATCAAAACCGCACAAAACGCGCCAAGCGGCACCAGGGCCAGCCAGCCGCCAATCAGGCCAATCATCACCGCAAAAAGCAGTGTAAACGGCAGATCAATCGCTAGGGTCTGGTTTTGCCCCGAATGATGATCACGCAACTGTGATACCGCAACAAAACGTTCGAAATAGGCGCTTCCCGGCGCGCTTGAAAACTGAACCGTATTGGCATGGAGCACTTTGCCCATGAAATGCTTGTAGTTTGAAACCGCCGCTTCCTCGGCAGAAACATTCAACAAAACAGAGCGAGACCAACGCAAAACCAATTCCATCGTCGCGCTCACCAGCAAGACAAGCGTCAGCATGCGAAGGGTTTCAGCGGATTGAAACGGAATCACCCGATCAAAAATCAACAGGATGGAAATTGGCATCAACAATGAAAGAATATTGAGCGAAAAAGACGCGGCCCCCAAAGGGATATCCCTTCGCATTGTCGTGACGCGACCAATAAATTCACGCGTTTCCATACCCATCACCCCGCAGGTTTGTATCAGCAGCGATAGAATATGATCTGCTAACGAGAGATGAATCGCGCACCAGATAGCCGGTAAATTTTCTGGCGTATTCTAGGTATTTTGGGGAGTTATTTAACAAGGAAAACGCTCTATTTAAGGTGGTATTGGCCCCTGAATAGATTTGGTTTTTTCAAATTATGAACACTTCAAAATCCACCTCGCATCCAGCCGCCACTTCACCAGGATCGGAGAATGCGGAAAAAGATGACTTCTCAACACATCTTTCGCACAACACGCAAAATATCACGGATGATCCAAGCCGCAGCACCTTGCACACGGGCTCCGATCATGAGGGGGATGCCAAGTCACGCACAATCGCAGAGGGCGCTCCGCACGGCCGATTCGATCTCAGCTCAACGCAGGAATTGCCTACAAGCGCAGGCTCTGGAATTACCCTTGAGGGCGGACCTGTCGCGGAAAACATCAGCGGTGCCGCCATCGGAACGCTCTCGATTGTGGATCCAGACGCGGGCGACAGCCATGAGATCACGCTGTCGGATGATCGGTTTGAGGTGGTGGGTAATGAAATCCACCTGAAAGAGGGTGTCAGCCTCAACCATGAAGAGGCCGCCGAGATCGATCTGGAGGTCACCGTGACGGATGCGGGCGGGCTCTCAACCTCCGAGAGCTTCACCATCGCGGTGGAGGATGTGAATGAGGCCCCGGCTGAGGTC
>NZ_WIXK01000008.1 GCF_009617595.1 Tritonibacter aquimaris | reverse complement strand
GTTCCCTGGGCGACACCTCAACACTCGCCGACCCCTCCGTCGTCGATGACCTCATCAAAAACCGCAACAATACCTAATCGGGAGATCGGAAGATGATGGACGGAGATGTACTTACACGACCTGCAGTCTTGATCCTGCTGGGGCCTCCGGGCGCAGGCAAGGGCACCCAGGCACGCCGCCTGGAAGAAAAATTCGGGCTGGTTCAGTTGAGCACCGGTGACCTGCTGCGCGCAGCCGTGGCCGAAGGCACCGAAGCTGGCAAACAGGCCAAAGCGGTAATGGAAGCCGGTGGCCTGGTATCAGATGAAATCGTAATCGCGATTTTGCGTGATCGACTGGCGCAGGAAGACTGCCAAAACGGTGTTATTCTGGATGGTTTCCCCCGCACAACTGTGCAGGCAGAGGCGCTGGATGTATTGCTTCATGAAACCGGTCAACGCATCAATGCCGCGATCAACCTCAAGGTTGACGACGCCGCGATGGTTGAACGTATTTCAGGTCGCTACACCTGCGCTGACTGTGGCGAAGGCTTCCACGACAGCTTCAAACAGCCAAAAGTTCCAGGTGTTTGCGACAACTGTGGCAGCACCAACATGAAGCGCCGGGCAGATGACAACGCAGAAACCGTTGCCAGCCGCCTGGAGGCCTATCACGCACAAACAGCACCTTTGGTGAGCTACTACCAAACCAAAGGTGCATTGGCCCATATCGATGCAATGGGGGCCATCGACGACATCACCACAGCCTTGGGAACCGTTGTTTCCGACGCTTTGTGAGTGTTGACGTGGCTCGGCAGCGCCGGGCCACATCGCCGCATTTGATCAGCAATTCTGATCACACGCGTACACCCGGCGAAAGCTGGGTCAAGAAGGGAGAGGGTGTTTTCGGGAGGACAATCGAAACACCCACGTATGGAGGAAAAGGAGACCCGTTATGACGGATCAAACCACCAACTCCGCTGACAGCAGCCAGTCCGATAAGGGCTACTGGCAAGCTAACTTGCGGATAATCTATGTGAGCCTGGTGATCTGGGCTTTGGTATCATTTGGCTTTGGCATCCTGCTGCGTCCGATGCTTGCAGGCATCTCGGTAGGCGGCACTGACCTTGGCTTTTGGTTCGCCCAGCAGGGATCGATTCTTGTCTTTCTCGGCCTGATTTTCTTTTACGCCTGGCGGATGAACTCGCTGGACCGTGAACACGGCGTCGACGAGGAGTAAACACAGATGGATCAGTTTGTAATCAACCTGCTGTTTGTTGGCGCATCCTTCGCGCTTTACATCGGCATCGCGATCTGGGCCCGTGCGGGTTCCACATCTGAATTCTACGCGGCTGGCCGCGGCGTTCACCCGGTCACCAATGGTATGGCAACCGCGGCAGACTGGATGTCTGCGGCGTCGTTCATCTCTATGGCGGGCCTTATTGCCTTTACCGGCTACGATAACTCCTCCTTCCTGATGGGCTGGACCGGTGGTTACGTTTTGCTGGCTCTGCTGCTTGCACCTTACCTGCGTAAGTTTGGCAAGTTCACCGTATCCGAGTTCATCGGCGACCGTTTCTACAGCCAAACTGCACGTGTTGTTGCGGTGATCTGTCTGATCGTTGCTTCCACCACCTATGTGATCGGTCAGATGACTGGTGTTGGCGTTGCCTTTGGTCGCTTCCTCGAAGTCTCCAATGAAATGGGTCTCTTCATCGGTGCGGGCGTTGTATTTGCCTATGCGGTATTTGGCGGCATGAAAGGTGTGACATACACCCAGGTTGCGCAGTACTGCGTTCTGATCATGGCCTATACCATCCCGGCGATCTTCATCTCGCTGCAGCTGACCGGCACCCCGATCCCGGCGCTGGGTCTGTTTGGTGAGCACGCCGCCTCTGGTGAGCCGCTGCTGGCAAAACTGGACGCGATCGTAACCGAGCTGGGCTTCAACGAGTACACCGCACACCACTCCGACACCTTCAACATGGTTCTGTTTACCCTGTCGCTGATGATCGGTACCGCGGGTCTGCCCCACGTTATCATGCGCTTCTTTACCGTACCGCGCGTTGCTGATGCACGTTGGTCTGCAGGTTGGACCCTGGTGTTCATCGCTCTGCTCTACCTCACCGCTCCGGCTGTTGGTGCGATGGCGCGTCTGAACATCACCGAAATGATGTGGCCAAATGGCGGCATTGATGGCGGTGCTGTGACTGTTCAGCAGATCGAAAACGATCCGCAGTATGACTGGATGGCGACGTGGCAGAAAACCGGCCTTCTGGGTTGGGAAGACAAAAACGGCGACGGTGCGATCCAGTACTACAACGACAAGAACGCCGACATGGCCGCAATTGCCGAAGAAAAAGGCTGGGCGGGCAACGAGCTGACCAACTTCAACCGTGACATCCTGGTTCTTGCGAACCCTGAAATCGCCAACCTCCCAAGCTGGGTCATCGGCCTGGTGGCTGCAGGTGGTCTCGCGGCAGCTCTGTCTACCGCAGCGGGTCTTCTGCTGGCGATCTCTTCAGCGGTATCGCATGACTTGATCAAAGGTTCGATCAACCCGAACATCTCGGAAAAGAACGAGCTTCTGTCTGCACGTATTGCGATGGCTGTAGCGATTGCGGTTGCGACTTACCTCGGCCTCAACCCTCCGGGCTTTGCGGCACAAACCGTGGCTCTGGCCTTTGGTCTCGCAGCGGCGTCTATCTTCCCGGCACTGATGATGGGGATCTTCTCGACCCGCATCAACAACACCGGCGCAGTAGCAGGTATGATCGCAGGTCTGACCGTGACCCTGGTCTACATCTTCCTGCACAAAGGCTGGTTGTTCATTCCGGGCACCAACAGCTTCACCGATGCTGATCCGCTGCTGGGCACCGTTAAATCCACCTCGTTTGGTGCGATTGGTGCAGCCGTGAACTTCGCAGTGGCCTTCGTGGTTGCTGGCATGACCAAGGAAACTCCGAAGGAGATCAAAGATCTGGTCGAAAGCGTTCGCGTACCCCGTGGCGCAGGTGCCGCTCAGGACCACTAATGCTGAGAGGTTGGGCAAGGAAAGCCCTTGTCCAACCACAATAAATCTGGTCCTGTTCGGTTATCATCGAGCAGGACTTTTATTTTTGAAGGGTGTCTTTCATGGCCTTGAATGCGGATCAGATCACACGATTTCTGAAATCAGTGCACCCCTATGATTCACTGGAACCAGAGGCGCTTTTGCATCTGGCGCAAAGCTTTAAAGCAACCAGATATCCCGCCGACAGCTGGATCTATCATTTTGATCAACCCTCGCCGGGCCTGTTTCTGATTTATGAGGGCGCGGTCGAGGTCACCGATCAAAACGGCGCTGTGGTGTCACACCTCGGGCTGCGAAACTCCTTTGGCGAACGCGGCCTTTTGCGCGACGGAATTGCCGTCACCAATGCGCGCTCCGAAGAAGACAGCCTGCTGCTGCTGCTCTCGCCCACAGATTTTGAAGAGCTGCTCACCTCAAGCGCCGCCGCGCGCAAATTCTTTGATCGCTCCAGATCTGAAAAAACCGCGAGCCAGACAATTGCCAACAGCCGGGTGCAGGATCTGATGGCCTCCTCCCCGCGCATGTGCGCCCCAGAAGACAGCGTGCAACAGGCCGCGCAAACCATGCGCGATGCAGGCATTTCGTCGCTCTGCGTTGGCGAAGGCACGCGTCTTGCGGGCATTGTCACCACCAAAGATCTCACCAACAAAGTGCTGGCCGAGGCGCTGCCTGCGGACACATCCGTCGGCGACATCATGTCGGAAAACCCTTTTACCCTGCCCCCCACCGCGCTGGGGTCAGATGTGCTGCATATGATGATCAGCCGCCGCATCGCCCATATCCCAATTGTGGAAAACGGTGATCTTGTTGGCATTGTCACCCAGACCGATCTCACACGGTTTCAGGCCATCACCTCGGCCGAGCTGCTGCACCATATCGCAGAAGCCGAAACCGCCGAACAGATGGCCGAAGTTACCGCGCGTATTCCTTCGTTGTTGGTTCAGCTTGTCGGGGCCGGCAACCGCCATGAGGTGGTGACGCGTCTGATCACCGATATTGCCGATGCGGTCACCATGCGCCTGTTGGACCTCGCCGAACAAAAGCTCGGCCCGGCGCCCGCCGCCTATCTGTGGCTCGCCTGCGGCTCACAGGGTCGGCGCGAACAAACCGGTGTCAGCGATCAGGACAACTGCCTGATCCTGGACAATTCGGTGCGTGGCGAAGACATGCCCTATTTCCACGCCATGGCCAAATTTGTCTGCGACGGGCTGAACACCTGCGGCTACGTCTATTGCCCCGGTGATATGATGGCGACCAATGAACGCTGGTGTCAGCCGCTCCATGTCTGGCAGGAATATTTCGAGACCTGGATCGCAAAACCCGACCAAGAGGCGCAGATGCTGGCCTCGGTGATGTTTGATCTGCGCGCCATCGCGGGCGATCAAAGCCTGTTCAACAACCTGCACGAAGAGACCCTTGCAGCTGCTCGGAAGAACTCAATCTTTGTGGCGCATATGGTGTCTAATTCGCTGAAACACATGCCGCCTTTGGGGCTGTTGCGCGGTCTGGCAACCATCCGATCCGGTGAACACAAGAACCAGATCGATCTGAAACACAACGGGGTTGTGCCCGTGGTGGATCTGGCCCGCATCTACGCGCTGCAAGGTCAGCTGTTGTCAGCCAACACCCGCGCCCGCCTGGAAGAAGCCGCCCATGCCGGCGGTCTGAGCACATCCGGCGCGCATGATCTGCTGGATGCCTATGACATGATTGCAGAAACACGCCTGCAACATCAGGCGGCGCTGATCAAACAGGGCCGCGCCCCTGATAACTACCTATTGCCCGCTGAACTGTCTGATCTGGAACGCAGCCATCTGCGTGATGCGTTTGTGGTGGTGAAAACCATGCAATCCGCCGTTGGACAGGGACGCGGCGTCTTGAGCTAAGGGAAGCGCCGATACGGTGCTTTGGGAGGACTAAAATGTTTGTGGAACTTATTGCGACGATCCTCGCGGGTGTTGGCGGGGCGGGTGTTGCGCTTTTGCTCAACAAGATCAGCGGCAAACGTCTGCCACGCTGGATCACCCCTGTTTTTGCAGGTCTGGCCATGCTGGGTGTCACGATTTCAAACGAATACAGCTGGTACGGACGCACAAGTGGCAGCCTTCCTGAGGGTCTTGTTGTTGCTGAAACCGTCGAAAACAAAGCGCTCTACCGCCCTTGGACCTATGCTTTCCCCTATGTTGATCGCTTTGTTGCCGTAGATGAGGTCAACACACGCACCCATGAAAACCATCCGGGGCTGGTGCTGGCGGATCTCTACTTCTTTGGCCGCTGGTCCAGCGTCCACAAACTGCCCGTCCTCGCGGATTGCCCCGGTGGCAAACGCGCGGCACTGGCCGATGCAATTGATTTCACTGACGATGGCACTGTCACTGGGGCGGATTGGGTAAAAGCTCCTGAAGGCGACGCAGTGCTGCGGGCCTTATGTGGAGAGAGCGATGCTACATGATCTGGGACTGCGCACACGGGTATTGCTGTTTTTTGCACTGATTGCCCTCGCCGGGTTGGCCTGTTTGGGCATCGCCCTGTTTCTCGGCTACAGCCATCTTGCCGATGGCAGCCCCCAAAGCGCCTTTGCCTACACCGGGCTGATTGCCGCCTTTGGCATTGTTGGTGTGACCGCAGGGGTCTGGTTGCTCTTCGATGAGAACGTGGCAAAACCAATTGAACGCATCGCCGCTGATATGCGCAGCCGCGCCCATGCGGGCGTCGATACCACCATCGATACCAACAAAGCGCGCTACCTGGGTGATCTTGCTCCGGCCGCGCGTGCGGTTACCGGCCAGCTTAGCCATTCCAGTACTGCAGCCGCCCGTGCAGTTGCAGATGCCACCGCGCAGCTTTCAGCGGATAAGGAATATCTGACAGCCCTTCTGACCGATATTCCCCTGGCAATTGTTCTGGTCAACAAGGCCCATCAGATCGTGCTTTATGATGGGCAGTCTTCCGGCCTGCTAAGCCAAATTCATGTCCCGCGTCTCAATGCTTCGATCTTTGATTATTTTGACCGTGAGCAAGTCCTGACCACATTGGCCAAACTGGAAGCAGGTCAGACAGAGGTTTCGATCGCGCTGAATTGTGCGGATCGGCGGCTTGAGATGGATGTGCGGATGCGCAAACTCAGCCGGGCCGAAGGCTACATGATGATCCTGGATGAAGCACACGCCACCATGTCCCCGGATGATGCGCGCCCGCTGATCTTTGATTTCAGCCTGGCACCTGGGGCCAATACCTCAGACAGGCGGCCGTTAAGCGCGATGAATTTTGTGGTTTTTGATACCGAGACCACCGGGCTTATGCCGCATAAAGACGACATTGTACAAATCGGTGCCGTCCGGGTGGTGAACGGGCGCATTGTTGTTGGCGAAGAATTTGACCAGCTGGTAAATCCGGGCCGCGCCATTCCCAAGGCGTCGACACTGGTGCATGGGATCGCAGATCAAATGGTGCTTGATGCGCCGGATCCCACCACCGCAACCCGCCAGTTCCACAAATATGCCCAAGACGCGGTCATCGTCGCCCATAACGCGCCTTTTGATATGGCCTTTATGCGCCGCTACGGGAAATCCGCGCATATTCAATGGGATCATCAGATCCTTGATACGGTTTTGCTCTCCGCCATTCTGTTTGGCGCCAGTGAAACCCATACGCTCGACGCATTGTGTCAGCGCCTTGATGTCACCATTCCCGAAAACCTGCGCCACACCGCGCTTGGCGATGCCCAGGCCACCGCTGAGGTGCTGTGCAAAATGCTGCCCATGCTCGCCTCGCGCGGGCTTACCTCCTTTGAACAGGTGGTGGCTGAAACACGCAAACACGGCAAGCTTCTGGAAGATCTGAACTGAGACCTTTGCAAATAGATTGAAACTGTTTCGATCAATTGCCTGTTGCTTTTGTCAGGCAACTCCCTTTAAAGGCCCTGAAACCGGTCGCAGCCTACCCGGTCACCAAAACAAGGGTCGAAAAATGAAAACTATCGTTATCTGCTCCGGCGGGATGGATTCTGTTGCGCTTGCTCATATTGTGGCACGTGATTATGAACTGACCCGCCTTGTGTCGTTTGACTATGGTCAGCGCCACCGCAAGGAACTGGATTTTGCCGCTCAGGCCGCAAAACGCCTGAACGTCCCACATCAGATCATCGACATGCGCGGCATTGGTGCAGCCCTCACAGGCTCGGCGCTCACCGATGACATCGATGTGCCCGATGGGCACTATGCCGAAGAAACCATGAAAATCACCGTGGTGCCCAACCGCAACGCCATCATGCTGACTATTGCCTTTGGCGTTGCTGCGGCCAATGGTGATGATGCGGTGGCGACCGCGGTACATGGGGGTGATCACTTCATCTATCCCGATTGCCGCCCCGCCTTTACCGAATCCTTTGAAGCAATGCAGATGGCTGCCTTGGACGGCTATGCAAACGTCAAACTGTTCACACCGTTTGTACATAAATCAAAGGCGGATATCGCCACCGAAGGGGCCGCTGCACAGACCCCGTTCAAAGACACCTGGTCCTGCTACAAGGGCGGCGAAAATCACTGCGGCCGCTGCGGCACCTGTGTGGAACGCCGCGAAGCCTTTGACCTTGCAGGTATCCCGGATCCAACGCTCTACGATGATCCTGAGTTTTGGAAATCAGCCCTGAAGGAGGCGCCATAATGTACCGCATTGCCAAAGAGTTCCAATTCTCTGCCTCCCACAACCTCACCACCCTGCCCGATGGCCACCCCTGCCGCCGCGTGCATGGCCATAACTACAAGCTTGAGGTTGAACTGGTCGCAGCTGAACTGAACGAACATGGGTTTGTGCGCGAATACCGCGATCTTGACCTGCTCAAAACCTATATTGATGAATGCTTTGATCACCGCCACCTGAACGATGTGCTGGACATGCCAACCTCTGAGGTTCTGGCAAAACACTTCTATGACTGGTGCAAAGAACGCTGGGATGAGGTCGCCGCGGTGCGTATCTCTGAAACCCCAAAGATCTGGGCTGAATACCGGCCATGACACTGCGGATCGTTGAAATCTTTGGTCCCACGATTCAGGGCGAAGGCGCGCTGATCGGGGAGCCAACGGTCTTTGTGCGCGCGGGCGGCTGCGATTATCGTTGCAGCTGGTGTGACAGCATGCATGCGGTTGATACCAGCTATCGCCACACCTGGGAAAAAATGTCCACAGAAGCCGTCTGGAGCGAGGTTGAAAAACTCTCCAACGGCGCGCCGATCACGGTGTCAATCAGTGGCGGCAACCCGGCGATCCAGAACTTTGGCCCCTTGATCACCCAGGGCAAATCGCACGGCTACCGCTTTGCCTGTGAAACCCAAGGCTCCATTGCCAGCCCCTGGTTCAAGGATCTCGACACTTTGGTGTTGTCCCCCAAACCCCCATCCAGCGGGCAAACAACCGATTGGGCAAAGTTTGAAAGCTGCCTGGAGGCCGCGCAGGATCAACCCGATCTGGCGCTGAAAATCGTCATTTTTGATGACACAGACTACGCCTGGGCGCAGGATGTTGCACAACGCTACCCGCAGATGCCGCTGTATCTGCAACCGGGCAACCCCGAGTCTGATCCCGAAACACCGGTGCCGCTGCAGGCCTCTATCGATCGTTTGAACTGGCTTGTTGAAAAAACCGTGGCGGACAGCTGGTTTCGCCCCCGCGTCCTACCACAGCTGCATGTTCTGCTCTGGGGCAACCAACGCGGCGTCTAACTGAGGAAAACGCTATGACTGATAGTATTTACAGCAACCTGAAACAATTGGGCGGCGATACCGTTATGCCCGCAAGCCCAGACCAGGCCGAGCTGGAGCGCGTACAAAACCCCCAGGCGGATGTGCTCTATAATGTGCGCTTTACCGCACCGGAATTTACGTCGCTGTGTCCCATGACCGGTCAGCCCGATTTTGCCCATCTGATGATTGACTATGTGCCAGGGGATTGGCTGGTCGAAAGCAAGTCTTTGAAACTGTTTCTGGGTTCATTCAGAAACCACGGCGCATTCCACGAAGACTGCACCGTGTCTATCGCGCGCCGTCTGCAGGATTTTCTAGATCCCAAATGGCTGCGCATTGGCGGCTATTGGTATCCGCGCGGTGGCATCCCAATTGATGTGTTCTGGCAAACCGGCCCCTGCCCAGAAGGTGTCTGGATCCCAGACCAAAGCGTGCCCCCCTATCGTGGACGCGGCTGAGCTAAGGCTCGGACGTTGCCAGCGGCGACGTGTAACGATCGGTCAGAGCCAACAGCTCTGCCGGCGTTACGGGTTTGCGCAAGCAGCTATCCACACGCAATTGCGTAAACGCCGTGGAATCCGGGCCCTGGCATTTTTCCATCATGCCGATAATCGGTATTTCACGTACTCCGGCCTGCTGATCATCGCGAATGCGTTCAACCGTATCATCATCGCCGCTTTGACGAATATCGAGGTTAAGAATAAGCATTGCAAAATGCCACGGCCGCGCGCGCAGCCAGGAAAGCCCCTCACCACTGCTGCCTGCGGTTTCAACCTTAATATCCAAGGCGCGCGCGATTTCCCGCATCATAAAGCGGATCGATGCATCTTCTTCGATAATTAACACTGTATTGGATCGTTTCATTGCAGTGCCCTCTGAACCTCACCATCAAACACCGCGGCGCAGAAACCTAAGCCAAGTGGTGTTTCGAGCGATAATTGACCAAACACTTAATGTGCATATTATGCACAAAATCAACCGTACATTGTTTTTTACAAAGAATAAACATCTTTCATTATTCGCATGTGTACTAACAGCGCTGGCCCTATAGGCGATCGCGCAATGAATACCACAGCATCGCCAGCACCAAGAGCGGGCTACGCAGGCGCATCCCACCGGGGAATTTCTGGCTAGGCACCTGGGAAAACACATCAAATCGCTCAGCCTGCCCGGCAACAGCCTGGGCTGCGATCTGCCCTGCCAGGGTCGCCATAGCAACGCCATGCCCCGAAAATCCGGACAGGCTAATGATATTGCCCGCCAGCCGTTCGAAATGCGGCATGCGATTCATGGTGATCCCAAGGGTTCCGCCCCAGGCAAAATCGATGTTCACATCAGCCAATTGTGGGAAAATTTCAGCCAAGGGTTTGCGAACCTTGGCGGCGATATCAGTCGGGAATTTATAGCCATAGCTTTCAGTGCCACCAAACAGCAGCCGGTGATCGTCAGAAAAGCGGAAATAGTTCACAACAAACTTGCTATCTGCCACAGCGTAGTTCTGGCGCAATATGGCCCGTTGCCCTTCAACGCCCAATGGCTCGGTCGCCACAACATAGTTGTTGATCGGCATGACCTTTGACGCAACTTTTGGCTCAAGCCCGCCCAGATAGCCGTTGCAACCCAAGACCACAAATTTCGCGGTAACCTGCCCGTGGTCGGTCTGCACCTGCGCGGGATCCCCACGCTCAATATCCGTGACCCGCGTGGTTTCAAAAATTCGCACACCCGCATCACGCGCCAACCGTGCCAGGCCAAAGGCAAAGGCCAGCGGATGAATATGCCCGGCCCCCATATCCAAAGTGCCACCATGATAGGCCGGGGAATTTACCAGCTGCCGCAGTTCGTCCTGTTCCAGAAAAGAGATGCGATCATAGCCGTAGTGTTCATTTAATTTGGCCACATAATCGCGGCTATGCGGTACAAATCGCGGCCGGTGATCTGCATGAATAATACCGGGGTGGAACTCTGCTTCAACCTTGTCTGATGCGGCGAGCTCGCGCACCAGATCCACCGATTGATTGGCCAGATGCCACAGGGCTTTTGCGTGCTCAGCACCAACCAGCTGCTCAAGCTCATCTTGATCAAGCCGTTGCCCCTGCCCCACTTGTCCGCCATTGCGCCCGGATGCGCCAAAGCCAACCCGCTGCGCATCAAGCAGCGCCACATCATAGCCCGCACGCGCCAGATGCAGCGCCGTCGACAGGCCCATAAACCCACCGCCAATGACACAGACATCGCAGGAAATATGCCCATCTAACGCAGCAAACGGCGCGAGGGGACGCGCCGTTTGTGCATAGTAAGAGCTTGGATAGACACCAACAGCGTCATTGGCAGTCAAAAGATCCATGGTCACACCTTTCTGTCAAACGGGGCTCATTTGACAGAAACCTAACCCACCGCGTAAATTTGATCAAATATTTGCGGCGGGTCGGTGATCACTTTGCGGAATTATTTACAAGCCGCAAAAGAATTGCCCATAGACTGCAACAGCTCCACATAGAAGTTGGGGCCAAGGTCCAACGTGGTGCCCAGCGGATCCACTTCCAGTTCTTTCACGCCTGTGCCGTCAGCGATGGTTCGCACCAGGCCTTTGTTGTACTGCGGCTCGGTATAGACGCAGGAAACATTCAGCTTACGCACGGTTTCCTGAATTTCTGCGATCCGTGCAGCGCTTGGCTTTGACGCATCCCCAATCGAAATTGCACCAGTGGCGGCAAGATCGAATTCCTTTTCGAAATACTGATAGGCATCGTGGAACACAACAAAACGAGCGTCCTGCACAGGCTTCAGCGCTGCAGAGATGCTTGCGATTGCAGCGTCCAGTTCCGCTTTGCCGGCTTTTGCATTGTCCTGATAGGCCTGTGCATTTTCAGGGTCATGCTCTGCCAACTCTTCCGCGATCACATCCAGCCAGAGTTTGCCATTTGTTGCTGACAGCCAGGCGTGGGGGTCAACGCCATCATGGGCGTGGTTGTGTTCATCATCATGATCGTCGCCGTGCTCGTCCCCGTGCTCATCATGGTGATCGTCGTGGCCTTCATGCGCATGATCTTTGTGGTCATCATCATCCGCGTGATCGCCGTGATCGCCGTGATCGCCGTGATCGTGGGCTTCCTCATGTTCCTCATGATGTCCATGGTCATCATGCTCTTTGTGATCATCGTGGTGATCATCGCCATGCTCATCCTCATGATCCTCATGATCATGGGCTTCAAACGTCGCACCCTGTCTGAACTCATAGGTCACATTGCCTTTGACGCTCAGCAGCTCGATCACATGGGCGCTGGTGCTCAGCTCCTCAATAGGCTGCTCCAGCCAGGGAACCAGGCTTTCGCCAATCCAGAAAACAAGATCAGCCTCATCCAGCGCGCGCGCATCTGATGGACGCATGGAATAGTGGTGCGGCGATGATCCAGGGCGCACAATCAGCGAGGGCTCACCCACACCTGACATCACTCGGGACACCAGCCCGTGAACCGGTGCAATATCTGTCACCACTTTGGGTGCATCAGCGGATGCCGAACCAGTTGCGGCAAAAAAGGCTGCAGCGACGGCGTATGACGTGCGTTTCATCAGACAAACCCTGTAATATTATAACATCACCCGGGTTGTTATATGCCAAAACATTACATATCAAGGAGAAAGTAATTCCAGCGGAGGCACTATGCGTTCTCTCAGCTTTGAACACCACAATCACGCGCATTGTGTCGAGGACACAATACGTAACGTTGCACAACACTGCGCAGCGCATAAGCTGCAGTTTACCGCAATGCGCCAGCGCGTGCTTGAAATCATGCTGCAAGAACATCGTGCTTGGGGCGCCTATGAGATCCTCGACCGCCTCCGCGAGGAAGGGCACAGCGCGCAGCCCCCCGTTGCCTACCGTGCTCTGGATTTTCTCGTGAGCAACGGTTTTGCCCATAAGATTGAACGCCTGAATGCTTTCATTGCCTGTTTTGATCCCGCGCAGGATCATGTGCCATTCTTTATGATTTGTCGAAAATGCCACAGCGTCGCGGAAACGCACGCTGATGAAGATCGGGCATTTCTCAACAAGATCGCACTGAATATGGGCTTTGAAATCGAACGTACTGTTGTAGAAGCCGAAGGGGTATGCCCCCAATGCCGGACCTAATATACACATGAGCCATGTTTCTCTCGAAGGAGTGTCTCTCGCCTACGGCGGGAAGACGGTGCTGTCCAATGTCAGTTTCGCAATTGACGCTGGAGAGATCGTGACCATCGTTGGTCCAAACGGCTCCGGAAAATCCTCTCTCTTGCGGCTGATCATTGGGGCCACCACCCCAACACAGGGGGCCGTCATCAAAAAGACCGGTCTGCGCATTGGCTATGTGCCGCAAAAACTGCATATCGATCCAACCCTGCCATTAACCGTGCGCCGGTTTTTGAGCCTGCCCAAACGCGTTGATGACAGTACCGCCTTTGAAGCACTGGAACGTGTTGGGGCAGATAAACTGGTCAAACAACAAATGACCGATCTCTCCGGAGGTCAATTCCAGCGGGTTCTTTTGGCCCGCGCGCTGCTGAACACACCGGATCTATTGATCCTGGATGAGGCCACACAGGGCCTTGATCAACCCGGATCCGCTGCGTTTTACCGCCTGGTTGAAACCGTGCGCCAAGACCTAGGATGCGCGGTTTTGATGGTCAGCCATGAGCTGCATGTGGTAATGGCCGCGTCTGATCGGGTGGTTTGCCTGAACGGTCACATCTGCTGTCAGGGCGCGCCTGAACAGGTTGCATCCGCACCGGAATATCGCGCCCTGTTTGGCACCGGCACCCAGGGCGCGCTGGCACTTTATCGCCATGAACACAATCACAGCCATGACTGTGCCTCCTCTCACGAAGGATCCGCTGCGTGACATTTCTCGATGATTTCATGATCCGGGCCACTTTGGCCGGGATTGGCCTCTGTATTGCTGCTGCCCCTTTGGGCTGTTTTGTTGTCTGGCGGCGGATGGCCTATTTCGGGGATGCGACGGCCCATGCCTCGATCCTTGGGGTTGCCCTGGCGCTCACCTTTGACATCTCGATATTTGCCGGGGTTCTGGCCATGGCGTTGGTGATGGCCACAACCGTTTCGACCCTTTCTGGGCGGGGCTATACAATGGATACGATGCTGGGGGTAATGGCGCATTCAGCCCTGGCACTTGGGCTGGTGGCCGTATCCTTTCTGAACGGCGTTCGCATTGATCTGATGGCCTATCTTTTTGGCGATATTCTTGCGGTTGGGCGCATAGATCTACTGGTGATCTGGCTTGGCAGCGGAGCTACGCTTGGCCTGCTGATATGGCGCTGGTCTGCATTGCTCACCGCCACTTTGAACCCGGATCTGGCGCGTGCCGCAGGGATTGACCCACGCCGCGAGCAATTGGTTCTGACCCTCGCGCTTGCTGTGGTGGTTGCGGTTGCGATGAAAGTTGTGGGCGTGCTGCTGATTGCGGCGATGTTGATCGTGCCCGCAGCCACCGCCCGCGCCTTTGCCAACGGGCCGGAACGGATGGCGGTGACCGCCGTTGCTATTGGCTGCCTGTCAGTTCTGTGCGGAATACGGGCATCTTATATCGCCGACACCCCAACCGGGCCCACAATTGTCTCGCTTGCGGCCCTCTTTTTTGTGGTGGCCACGCTGTTCACAACCTTGGTGCAGAAACGCAGAAAACGGATTCTGTAAAATCGATCTTACGTCCCGGTCTTGACCGCAGGCGCGTGCCCTGCCTCAGCCCATTTTTCACAGGCTGCCAATAGGGATTTCTTGCTGATCGGCTTGCTCAGAAAGTCATTCATCCCAACGGCAAGACATTTGTCTTTGTGCGATTGCAGCGCATTGGCGGTGAGCGCAACAATCGGAACCTGATGGGTCACACCTTCACGCACTTCCAACTCGCGAATCTCTTTGGTCGCCTGAAGCCCGTCCATCACCGGCATCATCATATCCATCAAGATTATGTCAGGCCGCTGCTGTTTGAACATTTCAAGCGCTTCAGCGCCGTTTACCGCAAGACTTAGATCCACCATCGCATCTTTCAGCATACGGCTCACCACCAGCTGGTTGGTGCGATTGTCTTCGGCCATAAGCACCCGTACACGCTTGCTGAATCCAAACGTAGCAGGCGTTGTGGTGGCCGCGGGTTCAACACTTGGATGCATGGCCAAAGTGCTGCCAATCACCCGCTGCAACTGGGCAGACCGCACCGGTTTTGTGGTCACCCGACACGGTGCCAGGGCTTCAATCTCTGACTTTTCAAGCGGCTGTTCAACGGATGACAGAACGATAATCGGCAATTTACGACACTGCGGCAGCGCCCGGATCTGGCGGGCAAGCTCTCCGCCATCCATCACCGGCATCTGGAAGTCCTGCACAACCATGTCAAAGTAACCTTCTTCATGCTGTTTCAGCAGGTTCAGGCCATCCGCTGCACAGGTCGCGGTTTCACATTTCATGCCCCAGTTCTGCAGGCGTTCGGTCAGAATGATCCGATTGACTTCAAGATCGTCAACAACCAGCGCCCGCAGCCCGTGCAGAGCCACAGAACTGTTTTTCGTCTCTCTGACAACACCTTCGCCCACCGGCAGTGGCAGGCTCAGCGTGAACACGCTCCCCTGTCCCACCGATGACGTCACCGCAATCCGGCCCCCCATCAATTTCAACAGGCGCTCAGAAATCGCCAGACCCAGCCCCGTGCCCTCAAAATTGCGGGTAGCGGCCCCATCAACCTGTTCAAACGCGCTGAAGATCGTGTCGAGCTTCTCTTGCGGAATGCCAATCCCGGTGTCCTGCACCGCGATCTTTAGCATGTATTGATCACCGCTCATCTCACCGGTCACATCAATACAGACATAGCCACGCAGCGTGAACTTGACCGCATTGCCTGCGATGTTGGTGATGATCTGTCGGATACGGCCAATATCCCCCACAAAAACCTCGGGCAGGGTGGGATCAAAACGCAGTGCAATTTCAATGCCCTTCTCATTGGCAGTGGGCGACAGCAAGGTCACCACATCTTCCAGAGCGGTCAGGAAATTGAACGGAGCTTTATCCAGCTCCATCTTCCCGGCCTCAATCTTTGAGAAGTTCAAAATATCATTGATAATGGTCAGCAGCGCCGCGCCCGATTTGGAAATCGTCTCTGCATACATCCGCTGATCTTCATCGAGATCCGTTTCCAAAATCAGCTCAGCCATGCCGATGACACCATTCATAGGTGTCCGGATTTCATGCGACATATTGGCCAGAAATTCCGATTTGGCCTGATTGGCGATATCCGCCGACTCGCGCGCCTGTTCCAGCGCAAACTCACGTTCGTCGCGTTCATCAAACGTGTCTTCCAGCACCCCAACCGAATAATTGAGCGCCCAAAACTCCCGCGATGCATACCAAGGCAGGCTGCGGCTTTGTCGTTTCATCCCGGAAATCGCATCAGACATCCGCTGGTGAATCATGCCAAGCGGTCGCAGGGTCAACAGATGAACAAGAACCCAGACCAAAACGGAAAGCCCGGCAACAGAGAGCCCGGTCCACATGATCGTTTGCTGGACCCGCTCTTCCACCAAAGCAGTGCCTTCGCTGGTGGACCATTTCACAACCATTTCGCCAAACGAAAACCCATCCAATTCGATCGGCCGGTTGTACATCACAAAATTGTCAGAAACAGTCACCTCTGCGCTGGCTTCGGCAATCACATCACCGTTATCATTAAGAATATTGATCGCCAAAAGCTTTGGATTGCGCGCAATGGCTTCGATCAGCCCGGTCTGCAGCACCGGAACATCCTCGATGATGATCGATTCAAGCATCAAACCGCTCAACAGTGAAACGGTCAGGTCAGCTTGCTCCTCCAGTTGCTGATGCAAACGTTGTGCTTCAGAATTTTGAGCAACAAAACCAACCACATAGGCCACCAGAACTGCGGCCAAAGACAACGATAGAACAATCTGCGAAAGGATGCCGGTGCGTTTCATTTAGTGGTAGTTCCTAGGTCAGAAATCGACGCTGTCCTGCATCGCTTGTCGGATAGGTTGGTAGTCCGCATCACTGCCAATAAGAAAGCCGTTTTTTGAAACTCGGCGAACAATTTCCTCATTCTCAGAGGACAGCATCACCCGCTGCATTGCATCATAGACTTCTTTCGGCAGATCCGATGCTGAGATCCAGGGTTTGGTCACATTGTCAAACGACGCAAGGGCCCGGATCGGCACGCCCTGCGCGACCAGTTTCTTGAACGTGCTCTCTTTTAGTGCGCCAGCTGTGAACTTACCCGCACCAACGGCCAGCCCAACAGTGTCGTGACGCCCCAAAAACTTAAAGCTATGAAGATCTTCCCCGGTGATTCCGACCTCAAGCAGCGCAGATTGCGACAGGTAGCGACCGATGGTCGAAAGCTCATCACCAAAGGCAAACGTCAGCCCCGCCAGCTCCTCAAGCGACTGAATCGGGTTGTCGCGATGCACCGCGATGATCCCTTTGAATCTTTTTTGCCCATTTTTTGATTCCATCGCGACAATTTGAACATCAGGGTTCTTATCCGTCGCCAAAACATAAGAGGCGGGCCCAAACCGAGCAAAATCAACCTCACCTTCAGCAAGCTGTCGGATGCTGGTTTCATACTCCTTGGCAATGATCATCTCGATGTTGACGTCCTGCCCCAATTCTTCTGACATCCGGCTCTCCAGAAACATCAGAAAAGGGCGGTATTTCTTGACCGTCTCTGTTGGCTTGTCTGCGGCATAAGTCCCGAATTTCAAATTGATTTCGGCGCTTGCAGCCCCTGAAAACAGGATGCCTACAGCGATGAACAGGGAAAAGATCTTCGCGCGTTGGCGGTGAAAGACATTCAAGCGTTTCATGTGACAGTCCACTTCAGTATTAATTCCGTTTGCTCCTGCAGTGGTCCCCCAGAAGCGACGAGACTCAGCTGGCTCGGTTGCACGCAGATTAGCAAGCAAACGTTAAGATGCTGCAAAATAGGAAGTTTCAGGTTGAGAGTAGTTTCCATCTTTACACTTTAACGTTTAAGTAACCATTTTTACTCATGTGTCATAAATTCTACATGAATTTTAACGTCTCGATTGCTGTAAGGACTCACCGTGAAAAAAAACAACGCTCGCTTGCTGCTGATCGGTACCGCCGCCCTCATAAGCGTTTCATCTCCGGCACTCGCGATTCCTTCGCCAGAATTGGTCATCGGTTCAGTGTCATCCATCTCGCAGGTACTCGCTGTGGGGGTTGCAATGATCTCTGGGTTGGGGGCCGCGGTTGCAGCGAAACTTGGACTTGCAAGTAAAAAGAGCACAGCACGAAGATCCTATCCCGTTAAATTGATTGCGGGCCTTATGCTGGCAGTCCTTGCATTGGTTATCGGTAACTATTGGCAATACAGCAACGCAAAAACGCAAAATCAACAGCGTTTACAGGCAACTTTGCTGCGTCCCGCACAGTTCGCTGGCACCGAGATCAAAGATGAAAGCCTGAAAGAAACCAGCTATAACGCGCAGCTTGAACACCCTCAGGGGATTTCAACCGCAGAGGCTGCCGCGCTGCTGGCTGCTGGCAACACCCGCTTCTTTGACGTACGCGAAACCGGTGAGCGGGAAATGGGCACGCTGCCCGGTTCCGAACACGTGCGGTTCCCGGATTTCCGCCAATCCGTGCCTGTTGCCCCCGGTGAGCAGGTTGTTTTGTTCTGCCACAATGGCAACCGCAGCTCGGAAACCTGTGCAGAACTGGCAAAACTGGGCATTGATTGCCGCTTTATCACCGGTGGTCTGGAAAAATGGATTGTCGAAGGCCGCACCTTCAGCGATGAAACCGTGCGCTCGCTCTCGGATCTGCGCTCCTTGCCGGAATACCCCAATAAGGATCGCCTGCTGAACACCGCTGAATTCACGGATCTGTACAACGCCGGTGATCTGCAAATCATCGACACCCGCTACCCTGGTGATTTCGCCAGCGGCCACCTGCCCGGCGCAGTCAATATCCCGATCCGGGCCATGACCTCAACCGACCTGCAGGCCAGCATCGACAAGCTGCAGAAAAAACCAACCGTTGCAGCCTGTTATGACCGTCGCAGCTGCTTTATGGGTCAGGCATTGGGGCTTGAACTTTCGCGTCAGGGCATCGATTTTCAGGGTCGCTATACGCTGCCTTGGGAATTCTACGTTCCCTCAAAACCCAAGGCACATGTGAAAGAATGGCTCGCCGATCAAAACCAGGGCCTGTGGGACAAAGCCATCGCCGCGCTGGCAGCCGCACTGGTCTGGAGCCACAATAACGCGCATATCCTGATTGGCCTGTTTGCGCTGTCCCTGGTCACGCGCCTGCTGGTGCTGCCCATCGCCCTGAAATCCGAGCGCGACCAGCTGATCACCGCCGCCACCAAAGATGAGCTCAAAGAGCTAAAAGCGCGCCTTTCTGCTGATCCGGTGCGCAAAGCCCGCGCCATTCAGGCCTTTTATGCGGATAAGGGCCTGACACCCATGCGCAATATGCTGGCGCTGGCGTTCCTGCCGATCATGATGCTGGGCGTCTCTGCCGCGGGTCAAGCGGCGCAAGCGCTCGCCGTGCCGTTCCTATGGGCCAAAGACATTGGCGCAGCTGATCCCTACTACATCACCCCGATTGTCTTTACCGCACTGGCAGGCGTTTATCTTCTCTGGGCCATTGCAAAGACACGTCGCCAAAAGATGCTTTGGATGGGGCTGGGTCTGCCGATTATCTTTGCCATGGTTGTTGGACTGAACTTTGCCGCCAATGCCTACCTGTGCTTCAGCCTGACGTTGCTTTTGGCCCAACGCGCCTATGTGGTTGGCATGTGGAACAACGCAACCAAATCCGCAAAAGCACGCACTCGCGCGCTTGCGGCGCCAAAACTGCCGCAAAACGTGCACGCGCTGAACGACACCGCCGCCTTGTCCGAAGCGGGCAACAAAGCCCTGCGTCTGTCCGTGTTGAAAAACGCGGGCCTGCCAGTGCCAAACGGTGTTGTTGTCAAAGGACCGGCGCTTGATCATCTCGCCCAGCTGCCTGAACAGGGCAAAGAAGCCTTTGCCCGTACCATCTGGAAAGAAATGGGTGAAAAACCCAGCGCCGTGCGCAGCTCTGCCAGCAACGAAGATGGGGCCGATCAAAGCTTTGCAGGTGTGTTTGACTCGGTTTTGGATGTCACCGGCGACAGCATGCTCTCTGCGCTGAACCACGTGCATGAAAGCTTCACCTCAGCCCGTAGCCAAAGCTATGAAAAAGACGGTGACATCGGCCAGGCCAATGTTTTGGTTCAGGAAATGGTTGATGCGGAAATTGCGGGCGTTTTGTTCACGCAAGATCCGCTTGCACCGGGTATGACCATGATCGAATGGGTCGAAGGCAACGGCGAGGCGCTGGTATCTGGCCGCGTCACCCCCAAAGTTGCCCGGTTTGGTCGCTTCTCGGGCCAGATGGTTTCTGACGCCGAAGGCGATCTGCCAGACTTTAGCGCGCTCCTCGACATGGGCCGTCAGATCGAAACCCTGTTTGACACGCCGCAAGATGTTGAATGGGCTTATGAAAACGGCCAGTTCCGCATTCTGCAAAGCCGCGACATCACCACTTTGTCGCTTGGCACCGCGGAACAGAAACAGCGCAGCGCCGAATGGCGCGATATCCTCGGCCGGTTTGGTGAGTGTGACCCGGATGAGGTGGTGCTGGAACAGGATGAAATGTCCGAAGTTCTGCCCCGCCCCACGCCGCTCTCCTTTGATCTGATGACGCATGTCTGGGCGCCCGGTGGCAGCCTGGATCAGGCCTGCCGCGCATTGTCTGTGCCCTACAAGCTCAAGGAAGAGCCCGGCAGCCATCTGGTGAACCTCTTTGGCAAAACCTTTGTGGATCGCAAGATCAAATCCTACATGGCACTGGCGCTTTCTGCCAGCCAGGCCAAGCAGCTGCGCAAACGCGCAAGCCCCTATCTGAAGCAGTTCAAAACGGAAATTCTGCCGAACTTCCACACAGAACTCGCCTATTGGCAGGCGCTTGATTACACGGCCCTGCCACGTGCTGAGCTGTTGAAAACAATCACAAAACTGCGCGATGAATTTGTGCAGGACATCTACGTCGAAGCCGAAAAGATCAACATTCTTGCCAGCTTCACCATGAGCGAAGCACAGGCGGCAACCGCAGGTGATACCAGCCTGCGCAGCTACCTGCTCCAGGCCGAAACGCCCCATGCGCCCGCCAGCATGCTGGCCCGCTGCAAAGGGGATAAAAAGGCCGCGCTTGCGGTGATGGGACATCGCTCCATGTTCGACTATGAGCTGAGCGCGCCCCGCTACGCTGAGGCTCCCTCTTTGTTGCAAAACCTGCTGCAAAGCCCGATCTCGTCGATGCACGGAACCCCGGCGCTGCCAAAAGACGTGCCCGCCGAACTGCAAGACACTCTGGATCTGGCCCTGGCCTTCCAGGATCTGAAAGAACAGGCAAAACACGAAGCGCTGCGCCTTCTCGCTGAGCTGCGCCAGGCCCTTGTTGCCTTGGGTCAGCAGACCGGTCTCGAAGATCTGTTGTTCTTCCTCACCCTGGATGAAATCCTTGACGCGGATTGGAACGAGAACGAGCAGCTGACCGATCTGACCACCGCGCGCAAATCCAAAGAAGAGCTGCGCCGCAAGCTGTCACCATCCGAGGTCTCGATCACCCTGCGTGACATCGAATTGCTGTCGCTGGGCGCGGCGGCAACTGCGGGCGATGGCAGCCTGGGCGGCACCTGTGTTGCCGGGGGTGGCACGGTCACCGGGCGTGTCTTTATCGTTTCAGATGACTTTGCCGATGACGGCAGTGATGTGGACACGCTGTTCCAGGGCTTCCGCGAGGGTGACATCATGGTGTGCAAAATGATCCACCCCGCTTGGTTGCCACAGGTGCTAAGCGCAGGCGCGGTGATCAGCGAAGTGGGCGGCTGGCTCAGCCATATGTCGATTGTTGCCCGCGAAAAGAACAAGCTGATGCTGGTATCTTGCAAAGGGCTGCGCAGCCTCTATCCGGGCCAGCTGGTCACGGTGGCAGAAGACGGCAGCATCCAGGCTGAGGATGCAAAAACCCCAGCGGTTCAAATCGCCTAAACACTGCGGGGGGCCAAGGCCCCCCGTTTTCATTTAAAGTCTCAGATCGGACTGCCCTTCCGGCAGAACATATTTCAAATCATACAGCACCATGTTGTCGCGCCCATAGGCGCGGATGTCTGCCTCGCTCAGTGATTTGAACGCATCATGTGCAACCGCCAGCACAACCCCGCCATACACCCCCTCGGGCACCTCTTGCAGCAGCTCGATCCCCAGCTCGTCGGCGGCTGTTTTGGCATCCGCTTCGGGATCAAACACATCAACCTGAACGCCAAACCCTTCGATCCCGCGGATCACATCAATCACCCGCGTATTGCGCAGATCCGGGCAGTTTTCCTTAAAGGTCAGACCCATAACCAGAACCCGCGCATCCGGGCCCGCGCAGCCTTTCTGCATCATCGCCTTGATCATCTGCTGCGCCACATAGGTGCCCATCCCATCATTCAGCCGCCGCCCCGCAAGCAAAATATCAGGATGATAGCCCAGCGATTCCGCCTTATGGGTCAGGTAATACGGATCCACACCAATACAGTGGCCGCCCACCAGACCAGGGCGGAAATTGAGGAAATTCCACTTGCTGCCCGCGGCCTTCAGCACCGCTTCTGTGTCAATTCCCATGCGGTTGAAAATCATCGCCAGCTCATTGATCAGCGCAATATTGATATCACGTTGGCTGTTTTCGATTACCTTCGCCGCTTCGGCCACCCGGATGCTTTCGGCCTTATGGGTGCCCGCCGTCACGATACGCCGATACAGCGCATCAACACGATCCGCGACCGCAGGTGTCGAACCTGACGTGACTTTCACTACATCCGCCAGCCGCCGGTTTTTGTCGCCCGGATTGATCCGCTCGGGGCTGTAGCCAACATGGAAATCTTGATTAAAAACAAGCCCAGAGCCCTGTTCCAGCAGCGGCACGCAGTCTTCCTCGGTTGCGCCGGGATAAACCGTGGATTCATAGATCACCAGATCACCCGCTTTCAGCACAGCCGCCACGGTCTGCGTCGCCGCTTTCAACGGGCCAAGATCCGGCCGGTGGCTCTCATCCACCGGTGTTGGCACCGTGATGATATAGATTGTGCAGGCGGCCAGATCTGTTGGCGCATTGCTGATCTGCAGCTGATCGGCCTGTGCCAGTTCGTGTTCGGAAATCTCACGGGTGTCATCGCGGCCCGCACGCAGCGCCGCGACGCGGCCCGCGTCAATGTCAAAGCCAAGCGTGGGCAGTTTCTGGCCAAATGCCACCGCCAGCGGTAAGCCAACATATCCCAACCCAATGACTGCAATCCGATCTGACATGATCTATCCTTTGGCGATGCTTCTTAGCCGCCTCAATGGCAGCTGTGCTCCGGCATTAAAATAGTAATCTCAGGCCGCAATCACCAGATCATCAATTTCATCCGCCCGCTCACATCTGGCAGATCAGGCGCAGGCTTTGAAATGGATGTTCACCCCGCTGGTTTCTGGGCCCGCCAAAAGGGTGCATAGGATCGGCCAAGCCCATCATCGGCGCGACCCAAACCACAGGTGGTTTCGGTTTCAAGAAACAAGCACCGCTGCCGAACATCTGTTGGCAAATCACCCAGAACCCAATCCGCCCGCTCTGGCTACAAAACCGGAGCCATCGCCCCCAATAGCACGGTCTGGTCAAAATCACATTGCACTGCCATCGCCCTGCAAAACTGTTGCCCCCTCGCAAAACATTGCACCCGTGCAACGGGGGCAAGGCTCGGCGCGGGCTGGAACATTCAAACAGGCAGTAACATGTGATTTTCAACGCGTTGCTCAAACAGGATTGAAAACCGCCATTTTCCGCGTGTTTCAAAACCTTTGATGTAAACAACGCTCACGGATCGACAACCTATACCGCCTTCTATCCGTCGGTATCTCTGGTGTTTCCGCCAAAGGGACAACACCAGAGACACGCATAAGCAATCAGAAAACCCGCATTTTCTGCGATGGCAGAAAATGACGCTTTGGCACGATGCTCAACTGTAGTGCTCCAACGCGCTCGGACTTGAGCCCAGATCCGAGCGGTCGTGTAAAAGCCCCGCCTTTTGTGCGGGGCTTTGTGTTAGACGTCAGCCGGGGAGCTTAGATCGCTCAGTCGGTGACGCAGCTTTTCTAGGTTTACGCTTTCGCTGGCCTGCGTGATATCCGCTGCACCGGTTTTTGCGCTTTGCGTGCGCAACGTTTCAAAGAACGTCGACATCCCATCCAGAGTTTGGGACACAAGGTCAAAATCCTGTAACGCGCGGATTTCCTGGCTGTTTGGCTTGGTGCCACGCTCAAAGACAGTCAGCACGACATCTTCAAGCACCTGCACTTTTTGCTGAAGCTGGCGCATCTCACGTGCTGATACAGCACATAGATCGTCGATGGCGTTCTCTGGATCAGCCATGTTTACAGGCGACCTACAACTTGTTCGATGGCTTGCTTCATCGTGGCCACCGTAAATGGCTTGCGAATGATATTGTTCAAGCCAAATTTCTTGCCAACCTCAATGACCTCGGGGGTTGGTTTACCCGTCACCAGGATAAAGCCGACGCGTTGGGTCACGCGATGCTCGCGCAGCGCTTTCAGCAGACCCAGACCATCCATACCCGGCATGTTGTAATCTGACAGCACCAGGTGGACTGGCGTTGTTGTCAGCTTTTCATAGGCTGATTGTCCATTGTTTTCAACCATATAGTTGCTGATGCCCAATTCATCCAGACATTGGGTCAGGATCCCACGGCTGGTGGACATGTCATCGACAACCATCACTCTCAATTGGTCTTTCAGGCTCATGTTTCTTCCTCGTTTGCTCGTTTTTACTGGCTACTCAGATGCCCCACCGGCAGCCGTGTTGATGTAGGTCGTAATACCCGCGGTCTTGAAATGGGCTGATGCGGGCCCAGACATCCGTTCGGAATGACCGATGAAAAGATACCCGCCCGGATTGAGGGCGCGTTGGAATGCACTCCAGACCTTCTGCTGCGTTGGAGTGTCGAAATAGATCGCCACGTTGCGACAGAAAATCGCGTCGAACTTGCCTTTGAACGGGAACGGTTCGATCAGGTTCAGCGTGCCAAAGGTGACCAGAGAGGTGACACTGGATGGGATGGTGTCGCCGCTCATATCGCTTGGCTTATATTCCCGCGGGAGCTGAGACAGCTCATCGGTGGGATATTGCGCCGCCTGGGCCTTGCGCACCACAACCGGGTCAATGTCGGTGCCGAGAATTTTTGCATCCAACTTGTCCGCATCCGGGCACATGGATTTCAGCAGCATCGCAATCGAATAGGGCTCTTGCCCGGTGGAACATCCCGCCGACCAAACCCGCAGACGCCCGCCGCGGCGCACCTTGTCGAGCGCAGGCTGGAAGACCTCATCGCGCAGCGTGTCAAAATGGTGCGGTTCGCGAAAGAAATGGGTCACATTTGTGGTCAAAAGTGACAGTAACTCATTGCGTTCAGCACCGGCATTGGGGCCTTCCAGCTGGGCGATGTAGTCCTTGAAACGATTGATTTTCAAGTGACGGAGACGCCGCGCCAGGCGGGAAGAGACCAAAGGTTTTTTGCTGCTCGACATCGCAAGCCCAAAATGCTTGTGCGCATATTGAGCCACGACCTCAAAGTCGGCATCGGTCAGGGCGAACTCCTGACCTTTTGGATCAATGGGGCTTGCTATTGTCAATGGAGCACCTGTTCCGGAGCAGTGATAACAGCGTCGAGATTGATGATCCGCACCATGGTCTCATTGTGGGAAATGATGCCCTGAATGTATTCCATGGTGTTGCGGCTATCGACCTGCGGCGTGTCTTGGATTTCTTCCGGGTTGATCGAAATGATCTCGGACACCGATTCTGCCAACAGACCAACCTGTTTGCCGTGAACGGCAACAACGATGACCACGTTACGCTCGGTTGCTTCGGTCTGATGCAGCCCAAATCGTGCGGACAGATCATAGATCGGAATAACCGCTCCCCGCAGGTTCATCACGCCCAGCACATCAGACGGTGCATGGGGCAGAATGGTAA
This sequence comes from Tritonibacter aquimaris, assembly GCF_009617595.1. Classification (GTDB taxonomy): domain Bacteria; phylum Pseudomonadota; class Alphaproteobacteria; order Rhodobacterales; family Rhodobacteraceae; genus Epibacterium; species Epibacterium aquimaris. Next base: position 117,067 of record NZ_WIXK01000008.1, on the reverse strand, counting down.
CAGGGGACCATCGCCGGATTTCGCGGATCTGGGTGATTTTCAGACAGAAAGCCTGGCCTGCCACCGAAAAGCTGACAAACTCACTGTATTGGGTATGTTTGACCTCATGGTCAGACTGTTTAACTTCAGCTTGCGATTGCATTGCTTTTTCTCCGCTTTATATCAGAAGCCCACCGCAGCCGCAGCTGCAGGCGATGCCGCAATGATGCTTTCGGGATCAAGGATCATGGCGATTTTACCGTCACCCAGGATGGTTGCTGCAGCGACGCCGGGAATGTTTCCACAGACACCGTCGAGGCTTTTGATGACGACCTGACGCTGATCAAAGATGTCATCCACCGCCAAGGCGCTGCGCTCACCGGTTTCCGTCTCAACCAAGAGATAGACGCCCGGAGGCTGATCGTAGTTGTGCCGCAGACCAAGCGCGCCAGCCACATCGCAGATCGGAACAAAGTTCCCGCGGATCGACAACAAGGTGCCATCAGCGCCCAGGTTGTTGATCATATCGTCGCTGCCACGCATGGTTTCGACAATAGATGTGATCGGAACCACCATGGTCTGATCTGCAACCGACACGACCATGCCATCCATCACCGCAAGAGTAAGCGGAAGAATGATGGTGAATGTTGAGCCCTGACCGGGAGTGGAGGAGATATTGATGCGCCCCCCCAGACCGGTCACCGCATTTTTCACAACATCCATACCCACGCCACGACCTGAGAGGTTTGAAACCTCTTTAGCGGTCGAGAAACCCGGCATAAACAACAGGTTGTCGATCTCAGAATCTGACAGCTCGGCGTTTTCCGGGATCAGGCCTTTTTCGATCGCGATCTGTTTCACCCGCGTGCGATTAACACCCGCGCCGTCGTCTTTGATCTCGATGCAAACGCTGCCAGACCGGTGTGAGGCTGTCAGACGGATTTCGCCGGTGCGATCTTTGCCAGCGGCTTCGCGATCGTCAGGTTTTTCAACACCGTGATCCACTGCATTGCGCAAGATGTGGGTCAGCGGGTCCGACAAGCGCTCGATCACTGTCTTGTCGACCTCGGTTGCTTCGCCTTCGGTTACCAGTTTGGCGGTTTTACCGGTTGCCGAAGAGGCTTCGCGCACGATCCGCGCCATCCGCTGAAACAGCGGCTTTACAGGTTGGGCGCGAATAGACATCACCCCTTCCTGAATATCACGGGCGAGGTTTTTAAACCCTTCGAGTTCCGTTTCTACGTCACGGACATCCCCCGCATCCAGGTTGGCAATTTGTTGTGCCAACATGGAGTGGTTGATAATCAGTTCTCCCACGGCATTGATCAACCGGTCTACCCGCTCAAGATCGACACGGAGCGTAGGCTTTGGGCCTCGTTGCTCAGATTTGGCGGTCTCTGCCTTGGGAGCAGCTGCCTTTTCTTCGACCGGGGCCGAAGGGGTAGCTTCTGCTGCGGGGACCGGTGGCTCAAAAGGGGCGGGTGCCTCCGGCGATGCATCAGCTGCATCATCGGTGCCAAACGCCGCATTCAGAGCAGCCAGAGCATTGGCGTCGTCTTCGACGTCGGAATCAGATGAAATAGTCAATTCACAGAGCCCCTCGACAAATTCAAACACCGATTCAATAGAAGAACGTGGTTCGGAACTGACCAGCTTGAGATCCCAGGAGAGATAGCTCTCGGAAACATCAATGCTGTCAAAACCGGGCAACTCGCTATCGTTCAGCGTGATCTCAAGTTCACCAAGTTCAGAAAGTGCCTGAAACAGAAAAAACGGTTCATTGCCCGTGCCATACATTTCCTTGAGCGGATGGAAGCGGATCTCGTAGGTTTTTTCTGATTCATCCATCAGCGGAGCAGGCGCAAAAGCACCACCCAGACCCATGGGTTCAAACGTGAGATCTTCTTCCTCTTCCGGAATGTATTTGAGCAGCGCCTCGATCAGCACATTGTGGTGTGCCTCATCGGTGCTACCGCCATCACGCGCTGTGGCGACGAGATCCGCAAGATGGTCGCTGGAGCGCAGCAAAAGCTGGATCAGCTCACCATCAAACTGCAGCTTACCGCTGCGCAACTCGTCAAACACGGTTTCGAATTTATGGGCAAAAGCCACCAGTTCATCGAGACCAAACGCACCCGCGCCGCCTTTGATGGAGTGGACAGCCCGAAACACCGCGTTCACCACCTCCGGGTCTTGTTCGCCACCTTCAATGGCGGTCAGACCCTCGTCCATCGCTTCGAGGAGGTCTTCACACTCCTCAAAGAATGTATCTTGAATCGACCCGGACATCTTATGCAGCTGCTCCTGTAACGCGCTTCAGCGCAAAAATCAGCGACTGATCGTCAAACGGCTTGGTGATCCAGCCAGTTGCACCTGCATCGCGGGCACGGGCCTTCAGCTCAGGCGCGCTTTCCGTGGTCAGAACCAGAATCGGAACCTTGGAATTGATCTTGTCGCCGCGCAGCTCTTCGATCACGCCAAAGCCATCAAGGTTGGGCATGTTGATATCGGTGATCACCACATCCGGTGCCACGCTGGGATATTTGTCGACACCTTCGCGGCCATCTACCGCGCTGTGGTACTCGAACCCGGCCTCTTCCAATGCGGCCGCAAGCAGATTCCGGATAGTACGGGAATCGTCGATTGCCAGAACTTTGGTCTTCATGCTGTTTCCTCGTCTTCAAATCGGGCGGGTTCTAAGCCCAGCAGTGTCAGGGATTTGCGGCAGCTTTCACCGATGTTTTTCACGGCAAAACCAAGCCCCTCGGAACGCCATTGCTGTTCGGCGCTGAGCAGAAGCTGCAATCCACGGGAAGGCATGATTTTCACACCTCCGCAGTCGATCTCGACAGCTTGTGATTGAGCTCCCCGAAGGAAATTGATCAGAGGATCGAGCTCAGTGTACGGATTTGGTAAATCCAAAGGGAACTTTTGTGTTTCCATCGACATATCCAGCGATTCACACCCCCGTTGTTGGCGACAGATTTGACTTGCGATAGGAGATTTCTACGGCAAGGGCCTTAATAATTGATTGCCGCACCCAAGGCTCAATAGCCCTTTTTGGGTATTGACCGAGCTTTTGAATAATTCGCTTTTTTATCAAATGCGCGCGGGCTGTATTTGTATGCATTCATAACGACGCGCCGAAAACTGCCCGCTTTTCACCACTTCGGACTTATTGATGGGGGCCGCATTCTTCTCCTGCCGAGTTTCGACATTATAATGCGCATAGAAAATACATATTTTGGCACAGACCGCGCATGGATCGATCTTCCTTGTTTCACTGGCTGTGTAGGAACAATCTAACCAGCAAAGCTTCAATGTTTAGGGATTTTAAGGCCTGTGTTTTATATCTTTGGTGCCATTTTCACGCCCTTAGAAACCCTTCGGCAATACTTTCATATGAATACTGGCTCCATTGGGGTGTATGACGTTTGAACGACCTAAACCCTATTTAAGAAATACACTCGACCAATGGTCGAATTAAGGTAAAGGTGCTGCATTGCCGTCCTCTAGCGTTTTGATCATTACCACAGACCGAATATTCGCACGCGCGTTGCAAGCCAGCATGGAAGCCGCGTATCCAGGCATGCAGGTGCTGCTGGCAAACAATTTGATGATGGCCTACAATCAGGCCGAGGCGGGGCAGCCTAAATTTGCCTTTGTGGAAGATGGGTTCACCAAACTCGCTGAGTTTGAAATGATGCTCGCACTGTTCAACGCCTTGGATATTCGCTGGGTTTCGGTGATGGATGATATGAACGCAGCTCCTGCGCGTCGTGCCTCACCGCTGCTCAATGTTGGGGCCGGTATTTTTGAACTGACAAAATCTGACAGCCCGCGCCAGTTCATTCAATATTTCGACATGATGGTGAAGGCGCCGCGCAAGAATGCACCACAAACGCGTGGCCGTCCAAGCGCGCAGCCAAGCGCGCCCAAATCCAACAAGATGATTCTGATCGGCTCCTCAACCGGAGGCGTCGAAGCCCTGCGCAGTGTCTTGGTTGGCTTTCCAACCGATTGCCCTCCCACATTGATCGTACAGCATACTGGTAAAAACTTTGGTCAGGGGCTGGTCTCGCTGCTTGATCGGATCTGCCCGGCCAAAGTGGTTGCCGCAGATGATAACCGCCCGATTGAACACGGGCACGTCTATGTTGCGGCGGGCCAAACGCGCCATTTCGGCATGTCGCAGCGCAAACCGCTTCGAACCCGATTGAAAGAAGGTCCACCCATCTCGGGCCATATGCCCTCGGTGGATGCGCTGTTTTCCTCAGCCGTGCCCTTTGCCAAAGACGTTGTCGCCGCCATCCTGACAGGCATGGGGCAAGATGGTGCAAAAGGCCTTTTGGATCTGCGCAATGCCGGGGCCACAACCTTTGCCCAGGATAAACAAAGCTCGGTCGTTTACGGCATGCCACGTGTTGCATGGGAAAACGGCGGTGCCCAGAAACAAGTCTCTCTTGCACGTATGGCCGGCGCGTTGCTGCAGGCGTGCAAAACATAATAGAACCTTGGAAGGAAAACCGCTTTGAGCAGTGTATTCACAAATAAGAAAACGGTGACTGTCCTTCAGGGCGAGTACCGCGTCACAACGGATCCAAGTGTTGTGCTGTCTACGGTCTTGGGCTCGTGTATCGCGGCCTGTGTCTATGACGACCAAAACGGCGTCGGCGGTATGAACCATTTCCTGTTGGCCCATTCCAATGGTGCCGGGGCTGCCAGCGCGCGCTATGGCGTGCATGCAATGGAGCTGCTGATCAATGGCATCATGAAGAAGGGTGCCCAACGGCGCAATCTTCAGGCCAAAGTGTTTGGCGGCGCAAAGATGTCGGTGAACCTTTCGGATATCGGCGCAAAAAACACTGCCTTCATCCAAAGCTTCCTGCGCGACGAAGGCATCCCCTGTATCTCCTCCAGCGTGGGTGGAACATCGGCACGGCGGGTGCGGTTTCACCCGGTCTCCGGCGCGGCGCAGCAAACCCATGTGCAAAATGATCAAACCCTCGACAAGATCGAGCGGGCGGCCGCCGCCCCTCCCCCACCTGCCGCACCCAAGCCTGCGGCGGGAACGGGCGACGTTATGCTGTTCTGACCTTCAATTTTGCAGCAAAAAATACAGATGCCTGTCCACCCGTTGGATGGGCATCTTTACCATATGCTCCCTGCCTGCACCCGAAAACGGGGAGCCAGCAGCTGGAAACAGATCTCACCATTTTGGCATCCCGATTGACTTGGATGGTTGAATGCCGCACCCATATCCGAACGTCATCGGTGTTGGCCTGATATGATCAAACGACTTGCTGTTTCATTTTTCGCGCATCTGCGCCTTATGCTCGGGGCCGCGATATATATGCTCTGGGGCTGCATTGGGGCCAGTTTGCCCAGCCACGCCGGGGCAGAGCCGGTCACTGTTTTTGCCGCATCCAGCTTAAAGCCGGTCTTGGATGAGCTCGCGCCCCACTATGAAACCAAAACCGGCAACCCGCTGATACTCAGCTATGCAGGATCCGCGTTGATCGCGCGCCAGATACAATTGGGCGCGCCTGCGGATGTGTTTATTTCAGCCAATCAAAGCTGGATGGATCATCTGGCAGCACAGGGGGCCATTGACCCCAACAGCCGTTTTGATCTTGTGCGCAACCGGCTTGCACTGGTCGCGGCCAAGACGCTTGAAACCGGCTCTAGGGATCTGCGCCGCGTTTTGGCCACGCAGAAACAGCAAAAGATCGCCATGGGATTGGTCCATGCGGTGCCTGCGGGCCAATACGGCAAAGAAGCGCTGGAGGCGTTGGGCCTGTGGCACGAGCTTGCGCCACATGTCGTGCAGCTGGATAATGTGCGCGCTGCGGTGCGATTGGTGGCACGGGGTGAGCTGGGGCTGGGTATCGTCTATGCAAGCGACGCCCATAAAAACCCGGATATTGATCTGGTGGGGCTGTTTCCGGAAAACACCCACAGCCCCATCCTGTACCCTGCCGCCGCTGTCACCGGCTCTGAACAGGCAGAACAGGTTTTGACGTTCCTGCGCTCTGAAACGGCACGGGCCGCCTTGCGCCACCACGGGTTTGTGCCGCTGTTCACCGAGGAGCAATAACATGGGGTTTCTTGGTCCCGCAGAATGGCAGGCCGTTTTCCTATCCGCCAAAGTCGCCTTTTGGGCCACGCTCTTTATGGCGCCTGTTGCCCTGTTCACCGCCTATGCGCTGGTGCGGTGGGAATTTCCGGGCAAAGCAATTGTAAACGGCCTGGCCCATCTGCCGCTGATTTTGCCCCCTGTGGTCACCGGCTATCTGTTGCTTGTGGTCTTTGGCACCCAGGGTTTCATTGGCCAGCATCTGAAAGAGCTCGGAATTGTACTGGCCTTTCGCTGGAGCGGCGCAGCCCTTGCCGCTGCGGTCATGGCCTTTCCCTTGATGCTCCGGGCGCTGCGCCTGTCGCTGGAAGCGGTGGATCAACGCCTTGAGCAGGCCGCCGCCACATTGGGGGCCTCGCCCGTGCGGGTATTTACCACGGTGACGCTGCCCTTGATGCTGCCGGGCCTGCTGACGGGGGGCATTTTGGCCTTTGCCAAGGCACTGGGTGAATTTGGCGCAACCATCACATTTGTTGGCAATATTCCGGGGCAAACACAAACGATCCCCTCGGCAATCTATGCGCTGCTGCAAGTCCCCGGGGCTGAGGCAAGCGTCGGGCGCATGGTGCTGCTGTCGGTGCTGATTGCGCTCTTGGCGCTGTTTCTCTCCGAAGTCTTTGCCCGCCGCATGCAACGCAGATTGGATGGGCTCTGATGCTGAAAATCGCAATGCGCCACCAGCTGCCCAACCTCGCCCTGGATATCGACCTTGAGGCCCATGCCGGTGTCACCGCGCTGTTTGGCCCCTCTGGCTCGGGCAAGACAACAATTGCCAATATTACGGCCGGGCTGTTGCGGCCGGATTGGGCCGAGCTGCGCATTGGCGATCGTATCCTATGCGACAGCGATCGCAGCATCTGGCTGCCCCCGCATCAGCGGCGCATTGGCTATATCTTCCAAGACGCGCGGCTGCTGCCGCATTTGTCGGTAGAGCAGAACCTGCGCTATGGGCGCCGGTTTGCCCGTGCTCGCAAGACGCGCCAGTCCTATGACGATATCATCGCCATGCTGGGGCTGGAACACAGCCTGACCCGTCACCCCGCACATCTGTCGGGCGGGGAAAAACAACGGGTCGCCATCGGCAGGGCCTTATTGTCGGATCCGGATCTGCTCATCGCGGATGAACCGCTGGCCGCCCTTGATCAGAGCCGCAAGATGGAAATCCTGCCCTATTTCGAGCAGCTGCGCGACACCCTGTCGGTGCCGATCCTCTATGTCAGCCACTCCCAGACCGAGGTCGCGCGACTGGCGACATCCGTTGTTGCTGTGTCCAAGGGCAAGGTGCTGAAACAAGGCTCGTTTGACACGGTCTTTGGCAGCGCCCAGCTGTGCTCAGACGCAGACCACCCCGCCAGGGCGGTTTTGACAGCAATGGTCGACGCGCATGATCACGATGGGCTGACGGCATTGCGGGTTGGGGGGCAACCTATATTTGTTCAGCAACTCTCAGTGCCCGTTGGCACGCAGGTGCACCTTCAGATCGCGGCGCAAGACGTGATCCTGGCACGCCACGCCCCACAAGAAATCTCTGCGCTCAACGTGTTAAAAACCCGCGTGTCCGCCGTGCACCCGGGTGCCAACCACAAAGCGGTTGTTGTATTGCAAAACGGAACAGAACAGCTGTTTGCCGAAATCACCAAACGCAGCCTTGATCGCCTGGCCATCACCGCCGGAGAAGAGATCTATGCCATCATCAAATCCGTGGCGATTTCTGCTGGCAAGATCAGCTGATGCCCGTTCAGCACGTGCAGGGACGCTGCTGATCTGAACCCACCTGCCGCAGCGACCTGTGACGACATCTGGCACAATGCCCCCTGCCCTTTTGTTCCTGCCACGCGCAGAACGTCCCTATTGGCTGCGGATGCTCCCAAAGACGCCTATTAGACACTGATCCGCCGACTGACATTCGTCGCGAAGTCTCCCGCTCTGTCTGCAGAGCCAATGTAGCCCCCTGCCCCACACCACCCGCCAGATCCTTGTGCGAAACGCGCGATGTGCAGGCAAAAATCGCTATCTCACCCCGCCTCGCCTACATTCCCTCATTATGTCCGATAATATTGCATTATCGGACATAATGGATAAAATCCCCCTCCATGGCGCACCCACCCAAAAACCCCACAAGCCCCCGCGCGTTTGATGCGCCCGGTGTTGAGGCCACGCAACCAGCCCGCGCTGATGCTGGCGCAGTGACGTCAGAAGGTTCAATCAAAGGTTCCGTCAAAAACACCGCAGGACCCATCAGCCAAACCACCAACAGAGCCTACGCCAGCGACTGGAACCACTTTTCCAGCTGGTGCCTTCGACATGGCGCTGATCCCTTCCCGCCTGATCCCGCTCTGGTTGGATCTTACATCGTTGAAATGGCCGCGCCGTGTGATGGCACCCTTGCGCCTGCGACGATAGCGCGGCGTCTGTCCGGATTGGCCAAGACCTATCACCAACGCGGGCAGCATCTTGATCGCAAAGATCCTCATATCACCACAGCGCTGGAGCAGATCCGCAACAACCACGCGGGCACGTCGCAGCAGAAACAGCCGCTCACACCAGATGAGCTGCGCGCGATGGTCGCCACCCTTTCCTCCGATCTGCGCGGTGCCCGCGACAAAGCGATCCTGCTGTTGGGCTACGCCGGAGATCTGCGCCGCTCTGCGATCGTCAACCTTGATGCGCGCCAAGGCGACACCGAGGATGGCCGCGGCTGGATCGAATGGGAGGATGGCCACGCGATGATTGTCCAACGTACCAAGACCGGCTGGACAGAGACCGAGATCGCACCGGGATCCTCAGAACACAGCTGCCCCATCCGGGCGCTGGAACACTGGTTGCAGTTTTCCGGTATTGCGCGCGGCCCCGTTTTCCGTCGGGTGTTGCGGGATAATTCGGGGGTACAAGGCGCACGGCTCAATGACAAACACATCGCCCGCCTGATCAAAACCACTGTGTTAAAATCGGGGATCCGCGCCGACATTCCTGAAAAAGACCGGCTGGCGCTGTTCTCCAGCCGGTCCTTGCGCGCCGGGTCGAACACCGCTGCCGAGGTTGCCACCCGCGCAGCCCAAGAGCGCGCGCTGGACGAAACCTATGACCGGGCCCCACGCCCCCCGGCGCGTTTACGGCTCACACGGGTCAAGCATTCGCGACTTTGATGATCAGCCCAACAGCGCGGCGCTGACTGAACGTCTACCCAAAAGACGGCGCAAAAGACTCCATCGCCCTGCCCGAAATACGCCGCCCGCGACGATCACGCCGCAGATGTGTCCCCCCCATCAGTGAGTTTCATCCCCCGCCACGCCACTAAAAAAGGGCACCGCTGATGCGATGCCCCTGTTTTGGCTGGCAATTGCCACTTTCCCGGTTCAAAATCGGCAACTTCAGATTAACATCCTGAAAAACAACAGTTTTGCCAGAAATTGCCAATTGGCAATTTTTCAGAGCCCTTCGGCGCGGTCCATCAGGAATTTATCCAGCAATTTGCGCAGGTCTTTTTCTGGGATCTCTTTGTCGATCTCCAGATGGATGCGGCCACCTTTGTCGGTGCGGGTGATATTATGGCTGGTGCCCTTGGCGCTATAGGTGTGTTTGACCGACGGTTTGGGCGTGCGTTTGATCGCCTTGCCTTGGCCCGCGCGTTTCAGCTCAGCCAGAACTTTGCCCGCATCATTCCACGGCATGCCCTCGGTCGTGGCGCCAACCGCGCGCATCGAAGACAGCCACTCGGCGCGTTCCAGCATTTCTTCACGCGATGCGGCCTGGGCCAGGAACGGTTTCAACGTGCGCGCATGCAGCTCTTTGATGTCATTGGGGGACGGGTAGGCGTGTACGATTTCTTCGGGCAGTTTGGCCAAAAACAGATAGCGCGACAGCCAGGCCTCAGACACCTGCAAGCGCTGCGCCATGGTTTTCTGTTTGCCACCATAATAAAGCTTTACCGCGGCGGCATAGTCACAGGCGCGTTCATAGTCGGAAATGTCAGCCCGGTCGCGGTTTTCAATATCGGCGAGGCGAAACGCCTCTTCATCCGTCATATCCCGTACTTCGACGAGATATTTATACTGCGGGTAATTGTTGGCGCGCAGCCAGGAAATCGCATAGTGGCGGCGCGCACCGCAGATCACTTCGAACTCAGGCGTGCCTTCAACCCGGCGCACTACGGCAGGGAATTCCTGTTTGCCCTGCTGCTGAATGCCTTCGATCAGATCGGCGCAGTTTTCCGGCGTCAGCAGATCATAGTTGCGGTTGTGGCGATCCCACATTTTGCAGCGTTCAGGATCGACCCATTGCAGGGTTTTTTCATCCACATCACCGCTGACCTTGTCGCCAATGGCATTGCCGCGTTTGAGAAACCGGCCCGCGCTGCGATCCTTTTTGGGTGCGCGTTCGTCGCCGCCAATACCGCTGAGAACGGCGTCAAAAATTGCATCGTGTTTCTTGGTCATAGCAGCCCCTCCCGGCTGAGTGCTTCGCGTTGGCTGGGCCAGGTCTTGCGCATCAGAATCTCAACTTCGCGTCCGATTGAATCCAGATAGGCCCGGCACCGTTTGTGGGTTTCACTGCGCACGCCCGCGCCGGTCAGCTCATAGACCGTTTGCAAATTGGCGGTGGCATTGTCGATTTCAGCAGAATCTTTGAGCACGGATTGCAGCATGTCACCGGCAAAAACCGCATCCATCATCCGTTTGATGGCCACATGCGCCGACTTGCTGTCATTCATTTTGGTCGCAAGGATCTTAACAAACTTATAACCATGCGTACCCCCCACGCTTTCCAGTTCTGTCAGGGTGCTTGTCATCATTTTGAGGAAGTGCACAGTCGAGCCAAAATCGACATTATTGGGGGGAGTAGGGACTAATATCGAGTCAGCCGCACGCAGCACTGACAGCGAAATCATCCCCAGTGCGGGCGGCGGATCCAGCAGGATAATATCAAAATGGTCGCGGATCGAATTGATACCTTCGCGCAGGCGATCCAGCACAAAACCGCTTTCGCGAGCCATCCGGCCGGCCAGTTCATATTCCGCATCATAAAGACCAAGGTTGGCGGCGATCATCGCGATGCCGGGCCAATAGGTGGCACGCAGCGCATAGCGCAGATCCTGCGGGCCGCCATGACGGAAGAAGGGATAAAGCGTCTCTTCGTCTTCGTCGATGTCGATATCAGGGTTGAGCCCAAAGATAGAGGTGGTCGAAGCCTGGCTGTCGCAATCGATCACACAGACGCGGTAGCCCTGCAGCGCCAGATATTGCGACAGATGGGTGACCAGGGTGGATTTACCAACACCACCTTTGAAGTTTTGCACCGCCAGCACCAAAGCATCATCATCAGAGGCGCGATGGGGCAGGGTGCCAAAGATCTCGCGCATGTTGTTGATCTCATGCAACGCGTAGCCTTTGCGCCGTCCGGTTTTTTCGTCCTTTTCCGGTTCCGGCAAACGGCCTTCTTTCTCAGCATCACGGATCAAGGTTTCCGAACGGCCGACCATTTGCGCGGCGGTGCGAACATTGAACCTGACATCCAGCGATTTCTGAGTGCCGGGGGCAAAGACCTGATCGCGCAGGCGATCAATGACAGAGGTTGCACGGTTGGAGAGGATCTCCAGATCATCCAGAGAGATGGGTGGGAGAATTGGATCGGCCATTGTGCCTCACAATTTTTGATTTTTTGCTCTGTTTCGCTGAAAAGGCAAAACTGCTTTTGATAATAGAGTTTTTTCAAAAATTACCCGCCACCGCAACAAAGATATGGCGCGATTCGTGGAAATCGCTCTGTGGGGTGACATTTATGAGGGTATCTGTGCCTTGAACGGCTTGTTCTGATTCTTTTGGTTCAAGTGTTCGTAGGAGCTATCTGATTGAAAGATATAGTATTTTACCGCTTAACCTTACATATCGGGTGGTAAAACTTACAGATTGGGATGGCAACTCTTACGGATTGGGTGGGAAAAGCTTACGATTCGGATGGGGTGGTATCAGGGTCTAAAAAACCCTTTGTTTTGATTCATTTGGCGTCTCGCTGGCGCTTACACTTGCCGCCCGTGACGGGTTTTAAACTTACATTTTGGGTGCCTTCTTGAGAGAGGGCGCGAAAGATTTGACCCCCGCTGGATTTTTTCTTACAACGAAACGTACAAAAAGTAAGAGTTGGATGTAAGCGTCACAAATGGCGGAAGAGACCAAGAAACCCTATAGCAGTTTGGATGCAAAACCAAATGCGGACTCGCTGATCAAACCCGGTGAATTGGTGGATCTGGTGGAGGTTACGCCGCTGACGCTGAATGATCGGCGCATTTACAACCTGATGCTGGAACACGCCTGGGATGAGATCGACAAACCGGTGGTGCATCATGTGTCAAAGGCGACGCTGCGGGGCACGCATAATTCCAACGATCGCATTGGGGAATCGGTTGAACGCCTGATGCGGGCGATTGTGAAAGTGTCGGTGCTGAAAGATGGCGAACCGGCGATTGAACGGGTGCAGCTTTTGGGTGGCAACATCGAATTAGAACAGCCTGATGGGATGCTCTATTATGAGATCCCGCGGGCGCTGCGGCGGATTATCAAAAACTCCACCGTGTTTGCGCGGCTGCAAAAAGAGGTGATGTTTGCCCTGTCGTCGAAATATGCGCTGACGCTCTATGAGATGGTGCAAAAGCGCGGCAATCTGCGGTTCAAATCCTCGGATAAATTCACCCTTGAGGAGCTACGCGGCATTCTGGGGGTGCCCAAGGGCAAGCTGACCACCTGGTCGAACCTGCAGCTGAGGGCGCTGAAACCCGCCGTTGAAGAGGTGAATGTGCTGTCAGATTACAACGTGTCGATCACGCCCTACAAAGAAGGGCGGCGGGTGGCGGGGGTTGTGCTGGCCTGGACGCGCAAAAATGCCGAAGGGCAATCGGCGGTCGATCGTGAGCTGGAGTATTCCAAAGTGGGCCGCAAGGCGCGCCGTGAGGGCCGGGTGGAAGCGGTGGTGGAAGTGGCGCAGGTTGCTGAAGTGAAGCCACGTCCGGCCTGGCTCGCGCGGGCAGGGGAAGCGTTGCGCACCGAAACCTATGAAACCGCCAAGCTGCGATTTCCCGGCTATGACATCTATCATGTAGAGTCTGAATGGCGGGCCTGGGCGCAGGATAAAGACGCGCCCAAAGACCCTGATAAGGCGTTTTTGGCGTTTTTCCGCAAATTTGCCGAGCGCAACCCGATCTGAAACAGCTTCGAGATGGGGGGCTGTGATTAGTCCTGCGGTGGCAGCAGCACCAGCTGGCCGGTGTGTTTTTTCGCTAGGAAATCTTCCTGGGCGCGGGCGATATCCTCGAGCGGGTAGGTGGCGGCGACTTTGGGGCGGATTTCACCAGCCTCGATGTAGCGCACAAGGTTTTCAAACACGATGTCGTCCTGAAAGGTGCAGCCAAACAGGGTGAGATCCTTGAGATACAGCGTGCGGATGTCGATTTCGCAGATTGGCCCGGCAATGGCACCGGCGGTGGCGTAACGGCCGCCCTGGCGCAGCACTTCAAGCAGGGCGGGCCATTGCGGGCCTGCAACCAGATCCACCACCACATCAACCGATCCCTTGCCCAGCTCGGCCACAAGATCTGCGTTGCGATCAAGAATGCGATCGGCGCCAAGCCCTTTGACCTCATTGATTTTGCTAGCGGAACACAGCGCAATCACCGTGGCGCCGCGCCGTTTGGCGAGCTGCACCGCGGCAGAGCCAACCCCGCCGGACGCGCCGGTGATCAGCACGGTTTCCGCCCCCAGATTGGCGCGGTGCAACATGCCTTCGGCGGTGGAATAGGCGCAGGGGATGGCGGCAAGTTCCGCATCGGACCAGTCACAGTTGACCGCATGGGTTTCGCGCGCCGGGGCCTTGCAATATTGGGCAAAACCGCCATCGCATTCGCTGCCGATGGTCCAGCATTCAAAGGGGCGGTAATCCACATAGCTGCGCAGCATATTGCGTACGATCACCCGTTCACCGATGCGGGTGGGATCGACATCTGCCCCCACCGCTACGATATGGCCGCAGACATCCGCACCCTGAATACGTGGAAAGCTGAGCGGCACGCCAGACCAGCTGGCATCATCATTATCAACACTGTCAAAACCTGCGGCCCCGCCGGTTTCGGTATCTGTGGTCACCGCCTTGGAGTACCAGCCGATGCGGGTGTTGATATCTGTGTTGTTCACACCTGCGGCGGCGACGCGGATCAGCACTTCGCCTGCGGCAGGTTGGGGCGTGGCAACATCTTTGCGAAATTCCAGCTTATCAAACCCGCCGTGACCGGTGAGCAGCACCGCTTTCATGGTTTCAGGGATCATGGCGTTAGCCTCCGAATGATGCAATCGGTGCGCCAAAGCGGCTTTCATCGGGGGTGACGCCAAGGCCGGGGCCGGTGGGGCGGTTGATATGGCCGTCGATGATTTTGACGCCGTTTTCAGGATCATAATTGCCTATGATGTAAGGGGCTGCAAGCCAGACCCCTTCGCAGAGGTCGGGTTTGACGGTTGCGCCGATCTGGGTGCAGGCGGCGGCAATAATATCACCGCCCCAGCTGTCATCGCAGGTGTGGGGAATGTTGCGCGCTTCGCAGATGTCGCGGAAGCTGCGCATTGGGGTGAGGCCGCCGATACGGGTGACTTTCATGCCAAAACCATCCACCAGATCGGTGCCCACGGCGGAAATCACCGTGTTCAGATCAACGCTGTTTTCATCCATATAGATGCCGTGATTGACCTGCGGGCGGATTTTTTCCAGATCCTGATAGGTGTTACAGGGCTGTTCCATCACAAAGGGGATATGGGGCAGCTCGCGGCTGACGCGCAGGGCGTCGCGGGTGGTCCAGCCGCGGTTGCCATCTACGGCGAGCCGCATACCGGTGTCTTTGACCACTTCCCAGACTTTGGTGATGGTTTCGATGTCAATCTCCACCGGGCGGCCGCCGACCTTGATTTGCAGGCGGGGGTAGCCTTCGTCGTGTTTTTCACGTGCAAGGCGGGCAATATCATCGGGCGCGCCCACACCAGTCGCGTAATAAGAGGGCACGCGATTGGTTTCGGCCCCGCCGAGCAGATCAGCAACATTGACCCCAAGCGTTTTGCCAAAAAGATCATAAGCAGCAATATCAAGCGCCGCTTTGGCGTAATTGTGCCCGGTAAGCAGGCTGTCCATCTTGCGGCGCAGTTGGCCGGGGGTGATATCGCTGCCGATCAGACTTTTGGCCAGCAGGTTCAGCGCGGCGCGCGCGCCGTCGGCGTGGGCCTCGGCATAGGTGGGGCCGATCGGGCAAGTTTCGCCCCAGCCCACATGACCGGTGGAAGACACCAGTTTCACCAACGTGGTATCAAGCGCCCAGACCGCACCGCTGGCCATGGTGTAGGGGCCGTTTTCAACCGGGAGATCGTGGGCGTAGATATGGATTTCGGTGATTTTCATCTGTGTCTCGCAATGGGTGTGCCGGGGGACAGTTAAAACGTCAGGCGATGGGCGCGGCCACGTTCAACAAGTTGACGATTGAGCTCATCTGCCTCGGGTGCGCCATATTCGAGCGCAAAAACAAAGGCATGGGTGAGATAGAAACAGGCGGCATCATGGTCTTGGCGCGCCTCTGCCTGTTTGAAGGCCTCGTGATAAAGGCGCATCAGAGCAGGCACATCGTTGTCCGCATGTGCCTGCAGCAATTGGGTATCAAGCGTGTCACTCTCCACGGTCAGCCTTTCAGCGAAATCGCGATATTCTTGGTGCGCACGTAGTTATAAAGCGCCTCAAGCCCTTTTTCGCGGCCAAAGCCGGATTTGCCCACGCCCCCAAAGGGGGTGGAAATGCCGCCGGCGAACCATTCGTTTACAAAAACCTGACCCGCACGCAGTTTGCGCGCCACCCGATGGGCGCGGGCAAGATCGCGGGTGAAAATACCGGCGACCAGACCAAATTCGGTGCCATTGGCCAGGGCAATGGCGTCAGCTTCGCTGTCAAACGGGGTGAAACAGGTGACCGGGCCAAAGATTTCGCGCTGTGCCACCGGGCTGTTTGGATCCACATCGGCCAAAATGGTGGGGGCCATAAAATGCCCGGCGCGATCAAGCCGGGTGCCACCGGCCGCCACACGGGCACCGGTTTGGCGCGCGGCCTGGGTGATGGTTTCCACCTGATTAAGCTGATGGGCCGAGATCAGCGGCGTGTGTTCGGGATTGTCACGCCCGTGACCGACGCTGAGCCCATTGGCCAGCGCAGCGGCGCGTTCCACCGCCTGATCATAGATCGAGCGATGCACCAGCACCCGCGCCATCGCCGAACAGACCTGACCGGCATTGTAGAAAATGCCGCTTTGCAGGCTGGTCATCAGCGTGTCGAGATCAGCGTCATCAAACACCACGGCGGCGGATTTTCCACCCAGTTCCATCAGCGCCGGTGTCACCGTATCAGCGGCGGATTTCAGAATATGCTGGCCGGTGGGCACCGAACCTGTGAACACGATCTGATCCACCTCAGAGCTGGCCACCAGACGCGCGCCAAGATCTGCGCCAATCCCGTTGAGGATTGACACTGAGCCTGCGGGCACCTCGGCGCGGTCGAGCGCAACCCCCAACATCGCCAGCGCAAGCGGGTCCAGCTCGGGGGATTTGATGATGGTGGAATTGCCCGCAGCCATCGAGGGCGCAAGCGAACGCGCGGCGATGGACACCGGGAAATTCCACGGCACGATCTGGGCCGACACGCCAAAGGGTTCGTAGATGGTGTAATCAACGTAATCCGGCCCCAGCGGGATGGATTTGCCTTCGATCTTGTCGGCGACACCGCCGTAATATTCAAAATACTGGGCGGCTTCGATAAATTCATCGCGCGCCGCGTCTAGGGTTTTGCCGCTTTCACGGCAAAGCAGCAGCGCGCCCTCATCTGCGATATTGCGGATTTCACCTGCGATGCGCAGCATAAGACGTGCGCGTTCGGATGGGGCCATATCAGCAAGATCGCCGCGTTCAAACGAGGTTCGCGCAGCGTTCAGGGCATGGGCGAGGGTCTCCTCGCCTGCCTTGGCGCAATCTGCGACATGGTCAAGGTTGCCGGGGTCTTCGACGGCGAGATGGGCGCCTGCGTCGCCTTCGACCCAGGATCCTGCGAGGTAGTTTCGGGCCAGACCGTCCTTTAGAAAATCGCTCATCCTTCTGCGCGGCCCTTTTCGATTTGGGTTGCAACCCAATGGTGGAAACAATGGGTCGGGCCATCCATCGCAGGCGAGAACCGACCGCCATCAAATTTCACCCCGTGGCGGCCTTTTTGCATGCCTTCGACCACAAAGACGTCTTCTTCGAACACGGTTTTCCACAGCGCTGCGTTTTGTGCGCGCAGGGGTTCGTGTTCGGGGCTGTCTTCGGGTTTTTGCGCGTAGTAAAGTTCAATGCGTTCGCAGGATTTTTCGTGGCTGACCGGATCGATCAGGAAGGCAAAACCGTGGTCGCGCTGCACGCCCATCAATGTGTTGGGGTAGACCACGATGTATTCTGCGCCTTCGTTCCATTGTTCGCTGAGATCGTCGAAGTCTTTGAGCTTTTCGCCGTTTTCGCCTTCGAACTGGCGATAGACATAGGTGCCCTGACCTGAGTATTTGCCCAATTCGTTGATATTGTAGTGATCTTCGAGGCGGGAATAGCTGTTGAGGCCGGGGTGAACCCAGGGCAGGTGGTAGCTTTCGCAGTAGTTTTCCACCGCCAGTTTCCAGTTTGAATTCAGCTCAAGATAGACCGATGCACCTTCGCCGCCGTGATACATCGGCTGGTCGAAATCTTTCCAGCGCTGCATCAGCTCACCGTGGACCTCTTCGAATTCGGGTGCATTGCCGTCGATATTGACAAAGATCACATCGCGCCAGACGTAGGAGCGGATGCGCACAAGGCCCAGTTTGGAGAAATCGAGATCTTCATGGGTGTTCTGGCCCGGGCCGCCCACATGGGGGGCGGTGCGCAATTCGCCGTTCAGACCGTAACACCAGCTGTGATAGGGGCAGCGGATCGCGCCGCGGATCTTTTGCGGCTTGTCCACCAGGATCATGCCCCGGTGGCGGCAGGTGTTTTGAAACACGCCGATTTCACCGGTGCGATCGCGGACCAAAAGCAGCGGCATGCCAAGGAAATCCACGGGCTTTGCATCACCGGCGGTTGGGATGTCTTTGCCAAAGCCAATGCCGGACCAATTGGCAAACAGCACCGCGTCACGCTCTTCGGCAAAGGTGTCTGGATCGATGTAATGGTTGTTGGGGAGCCCGTTGGCCGTATTCACGTCGCGCAGGACAGAAGATAAGGAGCTGTGTTGGTTCATCGAACTTTCCCTGGCTGATGTATCACCCGCCTAATGAAAGATATTTGTGAAACCGCTCAATATCGAAAAAGCTCATTTACGGTTGAATTGATCTAACCTGAATTTCCAGAGGCGCTGTCCAGCAGCCAGGATTTGAGCGCGCGCGCCCCTTGGGAGAGGTTGGCATCGGGCTTGCCGCAGAGGTGAAACCGATGCGGGGCGGGCAGGCTGTGGGGGCTGACAACCGCCAGTTTGCCGCGATCCACCAATGAGGCCACAAGGCGACGCCAGCCCAAAGCGATGCCTGCGCCCTGTTGGGCAAATTGCAGCGCTACCGAATAGCTGGTGACCCGCGATCCCTGATTGATTTTGCCGTCATAGCCCAGCCCGGCGAACCATTCCGACCAACGCGTCCAGGCGGGCAGGGCGGATTCCAGGTGGATCAGACGTTGCTGGGCCAGCGCCTCGAGGCTGATCCCATTCAGGGTGGCGGCCAGTTGTGGCGCGGCCACCGGCACCAGCTCATCGCGGTAAATCGGCGTCTGGCTGAGCGCCGGGCTTTCGGGGGGACCGTAGTTGATGAAAAGATCAAGGTTCTGGCCCTGGGTGAAGGGGCGATCCTGGGTCACTTGATGCACATTGGTTTCCGGGTGGTCGCGCCAGAAATCAATCACCGTGGGCGACAGCCAGAGCGCGGCCACCGCGGTGGTGGAGCCAACTGTCACCGCCTGATCTTCGCTGGGTTGGCGGATGCGGGCCACCTGCTGTGAGATCTGGGCAAAGCTGGAGGCGAGGGTTTCAAACAGCGCTTCGCCATCTTTGGTCAGCGTCACCCCACGGTGCTGGCGCAGGAACAATTGGGTGCCAAGCTCGGATTCGAGCGCCTTGATCTGATGGCTGACTGCCCCCGGGGTGACGGATAATTCCTGCGCGGCGTTTTTGAAGCTCATATGGCGGGCGGCAGCTTCAAACACGGCCAGCGTGGTGAAGGGGGGGATCTCATAATGGCGTCTGGACATGGCGGCTCGGGCTTGGGGCTGGCTATGGGGTAGGGGTGAATTCAGTTCACCCTTGTATGAGTATTTTTCGAATTGAACGAGTCCTGCAAATACATTTTTTCAGGAGCAACACTTTTCGGAGGCAAACCCATGCCCTCGCAGCACACAAAAGCCCCGGCCCACGGCGCAGATAGGACATCTGATGCAAACAGTCACAGCACAATTGATCAAAAAAACCGCGCTCAGCCCGGACACCAGTGATTTTGCCTTTGAGATTGAGGCGGGGCGGTTTCAGGGCCTTGAGGCGGGGGCGCATGTGGATGTGCATCTGGGCGCGGATCTGGTGCGGCAGTATTCGATCTGGAGCTGGAGCCTGGATGGGCGAACCCTGAATGTTGCGGTCAAACGTGAAGATGAAGGCCGGGGGGGATCGCGCGCGATTCATGCGCTCGAGGAAGGGGCCAAGGTGCAGATCGGCGGCCCGCGCAACCATTTCAAACTGCAGTCAAACGCCAGCTATGTGACGCTGATTGCTGGCGGAATTGGCGCGACCCCGATTGTGGCAATGGCGCGCCAGCTGCTCAATGAGGGGCGCGATTTTCAGGTGATCTATCTGGTGCGCAACCGGGAACTGGCGGCGATGGATGCCAAGTTTCGCGCGCTGGGGCTGGATCAATGGTATCGGCTGCATTGCGATGAAACCGATGGGGTGTTTGACCTGGCAGCATTGATGCGCAGCCTGCCGTTGGACAGTGATGTTTACACCTGCGGGCCAGAGCCGATGTTGAATGCGGTGCTGGATGCGGGCAGCGCCATGCGCGGCGGCACCATCCATTTTGAACGCTTTGCCGCCAGCAGTGAGGTGGATCACGGTGCAAGTGAGACATTCGAAATTGAGGTTGCTTCCAGTGGTGCGGTCTATGACGTTGGCACCGATGACACCGTGCTTGAGGTGCTCAAATCCAATGGGGTGCATGTGGATTTCGGCTGCTCCGAAGGGCTGTGCGGGTCGTGTATGGTGGATGTGATCGAGGGGGAGATCGACCACCGCGATGGCATCCTGACCCCGGAAGAGCAGGCGACCAACAGCTATATGTGTGCCTGTGTTTCGCGCGCCAAGGGCAAGCGGCTTGTGCTCGATCTGTGAGCCGCTCATCACCCTGCTGAGACAGGGCTGTTACATCATTTTTCCAATTGCCATTTGGTGTGGTCTGAGATCGGGGTGCTTGCGTAAAGGAGCGGCGTCGCATACTCGGGTATGACACCTCGGGGAGCTTTGTAAAAAGCTGAGATGCCAATAGGGCGGACCCGTTGAACCTGATCCGGTTCAGACCGGCGGAGGGAAGGTCAAAGACACGGTTGTGGTGTCCCCTTTCTCTGTCTGGAGCAGATTCCGGAGCGTCGAGAGGAAAAAAGATGTTCAAGACACTATTGGTTGCGGCGGGGCTGTTGAGTGCCAATGTGGCAGCAGCGCAGACGCCTGTTCTTACTGTTTATGCTCCGGATTATTTCGGGTCCGAATGGGGGCCGGGGCCGTCGATTGAAGCCGCGTTTGAAAAGCGCTGCGGTTGTGATCTGCAATATCAGACCGGTGATCTGTTGCCGCGCCTGCTGTTGGAAGGGGCCCACACCCAAGCTGACGTTGCGATTGGGTTTAATACGGATGTTATGAAACGCGCCCGCAACAGCGGCATGTTTGCGCCCCATGATGTGGATGTGTCGGGGCTGACGCTGCCGTTGGAGTGGAACGATGATATCTTTGTTCCATTCAACTACAGCCATGTTGCCTTTATCTACGACAATACCAAATCAGCGGGGTTCGACAGTTTTGAGGCGCTGTTGAATGCGCCGGATGATGTGCGGGTGGTGATCCAAGATCCCCGTTCGTCGATTTCGGGTCTGGCCTTGGTTTTGTGGGTCAATGCGATTTATGGCGATCAGGCAGTAGAAGCCTGGAAACGTCTGGCGCCAAAGATTGTGACCGTCACCAAAGGCTGGTCGGAAGCTTATGGTCTGTTCACGGATGGTGAGGCGGATGTGGTGCTGTCTTACACCACCTCGCCTGCCTATCACATCATTGCGGAAGAGGATCTGACAAAATCGGCCGCGATTTTTGAGGAAGGCCATTATTTCATGGTTGAGACGGCGGCAAAACTGGCTGGCACCGATACGCCCGAGCTTGCGGCGCAGTTCATGGAGTTTGTGCTGACAGAAGAGTTTCAGAGCATGATCCCAACCACCAATTGGTCTTTCCCGGCGGCGCTGGCGCAAGAGAAATGGCCCGAGGGGTTCCAGCAGCTGCCGGTGCCGGAAAAAGTTCTGTTTTATACAGAAGATGAATCGGCAAAGCTGCGGGCGGCGGCAATTGAAGCATGGCGCAGCGCGCTCTCACAATAAGTGCTGCGGTCTGTGTTGCAGCAGCTGTTCTTGTTCCCGTCGCCGCAGTTTTGTGGCGCGGGGGCAGTTCGGCTGATTTCTCTGCGGCGGACTGGAGCGCGTTGAAATTCACCGTTTGGCAGGCGCTGTGGTCGGCAACGATCAGCGTTGTGTTGGCGGTTCCTGTGGCGCGTGCCCTGGCGCGTCGCAGTTTTTGGGGTCGCTCAGCGCTGATTTCGGTGATGGGCGCGCCGTTTATTTTACCGGTTATTGTTGCGGTGCTTGGCCTGTTGGCGATCTTTGGCGGCAAGGGGTTGGTCAATCTTGCCCTGGCGCAGCTGCACCTGCCGGCGATCAAGGTGTACGGCCCCCACGGCGTGATCCTGGCGCATGTGTTTTTCAATCTTCCGCTGGCGGTGCGCCTGATCTTGCAGGGCTGGCTTTCGATCCCTTCTGAACGGTTTCGGGTGGCGGCATCCTTGGGTGCGTCGGTCTTTTGGCTGTTGGAATGGCCGATGCTTAAACGCATTGGCCCCGGCGCGTTTGCGGTGATCTTTGTGATCTGTCTTGGCTCATTTGCGGTGGCATTGACGCTGGGGGGCGGGCCGCGTGCCACCACGGTTGAGTTGGCGATATATCAGGCGTTTAAATTCGACTTTGACCTGAGCAAAGCGGCCTATCTGGCGATTGTGCAGCTGATGTTGGGGGGCGTGGCCGGTCTGGTGGCGCTTGCGCTTGCGAAGGGGGATCTGCTGGGAGCGGGCTTTGATCGTGTGGTTCATCGCTGGGATGGTTCACGGCTGGTGGATGCACTTTGGGTGAGCGCGGCCGCGGCGTTTTTGCTGTTGCCGCTTGGTGCGGTGCTGGTGGCGGGGCTGCCCGGTCTGTTGGATCTCCCCGCGAGCATATGGCCTGCTGCTTTGCGTTCAATTGCCATTGCGGTTGCGGCGGCGGTGCTGACGCTTGTGCTGGCGCTGCCTTTGGCGACGCGGGCAGGCGAAATTGCATCATTGCTGGGAATATCAGTGTCTGGGCTGGTGCTGGGCACCGGGCTGTTTTTGCTTCTTCAACCTATCGTCAACCCGCAGGACATGGCGTTGCCGGTGACGTTATGGGTGAATGTTTTGATGTCGTTGCCGTTTGTGTTGCGGATCATTCGCCCCGGGATCGAAAACGCCAAGGCCGATTTTGGCAAGCTTGGACAGGCGTTGGGGCTGCGTGGATGGGCGCTTTGGCGTATTGTTTATCTGCCACGATTGCGACGGCCGCTTGGCTTTGCGGCGGGATTGACGGCAGCTTTGGCGATGGGGGATCTTGGGGTGATCACATTGTTTTCGCGTCCGGGAGACGGCACGTTGCCAATGATAATGTACCAGCTGATGGGCGCATATCAGATGGAGGCGGCCTATGCGGCGGCTTTGCTGCTGGTGGGGTTGTCGCTGGCACTGTTTTGGGTATTTGACCAGCTGGGGCGCGCAGATGCTGATTTTTGACAAAGCCGTTTTCACCAATGATGAGTTTGCGCTTGCTGCTGATTTGGCGGTGGCTGATCAGAAGGTCACCGCGGTTATCGGGCCGTCTGGGGCCGGGAAATCGACATTGCTGCATGGCATTGCGGGGTTTGCCCAACAGAGCGCGGGGCGGACCCTGTTTGCCGGGCAAGACATCAGCGCGCTTGCACCGGATCAGCGGCCCGTTTCGATGCTGTTTCAGGACAATAACCTATTTCCGCATCTGACGGTTTTGCAAAATGTTGCTTTGGCGCGCACGCAGAGGCTGCGGCCCGCTCGGGCGGTTGTTGATGCGGTTGAGGCGATGCTGGCACAGGTTGGTTTGCAGGCCATGTCCGGGCGCAAACCTGCTGAACTATCTGGCGGGCAGCAAAGCCGCGTCGCGTTGGCCCGTGCCCTGTTGCAGGATCGGCCGATCTTGTTGCTGGATGAACCCTTCAGCGCGCTTGGCCCGGCGTTGAAACAAGAAATGCTGGATCTGTCTGTGGCGCTGGCGGCGCAGCGCACCGTGATTATGGTGACCCATGATCCAGCTGATGCAAAGCGCATCGCCGATGAGGTGATTGGTGTGAGCGGCGGGCAGGCTTTTGCGCCCCTGCCGACGGAGGCGTTCATGGAAGATCCGCCAACTGCGCTGTCTGACTATTTCGCGCGCGGCTAGGTTTTAGAGCCAACCCACATTGGATCTGGCACGCGCAATGGGGATGACAGCCTGCGTTTGATCGCGCAGACTGGCGGTGCTGACCAGTTTGTTGAATGCCACGGCTTGTTTGTGGCCGTGCCCTGTGGCCCGTTTGTCTGAACCGCGGCTATGGGCACTTTGAAGACATAGGATAAAACCGCGTGAAACGTTCCACCATCAATCGCATTATGGCCGAAGCGGATGATATGATCCGCCGCTATGGGTTTTGCTTGCCGCCCTTTGCCTATTGGAGCCCGGATGCGTTCAAATCGCGCGCCAACGACGCGCGCCATCTGATTGATGTGCGCTGCGGCTGGGATATCACCGATTACGGTGATGGGGATTTTGATCGTATGGGTTTGTTTCTGTTTACCCTGCGCAATGGGGTGCAGCGCGATTTGGCCAAGGGTGGTGGCATGTGCTACGCCGAGAAGCTGTTGATTTCGCGTCAGGACCAGCTGAGCCCGATGCACACCCATGTGCTAAAGGCGGAAGACATCATCAACCGGGGTGGCGCCACATTAGTGGTTGAGCTTTATGGCTCGGATGCGGCGGGTGGTTTTGCCGAGGATCAGGGCGGCGTGGTCTGGTGTGATGGGATCCGCCGTGCGTTTGCGCCCGGTGACAAGCTGCGGCTTGCGCCCGGCGAAAGCGTTACCCTGCGCCCGGGTGACTGGCATGCGTTCTGGGGCGAAGGTGGGGATGTGCTGATTGGTGAAGTCTCGACTGTGAATGACGATGAGACCGACAATATCTTTCGCGCGCCCATCGGCCGGTTTGCCCTGGTCGAGGAAGATGAAGACCCGACGCATCTGTTGGTCAGCGACTACGCCAGATGGTTAGGCTGATCAAAAAAGGGAGGCCGTGGCCTCCCCTTAAATATTCCGTTCTGAGCGGATTGTGCTCTCCGGTCTGCGCGGGAGATCAGCTCCAGGGGTAGGGGCTGTTGGAAACCGGGTGCAGCCTGCCTTCGGCGTAGCGGTCATAGCGGAACGGCTGCAGCAGTGCTGAGGTATCACCGATGATTTCCTGGGCCACCAGTTCACCAACGCCGATCATTTTATAGCCGTGGTTGCTGTCGGCGATGATGTAGCAGTTTTCCCGAAACACATCAAAAACCGGAAAACTATCGGGGGTGAAACAGCCAACACCGCCTGAGGGCTCTTTGTGGTATTTCGGCATGGTGCCAGAGAAGCGTTCGTTGCAATGGGCCAGCGCCGAGACCCACATATGGGCAAACTCAGGCGAAGAGACAAATTCCGGCGAAGACGGGCCATAAGGATCAATCGCCACGTCATTTGCCGGTTTTTCCACCGGGTAAGGCATCGCGCCGCCCTGAATGCCACCAAAGTTGAAATCAGGCTTGTAATAGATCCCCCACATGTCTTCGGTGATGACGCTGCCATCCACATCAGAGATCAGCGGCGCATCGGTATCCACATGAACCACCGGGGGCAGTTTGCCATCATTGGTTTTGAAGCTTTCGGGATCAACCCGCAGCACCCCTTCTTCGAGCTGCCAGAATTTCCACATTGGGATACCATCATGCAGCGCGCCATTTTGGGCCTTGATGCTGATGGTGTCGGGCAGCTCGGCCATGGTCCAGAAATCGCGCACCCAGGGGCCTGCGGCCACAACCAGATAATCACAGGCAATGTCGCCCTTATCGGTTTCCACCGCGGTGATCGCGGAGCTGGCGCCATTGGCCCCCTTTAGCCCGGTCACGGTGACGCCAGTGACAATGCGCACGCCTTCCTCTTCGGCCATTTTGGCCAGCGCATAGATCGCAGCCGCGTTGTGGGCATAGCCGCCCTTTTTTTCATGCAGCACGGACGTGATGTTTTGCGCGCGCCAGTCGGAAAAGATCTCTTTCATATAGGCGGTGCACTCTGCTTCGCCTTCGATGAAATCAGAGCTATAACCGATGGCCTGCTGTTCCTTGTGGATCTGGGCCACGTCCTCATGCATGCTTTCGGATGAGATCTGCAGATAGCCAACCGGGTTGTATTGAAACGCCTCGGCATGGGCTTCCCAATGGGTGACGGAATGGGCCATCAGTTCGCGCATGGCGGGCTGGTAATAATTGTTGCGCACCACCCCGCAGGCAATGCCTGAGGCACCAGCTGCGATGCCGGATTTATCGATCACAACAATATCTGCGCCGGTGCCCTTGCTGCGTGATTTGAGCGATTTTGCAAGGTGCAGCGCGGTGGACAGCCCGTGAATACCTGCGCCGATGATCAGATAGGGCACGTTTTGAGGAAATGACATCTGTGTCTCCGTTCAAACCTTCGGCGGCTTGCGCCGATTTCTTTTCTAGAATGGGATGTTGTGCGGGGGCGCCTTTAAGATGTTTTGCCGTTTATTTTAGAATTAGCGTCAGAAGTGGTTGGGTGGTTTACGATTAGACATTTCGTTTATCTGCATGAAAATAAGGTGTTTACTGTATGGTTCTGCTGTATTCTGCGGTTTATTTGATCGGCAATGGCGCATATTCGAAAGTGTGCCTATGCTGGTGAGATCCTGAGCTTTTTTCGCCGTGAGTCGCGCCATGAACAGCCCCCAGAAATGCATTACGTTTGAATTTGTCCTGCTGGATGCGTTTTCCATGCTGTCGGTGACGGCGGCGATTGAACCGCTGCGTGTGGCCAATCGCATGGCGGGGCATGGGTGTTATAGCTGGTCGATTGTCAGCGAAGATGGCAGCCCGGTGCAGGCGTCAAACGGGATGGTGCTCGACAGTCAGGATCGGATCGGGGCGGGGGGGCGGCCGGATTACAGTTTTGTCTGTGCCGGTCTTAGCATGACGGCGGCGCATCCCACCCGGCTGTCGGCCTTTCTCAATCGGCGGGCGGCGGCGGGGGTGACGATGGGGGCGATTTCCATGGGCACCATCTTTTTGGCGCGCGCGGGACTGCTGCGCAACAGTCGCTGCACGATGCATTGGGAAGGTCAGCCTGCGTTTCGCGATGAATTTCCCGATATTGCGCTGAGCAATGCGATTTTTGAAATCGACGGCAGTATTGTCACCTGTGCCGGTGGCATGTCCTCGTTTGATATGGTGATGGCGCTGATTGCCAACAATCACGATGCGCGCCTGTTGCGGTCTATCAGCAATCAGTTGCAGATGGATCGGACCCGCAGCGGGGTGGCGGTGCAATCTGCGGGCAGCGAACATATTGCCGATACCGCCCCCAAACAATTGCACCGCGCGGTGTTGATTCTAAGCGAAAACATGGAAACCCCGGTGGCACCGCTGGAGCTGGCGGAGGCGGTGGGCACCAGCCGACGCACCCTGGAGCGGTTGTTTCTCAAATACGTTGGGATGACGCCTTCGAAGTTTTGCAAGGTGCAGCGGCTGGAGCGGGCACATGATCTGCTGTTGCACAGCAACCTGCCGCTGCTGGATATTGCGCTGGCGACGGGGTTTCGCTCGGCGTCGTATTTTTCCTATGCGTTTTCAGGTTACTATGGCGTTTCGCCCTCATCGCTGCGATCGGTTTGACGTTCAGCTTGGCGTTCTGTGCGCGGCGCATGAGAGAAGCGGCTGCGATAGGCGGATGTGAAGGTCGACTGGGAGGTGAACCCGGTGATCTGCGCCACTTCGGCGATGGGCACGCGGCTGGTTTTCAGCAGATCGCGCGCAGTGTCGAGCCGGATATTGCGATAGGTCTGGATCACCGATTGTTGCAAGGTATCGGTGAACTGGCGCTGCAGCTGGCGCGCCGACAGCCCAACCAGATCAGCGATCTGCGCCAGATCCAACGGGTCGGCAATATGGCTTTCCATCAGTTCCAGCGCTTCGCCGACGGCGCGGGGAACCGGGCCATAGCGCGCGGGTACGCTGGCCTGTTGCGGCGCATCCGAGACGCGGATTTCGGTCTGGATGAACCAGTCGCTGATCTGACGGGCAAACCGGCTGCCGTGTTCTGCCGAGATCATCGCATACATCATATCAAGCGGCGCAGCCCCGCCCGCGCAGGTGTAACGGTTGCGGTCAATCACATAGAGCCTGCGTTCCAGCAGGTGACGATCCGACTGGGTGCGCAGCTCTTCGAGGTGGTGCCAGTGGATGGTGAAGCGGTGGTTTTCCAACAATCCGGCACGCGCCAGCACCGCCGATCCGCCGGAAATACCGCCAAGCGCCACCCCGGCGCGCTCCAGCTGGCGCAGCCAGGTGACCAGCGCGGTGTCATGCAGCCGGAACGGGTTGCCGCCCATCACCACAAATACCATGTCAAAGTTGTGCCCGGCATCTGACAGGGCGGTGGTTTCAAAGCCGCCGGGCAGCGATGATGCAACCATACCGCCCTGCGACGACA
Organism: Tritonibacter aquimaris; assembly: GCF_009617595.1. GTDB lineage: Bacteria > Pseudomonadota > Alphaproteobacteria > Rhodobacterales > Rhodobacteraceae > Epibacterium > Epibacterium aquimaris. Next base: position 88,778 of record NZ_WIXK01000008.1, on the reverse strand, counting down.
GCAGCACAATCTCATAAAGCGGGTCCTGGCTGAACAGATTCGCAGCCCGCAGAGGCTCCATCGCTGCGGCTGTGCTCATCATTGCATAGCCTTCCACCAGAAAGAATCCGATCCGCCGTGCCATCTGCGACCCTTTTTCGAAAGTAGATGTCCTTTTTCTGCGAGATACACCCATTCAGCTGGTCTATCCATAAGGAAAGCAACGATGGAGTCACACAATGCGTTTCTCGGGCGTCCGGGTTCTGAAAGAGGCACTGACCGGCCACAAAGGATGGGGCAAGCTTTGGCGCAACCCTGAGCCGCAGTCGGATTATGATTTCATCATCGTTGGCGGCGGTGGTCACGGGCTGGCTACAGCCTATTACCTGGCCAAGACCTTCAAGCAGAGCCGCATTGCGGTGCTGGAGAAGGGCTGGCTGGGGTCGGGCAATATTGGCCGCAACACCACCATCGTGCGTTCGAACTATCTGCTGCCGGGCAACCAGCCGTTTTATGAGTTCTCCATGAAGCTCTGGGAGACCATGGAGCAGGATCTGAACTTTAACGCGATGATGTCGCAGCGCAGCATTATCAACCTGTTTCACACCGACAACCAGCGCGATGCCTATCGTCGTCGCGGCAATACGATGCATCTGTCGGGCGCGGGTGGCACCATGCTGTCGCCGGAGCAGCTGCGCGAGATCGCGCCGTTTCTGAATTTCGACAATGCCCGTTTCCCGATCAAGGGTGGTCTGCGTCAGGAACGTGCGGGCACCGCGCGCCATGATGGGGTGGCCTGGGGCTATGCGCGTGCGGCAGATCTGCTGGGCGTTGACATTATCCAGAACTGCGAAGTCACCGGGTTCCGCCAGCAGGATGGCAAGGTCATCGGGGTGGAAACCAGCCGAGGCTACATCGGCGCGAAAAAGGTTGGGGTTGCGGTTGCAGGTTCATCTTCGCGGGTGATGGCAGCGGCGGGCATGCGGCTGCCAATGGAAAGCCACGTGTTGCAGGCGTTTGTGTCAGAAGGTCTGAAACCCACCATTCCGGGGGTTATCACCTTTGGCGCGGGCCATTTCTATGTGAGCCAGTCCGACAAGGGCGGGCTGGTGTTTGGCGGCGACATTGACGGCTACAACACCTATGCGCAGCGCGGCAACCTGCCGGTGGTCGAAGATGTGATCGAAGGCGGCATGGCCCTGATGCCGATGCTGGGCCGCGCGCGCCTGCTGCGCAGTTGGGGCGGGGTGATGGATATGTCGATGGATGGCTCGCCCATTATCGACAAGACCTCGATCGACGGGCTCTATTTCAACGGTGGCTGGTGTTACGGCGGCTTTAAGGCAACGCCTGCAAGCGGCTATGTCTTTGCCCATCTTCTTGCCACGGATACCCCGCATGAGGTGGCCACCGCCTATCGCTTTGACCGTTTTGCCCGCGGGTATGTGGTTGACGAAAAGGGCGTTGGTGCCCAGCCGAACCTGCATTGAGGAGGCGCTGAGATGATTACCAAAAGTGCCAAAGAGCTGATCGAGACCTGGCCGCTGGGTTTTGTGGCCTCGGTTGATGGTGAGGGGCGGCCCAATGTGTCGCCCAAGGGGACCTTTGTGGTGCTCGATGACAGCACCATTGCCTATGCTGATATCCGTTCGCCCAATACCCGCGCCAATCTGGCGGCGCGCCCGGATGTGGATGTGAATTTTGTTGATGTTCTCACCCGGCGTGGCCTGCATATCAGCGGCAGCGCCCGGTTTGTCAGCCGCGCCAGTGAGGAATATCAGATGCTGCGGGCGCCGTTTTCGCGCCGCTGGTCTGAGCTGGAACCACAGGCCGAAGGGCTGGTGCTGATCACCGTGAGCGCCTGCCGCCCGATCTGCACCCCTGCCTATGACGTGGGAAGCGAGCAGGATGAGCTGCGCCGTCATTGGATGCAGCATGTGCAAAACGTCAATATCCGCCACAAAAGCAAGGAGGTCGCCGAATGCTGATCCCGCACCCGCTTCTTGGCCTGCGTGACGCGCAGGAGTTTACCTATCTGGGCGATGCTTCACTGCTGGAGCGCCCAGATCCCACGGCCGAAAACGCCGAAGCTGCGTTTTGCGACTATGTGTTCATGCGCGAAAACCCTGCGGGTGTGCACCGCGAATTGTGGTTCCATGAGCAGGGCGACCGATCCTGGCTGGTGGTGACGCGCAACACGCTGACCCATGAAATTTTGGATGCTGAACTGGCCACTCAAGTGGCGCGGAGGGGCAAATGAGCCGTATTCAGGGTGGTCTGATTGACCGCAACAAAGTGCTGAACTTCACCTTCAACAATAAGTCTTATCAAGGCTTTGAAGGCGACACCCTTGCCTCTGCGCTGCTGGCCAATGATGTGCAGCTGGTGGGGCGGAGTTTTAAATATCACCGTCCGCGCGGCATCTATAGTGCTGGCTCCGAAGAGCCTAATGCGCTGATTGAGCTGCGCGATGGTGGCCGGCAGGAACCCAATACCCGCGCCACAGTGGTGGAACTGTATGACGGGCTGACCGCCAAAAGCCAGAACCACATGGGCTCACTTGAACGCGATCTGCTGTCGGTGAACGATCTGTTGTCACCGGTGCTGTCGGCGGGGTTCTATTACAAGACATTTATGTGGCCGCGCGCCTTTTGGGAAAAGCTCTATGAGCCGGCGATCCGCCGTGCGGCGGGTCTGGGTAAACTGTCTGGGCAGGCCGATCCTGATGCCTATGATCGCGGCTATCTGCACCCGGATCTGCTGATCATCGGTGCGGGCGCTGCGGGTTTGATGGCGGCGCTTGTGGCCGCACGCAGCGGCGCCGAAGTGGTCATTGCAGATGAGGACAGCCAGCTTGGCGGTCGCCTGTTGGGCGAAGGCGGGCTGATTGATGACGCGCCCGCAACCGAGTGGGTTGCAGCCGTGCGCGCCGAGCTTGAGAGTCTGTCCAACGTGCGTATTCTCAGCCGTACCACGGTGTTTGGGGTCTATGATCACGGCATCTTTGGCGCGGTTGAGCGGGTGTCAGACCATAAGGTGACGCCAGGCAATTCCGTGCGTCAGACCCTGTGGCGGATCACTGCGAAATCAGCCATTCTGGCGGCGGGCGCAACCGAGCGTCACATGCCTTTTGCCGACAATGACCGTCCGGGCATTATGCTGTCGGGGGCGATGCGCGCCTACGCCAACCGTTGGGCGGTGGCACCGCACCGTCGCAATGACGCACCGGTGGCGATTTTCACCAACAATGATGATGGTCACCGCACGGCGCAGGCTTTGGCACAAAAAGGCGTGCCGCTCTTGGGGGTGATTGATGCGCGCGCCAATGTCACAAGCTTTGGCAATTATACCACCTATGCCAATGCCACTGTTACCGGCACCCGTGGCCGCAAGGGGCTGACCTCGATCGAGATGTCGCGCAATGGTCAGCGCGAATGGCTGAACTGTGGCGCGCTGGCGGTTTCTGGCGGTTGGAACCCAAATGTGCATCTGGCGTCACACCATCGTGGCCGTCCGGTTTGGGATGATGCCAAGCTGACATTTGTGCCCGATGACAACCCGCCCAAGGGTCTGTTGATTGCTGGCGCGGCCCGTGGTCAGGGCAGCACGCAAGAGGCGCTGGCTGATGGGCTTGCGGTGGCGCGCCAGGCGCTGAGCGCACTGGGACGTAGCGCGGTTGATATCAGCTTGCCCAAAGCACAGGAAGAAGCAGGTGCGATTGAGGCGATCTGGCATGTGCCCGGCAGCAAACGCGCCTGGGTAGATTTCCAGAACGATGTCACCGTCAAAGACATCAAACTGGCGCATCAGGAAAATATGCGCCCGGTGGAACATCTGAAACGCTGGACCACATTGGGCATGGCGACCGATCAGGGCAAAACCGCCAATGTCACCGCGCTGGCGGTGATGGCTGAGCTGACCGGCAAAACCATCCCCGAAACCGGCACCACCATTTTCCGCCCGCCTTATACCCCTGTCAGCATGGGTGTGTTGGGTGGTGGCGACACCGGGGCCAATTTCCGCCCCCGTCGCCTGACGCCGAGCCACAGCTGGGCCGAGTCGCAAGGTGCGGTTTTTGTTGAGGTTGGCCAATGGATGCGGGCGCAGTATTTCCCGCAGCCCGGTGAAACCCACTGGCGTCAAAGCGTGGATCGCGAAGCGCTGGCAGTGCGTTCGGGTGTTGGCATCTGTGATGTGACCACGCTGGGCAAGATCGATGTGCAGGGCAAGGATGCGGCTGAGTTCCTCAACCGGGTTTACGCCAATATGATGGGCACGCTGAAAGAGGGCATGGTGCGCTATGGCCTGATGCTGCGGGAAGATGGTCATCTGTATGATGACGGCACCTGCGCGCGTCTGGGTGAAAACCACTATGTTGTCACCACCACCACCGCCAATGCAGGCCCGGTGTATCAGCGGATGGAATTTGCCCGCCAATGTCTGTGGCCGGATCTTGATGTTACCTTGATGTCGACCACGGATGCCTGGGCACAGTTTGCGGTTGCGGGGCCAAACTCGCGCCAGCTGCTGGAACGCATTGTGGATGATGTTGATATCTCTAACGAGGCTTTCCCGTTCATGGGCTGCCGTGAGCTGACCGTGTGCAAAGGCCTGCGCGCGCGCCTGTTCCGCATTTCGTTCTCGGGCGAATTGGCCTTTGAGCTGGCGGTGCCTGCGCGTTACGGCAATGCGTTGATGGAGCGGCTGTTGCAGGAGGGCAAAGACCTTGGCGCAACCCCTTACGGCACCGAGGCGCTGGGTGTGTTGCGGATCGAAAAAGGCCATGCCACCGGCAACGAGCTGACGGGTCAGACCACCGCCGCGATGCTGGGGCTGGGCAAAATGGTCTCGGCCAAGAAAGATTCGATTGGCGCGGTGATGTCGCGACGCGAAGGCATGGCCAATGATGACCGCCGCCTTATGGGGTTTGAACCGGTGGACAAATCCCAGCCGGTCACAGCTGGGGCGCATCTGATCAACGTTGGCGATCCAGTGGATCTTGATCACGATCAGGGTTGGATCACCTCGGCGGCCTATTCGCCGCATGTGGGATCGATGATTGGCCTTGGCTATCTGGAAAATGGCGATCAGCGCATCGGCGAAGAGATGGTCGCCGCCAACCCGATTGAAGGTGAAAGCATCCGCGTACGGGTGGTTTCCGCCCACTTTATCGATCCAAAAGGAGAGCGTCTGCGTGACTGATCTGACCCCCATCACCGCCCTTGGCGCGCGGGATGCGCGTAGCCTGACCATCGGTAGCTACAGCCTGCGTGAAAACAGCGCGCTGGCGCTGGCGTCGCTCTCGGTGCCGGATACCGCGCCGCAGCCCTTTGGCCTGACATTGCCCGAACCCGGGCAGCTGACCCGCGCAGGCCAGTATGGCGCGTTCTGGACCGGCCCCAACCAATGGATGGTGGAAGGCGCGGATCTGGCGGAAACCGATTTTGCCCGCGCTCTGCTGGCCGAAGCGCCTGAGGCTCGGGTGACCGAGCAGACCGACGGTTGGACCGCGTTTGAAATTCGTGCCGAAACCTCGGCGCAGATCACCGCGCTGTTGGAACGGCTGGCCAATTTGCCCGCGTCCGATCTGGCGCCGGGACGCGCCACCCGCACGAGCTTTGAACATATGAGCCTGTTTTTCCTGCGCAGGTCCGATACCGAGCTTGCCCTGATTGGCATGCGCACCCTGGCCACAACCTTGTGGCACGGGCTTGAAACCACGCTTGAACGTCTGGAGACGACATCATGAGCGCGACCTTGATTGACGGGAAGTCTTTTGCAGCGGGAGTGCGTGATCAGGTTGCGGGCCATGTTGCCCGGCTGAAACAGGATCACGGCATCACCCCCGGTTTGGCGGTGGTGCTGGTGGGCGAGGATCCGGCCTCGGCGGTTTATGTGCGTTCCAAAGGCAAACAGACCGTCGAAGTTGGCATGAACTCCTTTGAGCATAAGCTGCCTGCGGATACGTCAGAGGAAACATTGCTGGCGCTGATCGATCAGCTGAACACAGATGCATCGGTGCATGGCATTCTGGTGCAGCTGCCTTTGCCCGACCATCTCAACAGCGATCTGGTGATCAATGCGATTGCGCCGGAAAAGGATGTGGATGGGTTTCATGTCTCTAACGTGGGGCTTTTGGGCACAGGGCAGAAATCCATGGTGCCCTGCACCCCGCTGGGCTGTCTGATGATGCTGCGCGATCATCTGGGTGATCTCAGCGGCTTGAACGCGGTTGTGGTGGGGCGTTCCAACATTGTTGGCAAGCCGATGGCGCAGCTGCTTTTGGGCGACAGCTGCACCGTGACCATTGCGCATTCGCGTACCAAAGACATCGAAATGGTCTGCCGTCAGGCCGATATTCTGGTGGCGGCGGTGGGTCGTGCGGAAATGGTGACGGGCGCGTGGGTCAAACCCGGGGCCACGGTGATTGACGTGGGCATCAACCGGATTGATGCGCCGGAAAAAGGCGCAGGCAAGACCCGTCTGGTGGGCGATGTTCATTTTGCCAGCGCCGCCGAAGTGGCAGGCGCCATCACCCCGGTGCCCGGCGGTGTCGGGCCGATGACCATTGCCTGCCTGCTGGCCAATACCGTGACCGCCTGCTGCCGCGCCCATGATCTGGCTGAGCCCGAAGGGCTCACCGCTTAATTCCCTCTGGCGGCGCTTTGGGTGCCGTCAGCTCTTTCTCCTGAGGACATCATGCAAAAATTCTGTCTCACCGTCACCTGCACTTCAACCCGCGGGGTTGTGGCTGCTGTTTCAAACTTTCTGGCCGATCACGGCTGCAATATTTCGGATGCGTCGCAATATGACGATGGCGAGACCGGGCAGTTTTTCATGCGCATCAGCTTTGCTGCGGAAACCGGTGCGCGCCTTGAGGAGCTGCAGGCGGATTTTGCCGCTGTGGCCGAACAGTTTGAGATGACCTGGGCCTTCCACGATGAGGCCGAGAAGATGAAAGTCATCATTATGGTCAGCCGTTTTGGTCATTGCCTCAACGATCTGCTCTATCGTGCCCGCATCGGGGCACTGCCGATCGAAGTGGTGGCGGTGATCTCAAACCATATGGATTATCAAAAGGTTGTGGTGAACCAGGATATTCCGTTCCACTGCATCAAAGTGACCAAGGAAAACAAACCCGAGGCCGAAGCCGCGATCATGCGGGTGGTGGAAGACACCGGTGCGGAATTGATCGTATTGGCGCGCTATATGCAGATCCTGTCCGATGAAATGTGCCAGAAGATGTCGGGCCGCATCATCAATATCCACCATTCCTTCCTGCCGTCGTTCAAAGGCGCAAACCCATACAAACAGGCGTTTGAGAAAGGGGTGAAACTGATTGGTGCCACCTCACATTATGTGACGGCGGATCTGGATGAAGGCCCGATCATCGAACAAGACATCGTGCGCATCAATCACGCGCAGTCAGCGTCAGATTACGTGTCGTTGGGGCGCGATGTGGAAAGCCAGGTGCTTTCACGCGCCATCCACGCCCATGTGCACCATCGGGTGTTTCTGAACGGTACTAAAACCGTGGTCTTCCCCGCAAGCCCCGGCAGTTTCTCCAGCGAAAAAATGGGCTAAATCCTGCGGGGCGCGGGTGGTATTAGAAATTCCTGATGCCGTGAACCGGGCGCGTTTGATCGCCCGCTGGCCCTGATTGCCCTGCATTAGAGACGAAATGAACCGCCCAGAGCATGCTTTGGGCGGTTTGTGTTTGCGCACCGCGAAGCTGAGGAGTGTGTCAGGCCGTTGTGGGGCGGGCAAGCAGCGCGAGGCTTGCATCAATCGAGCGCTGCTCAAGCCCGGCGTAATGGGCAAAGGGATCCAGCACCGGTGCGCCGAGTTCCTGTTCAAACAGGGTTTGATTTGCGTTGCCTTCCGGGGTGGCCACATCATCATCGCCTAGGTTTGACTGAAAGATACCGGCAGCTGAGACCGGCAGGAAGTCTTCATAGGTGAGCGGGGCAAAATCGATCAGCCCCTTGCTGATGGCGTCTTCCAGCGATTGGATCGAGACCGGATCCGCGCCGGGATTTTTGGGGAAATAGTGGAAATAGCCTAATTCTTGCGCGCGGATTTTGGCCCAGTCATCGGGGAAGGCGGCAAATTCTTCTGCCAGCACCGCGGTGTATTCATCGGCGTTGGAGCCATCGGGCGCGGGGGTGACACGGGCGCGAACATTGTTGAGCAATGCATCATAAAGCGCGCGACCCTTGGGTGTCAGCGCCACCCCGCGCTGTTCGATTTCGCCAAAGCGGGCGGTGTGGTGGCCATCGATCCAGCTGTCGCCCTGTTTGAACCGCACCGCTTCGGTCAGCGCCTTGAATGAGGTCTGGCGCAGCAGGATCGGGCAAGCGCGGCTGGGGGGGCCTTCGACCACGGCTTTGGCGGTGATGCCCCGTTTGGGCATGTCGGTCTGCACCGTGTCGATATCGAGGGTGCGCGGGGTGAGATGGTTGATATGGGGGCCTTTGAAACAGACCACATCCGCGATCAGCCGGTGCTGCGCCAACAGGCGTTCAAAGGTGGCCTGATCCACCTGGGCGTTGGAATGCCAGCGGAAGGTTTCCAGCGCTTCGGTGACAAATTCATCCGCCTCAGCCTGTGTCAGCCCACCGGCGGTTTCGGCCTGTTGGATCAGCGCAACCGCGCGGTCGGTGAAAATGTTGCGATTGGCGAGCAGATCACGGGCGATCTGGCGCAGATCAGCATCCGCAATCAGGTCAATGCGCAGCAATGAGGTGAAAATGCGAAAGGGGTTATGGGCCAGGGCCTCGGCCGAAACCGGGCGGAAGGCGGTGGAATGCACCGGGATGCCCGCGACCGAGAGATCGTAATAGCCAACCGGCTGCATCCCCATCACCGCAAACATCCGGCGCAGCATGCTGAGTTCGGCCCCGGTGCCCACCCGGATTGCGCCGTGGCGTTCATCGTTCAGCCGGTCAATCCCATCGGTGGCCACAAGGCGTTCGGCCAGGTCTGGGTTGGTTTTCAGCGTGGTGTCATTGATGGAAGCGACCATATCCACCAGCGTGCCATAGGCGGGAACTTCATCGCGAAACATCGCCGACATGGCCTGAGCAAACTGATGGCGGATTTCATTGGCGGAGATATGAGACATGGCGGGATCCTGACGGGATGAAACGGCTGTGGGGCGCGGGGTCTGATCAGATGTAGGTGATTTAAACCATAAGTATTAGTTGTCTTTTTGTTGCGCACTCATTCCATATGGTTTCACTTCAGCGGTGAGCCCCTGCACCCAGCTGACAAAGGCCTTTGCGCTTTGGCTCAAGGGGCCGGTGGGATGCACGATATAATAGGCGGTGTCAGAGGCGGGCATCTTTGGCGCAAGCGCGATCAGTTGGTTTGTGCGCAGTTCGGGCGCGACCATATGGCGGGGCACCAGGGCCACACCCAGGCCAGACAGGGCCGCATTGATCACCATGCCGTATTGATCAAAGCTCAGACCGGGGGCCGGGGGCAGCGCATGGATGCCAGCGTGTTGGAACCAATCGCTCCAGGCGCGCGGGCGGCTTGTCATATGCAGCAGGCGCATCTTGTAGATGGTCGCAGGAGAGCCGAGCCCATGTGCGGCCTGAAATTCAGGGGTGCAAACGGGCAACATTTCTTCGCCAAACAGCGGGATCATCCGGGTGTCGGGCCAGTTTTGAAGGCCATAGTGAAACGCCAGATCAAAACTATCTGCGCCCAGATCAAAAGGCAGCAGCCGGGTGGCGAATTCAAGCTCGATTTCGGGATGGGTGCTTAGAAACTCGGGCAGGCGCGGCACCAGCCAGAGGTTGGTGAATGTGGGCAGGGTTGCGACCCTGAGCAGATGTTTGCCCTGACCCAAAAGCATGGCGCGATGGCGGGAGTGTTCAAGTTTGTGCAGATCGCGGGTGGTGTCGGCGGCATAGCTGCGCCCCACCGCGCTGAGTTTGATGCCGCGCCCGACCCGGCGAAACAGCTGGACGCCCAGGGTTGCCTCAAGCTCGCGGATGGTTTTGCTGACGGCGCTTTGGGTGAGGCCCAGCTCTTCGGCGGCGGCGGTAAAGCTTTCGTGGCGCGCAGCCGCCTCAAAGCAGATCAGTGCCGAGAGGCTGGGGGGCTGTGTTCGGGGGCGGAATATGTCCATTTAAATACTGCGATCAAAGTGGAGAGAAGCAAGGAACAGATTAGGGATGTGTATCACAGGCTGCAAACCTCTCTGAGTATGGACGAGAGAAATTTTGAACGCCCCCGCCTGGGCATCGGTGATCAGCACAGCAAACGGGCGTCCATCGACGTGAGGTCGGTCAGCCGCCAGAATGGTGCATTGTGGGTGGTCTCCTCCTAAGGCGGGGAAGGAGGTTGTGGTTATAGGCCAAACCCGGCTGCGATTACATCAATCAGCTGCGTGTGAACGGAGGCGCGATCGGTGTCTTTGGGGTCGGTGCAGATGGGATCGTCACCATAGTCCGCGAGCATCTGTGCCGCGTTAGGTTTGCAGGTGGCGAGAAAGGTGAAATGATTTGCCGGGCTGATTTCAACATAGGTGGTGTCGGGCAGGCGGTTTGCGAGCCCGTTGCCATTGGGGCCGACATCCGCCGCGCCAAGGCGGTCTGCGTCACCAAGGTTGATCAATGTTATGCCTGAGATGGCCTGATTGAGGCTTGCGGGATCAACCGCGCCGCCAAAACCGGGATCAATGATCACCGCACCGTTGATGCGCAGATCGCGCATGTTGCTGGCAAAGCCCGGGTGGTCGGCAAAGCGGACCCCACCGAGATGGAAGAAAACGCAGTCCGCCGCGTCGGGGCCGGTTGCGCAGTTTGCATCCTGAGCCGCGCCGTTGAAACGCACCCCCGCAAGGCCAAGCGCGGTTGCACCGCCCAGCGAGAACCCGACAACCCCAATGTGGTTTTCATCGATGAACGGGGCAAAGGCCGGATCTGCAAGCGCCATATCAAGCGCGGCGGAGAGATCATTTGCCCGCGCCGCAAGATCGACGGATCTGCGCGGCGAGCTGTCACCGCTGGTAGAGCCGGGATGATTGACCGCAAGCACAATCGCACCACGTGCCACCAGCGCGCTGCTGAGCCAGCCCAGAGCATCCGCATTGCCGCCAGACCCGTGTGACAACAGCACCAGCGGGTGTTTTCCTGCAGCGACGGCTGGGCCGATGAAGGCAAGGCTAGGATCAAAAATCGGCCCGTCCCCCACCGGGGCCGGGTAGGTTGGGTTTGCGGCCGGATACCAGATTGACGCGGCGATGGGCCGGGCGCGATGCGCGGCTTTCAGATCAAAACGGTCATAGCCGGGCAACATATCGGCGACGGCGGGCAAAGCCGCGCATAGGGTGAACAATGCGCCAAGAGCGAGACGTTTCATAGGAACCTCCATAGGTGAACGATGTCCAAGCGATGGAGAAAACTGCGGAGTGTGGCGTCCTGTTTTCGGGATTCAGGTCGTCACAATCCGGTTTTTGGACAATAGTCGCCCCATGCCCATGATTCCGATCCCTGCCTTTGTTGCCCTTGTTCTTGGCTATCTTGCGATCCGCACCGCCCTGTCAGAGGGCAGGCTGTTTCTGGTGTTGTTTTTGTTCGCCTGCGCGGTTCAGTCGCTGCTTGTTGCCTTGGTCGGGGGGTATGGCATTATCGAATTGCAGCCCATCTTACCGGTGAGCGCCACATTGGTGCCGCCGCTGGCTTGGATCAGTTTTCAAGATGCGCTGGTCAGGCGGATGTCGTTGCGGGCAATGCTGGTGCATGCGGTGGCCCCGGCCTTTACCCTGTTTTGCCGCGTCTTTGCTCCCGAGACGATCGATTTTGTTGTTCCGCTTGTTTTTGCGGGCTACGGCGGGGCGCTTTTGTTGCAGCTGCGCGCGGGCTCTGACATGCCGCTGGCCCGGCTTGAGGCAGGGCGGGTGCCTGCGATGCTTTGGCAGGTTTTGGGCTGGGCGCTGATTGGTTCGGCCCTAAGTGATGTGCTGATTGTGGTGGCATTTCTGACCAACAATGCGGAGTGGGCCAACTGGCTGATCACGATTTCCTCTTCGCTGGCGCTTTTGCTTTTGGGCGTGTTGAGCGGCAGCCCCTCGGCCAGTGGTGCACCGGGGGTTGAGGCCAGTGATGAGGGGCAAGCCACGCCGCAAGCGCCGCGGCAAACAAGCCAGGAAGACATCGAGATTATCAAAAGTTTGGAAGTGTTTTTAACGCGTGAGCCGCTGCATCTGGATCCCAACCTGACCCTGGCGCGGCTGGCCCGTCGGCTGCATCTGCCTGAAAAACGCCTGTCTATGGCGGTCAATCGTGCAACGGGTGCCAATGTGTCACGCTATATCAATTCCTGGCGGGTTCGCCATGCGTGCAGCAGGATCGAACAGGGGGCCAGTGTGACCGCTGCAATGCTGGACAGCGGCTTCAATACAAAATCCAATTTCAATCGCGCGTTTTTGCGCGAAACAGGTGTATCGCCAAGCCAGTGGCGGCGAGGCGAGACCTCTAACGTGACACGGATGGCGGGCGGAATTTCAACGGGTTCGTGAAACTGCAGATAAACGCTGTGTTAGGGTCGAAACCCGGTGATCAGCACGCCGGGTTTCAACTGTCTTTATGCGTCGGGGTTCATACGGATGAGATAGTCAAAGGCTGACAGCGCTGCTTTGGCCCCTTCCCCCATTGAGATGATGATCTGCTTATAGGGCGTGATCGTAGCATCCCCGGCAGCAAAAACCCCCGGCAGCGAGGTTTCACCGCGCAGATCGGTGATAATTTCACCCCGTTCCGACAGATCAATCGCACCGTTGAGCCATTCGGTGTTTGGCACCAGACCGATTTGCACAAACACACCTTCAAGGGCGATGTCTTTGGCTGCATCGCTGGTGCGCTCTTTATAGGTGAGCCCGGTGACGCGTTTGCCATCGCCTTTGACTTCGGTGGTCATGGCGTTGGTGATGATCTCCACATTGGGGAGGCTGCGCAGTTTGGTTTGCAACACCGCATCAGCGCGCAGCTTGCTGTCAAACTCCAACAAGGTCACATGGGCCACAATACCCGCCAGATCAATGGCTGCCTCAACGCCAGAGTTGCCGCCACCAACAACCGCAACGCGCTTGCCTTTGAACAACGGGCCATCGCAGTGCGGGCAATAGGCCACACCTTTGTTGCGGTAGTTCTCTTCACCCGGCACACCAAGCTGGCGCCAGCGTGCCCCGGTGGAGAGGATCAGGGTTTTGGACTGCACGCTGGCACCATTGGCCAGTTCAATCGTGTGCAACCCACCTGCGGCAGGGGCCGGGATCAGTTTGGTGGCGGTCTGCAGGTTCATGACATCAACGTCATATTCACCCACATGGGTTTCCAGCGCCTGCGCGAGTTTTGGCCCTTCGGTATGGGGCACAGAAATCAGGTTCTCAATCGCCAGAGTTTCCAGCACCTGGCCGCCAAACTGCTGCGCTGCGATACCAGTGCGAATGCCTTTGCGCGCGGCATAGATGCCTGCGGCCGCACCGGCTGGGCCACCACCAACAACCAAAACGTCAAACGGGTCTTTAGCGGCGATTTCTTTGGCGGCGCGTTCATCAGAGCCCGTGTCGAGTTTGGCGAGGACCTGTTCGATCTCCATCCGGCCAGAGGCAAAGGGTTCGCCATTCAAAAACACCACCGGCACCGACATGATTTCGCGCGCTTCCACTTCTTCGCGAAACAGCGAGCCATCGATTGAGGTCACTTTGACCTTGGGATTGAGCGCGGCAATTGTGTTCAGGCCCTGCACCACATCGGGGCAGTTCTGGCAGGACAAGGAAAAGAAGACTTCAAAATCATAGGGGCCTTTCAGCGCCTTGATCTGGGCGATGGTGGCATCATCGATTTTTGGCGGGTGACCACCCACATGCAAAAGCGCCAGCACAAGTGAAGTAAATTCATGACCCAGCGGCAGACCCGCAAAGCTGACTTTGGCATCGGCTTCGGGGCTGGTGATGGCAAAAGAGGGGACCCGATCCTGACCGCCGCCCTGAGAACTGTGCGACCAGCGCACCTGATCAGAGGTTTCGGCAATATCGTTCAGCAGCGCTTCCATATCCTTGGAGGCTTTGCCGTCATCAAGCGAGGCAACCAGTTCCAGCGGGCGGCGCAGGTTTTTCAGATAGGCACTCAATTGCGTTTTAAGATTTTGATCAAGCATAGGGATTCCTTTCGCAAAACAGCGGGTTTTTGCGACTTAATGTGTCTTTAACGGCGATGGGGCGCGGAGGTGCCCCACCTGCCAGGGCAGGCGGGGCGTTAAAGGGCTGTTGCCGCTTTAGATTTTGCCTACGAGGTCAAGGGAGGGGGCCAGAACGGCTTCGCCTTCTTCCCATTTTGCCGGGCAAACCTCACCGGGGTTGTTGCGAATGTAGATTGCTGCTTTCAGCTTGCGCACCAGCTCGGATGCGTTGCGGCCAACACCTTCGCAGGTGGTTTCCATGATCTGGATGATGCCATCGGGATCAACAACAAAGGTGCCGCGATCCGCCAGACCTTCGTTTTCGCGCATCACATCAAAGTTGCGGGTGATGGTGCCGGTCTGATCGCCCACCATGTAGTATTGGATTTTGCCAATCGCGGGCGACGTTGCATGCCACGCCTTGTGGGAGAAATGTGTGTCGGTCGAGACGGAATAGACCTCGGCGCCGAGCTCTTTCAGCGTGGCGTATTCGTTTTGCAGATCTTCCAGCTCGGTGGGGCAGACAAAGGTGAAATCAGCAGGATAAAAGAAGAAAATCGCCCATTTGCCAGCAACGTCGGCTTCGGTGATGTCGACAAATTGACCGTTTTTAAATGCGGTTGCTTTGAAGGGTTTGATGGCAGTGTTGATCAAAGACACGTTGTCTCTCTTTCGCTTGATTTTAAAGGCAAAACAGGAGCTTGCCGTTTCATGTTTGAGCAGGAAGCCACTGTGCCAAACAGGTATGAGCGCTTCCGATGGGGAGGCGATACCGGGGTTGAATCAATATATCAAAGTGATTGTTTCTATCTAATTGATAGATGTGAGCTATGAAGGTGGTGCCGTTTAAGGCGATGTGGGGGGCTGGAGTGTTTTCTGCCAGATCTTCAACTGCGCATTGATGCGATCAAAAACCGGTGCTCTGGGGCTGCTTTTGCGGCGCACAAAGGCAATGGAGCGATAGGTTTCCCCACCTTCAAAAGGCAGGTAGCGGATGTCGCCACTGTCCCCTTTGTTGATGGCGATTTCCGGCATGACGGTGACACCAGAGTTGGCGCGTACCATCTGGCGCAGGGTTTCCAGGCTTGTGGCGCGAAAATCCACATCCTCACCGGCGTTCATGAATTGGCAGAATTCAAGCGTCTGATCACGCAGGCAGTGGCCTTCCTCGAGCAGCAGCAAATGTTCCTGTGCCAGCGTCGCCGTGTTGATATTGTCCCGTTGCGACAGCGGGTTTTCCGGTGAGACCGCCACATAGAAGGGATCGTCAAACACGTGTTCAACCACCAGACCATCCGCCTCGATGGGGAGGGTCAGGAAGGCCGCATCGATCTGACGTTTCAGCAGTTTTTCCAGCAGTTGTTCGGATTTCTCTTCGATCAGCACCAGGCGGGTTTCTGGCATGGCGTGGCGCAGCAACGGTACAAGATCGGGGAAAAGATAGCTGGCAAGGGTTGGAAAAGCCCCCAGCCGGTAGGAGCCGGAAAACGGATCATGCGCGGCTTTGGCCAGTTCTTTAATTGTCACCGTCTCGGTGATGATGCGGCGGGCACATTCGATGATTTTAAGCCCGGTTTCCGTTGGAAGAACCTGGCGGCCGGTGCGTTCAAACAATTGCACCCCCAGCTCCTGCTCCAGCTTTTTGATCTGGGTGCTGAGCGTGGGCTGGCTGACATTACAATACTCAGCCGCGCGGCTCATGTGTTTCAGCTCAAAGACCGCAATCAAATATTCGAGTTCACGCAAATTCATCGTGGGGGTCTTTCGCAGATCTGGATGTAGAGTATCAGCGGCTGCAAAATAGCGACATGCCAGTGCCGGGTCGAGGTAAAAACAGGTGATTGAAATTGGGTTTTCCCGCGCAGACGCATCGGCAGACCGCCGAGCGCTGGGTTGGGAGAATTGTGGATAAATGGAGGCCAGCCCGAATACGGTAGGGGGACCGTGAATTCTGCGGCTGGCCCACAGCCGGGCAGGGGAGTGGTTGCCCGGTTGTGTTAGATTTGCACGCGTTAGAGCCTGTTACAGCGCAACAGCTTGCCCGGTTTCAAGACTGTGCGCAGCGGCATCAGCCAAGAGCTGTGCCTTGAGCCCATCATGGATATTGGGGCTTTGCGCGGTGCCGGTATTCAACGCTGCAACAAAGCTGGTCATCTCGTTGATATAGGCCTGCGCGTAGCGTTCCAGGAAGAAATTCTGCGTCGGGGCCTGCACAAAACCCTGTGCATTGGCCAATTCAACCGTGTTTTCCAGCTGGTTGTGGGCGCGCAGCATGCCTTTGGCACCATGGACTTCGATACGTTGATCATAGCCATAGGTGGCACGACGAGAGTTGGAGATCTGACAGATCGCGCCGCTTGCGGTGGTCAATGTGACCGCTGCGGTGTCTACATCCCCGGCTTTACCTATTTCTGGATCTACCAGCGCTGATCCAACTGCAAACACCGAAACAGGCTCTTCGCCGAGTAGGAAACGCGCCATATCAAGATCGTGGATCATCATATCGCGGAACAGCCCGCCGGAGGTTTTGATGTAGTCAACCGGTGGTGGGGAAGGGTCGCGCGACAGGATGGTCACAAGCTCTACCGCGCCAATATCACCGGCGCTAATGCGGCGTTGCACCTCGGCAAAGTTTGGGTCAAAGCGGCGATTAAAAGCGGTGAAGAAGGGGGTCTTGCTGTCTTCGACCACCTCAATACAGTCGCGGATGCGATCAGAGGAAAGATCCACCGGTTTCTCGCAAAAGATCGCTTTGCCAGCGCGGGCGCAGGCGTGGATCAGATCGTAATGGGTGGTGGTGGGGGTGCCGATCACCACCGCATCAATATCATCGCTGGCGATAATCTGATCGGCACTGCGTACCGTGGCACCCGTGGTTTGTGCGAGGGTTTCGGCAGCAGCAGGCAGCGCATCTGCCACTGCAACCACCTGCGCATCAACGATGTCTTTGATGGCGCGGGCATGTACCTGACCAATGCGGCCACAGCCGAGAAGTCCAATTCTGATCATGAGGGCCTCTTCATTGCTTGCAGTACCGTGCGCGCCGCCTGCATGACCGGTGCGTGGGTGTCTTTTAGGATTTCCACCCGATCAAAGCGGGTTTCATCCTTGTTGACTGCCGCACGCAGAGCCGTGCCAAAGGCCTGACGCAATTCGGTGCCGATGTTGAACTTGCAGATATTGGTGGTGCGGGCGAGATGCTGACGCTGGGCTGCAGGCACGCCAGAGCCGCCGTGGATCACCAAGGGCACTGAGGTTAGCGCCTGAATTTCCCCAATGCGCGCCTCATCCAGACCGCCGCTTTGATCGGTTTGCAGATGCATATTGCCTACGGAAATTGCCATGGCGTCCACACCGGTTTCGCGGGCAAATTCAGCGGCCTCTTGTGGGTTGGTGCCCGCGGAACCTTCGCCGCCGTCATAACCCACAAAGCCGATCTCCCCCTCGCAGGAGATCCCGGCCCCATGGGCGAGTTCGACCACGCGCCGGGTCTCAGAAATGTTTTCAGCCAGCGGTTTGCGCGAGCCATCAAACATCAACGAGGTAAAGCCCGCATCGAGCGCCTCTTGGCATTCCTCATAGGTGTAGCCGTGATCAAGATGCGCCACCACCGGCACGCTGGCCTGTTCTGCCAGATGGCGAAACATCTTGCCCAGAACCGGCAGCGGCGTATGGGCGCGACAGCCCGGGCCCGCCTGCAAAATCAGCGGGCAGTTTTCGGCTTCGGCGGCGGCCACATAGGCGCGCATGTCTTCCCAGCCGAGGGTGACCATGCCCGCCACCGCATAACCGTGTTGCAGCGCGGGCTGTAGGACATCTTTTAGGGTTACGAGGCTCATTTGAATTTTGCCACCATATCCATGATGCCGGGAATTGTGTGCAGCTGTTCGGCGTGGGTGGGCTGGAAGTATTGTTTCAGACTGCGCTGGCTGAGCCCGCCCAAAATGGTGAAATAATACATCTGATAGCCCGGCAGTACCGCACAGGGGTGATAGCCCTTGTCGATGCAAAGGGTTGAGCCATCAACAATGTGATAGGCATCACCGGGTTTGCCCTCTTCGCGCTGCAGCATCTGCAGGCCCGAACCGTAGTTGGGTTTAAAGCGGAAGTTATAGGTCTCGTCGTGGCGGGTCTCGATCAGCTCTCCGTTTTCATCACGGCGGTCGGTGTCGTGTTTGTGGCTTGGGAAACCAGACCAGCCGCCTTCGCCAACGGTAAAGAGCTCAGACACCAGCAGGCGGCCGACCTTGCCGTGTTGGTTTGCGCCAAGGATGTGTTTGATTTTGCGGTGGGTTTTGGTGTCGTCTGACCCGTATTGTACCAGATCAATGTCGGCGGCGCGCACGTCAAACGGCTCTAGCACCTTGTCGTATTTTGCGCCGGCAATAAAGGTTTCGGTGCTGTCTGATGTGCAGGTGATGCGCACTTTGGCGCCAACGGGCACATAGACGCCTTCGGGGTCTGCGTCCCAGACGTCTTCGCGGCGCAGGCCCAGTTCCGGGTAGCTTGCACCATCTACGTCAACATCAACGGTGCCGGTTGCAGGCACCACGCAGGTTTCATAGCCCGGTACATTGTATTCGAAGCTTTCACCTTTGCGCAGTTTGACGATGTTGAAATAGTTCAGCGGAACCAGCGCGTCTTCGGCGTCAACAATCGGAGTGTTCTGGTTGTCATAAGGAGCGATATGCATAGCGGGTTCCTTTCAGGCGGCAGTAGCGCCAGGATGGGTGTTGAGGAAGGTTTCGAGCTGCTCGGTGGTGGGCATGGCGGGCGCGCAGCCCGGTTGCGACACCACGATGGAGGCGCAGGCAGAGCCACGCAGCACAGCTTCTTGCAGCGGGCGACCTTCGCTGATGGCGGCCAGCAGACCTGCCATAAAACTATCGCCGGCCCCATTGGGTTTGACGGCGGTGACCGGGAAGATGCCGGTGCGGATTTCTTCGCCATCTGCGATGGTGAGTGCGCCTTTTTCGCCCATCTTATAGATCACCATCTTGCCTTGCGCGGCGAGTTCGCGGGCTTTGTCCAGCCCTTTTGAAGGGTCGCCTGCCATGAAGCCGAACTCTTCGTCGTTGCCAACGATCAGATCGCTTTGTTCACCCGCGCAGGTGAGCACATCCGAGGCGACCTCGGCCGAGGGCCAGCTGTATGGGCGGTAATCAATGTCAAAGATCACCGGCAGCCCGGCGGCGCGGGCATTTTCAAAGGCGCGGAAGGTGGAACTGCGCGAAGGCTCTGCCGCGAAGACGGTACCAGCGGTCACCAATGCGCCAAAGCTTTGATAATCCACCTGGTCGACGTCTTTATCGGTGACCTGGAAATCCACCGCATTGTTGCGATAGATGCAAAGCTGGAAATCCTCCAGCACGCTTTCATAGACCGCAAGCGACACACGGTATTCGCCGCCCAGCACCTTTATGTATTGGGTATCCACCCCGTAATGCGCCAATTTATTGGTGCAGAACCGCCCTACGGTGTCATCACTGACCGAGGTGACCAGTGCAGACTGCATGCCCAGTTTGCACAGGCCCGCGCAGATATTGGCGGATGATCCGCCGAGATCGGCGCGAAACAGATCTGCGTGTTCGGCACGGGTTCCCTGTGGGTCGGCGTACATATCCATGCCCGCACGCCCAAAGACCACAAAGCGACCTTTGCGGATGCCGTTCATCAAGGCTTCCATCATACGCCCTTTCGCTGTTTGGAGCGGCTGCTTTCCCAATCGATATGGGCCTGGCGCACGCGGTCACTGTTGGTGATATGGGGGGTGCCCACTTCCCACCAGGTGTGGCCTTCTTTGGTCCAGCCTTCATAGGCATCAACCTTCATGACAATCACGCTGGTGCGATCAGCGGCTTTGGCGCGCAGGAAGGCGTGGCCCAGCTCTTCGGGGGTTGCCACGGTTTCGGTACGTGCCCCCATCGAGGCCGCGTGGGCGGCAAAATCCACCCCAACCTGAGTGGTGGCCGTAGGCGTGTCGGCGATCAGGTTGTTGAAACTTTCGTTGCCGGTGTTGTTTTGCAGCTTGTTGATCACCGCAAAGCCACCGTTGTCGAGCACCAGCAGGATAAGCTTCTTATTGGTCAGGACCGATGAATAGATGTCAGAGTTCATCAAAAGATATGAGCCATCACCGCAGAAGACGATGGTGTCTTGATCGGGCTCGCGTTCTGCCTGTGCGATGCGCGCGCCCCAGCCGCCTGCGATTTCATAGCCCATGCAGCTGAAACCAAACTCCACATCCACGGTGCCCACATCCAATGTGCGCCAGTTGGCGGTGACTTCGGCAGGAAGCCCGCCGGCCGCGGCAAGCACCCGGTCGCGGGGATCACACAGCGCGTTGACCACGCCGATGGCCTGCGCGTATGAGTTCGGGCCATTGCCGGGGGTGGTGTTCTGGGTGACGTATTCATCCCATTTTGCGCGTTCTGCGCGGGCTTTGGCGGTCCAGCTTTCGGGCGCTTTATAGCCTTCAAGCGCTGCGCCCAAGGTGGTCAGCCCCAGTTTGGCATCGCCCACTACAGGCAATGAACGGTGTTTGCCCGCATCGTGGCGCGCGGCGTTAAGGCCGATGATCTGCGCGTCCTTGGCAAAGGCGGTCCAGGAACCGGTGGTGAAATCCTGCAGGCGGCAGCCTACCGAGAGGATCACATCGGCTTCTTCGGCGATTGTGTTGGCGGAATTAGATCCGGTCACGCCAATCGGGCCGATGTTGAGATCATGGCTGGCCACAAGGTTGGCGCGCCCTGCAATGGATTCGACCACCGGGATCTGATGCGTTTCGGCAAAGGCGGTGAGCTCAGCAACGGCGCGTGAATATTGCACCCCGCCCCCGGCAATGATCATCGGACGTTTGGCGGCGCGCAACGCCGCTGCGGCATCGGCTACTTCATCCAGATCAGCGGCAATGCGGCGGATGCGATGGATTTTTTTGTTAAAAAATTCAACTGGATAGTCATATGTCCAGCCCTGAACATCCTGCGGCAGGCCAATAAAGGCGGGGCCACAATCCGCCGGGTCCAGCAAGGTGGCCAATGCGGCGGGCAGCGATTGCAGGATTTGCGCCGGATGGCTGATACGATCCCAGAAACGCGACACGGCTTTGAAGGAATCATTCACCCCAAAGGTTGGATCGCCAAAATGTTCGAGCTGTTGCAACACAGGGTCGGGCAAGCGGGTGACAAAGGCGTCGCCACACAGCAATAGCATCGGCAGCCGGTTGGCATGGGCCAGCGCGGCAGAGGTCAAAAGATTTGCGGTGCCGGGCCCGGCTGATGCGGTGCAGAACATAAAACGCTGGCGCAGCCATTGTTTGGCATAGGCGGCCGCGGCAAAGCCCATGCCCTGTTCATTCTGGCCCCGATACAGCGGCAGCGTGTCCTGCGCATTATATAGGGCCTCGCCCAGGCAGCACACATTGCCATGGCCAAAGATACCAAAGCCGCCGCCGCACAGGCGCAGCTCTTCCCCGTCAATTTCGATGAACTGGTTTTCCAGATATCGAATGATTGCCTGCGCCACAGTCAGTCGCACGGTTTGATCGCTCATAAAGTCCTCCCGATTTGCGACGTCTGTCGTGGCCAGAATTCTTTCACAGTGTGAAGATTGAGCCTTGTGTCGCAACGAATCCGAAGCTATCACTTTTGCAACCGGTTGCAAGTGCTTTCTGAGGAGGAGGAACGGATGACGGAAATCGGAGTTGGCATCATTGGTGGTGGCTATATGGGCAAGGCGCATTCTGTGGCCATGTCTGCGGCGGCGGCTGTGTTTGACCTGCCTCTGCGCCCCCGGCTTGAGATGATCTGTGCCTCAAGCGAGGCTTCTGCGGAACGCTACCGAGCGAGCTTTGGCTTTCGGCGGGCAACGGCGGATTGGCGCGTTCTGGTCAATGATCCCGAGGTCGAGGCCGTGGTGATCGCGACGCCGCAGGCGTATCATCGCGAGATTGCCGAAGCGGCCTTTGCAAAAGGTAAGCCTGTGTTTTGCGAAAAACCCATGGGGGCCTCGCTTGAGGATGCGCAGGCTATGGTTCAGGCGGCGTGCGGTCATATCAATATGGTTGGCTATAACTACATCCGCACCCCGGCGACTCAATATGCGCGCAAGCTGCTGGCCGAGGGTGCGATTGGGGATGTGACCTGGTTTCGCGGCGAAAACGCCGAAGATTTCCTGGCTGATCCCACGCTTCCGGTGAACTGGCGTACTGATGGTATCGCCAATGGTTGCATCGGCGATCTGGCGCCGCATCTGTTCAATATGGCGCTGGCGTTGATGGGTCCGATTGAACGGGTGATGGCTGAGGTTGAAACCGTGCATCGTGATCGCCCCGGCGGCACCGTCACCAATGATGACCAGGTGCAGATGATGTGTCGGTTCAAAAACGGCGTCATGGGGCATTTGTTTTCTTCACGCGTCGCGACCGGGCGCAAAATGGGCTATGCTTATGAAATCTTTGGAACCAAGGGCAGCATCAAGTTTGATCAGGAAGATCAAAATGCCCTGTGGCTGTATCGCGCGGAAGGCCCAGAGGCTGCGCGCGGCTACACCAAGATCCTGACCGGGCCTGCCCACCCGGATTACGAACCTTTCTGTCTGGGGCCGGGGCATGGCACTGGTTACCAGGATCAGATCACTATCGAGGCCAAGGATTTTCTGACGGCGATTCATCGCGGTGAAAACCTTTGGCCCACCTTCGAAGATGGCCTGGCCGTGATCGAAGTGACCGATGCGGCTTTGCGTTCTGCTGAAAGCGGGCGCTGGCAAGATGTTATCTCTGACTAAGGATACCTGAGAATGACCATTTTGATTGGCAATGCGCCCTGCAGCTGGGGCGTGGAATTTGCGGATGATCCGCGCAACCCCACCTGGCGTTCAGTGCTGAAGGACTGCGCCGAGGCGGGCTATAAGGGTATCGAGCTGGGGCCGGTTGGCTTTATGCCCGAAGATCCGGCAGAGCTGAAAGAAGCGCTGGATGAGTTTGATCTGGAGCTGATTGGTGGCGTGGTGTTCCGCCCGTTCCACGACGCATCCGCCTGGGATGATGTGCTGGATGGCACCGTGCGGACCTGTAAGGCGCTTCAGGCTCATAATGCAAAACACCTGGTGCTGATTGATTCGATCTCACCGCGCCGCGCCCCCACGGCCGGGCGTGCCGATGAGGCAGAGCAGATGGACAAGGCGGAATGGATTGCCTTCCGCGACCGTATTCAGGAAGCAGCCAAGATCGGTGTGGATCACGGGCTGACCGTGGGCATTCACGCCCATGCTGCGGGCTTTATGGATTTTGAGCCCGAGCTTGATCGTCTGCTGAATGAGGTGGATGAGGACCTGTTGAAAATCTGTTTTGACACTGGCCACCATTCCTATGCGGGCTTTGATCCGGTTGCCTTTATGAAGCGCAATGTCTCACGCATCAGCTATATGCATTTCAAAGACATCAACCCGGATGTGAAAGCTGATGTGGTGGCCAACCGCACCGATTTCTACAAGGCCTGCGGCCAGGGGATCTTCTGCAACCTGGGGCAGGGGGATGTTGATTTCCCCGCGGTGCGTCAGGTGCTGCTGGAGGCCGGATTTGACGGCTGGTGCACAGTTGAACAGGATTGTGATCCAACCTTGCCAGGCACACCCACCGAAGACGCGCAAGCGAACCGCGAATATCTGCAAAGCATCGGTTTCTGAGAGGAATCATCATGACACGTTTGAACTGGGGTATGATTGGCGGCGGCGAAGGCAGCCAGATCGGGCCGGCCCACCGTATGGGCGCGCAGGCGGATGGCAATTTTGTATTGGCAGCTGGCGCGCTGGATCATGACGCGCAACGCGGGCGTGATTACGCCCAGCGTCTGGGCGTGGCAGCAGACCGTGCCTATGGCAATTGGCAGGAGATGCTGGCGGGTGAAAAGGGTCGCGATGATCGTATTGATCTGGTGACGGTGGCGACGCCGAACTCGACCCATTTCGAGATCACCAAATCCTTCCTGGAAGCGGGCTTTAACGTGCTGTGCGAAAAGCCGATGACCATGACGGTTGAAGAGGGTGAGGAGATTGTAAAAATCGCCAAATCCAGCGGCAAAATCTGCGCGGTGAACTATTGCTATTCCGCCTATCCGATGGTGCGTGAAATGCGCCAGATGGTGGCCAATGGCGAAATTGGCAAGGTGCGGGTGATTGTGGCGAACTTTAGCCACGGCCACCACGGTGACGCAGGTGATGCGGATAATCCACGGGTGCGCTGGCGCTATGATCCGGCAATGGCGGGTGTGTCCGGCCAGTTCGCCGATTGCGGCATCCACGCAATGCATATGGCCAGTTTCATTGCCGGTGATGAGGTCAAAGAGGTTTCGGCCGATTTCGCCTCAACCATTGCCAGCCGTGAACTGGAAGATGACGCAATGGTCAACTTCCGCATGGAAGGCGGCACCGTGGGCCGTCTGTGGACCTCTTCGGTGGCGATTGGTCGTCAGCACGGGTTTGAAATTCAGGTATTTGGCGAAACCGGTGGTCTGCGCTGGCATGCGGAGCAACCCAACCAAGTTTACTATACTCCGCTGGGTGGCCGCACTCAGATCATGGAAAAAGGTGAAGGCGGGCTTTCGGATGAGGCGGGGCGTCTGTCGCGTGTTGCGATCGCCCACCCAGAGGGCTTCCCGATGGCTGTGGCCAACATCTATGTGGATCTCGCAGCCGCAATCCGTGGCCAGGCGCACGGGGCGTTCCCAACTGCGACCGATGGTCTGCGTTCTATGGCGGCGGTGCATTACTGTGTTGAATCTGCGCGCTCTGGCGGGGCGTGGGTTGATGCGCGCCCGGCGCTGCTACGCTGATAAATACCTCTTCAAGCGGCTCTATCTGGGCCGCTTGAACATGTTTGCCACCTACATCTGAGCCCGATCAGGAAAGCGCAGGCAGGGTGCCGCGCTCTACCAGCTCGGACGGCAGCAGATGGGCCTGAACAGGCAGGTCTTGATCTTCTAGCATCTGGCACACCATCTCAACCGAGAGACGTACCACCTCAGGGATTGGTTGGCGAATGGTGGTGAGGTCGATATTGCGCCAGCGCGCCATTTCCATATCGTTGAGCCCGATCAGCCCCACGTCTTCGGGCACGCGTTTACCCGCTGCATGCAATGCGGACAGCGCCCCGATGGAGAGCACGTCATCACCGCAGAAATAGCCATCAGCGATGTCTCCTGCAGCAAGCAGGCGCTGCATTTCTTCCCAGCCCGCATCATAGGAATAGCTGGCGGCAAAGGACGTGGTGACCTTGATGCCCTCTTCGGATTTCAACGCATCCAGAAAGCCAAACAGGCGATCCTCGGTTGAGGTTGCCTGCTGTGGACCTGCCAGCATGGCGATATGTTTATACCCCCGTGCCAGCAGAGCCTTGGCTGCGATGCGCCCGGCTTCTTTGTTGTCGATGCCTACCACATTCACCTGGGGGTTATCCGTGTGGCGTCCAAAGCTATGAACCACCGGAACGCCTGCCACATGAAAGCTTTCGGCAAAGCTGATGGGTAGGGTTGATGAGGCCACAATCACCGCATCTACGGAATATTGCTGCAGCAGACGCAGCGAGGCCTGCGGATCGCTTTCATCTGAGAGGTTGACCAAGAGGGGTCGCAGCTCACGCTCCTGAAGCGCGCGGGTGAAGAGGTCAAACACCTCTAGAAAGATCGGGTTGTGAAAGTTGTTGCTGACGAGGCCGATGAGCTTGGTGCGCCCGGTGGTCAGGGATGAAGCGAGTGCATTAGGTCGGTAACCCAGCTGGTCTGCGGCCTTTTGGATTTTTGCGCGCGTGGCCGGAGAAACCGAAGCGCCTTCGGTAAAACAGCGTGAGACAGCCGAACGGGATACCCCGGCAAGCGCAGCAACTTCTTTCAGTGTTACAGGCAATGAAGAACCTTTCAGATGCGTCCCGATCGGATATAGCGCCAAGAAGGAATCGGTGAAAGCACCATAAAATAAAAGCGGCAAGGCCCGTGGCCCTGCCGCATTACCGCAAAATCAGGTGGTTTCGATATCAAATTCCGGCTGGGTCTTGGCGCCGGTGATATAGGCGACCACGTCCTGGCCATCGGTTTCTTCCTTGCGCAGATCGGCCACAATTCGGCCGCGCCTGAACACCACGATCCGATCCACCAGATCCATCACCTGCCGCATGTTGTGGCTGATCAGGATCAGCGGCTCACCCGCCTCTTTCAGGGTGCGCACGATGTTTTCCACCTGTGCGGTTTCCTGCACCCCCAACGCAGCGGTCGGTTCATCCATGATTGCCAGTTTCGAGGCAAAGGTCGCGGTGCGGGCAATGGCCACACATTGGCGCTGCCCCCCGGACATGTTCTGGATGGTGTTGCGAATATTGGGGATTTTCACCGCTGTGCGTTGCAACCCTTCAAGGGTGGCTTCGCGCATGGCCTTGTAATCCAAGATCCGAAACGGGCCGAGCCAGTTGAATTTGGTGATCTCACGACCCAAAAACAGGTTGTCCGGCACATCCAGATCATCGGCCAGCGCAAGCGTTTGGAACACGGTTTCGATCCCAGCTTCGCGCGCATCCAGAGGGCCTGCAAAATTCACCTCTTGGCCATCAAAGATGATGGAGCCGCTGGTGGGTTGTTCAACCCCGGTGATCTGGCGCACGAAGGTGGATTTGCCCGCCCCGTTGTCACCCATGATCGCCACATGTTCGCCCTTGCGCAGCACGAAGTTGGCATCGTTAAGCGCGTGTACACCACCGTAGTGTTTGGTCAGGCCGCGGGTTTCCAGAATGATATCGCTCATCTGCTTAGCTCCTTCCGCCAGAGCGATCCTGGCGCATTTTGTCCAGAACCACCGCGCTGATGATGATGCCACCCATGGCCATCAGCTGATAAAAGGCGTCGAGTTTGATATAGGTGAAGCCTGACTGGATCACACCAAAGACCATCGCGCCAAGCACGGTGCCGATGATGGAACCACGCCCACCGGTGAGGCTGACGCCGCCGATTACGGCCATGGCGATGGCATAAAGCTCATAGAAGATGCCCATGCCGGACTGTGCGGTCAGGTTTTTCGAGCTCAGGATAATAGCGGCAAAGGCAGCCAGCATCGAGGCAATCATATAGACGAAGATCTTATGGCGGCGCACATTGATCCCTGACATGCGGGCGGCGTCTTCGTTGGATCCAACCGCATAGGTGTGTTTGCCATAGAGTGTGTATTTCAGGATGAAATGGCACAGGATCGCCAGACCGATGAACCAGTAGACCGGCATCATCCCCTTGCCAAGCGCGGCAAAGGAGTCGGTTGGGAAGGATACGGGTTTACCACGGGTCCAGGCCTGAGCAATGCCGCGGCAGATCAGGAACATGCCCAAAGTGGCAATAAAAGGCGGAATGCGGGTAAAGGCGATCAGGCTGCCATTGATTGCGCCGATAAAGGCTCCAAAGGCCAGGCCAACAACCACCGGTGCCAGCACCGGCAGATCAAACGCCCAGGTGCCAAACACGGCTTTGGGGTTGGGGTTGCCATTGACCAGCTCTGTCTGGGCAAATGACATCACGATCATCGCGGTTGCGCCCACCAGCGGCCCCGAGGAGAGGTCGATACCGCCAGAGATGATCACCTGGGTCACGCCCAGGGCAATAATACCGATGATTGACACCTGTAGGATGATGATGCGCAGACGCGCTTCATTGAAGATCGAGTCAAAGCGATCACGGGTGTCAAACAGAAAGCTTTGATCGTTCATATAGGGCAAAGCCTGCCCCAATACTTCAAAGGTCGCAATGATAGCGATCAAAGCAAAAAAGATGTTCAGCTCATTGGGCCAAGCGCGTTTCTTCGCGTCATACTTGAGCCCGCCGATGCCATGTGCCGAATTGGCCATTTATAGCACTCCCTGCCACGTCAAAAGGGTCACGCAACAGATGCGTGAGACAGGGCGACGCGAGTGCGCCGCCCAAATCTAGAATGGGTTGGATTAGTTCAGGAACTCGGAAACGTTTTCCGGAGTTACCAGTTTGAAGGGGATAAAGACGGTTTTGTTGACGTCTTCACCCTGAGCAAGTTTCAATGCAGTGTCGATGGAGCCTGCGCCCTGACCGGCTAGATCCTGGAACACGGTGACGTCCATTTCACCGGCCTGCATCGCAACCAGCGCGTCTGGGGTTGCGTCAACGCCGCCAACCACAACATCATCCATCGAAATGCCTGATGCTTTCATCGCTTGAATGGCACCAATGGCCATTTCGTCATTGTTGCCAAAGACCGCGTCAAAAGGTTCACCGGAAGAGATCCAGTTGGTCATCAAATCCTGCGCCTTGTCACGGGACCATTCCGCCGTCTGCTCGTCGATGAGTTCGATGAAGTTACACATATCCATGCCGATCACGTCATGGAAGTCCTTGGAGCGTTGCACCGCAGCCTGATTGGAGAGCTGGCCCATCAGCATATAGGCTTTGGCACCGCCGGATTTGCCCTGTGCGCGCAGATCCTGACACATGCGGAAGGCCGCCAGAGTGCCGGATTCGACCTCATTGGATGCCACAAAGGCCTGTCCTTCGGGCAGCGTGTCCATATTGACCGGCTGACGGTTCACATAGACCAGTGGCACACCTGCAGAGGCTGCTGCCTGCGACATCGCCGCGGTTGCATTGGTGTCGACCGCGTTGACGATGATCGCATCCACGCCGGTGGCGATAAAGTTGTTGATCTGGTCGAGCTGGCGCGCCACGTCGTCTTGCGCATCTTCCATGATCAGATCAACGCCTGCGAGGCCATCCGCATGCTCAGTCATGCCATTGCGCATGATGGTCAGGCCGTTGTCGTCAAAGCGTGCTACGGAAACGCCGATGGTTTCCGCCATTGCTGTGGTCGCCAGTAACGCGGAGATCCCCGCGGTCATCAGAAGCTTTTTCATAATTCCTCCCAGAATGCGTGTTGGTGTCACGCTGTGTTTGAGTGGCAATGCGCTTGCCGGTTCGTTCCCAACGAGATGTTTACCTCAGCCCTTGGATGTTACCCATCCCGGTGCCGATTCCTCCCAGCTCTCGTCGAGTCACCACAGGATATTGACGCATCTGAAATCATATTGCAACCGGTTGCATAAATTGTTTCGTGCCATATTTCATCTTTGCCGAACGCGTCGTTTGGAGCGTTCATGGCATCTGGCGGTACGCTAAGATCCAAAATCACCTTGATCATACGGGTATCCGACCCGCCGGTGAGTGGAGTGCGTCTTTTTGAAAAAGCTGTGACCCAGGGCCTTTGACGCCAGGATTTTCAATCCGGCCTCTATGGCGTGAGCCTGAATTTGTCTTCGACTGGTCTGCCAGGTTGTCAGGCAGCACAGTTTTTATTCCTAGGCAGGCAAGTCGGTGAGGCTGCCTTCAGTGAATGCCTATTGGAATGTAGCGTCTTTGCCCGGAGCGAAGCAATGGTATGGCTTTACCCTTACGGATAGGTCGCGATGCTGCGCTGCCGGTCGTGTATTCGTTATGTTTGTCAGAATACTATATCGGCAGGCAGAAGCCAATAATCTGTCTTATGTAATTTTCCTTGGGTAGGCGTGCATCTACGCGTTGAAGCGTCAGAACGATTGTTTTCCTGCGTCGCAACGGCAAAGCAACGTGCCTCGCGCTCTATAAGGTGCTCTGGCCTGATATGTTACATATTTATACGTGGCGTAATTTGTGTTACTTATTGGTTGATCGAAACGACCTTGCACTGTTTATTCGACCCAACGGTCGGCTAATTTGGGAAGGGATTCGCTATGCTCGACAGCTACATTTGTGACGGGGTGCGCACCCCCATTGGCCGCTACGGCGGCGCACTTGCTGCCTTGCGTGCAGATGATTTGGCGGCTGCCCCGATTGCGGCGCTGATGGAACGCCTGCCCCAGGTGGACTGGCGCGCCGTTGATGAAGTCATTTTGGGCGATTCCAATCAGGCGGGCGAAGACAATCGCAACGTGGCGCGTATGGCCGCTCTTTTGGCGGGGCTGCCCGAGGGCGTGCCCGGCATTACCGTCAACCGGCTTTGTGCTTCGGGTCTGGATGCGGTTGGCATGGTGTCGCGCGCGATCAAGGCCGGAGAATATGATCTGGCGATCGCCGGCGGCGTTGAAAGCATGAGCCGCGCGCCCTTTGTGATGGGGAAATCGGATAAAGCCTTGTCACGCAAAGTGGAAATCTATGACACCACCATCGGTTGGCGTTTTGTGAACCCGGCGCTCAAGGCGCAATACGGCAGCGATTCCATGCCGGAAACTGGCGAAAACGTCGCCATGGATTACAACGTGAGCCGCGAAGATCAGGACCGTTTCGCGCAGCGCTCACAAATCCGCTGGCAGGCGGCGCATGAAGCGGGCGTCTTTGCCGATGAGATCGCGCCCGTCACAGTGCCCCAGCCACGCGGTGCGACGCTGGAGGTGCGCGACGATGAACACCCGCGCCCTGGTGTATCGCTTGAAAAGCTTGCAAGCCTCAAAGGCGTGGTAACGCCTGACGGTCGCGTGACCGCAGGCAATGCCAGTGGCATCAATGATGGCGCGGCGGCACTTTTGTTGGCGAGCGAAGCGGGCCTCAAGGCCCACAACCTGACGCCCAAGGCACGTATTCTTGGCATGGCCAGCGCCGGTGTTGCACCGCGAATCATGGGTATTGGCCCGGTTCCGGCCAGCCAGAAGCTGTTGAAACGGCTGGGGCTGAGCATTGATCAGATGGATGTGATTGAACTCAATGAAGCCTTTGCGGCCCAGGGTCTTGCCACTCTGCGCGAGCTTGGCGTTGCTGATGATGATGCGCGGGTCAATCCAAATGGCGGCGCAATCGCGCTGGGGCATCCGCTAGGCATGTCAGGTGCGCGTCTTGTGCTGACGGCCGTGAACCAGCTGCACCGCAGCGGCGGGCGCTATGCGCTGTGCACCATGTGTGTGGGCGTTGGCCAAGGCGTTGCACTAGTTGTTGAAAGGGTCTGAACATGTATGCCCAGATGGTAAAATCAGAGGCCACGCAGGATGATCCCGCGCAGCTGGCGGCTTTTCAGGCTCGCATTGATGCGGATGAAAAGATCGAGCCTAAGGACTGGATGCCCGAAGGCTACCGCAAAACGCTGATCCGCCAGATCGGCCAGCACGCCCATTCCGAAATCGTTGGTCAGCTGCCCGAAGGCAACTGGATCACTCGTGCGCCCACATTGGAGCGCAAGGCGATCCTGCTGGCCAAAGTACAAGACGAGGCCGGGCATGGGCTTTATCTTTATTGCGCCGCTGAAACGCTGGGTGTCAGCCGTGATGAACTGACGGAAATGTTGCTGGATGGGCGGATGAAATACAGCTCCATCTTCAACTATCCCACGCTTACATGGGCCGATATGGGGGCTGTGGGCTGGCTGGTGGATGGCGCAGCCATCATGAATCAGGTGCCGCTGCAACGCACGTCTTATGGGCCCTACGCCCGCGCCATGGTGCGTATCTGCAAAGAAGAAAGTTTTCACCAGCGTCAGGGCTATGCCGTGATGATGAAAATGGCCCAGGGCACGCCTGCGCAGAAACGTATGGCGCAGGATGCGCTCAATCGGATGTGGTATCCTTCGCTGATGATGTTTGGCCCCAGCGACAAGGACAGCGTGCATTCGGCGCAGTCGATGGCGTGGAAAATCAAGATGAACACCAATGACGAGCTGCGTCAGAAGTTCGTAGACCAGACCGTGCCACAGGCCGAGTATCTGGGCCTCACTGTGCCCGATGAGAACCTGCGCTGGAACGAAGAGCGTGGTCACTATGATTTCTCAGAACCGGACTGGAGCGAGTTTTTCGACGTTATTCAGGGCAATGGCCCCTGCAATGTGGATCGCCTAGAGGCCCGCAACAAAGCCTGGGATGACAACGCCTGGGTGCGCGAAGGGCTTTTGGCCCACGGGCGCAAAAAACAGCAAGCAAAGGTAGCAGCACAATGAGCACGCCAGCCAATGAATGGCCTCTGTGGGAGGTGTTTATCCGTGGTCAGCACGGCTTGTCACACCGTCATGTGGGCAGCCTGCACGCATCGGATGCTGAAATGGCCATCCTGAATGCCCGCGATGTCTATACCCGCCGCAACGAAGGCGTCAGCATCTGGGTGGTGCCTGCGGCTGAAATTACGGCCTCGTCGCCCTCGCAAAAAGGGCCGCTGTATGAACCCTCGCAAAGCAAGGTTTACCGCCACCCGACATTTTTCGACATCCCCGATGAAGTTGGGGCGATGTGATGTCAGGAAGTCTGTTCGAATTTCTCTGCCGCATGGGTGACAATACGCTGATCCTTGGCCACCGCATCAGCGAATGGTGTGGTCACGGACCGGCGTTGGAAGAAGATATTGCGCTGGCAAACATTGCGCTCGATCTGATTGGTCAGACCCAGATGTGGCTGGGCCTCGCCGCCGAGGCCGAAGGCGCGGGTCGCAGTGCTGATGATCTGGCCATGCTGCGCGACGCCTGGGATTTCCGCAATGCGTTGTTGGTGGAACAGCCCAATGGGGATTTTGGCCGCACCATGATGCGCCAATATCTGTTTGATCAGTTCCATCTGCTGCAGTTGCAGGCGCTGTGTGACAGTTCAAATCAACAGGTTGCTGACATTGCCGCCAAGGCCGTAAAAGAAGTGACCTATCATCTGGAACGCTCTGCTGAAGTTGTGGTGGCGCTTGGTGATGGCAGCGCTGAAAGCCATGACCGGATGCAGGCGGCGCTTGATTGGGCCTGGCCCTATGTTGGTGAACTCTTTGCCAGCGATGATGTGGATCAGGCCATGGCAGAAGCGGCAATTGCACCGCGTCCCGACAGTTTGCGCGACGCCTATGATCTGGCGGTGGCCGATGTGTTGGCGCGCGCAACGTTGAAACGGCCCGAGGGTAATTTTGCCCATAGCGGTGGCAAAAGCGGCTTTCGCCATTCTGAACATCTTGGTCATCTGCTGGCGCAGATGCAGTGGATGCAGCGCGCCTATCCGGGAGCTGAGTGGTGATGCAGCCCGCCACCAGCGAAATCTGGCAATGGCTTGAGGATGTGCCCGACCCGGAAATCCCGGTTGTATCAGTGGTCGAGCTTGGCATTGTTCGCGACCTCAGCTGGGAAGGTGCGCAGCTGCAGGTGGTTGTGACGCCCACCTACAGTGGTTGCCCGGCGACATCCGTCATTTCGATGGATATCGAACAGGCGCTGCGTGATCACGGTATTGAGGATCTGGCAATCAAAGTGCGCATTGCTCCGGCTTGGTCCACTGACTGGATGCGCGACAGTGCCCGAGAGAAACTGCACCAATACGGCATCGCGCCGCCAACCGCTGCAGGTGGGCCAAAAGAATGCCCGCGCTGCGCCAGTACAGATCTTAAACGGATCAGCCAGTTTGGCTCAACACCTTGCAAAGCACAGTGGCGCTGCAACAGCTGCCTTGAACCGTTTGACTATTTCAAATGCATCTGAGGAGATCCCATGGCTCGCTTTCATAAACTCACCGTGAGCGATGTGCGCAAAACCATCCGCGATGCGGTGGTGGTCAGCCTTACGCCGCCCAAAGATATGGGCTTTGAGTTCATCCCCGGTCAGTATCTGACCTTTCGCCGTGATTTCGACGGCACCGAACTGCGCCGCTCTTATTCGATCTGCTCGGCACCACATGAAGGCCAGCTGCAGGTGGGCATCAAAAAGGTTGCAGGTGGTGCTTTTTCCACCTGGGCCAATGATGAGCTGGAAATCGGCATGGAGCTTGAGGTGATGGAGCCCATGGGCACCTTTCACACGCCAATTGTTGAAACCCAGCAGAAACAGTATCTTGGCTTTGCTGGCGGTTCCGGCATCACCCCGGTGCTGTCGATCCTGAAATCGGTGCTGCAACAGGAGCCCTTGTCGCAATTCACGCTGGTTTATGCCAATCGCGGCGTCAACACGATCATGTTCCGCGAAGAGCTGGAAGATCTGAAGAACCGCTTTATGGGGCGTTTGAATGTGGTGCATGTGCTCGAAAGCGGTGCCGAAGACATTGAACTGTTCCGTGGCCGCATTGATGCGGAAAAATGCGCCGGGCTTTTTGAACATTGGATCGATGTGGAGCAGGTGGATACTGCCTTTATCTGCGGCCCAGAGCCGATGATGCTGGCAATTGCTGCTGCACTGGAAGATCACGGTCTGGCAAAAGAACAGATCAAGTTTGAACTCTTTGCCTCAGCTCAGGTGGGGCAGCTCAAACAGCGTCGCCAGCAGGTCGGGGCAGATCAAGCCAAGTCACAGCTGCGGGTGCTGATTGATGGCACCCCGCATGAGTTGGAGATGGACCCGCAGACTTCGGTGCTCGATACTGCGCTCGAAAATGCGCTGGATGCACCATACGCCTGCAAGGCAGGGGTGTGTTCGACCTGCAAATGTAAGGTGCTGGAGGGCGAAGTTGAAATGCTCGCCAACCATGCGTTGGAAGATTATGAAGTTGAACGCGGCTTTGTGCTGTCGTGTCAGTCCTATGCGCTGAGCGACAAAGTGGTGGTGGATTACGATCAGCACTGATCACGCGCGGGTTCAAAATCTAGATGGGTCGCGAAACTAGGTCGCAGCTAACGGGCTGCGGCCGTTTGGGCCCAGAATCCAGCAGTTTCGGCCTTCAAACACGGCTGCGGTCAGATCGTGATCATACCCGGCACCGGTGTCTAGATTGATCCGGTTGCCGTGGTGTTCGGGCGTGCACACATGTGTGTGCCCGTGTACCACCAGCCAGGGATGTGGGCGCGGATCATCTAAAAACGCTTCGCGGATCCAGATCATGTCATCCGGGTCTTGCTGGGCGAGGGTCACACCGGGCTTGATGCCTGCGTGAACAAACAGCAGCTCGCCGTCCTGATGATAAGGTTTGAGCGTTTGTAAAAAATCAATATGAGCCTGCGGCACCGCGGCTTTGGCGCGCGCGTGTACCTGGTACACACGCGCGCCTTCGTCCACGTCAACGCCATAAGATTTCAGCGTTTCAATGCCGCCAATACGAGGGTGCAGCCAGTGGTATCCTAGCAGCAGGCGCGCATCATTGCGGGGGTATTCCTCTAGAAACATCGCGCACATCTGATCGTGATTGCCACGCAGACAGATCCAGTTGCGCCCTTCGGCCTGGCCCGATTGCAACAGATCCAGGACCTCACGGCTGTAGGCGCCGCGATCAGTGTAGTCGCCCAGAAAGACGACCTTGGCGTCAGCCCCGCCGTCTTTTTCAATGCGCGCCAGTACTTCTTGCAGCTTGGGGAGCTGGCCGTGAATATCACCGATGGCGTAAATAGGATCCGACATTAGGACTGCGTTGGGTTGGACCAGTTAATGGTGAGCTCTTCGCGAAAGGCAAAGCGGCACAGATGTGCGTCAATCACGTCTTGCCAGTGCGCGAGATCGCCACGGGGCCCGGTTGCAGCCTCAAGAGACAGCCGATCTTCATGCGCGACAAGTTCAACACGATTACCGGTTGGAAATGTGACATTGCCCCGGGTTTCGTCAAACGAAACTCCGCCCTTGTGCGACCAGTGTTTGCACAGCTGCTGCAGGTATTTGCTTGCATGTGCAGTATGTGCAACACCCGATACAGATTGATCCGGCAACAGGCTGATGCCTGCATTGGCTGCGGCGCGCATCGCACCTGCAAACAGTGTCACATCGATATTGGTGGCGACAAAGGTTGCACCCAGATCCAGACATTTGCGCTGCATATCGGGATCCAACGTCAGGATGCCCGCAGCTTTGCCTGCGGCCACGATGCGTTCTATTGCATCAAGCACAGCTGCAACCACTTCGGGGTGATCGGTTTTGCCGATATGCCCCATATCAGCGGCCAGATCGGCGGGGCCAATAAAGACACCATCCACATCGGTTTTCAGGATGTCATCCAAGGCTTCCATGCCAGCCCGGTTTTCGACCTGAACCAGCAGGCAGATCTGATCATCTGCAGTCTGCAAATAGTCCGGAATTGCCGAAAATTGCGAAGCGCGCGCCAAAGCAGACCCCACACCGCGCACCCCATGTGGCGGATATTGCACCGCGCGCACAAGATCGCGCGCCTGATCCGCAGTTTCAACCATAGGGACAAGCAGGTTCTGCACCCCGGCGTCGAGGAACTGTTTGATCATCCAGGTTTCCCCAATCGGCAGGCGCGCCATAGGGGTGCTGCCGGATCCTTCGATGACGCGCACCTGTTCGAGGATCGAGCGCAGATCATTGGGCGCATGTTCGCCATCCACCAACAGCCAGTCAAACTGGGCGGTGGCGGCGATTTCCGCCGTATAGGCATTGGCCAGACCAACCCAGCACCCGATCTGCGGATGCCCGGCCTTGAGCGCGGCTTTAAAGGTGTTGTGGGGCGCGGGCATCTGATGGCTCCTTTAGGCGAAACTTATGTCAACGTGCCCAAACGGGCCAAAATCTGCGTGGATCTCAGTGCCTGGGGGGCATTCGATCGGGCGAATAAAGCTACCTGACAGGATAATCTGCCCGGGTTCAATGCTTTGGCCATATTGCGCCATGCGCCGGGCCAGCCAGACCACGCTTTCAACCGGATCATTCAAAACCCCCGCCCCAAGGCCGGTTTCCTCAATCTCGCCATTGCGAAAGGCCATGGCCCCAACCCAGCGCAGATCAAATGCATCTATCGGATGGCGCGCCTGCCCCAGTACCACACCGGCGTTGGCTGCATTGTCGCAGATGGTGTCAAACACGGTGCGCGCCTTGCCGGTTTCAGGGTCGATCCGCTGGATGCGCGTATCAAGGATTTCGATAGAGGGGGCAACAAAATCAGTGGCGGCAATGATATCGTTGCGGGTGATGTTTGCACCAGCAACTGCGGATTTCATCACAAAGGCGATCTCGGCCTCGATCCGGGGCTGGATAAAGCGGCCCGCAGGTACGGTGGCACCATGTTCAAACACCATATCATCAAACAGGATCCCGCTGTCTGGAATATCAATGTTGAGCGCATATTGCATCGCTTTTGAGGTCAGCCCAATCTTCCAGCCGACCACCTTGCGCCCTTGCGCAAGCTTTTGGCGGTAGATGGCATTTTGCACCTCATAGGCGTCATCCATGCCGATATCCGGATGGCGCAGGCTGAGCAGTCCGATCTGTTCGCGTTTGCGTTCCGCCGCCAGCAGATCGGCGGCGGCGCGGTTGTGCTCATCGGGGGTCATCACGTTTCGTCCTCTACCGTGTTGCGCAATGTGCCGATGCCGTCGACAGAGACTTCAACCACATCGCCGGGGGTCAGGTATTTGGGCGGATCAAAGCGGGCACCCGCGCCCGTTGGGGTGCCGGTTACAATCACGTCGCCGGGCTGCAAGGTCATGAAAGTAGAGATATATTCAATCTCTCGGCGGATGGGAAACATCATCCGATTAAGCGTATCGTCCTGACGCAATTCCCCATTCACATGGGTCTGAATGCGGGCGTCATCCAGCTGCGCCGCATCGGTAAAGGGCACAAGCCAGGGGCCAATCGCCCCCGAGCAATCCCAGTTTTTCCCCTGGGTCACATTGAATTTCGCATGGCGCACCCAATCCCGGATCGTGCCTTCGTTGCACAGGGTCAGCGCGGCGATGTGATCATAGGCGTTGTCTTGCGAAATCCGTCGCCCGGCCTTGCCGATGACAATGGCCACTTCCCCTTCATAGTCGAGCGTGTGGTTCTCTGGTGGGCGGATCAGCGGGCGATCATGACCGGTGAAACCGCTGGCGAAACGGGGAAACAGCGACATATATTTGGGCTGGGCGCTGCCATCTTTATATTCCGCATTGCGATCCGGGAAATTCACCCCAACGCACAGGATACGGCGCGCATCGGGCATCACCATATCATAGCTGAATTCCGTATGGGTCACGGCACGCCCAGATGCTGCGGCAGATAGCTGATCAAACGCACCCGCTGCGATCACCTCATAGAGGCTGTTGTGCTCTGGAAAGGCCGGGTTCAGCGCGATGGCGCCTGCGTCGGTGATGGCACCAAAAAAGCGCGTGTTCTGGGCGGTATAGGTTGCAAATTTCATGCGAGTTTACTCCATACGTCGCGAATAACATCTGCGGCCATCATCACATCCTTGCGGGTGGTGTCGAATTGGCCCACCTGAAAACGAATGATCTTGCGGCCTGCAAATGTCCCTTGGGTCAGATAGATCCGACCATCTTCATTCAGGGCGTCCACCAGCCGCTGTTGCGCGTCGTCGTCTCCGGGGCAACGGAACGAAAACAGGCTTAGGATCGGCTCGGTAACAATCTCAAATCCATCGAGTGCGCGGATGGCTTCGCAGACCTCAGTGGCCCATGTGACGTGGTTGCGGATCCGGCTGCGCAGCCCATCCAGGCCATAGGCGCGGATCAAAAACCAGATCTTGAGCGCGCGAAAGCGACGCCCCAGCGGAATGGTCCATTCCGAATAGTTGGTGACCGCTGCGCCGGACGTTTTGAGGTATTCAGGCTCGATTTTTAGGGTGTTGAGCTGCGGATCCGCATCACGCAGGAACTGAACCGAACAATCAAACTGCGCGCCCATCCATTTATGCGGGTTAAAGACAATACTGTCATAGCCATCAACACCGGCCCAGAAATCTTGCTGAAATTCAGGGCAGATCATTGCAGACCCGGCCCAGGCGGCATCCAGATGGGTATACAGGTCTTCTTGCTGCGCAATCTTGAGCACCGGGGCAAGATCATCACAAGCCCCGATGCCAGTGCCGCCAGTGATGGCAATGATGCCCGCAGGGATGTGACCTGCGGCGCGATCTGCCACAATCGCGGCCTGCAACGCCTTGGTATCAATGGCGTGGCGCGGGCCGGTTGTTGGCAGTTTAACCAGATTGTCCTGGCCAATGCCCGTCACCCAACAGGCGCGATCAATTGAACTGTGCACCTGATTGGAACAGTAAATGCGCAGATTGCCTTTGGTCGCCAGGCCTTCGCGGTTGCCGGTGAAACCAGTGGCGCGTTCGCGCATGGTCAGCACCGCCGACAAGGTCGCCGACGACGCGCTGTCCTGGATAACCCCGCAGTAGCCTTCAGGTAGATCCAGCGCCTGTCGGAGCCAGTCGATCATCACCGTTTCAACTTCGGTTGCCGCGGGTGAGGTCTGCCAGAGCATGCATTGCGCCGCGATTGTGGTGACTAGCATCTCGGCCAGCATCGAAGGGGGGGCTGCATTGGCCGGGAAATAAGCAAAGAAACGGGGATGCTGCCAATGGGTCATGCCCGGCATCACGATCCGTTCGAAATCGCCCATGATGGTTTCCATCGCTTCGCCACCGTCCGGCGGTGATACCGGCAGCTGCGCAGCGATGTTACCAGGTTGGGTTTGCGCACGAACCGGGCGCTCAGACAGTGTTTTGTGATAGTCTGCAGCCCAATCCGAGATGGATTTGCCCCAGTGTGAAAACTCGTCCCAGTTCATGTGCACCTCTTATTCAACCTCAGTCCAGCGTGAACCGATCTGCACCGTAGAGCAGATCGTT
Source organism: Tritonibacter aquimaris (assembly GCF_009617595.1). GTDB lineage: Bacteria > Pseudomonadota > Alphaproteobacteria > Rhodobacterales > Rhodobacteraceae > Epibacterium > Epibacterium aquimaris. The sequence goes on along the minus strand of NZ_WIXK01000008.1, from coordinate 49,132 downwards.
TATCGCTAGCATGATCAATCCTTACGGCGCGACAATTGGGGTTGCGGCAAGATCTGAATCTTTCAGCTCGACGCCCACAAATGGTGTGCCATGTTCGAACCAGCTGCGCGGTGCCGCCGCGCCCCAAAGGGTCTGTCGCTGCGGATCTTTCAAATCCCATTTGATCGGCTCAAGATCCGGATCCACGGTCTGATAATCAGAGCAGTAGATTTCGATCCGGTGCCCATCGGGATCCAGCACATACAGGAAAAAAGCATTGGAGATCCCATGACGGCCGGGGCCACGCTCGATATTGTCGACATAGCCGGTGGTCGACATCAGATCGAGCAGATCAATGATATTGAGCGGTGTCGGCACCCAGAAGGCAACATGGTGCATGCGCGGTCCCGTGCCATTGGTGAAGGCCATGTCATGCACGCCGCCTTTGCGGTGCATCCAAGCCGCCCAGAGGCGTTTGCTTTCTGCATCCTCGGTGTATTCGGTGACCCGGAAACCAAAGTCGCTGTAAAAGGCAACGCTGTCATCCACATTGCTGGAGAAACAGTTGAAGTGGTCAATGCGCAGCGGTTTTACCCCGCGATAGAGCGCATATTTTTGATGGATGGGCTCAAGCCGATCCATCTTGTGATAAAATTCAAGCGGGATGCCCATATTGTCAGAGGTCAGCAGGGTGCGGCCCTGATAGGGGCGATCAACCCATTGCGTTGGGCGGCCCTTGGACTCAAAATAGGTTTTTGCCCTGTCCAGATCCTCTTCGTCAAAGGTCTTGAACCCCATGACTTCGACGGAGCCGGGTTGGTCGGATTTCTGCAAAATCACACAATGGTGGCCGCGCTCTTCCATCGCGCGCAGATAGACGTGGCTTTCGCTTTCATCTGAGACCTGCAAACCCAGAATTTCAGTGTAAAACTTGCGGGACGCGGCGAGATCACTGACGTTCAGGCAGACATGGCTCAATCGGATGGTGTTGAAATCCGGATACAGATTTGGGGCGGGAACGGGCATAGGAAGCTCCTGTTAAACCGGGAAAATAACGTTTGTCTGGCTGGTGACCGAGCTAGGGAAATATCCGGTCACACCCTTACATTTGCGATCTTAAGTACCCCAATCCTGGGCACCGTAGGGCAATGAATGGCGTTAGAGCTTGCCCAGCTGCATAATCTTATGCTGACCGGTGGCAAAACCGATGTGTTTTTGCTCCATGTAGAACTCAAACGACCAGTCACCGCCGTCACGCCCGATACCGCTGGCCTTGACCCCACCAAAGGGCGTTGGCAGGTGGCGCACGTTTTCTGAATTCACCCAGATCATGCCGGCCTCAAGCTTGTCGGTAAAGCGCAGCGCCCGTGTCAAATCATTGGTCCAGACATAGCCTGTCAGCCCGTAGGGGGTGTCATTGGCCATTTCCAGCGCGTCTTCTTCGCTGGTGAAGGGGATCGACGTCAGCACCGGGCCGAAAATTTCCTCACGTGCAATGCGCATCTGGTTGTTGGCATCGGTAAACAGGGTTGGACGGATGAAATACCCCTCATCGCCCAGCGTTTCACCGCCGGCAGCAACGGTTGCGCCCTCTTCTTTAGCGATGTCAAAGTAACTGGTGACTTTGTTGTAGTGTTCTTTGGTGACCAGCGGGCCGATTTCGGTTGCCGGATCCAGCGGATGTCCCACTTTGATATTATTGACCCGCTCAATCAGCTTGGCCTCAAATCTGTCTTTGATGGTGTCTTGCACCAACAGACGCGAAGAGGATGTGCAGCGTTCCCCGTTGATCGAATAGATCATAAAGATCACCGCATCGAGCGCACGCTCCAGATCCGCATCGTCAAAAACGATGACCGGGTTTTTGCCACCCAGCTCCAGATGCATCCGTTTCAGCGTATCCGCACCCTGTTTGGTGATTGTTGACCCTGTGCGGCTTTCTCCAACAAAGGCAATTGCCTTGATCAGCGGGTGTTCAGTCAGCGCCTTGCCCGCGTCGGGACCAAAGCCGTTGACCGTGTTCAACACGCCCTTGGGCAGGCCGGCTTCTTCGGCAATTTCGACCAAGAGGCGCGCCGAAAGCGGGCTGTCTTCGGCCGGTTTATGCACTACGGTACAGCCCGCCGCCAACGCCGGGGCGATTTTCCAGGTCGACAGCATAAACGGCGTGTTCCACGGCGTGATCACCCCAACCGGGCCGATTGGCACGCGGGTGGTGACATTCATCAGCGTGGGTGATTTCAGATGCTGACCATCGCGCGCTTGCACCACCTGATCGGCAAAGTAGCGAAAATTTTCCGCCCCGCGCAGCGCAGCCTTTGACATAAACCGCAGGGTTTGACCGGTGTCCCAGCATTCACACAGCGCAATCTCTTCGGCGCGAGCCTCAATTGCATCTGCAACCTTCAGCAGGATGCGGCGGCGTTCTGCAGCGGGCGTGTCGCGCCAGGATGCAAAGGCTGCATGCGCGGCTTTGGCGGCTGCGTCCACATCCACGGCGCTGCCATGCGCAACGTCGCAGATGATCGATTTATCTACCGGAGAGGTGGATTGAAACACACCCGCCGATCCAGCGACATCTTCACCCGCGATGCGATTTGGGATGCCGCTTTCCTTGAACCGTGCCAGGAAACCGGCCAGTTTTTCGATATTTGCGTCCAATGCGCTCATAGCTCAGCTCTCCTGCGGTGTCGCGTCAAGGTGGTCACGAATGGTGCCGGTCTTGGGCGAAAGCTCGGGGTCGATGTCACGCATCTCAAGCGAGAGCGCGAGGGAATGATGCGTGAAGGCGGGCGCGAGAAAGGCTTCCGCCGCTTCAAAAATGCACTGGGTGGCCTGTTTTTTAACGTCAGCAGGGCGCCCTGCACGTAGCCGTACCAAGATATCGATAAAGCCATGGTGCGGCTTGCCATCGGCGATCGCATAGTGATCAACCCGCGTGGCCCGAACACGAATGCCTGCCGTTGGGAATGTCTCAATGTCGGCTGCGGTGGCCCTGATGCATTCACACAGGCCGCCCATGTCGATCACATCCTCCAGGTTGCCGGAGTATTCGATGTGAAAATGTGGCATGCGATCTCTCCTCCATTGGTTAACATGTTTATCATTGCGCGTGCCGTGCGTCAATAACTTGCTTTGTTAATCTTTGCATTTCTGATCCAGCCACTCTAGAAGGCTGCATGACAAGTCAAAGCCATACGAAACGCACCGCCAGATCCCTTCCGATTGCACTATTGCGTGCTCGGGAAACCGTCATGGCACCAATTCGCGACATGCTGCAGGACATTCATCTCACCGAACAGAAGTGGCGCACGCTTCGGGTTCTGGACGAGCTGGGTGAAGTTGAGCAAAGCACCATCGCCCATGAAGCCTGCCTGCTCTTGCCCAGCCTCACCCGTATTTTGCGCACGATGGAAGCAGATGGTCATGTCACCCGTCGTCGTGACAAAGACGACAAACGCCGTACAATGGTGCGTATCACTGATGCAGGACGTGCCGTTTTGGAAAACAACCTGGCGACGTCGCTTGAAATTTCCAGAAACATCGAAGAGCAAATGGGCCGTGAAAAGCTGGATCAGCTGCTTGATCTGCTCGAAGAACTTCAGGCGATCAAAGCCTGAGGTGATAGCTACCTCAGGCCGCACAGCCGAGCGCGACCCCGCCGATTGTGACGGGGTCAGCGCAGGATCACAATGTGGACAGGCCAGTGTCCAGTGCCGAAAGAATTTTCGCCACATCGCCAGAGGTGACCACCAGCGGCGGTGACAGGATGATATTATTGCCGGACACCCGAACCATAACTCCATCTTCATAGGCCGCTTTTTGCACCTGCATCGGCAGATGTTTGGCAACCGGGGTCTTGCTTGCGCGGTCTGATACCAGCTCCAGCGCACACATCAGCCCTTCGCCGCCACGCACATCTCCAATCACATCATGCTTTTCGGCCAGTTTTTTCAGCCCCTCAAACATCTCATCCCCACGCACTGCTGCGTTTTCCCAGATCCGCAGGCGTTTGGTTTCCGCCAGCGCGGCCAGCGCCGCGGCCGCACCAACGGGATGTCCTGAATAGGTATAGCCCTGATCTACTGAGGCTTTGCCGGTTGTGTCTGTTTCAAACACTTCTGCAACTGCGCCTGAGATCATGGCCGCCCCAAAAGGAAAATACCCGTTGGTGATGGCTTTTGCGGTGGTCATGATGTCGGGCTGCACCCCCCAATGACGTGCGCCGGTTTCACTACCGGTGCGGCCAAAGGCGGTGATGATTTCATCGGAAATCAACAAGATACCATGTTTTGAACAGAGGTCACGCACCATAGGCATAAAGCTCTTATGCGGTGGGATCACCCCGCCTGCCCCCAGCACCGGCTCCATAATGAAGGCCGCGACCGTATTTGCCCCCTGAAAAGCGATCTCCGCCTCAAGCGCGTTGACACAAAGCTGCGCCAGACGTTCAGGATCGGTTTCATCAAACGGGTTGCGATAGGTCCAGGGCGCAGGCACGTGGAAACAGCCCGGCATCATCGGCTCATAGGCGGCGCGAAATTTCTGATTTCCGTTCACAGACGCTGCCGCAAAATGGGTGCCGTGATAGCCTTGTTTCAGGCTGATGAATTTGGTGCGCCCCGCCTCGCCGCGTATTTTGTGATACTGGCGCGCAAGCTTTAGCGCCACCTCAACGGAATCAGAGCCACCCGATGTGTAAAACGCGCGGGTCAGCCCGTCGGGTTCAAAAAACTGCGCCAGTTCATACGACAGCTCAATTGCCTTATCATTGCTGGAGCCCCGGAAGGTGGAATAATACGGAAGCGCATTCAGCTGATCGCTGATCGCCTGCTTCACCGGCTCACAGGAATAGCCCAGATTGACATTCCACAACCCTCCGACCGCATCGATGGTCTTGTGACCATCAACATCGATAATGCTGACCCCTTCTCCACCTTGCAGGATGGTCGGCGGGTTCTTCTGACTGTCGGCAGGATGCGCCATCGGGTGCCAGAAATAGCGCGCATTGTTCTCTTTCAGAAAGTTCGAATCGGTCATGTATCGGGCCTCCAGGGGGGTGTAGCCGTCTGGTTAAGGAAGAAACTCAGACGGGAATGCATCGGGGATCTGTCCGCCAAAACTGGCTGTCAGATCGGTTACAAGCGCGTGTAGCGTGGACAGGATTTTGGGCTGCTGATCGCGGCCGGCGCGGCTTTCGGGCACGGCAATCGCAATGGTGCCAAACGCCACCTGATCAATGCCAAATATCGGAGCGGCAAAGCCAAAGACGCCGTCTTCAAAGCTGCCATTGCTGCTTGACCAGCCTGCCTTACGCGTGGCAGCGACGCGTTCTTTGATTACGTCCGGGTCAACAAGCGTCGCATCTGTAAAGCGCGGCAGCTCTTCCTCGCCCATACGTTCCAGCAGTACCGGCGGGCCAAAGCTGAGGATCGACAGGCCCGAAGCTGTTGCATTAATTGGCAAAACCTCACTGGGATCCAGGCTGACACGCACACTGTGGCGATTGGTTTCCACCACCAGCGCCGTTTGCAACGCTCCCCGTTCCAGCAGCGAAAGATGCAGGCTTTCGCCCACGTCCTGCATGGCGATCTGCAGCCTCTGGCGTGCGCTCTCAATCCCTGGCCGGGCAATCTGGCGCAGCGCTGCAAGGCGCAAAGCCGCTGGACCAATCGCGTAGGATTTGGTCATCGGGTTTTGTTCGACCAGTCCGAATTCCTCTAGCGCGCGCAGATGCCGTAGGGCTGTGGCTTTGTTCAGGCCAGACAGGCGCGCAAACTGACTCAGCCCAATTTCAGGGCGAGCGTTGGAAAAGTAGTCGAGCATCTTGAGGGCATTCAATGCAGTCCCCATCGGTTTCATCTCCTTCCAGTCAGGTAATACTTGACAGAACAAACTTAACAAAACAACATATTAATTGTTAACTAGGTTCAACTAATGAACCAATCAACGGGAGGTGTGAATGAAAAAAATCCTAACAGCAGCCATTTTTGTGGCCTCTGCAACTGCTGCCCTGGCTGAATATCCCGAAAAACCAGTCACTTTTGTGGTGCCCTGGCCTCCGGGTGATCTGGAAGACGTGTTAACCCGGATCATCGCGGATGAGTTTCAGGCGATGTATGGCGTTCCTGCCGCCGTGGTGAACAAACCCGGCGGCGGCGGCGGTCCGTTCCCTGGCGCGGTTGATGTGGCCTCGTCCCCGGCGGATGGCTACACCATTGGTTCTTTTGTGACCGATGTGCCCGTCAGTGGTCCGGAGATCGGCATACCAGAGCTCAGCCCAAACCCGTTTGAGCCCATCGGCATCTTTATGACCTACCCGTTTGTGATTGCTGCCAGCAAAACCGCCGCATTCTCAACCTGGGATGAACTGGCGGCCCACAGCAAGGAAAACGATGTTGCCTTGGGCCATTTCGGATCCTTCCTGCCGCCCACCCAGGTGACCTTTGCGGCTGCGATCAATTCAGGCTTTGATTTCGCCAGCGAAGCGGCTTTTGACGCGCTGGATTGCAACACGCTCGCCTCTGGTGATGTTGATGTGATCAACTCCACCCTGCAGCTGATCCTGCCCTGCATGGATAAGGTCAATGTTCTGGCCAGCATCGGCAACCAGCGCATCGGCCTCACCCCAGGCACCCCAACCGTGAGCGAGCTGCACCCGGAACTGAATGTTGCGCTGTGGAACGGTCTGTTCGTGCACAAAGACACCCCGACTGAGGCCCGCGAAAAAATCGCCGCCGCGGCCCAGAAAGCACTGCAAACGCCCAAAGCGCAGAACCTGATCGGTGAAACCGGTGTGCTGATCTACTGGCAGGATGCTGCTGCGGCAACAGCCCAGATCGAAGCAGACGGCCAGACCATCGCCGCTATCCGCGAGCTGATTGGCGAATAGAACAGTGTTGGGCCGGGTGGAAACCTGCGCGGCCCAAAGACCGATGGGGAGGGGATCATGATCGCAAAAACACTTCAGGATATGTTCAAACGCTATCGTCGGCCCGGCGATGTTGTGTTTGCCTTTGTATTTCTGCTGTTCGCGCTTGTACTGCTGTTGCAGCTTGGGGAACAAACCAAGGTGGTCAAGCGCACCAAATGGTTCGCCCAACCTAACTTCTGGCCGATGGTATCGCTCTGGGCGATGGTGGTTTTTGGCTTTCTACACTGGCTGAGTTCTGCCTTGTCAGATCGCATCCCCGGCCGTTGGCCTGAAGTGGGCTTGTGGCTGCGCTCGCTGGAATACATCGCCTATTTCATGGCCTATGTAAAACTCGTGCCGCTGCTGGGCTATCTCCCCTCATCTGTACTTTTTGCCCTGTTTTTGGCTCTGCGCACCGGATTTCGCAGCCCCCGCACCTTGGCCATCGCGGCGGGTTTCGGCGTGGCAGTTACCGTGGTTTTCCGCGCCTTTTTGCAGGTCAAAATTCCAGCAGGTGCAGTCTATGAATACTTGCCCGACACGATCCGCGCCTTTGCGCTGACATATCTCTGAGGTTTCGTTATGGAAACGCTTCTGTCCGGTCTTACGATGCTGGCACAATGGCAGGTGATTGTTGCTTTGTTCATTGGCTCTATCGGTGGTGTCATCATTGGTGCCCTGCCCGGTGTCGGGGCTGCCGTGGCCATTGCCATATTGTTGCCTGCAACCTTTGCCTTTGAACCTATTGTGGGGCTGACACTGCTGTTGGGGATCTATGGTTCGTCAATGTATGGCGGTGCAATCCCTGCAATCCTGATCAACACCCCCGGCACTGCGGTCAATGCGCTGACCACCTATGACGGTTTTCCGATGACCAAACGCGGCGAAGGCCACCGCGCCCTTTCGCTGGCCTATTCCGCTTCGTTCTTTGGAGGGGTGTTTGCGATTATCTGCCTGATGGTGCTGTCTCCGGTGCTGGCGTTGATCGCGCCCCATTTTGGCAGCCGAGAGATCTTTCTAGCGGCGCTTTTAGGCATTGTTCTGGTGGTGCTGGCCCACCGCGGTCAGATCTTTATTGCCGGGGCTCTGGCCGCATTTGGGATGTTTCTCAACACGGTAGGGCTGGAGCCGGTCAAATACACCCGCCGTTTCACCTTTGATCAAAGCTGGCTGGCCTCGGGGTTTGATCTGATTGTGGTTGTGCTGGGGCTGTTTGCCATCAGTCAGGCGCTTTTATTGCTGCTGGAAAAGAACCACACCCCCGGCGACACCCATGTGAACGGCAATCTTTTTGCGGGCCTCAAAGAGCTGCTGGGCCTGAAACGCGTGGCGGCCGTGTCTTCATCAATTGGTGTGATCATGGGCATGGTGCCGGGCACCGGAGAATTTACGTCCCAGTTTCTGTCGTACACCTACGCGCAGAAAACATCCAAAGATCCCAAAGCCTTTGGTGCAGGCTCACCAGAGGGGCTGGTGGCATCTGAGGCCGCAAACAATGCTGTGCCCGGGGCGGCGATGATCCCGCTTTTGGCGCTGGGTATTCCCGGCGAAGCGCTTACGGCGATGATGCTGTCGGTGTTTTACGTCCACAATGTGATCCCCGGCCCGCAGCTTTTTGAAAACCAGATGGATTTTGTGATGGCGCTCTATATGGCGTTGATCCTTTTGAATGTCATCGTGTTGGTTTTCCTGCTGTTTTCGACCAATCTGCTGCTGAAAATCATCCAGATTCCCACCCGTTTTCTTGGCATCATGATCCTGATTCTCGCCTTTGTCGGCGTCTATAGCCTGCGCAATTCGATCACTGATTGTGCCATCGCGGCTGGCTTTGGAGTGTTTGGCCTGATCTTGAAACGGCTTGATCTGCCAATTGTGCCCATCATTTTGGGTATGGTTCTCGGCGGCATCATGGAGGTCAAACTGCGCAGCGCCATGGCGCGGGTCAAAACCCCGCTTGATTTTGTCGACCGGCCGATCGCGGCCATTCTGGCCGGGCTGATTGCGCTGATCCTGCTGCTCCATTTCCGCACGCTGTATTTTGAGTTCCGCAACAAGTTGAAGCCGGAGCCCAATATCCAACCTCTCGATTCTGAACATCCTAACCAGCAAGGCTAACTTGATATGAAACAATCCGATATCGACGCCCTGCGCGCGCAGGTTCTCTCGCCGCGGTCACATTTCATCAATGGATGCTGGGTTGCCGCTGTAAACGGTGGCCAGCGTGATGTGATCTCTCCGATTGATGGCTCTGTGTTGACGCAAATCGCCGAAGGTACCCCGGCTGATATGGAAGCCGCAATCAGCGCCGCACGCGCTGCCTTTGAGGATGGTCGCTGGTCCCGCCGCGCCCCGGCTGAACGTAAGAAAGTGCTGCTGAAACTCGCGGATCTGATTGAACAGCACGCATTAGAGCTTGCTGTGCTTGGTGTGCGCGACAACGGCACCGAAATCACCATGGCGATCAAGGCTGAGCCGATGTCGGCGGCAGCCACTTTCCGCTATTACGCCGAAGCCATCGATAAGATCTATGGCCAGATTGCCCCCACGGGCGAAAGCGTGCTGGGCTTGATCCACCATGCCCCGGTGGGTGTTGTTGGGGCAATTGTGCCGTGGAATATGCCGCTGATGATTGGCGCGTGGAAACTGGCTCCAGCGCTTGCCACCGGCAATTCGGTTGTGTTGAAGCCCGCTGAAAGCGCCTCTCTCACCCTGCTCAAACTGGCCGAACTCGCCGCCGAAGCTGGGCTGCCGGAGGGCGTGTTGAACGTTGTCACCGGTGCGGGCAGCGTGGTCGGCGAAACCCTGGCCTTGTCGATGGATGTGGACATCATGGTGTTCACCGGTTCGGGCGCAACCGGGCGACGACTGTTGGAATATTCCGCGCGCTCCAACATGAAGCGCTGCTATCTTGAGCTGGGCGGAAAATCCCCCAATATCATCTTCAACGATGCCCCCGATCTGGCTGAGGCGGCAAAAGTCTCTGCCGCTGGAATCTTCCGCAATTCGGGCCAGATCTGCATCGCCGGATCGCGGCTACTGGTGCAGCAAGACATTCACGATGATTTTGTCGCTGAACTGGTCCAACATGCGCAGGCCATGCGGGTGGGCGATCCGCTGGATCTGAATAGCCAGATCGGCGCGGTTCATTCCCAGGCTGAACTTGAGGCCAATCTCGCGTTTGTCGCCAAGGCCGAGGAAGAAGGCGCCGAACGTTTGAGCGGCGGCGATCGCATTCTGGAACAAAGCGGCGGCTATTATATGGAGCCCACGGTGATGGGCGGCGTCAGCCCACGCGACAGCCTGTTTCAAAACGAAGTATTCGGCCCCGTGCTGGCCGTCAGCGCGTTTAAAGACGAAGAAGAGGCGATCCGCCTCGCCAACGACAGTGTGTACGGGTTGTCTGCTGGGGTCTGGACCTCTGATCTTGGCCGTGCCCATCGAATGATCTCTGGCATCCGGGCGGGTGTTGTTCACGTTAACACCTATGGTGGCTCTGATCTGACCGTGCCGTTGGGTGGGGTGCGCCAATCCGGCAATGGGCACGACAAATCCCTGCATGCGTTTGAAAAATATCTCGATCTGAAAACCGCTTGGATAAAGCTCTGATTGAGGAACAAATCAACGGCGCGAAGATGGATCTGACGCCCGCAACAAGCGGTTCATAGAAACCGCGCGCAAACAGATGACGCACTATCTGCAATAGCGCATCTTCATGGGAGGAAAACATGACAGATAAAACAATCCTGCTGATCGGGACCTATGACACCAAGGACCCAGAGATGCGCTTCATCGAAGATGTTATACGGGCTCAGGGTGCGAAGGTTCTGAGCATGGATGTCTCGGTTCTGGGCGATCCCAAACAGCCCACCGATATTTCCAAACACGACGTTGCCGCCGCCGAAGGCATGACCATTGATGAAGTGATCGCGCTAGGTGATGAAAACAAAGCCTTCCGCGTGATGTCGGCGGGGGCTGCAAAGGTGGTGGCTGAGGCCTATGCGCAAGGGCGCTTTGATGGGATGCTGGCCACTGGCGGCACTATGGGCACTGATCTGGCGCTTGATTGCGCGCAGGCTTTGCCGATGGGGGTGCCAAAATACATCGTTTCAACCGTCAGCTTTTCACCGCTTATCCCGCCGCATCGTCTGGCACCTGATATTCAGATGATCCTTTGGGCCGGCGGGCTTTATGGTATGAACTCGATCTGCCGCTCGTCGCTCAGCCAGGCAGCGGGCGCAGTGGTTGGTGCCACCAAAGCAGCGGTTGCGCCGGATCGCAGCAAGCCACTGATTGGGATGACCAGCCTTGGTACATCCTGCCTGCGCTACATGAAGATCCTGAAACCGGCGCTGGAAGAGCGTGGTTTTGAGGTCGCAGTGTTTCATTCCACCGGCATGGGCGGCATGGCCTTTGAAAAACTCGCCGCCGAGAGCGCCTTTGTCTGTGTGATGGATTTCTGCATGCAGGAATTTGGCAATATGCTGGCAGGTTCTGTTGTTTCAAGCGGTGCGGATCGGCTCTGCAACGCAGGTGCTGCTGGCATCCCGCAAATGGTTGCGCCGGGCGCGCTGGATCTGCTGGATTTTGCGGGCTGGCAGGAGATCCCAGAACAATATAGCGACCGCCCGTTTCACGAACACAACCGGTTGATCAAAAGCTCAGTCTTTTGTGGCGAAGAACGCCGCGCCTGGGTACGTGAACTTGCCAACCGACTGGAAAATGCCCAGGGACCTGTGCATTTCTTCCTTCCGGTGCAAGGGGTCGAAGCCTGGGACACAGAAGGCGGCGAAACCCATGATCCCCAGGCGCTTGCCGATATGGTCGACGAAGCCCGCAAGGTGATGACGGGGCGCATTCCCACAACTGAGATTGACGCCCACATCAACGACAGCGCGTTTTGTGATGCGGTATTGGCACAATTTGATACCTGGGTTGCCGAAGGGCTGATCAATCAGGATGCGCAAAAAAGATAGCGCCGAAACGGCCAGACACACACCGACCGGCAGCGCCACGCGCTGTCGGATCACGCCAGCCCCTGAACCCCGTTCACGGTCAGCTTGGCAACAAGCTCTGCATAGTCTGAACGCGCCTGGGCGTCCGCATCCTTATTCCACATATAATACCAGTTGATCATGCCAAAGACCGACATGGTTGCGGCATGCAGCTTGGCCCGGTCTTGTTCCAGCACCTGCGGTGCGATTGTGCGCAGGATCTCACTCAGATGCAGCACCATTTCGCGCTGATACCCTTTTAGGATATCCTGCTGCGCCTCGGGTAACAGGGCAATTCCTTCGGTCTGGATCTTATGTTCCGCGTCCATGCCCTGATAGGCAATCAAGATCACCGACAGAATATGGGTCAGCCTTTCGATTGCATCCTCGCTGCCACATTCGGCGGTGCAGATCTGGTCGCGCAGCTCTTTCAGATAACTGTCTAGAATATCAAACAGCAAGGCATCCTTGCTGTTGTAATAGTGATAGATATTGGCCTTGCTAATGCCACAGGCACGGGCGACCTGTGCCATAGAGGCACGGGCCAGTCCTTCATCTGCAAAGACCTGCGCCGCTGTCTTCAGAATATGGTCGCGTTTCTCGTTGTGGTCTTTTGCTATGGTTCGCGCCACTGGTTAATCCTTGTCTCGTTTATCAATCACACGCACGGCCTTGCCTTGTGAGCGTTCTATAGATCCCGGTGCGTGCACCACAACCTCGACCGATATGCCGATGATATCTTTAATGCGTTTGGTCAACATCTTTGCTGAATTTGCACGCGCATCTGTGCTGGCTTCGGCCTCACGCGCTTCGGCATTAACCCGCATCGCATCCATCCGGCCGGATTTGAACAGCTCAATCTGGAAATGCGGGGCTAGGCCGCCTTGCGCCAGCACCTGCTCTTCCACTTGGGTTGGGAATACATTCACCCCACGCAGGATCATCATATCATCGGAGCGGCCGGTGATTTTCGCCATCCGCCGCATGGAACGTGCGGTGCCCGGCATCAGTCGCGTCAGATCGCGGGTGCGGTAGCGGATCATCGGCATGCCTTCTTTGGTGATGGTGGTCAGTACCAGCTCACCTTCCTGGCCGTCTTCCACCACTTCACCGGTCGCCGGATTAATGATTTCGGGGTAGAAGTGATCTTCCCAGATATGCAGACCATCTTTGGTCTCGACACATTCATTGGCAACGCCGGGGCCGATGATTTCCGACAGGCCATAGATATCAACCGCATGCATATCAAAGGCGTCTTCAACCTCAGCCCGCATCGCATTGGTCCAGCTTTCGGCACCAAACACGCCCACCTGCAGTGAGCTTTCCCGCGGATCAACGCCCGCACGACGGAACCCTTCGAGGATGTTGAGCATATAAGAAGGTGTCACCAGAATGCCGTTGGGCTGGAAATCCTGGATAAGCCCCACCTGTTTGTCAGTCTGCCCGCCGCCCATCGGCACCACGGTTGCACCCAGCCGTTCGATGCCCGCGTGCGCGCCAAGCCCGCCCGTGAACAGCCCATAGCCATACGCGTTGTGGATCAGATCACCTGCGCGCAGGCCTGCTGCCATCAGCGAACGCTTCACCACATCCGCCCACATGGACAGATCGTTTTTGGTATAACCCACCACGGTCGCGCGCCCGGTTGTCCCCGATGAAGCATGCAGGCGCAAAATATCGGCGCGTGGCACGGCAAACAGACCAAAGGGGTAGTTGTCCACCAGATCCTTTTTGTAGGTGAACGGAAACTTGGCCAGATCGCTCAGTTGTTTCAGATCGCTGGGATGGACCCCGGCGTCATCAAAGCGCTGCTTATAAAGCGGCACATTGTCATAGGCATGTTGCAGCGACCATTGCATTCGCTTCAGCTGCAAAGCACGGATTTCATCAATGGACGCGGTTTCAATCGGGTCCAGATCACTGGTCCGCGGTGACAAATCTTTCATGGAGGATCTCCTCATTCCTCGAATAATTGGCCTTGAACCTTGCGGGACATGCCCCGGAAGGTGGCGATCAACTGATCGTGCTGGTTGAAAATCTGCACATCATAAATGCCGCTGCGTCCCTGCAATGAGACCTCCTGCGCAACGGCTTTCAGCACATCTCCCGCGCGGGCGGGTGCGATGTAGTTGATAAGATTATGCTGTGCGACACTCCTTTCGTTCCGACTGTTGCACGCAAAAGCAAAGGCGCTGTCTGCCAGGGCAAATGTTACCCCACCATGGCAATTGCCATGCCCATTGCAATGGTGCTGCTGCACCACAAGGCTGAGCGTGGCCGCCCCTTCCGCCACTTGCACAAGTTCCATGCCAAGCCATTTTGAGGCGTGATCCTCATCCCACATGGCAACAGCGGATTTATGGGCTTTTTCCTCGGGGGTCATTGTCAACGCCCCTGAAACGCGGCGGGACGTTTTTGCAAAAATGCGGCAACACCTTCGGCGTAGTCGGCGCTTTCGCCACAGACCTTCATCAGATCGGCTTCCAGCTCCAGATGTGCATCCAATGAGTTTTGCGCAGCGGCGTGAATGGCCTGTTTGGTTGACGCCAGTCCAAGGGTTGGGCCTGCTGCCAGCTGCGCCGTTAGGGCGCGCGCGCCCTGCATCAGTTCTGCGTCAGGGAGCATCTGCCAGATCAGCCCCCAATCGGCGGCCTGTGCTGCCGAAATCGGTGCACCCGTCATCGCAAGGCCCTTGGCGCGCGCTTCACCCAACAGACGCGGCAGATGCCAGCTGCCACCTGTATCCGGGATCAGGCCAACCTTGGCAAAAGACTGGATGAATTTTGCACTTTCCGCGGCCAGCACCATATCACAGGCCAGCGCAACCGAAGCCCCCGCACCCGCTGCAACCCCGTTGACGGCACAGACCACCGGGCAGGGCATGTCCCGCAGACGCCGTACCAGTGGCGCGTAAAACCTGCGTACCGTATCACCCAGATCCGGCGCGCCTTCCATTTTGGCGGGGTCCCGATCTCCCAGATCCTGCCCTGCACAAAAGCCGCGTCCCGCGCCCGTGAAAAGCAGTGCGCGCACCTCCCGCGCCTCAACCTGCGCCCTGATATCATCCAAAGCCGCATGCAGCGACAGATGCATCGTCTCATTGAACGCATTCAACCGATCCGGCCGATTTAGGGTAATTTCCGCCCAATTTTCATGGACTTGAACCAGAATTTCTTCACTCATCCGCAGCCTCCCTCAACGGTTTTGTAAAAATAATCTTGCATAGTCCGACCGGTCGGTCAATATTTCAATACGAATCCACCGACGCACCGCCACAACCATAGGGAAACGCAGAATGGGCCTTGTCAGCATCGCAGTCTCCGAGGGGATCGCCTGGGTTGAGATCAACAACCCGCCGGTAAATGCCACCTCTACTCAACTGCGTCATGAACTGCTCTTGGCGGTGAATGAGGTGCAGGGCTGCCGCCGTGCGGTGCTCTCTTGTGCAGGACGCAGCTTCATTGCCGGCGGGGACATGTCCGAATTTGACCAGCCACCGCAAGAGCCACATCTGCCGGATGTGGTGGATGCAATTGAGCAAAGCGACACCCCGTTTCTGGCACTGCTGCATGGAAATGTCCTTGGCGGCGGGCTGGAAATCGCCATGGCCTGCGCTTGGCGCATCGCTGCGCCGGGCACACGTTTTGGCCTGCCCGAAGTCAACGTTGGCCTTATCCCCGGTGCTGGTGGTAGCCAACGCGCGCCGCGCCTTCTGGGCTGGGAGTTGGCGGCAGATATGGCTTGTAGTGGCAAACTGCTGTCCACTGACACAATGTTGGAACACGGTGGGATTGATCTGATTGCTGATGATCTCATGCAGGCCGCCAAGGATTTTGATGCGCCGCGCCCGACACCAGTGTCGCAGCGCGACACGCCGCTGCTGGATGCGGATTGGCTTACGGAAAAACGTGCAACTCTCATTGGGCGCAGCCGTGGCCAGCAATCACCACTGCTAAACCTGGATGCGCTGAGCTGGGCAATCACCCCCTTTGCTGAGGGTCAGAAAAAAGAACGCGCCCTGCATCTGGAGCTGCGTCAATCCAACGAAAGCAAAGCCCTGCGCCATGTGTTTTTTGCCGAACGCGCCGTCACCCGCCCCACTGCATTGCGCGACATCACTGCCGCCACACTCAATAATATAGTGGTAATCGGCGGCGGGCTGATGGGGTCTGGCATTGCGGCGGCCTGTCTGCTCAAGGGGATGAATGTTGCGCTCTGTGAACGCGACGCCGCCGGGGTAGAGCGCGCGCGCGAAACCCTCACGCGTCTGTTGGATGGCGCACGCCAGCGGGGCAAAATCAGCCAATCCCGTTTTGATCAACTGCTGGCAGACTGCACCATTGCCGAGGGCTACAGCGCCGCAGCCAACGCCGATCTGGTGATTGAAGCGGTGTTTGAAGAGCTCAGCGTCAAACAAAACGTCATGGCCGAACTCGATCAAATCGCTGCGCCGCACACGTTGCTTGCGACCAATACATCCTATCTGAACCCCGAAGAGATCTTTGCCCCAGTGCGCGATCGCAGCCGCTGTCTTGGCCTGCATTTCTTTTCGCCCGCGCATATCATGAAACTGGTTGAGGTGGTCGCCTTGACTGACGGATCAACCGAAACCCTTGCCAGCGCCTTTGCCTTTGCCCGCAGTCTTGGCAAATTGCCGGTGCAGGCGGGGATCTGTGATGGCTTTATCGGCAACCGTATTCTGGCCGCCTACCGCCGTGCCGCTGAATATCTGCTGGCAGATGGTGCATTGCCGCAAGAGATTGACGCCGCCATGCGCGCATACGGTCTGGCGATGGGTCCATTTGAAGCCCAAGACATGAGCGGGTTGCAAATCGCCGAGGCCAACCGCCGCCGTCAGGACGCAGACCGGCCCGCCAACGAACGCTATGTCACCCTTGGTGATCAGCTGTGCGAAATGGGTCGCTTTGGTCAGCGCGCAGGCGCGGGCTGGTATCGCTATGAGGGGCGCAAACCCCTGCCCGATTCAGCTGTCACCACGCTGATCGAGGATTATTCCCAGCAGCAATCCATCACCCGCCGCAGTTTCTCAGCCACCGAAATTCAAACCCTGTTGCTGGCTGTCATGGCCAATGAGGGCGCGCGCATCGTGGAGGAAGGCATCGCCCAATCTGATGCCGCTGTCGATCTGGTCAAAGTGCATGGCTACGGCTTCCCGCGCTGGCGCGGCGGCCCGATGCAGGCAGCCCAAGCACTGGGGAACAGCAAAATTCAAGAGGCTCTGGCCGCTCTGGAGGAGAGCAGCCCGAACAGCTGGCGGCGCGCGCGCCGCTTCACCTGAACTGGACCTTTGAGGGAGGAGATCCAATGTCACTAAAAACCAAACTTGCATCTATTGCCGCAGCACTGATGTGCAGCGCGTCATTTGCACAGGCTGAGGCCGAACACACGCTGGTGGTCTCAAGCTGGGTGCCGCCCACCCATATTATCAACAGTGAAATCCTGACCGGGCTTCAAGCCATGGTCGAAGAGGCCACAGATGGGCGCGTCACCACCGAGGTTCGCATGGGCCTTGCCCCGCCACCAGCACAGATGGATCTGGTGCTTGATGGCGCAGTGGACATTGCTTATGTGTTCCACGGCTACCAGCCCGGCCGCTTTACCGGCTACAAGCTGGTGGAACTGCCCCGCGTAGAAGCCAGCGCCGCTGATCTTTCTGCCGCTTACTGGGATCTGCATCAGTCTCATCTTGCGAAACTGAACGAGCACCGCGGCGTAGAGGTGGTCGGCCTGATGGTACATGGCCCCGGCCAGCTCCACACTGGCAGCGCCATTGAAGGCCTTGATGATATCGCCGGGCTGAAACTGCGTATGCCTGGCGGTGTTGCCTCTGATATTGGCGGTAAACTGCAGGCCACCGGCATCAAAGTGCCCGCGCCAAAGGTCTATGAAACCCTGGCGTCTAAAGCCGCAGATGGGGTGATGATGGTAACCGAGAGCCGCAAAAGCTTCCGCCTCACCGAAGTGGCCCCGCATTTCTATTCCGTACCCGGTGGTTTCTTTCGCGGCTCTTTTGCCTTCATCATGAACGAAGACGTGCTGGCAGACCTGCCCGAAGACCTGCGCACCGCCCTTCAGGACAAGGTGTTTGGCCCGACCCTCAGCCGCAAGGCGGGTGAAGCCTGGGACGCCGCCGATGTTGAAGCGATTGACCTCACCAACGCCACCAACGGCAACACCAATGTGTTGATCAGCGACGCCGATCTTGGCCGTTTTGACAGCATCGCTGCCGAAGTCGAAAGCGCCGTGATCGAAGAGGTCTCTGCCAAAGGTATTGATGCCACAGCTGCGCTGAAAACCTTCCGCGCGAACCTCGCCCAGAACTAACCTGAGCCAGACCCTGAGCCAGACCGACGCGCACAAACCGTGCGCGTCGGATCGCTAGCAAAGGACACCTTTGATGAAATACCTCCGTTTGTGCGTCAACGCGCCGGTTTGGCTGGCCGCGGCAGCCCTGTTTTTGCTGATGATCATGACTTTTTGCGATGTGGTCGCGCGCTCCAGTTTTGACGCTCCAATCCAAGAAGCAACTGAACTCACACGTATTCTGGTGGCGATCACCGTCTTTGCCGTGATGCCCCATGTCACCCTTAGCCGCAGCCAGATTGCAGTCGATCTGACAGATACGCTGTTTGATCGCTTCCAGCTGTCGACCCTGCGCGATGCGCTGCTCTATCTGGTCTGTGGCGGTCTGCTGTTCTGGCCCGTTGGGCGGCTCTGGACCCTGATGGACCGCACCCGCTCTTATGGGGATGTCACCGAATACATCGGCATTCCACAATATTTGCCCATGGGCTTTATCGCGCTCTCGGTAACGCTGACTGCGCTGTGCATGGTGGCCTGTGGTCTCGCCATTCTGCTGTTCCCCTCCCAAACCAAAAAGGTGCTTGCATGGAAAGCGCATTAATCGGCTTTGCCATTGTTTTAGTCCTGGTTCTGGTGCGCATGCCCATTGTGTTTGCAATGGGGATCGTGGGCACCTTTGGCGTTGCCCATATCCGCGGTGGCAGCATGTTTGATGAACGCGGGCTCAAGGCGGCGCTGTCTATGGTGGGCCGCCAGATCACCGATACCGCACAGGATTACGGCCTATCGGTCATCCCGCTGTTCATTATGATGGGCCTATTCGTGAACAAAGGCGGCATGGCGCGCGAGCTTTATGCAGTGTCCAATGCCTTTCTGGGCCATTTTCGCGGCGGCCTTGCCATGGCGACTGTGATGGCCTGCGGTGGTTTCTCCGCGATCTGTGGCTCATCGCTGGCCACTGCTGCCACCATGTCCAAAGTTGCAATGCCGGAAATGCGCCGCTTTGATTACTCCGACCAGCTCTCTACTGCGTCGATCGCGGCGGGCGGCACATTGGGCATTCTGATCCCGCCCAGCGTGATCCTGGTGATTTACGGCCTGCTAACGGAAACCTCGATCGGCAAACTGTTCATGGCCGGGATCATACCGGGGCTGCTTGGCATTCTGTTCTATCTGCTCGCGGTGCGCTGGAGCGTGTTCCGCAATCCTGCTGCGGGCCCTGCTGGCCCCAAAACCAGCTGGCGTTCCCGCATCACTGCGCTGCGCGGTGTCTGGGCGGTGCTGTTGCTGTTTTTCCTCGTGATTGGTGGGCTTTATGGTATCTTTGATGTTGCACCGCTCAATCTCACGTTTTCGCCGACTGAGGCCGCAGGCATGGGCGCAATGGGTGCCTTTGCCATTGCGCTAGCACGTGGTGGGCTGCGTATCAGCGACATCTTTGATGTGCTGCGCGAAACCTCTTTTACCACCGCCAGCCTGTTTGCGGTGCTGATCGGTGCGCAAGTGTTTTCCAACTTTGTGAATCTTGCAGGGCTACCTGAAGCGCTGATCAACCTTGTCAGTGCCAACAACGTTTCGCCCTTCACGGTGATCGTGCTGATCCTGCTGGTCTATGTGGTGCTGGGCTGCGTGTTTGAAAGCCTGTCGATGCTTTTGCTGACGGTGCCGATCTTTTTCCCGCTGATCACGTCGCTAGGTTTTGACCCAATCTGGTTTGGCATTGTGGTTGTGGTGGTGGTTGAGATTTCACTCATTACTCCGCCGGTTGGGCTGAATGTCTTCATCCTCAAAGGGGTGGTGGGCGATGTCACCACTGCAACCGTGTTTCGCGGCGTCACCCCGTTCTGGGCGGCTGACATTTTGCGCCTTGTACTGATCGTACTGCTGCCCTCGCTTGTTCTCTTCCTTCCCAATCATATGGGGGCGCTTGGCCACTAGGCCCGCCCCGCACAGGAGTATCACCATGTCCCTGATTGACGTCAAAAGCTTCGCCGCTGGCCAGTGGATCATCCCCGATGCCAATGCCCGTGAGATCGCCAATGCAGTCACCGGCGCGCCCCTTGCGCGCGCAGGCAACAGCGCGCTCGATTGTGGTGCAATGCTGGAGTATGCGCGCAACGTTGGTGGCCCGGCCCTGCGCGCGCTCAGCTTCCATGATCGTGCCCGCATGCTCAAGGCGCTGGCGATTGAGCTCGGCAAACACAAAGACGCGCTCTATGATATCAGCTTTGCCACCGGCGCGACCCAGTCTGACCATATGATCGACATCGATGGCGGTATTGGGACCATGTTTGTATTTGCCTCCAAAGGTCGACGTGAGCTGCCGGATGCGCAGGTCTATCTGGATGGCGAGGTTGAACAACTCTCGCGCAACGGCACCTTCCTGGGTCAGCACATCTGCACGCCTTTGCGCGGTGTCGCGGTTCATATCAACGCATTTAATTTCCCGGTCTGGGGGATGCTGGAAAAGCTCGCCCCCACCCTGCTTGCGGGGGTTCCCGCTATTGTCAAACCCGCCACCGCCACCTGTTATGTGACCGAGCGCGCGGTGCGCATCATGCTCGACAGTGGTATCCTCCCTGCTGGAGCCCTGCAGCTCGTGTCCGGCGGGCTCGGTGATATGCTGGATCGCCTCACCCATCAGGATGTGGTCAGTTTCACAGGCTCTGCGAGCACCGCGCTGCAGCTGCGTTCCGCACCGCATATTTTGGAAAACTCAATCCGTTTTGTTGCCGAACAAGACAGCCTAAACGCATCGATCCTGGGCCCCGATGCCACACCGGGCACGCCGGAATTTGATCTCTTTGTCAAAGAGGTGCAGCGCGAGATGACCACCAAAGCGGGGCAGAAATGCACCGCCATCCGCCGCATTATCGTGCCCGAGGCGCAGACAGATGCGGTGATTGACGCGCTCAGCGCCCGGCTCAGCAAAACCGTGATTGGTGACCCCCGCGTGGAAGGCGTGCGCATGGGCGCACTGGTGTCACAGGCACAACGTCACGATGTATTGGCCACCGCCGCTGAAATCAGCCGCGAGGCGGAACGCGTCTTTGGCAACCCGGATGATTTTGCCCTGACAGGGGCGGACCATGAAACCGGGGCCTTTGTGCCGCCAATGCTGTTTCACTGCCAGAACCCCGACACGGCCAGCATTGTGCACAGCAAAGAAGCCTTTGGTCCGGTTTCAACCATCATGGGTTACCGCGATATTGACCACGCCGTCACGCTCGCAAACCGCGGCGAAGGCAGTCTTGTGGCCTCGGTGATCACCCAGGATGGCGATGTGGCACGACAGGTGGTGGCAGGGGCGGGTGCCTACCACGGGCGACTGTATTTCAACAACCGCACCTCAATGAAAGAAAGCACCGGCCACGGCTCTCCCCTGCCCCATATGGTACACGGCGGCCCCGGTCGTGCCGGCGGCGGTGAAGAAATGGGCGGCGTGCGTGGCGTGATGCATTACATGCAGCGCACCGCGGTGCAGGGCTCACCTGATATTCTCAGCGCGATTGGCCCACGCTGGGTGCCCGGTGCTGCCGAGATCACAGAACACGCGCATCCGTTTACCCGCGATTTCAACGCGCTGGAAATTGGCGAAACCCTTTATACCGAACCGCGTGAAATCACGCTTGACGATATCGAGACATTTGCAAATTTCACCGGCGATCGGTTTTATGCGCATATGGATGCAGAGGCGGCCAAGCGAAATCCCTTCTTCCCCGATCGCGTCGCGCACGGCTATCTGTTGATCAGCTTTGCGGCCGGCATGTTTGTGGAACCCAATGAAGGGCCGGTTCTGGCCAATACTGGCCTTGATAAGCTGCGTTTCATGAAACCAGTCGAAGCCGGAGACAGCATCCGCGTGCGCCTAACGGTGAAACAGAAGACCCCACGCAATGATGAATATGGCGAAGTGCGCTGGCATGTGACGCTCAGCAACCAAAACGCTGAACTTGTGGCTGAATATGAGCTTTTGACCATGAATGCCTATGCCAAGCCCGCTTGAAGCGCGGGCCTATCCAACCTAGACAGGTGAGATGAACACTGAGCAATTTCGCCAGCTTGTCGCCGCCTTTCTCAACGGCCAGACCCCGCGGGTCTGGTCTTTTCTGGTTACAGTCTTTGGGGAACTTACCCAGGGCGCAGATATCCACATCTCAGGCGCGACCCTCACCGCGATTTGCACCGAAATTGGCATCAAACCCGAAGCCATGCGGGTGGCGCTGCACCGTTTGCGCAAAAACGGCTGGATCATCAGCCAGAAAACAGGGCGCAGCAGCAATTATTTCCTCACCCCTTTGGGGCGCGAAGAAACGCTCAAAGCGCGCCCGGTCATCTACGCAGCGGATCCTTTGGCCACGCAGGCCTGGCTCTGCCTTGGCCCCGCCCAAAGCCCGCGTCCCGATGGCGCTGTGTCGCTTGGCGCGCAAAGCTTTGTCAGCAATCTGAACCCTAAGGATGCCGAATACATCTGTCATGAAATCCAGCCCGGTGCCCCTTTGCCCGGCTGGATCCTCGATCGGCTTTGCGATGAGGATACCCGCACCGATGCGGCGGAACTTGCCACCCAGCTTTCCGCGCTTTGCGCCGACATTGACAACAGCGGCACGCTCAGCCCGCTACAGATCGCAACGCTGCGCATTCTGCTGGTGCACAGCTGGCGACGGATCGTGTTGAAACTGCCGCCGTTGCCCGATCACGCCTTTGGCCCAGACTGGAGCGGCGCAGCGTGCCGCAACCTCTGCCAGCGCCTGCTTTGCCAGTTTCCCCAACAAGGCGTGGATCTGCTGGAATAGAGGTGTGATTTTTGAAAACCTAAGTAAAATACGGGCACGCAACACAGTTTGTTGCAGACGCAACGAATGATTCCATGCCATAGTTGCCCTACCATGACTGTACTTGATGACTTCTTTCCCTATCGACTCGCCGCCACGGCTGAGGCCTTTTCGCGCAACCTTGTGGATGTGTACGGCCGCCAGCATGGGCTAACGCGCGAAGAATGGCGGCTGCTGTTTCTGCTGGCGGGGGGCAATAGCGTCACCTCGCTGGAACTTACTCGTAAAACCACGCTCGACAAGGTGCAGGTTAGCCGCGCCTCGCAACGGCTTGAGGACAAGGGCTTGATCACCCGGCAAGTCGCTCCCGAAGACCGCCGTCTGCGGCTTTATACGTCAACAGATGCGGGCACGGCGCTGTTCAACGCCATCCTGCCCGAGGTTCAGGCCCGCGCCAATCAGATCCTCACCAGCATGTCAGATACGGATCTTTCGGCGCTGCAACAGGGTCTTTCGGCGCTTGAAAACGCTATTGCCGAGCAGGGCGAAAACGCGCTGCCCGACAATTGAACGCCAGATAGGTGCCAAGGGCTGATGGCTACATCAGCCCCACCAGCCACAGCGACAGCCCCGGCAGACAGACCAGCAACGCAATGCGCACGATGTCTGCCACCCAAAACGGGAATACTCCGCGAAATACTGTGGCCAGCGACACATCCTTCAACACCGCCTTCAGAATGAACACATTCATTCCAACCGGCGGGGTGATCAGGCTGATTTCGGTCGCCACCACCACAATGATCGCAAACCAGATCAGCGCGTTTTCCGGGTTGAGCAACATGCTGTTTTCAAACGGCAGCTGATACATCAGCGGGTAAAATACCGGCACCGTCAGCAAAATCATCGACAGGCTCTCTAGCACACAGCCCAGAACCATATAGATCGCCAGGATCGACAGCATCACCATCCAGACCGGCAGTTCATTGTCCAGCACCAGATCCGCAAGCGCATCGGGCAAGCCCGCAAAGTTGATGAAATTGGTGAACAGTTCCGCCCCAATGATAATGGCAAAGATCATCGCAGTGGCGCGAATGCTATCAAACAGCGCTGCTTGGAACGCGCCCCAGCCCATTGTGCGCAATCCGATGGCGATCAGCACCGAGGCGCCCGCACCCATGCCCGCAGCCTCGGTTGGGGTGAAAAACCCGCCGTAGATGCCGATCATGATAAAGGCAAACAGCCCCAGCACGCAGATCACCCCGATCTTGTCCTTGCGGTCCATCGGTTCTTTTTCTTCAACGTCTGGCGCAAGATCCGGGTTGATCATCACGGTGATCCGCACCGCTGCCAGATACAGGGCAATGCCGATCAGCCCCGGCAGGATGCCCGCAACAAACAGTTTGGCAATGTCAGTTTCTGTGATCAGCCCATAGATGATCAGGATCACGCTAGGTGGAATAAGGATCCCCAAGGTGCCACCCGCCGCAATCGATCCCGTCGCCAGGCGGTCATCATAGCCAAATTTGCGCATAGATGGCATCGCCACTTTTGACATGGTTGCTGCCGTGGCCAGTGATGATCCGCACACGGCGGAAAACGCCCCGCAGGAAAACACCGACGCCAACGCCAGCCCACCGCGAAATCGGCCAAACAGCCGATCCGCCCCAGCAAAAAGCCCATGCGCCACGCCTGAAGCCGCCAGCACATTGCCCATAAAAATAAACAAAGGGATCACAGACAGCGAATAAGATAGCGCGGTGTCAAAAGCTACCTGCCCCGTCATCGCCCAGGCTGGCTCCCAGCCGCGCATCAGCGCAAAACCGATACCGCCCACCGCCGCCATGGCAAAAGCAATTGGAACCCGCAACAGTGTCAACACAAGCAGGATGGCAAAGCCGATCAAAGATTCACTCATCAGCTGTCCTTTTGGTCTGATGGCGCCGGGAAGGCACGTATTTCGGCTGGGTAAATGCCACGCAAGCCCGCCAGAACTGCGCTGATCAAACAGGCCGCTGCCGCCAGAAAGCCAAAGGGTGCCAGCGGGATTTCAAGCGCATTGGTTACAGCGCCGTCGTGTAAGGTCTTGAGTGCCTGCGAAAGCAGTCGCCACGCAAAAGTCAGCAACAGCGCTGCCGAAAACAAGCCAGCAAACAGCTGACACCAGCGGTTCATGGCCGGGGTAAACAGGCTCTGCAACAGGTCAACTTCTACATGTTCCTGCCGCTCGGTGGTAAGGGGCAGCGCACTAAACACCAGCGCTGCCACCAGAATTTCAGTCAATTCAAACGCACCGCGCAACGGCGCATCAAGGAAATAGCGCCCCACCACATCCACACAGGTGATGGCTATCAGCGCCACAAGTATCAGCGCCGCTCCAAGGCCCAGGCTGCGCTCCAACAGGGGGCGCAGCCACATATGGCTGTGATGGGCCCGCATCAGTAGTCTACGCCGGTTTGCTTGCGCAGCTCAGCCAGGGCCGCCGCCCCATCAAAGCCCGCACCAGAAATCGCATCGGCCCAGCTTGCCTCATGGGCGGCCGCCACAGATTTGATTTTGGCCACGAGCGCATCAGACGCCATGTGATCATCAATGCCTGCTGATTTCAGCTTATCAACGGCCGCGCCATCCGCCTTGTTCCAGGCTGCGCCCACCAGACGGGCAAACGCCTCGCCGGAAATCGCTTCGATTGCCGCCTGATCCTCGGCAGAGATCTCATTCCACTTGCCGTCGTTCATCACCAGAAACCAGGTGGTGTTATACAGGCCGCCGGGAATGTTCAGCGAATAGCTGATGTCGTCGGTCAGGTTAAAGGCGGTCAGCCCTTCTTTTGGGAAGGTCACCCCATCAATCACGCCACGGCTGAGTTTTTCATAGACCTCACCCGATGACATAAACAGGGTGCTCGCACCCAGATCACCCATCAGATCCGCAATATAGCCGCCGGGCACCCGGATTTTGAGACCAGAAAGATCCCCATCCGCTTCGATTTTGCGCACATTGTTATGCAGCGCACCGGGACCATGAACAAACAGGCCCAACAGCTTGGTGCCGTGGTGCTCGCTCTGGGCATCCAGCGGGCCGGAATAGACATTCCAGAACGCCACAGATGCGCTCACCGCATCATCGCCGAGGAAGGAAAACTGCCCAATGCGCGAGCGCTGGAAACGATCATCGGTGGTAAAGGAGTGCAGACCATAGGTGATATCTGCAACCCCTTCTTCAGCCATATCATAATGGGCCGGCGGCGCACCAAGCGGACGGGCCAGAACCCGCACGCTGACACGGCCCTCGGTCACTTTTTCTACTTCTTTGGCCCAAGGCTTCATCGCCCCAACCACAATCGGGTGGCGCGGTGGCAGCCAGCTTGACATTACCAGCTCGGTTTCGGCCCAGGCGCTTGAAGCCAGGGTACCCGCAGACAGCGCCGCTAGCGCTGACGCGCGCACAATTGTTTTAAGTGTCGCCAACATTATGATTTTCCTCCGTGTTGCCGGTCGCCTCCTCAAGCGCCCGTTTTAATACCGCATCATCTCCGATGTGATTGCTCAAAAGCAGGATAAGCCGCGCACTAAAGGCGCTTGCTGCGTCTGTATCCAGTCCTTCATAGGCCTCGATCAGTGCCGCGTAGAACTTGTCCGGATCCGCCAGATTGGGGGTGGTGATCAGCTCTGCCATGGCTCAGTCCTTCCCAAGGGCCCGGCGCAGCGCAGCGCGCAGACCGGTTTCATCAAATTCAGCCCAACGCGCCACAACGTGCTGGTCCGGACGGATCAGATAGATCGCGCTTTTGGCCGATCCCAGATAACGTTCTGCCAGGGGCCCGCTGTCAGCGTTCAACGCAAGCCGGCGTAGCGGCACATCCAGATCATCAAGCGCGGCATCAATATCCACGTTCACTGTCAGCAGGGTGAAATCATTGCCAAGCGAGGCCAGCAGATAATCATCGGCCCCCAGCGGTGCATCCGGGCACGGGCTGCCGGGACGTGTGCGGGCTGGGCCATCCGTCAGCGCGTCTTCTCCGGTCAGCGACAAGCCGTCATAGGTGCACGGCAGCGACAAGCGGCCAGAGTTCACCAGCGGCCGGGCAAAGGAATGACGCTCGGCCAGATCCAGCACCGCATTGCGGAACACATGGCTTGTCTTGCTTTTTGGGGTGATGAAGTCGGTAGAGCGGGTCGAGTTCAGGATGTTTTCATCCGCGCCATAAATCCGCTCTTCGTTATAGCTTTCGAGCAGGCTTTCAGGCGCGTCACCTTTCAGCACCATCGCCAGTTTCCAACCCAGGTTGTCCACGTCCTGAATGCCGGAATTGGCCCCGCGCGCGCCAAAGGGCGACACCTGATGCGCGGCATCACCGGCAAAAATCACCCGTCCGTGGCGGAACCGCTCCATCCGTTTGCACTGGAAAGTATAAATCGATGACCACACTAGCTCATAGTCGACATCATCGCCAAACATCGCATCCAAACGGCGGTGAATGTTTTCGGGTTTCATCTCTTCGGCCCGGTCCACATCCCAGCCGATCTGGAAATCAACCCGCCACACATCATCGGGCTGTTTGTGCAGCAATGCCGAAGCCCCGGATCCGTGGGTTGGTTCAAACCAGAACCAACGCTCGGTCGGGAACTCGGTGTTTTTCATCTTGATGTCGGCAATCAAGAAGCTGTCCTGAAACACCCGCCCTTCAAATTCCAGCCCGAGCATGGTCCGCAACGGGCTTGAGGCCCCATCGCAGCCGATCAGATACTCAGCTTCAATGGTATACGGGCCTTCGGACGTGCTGATTTCAAGACGCACGTGATCATCTTCGGGATGTACTGCATCAATACGGTTTTTGCCGCGCAGCTCAATCGGCGCACCTTCCGCCTGTGCCTTGCGCACCCGATCCACCAGGAACTTTTCAAAATAGGGCTGCTGCAGGTTGATAAAGGCCGGGTATTCATGGCCATCTTCGGGCAACAGATTGAATTCAAATACCTTACGGTCTTCGTGGAACACTTTGCCAAGGTTCCAGATCACCCCTTTGTCGACCATCTCCTGGCCGCAGCCATACCGCGCTGCGATCTCAAGCGTGCGTTTGGCAAAACAAATGGCGCGGCTGCCCTGGCCCACCCCTTCGTGATCGTCGAGCACCACAACCGGAATGCCCGCAAGTCCCAGATCAAGCGCCATGGCAATGCCAATCGGGCCTCCGCCCATCACCACAACCGGGTGACGGGGGATCTCTGCCGCGTCCTGATCTTGACTGCGTTCATATGGATAAAGCCGGAAAGCCAGCTGATAGCGATCTTGCAACATTGGTGCTCTCCTTTCGTTGGGTTACCCCTGCAGTTCGTTCCACATGTCTTTGTCACGCTGAGCGGTCCAGACGCGTGGCGTGTCGATGCCGCGAGCCTCGTCATAAGCACGCGCTACGTTGAACGGCAGGCAGTGTTCATAGATGGCATAGTCCTTGAATTTCGGGTCGCATTCCGCACGCACCGCGTCCCAGGCCTCTTTCAGGCTGCCGCCACGGCCAACAACCCGCGCCACGGGCTTATAGGTCGAGCGCACAAAATCCGCCGTAGCAGCAATCGCTTTGCCAACCATCTCTTCGCCGATCAACGCATCCCCACGCCCCGGCGCAATCGCCTTGGGTTCATAGGCGGCGATGTTTTGCAGGGTCTGTTCCCAGTCGCCAAAATGGCCATCACCGCAATAACATGCAGAGTGGTATTCAACGATATCACCGGTAAACATCACTTCCTGATCCGGCACCCAAATCACCGCGTCGCCCGCGGTATGTGCGCGACCCAGCGTGATCAGATCCACCCGGCGCTTGCCAAGGTAAACCGTCATTTTGTCGCTGAATGTGGTGGTCGGACGGGTCAGACCAGGGATTTCCTCATGGCCCTGAAACAGGCGCGGGAAACGGTCAAATTCACTGTCCCAGTCTTCCTGGCCACGCTCTTCGACCATCGCAGCGGCGGCATCAGACATGATGATTTCGCGCGCGCCATAAGCTGACGCTCCCAGCACCCGTACCGCGTGATAATGGGTCAGCACCACATGGCTGATCGGCTTGTCGGTGACAGAGCGCACACATTCAATCACCTTGCGCGCGAGGCGCGGGGTGGCCTGCGCCTCAACAATCATGACGCTGTCGTCACCAATGATCACACCGGTGTTGGGATCACCCTCAGCGGTAAAGGCATAAAGCCCCTCGCCCACCTCGGTGAAGCTGATCTCTTTGTCTTCCATGTCACCTTGTGACGCAAAAGCCTTACCCATGTCTCTCTCCTGTCGTTCTGTGTGGCGCGCCCGTTTTTGCGGTCGCGCGCCAAATACCTGTTTGTTACGCGCCGAACTCACCCGCGGGCGTCACCTTGCCCGCGCAAGAACCAAAGCCAATGCGATAACCCTCGCCTTTGGCCGCGCCGCGCAATGTCAGCGTGTCGCCGTCTTCAAGGAAGCTGCGTTCATCACCACTGTCGAGTGTTATCGGCTCTTTGCCGCCCCAGCTCAGCTCCAGCATGGAGCCACGCTGATGTTTTTCCGCCCCGGAAATGGTGCCCGAGCCCAGCAGATCGCCCACCCGCATCGGACAGCCCGAGGTGGTGTGATGGCACAGCTGCTGCGCGGCGGAATAATACATCTCGCGATAATTCGTGCGCGCAATGA
The DNA here is from genome assembly GCF_009617595.1 of Tritonibacter aquimaris. Lineage (GTDB taxonomy): Bacteria > Pseudomonadota > Alphaproteobacteria > Rhodobacterales > Rhodobacteraceae > Epibacterium > Epibacterium aquimaris. Next base: position 19,490 of record NZ_WIXK01000008.1, on the reverse strand, counting down.
TGCTCTCATCCTTGCCCTCGGGCGCCAGCCCCACCTCAAGGTCGATGTCATAAAGCATCGGCTGGGGCTCTTGCAGATAGGGCAGAAGATCACGCTCACGCGCGGGCGTTGACACCCGGAACGGCTCCAGCGCCGCCTTGGTCACAATCCAGGGGCTGACGGTGGTTGCGGTGGCCTTGGCCTGAAACGGGCCCAGCGGCTGGTATTCCCAGGCCTGAATGTCACGCGCGGACCAGTCATTGAGCAACACATAGCCAAAGATCATCTCATCCGCCGCAGCCACGCTCACCGGACCAGTGGACGGCTGGCCCACAATCGCGCCCAGCTCCAGTTCCAGATCAAACCGTTTACAGGGGCCAAAATGCGGCAGCTCCGCATCCGGCGCTTTCAGCTGGCCATGGGGGCGACGCACATCGGTGCCTGACACGACAACCGATGAGGCGCGACCGTTATACCCAATTGGGATCGACAGCCAGTTCGGCGGCAGCGCGTTTTCTGCCCCGCGGAACATGGTGCCCACATTCATCGCGTGATGTTTGCCCGCATAAAAATCAGTAAACTCCACCACCTCAAGCGGCATCAGCATCCGTGCCCCCGATTGCGCCACCAGATGCGGCTCAACAGCGGCGCGCTGGCTTTCATCCGACAACAGCTCGGTCAGACGCGCGCGCAAACGGGCCCAAACCTCAGGCCCCGCCGCCATCACCGCGTTCCAGCTGGGTGCAGAAAACAGTGCCGGATCCAGCCCGTGATCCACGGCTGCGACATCCAGGATCAGATCACCGATAGCCACGCCCATGCGTGCGCCGCTTCCGGCATCAAACACCCCATACGGCAGGTTCTGGATCGGGAAATCAGTGTCCCCATTTGCACTCTCAAGCCAGGAGGTCTCCATCTCACGCGCGTCCTTCATCTTTTCAAAAATACTCTGGGGGTCTGGGGGCAACGCCCCCAGTTCGTTCATTTCACGCCGGGCTTGCCGTCGAATTTCTTTTCCAGCGTGTCCCAACAGCTGATGTAATCATCCTGCAGCGGTGCTTCATTGCCCGCAAAACGGGTCAGATGCTGTGGGAAACGGGTCTCAAACATAAACGACATGGTATTGTCGAGCTTCTCGGGCCCAAGGTTGGAATTCGACGCCCCTTCAAAGGCATCGCGATCCGGCCCATGCGGCAGCATCATATTGTGGAGCGACACGCCCCCCGGCACAAACCCCTGCGGCTTGGCATCATATTGGCCGTAAATATTACCCATCAGCTCTGACATGATGTTCTTGTGATACCACGGCGGGCGGAAGGTGTTTTCCGCCACCATCCAACGCTCGCGGAACAGCACAAAATCGATATTTGCGGTGCCCGGCACACCAGAAGGCGCGGTGAGCAGGGTAAAGATCGACGGATCCGGGTGATCAAACAGGATCGCCCCCACCGGGCAATAGGTGGTCAGATCATATTTATACGGCGCATAATTGCCATGCCAGGCCACCACATCCAGCGGGCTTTGATCGATGTTGGTGCGGTGGAACTGGCCACACCATTTCACCGTCACGGTTGACGGCACTTCCCGGTCTTCATAGGCGGCCACCGGCGCTTTGAAATCGCGCGGGTTGGCCATGCAATTGGCCCCAATCGGTCCGCGCCCCGGCAGATCAAACTTCTGACCGTAGTTTTCGCAGACAAAACCACGGCACGGCCCTTCCAGCACCTCAACGCGATACACCAGCCCGCGCGGCAGAATAGCAATCTCTTTTGGTGCCACATCAATAATGCCCAGCTCAGTGGCAAAGCGCAGATGACCTTCCTGCGGCACCACCAACAGCTCACTATCCGCTGAAAAGAAATACTCATCCTGCATCGAGGTGTTCACCAGATAGACATGGGCCGCCATGCCAACCTGCGTATTCACATCCCCCGCTGTGGTCATGGTACGCATACCCGTCAGCCAGGTCAGCGGTGCATCGCTGTGGGGCACCGGATCCCAGCGATATTGGCCAAGGCTGGTGACATCTTCCACCACATGGGGCGCAGAACACCAGTAAGGCAGATCAATACGCTCGTAGCGGCTGGAATGTTTGACGCTGGGGCGAATGCGATAGGTCCAGGTGCGCTCTGGCGGATCCGCGGTAAAAGCGGTGCCCGACAGCTGTTCACCATAAAGGCCGTACTCGCATTTTTGCGGAGAATTCATCCCCTGCGGCAGCGCACCGGGCAACACTTCACTTTCAAAGTCATTGCCCCAGCCTGGCATATAACCTGGATGCGCATCACTGCCACCGGATGCCTGAATCATTCCCTCGGGTAGATCATAACGCTGCATAGTGCCCTCCCCTGCCAGCGATGCAGATTCGAATTGATGTAATAGTTCGTTGCAATCGCAACGATGTCAAGCTATTCGTTGCAAATGAAACAAACATGATCGACTGAGGAGGATGATCCGTGATTGAGCTCTATGACTACTGGCGTTCATCGGCGAGCTACCGGGTAAGAATCGCGCTCGGCCTTGCTGGGCTGGACTGGCAGGCCCTTTCGGTCGATCTGGTTGCCGGTGCCCAGCAACAGCCCGAACACCTCGCGCGCAATCCTCAGGGTCTGGTGCCGGTGCTTGATATCGATGGGCAGCGATTCACCCAGTCGCTGGCAATTGTGGAGTACCTCAACGAAACCCGCGATCTTGGCCTGCTGCCAAATGACCCGGTTGAACGCGCAAAAACCCGTTCGGTGTCACATGTCATTGCCATGGATATTCACCCGATCTGCAATCTCAAAGTCGCGCGCTTTGCCACGTCTCAAAGCGAACTGAACATGCAGGACTGGATGCAGGCCTTCATCACGCCCGGACTTGCAGCGGTTGAACAGTTGGTTGCCGATGACACCCCCTACACCTGCGGTGATACGATCAGCCTCGCGGACATCTGCCTGATGCCACAGATGTATAACGCCCACCGCTGGCAAGTTGATCTTACAGCCTTGCCAAAACTGCGCGCCATTGAAACCGCGCTGGCGCAACACCCGGCCTTTGCGGCGGCGCATCCGGATCAATGGGCAGAGTAAACGCGCAGTGGTAATGGCCTTCGCTCAGTGTCCAGGTTTGCGCAGCAGGGTCAGCACCATTCGCGCCGCAACGGCAGGCGAAGACCTTCTGGTGAGCAAAGACGGGCTAACACCCCTGAGTGACCAGCAGTGAATGCGGAATCCCCACCTGAGCTGCTAGATGACGCCATTGCTCCAACGTCGCGGCAGTTTGTTATAGGCATTGCGCACCAAAGAAAACGCATAGGCCGCAATTCCGGGAGCAAGATTTCAATCTGGGTCAACGATGCCATGAACAATGGTTGACTAGAACTGCCTCTGGGTCAAACCCGATCCAGCAGGCACTCTGCAAAATAATCGCAACGGGAGCGGTGATCCAAAGTGGCGTTTCGCCAGATGTCACACCGCATAAACGTCGATCAGCTCAACCATTGTTTTAACCACTAATTTCTTCAGCACCCGGCCGCGATGAATGTCGACAGTGCGCGGGCTGATCCCCAGGTTTTGGGCAATCTCCTTGCTGGAGGTGAGCGACGGGTTGGCCAGAATAAAGGCAAAGACTTCATGCTCACGTTTGGTGAGCGTTGCCAGCCGATTGGCAATTTCAGCCTCTTTCTCCTTGGCCTTAGACCGCTGTGTTGAAATTTCCAAAGCCGTCTCTATGCGCTCCAGCAGAATGGGCAGCGAAAAGGGTTTTTCCAGAAAATCGAGCGCGCCCGCCTTGGTGGCGCGCACCGATTCCGGAATGCCACCATGTCCGGTAATGAAGATAACCGGCAGATCGCAGCCGGTTGCATTCAAATGGGCCTGCAGTTCAAGACCATCCATTTTTGGCATGCCGTAATCCAGGATCAGGCAGCCATCAACACCCGGCTCAACCTCCTGCAGGAAAGCATCTGCACTGGCAAACGACAGCACATGAAAACCCCGCTTGCTAAGCGAGCGCGTCAATGCGGTGCGAACGTCATTGTCGTCATCAACCAGATACACCGTTGGCGCGCGTGTCTCTGTTTGTGTCACTACCTGTGTCACTGGGCGAAATCCTTATCATCTGCCGAGGCCGCTTTGAGCGAGAAACAAAACTGCGCACCGCGCGCAACATCCGGCGTATTCCAGATCTGGCCGCCGTGGTCCTGAATGATCGTTCTGCAGATCGAAAGACCCAGCCCCATACCGCCCTGTTTCAGCGTGTCATAAGGCTGGAACAATTCCGTGGCCCCAACCCCCGGTCCACTGTCACTGATCTGAGTAGTCACCTCATCCCCCTCTGCGCTAAAGCTGATGTGGATGCTGCCTTTGCCCTGGCCGCTTTCGCTGATGGCTTCAATTGCATTTTTCAGCAGATTCACAACCACTTGGGCAATTTGTGTCCGATTGCCAACCACCTGAAGCGTATCAGTCCTTTGCTGCTTGATCGTGACACCGTGCTGTTTTGCCTCCGCCTCAATAAGCGACACGGACTGACGAACCAGATCGTTCAGATCAAACGGCAGCATACGGCCCCGGTCCTTGCGCACGATGCCGCGCAAAGCGCGGATAATCTCACCCGCGCGGAAAGACTGGCGATCAATATCACCTAGAATTTCCTTCAGCTCATCATCTGCGTCATCCGGGGAATTCAACGACAGCATCGCCGCATCCACATTATATGAAATAGCGCTCAGCGGTTGGTTCAGCTCATGCGCAAGGCTTGAGGCCATTTCCCCCATCTGATTGACCCGCGCCGTATGGGACACATCGCGTTTCAATTGGGCGGCAAAGGCTTCGGTGCGTTTCTGTTCATCAATATCGTCAAAGATAATCACCACGTGATCGGGATCGCCCCGTTCATCCCGGATCAAGATCGCATTCATACGCAACCAGATCGGTGAGCCATCTTTGCGAGCAAAACGGTGCTCATCTATATATTCACTGTCTTCAAGCAGCGCCTTGAGAATATCGTCAACAAAGCTGAGCCCATTCTGACCCATTAGGTCGTCCAGGTTCATCCGTGACAGCACGTCTTGATCATAGCCAAGCAAGGCCCCCAACTGCGCATTGGTGCGCAAAAAGCCTCCAGAATTGGGATCGATCTGCGCCATGCCGCGCGACGCCAGCTCAAACGTGCGGCCATAGGCGTTTTCGAATTTCTGCCGTCGCTTGATTTCCTTGGTAAAGGCCTGGCTGGTGGCATCCAATTCGCGATACGGGCTGCTGAGCGCCTCGAGCGGCCCACCCTGCCCGGCAGACACACGCCGGGTGCGATCAGCAAAAACGCGCAGCGGCCGGTTGATGCGATCTGCGATCTTTAGCCCGATGAAACTGGTCAACAACGCAATCGCCAGCGCGATCCAGATACCGCGGTAGCGGTCCTTGCGAATTTCACCAATGAAATTATCCGCACGCACATAGATGCCAATCATCCATCTGACGTCTGGCTCAACAATGCTAACCAACGTTGAGACATAGCGCTCTCCATCGAATTCGAAGTTGGAGAAGATGGTTTCCCCCCGCCCCAGATCCGGCACGTCAGGCATGGCACCAAAGGCCGCATTGGCGATGTCATCATTGATTTCATCCACCCGCACGAGTTCAGGGTAATTCTGATCGGCATCGTTTTTGATCAGGTTGAGCTCGGGATGGGCGATCACCTCCCCCGTTTCATTAAGAATAAGCGTCGCACCCTGCTGGTCTGACCAGAGATTGCGCATGAAATCTGAAATCGCATCAATCTCGATATCCATACCCAGGATGCCACGGATCTCACCATCCGCCGCAAGAATGGGCACCGCGTAGGTGATGCCCGGACGGCGCGTGGTGAAAAAGATATAGGGGTTGGTCCAGACCGGCTCGCGGGATGCCGTGACGTTCACATACCAGGGCCGCGTGCGCGCTTCATATTGGTCGGAAAGATCCCGTGCCCTGTCCTCGATCACAAACCGGTCATTGCGCCAGATAAATGACGCAGGGTGGTGCGCAGCGCCTTGGTCAAATGGGGGCACAAATTTGCTGCGATAGCGCTGTGGTTCATCGGTGCGCATCACATAGACAAAACGGCCGGAAGCATCCGCAAAATAAAGCCCTGCCAACTGCGGAGCGACCTGAATCTGTTGGAAAAAATGTTTTTCCAGGGCTGCGTCATCTGAAATGTCGAGCAGGTCGCTTTCGGCCAGGCGCCGGGTCGTGTTCAGCGTGTTGCGGGCCGGATCAAGAAAGCTTGTGACCTGGCTAATAATGCTGAAATTCACCTCATGCATGGTGCTGCCAAGCTGGCGCAGGATCGCGCGTTCCGAGGTGAAATAAGTCGAAAGCACCACGGTCAAAACCGCCACAAACTGTAAGCCACCAAGGCTGAGCGCTAAGACCGCCTTGAGCGAAACCACTTTGCGGTTTGTCTGCCTTCTGGTGCCCAATTCGGCACGCCCGGGCTGGTTTTGACGACTGATTTTGATGACGAGGCCTTGCTGCTCTGAAACCGCTCTGCGGGAGTGTTTCACAAAGCGTCGGCACTCAACATACGTAATCACTCGTATAGACTCCAGCACCGATCGTGAAATTAACAAGTACCGTATCGCCGCACAGCTGCACCTGGGAAATTTTTTGCGATTGCGACGGGCGCACAGTCGGCACGAGAAACACTAGCATCCGCTATTTAGGGAGAGATAGAATTGTATTCTAAGTTCAAAACAACCGCGATGGGTGTGGCAGCCGCAGCTGTCCTAGCACCGGCCGCATTTGCGGAAGAATTCATTACAATTGGCACCGGCGGCGTAACCGGCGTGTACTACCCGACCGGTGGCGCGATCTGCCGTCTGGTAAACAAAGGTCGTCGTGATCACGGTATTCGCTGCTCGGTGGAATCTACTGGCGGTTCCGTTTACAACATCAACACCATCCGCGAAGGCGAGCTGGAGTTTGGTGTGGCCCAGTCTGACTGGCAGTATCACGCCTATAACGGCACTTCAAAATTTGAAGACAAAGGCGCATTCGAAGGCCTGCGCGCGGTGTTTTCCGTGCACCCGGAGCCCTTCACCGTTGTGGCCCGTGCGGACGCAGGTGTGACCTCCTTTGAAGACCTCAAAGGCAAGCGTGTAAACATCGGCAACCCCGGTTCCGGTCAGCGCGGCACCATGGAAGTTCTGCTCGGCGCGATGGGCTGGAGCACAGATGATTTTGCCCTGGCAACCGAGCTGAAGGCAGCAGAACAATCTGCAGCACTGTGTGACAACCAGATCGACGCAATGGTCTATACCGTTGGTCACCCGTCCGGTTCTATCCAAGAGGCAACAACCGCCTGTGACTCGGTTCTGGTGAATGTTCAGGGTGACGTTGTAGATCAACTGATCGCAGACAACTCTTTCTACCGCTCTGCAACCGTTCCAGGTGGCATGTACCGTGGCAATGACGCCGACACCGCAACTTTCGGCGTTGGCGCAACCTTCGTGACCTCCGCAGATGTGTCTGACGAAGCGGTGTATGTAGTTGTGTCTTCGGTTTTCGAAAACTTCGAGGATTTCAAAAAACTGCACCCTGCATTTGCAAATCTTGACCCCAAAGAGATGGCAACCGCGGGCCTGTCCGCTCCGCTGCATCCGGGTGCGGCGAAATACTACAAAGAACAAGGCTGGATTGAGTAAAATCCACTTGAACCAAGGCGGCTCTCAGCCGCCTTGGTTTTTCCTAAAGTCCAATTTTTACAGACAGTTATAAGCATGACGTGAGGGGGGAATATGTCGTCAGATAGCACAAAAAACCAAGCTTTGAGCGAGGCCGAGCTACAAGAGCTCGTCGCCGCCAGCGATACCGGGGCACGGGATCCACACGGGTCAGTTGGCCTGTTGATCGCTGCGGTTGCGGTGATTTGGTCTCTGTTTCAGGTGCTGCTGGCCTCACCCATTGCACCCTATGTGCTGCCCGGCGATCTGATCAACAACTCGCGCCAGTTCCATCTGGCTTTTGCGATGTTTTTGGCGGCGATGGCCTATCCTTTGTTCAAGTCCAGCCCGCGCCATTGCATCCCGTGGTATGACTGGCTGTTTGGCCTCGGCGGCGTGTTTCTGGCGCTGTATGGCTATTTCTTCTATCAGAAAATCGTCAACAATGGCGGGCTTGCGGATCAGACAGACGCCTATGCAGCGGTGGCGGGCCTGCTCTTTTTGTTCGTGGCGGCCTATCGTACATTAGGGCCGGTGATGGTGGCGCTTGCGATCGTCTTTTTAGCTTATGTGTTTTTTGGCTCTTCCGAAATTGTGCCCGACCAGATCCGCTGGGCCGGTGCAAGTCTGCGCAAAGCCATGAGCCACATGTGGATCACCTCCGAGGGGGTGTTTGGCATTGCGCTTGGGGTCTCGACCAAATTTGTGTTCCTGTTCGTGCTGTTTGGTGCGCTGCTTGATCGCGCGGGCGCAGGCAATTATTTCATCAAGATGGCCTTTGGCGCCCTTGGTCACCTGCGCGGTGGCCCGGCCAAGGCCGCGGTTGTGGGTTCTGCTGCAACCGGGCTGATTTCCGGCTCTTCCATCGCCAATGTTGTCACCACCGGCACCTTTACCATTCCCTTGATGAAACGCGTGGGCTTTAGCGCTGAAAAGGCGGGCTCGGTTGAGGTTGCCTCCTCAGTCAACGGTCAGATCATGCCCCCGGTCATGGGTGCTGCTGCGTTTTTGATGGTTGAATATGTGGGGATTTCCTACGTCGAAGTCATCACCCACGCCTTCTTGCCCGCGGTCATTTCATACATCGCGCTGGTCTATATCGTGCATCTGGAAGCGGTGAAAAACCGCATGCCGACCATTGGCAACAAAGTTGTTTCACTCGCCAAAACCATCGGCGGCATGTTTGCCTTTTTTGCAGGGTTTGCGGCGCTTTGCTATGCCACCCAATACCCGGTGGGCTGGATTGTTTCCTTGTTACCTGCAGGCTCTGGCTGGGCGCTATCGCTCATCCTTTTTGCGATCTATGTGTTCCTGGTCTACCTCGCGGCACAGGTTCCCGATCTGGAAGCGGATGACCCCAACGCAGAAATCGTTGAGCTGCCGGATGTGGCCAAGATCTACAAATCCGGCCTCTACTACCTGCTGCCCATTATTGTGTTGGTCTATTTCTTGATGATCGAACGCAAATCACCGGGGCTTTCGGCCTTTTGGGCAACCATGCTGCTGTTTGGCATTCTGCTGACTCAGAAATCGCTCAAGGCGTTCTTCCGCGGCGAGATCGATCCGGCGGTACGCCTGCATGAAGGTGTCACTGATCTGATCGAAGGGCTGATCGACGGCGCACGCAATATGATCGGCATCGGCCTTGCCACCGCAACCGCGGGCATCATTGTGGGGACTGTTTCGCTCACCGGGATTGGTCAGGTGATGGCAGATTTTGTTGAATTTCTGTCCGGCGGCAACCTGATCTTGATGCTGATGTTTGTGGCGATTCTGTCACTGATCCTGGGGATGGGGCTGCCCACCACTGCAAACTACATCGTGGTGTCTTCGCTGATGGTTGGCGTTGTGGTTGAACTGGGTGCGCAATCCGGTCTGGTAGTCCCGCTGATCGCGGTGCATCTGTTTGTGTTCTACTTCGGCATTATGGCCGATGTGACACCGCCTGTGGGGCTGGCCAGTTTTGCGGCTGCGGCTGTGTCGGGCGGCGATGCCATCCGCACCGGCTTCACCGCGTTCTTTTATAGCCTGCGCACCGTGGCGCTGCCTTTTGTGTTCATCTTCAACACTGATCTGTTGCTGATTGATGTGACACTAACGCAGGGCATCATCGTCTTTATCGTCGCTACCATTGGTATTTTGGTCTTCACCGCTGCGACCATGGGATTCTTCCTCACCAAATCGCGTATCTGGGAAACCGCTGCGCTGCTGCTGGTTGCCTTTGCCCTGTTCCGTCCCGGCTTCTTTATGAACCAGATCCAGCCACCCTTTGCTGAAATTGCCCCCACACAGGTTGAACAGGCTTTTGAAACGGCCGAGGTTGGTGATGCCATCCGCGTGGTGATTTCAGGACCAGACTTTGACACGCTGGCCGTAAAAGACCTGACTGTAGTGTTGAATGTCGCAGACGCAGCAGGCGGCACCGCCCGTCTTGAAGCCGCAGGTCTGACTGTGGTGCCGCAAGATGGTATCATGCAGCTGGATGAGCCGATGTTTGGCACTGCTCTCGCAGACAAGCTGGCGAGCTTTGATTTCTACGGCGATGACCCGGTGCAGATCACCGCAGTTCAGGCGCCCGCGGAACAGATGCCCAAGGAGCTGATCTTTATTCCGGCTCTGCTGCTGTTGGGTCTTATTGCGCTTTTGCAGACCCGGCGCGCCAAACAGGAAGACTATGAGCAAGGAGTGACCGCATGACCAAGACCATCCTATGTGCGCTGGACGTCAACCGGCCGGACGCCGAAGCCAAAGTCCTGTTGCAGGCTTTTAAGCTGGCACAGATGGAGCAGGCCCAGCTTGATGTGATCACCGTTATTCCTGATTTCGGTATGAGCGTTGTTGGCACGTTCTTTGATGAGGCTCACACTGAAAAAGCCCGCGAGGCTGCGCGCCAGATCCTGTTTGATCTGGTCAAAAACACCATTGGCGAAGAGGCAAATGATCAGGTGCGCCACATTGTTGGCGTTGGCAAAGCCTATCATGTGATCCTGACCACGGCCGCAACCGACAATGCCGATCTTATCGTGCTGGGCGCTCATAAGCCGGATGTAAAAGACTATCTGCTGGGGCCAAATGCGGCGCGCGTTGTGCGCCATGCCACCACATCGGTTTTTGTTGTCCGCGACAATGACTAGGTTCGTGTGACGGACAAAGACAAACCTGATTGATATTGGCGCTGGACGGATCCAGCGCCAATCAAGCCACCATCAACCCTATGGGGTGCGGCGGATGTTATCAGGCAGCCAGGTCGCCAGTTCCGGCCACACCACAAGGATCACCACCATCAGCAGCATCAGCCCCACCATCGGGATAGCTGTCTTGGCGATATAGCCGATCTGGTGGCGGGTCATCCCTTGCAGCACAAACAGGTTGAAACCGATCGGCGGCGTAACCTGTGCGGTTTCGATGACCACAACCAGGAAAATGCCAAACCAAATCACATCAATACCTGCCGCGCGGATCATCGGCTCGACAATGGCCATGGTCAGTACAACCGATGACAGCCCGTCCATGAACATACCCAAGATAAGGTAGAACACGGTCAGCACCGCAATCAACGCGACCGGAGACAGGTGATAGCTGTCAATCGTTTGAGCCAAGGCACGTGGCAGGCCGGTAAAGCCCATCGAAAGCGACAAAAACTCTGCCCCCATCAGGATAAAGGCAATCATCGCCGAGGTTCTGGTGGCGCCCATCAAACTCTCTTTGAAGGTCCGCAACGAAAGCGAACCTTGCACAGCCGACAGCAGCAAAGCACCCGTCACCCCAACAGCAGCAGCTTCGGTCGCGGTGGCAAACCCCATATACATCGAGCCAATGACAACAAAGACCAGACCCAAAAGCGGCAGGAGAAACCGGCTCTCTGCCAGCATGTGCTTAAATGGCATTGCAGGCTCTGGCTCAGGGCGCTGATCTTTGTAAACAACGTGCCAGAACACGATATAAAGCATGAACAGCCCCGCCAGAACCAAACCGGGAAACACGCCTGCCATGAACAGTTTGGTGATGCTTTCATTGATCGTCACACCATAGACAATAAGCGTCAGCGACGGCGGGATCATCAGCCCCAATGTTGCCGCCCCGGCCAAGGTGCCGATGATCATGAACTCAGGATAGCCACGTTTGCGCAGCTCCGGGATCGACATTTTGCCAACCATATTCAGCGTGGCCGCAGACGAACCTGAAACCGCGGCAAAAATGGCGCAACCCGCAATATTGGTGTGCAAAAGCCCACCGGGCAGAAACCGCATCCAGGGGGCCAGACCGCGGAACATATCCTGGGATAATCGGGTGCGATACAGGATTTCTCCCATCCAGATAAACAGCGGCAGCGCCGTCAGGGTCCAACTGGACGACCCCGCCCAGATGGTTGTGATCATTGCATCACCCGCAGGACGTGAGGTGAAAAGCTCCATCCCGACCCAGGCAACACCCATCAACGCCAGGCCGATCCAGACCGATCCCCCCAGCAATGCAAACAGCACAAATAGGAAGATAACCGTTGTGTATAGCTCGCTCATTCGACAACCTCCCCCTGGATCTGGCTTTCTCCATAAGCAAGCAGCCGGGTCAGATAGTCCCAAATGGCAATCGCAAGCAGCACGGCCCCAATCGACATTGGCAGCTGCGGCAACCAGATCGGAGTGGGCACCCATTCCGAGCCAGACTGCGCCCACAGCTCTCCCCATTGTGCCGGAGCGGTCGCAAACATCGAAAACACCGTCAGTAACCACTCAGGCACAAAATCCTGCCCCTGCGTACGGTCATTGATCATTTCAGACACGATATTGGTCTTGATCGCATAGCGGGCAAAATAGGTGGCGGTGACTGCAGCGATAAACATGGCCAATGCATCCAGCCAAAAGCGGGTAAACGCATTGATCTGCAACAGCACCGACACGCGGATATGGCCGCCCTGGACCAATGTATGTGCCAAGGCAAAAAACGAAGTCGCCGCCATGGCGTAACCCGCATATTCCGTTGCGCCCGGAAAGGCCGAACTTGTCCAGCGCGCAACCATCTGCAGGATGATAAGCAGCAGGATCGTCACCATGAAACCGGCGGCAATGACCCCCGCAGCTTTGTATACCGCATCAAGGCCACGCCAGACCGGGCCCAGCAACTGCACTGCACGCGGCCCCTGCCACAAACAGTATAAGGCCAGAAGGGTTGGAAAAACGAATAGCCACACCCAAAGAGGCAGCCCCAGAAACGGTTGCCAATCTCGCATTGACATACTCCCCGTATCAAATGCGCAACGGCTCCTTACAGGAAGGAACCGTTGCAAAATTCAGTGTATTATTCAGTTGGCTTTGTAAGCGTCGAGAATGGCCTGACCATCGTCGCCAACCGCCTTAAGCCAATCTGCGGTCATGCTTTCGCCAATCGTTTCAAGCTCTGCGCGAAACGCGGGGGTTGCCTCAGAAACCACCATGCCGTTTTCCGCGAACTGCTCAAAATACCAGTTTGCCAGCTCTTCGGATTTGGCAGAACATGACACTGCGGTTTCATCAGCGGCTTTTTGGACAGCAGCCTGGGTCTGCGCATCCAGACCATCCCAGATCCCTTTGTTGACCATGACATAGTTGCGTGGGAACCAAGCGTTGACCTTGTAGTAGGTCGACACATGCTCCCAGAGCTTGCGGTCATATCCGGTTGAGCCCGAAGAAATCATCGAAGAGGCCACACCGGTTGCAAAAGCCTGGGCAATTTCGGCCGCTTCGATCTGAACCGGAACCATGCCAAGCGTCTCTGCAATATTGGCCGTTGCCGTATTGTACGCGCGGAATTTCACTCCGGCGATATCCGCTGATGAGTTGACCTCTTGGTTGAAATAAAACCCCTGTCCCGGCCAGGGGCAGGTATAAAGTGTCACCAGATTATGCTCCGCGAGGCGTTCATTCACCGGGCCTTTTGCCGCTTCCCAAAGCTTGTTGTTATCCGCATAGCTTGTGGCCACAAACGGCAGGTTATCCCAACCCAGGATCGGGTCTTCGTTGGCATGGGCAGACATGAAACGTTCACCAATCGGAGCCTGGCCAGTCTGAACCGCACGTTTGATTTCTCCGCCACCAAACAAAGAACCACCATGATGCGGAGTGATATCGATCTCACCATTGGTGTATTCGCGCACTTTATCCGCAAACATCACCCCATGTTCAGAGTGAAAATTCGTGGCCGCATAGGCCATTGGCATGTCCCATTTCTCAGCCGTTGCCGCCGTTGCTGCAACAGAAAGCGCCGCAAGCGCGACCGCCGATTTGAGGTGAGCAAATGAAGTCATGGTATTCTCCCTGGGTTTGTGTTGGTTTTTGTTTATCTTGTTCAATTGAAGCGCATGGGGCTAAAGGCCGCCATATCGACATTGGGATGGGTGCCGCTGATCAGCTCCGCGATCATTCGGCCGGTTTTTGCCCCCCCTGTCAGGCCAATATGATGGTGCCCAAATGCGGTGTAGATGCCGGTATTCCGGACTTGGCCGATCAAAGGCAAACTGTCCGACGGTGCCGGGCGAAAGCCAAGCCATTCCTCATCTGAGGCATATTCCAGATTTGGGAACACCTCTTTCACCTTGCGGCGCAGCAAATTCAGCGGCGCCTTCGAGCGCTTTTCGCTGAGGCCACCAAATTCAACCACACCCGCGCAACGGATGCCCTGATCCATCGCCGTGGCAACAAATTTCCCAGCGGCCAGCATCATCGGGTTATTGGGCCGCATGCTGGGATCTTTTAGCGTGACGTGATACCCTCGTTCCGCCTCAAGTGGGACATTGAGACCCAGTTTTTTCATCAATGGCACCGACCAGATCCCCGAAGAGATCACCACCTCATCACACTCAATGCGGCCCTGTGTTGTCTCAACCGCGCTGACGTGCCCACCGCTGAGATCAAAATCCTTCACCTCAGCCTGCACAAAACGCCCCCCCAGATCCGCCAGCACAGCCACCAGATCCTGCACATAGGACGCCGGGTTGAGAATGAACCCGTGGTTTTTCAAAACCGCCAGCAGCTGAGTGTTCGCGCCAAGGATCGGCTCAACCTCCTGAACCGCCGCGCCTTCGATCAACTCGGGGACAAATCCCGCCTCAGCGCGCAGTTTCCAGGTAAAGGCATCCGCGTCAAAGGCGGCACGATCAGCATAAGCAAAACTATAAAGGCTGCTTTGCACCCATTTTTCAGCCCTGGTGCCAGCCGCAAGCGATTGATGCTGCTCCAGACTGTCGCCAACAATCGTGGTCAGGCCCTTACTGATGCGCTCTGCGTCCTTGGCATTGGCATGCGACAGATATTTCGCCAACCACGGGATCAGTTTGGGCACATAGCTCCAGCGCAGAAACAAAGGGAAATTGGGATCCGCAAGATAGCCTGGGCTGTTCTTGATCAGCCCGGGGCCGGTGACGGGTACAACGGAACAACTCGCCAGAATACAGCCGTTGCCATATGAGGTCGCCATGCCAGGCGTCGCTTTGTCCACAAGGGTTACGTCGAAACCAGAACGCTTTAACCAGATGGCTGTTGCAGCCCCAACAATACCGGCGCCTACAATCACGATGTGTTTCGTCTTCATCTTGTCCAAGCTCTTTTGGTGGTGGGCCCAATTGTCGCAAGTGAAGTTCATCATTTCAAATACAAAAAAATGCACAAAGTATCATAAAAGATGATATAGACAGATATGAAACTTAAATTCAGACAACTTCAGGCGTTTCACGCAATCGTAGACACCGGCACCGTAACAGGTGCCGCTGAAGCCTTGGGCATTTCCCAACCCGGCATTTCAAATCTGCTGGCAGAGCTGGAGCGGCAGACCAATTTGCGATTGTTTGAACGTCTGCACGGCCGCCTGGTGCCCACTCCAGAAGCCCACATCCTGTATCGTGAAATTGAAACAGTGGTGCGCGGGCTCGACCATGTGACCCAAGCCGTTGTGGATCTGCAAAACAAACAAGCCGGGCATCTGCAGGTGGCGTCCCAGCATTCCATGTCCTTTGGTATCATGCCCGAACTCATTGCCGAGTTTTCCCGCGATCGCCCAGATATGAATATCTCGTTTCAGTCGCAATATAGTTCCAAGATCCAGGAATGGATTTTGTCAGGCCTGTTTGAAATCGGCGTGTGTGAAATGCCGCTGCTCTATGATACGCTGACGGTTCACCCGCTGCATGTGGAAACCAAAATCGCACTTCACCGGGACAATCCTTTAGCCCAGCATGAGGTGCTGACACCCGAGCTGCTCAAAGATGTGCCATTTGTTGTTATGGGGCCGGATCACATTACATCACGGCGGTTGCGACGGGCCTTTGACGAGAAAAACATCCCGCTGAATCCAAGGGTTCATTCCCATCTGTTCAAAAACCTGCTGAGCTTTGTAAAAGAGGACATGGGGGTTGCTCTGGTGGATCGGTTTGGCCTTGAATTTGACTATGATGACCGTGTTGTCGCCCGCAGCTTTGCGCCCCAGATCACCATGGATATGGCCATTGTCACCGCCTCAACCCGCCCGTTGTCGCAGGTCGGCAAGGAGTTTCTGGCTTTCCTTTTGGAAAAACTTGCGCCCTATTCTGCGGAAGAAAGACCTTTGACCCAGCTTGAGATCGGCACAACATGATAACCAAACCCACCATTGGCATTTTAATGCTCAACACGCAGTTTCCCCGTTTTGTTGGGGATATCGGCAACCCGGAAACATTTGATTTTCCGGTTAAATTTCGCACTGTGAACTGCGCAAATGCTGCCAGCGTTGTGTTTGATGATCCGTTGAAACTGCTGCCCGATTTTGTCGAAGCGGGGCGTGATTTGATTGCACAGGGCTGCGGGGCACTGACCACCTCCTGCGGATTTCTCTCACTGCTTCAAACAGAATTGAAAGCAGAACTGGGCGTTCCCTTTGCAAGCTCATCCTTGATGCAACTGCCGCTGATCGAGGCCACGCTGCCTGCGGGTAAAGAAGCTGTGGTTTTGACCATCTCAAAAGACAGCTTATCGCCCAATCACCTACGCGCCGCCGGAGCGCGCGCTGACACTCGGATTATGGGCATGCCGCCTGCTGGGGCGTTTGCAAGTGCTATTCTCACCGACCAGACCGAACTGGACCACGCGGCCTGCCAAAGCGAAATGATTGCTCAGGCCCAAGCGCTGATGACAGAAAAGACCGGCGCAATTGTGCTGGAGTGCACCAATATGGCCCCCTATGCCGCTGAGATTGCGCAGGCAACGGGATGTCCTGTTTTCTCAATCGTGAGTTTCATCAACTGGTTTCACGCCGGGCTCGCCCCAATCGCATACCCGCAATAATCTAAACTCTGCAATTTCAGGGGTGGTTGCTCAGGGGTGATTTCGGGGGGATAATTTCACGGGGCGTTGCAACCACGGCCTTTACTGATCGCCATGCATTTGCACCCGGCATCCCAAATCGGCTTCCCCAGCCGCTCCATCAGGTGAGCCGCCCTATAGCCAATTGCCTATATTTCACAAATATAGCTCCAAAGATATATTGAGTAATTATAGCTATCAGCCTATAAATAGCTATGACAGCCCCCCTCGCCCCCTCTCATGTCCGCAGCCTGCGACAGGCCGGTGACATCCTGCGCCGACGTCGCAAGGCGCAGAACATGACGCAGATGCAGCTGGCCACCGCCACCGGCACCGCCCAATCGAGCATCTCAGACATTGAGGGCGGCTATGTCTCCGTCAGCCTTGATGTCTATCTCCGCCTGCTCGAAGCGCTCGATGCGGAACTCACTGTGTCCGACCGTAGCAAAGATGAAGGTTTGGCGTAATGGCCCGAAATCCGCGCGCCTTACGACGGCCCAAAACTTTCAAAACCGGCGTCTGGTATGGGCGCAGTCAGGTTGGCACCCTCGTCAAAGCCCCGGATGGCCGCGTGACATTCGCCTATGCGCCCACATGGCTACAAAATGCAGATGCCTTTCCGGTGGCCAGTTCACTCCCGCTCAGCAGCGAAACGCTGCATGGGCCCATGGTCATATCGGTCTTTGACAACCTGCTCCCCGACGCCGAAGGGGAGCTGCGCGAAAAGATTGCCGAACGCATCGGGGCCGCAGGGGTCGATCCCTATTCGCTACTGTCTGTTCTGGGCCGTGACTGCGTTGGCGCGCTCCAGTTTCTCCCCGAGAATGAACAACCCGCAGCCCAAGACATGTGTTATCGCGCAGTGAGCAACGCCGAAATGCAGGCCGATCTCACCGGTCTGGCCGCCGCGCCGCTGGCCATTGGCACCGATAAGGATTTCAGAATTTCCATAGCCGGGGCCCAGGAGAAAACCGCCTATCTGCGCCTCACATCGGGCTGGGCAAAACCACGCGGCATCACCCCCACCAGCCATATTTTCAAAACCCCAATGGGTATCTTACCCGGCCCCGAGCAGATCGACCTCAGCGACAGCGTGGAAAACGAACTGTTCTGCATGACACTGGCGCATGAAATCGGCCTGCCCGTTGCGCGGGTCGAAAAAATCACGCTCCCCGAAATCACCGCCTTGGCGGTTGAGCGGTTTGACCGCATATGGGACGGCGACGTTTTGAAACGCCTGCCGCAGGAAGATCTGTGCCAATCGCTTGGTGTGGCATCCAGTCAGAAATACCAAAAAAGCGGCGGCCCCAGCGTGGCTGACATTCTGAACCTGCTGCGTGAATCCGATGACCCAAGACAAGACCGCGAAACGTTCTTCAAGGCGCAGATCTTTTTCTACCTGATCGGGGCCAGCGACGGTCACGCCAAGAATTTCAGCCTGCGCCTCGGCCGTCAGGGCCGCTTCCGCCTTGCGCCGCTTTATGACATCATCAGCCTGGCCCCGGTGGTGGCAATGGGCCGCCTGCAACGCAAACGCTATCGTCTGGCCATGTCAATTGATGGCCACTACGGCATTGATGAACTGGTTCCGCGCCATTTTGTGGCCGAAGGGGCCGCAAGCGGTTTCAGCGCTGATTATGTGCAGGCGCTGCTGCGGGATATGTCTGCAAAACTAGAAACCGCGATTGAACGCAGCATCAATGGTCTTGGCAGCCAGGTGCCCCGCAGTGTCACCGATCCAATCCAAACCGACGCAAACACCCGTGCCCGCGCCGTCCTCGCACTGCTGGATTAGACTTCGACAGCCAGCTTACCTTGGGCCACTTCATCAGCTCATTTTTTAGCCCCAGACCGTCCAATAACTGCGCGACCGGTCGAAAAACGACACATCAACTCACACAAGCGAATCTGTCTTCTGACCGGCATCAGACGCAAGAATCATACGCGCCTTCACCTCCGCGCAACCTTTGATTCGATTCGCATCTCTCCCACCACTGCTGCTGTGAGCCGCTTTACTGTGATCGTTATGGTTGCGTTAAACCTTCATATACCGGTTAAACAGCCCACCCCCAAACAGCTGTAAATTGTGCCGTCACGGCGGTACACGCATAGGCTACTCGCGCCGTCGGAAGGTGCTGTAAGTATCCGAATTTATGCAAAACTCTGGTTTTGTGAAAGTTAATTTACAGTTCTTGGTAGTGCTTGTGAAATATTATTTACATTTTTGCTGCGTAGTTTCAGTTATTTATTCAGTTCTTTTCAAAATGCCCTATCCTTTGAACAACGCTGCTAGCTGGAGGGCGCAGCAAACGAACATAGCTCTTGGGAGGAAGAGATCGCATGACCGCCGACGTCACCAATGCCACCTATGCCCCGTCGCCCGACTTTGTTGCGCAGGCAAACGTTACCGAAAAATCCTACACCGCGCTTTATGAGGCTTCTGTTTCAGATCCCGAAGCGTTCTGGGGTGAGCAGGCGCAGCGGATTGATTGGATCAAACCGTTCACCCAGGTCAAAGA
>NZ_WIXK01000007.1 GCF_009617595.1 Tritonibacter aquimaris | reverse complement strand
ACTCAGCGTCGCCGCCGCACCGTCCGGTGTGTCTCAGTAGCGCCTCAGCGCCGCCGGTGAAGGGGGTTCTAGTGCTAACAACAAACACCCGCAACCCAAAAATTCACAAAAAGTCACCAAAAACACCAAAAACTACAAAAATCGCACAATATCAAAGTGTTAACTTAAATCTTTTCTGCAAACACAGCCTCAATTCATCCAAATCCCAAAACCAAAAACCAAACGCAAATCCCCAAAACATCCCAAAAACAACATAACCCAAAACAACCAACATACTTATCCACAGAAACACGGCAAATCACATGAATCGGAACTTTGATCAGGAAAGGACGAGTCGCAAAAAGGGCGCCGATTCACAGAACCAGCGCCCAGATATGTAAAGAGTTTCAGGCAGGTGTGGATCAGGCGCGCACGCAGGGAGCGGGGCTCATGATGTCCATCAGCTCATTACCGTCACTGACAAGGGCATCCAGCGTGACTTCGTCCAGGGCCTGAAAGAACGCCTGGGTTGCATCTGACAGCGCCGTGCGCAGGCGACAGATTTTCAACTGAGGGCAAGTGTCCTGATCATCACCAAAACATTCCACAATCGGCACAGCCCCTTCGACCTGACGGAACACATCCCCAACCCGAATGTCAGCAGCCTTGCGCGCCAGAGCAATACCACCTCGGCGGCCGCGGTGGGTATTGAGGAAGCCACGCTGGCTCAGCTGGTTGATCACCTGGGCCAGATGGTTTTCGGAGATGTTGCAGCGCTCAGCGATTTCCGCCTTGGTGACCAGACGATCATCATTGGCGGCACAATACATCAACAGACGTACTGCGATATTGGTCCGTTTGGTAATACGCATGATCATCTCCGTCTTTAGCAATCTGTACACAACCCTTGCACAGCGGCCCAAAGACCGGTTTGACATACATCAATAGGAAACGGAGAAACCCATATGAGCAGCCCCTACTTCTTTGGCTATGGCAGTCTCGTGAATGTCGCGACCCATAGCTATCGCGACACACAGCCTGCGCGTCTCACAGGGTGGCAACGATCATGGGTGCAGACCGAAGTGCGAGACATGGCGTTTCTATCGGTTATTGCAAATCCCAACACGGCGATTGATGGTTTGATCGCGGCGGTGCCGGGCGCGGATTGGGACGCCCTGGACGATCGCGAATTTGCCTATGAACGCCTACAGGCCAGCAGCAACGTGCACCATAAGCACCCGCGCGCCCGTGACATACAGGTCTATGCGGTGCCCGAAAGCCCATATAATCAGATCCAGCCCGCCTACCCTGTCTGGCTCAGCTATCTTGATGTTGTGGTGCAAGGGTACTTACAGGTCTTTGGGGAAGCAGGTGTGGCCGCGTTTTTCCAAAGCACCTCTGGCTGGGATCGCCCCTTCATAGATGATCGCGCAGCGCCGCTGTATCCGCGCGCGCAGGTTCTTAGCCCACAAGAGCAGGCCTTGGTGGATCATTACCTCAACCAGACCACTGCAATTCGCACCCCTTTGGAATAGCATCACCCACGGAACATCACCCAAACCGGGCAACAAAAAAGGCGCACCACCCGGGCGCGCCTTTTTCGCAACTCGTTTTGCGCAGCTTAACCGCGGGCGCGCACCACTTTCATCAGCGGCAGCAATGCCCCCATATCGGGGCCACGCTCCATGCCGGTCACAGCTTTGCGCAGTGGCATGAACAGACCCTTGCCCTTGCGTCCGGTGGCGTCCTTTACAGCAGTGGTCCAGCTTTTCCAGCTATCCGCATCGTAAGGACCTTCGGGCAGAAGCGTCATCGCCTCAGAAATGAAGTCTTTGTCCTCATCTGCAATCAGCGGCTCGGCCCCTTCTTGGCAAAGGGCCCACCATTGCTGCAGATCCGCAAGCGTGGTGATGTTTTCGCGTGCAACGTCCCAGAATGCGGCCTGTTGATCTGCGGGAACACCAAGCGCATCAAGTTCGGATTTCACATCCTCAGCTGATTGCGCCTGCAGATGGCGCGCAGTCAGCGGAAAGAGATCCTGCACATCAAATTTGGTCGGCGCGGTGCCAAAACGCGCAACATCAAAGCCATCAACCAGCTCAGCCATATCGCCGCGCAGCTCAACCGGATCAGAAGAACCCAGACGCGCCATCAGCGACAGCAGCGCCATTGGCTGCACGCCCTGCTCGCGCAGATCGCGCAGGGCCAATGTGCCAAGACGCTTGGACAGCGCTTCGCCTTGCGGGCCGGTCAGCAGCGAGTGGTGGGCAAATTCGGGGTGATCAAAGCCCAGAGCTTCCATGATCTGGATCTGGGTTGCGGTGTTGGTTACGTGATCAGAGCCACGCACCACATGGGTCACACCCATATCGGTATCATCAACAACGGAAGCCAGCGTATAAAGGAACTGGCCATCGCCGCGGATCAGCACCGGATCAGAAACCGAGGCCGCATCAATCGATGTATCGCCTACGATGCCATCTTTCCATTCAATCCGCGCTTGGTTCAGCTTAAAGCGCCAGACACCATCACCACGTTCTGCACGCAGCGCCGCTTTTTCGTCATCTGAAAGGTTCAGCGCAGCACGGTCATAGACCGGCGGCTTGCCCATATTGAGTTGCTTTTTGCGCTTCAGGTCCAGCTCGGTTGGGGTTTCAAACGCTTCATAGAAACGACCAGCGTCACGCAGTTTATTGGCTGCGTCCACATACATGTCGATCCGCTCAGATTGGCGTTCGACCCGATCCCAGGTCAGGCCAAGCCATTCCAGATCCTGTTTGATCGCATCTACGTATTCTTCTTTGGAGCGTTCCGGATCAGTGTCATCAATACGCAGAATAAATGTACCGCCCGCCTTGCGAGCAATCAGGTAATTCATCAGCGCGGTGCGCAGGTTGCCCACGTGAATGTAGCCGGTGGGCGAAGGCGCAAATCGGGTGGTGGTCATCAAGCATCTCCTGTTGCGCTTTGATCTGTCATATGCGCGCAGCTTTGTCCAGTTGGGCACCCTTGCGGGCGCTGCCTCCGGCGGGAGTATTTGTAAAAAGGTGAAAGCAGCGCGTTGAGCTTTAACCGCTTGAAGGTAAATCCCGCGTTAGCCAGGTGCTAGGCGGGATGAACCGGCCAGATTTTATTGAGATCCTGCAGCCCGCGCTGGATCAGCTCGGACAATACGGCCAGATCAATATCCGCAAGCTTGTTTACATAAAGGCAGGATTTGCCAAGCTTGTGTTTACCGAGCCGCGCGAGCAGTGCGCCATAGTCTTGATAGCCGGGCATAATATAGATCGACAGCCGCGCTTTGCGTGGGGCAAACCCAGTGGCAAGAAATGCTCCCTCGCGCCCTGAGGCATAGGTATAATGATAGCGGCCAAAACCAATGATCGAACTGCCCCAGATCTTTGGCTCAAATCCTGTGGCTTGCGAAAACAGATGCAGCAGCTGAGCCGCTTCGTCGGAGCGGCGCGCCGGTTCGACTTGTGCAAGAAACGCTTGCACATCGAGATCCGTTGGCTGGGTTTTATTTTGCGATGATTTTCGCGCCATCCCCACTCCTCTCGGCTGGATAGAGTGTAGCAAAGCTCACGCGGGTGTCATCAGCCTTTAATCGCCTCCTCGCCAAAATGACCTAGGTTACAGGTGTTAAAACGCCCCATTGGAGTGAGGTCTTTCCCCATGTCTATTAAACTCTCCCGTCGCGCTGCACTGGGTGCGGCTGCTGCCCTGCCCCTGACACTAACTGCGCGCCCCTTGCTGGCCAAAGGCGCGGTCACCCCGGCACACAGCACCATCGCCCGCAGCTTTGCCAT
The DNA here is from genome assembly GCF_009617595.1 of Tritonibacter aquimaris. Taxonomy (GTDB): domain Bacteria; phylum Pseudomonadota; class Alphaproteobacteria; order Rhodobacterales; family Rhodobacteraceae; genus Epibacterium; species Epibacterium aquimaris. Next base: position 152,971 of record NZ_WIXK01000007.1, on the reverse strand, counting down.
CGGCAAATTTGTTGTCACCACAATTTTGGATGGCTCCTCCGTGCGAGAAGGCGCCATGGACATCTTTGGCACCAGCACCACCGAAGACGAATTCAAAGCCGTGTCTGCAGCGAACTTTATCTCGGCCGATGACGCGCAGTTCTACTTTACGCCAACGCTGGTTGATACCGGATCTGAACTGGTGCTGTTTGACACAGGCCTGGGCAATGGCGGCATTCAGGCCGGATTGGCCGAAGTTGGCGTCACGCCTGAGCAGATTGATGTGGTGGTGATCACCCATATGCATCCCGACCACATTGGCGGGTTGATGAGCAATGGCACAGCGACCTTCCCCAATGCACGCTATGTCACGGCTGCGGCCGAGTATAACTTCTGGTCAGGATTTGACGAAAGCCACCGCGTCGGTGGGCTGGTGAAGAAAAACGTGACGCCGCTGGCCGAAAAAACCTCGTTCATCAAAGATGGTGAAAGTGTTGTTTCGGGCATCACCGCCATTTCTGCTGCGGGCCACACCCCTGGTCACACGATCTATATGCTGGAAAGTGAAGGCCAGCAGCTGCTGCTGACTGCGGATATGGCCAATCACTATGTCTGGGCGTTCCAAAACCCTGATTGGGCAATCGTATTTGATGGTGACAAAGAACAAGCGGCCAAAACCCGCCGCAAGAACCTCGATATGCTTGCAACCGATAAGATCCCAATGATCGGCTACCACATGCCATTTCCCGGCATGGGTTTTGTGGAAACCCGCGGGTCAGGCTTTCGCTTTGTCCCTGTGAGCTATCAGTTCAAAATCTGATCCCGCTCAGGGTGCTCCCGCGCTTTCGGGGGCTGTTACCCCCTCAACCTTGGGCGTAGCGCCGCGCAAAGCGCGGCGCTACGCCCAACTGGCACAGGTTTGTTTACAAACCGAAGCCGGGCGGGAGCGCTTGCTCTTGAACCCTATCTTCCCAATGAAGGTGATGATTATCCCTGGTCGCGCCAACGATTCACAATTGGGTAGCGCCGATCCAGCCAGAACGCGCGCGGGGTAAGGCGCGCGCCGGGCGCAGACTGAAAACGTTTGTATTCGCTGATGTAAATCAGATGCTCCACCCGTTTGGCCACGTCACGGTCAAAACCAGCGGCAACACAGTCCGCAATCGAGCCATCCTGATCCACCAAAATATCAAGGATCGCATCCAGCTCCGGGTAGTCCGGCAGGCTGTCGCTGTCTTTTTGATCTTCACGCAGCTCTGCTGAGGGGGGCTTGTCGATCACATTGGGGCGGATCACCTCACCCTCAGGTCCCTTCATCCAGCCCCGGTGATTGGCATTGCGCCAGCGGCAGGTCTCAAACACACGCGTTTTGTAAAGATCCTTGATCGGATTGTAGCCCCCGTTCATATCGCCATAAATCGTGGCATAGCCCACCGCGACCTCGGATTTATTCCCGGTGGTGAGCAGCATTTCGCCGAATTTATTGCTCATCGCCATCAACAGGAGACCGCGCAAACGCGACTGTATGTTTTCTTCTGTCAGGTCTGCATCACGCCCGGTAAACAGTGGCGCCAACGTATTGGTGATCGCATCGCGACCCTCGGAAATTGGCACATAGTCATAATGCACGCCCAGCGCCTTGGCGACGGCTTCCGCATCCGCGAGCGATTCAGCCGAAGTGTACTCAGATGGCAGCATCACACAGCGCACATTCTCAGGCCCGATCGCATCCACCGCGATTGCTGCAACCAATGCAGAATCCACACCGCCCGAAAGCCCGAGCAGCACTTTGCCAAAGCCGCTTTTACGCAGATAATCGCGTAGCGCTTCAACCATCACGCGGTAGTCCTGCTCCCAGGCGTCCGGCAGATGTGCCTTTTCGCCGGACATGATACGCCAACCATCGGCGGTGCGCTCAAGATCGAGCTGCGCAATCGCCTCGTCAAATACAGGCATCTGCAGTGCAAGCTCTCCACCTGGGTTCAGCGCGAAGGTGCCGCCATCAAATACCTGATCATCCTGCCCCCCCACCATATTGAGGTAAATCACCGGCAAACCAGTCTCAATGCAGCGCGCAACCATATGATTTTGGCGCACTTCCATCTTGTTGCGATAATAAGGAGAGCCATTGGGAATCAGCAAAAACTCAGCGCCGGTTTCCTCTAGCGTTTCCGCCACATCCATGTGCCAGCCATCTTCGCACACCGGTGAGCCGATGCGGATATCTCCAATCGCATAGGGACCACCAAGAGGCCCGGCATCAAAGATACGCACCTCGTCAAAGACGGTTTCATTGGGCAAATGGTGCTTCAAACAGCGGCTGGCGATTTTGCCATCGCGCAGCACCAGATACGCATTGTACAGCTTACCCCCATCGTACCACGGGCAGCCAATCGCAAGCGCAGGCCCATCAGCACAGGCTTTCGCCAGGGCTTCGGCTTCTGCCATAGCGGCGTTATAAAACGCAGGCTTTTGCACCAGGTCCTGGGTGTTGTAGCCCGTTAGAAACATCTCTGGTAATGCCACCAGATCTGCCTGTGCTGCACGCCCCTCTTCCCAGGCGGCTTTGGCCTTGGCTGCATTGCCAGCCAGATCCCCAACGGTTGGGTTCAGCTGCGCCAGAGTGATGCGAAAACGATCTGCCATCTTGATACTCACCTTTTCGGGATGGTTCCCCTGCCATTTACCAGATCATACGCCAAGGGGAAGGGTTGGGTGCAAAAGACATTGCGACAATCGCAGCGCTAGCATAGTTTTTGCCCAAGCAATTATGTCGGCTATTGCCGTATCCCAGGCACACAGAGGTTTTCATGTTCCGCGTTGGCACTCTTACCGCAATTTCGACCGTGCTGGTCTTGAGCACCGCCAGCTGGGCGCAGGAAACACAGGTTGTTTCAATCCAGGATGAAATCGGCGGCCTTTATGAGGGCACCTTCAAAGACGGGCTGCAACATGGCACCGGCACCTATACGTTGCCCAATGGCTATGAATACAGCGGTGAATGGGCCGCGGGTGAAATTCAGGGCAAAGGCACGGCGCGCTACCCCAATGGGTCAATCTATGAAGGCCAGTTTGTCAAAGGCCAGCCCGAAGGGATCGGCAAAATCACCTTTGCGGATGGCGGCACCTATGAGGGCGAATGGGCCGCGGGTGCCATCACCGGGCAAGGTGTGGTGCGCTATAACAACGGCGTGAGCTATGAGGGCGATTTCGTCAATGGCCAGCACCACGGCCAAGGCACGCTGACCGATCCCAATGGCTATCAGTATTCCGGCAACTGGATTGACGGGCGCAAAGAAGGCAAGGGCAAGATCACCCAACCCAATGGCGCTGTTTACGAAGGTAATGTGCGCGATGGCAAGCTGGATGGGTTTGGCAAGCTGACGCTTGCAGATGGTCTGATCTATGAGGGCGAATGGCTCAACGATCAGATGCATGGTCAGGGCAAGCTAACACTGCCCAATGGTGATATCTACGAAGGGCCGCTGGTGGCTGGTCGCCGTCAAGGGCGCGGCAAGCTGACCTATGCCAATGGCGCAACTTACGACGGTATGTTCGAAGATGATCTGCGTCAGGGTCAGGGCACATTTTCCGGCACCGATGGCTATACCTACTCTGGTGACTGGCAAGGCGGTCAGATCGAAGGCCAGGGCAAGGTGAACTATCCCGATGGCTCAATCTATGAAGGCGAATTCCGTGCTGATCTGCCCGAAGGCAAGGGCAAGGTCACCTACCCTGATGGATCGACCTATGAGGGGGATTGGAAAGCCGGCATCATCGAAGGCGAAGGCACCTCTGTCTATCCCAACGGCGTCACCTATATTGGCGCATTCCAGAACGCCAAACACCATGGGCGTGGTGTAATGACCTATGCGGATGGCTACCGTTATGAAGGGGACTGGAACAACAACCTGCGTCAGGGGTCTGCGGTGGTAACCTATGCGGATGGCTCAGTGTACACTGGTGGCTTCGACAAGGGGCAGCGTCACGGCCAAGGCAAGATCGTGATGGTGGACGGTTTCACCTATGAGGGTGATTGGCTTGAGGGTAAGATCACCGGCAAAGGTGTGGCCACCTACGCAAAGGGCGACATCTATGAAGGCGAATTCCTGAACGGCAAACGCCAGGGCACCGGGGTGATCCGCTATGCCAGTGGCAAAGAAGCGGCTGGGCAATGGGACAATGGGGCGCTTGTCACCAAAGAGGGCGTCACCTCAGAGTAGCCAGCAACTTTTCCTTTGCTGAAACGATGTCTTACGTGAATCAATAGCCCGCACCTTTTGGATGCGGGCTTTTTTCTAGCCAAGTTCAATACGCGACAGATGTTCTGGCTGCGGCAAAGGTTTAGGCGCTTTTTCATCATCCAACGCCGGGTGAAGCACCATTGAGATCGGCACCACCCCCGCCCAGATCGGCAGATCATAATCTTCCAGATCATCCTTTGGCCCACCGGTGCGGACCTTTGCCGCGCCTTCAGTGATGGGCATGCGCATCACTGCGGTGGCTTTGACCTCTTTCGCCGTCATCGGGCGCAGGGTCTGCCAACGGCCAGGAAACCAGGCATCAAACATACGCTCATAGCTTTGCTCTGCATGTGCACCGTGTACCCGCTCTGCTTCGCCAAACAACACAACCGAGCGATAGTTGACCGAATGGTGAAAGGCCGAACGCGCCAAGACATAACCGTCCAGGCAGGATACGCTCAGACAGACCTGCGAACCCTCCATTGCCCGCAAAGCCCGGCTCGCGGCAGAACCATGCCAATAGACATAGTCCCCCTCACGCCATTGCAAAGTGGGCAACAGCGACGGCGCACCATCCAGAACATAGGCGATCTGGGCCAACGGCATCGCCGCAAGCACCGCGTCAATTGTTGCGCGATCATAAAGCCCCCGTTCATGCGCGCGCCGCAATCGGCTGCGCTCTGTTTTGAGATCGTTCTGCGCTGGGGGTAGACTGGCCTGGGACATTGTAGCTTTCGAATTCCATTGCTTTTCTGGATAGCTACTTTCAGATTGGATCTTTCAGTAGATCCAGTTTTTGACTATTTTCACCTACCAATATGATTGATCTTTCGACGATACTCACTGCCGATGCACGCCAGCCCATTTATATGCAGCTGGTACATGGGCTGCGCGATGCCATCGCCAAAGGAGATATCGCGCAAGGAAGCCGCCTGCCCTCACAACGCGCACTGGCACAGGATCTGGGCATTTCGCGCAGCACCGTCATACAATCCTATGAGCAACTTCAGGCAGAGGGTTACCTGCTCGCCCGTCCAGGCGCCGGATATTTTGTTGCTGATGTTGCCACCATAGCTGAACTGTCGTCCCCTGTTCCGGCAAAGCCCACACACATGCCGCCACGTGCCGAAAGGTTGCAGCCGGGCGCACCAGACACTTCGCTTTTTCCGACCCGAAACTGGGCGCGAACCATTGCGCGGGTTGCACGCAACACGCCCGACGCATTGTGCAGATTGCACGATGCATTTGGTGATCTCAAACTGCGCGAAGAAATCGCCGCCTACCTTGGTCGCTGGCGAGGTATCAGCTGCAGCCCCGAGCAAATTCTGGTGACATCCGGCGCCCGCGAGGCGCTTGAGCTTGCGATCGAGCTGGTCATCGATGGGCAAGACATCGGCCTTGAAAGCCCGGGTTTTGTGCCCCTGCACCGCTTTGCGGCCCGCAGCGGCTGGCCGATTAAATGGCTTAACCCTGGCAAACAGGGCCCCAAGCTTCCGTCGCAGCTTGCAAAAGTGACGGTTCTAACCCCCTCTCATCAATTCCCGCTTGGTGGGACCCTGCCGGTTGCGACGCGGCAAGCGTTCTTGCAGGCGGCCCATGATCAGGACGCCTGGATCATCGAAGATGATTTTGACAGCGAATTTCGATATGCGGGGCAACCTGTTCCTGCAATGGCAGCCTTGGACCGGCTTGGACGCTGCCTTTATGTTGGGACGTTTTCAAAGACCTTTTCGCATGAAATCCGGCTTGGCTACCTTCTGCTGCCTGCTGCGCTCATCACACCGATGCGCAGCCGCTTCATTCACCCAAGCGCGGGCGCGGGTATCACTGCACAACGTCCCTTGGCTCATTTTATGCACGATGGGCAATATGATCGCCACATCCGCCGCACCCGCCGCCACTATGCAGAACGCTATGAAGCTGCAATTGCGGCCTTATCGGACTGGCCAACGCGCTGGGGAAAGTTTCAAACCCATCGCGCCGGCATGCAAATCGCCTATCACCTAAACACCACCACCAAAGAAACTGACATTCAGATCTGCGCCCGCGCCGCCGCGGCGGGTTTTGCAGTGGGGCCGCTTTCGCGCAATGATCCGGTGAGTGCGCGTCAGGGGATATTGATCGGCTTTTGCGGTGCCGATCACGATATCATTGGTACAGAAATTGCGGAACTTGGATCATATATTGAACACAGTTTCAAAACTGCGTTTTGACCCTTTTCATTTACCCATTCCGCTGTATAAATCAGCCTTATGATTATTCGCGCAGATATCTCTTATTCGCTTACCGCATCCAGCGGTGCGCTTCTGCGTGACCTACTGCTCCTAACCCGCCTCTGAGCGTGCCCTTTGGCGCGCCCGCTCAGAGGGTTTGGTTTGCGCGCCGAAAGTGGAGTTAGGACAGAAAAGAGAAAGCACCCAGCATGACACAGGTTTCCAACAACGATCGCGTTGTGATTTTTGACACCACCCTGCGCGATGGCGAACAAAGCCCAGGCGCAACCATGACCCATGACGAAAAGCTCGAGATTGCCGAGCTGCTTGATGATATGGGCGTTGATATTATCGAAGCGGGCTTCCCGATTGCATCCGAAGGCGATTTTCGCGCCGTATCAGAGATTGCAGAACGCTCGAAAAACTCGGTCATCTGTGGTCTGGCCCGTGCCAACCTGAAAGATATCGACCGCTGCGCCGAAGCCGTGCGCAATGCTGCCAAGCCGCGCATTCACACCTTTATCGGCACCTCCCCGCTGCACCGCGCCATCCCTAATCTGACCATGGATGAGATGGCGGACAAGATCCATGAAACCGTGACCCATGCGCGCAACCTCGTGGACAATGTGCAATGGTCGCCGATGGATGCAACCCGCACCGAGTGGGATTACCTGTGCCGGGTGATCGAGATTGCGATCAAGGCCGGTGCCACCACGATCAATATCCCCGACACCGTTGGCTATACTGCGCCCGTCGAAAGCGCGGATCTGATCAAGCGGCTGATCGAAACCGTACCAGGTGCGGATGAGGTTATCTTTGCCACCCATTGTCACAACGATCTTGGCATGGCGACGGCCAACGCACTGGCAGCGGTCGCTGGTGGCGCGCGCCAGATTGAATGCACCATCAACGGTCTTGGTGAACGTGCAGGCAACACGGCCCTCGAAGAGGTGGTGATGGCGCTGAAAGTGCGCAATGACATTATGCCCTGGCACACAGGGATCGACACCAAGAAGATCATGCATGTGTCGCGCCGCGTGGCGACAGTTTCGGGCTTCCCGGTACAGTTCAACAAGGCAATTGTTGGCAAAAACGCCTTTGCCCATGAAAGCGGCATCCACCAGGATGGCATGCTGAAGAACAAAGAAACCTTTGAAATCATGCGCCCCGAAGATGTGGGGCTTTCTGGCACGTCGCTGCCGCTGGGCAAACACTCAGGCCGCGCCGCGCTGCGCGAAAAGCTCTCGCAGCTTGGCTTTGAGGTGGGTGACAATCAGCTCAAAGATCTGTTTGTGCGCTTCAAAGAGCTCGCAGATCGCAAGAAAGAAGTGTTTGATGACGATATCGTTGCTCTGATGCGTCTGGGTGACAGCGCGGTAGAAGAGCATCTGAAGCTTGTTTCCATGAAAGTGACCTGCGGCACCGGTGGCCCGGCTGAAGCAACGGTTGAGATGGAAATCGACGACCAGGATGTGACCGGCACCTCAGAAGGCGATGGCCCAGTGGATGCAACCTTCAAAGCGATCCGCCAGATCCATCCGAATACTGCGCGCCTGCAGCTTTATCAGGTCAGCGCGGTGACCGCGGGAACCGATGCACAGGCCACCGTGACGGTACGGCTTGAAGAAGATGGCATCATTGCCACCGGTGAGAGCGCCAATACTGACACCGTTGTAGCCTCGGCTATGGCTTATATTCACGCACTGAACCGTCTGATCGTACGGCGCGGCAAAGTGGGTGAAGGCGCAGATGCCCGCGAAATTTCCTACAAAGATGTGACGTAAGCGGCCGCAGCGAAAAGACACACCGAAAACCGCCCATCTGGGCGGTTTTTTGTTAGCGAGCCCCTCCCGCCCACACAGCCAGCCCTGGCTACGCCAGACCTAGCTGCGTCGTTGGGCCCAGCGCTGCTTGCGCAGCGCAGGTGCGTTCCGGTGCAAGGTTGCGCTTCAGCGCGCGCAAGCGCGCTGCCGGGCCCAAGGCTTTGGAGAAAATCTGATCTTCTCACAAAGGCGCGGGAGCACTTGCTTTCGGGGACCTGCTTAGCCTTTCAGCCTGGCAAACGCCTGGTTGAGCCGCTCTGCTTCAGCCTCAACGCCGTAGGGCGCGTTGATTACAAACATGCCTGATCCAACCATACGATGCCCCTCACGCGCCGCAGCAAATGTGACCTCATGGCGAAACACCCCAGGCAGCCCCTGATGCTCCAGCGCTGAAATCATCTGCTTATGCACGCCATCGCGCAAAATCGGATACCAAAGGGCGATCACACCCACATTCCATTTACGATGAATATTGGCCACAACACCGGGAATTTTACCGTATTCGCTTTTGATCTCATAGCTCGGATCAATCAGCAGCAGTCCCCGGCGCGGTGTCGGAGGAGCCAGAGAGACCGCCAATTCATAACCATCCTGTTTGTGAATCTTGGCCCCTGCCCCCTTCAACGCCTGCCGCAGCGCAATGTTTTCCTGCGGATGCAACTCCGCAAAATGCAAACTGTCCTGCACCCGCAACAAAGTTGACGCAATGAGCGGTGATCCGGGATAGGCTGCCTCGCCAAAACGTCTCCGCAAATCCAGTACAGTTGTGATCAACGGATGATCGGCAGGCAGGATATCGTCTGCCAGAATGCGCTCGACCCCTGCTGCAGCCTCACCGGTTTTCAGCGCCTCGGCTGCATCCAGCTGATACAGACCACGCCCGGCATGAGTCTCCATATAGGTGAGCGGTTTTTCCTTTTGGGTCAGATAAGACAGCATCCAGGCCAAGAGAGCGTGCTTTTGCACATCCGCCAAATTGCCCGCGTGATAGATATGTTGATAGGAAAGCATCTTTTCCCTTTAGCCCGGCTGCCGCGCCCGCGAAATGGTAAACTGATGGAATTTTACGCAGATCGTCCGATTACAGCCCCATCAGCACAGATATCTTGGCGTGTTTCACCAAATCAATTGATCGTCGCAGGCGAAAAGGCGCTGCTGTCACCGATTCCAGTCTTTCGCGCGCAGGCTGCGCTGCTTATAAGATCGTAACACGTCTCTCCTATTCTCAGGAGTCGATGAAAACTGCAGCACTTACAGGATCCCGACTATATGGCGCTCTTCGGAAATCTAGGCGGTCTGTTCACTTCGGACATGGCCATCGACCTTGGCACCGCAAACACCCTTGTTTATGTCAAAGGGCGCGGCGTGATCCTGTCTGAACCCTCTGTTGTGGCCTATCACGTCAAAGATGGGGTGAAAAAAGTTCTGGCAGTTGGTGAAGACGCCAAGCTGATGCTGGGCCGGACACCTGGCTCCATTGAGGCGATCCGCCCGATGCGCGAAGGGGTAATTGCGGATTTTGACACCGCCGAAGAGATGATCAAACATTTCATTCGCAAGGTGCATAAACGCTCCACTTTTTCCAAGCCCAAGATCATCGTCTGTGTGCCCCATGGCGCCACGCCCGTGGAAAAACGCGCTATTCGCCAGTCGGTGCTTTCGGCTGGCGCGCGGCGCGCTGGTCTGATTGCAGAACCAATTGCCGCGGCGATTGGTGCGGGCATGCCGATCACCGATCCAACCGGTAATATGGTTGTCGACATTGGTGGTGGCACCACCGAAGTTGCGGTTCTGTCGCTGGGTGACATTGTTTATGCGCGTTCCGTGCGTGTCGGTGGTGACCGCATGGATGAGGCGATCATTTCCTACCTGCGCCGTCAGCAAAACCTGCTGGTCGGCGAAGCAACCGCCGAGCGGATCAAAACCTCGATCGGCACTGCACGTATGCCTGATGATGGCCGTGGCCAATCCATGCAAATCCGCGGCCGCGATCTGTTGAACGGCGTGCCAAAAGAGATCGAGATCAGCCAGGCACAGGTGGCCGAAGCATTGGCAGAACCGGTGCAGCAAATCTGCGAAGCGGTGATGACCGCACTGGAAACCACCCCACCGGATCTGGCGGCTGATATTGTTGACCGGGGCGTTATGCTGACAGGTGGTGGCGCATTGCTGGGCGATCTGGATCTTGCTCTGCGCGAACAGACCGGGCTTGCGGTCTCTATCGCCGATGAAAGCCTGAACTGTGTGGCACTTGGCACCGGTAAGGCGCTGGAGTTTGAAAAACAACTGGCCCACGCCATCGACTATGACAGCTGATGTGACGGCCTGATCAGGCCCTCATGCCGAAAGGAACACGGTGTCCAAAGACCGGTCTCAGCGTGAAGATTATGCAACCCCGCTGCGCCGTCTGCTGATCGGGATATTGTGTTTGTGCCTTGCAGCGACCTTTTTGATCTGGCGCATTGATAACCCACGGGTCGAACGCTTTCGCGCGCAGGTGGTGGACCGTTTTGTCCCCAATATGAGCTGGGCAATGGCGCCCGTCACCGGTGCGATCAATCTGCTGCGCGACTTTCAAAGCTACCAGCGTCTGTCGGAACAAAACCGCGAGTTGCGCTCTGAGCTGCGTCAGATGCGCGCCTGGAAAGAGGCCGCATTGCAGCTTGAACAGGAAAATGCGCGGCTGCTCGATCTTAATAATGTCCGCCTTGATCCGCGCCTGACCTATATCACCGGCGTTGTTATGGCCGACAGCGGCTCTCCGTTTCGTCAATCCGTGCTGCTGAATGTGGGTGCGCGCGATGGCATCCAAGACGGCTGGGCCACTATGGATGGGATTGGCCTGGTTGGCCGTATTTCCGGCACCGGGCGCAATACTGCGCGGGTCATTCTGCTCACCGATACTGCGATGGCCGTGCCCGCAACCATTCAACCTTCGGGCCAGACCACATTGGTAACAGGTGACAACAGCGCAGCCCCCATATTGAAGTTTCTGGAAAATCCCGACCTTGTGCGCCCCGGTGACCGTGTCACCACATCGGGCGACGGCAGCGTCTTTCCGGCGGGGCTTTTGATCGGGCAAGTGGTGGAAGATCCGTCTGGGCGGCTGCGGGTGCGCCTGTCAGCAGATTATGAACGGCTCGAATTTTTGCGGGTATTGCGTCATCACGGAACTGAGGTGATCCGCGACCCCGGCGCGCTTGTAGTGCCGGATCCTGATGCCACCATACCGCGCGCGCGCCCCGAAAGCTTTGAACACCTGTCCGAGAGCAGCGATGATCAGTGAATATCGCGCCAAAATCTGGATCATGCGAGCTGCATTTGCGGCGATTGCTCTGATCGTGTTGTTCTTCCAGCTTTTACCGCTGGAAACCACCACACGCAAATGGGCACCGCCTGATGTTATCATGGTCTTGGCGGTGGTCTGGTCGCTGCGTCGCCCTGATTATGTACCTGCGCCGCTGCTCGCTGCGGTGCTTTTGCTCAGCGATCTGCTCCTGCAAAGACCGCCAGGCCTGCAGGCGCTTTTGGTGATCATCGCCTGTGAATTCCTAAAAGCCCGGGTCGCGTCCCACCGGGATATGGCCTTTGCTGCCGAATGGCTTGAAGCGGCGCTGATCTTTGCCGCCACAACCGCGCTCTATCGCAGTATTTTGAGCATGACCGGGGTTGCACAGCCGTCGCTGACACTGTCCCTTATACAGATGGTCATGAATATCATCGCCTATCCGCTCCTCGTTGGCCTGAGCCAGAGCGTGCTGGGCGTGCGAAAACTGACACCCGTCGAAGCAGATGCACTGGGGGCGCGCTGATGAAACGCAACCCAAAAGAAGATGAAGACGTACACCGCAAGTTCTCCCGCCGCGCGTTGTTGCTTGGCGGTACCCAGCTGGCGTTTGCCGGCGGGCTGGCCATGCGCATGCGCTATCTTCAGGTAGACGAAGCCGATCAGTTCCGCCTGCTGGCTGAGGAAAACAGGATCAAATTCCAGCTGATCCCACCCTCGCGGGGGCAGATCTATGATCGCAACGGTCTGGCCCTTGCCCGCAACACCCCGTCCTACCGGATCAATATCGTGCCCGAGGACGCAGGGGAAGTTGAAAAGGTCATTGCCGACCTTGGCAAGGTGATCGAGCTGGATCCAGATGACCTGGAGCGCGCCCGCACGGAAATGCGGCGCAACCGCAATGCTCCGTTTCGCCCAATCACCTTGGCTGATCAGATCAGCTGGGAAGACATATCCAAAGTCGCCGTCAACGCGCCCGCCCTGCCCGGCATTTCCACTGAAATCGGCCTGTTGCGCAGCTACCCGTTGAATTCAAGCTTTGCCCATGTGGTCGGCTATGTTGGCCCCGTCTCTGATTACGATCTGAGCCAAATCGAAGACCCGGAACCCATCCTGAAAGAACCACGGTTTCAGATCGGCAAAGTTGGCTTTGAAGCCAAGCTTGAGCGCGAGCTGCGCGGCTCAGCGGGGACCAAACAGGTTGAGGTAAACGCCGCAGGTCGGATCATGCGCGAGCTTGAACGTCGCGAAGGTGAAGCGGGCGGTGATATGCAGCTCACGGTCGATGGAGAGCTGCAAAGCTACGTGCAGGCGCGTCTCGGCCGCGAAAGCGCATCCGCCGTAGTCATCGACTGTGAAAACGGTGATCTGCGCGCGATCAGCTCATCGCCTAGTTTCGATCCCAACCTGTTTGTGCGGGGAATTTCCGTTGGCGACTATCGTGCGTTGACAGAAGACAACTTCCGTCCGCTTGCAAATAAATCCGTGCAGGGTGTCTACCCACCTGGCTCTACCTTCAAGATGGTGGTGGCGATGGCCGCCCTTGAAGCGGGGCTGACCGGGACCGAAGACACGGTCTGGTGCCCCGGCCACCTGCAAGTCGCCGGGCGCAGGTTCCACTGCTGGAAGCGCGCAGGCCACGGGCATGTGAACCTCAATGATTCGCTCAAGGGCTCCTGTGATATCTACTATTACGATCTGGCGCTGAAGGTCGGGATCGACAAGATTTCCGACATGGCACGGCGGTTTGGAATTGGGGTTCGCCATGATCTTCCGATGTCTGCCGTTGCAACCGGGCTTGCCCCCAACAAGGCCTGGAAAGAACGCGTACATCAAAAAGACTGGCTCATCGGTGACACAGTGAACGCGTCGATCGGTCAGGGCTATATGCTGGCCTCGCCCTTGCAGCTTGCGGTGATGTCCGCCAGACTCGCCACCGGGCGCGCGGTCACACCTCGGCTGCTGAAATCTATTGATGGGGTCGAAATGCCCTCCGGCGCCGGTGAATCGCTTGGGTTCAACGAAAACAACCTGCGCGTTGTGCGCAAAGGCATGTATTCCGTCTGCAATGAACGCCGTGGCACCGCTTATCGCAGCCGCATCATTGCCGATGGCATGCGCATGGCTGGAAAAACCGGTACCAGTCAGGTGCGTAACATCACCGCCGCGGAACGCGCGGCCGGGGTTATCCGCAACGAAGACCTGCCCTGGGAGCGACGCGACCATGCGCTCTTTGTCTGTTTTGCCCCCTATGACAAACCCAAATATGCGGTGTCTGTCATTGTGGAACATGGCGGCGGCGGCTCTAAAGCCGCAGCTCCAATTGCCCGAGATGTTATGCTGCAGGCCCTTTATGGCGGCATGCCCCCGCTAGATGCATACCCCAAAGGAGACCGGTCCCGCATTCAGGCACAACAGGAGCGGCTTGAACGCGAAATCCTGCAAGCACGACAATCAGGGAACGACCGCGCATGAGCTATCTTGCCTATCATGCCAAAAGCACCCCCACCGGACTGCACAAGCTGCTGTATTTCAACTGGCCCCTAATCCTGTTGATGGCAACGGTCGCCAGTGTTGGTTTTCTGATGCTTTATTCCGTGGCGGGCGGCAGTTTTTCCCCCTGGGTCGAGCCTCAGTTCAAACGATTTCTGCTGGGCATGGGGGTAATGCTCTTTGTGGCGCTCATTCCGATCTGGTTCTGGCGCAATGTGTCGGTCCTGGCCTACCTCGGAGCCTTTGCACTGCTGCTGGCGGTTGAATTTTTTGGCACCGTGGGCATGGGCGCGCAGCGCTGGATCGACATCGGTTTCATGCGCTTACAGCCGTCTGAGCTGATGAAAATCACGCTGGTGATGCTTTTGGCAGCTTATTACGACTGGCTGCCACCAGAGCGCACATCACGCCCGTTTTGGGTCTTGATGCCTGTTTTCATTATCCTGGCGCCGACCGCGCTGGTGCTCAAACAACCTGATCTTGGGACATCGATCCTGCTTATGGCCTCGGGCGGAGGCGTGATGTTTTTGGCTGGCGTCCACTGGGCGTATTTTGCCGCGGTGTTTTCCGCAGCAATCGGGCTTGTAACTGCAGTCTTCCAAAGCCGCGGCACTGAATGGCAGCTGATCAAAGACTATCAGTTCCGCCGCATCGACACATTCCTTGATCCGTCACAGGATCCGCTGGGCGCGGGCTATCACATCACCCAGTCCAAAATTGCACTGGGCTCGGGCGGCTGGTCCGGGCGTGGGTTCATGCAAGGCACCCAGTCCCGCCTAAACTTCCTGCCGGAAAAACACACTGACTTCATTTTCACCACTTTGGCCGAGGAATTCGGCTTTATCGGCGGCCTGACCCTGCTGGTGATTTATATGCTGATCATCGTGTTCTCAATCTCAGCTGCAATCGCCACCAAAGATCGGTTCTCCTCCCTTGTCACCATGGGGGTGGCGCTGACGTTTTTCCTGTTTTTTGCAGTGAACATGTCGATGGTGATGGGGCTAGCGCCCGTGGTTGGGGTGCCGCTGCCGATGGTCTCCTATGGGGGGTCTGCCATGCTGGTACTGCTTGCTGCCTTTGGCCTTGTGCAAAGCGCCAACATCCACCGTCCGCGCTAAACACCGCGCAGACCGTTCATCACGATTTTTGTCAGCGCGCTCTCACGGTCGCGCTGATGCAGCAAAACCCCAAGACTGCGAAACGCGCCGGGAAACGGCGTGAACTGTGTGGCCTTAAATCGCGCAAGCCCATTCCAACGGGGCAAAACCGCCTGACCGCTGCCCTCTTCCACCATCTGCGCGGTCAATTCCAACGCGTCCATCTCTGCCAGAACAACTGGGGTCTCGACCTCGTGCTGCAGCACATCCCAGCAGCGCGCCCCACCCCATGATGTGCGGCTATAGACCAGAAAGGGCAATGCGCGCGCCAGCTGACGTTGTCGCGCGTCCGGCTGAAGCAAGCCGATTTCCTGCTGGGCCAGTTGATAAAAGACAAAGGATTTCGGCAGATCAAACGGCGGTTCAACCAATAGGGCGGCATCCAGGCGGTTCTGCTCCATCGCATCATAAAGCCCCTCTGATGTCCCCGGAACCAGCTCTACTGCCACATCAGCTGCAACGCTGCGCATATACCGCAGCAGATGTCCGGCATAATCTCCCATCGCAGTTGAGACCGCTCCAAGACGGAATCGCCCGGTCAAAGCTGCCCCTCGCAGCGCCCGGCGCAAATCGGTCTCGCTGCGCACTATATCATGCAGGCGCGGCAATAGGGCTCGGCATTCGGCCGTTGGCTGCATTGCCCGCCCCGCGCGGCACAACAACGCAATACCCACATCCTGCTCCAACGCCGAAATCCGTTGCGCAACAGCTGAGGCGGTAATGCCCTCCCGCCGCGCGGCCGCTGCGAGAGACCCCTCTTCAATCACCGCAAGCAGACTAGAGACAAAGCGCGTATCCACAGTTTTCCTTCGGTTTAAACGAATAAAAACAAGCTATCCTTTTCTTTGAACGTAATCTAGCCTCAAGCCACACCCGAGATCGGAGCCCATCATGACTATCTTTCACCTCGCCTATCATGTGGACAATCTTGAAAAAGCGCGCGCGTTTTACCGCGACGTGCTGAAGTGCAAAGAAGGCCGCAGCACGGATACATGGGTGGATTTCAACTTCTTTGGCCATCAGATCTCGCTGCATCTGGGGCCGGTTTTTCAAACTGCCGACACCGGCAAAGTTGGCGAACATATGGTCCCAATGCCCCATCTTGGTGTAATCCTGCCGCAAGAAGACTGGCAAAAACTCGCAACCCGTTTGACAGAACTTAAGGTGGATTTCACAATCAAACCAACCACACGGTTTGCAGGCGAGCCGGGAGAGCAAAGCACGATGTTTTTCCATGATCCCGCAGGCAACCCAATTGAAATCAAAGGCTTTCGCGATATGGGTGGAGTATTTGCCACATGATCAAAGTTGAATTCGCAGCCGGAGACAACCGCTGGGGCCAATATGAAACCCCGCTCAAACAGGCCTTTGCCGCACGCGGACTAGAGGTGGATCTGCGCCAAGGCCACAGCCCTGCTGAGGTTGACTATATCATCTATGCACCGGGCTCCGATCTTCAAGATTTTGCGCCCTATAGCGCCACAAAAGCGGTGCTGAACCTCTGGGCCGGGGTTGAACGGATCATTGGTAACGACACGCTGACAATGCCGCTGTGTCGAATGGTCGATCCCGGTTTGACCACGGCTATGGTGGAATGGGTTTGCGGCCACAGCCTGCGGTATCATCTGGATATTGACCGTTGCCTTGGCGCTCAAAACCGATGGGATCCCCATGTGCCGCCACTGGCGTCACAGCGCCCTGTCACGGTCCTGGGCCTGGGTGAGCTTGGGCGCGCCTGTGCCCAAGCGCTGTCTCATCTGGGCTTCCCTGTCAGCGGCTGGTCACGCACCAAGCGCAGCGTCGAAAACGTTACCTGTTACCACGGCACAGAAGGGCTGAAATCCGCGCTGGAAAACGCTGAGATTGTTGTACTGCTCCTGCCCGACACTAAAGCAACCGAAAACATTCTCAACGCGCAAACGCTTGCTTATTTGCCCAAAGGCGCACGGGTTCTTAATCCGGGACGCGGCCCTTTGATCGACGATCAGGCGCTGCTTGATGCACTCGACAGTGGCCAGGTCGCGCATGCCACGCTTGATGTGTTTCGGGTTGAACCCCTGCCACTGGGCCATCCTTATTGGACCCATCCCCATGTGACTGTGACCCCTCACATCGCGGCGGAAACCCGACCGTTCACCGCCTCTGATGTGATTGCTGAAAACATCCAACGCGGCGAAGCAGGTGAAGATTTCCTACATCTTGTTGATCGGCAGACCGGATATTGAAAGGGGGCTTACGCCCCCACTTCATCTTTTCAAAAATACTCCCGCCGGAGGCTGCGTATTTACCGCAGGTAAATGCGCTCACCCGGCTAGGCCGCGCCCTTTCAGCAGCGCTTCAACCCCCGGAAGGCGACCGCGGAACTTGGTATAAAGCGCCTTTGGATCAACCGAGCCACCTGTGGAAAGAATATACGTTTCCAACGCTTTGGCGCGGTCCGGATCAAATGCGCTGCCTGCCTCTTCGAAGGCCGCAAAAGCATCAGCATCCATCACTTCTGACCACATGTAGCTGTAATAGCCCGAGCTATAGCCATCACCTGCAAACACATGGGCAAAATGGGGCGTCGCGTGGCGCATAATGATCGCGGAAGGCATGCCAATTTCTGCAAGGACTTCACCCTGTTTCGCCATTGGATCACTTGGCGCATCACCATCATGGAAAGCAAGATCCACCAGCGCAGAGGCCACATATTCAACCGTCTGGAACCCCATATCATAGGTCGCAGCCCCCAAAACCCGCTGTAGCAGGTCTTCGGGCATGGCCGCGCCAGTCTCTGCGTGGGTCGCAAATTGCTGCAACACTTCCGGCACTTCGAGCCAATGTTCATAAAGCTGGCTTGGCAGCTCTACAAAGTCACGCGCAACCGAGGTGCCTGAAATGCTTTCGTAGGTCACATCCGACAGCATCTGATGCAACGCATGGCCAAATTCATGGAACAAGGTGCGCGCATCATCCCAGCTCAGCAGTGCGGGATCCCCTTTGGCAAAGTTACAGACATTGATCACAATCGGGCTTTGCACCTCAGGGAATTTTGCCTGGCTGCGCATCGCAGAACACCAGGCCCCTGACCGTTTGGAGCCACGGGCAAAATAGTCGCCAATGAACACCGCCACATGCGCGCCATCACGGGTTACTTCCCAAGCGCGGCAGTCTGGGTGATACAGCGGCACATCAAGCGGTGCAAATTCAAGACCAAACAGGCGATTGGCACAATCAAACGACGCCTCAATCATGCGATCAAGCTGCAGGTAGGGCTTCAGTTCTGCCTCATCGAGATCATGTTCAACCGCGCGGCGTTTTTCCGAATAATAGCGCCAGTCCCAGGCCTCAAGCGCGCCGTTGATGCCGTCTTTGTTCAGCATCTCTGTCAATATAGCTGCATCCGCATCCGCCTGCGCCTTGGCCGGTGCCCAGACATCCATCAGCAAACCGCGCACCGCTTCGGGGGTCTCAGCCATCTCAGTTTCAAGCTTATAGGCCGCAAAGTTTTCATAGCCCAAAAGCTTGGCGCGTTCTTCGCGTAGGGCCAGAACCTCAGCCGCAATCGCACGGTTATCCGTGTCACCGCCATTTGCACCCCGCGCAGCCCAGGCCGCAAAGGCCGTCTGGCGCAGATCCCGGCGTGGGGAGAATTGCAAAAACGGCGTGATGATAGAACGCGCAAGCGTCACAACCGGCCCATCTGCACCTTTTTCTTCACCCGCTGCGCGCGCGGCTGCGATCGCAAATTCCGGCAAGCCTTTGAGATCATCCTCAGAAAGCTCCATGAACCAGTCACGTTCATCCGCCAGAAGGTTCTGGGTGAACTGAGTGCCAAGGGTCGCGAGCCGGGATTTGATCTCCTGCATGCGAATATCCTCAGCACCTTCAAGCGCTGCACCGCCACGTACAAACCCACGATACGTGAGCATCAAGACCCGCGCCTGCTCATCGTTCAGGCCCAAGCTGTCACGCTGATCCCAAAGCGTTTTCAGTCGTGCATAGAGCGCCTTATTGGCTGTGATCGCGGAAAAATGTGCCGCAAGTTTTGGTGAAAACTCCCGCTGCAAAGCTTCGCGCGCAGGATTGCTGTCCGCGCCCGCCACCGAGAAAAACACCGAAAGCACCTGTTCCAGCGGTGTACAGGGTGTTTCCAGCGCCTCAATCACATTGGCAAATGTGGGGGCGTCAGACGTGCTGGCAATGGCCTCGATTTGGGCCGTATGCGCGGCAAGCGCCTGCTCCAGAGCGGGGGCAAAATCATCGTCTGAAATATCTGCAAAAGGCGCAATGCCAAAGGGCGTGGACCAATTGGCCAAAAGCGGGTTTGTCATGGATGGATCTCCTTTGGTGCAAGGCTATCCGCATGGTTTTTCAGGTGCAATGGATTAGCAAGAATACAAAAGAAACAAGCGCTCCCGCCCGTGTCAGATGCGCCAAATGGCGCATCCTCCCCCGTTGGGCCGGGCCGTGCTATCGCGCGGCGTCACCCGCCGCGACCTGCGCAGATGGGACAATCCGCACGCGCTTTCAGCGTGATGCGGCGGGTCTCTGCATAAAGCGCATCATAAATCAGCATCGCACCACGCAGGGTTTCACCTGCACCGGTAATGTGTTTCAGCGCTTCCACCGCCATCATCGCGCCGACCACTCCTGGAAGCGGTCCGATAACCCCGGCCTCAGCACAAGCGGGTGCTAGCCCTGCGGCAGGTGCTTGTGGGAAAACACATTGATAGCAAGGGCCGCCATTTGCGGGATCAAACAACGCAATCTGCCCTTCCCATTGGGTAAGCGCGCCAGAGATCAGCGGTTTTTTTAAATCAACCGCCACGCGATTGACCAGATAGCGGGTATCAAAATTGTCAGTGCCATCAAGGATCAGATCGTATTCGGCAAAAAGCTCGGTTGCGATGTCTTGGTCGAGGCGGCGGTGATAAGGCTTAACGGTGATAAAAGGATTTTGCGCCTCCATCGCGGCCTGAGCCGAGAACACCTTGGGCGTGCCGATACCCGCGTCTGTGTGGATCACCTGACGCTGGAGGTTTGCGTTCTCCACGTCGTCATCATCAATCACCCCAATGGTGCCCACACCTGCAGCCGCCAGATATTGCAGCGCTGGCGCCCCTAACCCGCCGGCACCAATGACCAGTACTTTGGCCGCTTTGATCTTTTTCTGTCCGGCACCACCAATTTCACGCAGCACGATATGGCGCGCGTATCGGTTCAGCTCAGTTGCGGAGAAGGCGCCTTTTTGTTCCGGCGTCTGGCTCATGGTTTTGCCCTTTGCTTGTTCCTTGAGCCTGCGCACCCCATAGGCGTAGAGATAAATCAAAACAGCCGCACCACCCAAAAGCAGCCAGGGCACAATCGAGCCACCAAGATTTGCACGCAGTGGCACCTCAGGCGGAAGGGTCAGCAGGATTGTCAAAACCGCGCCATAGAGGATCAGCAGCAGGACCCGGCGCAGATTTGCGCCAAAGCCCATAAAACCACCACCCCACCAGATCAGCGCGGCCAGAACAAATATCGACAGCATCAGCCGCGCCCGGTGGAGCCAAAGCCCCCCGCACCACGTTCTGTATCACTTAGCGTCTCTGCCAGTTCAAACTGTGCCTGCACCACCGGGGCCAGAACCATCTGTGCGATCCGATCCCCATGATTCACGGTGAACATTTCCTGTCCTGCATTCATCAAGATCACGCCAAGTGGCCCGCGGTAATCGCTATCAATTGTACCCGGCGTATTGGGCAGGGTGATCCCATGTTTCAGCGCAAGGCCCGAACGGGGCCGGATCTGAATTTCATACCCTGCGGGAATTTCAAGACGCAGGCCGGTTGCCACCAATTTACGCTCCCCCGGCTCAAGCGTCAGCACACCGCGATCCGGTAGATTTGCGCGCAGGTCCGCACCGGCAGCACCCTGGGTTTCATATGCGGGCAGCGGAACTGAGCGATCAGCCCCTTCATCATAGATCACAGAGACTGGGACGGGCGTTGCAAGTGTCATGGTTATCTTTCAGCTGTTCGAATTTACTGTCTCAGCAATGCGGGTGGCGAGACGTTCAGCCACCTCATCTTTTGCCAGACGTGGCCAGGGCTCAGCCCCGTGTTCGGAAATCAAAACGATTGCGTTTTCTTGGCCGCCCATAATGCCAGTTTCAGGCGACACATCATTGGCCACAATCCAATCGCAGCCCTTGCGCAGACGTTTCGCGGTAGCATTGTCCACCACATCATTGGTTTCAGCGGCAAAGCCAACTACAAGCGGAGGCCGCCCCGTCTTCATCTGCGCAACAGAGCGTAAAATATCGGGGTTTTCGGCAAATGTCAGGCTCGGCAGCCCATCTTTGGACTTTTTCAATTTGCGATCAGATGCGCTGGAAACACGCCAATCAGCAACGGCAGCAGCAAAAATAGCAACATCTGCGGGCAAAGCTGCCTGAACTGCAGACTCCATTTCAAGCGCGCTTTCAACTGGCACCACCTCCACGCCCTCAGGCGGGCGCACCGTCGCCGGGCCCGTGATAAACACCACATCCGCCCCCAAATCGCGCAGAGCACGGGCCATCGCTGTACCCTGCGCCCCAGACGAGCGGTTGGCAATATAGCGCACCGGATCAATAGGTTCGTGGGTCGGACCAGAGGTGATCACCACACGTTTCCCCCGCAGCGGGCCATCGCTCAGCTTGGATTGGATTGCCGCCAGAATTGCCTCTGGCTCAGTCAATCGCCCGGGGCCAAATTCACCACAGGCCATATTTCCTTCGTCCGGGCCGACAACCTGAACGCCATCGTCGCGCAATGTCTTTAGATTTCGCTGGGTGGCCGGGTGCTCCCACATGCGCACATTCATCGCAGGCGCGATCAGAACCGGCGTATCCGTCGCCAAAAGCAGCGTCGAAGCCAGATCATTTGCAATCCCATTGGCCATTTTTGCCATGAGATCCGCAGTTGCGGGCGCAACAACCACCAAATCAGCGCTGCGCGACAGCTGGATGTGCCCCATCTCAGCCTCAGCGGTCAGGTCAAACAAATCGCGATGCACCGCCTGCCCTGCAAGCGCAGAAACAGACAGTGGTGTCACAAACTCTTCTCCCGCGCGGGTCAGAACCGGGGTTACCTTTGCACCCTGATCCTGCAGACGGCGGATCAGCTCCAGCGCTTTATAGGCCGCTATTCCGCCACCAATGATCAGAAGAATTGTCTTATCCGCCAGCATGCATCCTGCCCTTTGACTGCGCACCAGAGCTCAGTCTAGCGACCTGCGCAGGGGGACGAAACTGGTTTTAAGCCCTCCATGCCGCTTTTCCTGTGCGCGTATAGGGGGAGGCTCATGCCAAAAGCTTGACCACCTCGCGCGATTGCTTCTCCAAGTTCTTGCGCATTTTGACAAATGCGCCCGCTTCCAGCTGACGCACACGCTCCTTGGACAGTTTCAATTCACGGCCAAGGGATTCCAATGTACGTGGCGGCTCATTCAGTTTTCGCGCCCGGATGATCAGCTGTTCACGCTCATTCAAAGATGTCATCGCCTTGGCCAGCCATTTGCGCAATTGGCGCCGATCATGGCTTTCTTGCACAAGCTCTTCGGCCTGGGCGCTTTCATCTTCCAGCGCATCTATCCATTCGCGCCCATCTTCATCGGCCGACTGCACCGCATTGAGCGAAAAATCTGCACCTGACAGGCGGCCATCCATCATCTGAACATCGCGCAACGGCACACCAATTTCCGTTGCAATCCGCTGGTGGAGCTGGTGGCGATCCAGCTTGATCCCATCCGACATCGCTTCCCGTTCAATCTGTGCCTGAATACGGCGCAAATTGAAAAACAGTGATTTCTGCGACGAGGTAGACCCTGTGCGCACCATCGACCAGTTGCGCATCACATATTCCTGGATCGAGGCTTTAATCCACCAGACCGCATAGGTGGAAAACCGCACGCCGCGATCGGGATCAAACTTGTCAGCGGCTTTCATCAGGCCAAGACCCGCTTCTTGTACCAGGTCATTCATCGGTGCGCCGTAGCGTTTGAATTTTGCCGCCATAGAAATCGCGAGCCGCATATAAGCAGTGATCAAACGGTGCAGCGCAGCCTCATCGCGTTTGTCTCGCCAAGCATAGGCGAGTTGCAGTTCGGTTTCTGCGTCTAACAGTTCCGCACGCATTGCCTTTTTGGGCAACGGGTTGGAATGTGCATCATCAAGTGCCATGTCTTCCCCCCAAAATCCGTTTAAACGAATACGCCCTGTGGGGAGATCTGGATCAGTCTGGGCCCGGTACCTGGCTCACTATCTTTCGAGCCACCTATCGGCGAGGGTCTTGTGGCTGCCGATGAGGGACCCGCGCGATATTGCCAAAACGGCAGATGTTGAGCTGCGCGGGCGGGCTTGTCTTTGACGGGCCTAGCGGATACCCACAGGATCATCCTCATCATGATCAGGGTAATAAAATTGTCCGGTTCTGTCACACTCATTCTTGGCGGCGCAGCCTCTGGCAAATCTGCATATGCGGAAAAAATCTGCATAAACGCTGGAAAAGAAAGAGTTTACTGGGCGACTTCACAAATCTTCGATGAGGAGATGAGGAGTAAGGTAGATCGCCATATTGTCCAGCGCGGCCCCGGGTGGACAACCATCGAGGAAGCATGGACAGCTGAAAGCGCTCTGAACGCGCTGAGCGCCGATCATGTTTGCCTGATGGACTGCGCAACAATGTGGCTAACAAATCACCTGCTGGCCGAACATGATCTTGCAGAAAAACAGGCGGATCTGCTGAGACAGATTGCTGATTGCGCCGCAGACCTGGTGATTGTCAGCAATGAAACCGGCATGGGGATCGTGCCGGAAAACGCCCTGGCCCGACGATTTCGCGAAGCACAAGGGCGGCTTAATATTGCTCTTGCTGAAATCGCCGACCGCGTCACCCTGGTTAGCGCGGGCCTCCCGCTCACATTAAAAGAGGCCGATAGATGACCCGGTTTTTCCTGATGCGCCACGGGCCTACCCATGCAAAATCCATGGTGGGCTGGTCTGACCTGCCTGCAGATCTGAGCGACCGCGCGGCGCTTGCACGCATAGAGGCTTACCTCCCGAAGGACGCGATCGTGGTCAGTTCGGATCTTATCCGAGCTATAGAAACCGCATCGGCCATTCAGGGCACGCGCCAACGGGTTGAACACGACCTCCGCCTGCGCGAATTGCATTTTGGGGATTGGGAATTGCGCACCTGGGCGGAACTTGAGCAGGAATGCCCTGATCATTTGCGCGCGTTCTGGGAAACACCAGGCGATGTCAGCTCACCCAATGGCGAAAGCTGGAATACGCTGCGCGCACGTGTTGATCATGCCTTTGATGATCTGGCTCAGGCTTATGCTGGGCAGAATTTGGTGGTGGTTGGCCATTTTGGCCAAATCCTAACGCAGGTACAGCGCGCAGGTCGTTTTACTGCTGTAGAAACACTGTCGCATAAAATCGACAATCTCTCGATCACCGAGATCGCGCTCAAAAGCGGGCAGTGGCAGCTTGGCACAATCAATCAAATTTTGTGATCAATCAGCGCACTTATATTAATTTACTTGATATGAGAGAACCGTGCTAGCCTTCGCAAAATAGTGCGAGGAGCGTTTCATGTATGATCTTTATATTGGTGACCGTTTGTTTTCAAGCTGGTCCCTACGTGGCTGGCTGTTGCTGCAGAAATTTAACATTCCACACAAGGTTCATATGACCGGGTTGTATTCAGGCACGATGGCAGCAGATCTTGCGCCTTTGGCACCGGCGCGTTTTGTACCCACCCTGCGCACGTCTCATGGCACGGTGGTTGGTGAAACCCTCGCCATTGCGGAGACCCTGGCTGAAGAAAACCCGCAGGCAGGGATTTGGCCAGAAGATCTCGCGCAGCGTGCAACCGCCCGGTGGCTATGTTCTGAGATGGCCAGCGGCTTTGCAGCGCTGCGTGGCGAATGTTCTATGCAATTGCGCCATGTGTGGCAGGGATTTGAAGTCTCAGATGCGGTTCAAAAGGATCTTGACCGTTTGGCACAGCTCTGGGCCCACGCACGCAAGCTGAGCAAGACGCAAACTCCCTGGCTGTTTGGTGCATATTCTGCAGCGGATGTATTCTTTGCACCTGTCGCCGCGCGTATCATCGGCTACGGGCTGCCGGTATCAGATGAAGATCGCGCCTATTGCGAAGCGCTGATAGCCGAGCCTGAAATGCTGGCGTGGCGTGAAGAGGCGCTGAAAATCAGCTATGATCCAATGCCCTATGATCTGGATCTGCCACACTCAGACTGGCCCGTTTGACTGCACGATGCTGTGATTTAACGCACCGCTGACGACACGTTAAGACTTCGGTAACCATGAATGCCAAGCTTGTCTCCCACCAAGGGAGGCAGGAAATGATTGCACGCAACTATACCGTCGCCTTTCAGGGGGTTGATGCCAAGCTGGTAGAAGTCCAATGCGCCGTGGCCCCCGGCCTGCCGGCATTTCAGCTGGTAGGCTTACCGGACAAAGCCGTAAGCGAAGCACGCGAACGAGTGCGCGCAGCTTTTGCCAATATGTCGATCGCACTGCCGCCCCGCCGTATCACCATCAACCTGTCGCCTGCAGACCTACCCAAAGAAGGCAGCCATTTTGACCTGCCGATTGCGATGGCCTTGCTTGCGGCGATAGAGATCATCCCACCAGAAGCCGCATCAGAGGTTATTTCTCTGGGCGAGCTCTCCCTCGATGGTCAGTTGATGCCTGTCGTCGGCGCGTTGCCTGCGGCCATAACATCGGTCACGGAAAACAAAATGCTTCTGTGCCCCAAAGCCTCCAGCGCAGAAGCCGCCTGGGTGGAGGCAGCACATGTCATTGGTGCAAATTCCCTGCTGGATGTGGTGCGCCACTTTACCGGCCAGATGCCATTGGCCGCCGCCGAAGCGGGCGAGGTCAAAAAAGAGCAGAACCTGAAAAATCTGCGCGACGTAAAAGGGCAGGAACGCGCAAAACGCGCGCTCGAAATCGCCGCCGCAGGACGCCACCATATGTTGATGATTGGACCACCCGGTTCAGGAAAATCCATGCTTGCGGCGCGGATGCCCTCGTTGCTGCCCTCGCTTACCCCGGCCGAAGCATTGGAAACATCAATGATCCAGTCGCTGTGCGGGCTGCTCGATGAGGGTGGCATTAACCGAAGCCGCCCCTTTCGTGAACCACATCATACGGCATCGATGCCCGCAATTGTGGGCGGTGGTCGACGGGCACAGCCGGGCGAAATCAGCATCGCCCACAATGGCGTGTTGTTTCTGGATGAGCTGCCGGAGTTTAACCGCTCGGTTCTTGAAACCTTGCGTCAGCCGCTAGAAACCGGCGAAGTCATGGTGGCCCGGGCCAATGCCCACGTGAAATACCCGTGTAAATTCATGTTGCTGGCCGCGGCAAACCCGTGCAATTGTGGCGATCTCACCCAGACAGGGGGCGTTTGCAGCAAAGCGCCCAAATGCACTGAGGCCTATCTGGGCCGCATCTCGGCGCCCTTGATGGATCGATTTGACCTTCGCATTGATGTGCCCCCGGTGGCGTTTAGCGATCTGGATCTGCCACCAACGCAAGAAGGCTCAGAAGACGTGGCCATCCGCGTCGCTTCCGCCCGCGAAATTCAAGCCGCGCGATACAAAGGCATCAAAGGTGTGATGCTTAACGCTGATGCCGAAGGGGGAGTGCTGGAAGAGGTAGCACGCCCCTGCGATGCGGGGCGTGATCTGTTGCGGCGCGCGGCAGAACGGTTTGGACTGTCTGCGCGCGGCTATCATCGGGTGTTGCGCGTGGCGCGTACCATAGCTGACCTTGAAAGCGTGCCAGATGTCAGCGCAAAACATGTAGCTGAGGCGATAAGTTATCGCCTCAACCCAAGTTCTTAATCAAAGCTTAGCCTCAATCGCCTGCCAGACTTTTTCAGCGATATTCACCCCGTCAAAGCGCTCAAGCTCTTGAATACCGGTTGGGGAGGTCACGTTGATCTCAGTGAGGTAGTCACCAATCACATCGATCCCCACAAAGACCTGGCCTTTTTCACGCAACAAAGGCCCAATCGCGGCACAGATCTCGCGGTCACGTTCGGTGAGGCCGATTTTCTCGGGCCGTCCGCCAACATGCATGTTGGAGCGGGTTTCCCCCGCTGCGGGCACACGATTGATCGCGCCAACCGGTTCACCATCCACAAGGATCACGCGCTTGTCGCCGTTTGAAACATCCGGCAGGAATTTCTGTACGATCAGCGGTTCACGGCTAAAGCCTGTGAACAACTCGTGCAGCGAAGTCAGGTTGCGATCATTGGCATCAAGACGGAACACACCCGCGCCACCATTGCCATAAAGCGGCTTCAAAATGATGTCGCCATGCTTCTCTTTGAAAGCTTTAATCGTTTCCAGATCACGCGCGATGGTCGTCGGCGGTGTCAGTTCTGGGAAATCCAGCACCAGCAGTTTTTCCGGGTAGTTGCGCACCCAGAACGGGTCATTCACCACCAGCGCCTTGCCTTTGAGGCGATCCAGCAGATGGGTCGATGTGATATAATGCATATCAAACGGCGGGTCCTGGCGCAGCCAGACCACGTCAAAATCAGCAAGATCGACCTCAACCTCTTCGCCCAGGACCGCAGGGGCCTCAGCCACGCGCTGAACGGTCATAAAATGGCCGCGTGCAGTAATGCGCCCTTCCTGAAACGCCAGATGATCGGGCGTATAATAAAACAGCTCATGGCCGCGGTTTTGTGCTTCTTCCGCCAGGCGGAAGCTGCTGTCGGCGTTGATATCGACCCCAAGGATAGGATCCATCTGAAAGGCGATTTTCATGGCATTGGCCCTCTGTCGTGTTGCAAACCTAAATGGCGCAGGCTTGGGCGTTGTTCAATGGGGTCACCCCATTCCAAAGGCATTTTCCAGAACGTCGATCACACCAAATTGATCCACCAGGGCCACATCAAAGCGCATCAGCACCTCTTTGTTCCCATCATACCTGGCTAGAAATGCCTCGGCTGCGCGGTAAATCCGCCCCTGTTGCGCGCCATTCAGATGTTGTGCAGCCTCGGCATGGGTGCGGCTTTGTTTGACTTCGACAAACACGATTTGATCATCGCGGCAAACAATCAAATCAATCTCGCCCCCGGCTCCGCGCCAACGCTGAGCAATGATTTCAAATCCTTGATCGCGGTAGCGCTGCGCAACAGCTTCCTCGGCCGCGCGCCCCGCCCGATAGGCACGCGCCCCTTTATCTGAAGCGCGTTTGGCCATTTACCCGTCTTCCTTGGCCAGTTGCAGCGCCAGTTGATAGACCTTGCGACGCGGCAGATCATGGGTTTTCGACACCAGATCCGCCGCATCCTTTACTGAATTGTCCCGAAGGGCTGCACGCAGATCGCTTTCCAGATCGGCCGCGCTCACCTCAACTTCCTGTTGGCGATCCACCAGCAGCACAATCTCACCTTTTACCGGTTTTTCAGCCAAAGAGGCTGCAAGGTCCGAGAGCGGCAACCTGCGCACTTCTTCGAATTTCTTGGTGAGTTCACGGCACATGGCCGCAGGACGATTGCCCAAGACATCCGCCATATCCCGCAGGCTCGCCTCGACCCGTTTGGGGGATTCGTAAAACACCAGGGTACCGGGCACGGATTTCAGCGCCTCCAGACGCTTGCGCCTTGCACCCGTTGCATTTGGCAAAAACCCTGCAAAAAAGAACGCATCCGTCGGCAAACCCGCCAGCGTAAGCGCAGTGACCGCCGCAGATGCCCCCGGCGCGCAGGTCACCAGATGACCAGCCTCAGCCGCCGCGCGGCTTAGATCATAACCCGGATCGGCAATAAGCGGCATACCCGCCTCGGACGCATAGGCCACCGTCTGACCCTGTGAAATGGCCTCCATCAAACGGTTGCGCGTGCCCGCGCCGCTGTGGTCGTGATAGGCAACAACCGATCTATCGCCCAGTGGAACACCGTGTATTTCCAATAGCTTGCGAAGGCTGCGGGTATCTTCAGCCGCAATCACATCGGCCGAAGCCAGGATATCGAGCGCGCGCAATGTGATGTCACGCGCGGTGCCAATAGGTGTTGCAACAAAATACAGCCCGGGCTGCAATCGGATGTTCTGGTGATTCAACGCTGGACCCGCCTTGATGGTCGTTTATTATTCGCCCCTGAAACCCACACGGCGGTGAGCGCCGTAGGAATGGAGCATCAATTCATTATGTTTGCTGTTTTGAAGAGCGCCCGCAAGGTGGCATATGGCACCGCATTTGCACTTTCGGCTCTGGCCCTCACCGCCTGTGAGCCCGTTGCCATTGGTTCCGGCCCGATCATTAACACGTCCAAGCCCGTAAAAGTAGCACTTTTGGTGCCACGCGGTTCAGCCCAGAGCGGCGATGCGGTTCTGGCACAAAGCCTTGAAAACGCTGCGCGCATGGCAATCGCGGATCTGGAAGGCGTGACCATTGATCTGCGCGTCTATGATAGCGCAGGCAATCCTGAGGTCGCAGCAGCTGCGGCAGAACAAGCGATCAACGATGGGGCTGGCATTATTTTGGGCCCGCTTTATGCCGAAGCAGCCAACGCAGCCGGTGTTGCAGCCGCAAAGCGTGGCGTAAATGTTTTGGCATTTTCCAACAACACAGCGATCGCAGGCGGCAACGTATTTACGCTCGGCTCGACCTTTGAAAACACGGCCCGTCGCCTGACGCGCTATGCGGCGAAACAGGGCAAACCTGATATTCTTGTTGTCAGCGGCGACAACCCCGCAGGCGCAGCCGGACGTGAAGCGATCACCCGCGGCGCGGCGTCTTCCAGTGCGCGTGTAGCGGGCTCGATCAGCTATGAGCTGTCACAGCAAGGCGTGATCAACGCGATCCCCACAATCCGCAATTCAGCGGCCTCTAACGGTGCAGACGCGGTCTTTTTCACCGCAACCACCGCAGGCGCACTGCCGCTGCTGACACAGCTGCTTCCAGAAGCCGGGCTTGGCACTGACACCTATCAATACATCGGCCTGACCCGCTGGGATATTCCGCCGCAAACCCTGTCACTGCCTGGAGTACAAGGCGCTTGGTTTGCACTGCCGGATCCAACACAATCTGCGAAATTCAAACAACGCTACTCCGCGACCTATGGCGCAGCACCGCACCCGATCGGGGGCCTCGCCTATGACGGTGTCGCAGCAATTGGCGCATTGGTCCAGGCTGGCAAAGGCAACGCACTGACTGCTGCGGCCCTGACCCAGGGTGCGGGCTTCCAGGGAACCGGTGGTATTTTCCGCCTGCGCCCAGATGGAACCAGCGAACGCGGCCTTGCGGTTGCGACCATTAAAGACCAGCAAGTTGTGGTCATTGATCAAGCTCCCAAAAGCTTTGCTGGCGCAGGTTTCTAAGGTGAATCAACCGTCACCGATGAACACGACAGCCTCTCAGGTGCCGCTGATACTGGCACCTGAGGAAATCTTTGATCGAGACGCAGTAACAGCGCGCATCACCGAACACGCCCAAACAGCGGATGGCGCAGATCTTCGCGCCTTTGTGGTGGATATTTTACGCGACGCCAACAAGACTGCCCGCGCTGCGCTGGCTGAGGCCTTTGCAGCCAAGCCATTTGAGGCGGCCGCGCTCACCCGGTCTTATTGCTATCTGACCGATTGCATCGTGCGTACCGCGCTATACGCGGCAACCGAGCTTTTCCACCCCAATGCCACCCCCACCCAAGGGGAGCGGATTGCCGTTATTGCGGTAGGTGGCTATGGGCGCGGTGAAATGGCACCCTTTTCAGATGTCGACCTGCTGTTTCTGACGCCTTACAAAATCACCGCCTGGGCCGAGAGCGTCATTGAAACCTCGCTTTATATCCTGTGGGATCTGCGGCTAAAGGTTGGTCACTCCAGCCGAACGATACGTGATTGCATCCGCCTCGGCAAAGAAGACTACACAATTCACACCGCCCTGTTGGAGCATCGTTTCCTGACCGGAGATGAGGCGCTTGCAGCTGATCTGGAACAACAGCTGGAGCGGGATCTTTTTTCCAACAGCCCCAATGAGTTCGTTGCCGCCAAACTGTCCGAACGTGAGACGCGCCACCTGAAACAGGGTGAACGCTATATGGTGGAACCCAACGTCAAGGAGGGCAAAGGCGGGCTGCGGGATCTGCAATCGCTGTTCTGGATTGCAAAGTATATCTATCGCGTACAATCAACATGTGAATTGGTCTCTTTGGGCCTGTTTTTGCCCGAAGAATTTGATGCCTTTGAAAAGGCGGAAAACTTCCTCTGGGCGGTGCGGTCGCATCTGCATCTGTCCGCTGGGCGCGCAACCGAGCAGCTGAGCTTTGACCAACAGGTCGAAGTTGCCGACCGCATGGGATTTAAAGACACTGCCGCGCGGCGCGGGGTCGAAGTTTTCATGCAGGAATATTTCCGCCATGCCACGCGCGTTGGCGATGTCACACGCATCTTCCTGACCAAGCTGGAAGCGAGCCAGCAAAAAGATGAACCGCTGCTGGAACGGATCTTCCGCCGTCGTCCACGCGTGAAATCTGGCTATACAGTCGTGCATAACCGACTGCAGGTCGAAGATCCTGATGCGTTCTTGCAAGACCCGCTGAACCTGCTGCGCCTGTTTGAAGAAGGGCTGCGCACCGGCATGTTGTTGCATCCGGATGCGATGCGCCTGGTTTCTGCCAATCTGCATATGATCGATGACGACATGCGTCGAAACAAGGAAGCTGTGCGCATCTTCCTCGATCTACTTTTGAAACACGGCAACCCGGAACGCGCGCTGCGCCGCATGAATGAGCTCGACGTGCTCGCAGCCTTTATCCCGGAGTTTGAACCGATTGTGGCGATGATGCAGTTCAATATGTATCATTCCTACACCGTCGATGAGCACACTATTCAGGTCATCGCCAATTTTGCCGCAATTGAACGCGGCGAACTGGAAGAAGAGCTGCCGCTGTCGTCAGAAGTGCTGCGCAAAGGTTTGAGCCGCAAGGTGCTTGTCATCGCGATGCTGCTTCATGATATCGGCAAAGGGCGTGCCGAAGATCATTCAATCCTTGGGGCAAAAATTGCCCGCAAAGTGGCGCCGCGCCTAGGTCTGAACAAAGCCGACAGTGAAACCGTGGAATGGCTGGTCCGCTACCATCTGTTGATGTCGGATATGGCGCAAAAACGCGACATTGCCGACCCGCGCACCGTGCGTGATTTTGCCAAAGCGGTCAAATCAGTCAAACGGCTTGATTTGCTTTTGCTGCTGACCGTGTGTGACATTCGCGGTGTCGGACCTGACACGTGGAACAACTGGAAGGCTGCCCTTTTGCGGGCGCTATACGGCCAAACCCGCGAGATGCTGGAAAACGGCATGGAAGCCTTAAGCCGCGAACAGCGCGGTCATGAGGCTAAGAAAAAGCTGCGGGAAACCCTTCCGGATTGGCCAAAAGCTGATCTGAAACGCGAGACCGGTCGTCACTACCCCCCCTACTGGCAGGGTCTGCATGTAACAGCACATGTGGAATTTGCGCAGATGTTGCGGGACTTGCATAAAAGCGATGATCAAAGTCAGGTCATCATTCGATTGCACCCAGATGATGATCGTGACGCGACCCGTGCCTGTTTTGCCATGGCCGACCACCCCGGTATCTTCTCCCGCGTGGCCGGGGCGCTGGCGCTTGTTGGTGCCAATGTGGTGGATGCACGTTCATACACCACCAAAGACGGCTATGTGACCGATGCTTTCTGGATCCAGGATGCAGATGGCCACCCGTTTGAAGCATCACGCCTGCCCCGATTGGAGCAGATGATCCATAAAACCCTGCGTGGTGAGGTGATCGCGGGCGAAGCATTGAAATCGCGCGACAAAATCAAAAAACGCGAACGTGCCTTTAATGTGCCGACCCATATCACCTTCGACAATGAAGGCTCAGAGATCTATACGATCATTGAGGTCGATACCCGCGATCGACCCGGCCTGCTGTATGATCTGGCGCGCACCATGGCGCATATGAATGTTTATGTGGCCAATGCGGTGATTGCGACCTATGGCGAACAGGTGGTCGACACGTTTTATGTGAAGGACATGTTTGGGCTGAAATATCATTCCGTGTCCAAACAAAACAGCCTCAAGACCAAGCTGCAAGAAGCCATAAAAGAAGGCGTGAAGCGGGCCGAATCATGAAACCAATCAAGTTGTTGTCCGGCTTCATGACCGTAGGTTTCTGGACCTTGGTCAGCCGGATCCTTGGCTTTATGCGTGAAATTCTGATCGCGGCTTATATCGGCCCCGGCCCTATGTTTGATGCATTTGTCGCAGCGTTCCGCCTGCCCAATATGTTTCGCCGTTTTTTTGCCGAAGGCGCGTTTAACGCAGCCTTTGTGCCAATGCTGTCGAAAAAAGTCGAAGACGGCAGCGACGCGCAGAGGTTTTCGCAAGATGCGTTCAACCTGCTTGGGACTGCGGTGATAGCGCTTGTGGCTGTCTCGATGATCTTCATGCCTGCGATGGTCTGGTTCACATCAGACATCGGTGCTGGTGACGGCCGTTTTGACACCACTATTGGCTTTGGCAGGATTGTCTTTCCTTATATTCTGTTCATGTCACTGGCCGCGCTGTTTTCTGGTATTTTGAATGCCACCGGCCATTTCGCGGCGGCAGCCGCGGCTTCGGCGCTTTTGAATGTGGTGGCCATTCCGGCGATGATTGCAGGCGCCGTTATGGGCGCGGATGTCATTCAATGGCTGGTTTGGGCCATTCCGGTTTCTGGGGTTGCGCAGCTTGTACTGGTCTGGGTCGCGGCAGAGCGCGCGGGCTTCAAACTTCGTCCGGGGCTGCCTCGGATCACAGATGACATGCGCCACATGATCCGCGTCGCCGTGCCTGCAGGGCTTGCGATGGGGGTTACGCAGGTCAATCTGGTTGTTGGGCAACGGGTGGCCTCAGATATTGAAAACGCGCTGAGCTGGCTGTTCATTGCAGACCGTCTGTATCAGCTGCCTTTGGGTGTGGTTGGCATCGCAATTGGCATCGTCCTGCTGCCGGATCTGTCGCGCAGATTGCGGGCCAATGATCATCTGGGCGCACGCAACGCGCTGTCGCGCGCCGGAGAGTTTTCGCTGCTGCTGACCCTGCCCTGTACGTTTGCGTTTATCGCCATACCGCTGCCGTTGATCTCGGTGCTGTATGAGCGCGGTCAAACGGATGCCGCTGATGTGCAAGCCATTGCTTTGGCGGTGGCGATCTATGGTGTAGGGCTTCCGGCCTTTGTGCTGCAAAAAGTGCTACAGCCGCTGTTTTTCGCACGTGAAGACACCAAAACACCGTTTCGCATCGCGATTGTTGGCATGATTGTGAACGCAGCGCTTGCTTATGGGCTAAAACCCTATGTGGGCTGGGTTGCACCTGCGA
Organism: Tritonibacter aquimaris; assembly: GCF_009617595.1. Classification (GTDB taxonomy): domain Bacteria; phylum Pseudomonadota; class Alphaproteobacteria; order Rhodobacterales; family Rhodobacteraceae; genus Epibacterium; species Epibacterium aquimaris. The sequence goes on along the minus strand of NZ_WIXK01000007.1, from coordinate 118,380 downwards.
TCTCAGCCAGTGCGGCGGGTTGGGCGATTGTTCTCCTGCTCTGGTGGCGTGCCCGCCGCCTTGGAGAGGTAGCGCAATTTGACAAGCGGTTCTTTGACCGCTGCTGGCGCATTCTGGTTGCGTCCCTGGTGATGGGTGCGGCTGTATTTGCCGCTTATACGCATTTCAACAGCCTGTTTTTCCTGCCCAGTTGGCGTTACCTCGCCTTGCTTGTGCTGATCTTGCTCGGTGGCGCGGTTTATTTCGCGGCAGCGCAGCTCATCGGGGCGATGCGCCTGAGCGAAATGAAATCAGCCACGCAACGTAGACGCGGCTGATCGCTGATCACATATGTCACTGGCGGCGGATTTTTTCCAAGATGCGCCGCCAGCCGCCGGGCACCAGAAAAAACGACACCCCAAAGCCCACGGCAAATCCCGCCAGATCTGCAATCCAATCCGGGCGGCTGCCAAACAGTAGCCCAAACACCAGTTGCACACCCATAAGCATGCCAATCAGGCTAAAGGCACGGGCTTGCTGCGCGCCAACCGCCCCAAGCGCGATCCAGCGCACAAAGGTGAACGCGCCAATCAAACCATAGACCGCAGGAAAACCACCGATCAGCGGCATCTGCCCCGGTGCCACAAAAGCGTAGATAGACGCACCTGCAATGCCAGAGATCAGAAACACCAACAGCATCGCCAGCTCACCAAAGACTTCAGCCACCATCTTCCCCAGCGCCAGCAAAAACACGCAAACAAAAAGCGCATGGGTAAATGACAAATGCACAAAGAGATAAGACACAAAGCGCATCATATGCTCAAATGGCCAGCGCCCGGTGTCAGCCATCCACCACAGAATATCCGGCGAGAACGCATAGGACTGTAACGCATCCAGCCGCCAGCCGATCGCGGTTGGGCCGCCCACGATGCCCCGCGCGCCCAGCGAAAACGCGGCTTCAATCCCGATAATGATCACCGTCAGCGCCACAACCACTGCTGGAACGGTGTTGAAAGGGGACTGTATGTCAGGGTTACTCATCCGCTGTGCTCCTCTGCCGCTTGGCTCGGCTGTTGACGATAGGGTGCGCCATGGGTAAGCGACTGGGGTGCAATTATCCAGACGGGAGTTTCCTGACATGAGCGAAACCAGCTTCACCCCGCGCGTCTTTTCGGGCATCCAGCCTTCGGGCAACCTGCACCTGGGCAACTACTTGGGCGCATTGAAGCGGTTTGTGGATTGGCAGGACCGCGATGTGGAATCTATTTTCTGCATGGTGGACCTGCATGCGATCACAGTTTGGCAGGATCCGACGGATCTGAAAAAATCCACCCGTGAACTGTGCGCGGGTTTTATTGCCTCCGGTCTTGATCCTGAGAAATCAATCCTGATCAACCAAAGCCAGGTTCCAGAGCACGCGCAGCTTGCCTGGGTGTTCAACTGCATTGCCCGTATGGGCTGGATGCAGCGCATGACCCAGTTCAAAGATAAGGCAGGCAAGAACGCCCAAAACGCGTCACTTGGCCTGTTTGCCTATCCTGCGCTGATGGCGGCGGATATTCTGACCTATCACGCGACACATGTTCCCGTGGGCGAAGATCAGAAACAACACCTTGAACTGACACGCGATATCGCAACCAAGTTCAACCATGACTATGGTGTCGATTTCTTCCCAATCACTGAGCCGGTGATTGAAGGCGCTGCCACCCGCGTAATGTCACTGCGCGATGGATCCAAAAAGATGTCAAAATCTGATCCCTCTGACGCGAGCCGCATCAACTTGACCGATGACGCTGACACCATCGCCAAAAAGATCCGCAAGGCCAAAACCGACCCGGAGGCGTTGCCGTCCGAGGCAGCAGGCTTGGAAGAGCGCCCAGAGGCACGCAACCTCATCAATATCTATGCGGCGATGAACAATCAAAGCGTTGAGGACGTGCTGGCAGATGTGGGCGGCAGACAGTTCTCAGAGTTCAAACCAATGCTGGCAGAGCTTGCGGTCGCAAAGATGTCACCGATCACAACCGAGATGGCCCGCCTGATGGAAAACCAGGATGAAATCGACAAGATCCTGACCCGCGGCTCAGAGCGCGCCCGGACAATCACCGCGCCGATCCTGCGTAAAACCTATGAAATCATGGGTATGGTTCCACCAGTCGAAGTTTAAATGAACAACCCAAATGCCGCCCCAACCGGGCGGCATTTTTTTAGAGCCGAACCTTGAGGTAAAACCCTCAGAAATAAGAGCTTTTCCTAGGCGCATTGGATTTAGCAAAAGAAAATTTGTTTTTCTTTCATTTCTCGCTTGACCGTTCTCGCCCCAACCCTTAAATCGCCTCCACACAGTCATTAAGACACAGAGTGTTGCAGTGATTGCCAATGTGGCGGAGTAGCTCAGCTGGTTAGAGCAGCGGAATCATAATCCGCGTGTCGGGGGTTCAAGTCCCTCCTCCGCTACCACCAAACCCCAAGATTTTGGAACAGTTAGAGATCAGATCGCTAACGCGCTCTCTGACTTCTATGGGCATACCGCCTTCTTCTGTGGGGGGTACAACGATTTCCGCAATCATATCACGCATAGCATCGCGTGGTTTAGGATAGGGTTGGCCATCCGCCTGCCAGAAGCGTTGCGCACACTTATTCCAACGCTGAAGCAGAGGTTGCAGACGACGCAGGATCGTATTGCAACTGGCATTCCAACTTTTTTCGGTCAGGCTGCCCTCTTGCACTCACCCTGCGACGTTCCTCATCGTCGGCCGCAACAAAGACCCCCAGATTGCATGGATCGGCACGCACTCCACAGAGCTGGGCAAACAGCTCTGGCTGATATGACGCGTTCTCAAAACTGCGTCCCCCGGTGATTTCTACCCGGGGCAATAGACGGCCAACAGCACAGCTCTCAGGGCATGACGTTGTGGTCGCGTAGCCTAAAAACTATTCAAATGCTGACAGCTTTTTCAAAGTAGCCTGGGATATGGCGATGTCCTGCGCAGCAAGCCCCGTGAGATCCGCGATTGTGATCTGAGAGCTGTTTAGACGCCCCTGATGATCCCGGGACAGGATATCTCCAAGTGTCACGACATCTGCTTCGGTCAAACGGCCGCTTTTGTGCAGTGTCTGGAACTCCCCGTGATCAAGCGCCTGTTCCGGTGAGTCACAGACCAGAAGATCCGCATGGGCCGTCAGCTCGGCCTCCAATTCCTGCTTATCCGGGCAATCGGCGCCGATAGCCGTGATGTGGGTACCGGGCCCGATCCAATCCCTGGCGATCAAATGGCGTTGCGCGGGTGTCGTGGCAACTATCGCCTGCGCAGCCTTGCAAGCGGTGGGCAGATCCTCGGTGTTTTGCGCCAGCAGCCCGGCGGCTGTAAGATCCTGTGCAACCGCTTTGGCTTTTTGTGCATCCCGTCCCCAAATGGAGAACGCCAGCCGCCGGTCCGGGACCAGTTGCTGCAGGCACTGTGCCTGATGGCGGGCCTGCAAGCCGGTTCCGACGATCAGAAACCGTTCAAATCCTGCAACAGCAAGCGCGTGGGTCGCCAGCGCACCGCCGATCCCCGTGCGGATATCGGTCAGCCAGCCCTCGTCCTGCAAAAGCGCCAGCGGCGCGCCGGTTTCGGCAGAGAGCACCAGGTTCATCCCATTGGAGCTGGGCAGCCCCTGGGCAGGATTGTTGTAAAACCCGGTCGCAATCTTGATGACAAAGGCACCGTCGCCAGCGATATGGCCGGATTTCACATGGCAATCCCCGGCCACCTCCGGAAAGCCCAGATAGGTGACCGGGGGCGTTTGCACGCGCCCTTGCGCAAAAGCAACATAGGCCGCCCGCACCGCATCAACAGCGGTTTCAAAGTCGAACAGGTCCTGGATCTGCGCTTTATCAAGCTGGATCATAGCCGCGGCTCAACCGTTGCCGTGACGTGCCAGGAAGCCCGAGAATTTGGCCAGACCAGCTGTCAGATCTGCCGTTGGGTTGGTGTAGCCAAGCCGCAGCCAGCCTTCCATATCCAACGCGCTGCCGGGGGTCAGCATCACCCCATCCTCCTGAAGCAACGCCACACAAAGATCGCGCGAGGACATCGCCAGATCATATTTCAGCAGCGCCGTGGTGCCGGAGTTCGGCTCGACCCAGCTGATCAGCGGCTCATCCGCAATCCAGTCTTTGACGATCTGCAGGTTCTCGCGGGTAATCCGGCGCGAGCGTTTCAGGATCTTGTCCCGGTTCTCCAGTGCCATGGCGGCCAGCAGCTCATCCAGATCCGGGAGAAAACCGTTCTCAGGCTTCAGATGCAGCAATTCGATGTCTGCACCGATGCTTTCAGGAATGGAGTAATGCTGCTGGTAGGTCGTGCTGCCCCGACCTCTCGAACAATTCGCCCAGCGAGATCGACTGTACGCAGGTTTCCGCAAGATTGAGTTCGCATTTGGTCTCGAACTCATTCATCCACATTTCAACGCCAAAAGGTCTGATTTCCATGAGGTTCTCCTAAATTCGCAGTTCAGGCCGCAGCCGCGTTATAGACCGCGCGCGCCATGCCAGGTTCGACCTCCATCGATGCGCCGACCACTGAGATCGCAGGCGAAACCGATTTGGCCGCCAGCGCAATGCCCGAGAGCAGCCCGCCGCCCGATAAAGGCGCGACAATCATGTCCGTATCCGGTCGCTTGCTCAGAGTTTCCAGCGCAATTGTGCCCTGCCCGGCAATCACATGCAGGTCATCATACGGATCAGCCCAGGTATAGCCGCGGGTTTCGATCAGCTGGTCCGCATGGGCCTGAGCTTCGTCCTGGGTATCGCCAAGCACGATCACCTCGGCACCAAGATCACGCATCGCCTGACGTTTGTTCTCAGGGCACAGCGAACACACAACCACCCGCGCCTTCTCCTCACTGCTGAGCTGAAGGATGCGGTTCGACGCCCCCCGCAGCTTAAAGCTGCCGGTGGTTTGCAGGTTCTCAAGCTTTAGCCAGATCTCAAACCCGGCCCGTTCTGACAGCGCCTCTGAGAAGACCAGCGGTGTCTTGCGCACAACCGGTGCAATCCGCTGCGCAGATTGCATGATGTCCTGAAGCGAGACGTAGCTGCTGGGCAAAGTCATACCAGCGCCCCCGCATCCAAACCCCTGCGCAGCACAGCCACCAAGAAGGGTCGTTCAGGGCAATTCAAGCTCAGAGCTTTCTTTTCAGTGCCGCCGGAAAATTCTTTCCGACAGCATGGCAGGCGTAAAACCTACAAAAAATCAGTTTTTTGAGAAGTAAACTTCGGCAGCGCAAAAGTATGCAGGCCAGGTTTGGAAAGCCGCCAGTGTCTGCAGAAAAAGATCCACCCGCTTGTCGTCGGCCCTTTTGCAGCTGACCATCTTGATGTCCGTGTCATAAGCGTAAACTTCCGGCAATAAAGACTTTAGCTCGCCGCGTTCAATCCATGGCTAGCAAGCTTGCCGCCTTCCGTCAGCTGGAACCCGCCGCGGCCGCGTTCACACAGCCGAAATCCCATCCGGGTTTCCAGGTTCGAAATCGCCGCGCTGATCGCCGAAAGGCTCATGTTCAGCCCGTATTGCGCCGGGGAAAGCCCGCCTGCGTCAGCGACATGGGCAAAGACTTGCAACAGTTTCAGGTCGGCATCGTGGAGGCGCAATTGAACCGGTATCTGCCTGTCCGAGTCATTCGTTTGCGAAGTTGGCGTATTTTTCTGCAACAGACATGTCCTTCGAATTGACCATGCACAAACTATACCGCCATGCGCCATCTGATGAAACAAAACATGGAGAACTACAAATCAGATCAAATGGATAGCGACTGCTGGACACTCTTCATGCCTGAAATTTCGCCAGCGGGCCAAAATTCTATGCCTGGCGCGCTCCGCTGGATGCCGAGGTGAAACTCACAGCGTAAAGCCTCAAATTCGTTCCGACATCATTCAAAACGTTCGCCCGGCAACACAAAACCGGAGCTCGCCTTGCGTTAAGCTTTGCACAAAAGCGGGTTCCGGTACCGGCTGCATCCCTAGCAATTGCCCGGCTCGCCGGACAATTGCGGTGCTTTAGATGAGCGCAGTCTCAAGTGCGCATTGCAGCGTTCCCACGATCAAATCGATATGCGCGTCCTCCATAATGAAGGGAGGGGCCAACAAGATATGCGCGCCTGTTCTTCCATCAATGGTTCCTCCCATTGGATAACAGATCAGCCCCGCCTCAAAGGCCGCCGCCTTGATCTTTGCGGCCAGCTGTCGCTCTGGCGCAAAGGGTTGCTTGCTGTCGCGATCCTCGACCAGCTCCAACCCCAGAAACAGGCCACGCCCACGAATGTCACCAACATGGGGATGATTGCCAAATGTATCCTCCAGGGCCGCATGTAGCTTTTGCCCCATCGGAACGACCCGCTCTGCTACGCGATCATCAATCAGCCGCTCTAAGACCGCAAGCGAGGCAGCCGCGGCAACCGGATGCCCGATATAAGTATGGCCATGCTGGAAAAAACCACTGCCATCTGCCACCGCATCATAGATTTCTGCGGAACACAGCATCGCACCAATCGGCTGATACCCCGCGCCAAGTCCCTTGGCTACGGCGCAGATATCAGGTGCAATCTCGTCTTGCTCACAAGCGAACAAAGTTCCAGTGCGCCCCATGCCGCACATGACCTCATCCAGGATAAGGAGCACGCCGTTTTGATCGCAAATTTCACGCACCCGTTTGAAATAGCCCTCAACCGGCGGCACCGCACCTGCGGTGGCCCCCACAACCGGCTCTGCAACAAAGGCCATGACGTTTTCAGCGCCAAGTTCTTCGATCTTATCAGCAAGCTCATTTGCAACACGCTGACCATATTCAAATTCACTCTCGCCCGGCTTTTGACCACGATAGGCATAGCAGGGAGAGATGTGGTGGGTTTCAATAAGAAGTGGGCTAAATTGCTCCCGGCGCCACTGATTGCCGCCCGTTGCGAGCACCCCCAGCGTATTGCCGTGATAGCTCTGCTGCCGTGCAATCACATGACGACGCTGCGGTTGGCTGCGTTCAACAAAATACTGACGCGCGAGTTTGAGCGCGCTTTCCATTGCTTCCGATCCGCCAGAGACCAGATACACCCGATCGAGCCTCTTTGGCGCATGCGCAATCAGCTTATCTGCAAGCGCTTCGGCGGGCTGGGATGTCATAAAACCCGTGTGGGCAAATGCAACCTGATCAAGCTGCGCCTTAATCGCGGCTGTGACCTTGGCATCGGAATGCCCCAGACAGGACACCGCCGCACCGCCGGATCCATCAAAGTAGCGTTTGCCGTTCTGGTCCACCAGAAACACCCCATCCCCATAAGACACGGTTGGAAGCTTCTTGTGACAATGGCGTGGAAAAATATGGCTCATGACTGCTGGTCTTTCAGAAGGGAGCGGCCCATCGCACGCGCCGCTTGGACAATTCGGCTGATGTTTTGCGCATTGTCGCGCGCAAGCTCTCCATCCGCGCCATGGATGTTGTTTTCAAAGCCAATGCGCACATGCCCGCCCAATCTCAGCGCCTCTGCGGCCACATCGTGTTCATGCGGGCCAAAAGCACAGACGGTCCAATTGGGGAAATCATCCCCCAATGCCTGTACAAAGGGGGCAACTTCCGCACTCTGCGCGTCGCGTGCAGGATTGTATTTGCCAAACACCAGCAGGATGTCACGCATATCATCCGGCACATCACCGCATTCAAGCAGTTGGCGCAGCAGCTCAAGATCCTCGAGACTATAGAGAATATGTTGCACCTTGATCCGTGCGTCGTTGCAAAATCCATATAGATCCTGGGTGATCTCAGGCGTTCTGCATATCTCTCGCACCGAGATGCTCGCCGAAGAGGGCCGCAGCTCCTGCAGCAGGGCAAATTGCTCTGCTGGGGCATAGCGGCCAGCAGCCTCGGTCGTTACCTGCACCGCAAGCCCGGGGGCCAGATGGCGAACCGCAGCTATTGCCTGTTGATACAAATCAACCGACAGCGAATGCGCACCATCTGCTTCACGCACATGCAAATGGATTTCATCCGCGCCCGCATCCCAACAGCTTTTGGCCGTCTGCGCGATCTCCACCACCGACAGCGGCAGGTCTGGGTGATCAGCTTTCTGCCGCCGCGCTCCGTTTGGGGCAACGGTCACTTTTGCGGGTGCCATTTGGGAAAGCCCCCCCATGCGCCCCCCCTCGTGTTGGGGCTTGTGCTGGTCCTGATCAGTCACTTTGTGCTCATTCCTCTTGTGCATTTGCGTCGCCAATGTCAGCGCCACCGCAAGTTTGGCTCAGTCAGGAATCACTGAAACATATGTTTCATGATTTGACTTTGATTAAAACGTTTGGAAAAATGCCGTCAAGGGAGGGTTTCGTGAATTCCGAGATAAGAATTGAAGAGCGCGTGTCGCAGAAGTATTCAGACCTCAGCGCCAAGCTTCGGGTTGCCGCTGATTTTGTTGTGGCCAATCAAATGGAAGTGGCCACCAGATCCCTGCGCGCGGTCTCCAGCGGCAGCGCTGTCTCGCCCACTGCTTTTTCACGCCTCGCACGTGCCCTTGGATTTGAAAGCTACGAGGCGCTGCGCGAATCCTGTCGAAATGGGCTTTGGGATCGTGGGGCGTCCTTTGCAGAGCGCGCTGAGCGGTTGCGCAGCACTGAAACCGAAACCTCATCCATTCTGGAACAGCACGCCTCTGCCTGCATGAGCAATATTTCGGAAATGGCAGGCGCAATAGCCACGGACAAACTGAAGTATTCCGTTGACGTTATATGTAAAGCGGATAGTGTTGTTTTGTTCGGGGCGTTTAGCTCAACTGGCATTGTCGAATATATGGCATATCTTGCGCAGTATTTTTCTTCAAACTGGACCTTGGCGGGGCGCATGGGGGCTTCGCTTGGTAGCGCTATGGCTGGCCTGTCCGAAAAAGACGTACTGCTTATTGTCACCAAGACCCCCTATGCCCGCCGTGCGGTGCTTGCGGCTGAGATGGCCAAGCAAAGCGGAGCACATGTGATCTTGATCACCGACAGCCATGCCTGCCCGGCCATTCGCCACGCCGACAGTGCCTTTATTGTGCCCTCCAACAGCCCGCAGTTTTTCTCATCCTACGCGGCCACGATCGCATTGATGGAAACACTGGTAGCAATGGTGGTGGCACAAAGCGGCACCGAGGCAACCAGACGCATCGGCAAGGTTGAAGAGACAAACCGTAAACTCAGCGAATTTTGGACCGAATAACAAACACATAAATTCATAAATAAACACACAAAGGGAGAAGACGATGATTGAGAAACTGAAACTAGCAGGTGCCGCCGCTGTTGCATCACTGGCTTTCACGGCCACCGCAAGCGCGGCTGAGTTCATTTCCATCGGCACCGGCGGTGTCACGGGTGTTTATTACCCAACCGGCGGCGCCATCTGCCGCCTGGTCAACAAAGGCCGCAAGGAACACGGCATTCGCTGCGCTGTGGAATCCACCGGCGGCTCGGTATACAATATCAACACCATCAAAGGTGGCGAGCTAGAGTTTGGTGTGGCGCAGTCCGACTGGCAGTATCACGCATATAACGGCACCTCAAAGTTTGCTGACAACCCCTTTCCGGGCATCCGCGCCGTCTTCTCGGTACACCCTGAGCCGTTCACACTAATTGTACGCGGTGACAGCGGTATCGAAGACTTCGCCGGTCTCAATGGCAAACGCGTCAATGTGGGCAACCCCGGCTCTGGTCAGCGCGCCACGATGGAAGTTGTCATGGGGGCCTTTGGTCTGGGCATGGATGATTTCGCCCTAGCAACCGAATACAAAGGCTCGGAAATGGCCAAGCAGCTGTGCGACGGCAATATCGATGCGATGATCTACACCATCGGTCACCCGGCAGCGGCCATCAAAGAAGCCACCACCACCTGTGATGCGCGCCTTGTGTCGGTTACTGGCCCGGAAATCGAGAAACTGGTTGCTGACAACCCGTTCTACCGCACCGCCACAATCCCCGGCGGCACCTATCAGGGCACTGATGGCGACACCCTGACCTTTGGCGTTGGTGCAACCTTTGTCACCTCTGACAAAGTCTCCGATGAGGTGGTTTACGTTGTGGCAAAATCCGTGATGGAAAACATCGAAGATTTCCGCAAGCTGCACCCTGCTTTTGCCAATCTTGATGCAAAAGAAATGGTCAACGACGGTCTCAGCGCGCCACTGCACCCCGGTGCGGCCAAAGCCTATGAAGAACTGGGCCTGAAGTAAGAGGCACTGCCTGAACCAGAAAAAATCAGGCGTGTCCGATCCTTGGATGGGGCACGCCGTCTTATTTTAGGGGATAGCATGTCACAGCAGGATCACACGCAGGGCAGCTCCGCTGCCGACGCCATGGTTGCCGAAGCCGATACCGGCGCGCGCAGCGCCACAGGCTTTCAAGGACGTATCATCATCTCGCTTTGTATCATCTGGTCAGTGTTTCAGCTGTACATCGCGTCAAAACTGCCGGGCATTCTGGCGCAGATGACTGGGTTTTCCGATTTTGCCAATATTGTTGCGCAGGCGCGCTACGTGCATTTGGCCTTTGCGATTGCACTGGCGACATTGGCCTTCCCGCTGCTGAAATCCTCTCCACGCAACCGCATCCCGCTCTATGACTGGATTTTACTGATCCTTGGCGTGGGGGCCTGCCTCTATCTGATCTTCTTCAGATATCAAATCGCGGATCGTCCCGGCCTTTGGACCACCACTGACATTGCCGTCTCTGCCACCGGCATGGTGGTTTTGATGATCTGCGTCTATCGCGCCCTGGGGCTGCCGCTGGTTGTGATTGCCACGGCCTTTGTGATGTTTGCCTTCTTTGGTGGCTATTCTGAATGGGTACGCGAGATCACCAATTATGGCGGCGCATCCCTCAGCAAAGCGCTTGGCCACTACTGGATGCAGACCGAAGGTGTCTTTGGTGTGGCCCTTGGGGTCTCCACCACGATGATCTTCCTGTTTGTGCTGTTTGGCGCATTGCTGGATCGCGCCGGTGGCGGCAACTGGTTCATCAAGGTGGCAATTGCCCTTCTTGGTGCCCTGCGCGGCGGGCCTGCCAAAGCTTCGGTGTTGTCGTCCATGCTGACCGGTATGATTTCCGGCTCATCGATTGCCAACACGGTCGCCACCGGTACTTTCACCATTCCACTGATGAAACGCATCGGCTTCCCGGCTGAAAAGGCCGGCGCGGTTGAAGTTGCCTCATCTACCAACGGCCAGCTGACACCACCGGTGATGGGGGCCGCGGCCTTCCTCATGGTGGAATATGTCAACATTCCCTATATCGACGTCGTCAAACACGCCTTTTTGCCTGCGGTGATATCCTACATTGCGCTGCTGTATATTGTGCACCTTGAAAGCCTGAAAATGGGCCTTGAAGGATTGAAAAAGAGCGGTCGGCGCATTGGCGTTATGATGATCATGATCCTGTTTTTGTCGGGTTTCATCTTCCTCGGCGTGGCAGCTTTCCTGATGATCGGTGTACGGGCGCTGCTTGATCCTTTTATGGGAGATACGATCTATGCAGCACTGGCGATTGTTGCGGTGCTCTATGTGGTGCTGGTGGCGATTGCGGCACGTTACCCAGATGTCGAAGTTGACGATCCAAACGCAAGCGCCCCAACCGCGCCGCGGCTGACGCCCACATTGCTGGGCGGTGCATACTTTGCGCTACCGATCTTTGTGCTGGTGTGGAACCTGATGGTGCGCACCGAAGATCTCGATCGCCTGTCCCCTGCGCTTTCGGCGTTTTGGGCGACGATATTCATGGTAATTGTTGCGCTCACCCATCGCCCGCTCAAAGCCTTTTTCCGCAATAGGGATTTTTCCGGCGAGTTGACCGCTGGCTGGCGCGACTTTGTACAAGGTCTGATTATGGGCGCCAAGAACATGATCGGCATCGGCGTTGCAACTGGCGCTGCGGGTATCATTGTTGGCACTATCTCTCTGACGGGCGCACATCAGGTGATTGGTCAGGTGATTGAAGTTGTCTCCGGCGGCAATCTCATGGTGCTGCTGTTCCTCGTGGCGGTTTTGTCACTGATCCTTGGAATGGGTTTGCCCACAACTGCAAATTACATCGTTGTCTCAAGCCTGATGGCACCGGTGATCATCACCGTGGGCGCACAGGCAGGTCTGACAGTGCCGCTGATCGCGGTCCACATGTTTGTGTTCTACTTTGGCATTCTGGCGGATGACACGCCGCCTGTTGGGCTTGCGGCCTATGCTGCGGCCGCGATTTCACGAGGTGATCCAATCAAGACCGGCATCCAGGGCTTTGGCTATGATATCCGCACTGCGCTTTTGCCGTTCCTGTTCATCTTCAACACGGATCTTTTGCTGATTGATGTGGGGCCCACCAAAGCCGTGTTTGTCTTTGCCATCGCCCTGATTGCGATGCTTCTTTTTGCGGCTGCAACCCAGGGCTATTTCATCGCAAAATCCCGCATGTGGGAAAGCGTTCTGTTGCTGGTTATTGCCTTTACCCTGTTCCGTCCCGGCTATTTCCTGGATCAAGTGTCTGAGAAATACGCAGAGGCAAGCGGCGAAGCAGCAATTGCCCTGATGTCAGAACAGGAGACGCAGAGCACCATCCGATTGATTGTTGCAGGACCGGATTTCGACAATCCCGATGACATTCGCCGCACCACCATCGAGATTCCTGCACTCGCTGGAGATGGCACCGCAGCCTTAGACGCGCAGGGCCTAACCGCAATGATTGATGGCGAGGTTCTAGCGCTAGAAGAACCATTCCCTGGCACCCCACATTTTGACAGCCTTGGAACGGAGTATGATTTCTACGGCGACACACCGGTGCAGATCGAAAAGATCCAAGTCGAAAATGATCGGATGCCCAAGGAAATCTTCTTTATCCCAGCCTTCCTACTGCTTGCAGGGCTGGTCATGATCCAGCGCCGACGCGCCACCCAACCGGCGTTTTAACGGAGGTACTAACGATGTTTGATACCATTCTCCTTGCCGTGGACATCAACGATCTCAAAGGTGCTGAACGCCCGGCAGAAACCGCGGTTCTGTTGGCAAAATCACATGGGGCAAAGCTCCATGTGATGAATGTGGTGCCCGATTTTGGCATGGCAATCGTCAGTTCATTTTTCACCAGCGATCACAACAGCCAAATTGTTTCCGATGCCAAAACCGCATTGGAATCCTGGGCAACAACGCTTGTAGATGCGCCTAAGGATATGGTGCTGCACGTGGATCAGGGCTCGGTCTATGAACAGGTTCTGGCAGAAGCAAAGAAGATCAGGGCCGATGTGATTGTTGTTGGGGCCCATAAATCACAACTGAAAGACTATCTTATTGGCCCCAATGCCGCACGGATTTCGCGCCAGGCGCAGCAATCGGTGTTTGTTGTGCGTTAACCTGCAAGTGGCCCATCTTTAGGTGACCTGTCTTTGGCAAGGCTCTTCTGGGGCCGCGCTCTGGCCGAAGCGGCAACTCCCGAGACCACGAAAATGCCCGCAAATCCTTTGTGGATTGCGGGCACATTTCAGTTTTTAGCGCAATCCACCAACTGCCGAGGGGATCGTCGCTCCCTCGCCAAACCCACGGCGCGGGCTGCGCAAGGCAAATTCCGGCAATTTCGACAGCAGCAGGCGCACTGCATCTTGCCCGGTCCCTTCTGAACGCAACACCTGATTGATCACGCTCAACACCCTGATCGCAGGCGGGAAACCCGGATTTTCTGCCAGGGCACGTTCTGCGCGATCAGAGGCTTCTTCGAAACGTCCCGCCGAAATATGCGCCACCGCAGACATGGTCTCATAGTAGAATTTCTGCGGCCCGATTGGCATGATCGCCCGCGCGGCCTCAGTAAACTCAACCGCGCGGTCTGGCATATCCAAATAGGCGCAGGTCAGTCCCTTCAACCCCAGCGCCAGCGCTTCATTGGGATTGTCTTCCAACGCCAGCTCAAACGACGCATACGCCGCGTCGAAATTGTAAGACAGCTGACAGTCAATCATCCCATTCAACGTATGCGCCAGAGAATAAAGCGGATCCTCGGCAAGCGCGGCCTCAGCATAGCGACGTGCAGCGGCCAGATCGGTGGCGCGGCTGTCAGAAAGCCCATGCTCAAACCGCAACACGTGCCAGATACCCTGCCAGCATTGCACCGTTGGGTGGCCATTTTCACGCTCATTCAATGATTGCAAAATATCTCGGGCCTGATCGAACATGGCCCGCTGCCCCATCTGCATCATCGCGATCGCAGACATGAGCAACGTGTGGTTCTCCAGGTCGCTAAGCGGTGTAAAAGAGACCATATCCATTGCATCGCCCCAAATGGTGCGAGAAATATCGCGCACCATCTTAAGAGCAATCGCAGTATTGCCGCTTTGCCCCTCAGAGACGTCACATTCATAGCGGCGCGACCAGATCAATTTTTGGCGACGCGTGTCATGCAAATCCAGATCAATAACCACCTGATCCTGAGACGGAGCCACAAAGCCGCCAACCATAAATGCGGCACGCGTTGCCTCCCCCACTTCGGCGGGGGTTGTGACGCGTGGATCAAATTGCTTTGCAGCCATATAAGATGTCACGCTGAAAGCCTGCGAACGCGCTAGGCTGCGGGTGAGATCCTCAGTCAACTGCGACATGCCGGCCCGTTCAACGTCAACAAAATTGCTCATTTGAAACGGCAATACGGTCACCGCGGGCAACACGCTGTCTTTGACCCGGCGCAGACGGCCTGTTGAGCCTGAGGAGACGGGTTTTGCGATTGCACCCGGCACTTTGGTCTGGACGCGCATCTTTTCCAACCATTGGGAGAATTTCTCTTCATGTGAGAGCTCAAACCCCTCCATGAACTCTCCCTTTGCTGGATCCTGATCGACCTCGACTTGATCCATACGTAGGGTAACGCGTTCCCGATTGGCGATCAAAAGGCGCGATATTTCAGGGCCAAGATGCCGTTTGAGCGTGGAAAGCGCGGTTCGGAGACTGGCTTTTGCCTGCTCCGGCTGAGACAGACACCATAGTGTATTTTCTAGAAAAGAACGGGTACGAACACCGCCCTCGCCCGAGGTCAAAAGCGCCAGAAGTGCCTGATGCTTTGCCCCTAGGGGAATGTTGCGCCCATCAGCGTGGAATACGCCAAAGGCCCCAAAGTGCCGAATTTTCAATAATACAACCATTTTGACCACCAAATGCGATAGACACCTAAAAATAATATTATCCGATAATAAATCTATGGCAAGCATTACAACCAAAAATTGCATAAAACAATATCGGAGTGTTAAAGTCAGGCGGTGAGTTCGGGATTTGTGCGGATAAATGCCCAAATCAACCTTAACGATTACGTGAAAAACATACATCGCAAAGGCTGATATAAAGCCAGCGCGAAACCACACAACTCGCGACATAGCGCCATGTGGTGCATCAGCATGTGGTAGAATCGCTGCAGAGTGGATCTTAGCTGCGCCAGACCTCAGCGCATAGGTTCAGACCGACTGATCTCCCGCCAGATCCCGCAATATCGGGCAATCCGGACGGCTGTCGCCAGCACAACAATTGACCAGCTCCAACAAAGTGTCCCGCATCGCTTGCAGGTCCGTGATTTTAGCTTCGATCTTGGAGAGGTGCTCCTGCGCGAGGCTTTTCACATCCGCGCTCGCACGTGTGTCGTCTTCATAAAGGCCCAAGAGCGTGCGGCAATCTTCAATGGTAAATCCCAAAGCCCGCGCGCGCGCCAGAAAGGCGAGCTTGTGCAGATCACTTTCCACAAAACATCGGTAGCCATTGGCGCTGCGGTGCGGTTCGATCAGGCCAATGTCTTCATAGTAACGTATGGTCTTTGCGGGCAAACCCGACCGTTCCGCCACATCTCCGATATTCATGTCACGCCGTCCTCTTGATCAACCGCAGCTCAGGGTTATCCACCCTCCACATGTAGGGATGGTTTGAGACGACGCAAGCGCAAGGCGTTGGATAGAACCAGAACAGATGAGGCAGCCATCGCTCCGGCTGCCAATGCCGGTGAAAGCTGTGGCCCGCCAAATGGCACCAATAGACCAGCAGCCACTGGCACCAACAACACATTGTAGCCAAAAGCCCAACCAAGGTTTTGACGGATATTGCGCAATGTCGCCCGACTGATCTTGAGCGCATTGACCACCCCCATTGGATTGCCCGATGAAAGCACCACCTCTGCCGCTTCAATCGCCACATCAGTGCCTGTGCCCAGCGCGATCCCACAATCAGACGCTGCCAAAGCAGGCGCATCATTGATGCCATCCCCAACAAAGGCCACCGCACCAAATGTGGTCTGCAACTCTTGTAACGCCGCAAGTTTTTCCTCCGGCAGGCATTCCCCGTGCACAATATCAATGCCAAGCGCGTGCGCCACATAGGTCGCAGTGCCAATTGCATCACCAGAGATCATCGCGACCGCAAGCCCGCTGTGTTTCAAAGCCGCCACGGTCTGTGCAGCCTCTGCCCGTATCGGATCGCTCACCGACATTAGCGCGGCCGCTGCGCCATCTACGGCCAGCACAATTGGTGTAGCGCCCTGTTTCGCCAGTTCATCCGCCTTTGCAGACCAGCTTGCGGGCAGAACTGCGCCATCCGCAACAAACGACAGCCGACCAAGCACAACAGCCTGATCCGCGACTTGAGCAGTGATCCCTTTTCCTGGAACCGCAACCAAATTCGTCGCGTCCTGCAATTCCCCCTCATGCGCAGATACAATCGCATGGGCGATCGGATGTTCCGATTGGGCTTCAACCGCGGCCGCAACAGCAAGCGCGCGCTCCCGGCTCCACCCCTCTGCGCAAAATACATCCTGCAACACTGGATGGCCTTCTGTCAGGGTTCCGGTCTTGTCGAACACCACCAGATCAATGTTGCTGAGCTCCTGCAAAGCAGTGCCTTTGCGAAACAACACCCCCATCTGCGCAGCGCGCCCCAGCCCCACCATGATCGAGGTTGGCGTTGCAAGCCCCATAGCGCAGGGGCAGGCAATGATCAGCACAGCCACGCCTGCGACCAGGGCAAAGCTGCCGCCCTGCCCCACCGCAAGCCAAATCACTACGGTCAGAAACGCAACCAGCAAAACAGCGGGCACAAACCACAGGGTGATCCGATCCACCAACGCCTGCACCGGAAGTTTGGTGCCCTGCGCCTGCTCGACCAGAGAGATGATCCGCGCCAGACGCGTTTCTGCGCCCACACCGCGCACCTCAATGTCAAGAACAGCAGTACCATTGACGGTCCCCGCACTGACCTCATCGCCAATGGTTTTGACATTGGGCACTGGCTCCCCGCTGAGCATGCTTTCATCCACCGCTCCGCTGCCCGAAATCACCAGGCCATCAACCGCAACCCGTTCACCCGGACGCAGGCGGATGCGATCTCCGGGCACAATCTCGGCAATGGGCGTTTCAATCGTTTGCCCATCTTTGATCA
Source organism: Tritonibacter aquimaris (assembly GCF_009617595.1). Classification (GTDB taxonomy): domain Bacteria; phylum Pseudomonadota; class Alphaproteobacteria; order Rhodobacterales; family Rhodobacteraceae; genus Epibacterium; species Epibacterium aquimaris. The sequence continues at coordinate 100,974 of NZ_WIXK01000007.1, read as the reverse complement.
CCAGCGCGGCGTCAGGCTGCAACCCTGCAAGCGCGCGAATAGCTTCACCGGTTCGCCCTTTTGCCCGCGCTTCAAGCCAACGACCCAAAAGGATCAAGGTCACAATAGTTGCCGCAGATTCATAATACACGTGCACAGCGCCCGCCGGGAACAACCCCGGCGCAAAGGTCGACACCAGTGAAAACCCAAAAGCAGCGGACGTGCCCAGCGCAACCAGCGCATTCATATCAGGCGCACCGCGCATCAGGGCGGGAAGACCTCGGGCAAAAAAACGACGCCCCGGCCCCAGCAAAACAATTGCTGTCAGCACAGCCTGCAGCGGCCAAAGCACGGCCTGGCCAATGTTTGCCATCAACCAATGGTGCAAGGCCGGGATTGCATGCCCCCCCATTTCAAGCACGAAAACCGGCAAGGTAAAGGCAAGCGCCCAGAAAAAATCACGACGCAAAATCTGTATTTCAGCATCCGGTGACTGCGCTTCTGCTGCGTCTAGCAACTGCGCGCCAAACCCGACCTGTTTCAACGCGACCTGCAACTGCCCCACATCCGCAGCGCCATCGATATACCGTACGCGCGCTTTGGCGTCGGTCAGGGTCACTGTAACAGCTTGCACCCCATCCAGAGCTGCAAGCGCAGCCTCTGCCCGCGCCACACAGGAACCGCAGTGCATCCCCTCCAATTGCAGGGTGATATCGCGCTCTGCCAGCGGGTAACCCGCCTTTGCGGCAGCGGCGACCATATCGCTGAGGATAGACGCCCGCTCAACCTCAACGCTGGCTGTGGCCGTGGCCAGATTGACGGAAGCATGTTCAACACCTGCCACCGCCTGCAACGCGCGTTCCGCACGCCCGGCGCACCCCGCGCAATTCAATCCGGTCACCGGTAAGGCATATTCGATATGGGCCACAGCTTCGCTCCCCAGTCCATCTGGAATAGAATTCTGATGACGCATATGAGGCTTCCAGTGAGTGGAAGGTCAAGCCCGCGCAGCCATCAAAAACATGCCATGGGTGATTTGGTCGCATTTTCAAATTTGATACAGTCGCAATCTCAAAGCCAAACGTCGCTCAACTGGTTGAGAACGTTGTGATGCTATGATTTAGTGGTACCGTTTCTTCCTACACACCGGAAGAAGTCGGCCTATCTTAACAGCGGCGGTACGACCGCTGTTCGCCTTGGCACGTTACCGAACCCAAAGGAAACCCAACGATGATCCGCACCCGCGCCGCAGTTGCCCTTGAAGCAGGCAAGCCTCTGGAAATTATGGAAGTGAACCTTGAAGGCCCAAAGAAAGGTGAGGTTTTGGTTGAAATCAAAGCCACCGGCCTGTGCCACACGGATGAGTTCACCCGATCGGGTGCAGATCCTGAAGGTTTGTTTCCATCTATCTTAGGGCACGAAGGCGCAGGTATTGTGGTTGAGGTTGGCGAAGGCGTGACCACGCTGGAACCGGGCGATCACGTCATCCCGCTTTATACGCCAGAATGCCGTGAGTGCCATGCCTGCCTGTCGGGCAAGACCAACCTTTGCACAGCTATTCGCGGCACCCAGGGCCAAGGCCTGATGCCAGACGGCACAACGCGGTTTTCCATGCTCGATGGCACGCCGATCTATCACTACATGGGCTGCTCGACATTTGCCAACCATACGGTACTGCCAGAAATCGCGCTGGCCAAAGTCCGCAAGGACGCGCCGTTTGACAAGATCTGCTATATCGGTTGCGGCGTAACCACTGGCATTGGCGCAGTGATCAATACAGCCGGCGTAGAAATCGGCTCTTCTGCGGCTGTGTTTGGCCTGGGCGGGATCGGCCTGAATGTGATTCAGGGTCTGCGCATGGCCGGAGCCGATAAAATCATCGGCGTCGATCTCAATGACGACAAAGCTGTGATGGCGCGCAAATTTGGCATGACCGATTTTGTGAACCCTTCCAAACTGAACGGCCAAAGCGTTACAGAAGCGATCATTGAACTGACCAAGACAGAAAAAGACAGTTTTGGCGGCGTGGATTATTCATTTGACGCAACCGGAAATGTGCAGGTGATGCGCGATGCGCTGGAATGTTCGCACCGGGGTTGGGGCGTATCTGTGATCATTGGTGTGGCCCCTGCAGGTGCCGAAATCTCTACCCGCCCGTTCCAGCTTGTGACCGGTCGCGTATGGAAAGGCACCGCATTTGGCGGCGCAAAAGGCCGGACAGATGTGCCAGAGTTTGTTGACTGGTACATGAACGGCAAGATCGAGATCGATCCGATGATCACCCACAAACTGACATTGGATGAAATCAATCACGGTTTTGACCTGATGCACAAAGGGGAATCCATCCGTGCTGTGGTCGAATTCTGAACCTCACATTCGATAGAAACACGCACAGCCGCGGGACAAACCCCGCGGCTGCCGCACTTGAGCATCCCCACGACCCGGATGCTCAGGAGGAGACTTGCAATTCCACCGCATCAAGGCTGACCTCATAGCCCCAAAGACGACGCAGATGCAGCAGCACCTCTTCGCGATTTTCATCCTGCAGATGAATACCATCCCGCACCGTATGGGTGAGCTTCAGTTCACGGTCGCCTTTTAGATCCGCATCCGTCACCTGAATGTCAGGCTCGAGATAGGCCAGATCATATTGCTTGGCCAAAGCGCGGCGGATCGCCTTGTAACCCGCACGATTGTGGATCTGACTAACCACCAGATTGGGTTGCGTCTCATCATCAGCGAGCGCAAACAGCTTGAACTGACGGATAAGATGCGGTGACAGGAACTGTTGGATGAAACTCTCGTCGCGATAGTTCTCCCAGGCATCTCGCATGACTTTGCGCCAATCCGGATCACCGGCAAACTCTGGGAACCACTCCCGATCCTCATCGGTCGGGTTCTGACAGATGCGGCGAATGTCCTGCATCATCGCAAAACCCAGCGCATAAGGATTGAGGCCGGAAAACCGCGGATCGTCGAATTCTGGCTGCAGCACCACATTGGTGTGGCTGTGCATCATCTCCATCAGCGCACCTTGGGTGATACGGCCCTGATCATAAAGTTTGTTGATGATGTAGTAATGCACAAAGGTGGCGCAGCCTTCATTCATCACTTTGGTTTGCTTTTGCGGATAGAAATACTGCGCCAGCATCCGCACGATGCGCAGGATCTCTCGTTGCCAGCCTTCCAATACCGGGCTGTGTTTTTCCAAGAAATAGAGGACATTTTCCTGTGGCAGGTTCATCGCCTTGCGACGGCTGCTGTAGGGCTCATCGCGAAAGGCTTCGCTCTTGTCTTTGCCCAGCGTGTTATCAGTCCAGATTTCCAACAGGGTCTGCGCGCTTTCATAGCCATCGCGTACCCGCTGCATCGCTTCCTGCTCTGCCGCCGTGGGTTTGGGCGGCCTGCCATAGCGAAACACGCCCTGGCTTTGCAATGCATGCGCTGCGTCCAAGATTTCCTCTACTGCATCAAGGCCATACCGCTCCTCGCAGGCCGCGATGTAGTTTTTGGCAAACGCGAGATAATCCTGAATACCATCCGCATCAGTCCATTGCCGGAACAGATAATTGTTTTTGAAAAAATGGTTATGACCAAAGGCCGCATGCGCCATCACCAGGGTCTGCATCGCCATGGTGTTTTCTTCCATATTGTAGCTGATGCAGGGGTTTGAGTTGATCACGATCTCATAGGCCAGCCCCTGACGCCCGGTGCGATAGAGCGCCTCATCACGGGCGAAGTGTTTCCCAAAAGACCAGTGATGATACATCAACGGCAAGCCAACGCAGGAATAAGCATCCAACATCTGTTCGGCTGAGATGATCTCAATCTGGTTGGGATAGACGTCGAGCCCCAGATCTTCGAGGGCGATCTGCTCAATCGCATCGCGCGCGTCTTCCAAAAGCTCAAAAGTCCATTCCGGTCCGTTGAACAGCAGGTTTGGCGCGTGGTCTTTATCCAGCATTCGTCACCCCTTTCCCTTTAGGCAGGAAAAACTCGCGGAAAATCGGATAGATATGGGATGGGAAGGCCACCCGTTGCATTTCAAAATGCGCCATCTCCGATTGCACATCACGATAGTTCTGCCATAGATCTTCCCCCGCTTCCGGGTTCAGCAACAGATGATCAGCATTTTCCTCAACGATCTCAACATAGGCGTAAAACTGGCAGATCGGCATGATGTGCTCCATCAAGAGCGCCTTGCAGCGCGCCGAGTCATTGCCAAAGTTCTCCCCATCAGAAGCCTGCGCCCCGTAAATGTTCCACTCATCTGGCGGGTAACGTTCTTCGATGATTTCTTTCATTTTTTCCAACGCGGTTGAGACAATGGTGCCACCGGTTTCGCGCGCGTAGAAAAATGTCTCTTCATCCACCTCCTGCGCATGATGGGTGTGACGCACGAACACGATTTCCGTGTGCTCATAGGCCCGCGTGAGGAAGAGGTGCAGCAGCAAGAAAAACCGCTTTGCCAGGTCTTTTTCCCGCTCCTGCATCGAGCCAGAAACATCCATCAGGCAAAATACAACAGCGCGGGAATTGCGAATTTTTTCCGGCACATAAGTGTCGTAGCGCAGATCCAGCGGATCAATATAGCCCACAACCCGACGTTTACGCCGGATGGTCTCAAGCTTCTGGTGCAGCTCGTCCAGCGTTGCTTGCTGGCTTGGGGAACGGGCCTCAATCTCCTCCAGTTCAGCAATCTGTTGCTCAAGTTCCGTCTCTGACGCGCGCGACGGGCGCTGCAGTGCAATACGTCGCCCCAGCGAATTGCGCATGGTCCGCACAAGATTGAGATTATTGGGCGTGCCAGCGGTGGTCAGCCCCGCGCGGCGGGTGCCGATCGTCTCGGTCTCTACCGTCTGTTTTTCGACAAGATCCGGGAGTTCCAGCCCATCAAACAGGATCTCCAGATATTCATCGCGGGTCAGTGTGAAAGAAAATTCATCCGAGCCGTCCCCATCTTCCGAGCCTTGCTTGCCACTTTCGCCGCCACCAGACGGTGGCCGCTTGATCTGGTCGCCAACAACAAAGTCTTTATTGCCCGGCAGCACATGCCGCCGGTGTCCCCCTTTGCCATCGTGGAAGAAGCGCGGCTCTTTCAACCCCTTGGAGGGAATGGTGATTTTCTCACCCGATCCGGCTTCTGCCGCGCCATCCTGGATTGATTTATCCCGGACGGAGCGGTCAACCCGCTCCTTTATGTTTTCGCGCGCCCGGCGCAAGAACCTTTGGCGATTGCCGAGGCTCTTGCCCTTGGGATTTGCACGCCTATCAATGAAATGGTGCATATATTACCCCGCCTTATTGACGCGCATGTACCATTCCACCAGACGCCGCACTTGCCGATCGGTGTAGCCATGACCCCGCATCCGTTCGACAAACTCCTGGTGTTTACCCTCGGTTTTGCTGTCTTTTTTGCTTCCAAAGGAGATCACCGGCAGCAGTTCTTCCACTTGGCTGAACATATGCTTTTCGATCACATCGCGCAGTTTCTCGTAAGAGTTCCATGCAGGATTTGATCCCGTATTCGCACGATGACGGAGGGAGAACTTGACCACCTCATTGCGGAAATCTTTGGGATTGGCGATACCACAGGGCTTTTCGATCTTGGAAAGCTCCGCATCCAGGATCTCACGATCATAGAGCTGGCCCGTATCAGGGTCTTTGTAATCCTGCTCTTCGATCCAGGCATCTGCATATGAGATATAGCGATCAAAGACATTCTGGCCATATTCAGAATAGCTTTCCAGATAGGCTTTCTGGATCTCATTGCCGATGAATTCCTCATACCGTGCGGCGAGCTCAGTCTTGATGAACTCAAGATATTTTGCCTCGGTTTCGGTTGGGAATTGCTCGCGTTTGATCATCTGTTCCAGCACATACATAAGATGCACTGGATCGGCGGCAACTTCTTCGGTGTCGAAGTTGAAGACAGACGACAGCACCTTAAAGGCAAATCGGGTTGATACCCCATCCATCCCCTCATCCACGCCGGCGCGATCCTGATACTCCTGAACCGTTTTGGCCTTAGGATCGGTATCTTTCAGGCTTTCGCCGTCGTAGACACGCATTTTGGAATATAGGTTCGAGTTTTCATGCGGCTTCAGGCGCGTCAGCACCGAGAAGCGGCTGAGGATCTTCAACGTCTCCGGCGCGCAGGGCGCATTGCGCAGCTCACTGTTTTCAATGAGTTTATCGTAGATCTGCGTTTCATCAGAAACCCGCAGGCAATAAGGCACTTTTACAATCGACACCCGGTCGATGAATGCCTCATTGTTTTTGTTGTTTTTGAACGACTGCCATTCGCTTTCATTGGAGTGCGCCAGGATCAACCCGTTGAACGGAATCGCACCAAAGCTTTCCGTCCCCATATAGTTGCCTTCCTGGGTCGCGGTGAGCAACGGATGCAGCATCTTGATCGGCGCTTTGAACATCTCAACAAATTCAAGCACACCTTGGGTGGCCCGATTCAACCCGCCTGAGAAGGAATAAGCGTCCGGGTTATCCTGGCTGAAATGCTCCAGCTGGCGGATATCCACTTTGCCAACAAGGGTTGAAATGTCCTGATTGTTCTCATCGCCAGGCTCCACTTTGGCAACGCAGATGCGGCGCAGGCGGGAGGGGTGCACGCGAACCACGGTGAATTTGTTGATATCACCTTCAAATTCATCAAGCCGCTGCACGGCCCATGGTGACATCAGCCCCGGCAACCTATGCTGGACAATGCCAAATTCCTTTTCCAGCACCTTGCCCATTTTGATCGGGTCAAACAGGCCAAGTGGGCTTTCAAAGATCGGGGAAATCTGGTCGCCTGCTTTCAGCACGTAAATAGGCTGGTCTTCAACGAGGCGTTTGAGCCGCTCTGCAAGCGAGGACTTGCCTCCGCCGACCGGACCCAGAAGGTACAGAATTTGCTTGCGCTCTTCGAGGCCTTGCGCTGCATGACGAAAATATCCCACGATCCGCTCGATCGTGTCTTCCATGCCGTAAAAGTCTGCAAAGGCTTTATATCGTTTGATCGTTCGGTTCTGGAATATTGGTCCCAGTCGCGCATCCTTGGATGTATCAACTAGTTCTTCGTCACCAATCGCCTTGAGCATGCGTTCCGCCACATTGGCATACATGCTTGGGTCATCGCGACAGCCGAGAAGATAATCCTGCAAGGACATCTCCTGCTCTTTCGTTTGCCCATACTGTTCGGCAAAGATTTCGGCGATATTCGTCATATGATCGAGCCTCCTGATCTATTTTTGCGCCCGTTCCTCCTGGGGTATTTCAGTGCACAGACAGACCGCCCCCATACGTGGGCCATGATGCTGTCCGCGTCGTTCTTGAGTTCTGAATTCTGCTCGGCGCCGCGACCAGTTGCGCGCGTCCCGCCTCTCGCCTCTCAGGGGCGATGAATGGCCGGGAACCTGTCGTCGCGGCGTCGTCTGTTTGTCTACCAGAGTACTATATTTGCGTGTTTCACGCTATCAGTAACTGGTGTATTTTCGCTTAATTGCCACAAACTTTTATCAAACTTTAGTTCACAAGCCGGAGATTTAAGCAAAAACTCACCCGCTAAAGTTGTGACGCTACCAGCGATTTCAGCACAAAAACCCACCAAAAGTATGACGACCCGGGGTTTATGCCATCCTTACTGGTATGCTGGCACGAAATAGACGAGGGGCGCATAACTTTCTTTATAAAAGGTTAACAGAAAGCAGGACCGCCGTGTTTTCCTCGCCTCAGACAGCCAAATCAACGCCAGATTGCGGCACAGATGTCACGCTTTGTATATATTAATACCCGCACGCGTGCGGGACGGGCTGGACAAGACTGACTTCTCCGACACATTATGGACCCAAATTGGCCGCAAATAAGGCCAGCAGGCAGATAGGCAGAAACAGGCGTCCCCGTTTTTCAACGGAATTTGTTCCTATGTGGCGATGCCTCACAAAACATGAGCGGTAAAGCATGAGCACTATTGCATTTATTACCAGAGATCAGGCTGGCATCAAACAGCATGGCGAATTTTTAGATGGCGGGTCTGTACTCGACGCATCCTCCATAAAAGATGTTTCTCTCAACTTGCGTCCAGCGGATGTCCAAAGCTACCAGCGCATTGGCAATGACCTGCAGCTGGTGACGTTTGACGGCCAAACTCTGGTGCTTGACAATTTCTTTGCCGAAGCGATCACCGGCGAGAAAAACCTCTTCCTGAGCGATGACGGCGCATTCACCGAAGTTGTACTGGAAAGTCGCAGCGAAGGTGTATTGTTCCCCACCTATGAGCCTCTGGACGTTTCCGGCAAGTGGAGCGCTTATGACGATCTGGTATTTCTGGATCTAGACCGGGTTGAGCCCGTTATTGCTCCCCTGGTCGCGGCCCCCGCGTTTGGTGGGCTCGGCGCGGCTGCGGCTGCTACGGCAGGGGTTGTAGGCGCTGGCGCACTTGTTGGCGGCGGAAGCGGCGATGATGGTGACAACGGTGACAATTCACCGGAACCAACCATACCAACGGTGGATGATCCGGATGCATCTTTCCAGGTGTCTGGTCAAACAACTGACCCTGTTGTTATCACCGGTACCGGCGTTCCCGGATCAACGGTTGATGTTACCCTTACAGACTCAACGCAAGGCAATAGCGTAACACAAAGTACAACCGTAAATGACGACGGCACATGGAGCACGTCTTTCGACCCCGATGCCCTGCCCGCTGACCCCGATGCCCTGCCCGCGGATGGCGACTACAGCTCGACCGTGCAGGTGGTAGACCCTGACGGCACAGTTTATGATCTTGATGGCCCGTCGGTGGCGATCGACACCACACCTCCACCCGTTGCGGTCACCGAAGGCACCCAATCTGTTGGTGAAGTGATCAACGCTGAGGAACATAGCAACGGCACCGTCATCGCCGGAACCGGCGAAGCAAACGCGCAGGTTGCCGTCACCATCAACGGCACCACACACACCACAACCGTCACCGAAGACGGCAGCTGGTCGGTGACATTTGCCGCAACTGAAATCGAAACCGGTGAATATGAAACCGCGGTCACTGTCACCAGTACCGATGCGTTTGGCAATTCGACCACTCTGAATGAAACGCTCGAAGTGGATACGATTGCGCCTGTTGTGGACACTCAGACGGTCGAAGGTGACGATCAGATCAATGCCGCCGAAGCCAGCGATGGGGTAACCCTGTCCGGGACCGGCGAAGCGGGCGCTGCCATTTCGGTAGAATTCATGGGCGAGGTCGCCACAACAACCGTTGGCGCCGATGGCACCTGGTCTGTGGCTTACGCTGCCAGCGTTATCACCGCGGGTGAATATGACAGCAGCTTTAGCGTCACCAGCACCGATGCAGCGGGCAACTCCACCACCACCACCCATGCGGTGGCGATTGATACCATTGCCCCCAATGCAACCGTGAACACCGTTGAAGGTGACGATGTGGTCAACGCGGCCGAAGCCTCTGATGGGGTTAGCCTCAGTGGCACCGGCGAAGCAGGCGCATCGGTTGAGGTGACGTTCCTTGGCACCACCCGCTCCACAACTGTGGCAGCAGATGGTTCATGGTCGCTGGATTACGCAGCAAGCGAAATTCCAAGCGGCGAAAGCAGCCAGACCGCAACCGTTGTCATGACCGATGCAGCGGGCAACACTGGCGCCACGGTTACCCATACCGTGGAAATCGACACCGTTGTGGACCCCCTGACAGTTGAAGCAAACCAGACAGCCGATGATGTTGTCAGCCGTCTTGAGCGCGCAGGTGGTGTGACCCTTTCGGGCACCGTTGAACCCGGCTCCACGGTTGTTGTTGAAATCAATTCGGTTCAGCGCGCTGCGGTTGTCGATGCCAACGGCAATTGGACCGTGGATTTCACCGACGCCGACCTGCCCGAAGGTGCCTACACCACCACCGCGTCAATCACCGCAACCGATGCAGCAGGCAACAGCCGCACCATCGACGAGAGCTTCTCGGTCGACACTTTTGGCGCGCCAGAGTATCACGGCCTGTCTACAGAATCCGGCTCGATCGACAGCCTGACTTTCGAAGACGACGTTTCCGACATGTCCGTTTTCTCTGTGGATGACAGTGGCAATGTCGCCAATGTTGTTGGTGTTGCGCAGACTGATGAAGACCGTGACCCCTTCAGCCAAACATTTGGCGAACCGCAGACAACTTTCTTCATCGACCCTTCGGCCAACGTACCAGATGGCACCACCCTGGTGGTTTCTGGCACAGATACGGCTGGCAACATGGCAGATACGCTTTTGATCACCGAAGATGGCGTAACCGGCAACGTGCTTGAAAACAGCGGTTTCAGCGGCTTTGACATCGAAATTCTCGACCTCGATGAAAGCGCAGATGCAAATATCGTCATCACCGAAGACAATATCAAAGCACTGTCGCAAAACTCCGACACGCTGGTTGTACATGGCGGCACCGATGACACAATCACCGTAACAGGTGCTACCGCATCCGGGACCCGCACCATCGAAGGTGAGACCTTTAATGTCTACACCGTCGGCAATGACGGCGCGACGCTTTACGTCGAGGAAGACGTCAACGTGGTCATCTAATTCTTTGAGCCGACAGCAACACATGTTGTCGGCTCAATACAGGCACTTTTGACGGCGGGGACAGAATGCGGCTGGCGCGTTCCTTTATTAGTATTCTTGCACTCAGCACAGTTCTGGGCTGCACAGACAGTTCTTCGATCCTTGGACCGAAGGCTGATTTTTCCGATGCCAACGGGCCTTCCGGTGGCAACTTTGATCAATCACAATCCGAACAACCCTCAGAAGTCATTCAGGACCTTCTGGTGCGCCGATCGCTTCTCGAAGAAGGTAGTATCTACAAGACTGTCGCGGATTCCGCATTGAGCGCATCCGCACGAGCGTCAGAGGCAGAGCTGATCAGCGCCAAACTGCGCGCCGAGGCACGTTCCAAGAACTGGTTGCCTACGCTTGGACCAACCGTCAGCCTGACGGATCTTGGCGATATGGTGGCTGGGCTGTTGATCGAGCAGGTGCTCTTTGACAATGGGCGCCGCAAGGCAGAGCGCGAATTTGCAGCAGCAGATGTTGAAGTTGCCGCTGTGAACCTCTCTGTTGATCAAAACAGCCGGGTGGAGACCGCAGTTGGTCTTTATATCGCTGGACAGCGCGATGATGAAAAAGCGCGCTTTGGTCATAAGGCTGTACGCCAGATGCACGAATTCGAACGCGTGGTCATTGGCCGCGTCGAAGGTGGCGTTTCTGACCGTTCTGATCTGCAGGTGGTGCAAAGCAAGATCGGTGGTCTGCGCTCGGGCGCAGCCACTGCGCAAGAGGGTGCATCCACGGCCCGCGCCGAGCTTTATGCGCTGACAGGGCAAGATTTCGACGCGCGTCCACAGCATCTGTCTATTGGCACACCGCCCGAAGCGGCAGGTTATCTGAATGTGTTGCTGTCACAATCCGAGGCCAACCGCGCCGTTGCGCAGGCCAAGATGGAGCGGGCAGGACTGCTGCCGCAGGTCTCTGCGGCGGGCAATATCACCAGTGACGGATCCGGTATTGGCGTAACGGCCGGTGTTGGCCAGCCCCTGGGGCTTGGCACGCCCGCAGCTATTCAGGCAATCGAGGCCTCCAAGGAAGTTGCGCGCCGCCAGATTGGTGAAGCCGAGGAAGATGCACGCCGCTCCTATGCGCGCCAACTGCAAAGGTTGTCGTCTTTCCGTCGCCAGGAAGAAGAAACCGCACGCCTGGCCCGCACCAGCCACGAGACATACAAACTGTTCAAAGCGCAGTTTGAAGCTGGTCAAAGATCGGTTATGGACGTGATTAACATTTACGAAGAATACGTGCGCCGAGAATTGAGCCGCATCGATGCAAAGTATGAAGTCATTCAGATCCAGCTAGAAATGGCGCGCGATCAAGGACTTCTGGCAGATGGGGACAAGATTTGACCGAGCCCACCCCGAAGACAGGCGATATGGAACAAGATCAATCAGACCGCCCGATTTTGCGTGCCGTGACCAGCAGTACAGCTGACGATGTAGATCAGCCCTCGTCTGAGCCGGAAATCCTGGCTGCAGAAGTACAGCTTGATGATATCAAGCTCGAAAGCGGCGATGAACGGTCCGAAGTGCACTCGCTGATCGAGGGCACGTCCTCGCGCATTCAGCATCGCGCAACATTGGTATCGACACTGGCGGCTATTAACGGCGTTGAAGCCCCAACAAGCGATCTGGCCGATTTCCTCTGGAGCAACAATCCCGGCGATCAGACCTTCGAAACAATGGCGCGCGCGCTGGATTCCACCGGGTTGAACCCAGTGGTTTCAACCAATGTGCGTATGCAACCCGACGCCTGGCCCGCAGTTGCCATGATGAACAATGGCCAATGTGTTCTGGTCCTTGCTCAGGATGGCGACACGCTCAATATCTTTGATCTCACCTGCGCAGAGCATCGCGCCGATGTGCCAGTGTCCGACTTTCAGCCTTATTTCACTGGGGCAACGCTGGCGGCGCAGCCTTCGTTCGACCAAATAGCTGAGCGTCACACCCCCAATCTACGCGCCAATCACTGGTTCTGGGGAGAGTTCCAGAAATATCGCCGTCAGGTGATTGAGATCATGCTGGGCTCGCTTGTGGCCAATATCCTGGCCGTCTCAGTCGCGCTATTTTCGCTACAGGTCTATGATCGCGTTGTACCGCATCAATCGCAAGCCACGCTTTGGGTGCTGGCTGTGGGCGCTATGCTTGCAATTGGCCTCGAAGGGCTGTTGAAAGTTGCCCGCGCCCGTCTGACCGATGCAGCCGGGCGTCAGATTGAACTCTCGGTTCAGCGCAACCTGATGCGCCGCCTGATTGGCATGCGATCTGACAAGAAACCTCTGCCGCCCTCGGGCCTATTTGCAGCGATGCGCGATTTTGGCGCGGTGCGGGAGTTTTTCACCTCTTCGACCATTTCCACGCTTGCCGATATTCCTTTTATCGCGATCTTCCTACTGCTGGTGGCCTCTATTGCGGGTTCGATTGTATGGGTGCTTGTGCTTGGTGCAGTGCTGATGCTGGCGCCGGCCTATTTCATGCAGCGCCGCATGATCACCCTGACACGTCAAACTCAAGGGGCAAACGCCAAGGCGGGACGTCTACTGCATGAGGTGATCACCGAGCTCGACACGCTCAAAACCCAGCGCGGCGAAGACCGTGTCATGCGGCTTTGGGATGAGCTAACCGCGCTGTCATCGCATTCCGCAACAGAACAACGTCGCCTTTCAAGCGCACTGACCTATTGGTCGCAAGGTATTCAGCAGTTCACTTATATCGCTGCGGTGGTGTTTGGCACGTTCATGGTGTTCAAAGGTGAATTCACCGTGGGCACCATTATCGCCACCGGCATCCTGACCAGCCGCACGCTTGCCCCGTTGACCCAGTTCGCCGGCGCAATGGCGCGCTGGAGCAACGTCAAAGCAGCCCTCGAGGGTCTGGATGCCATCGCGGATGCGGCGCAGGAGAAATCCGATGACCGCACTTATCTGCGCCGTGAAAGCCTGCAGGGTAAATTTGAACTGCGCGAAGTGGTCTTTCGCTACGATGAAGATGGCTCCCCCACCGTTGATGTACCGGCTGTGGCAATCAAACCGGGACAACGCGTGGCCATTCTGGGCGTAAACGGCTCTGGTAAATCCACATTGCTGAAATTGCTGACGGGCCTTTATGCACCAGATCAGGGTCGGGTGATCATTGACGGCACCGACATGAACCAGATCGACCCGCGCGATCTGCGCCGCCATATCGGCTATCTCAGCCAGGACATTCGCCTGTTTGCGGGCACCCTGCGTGAAAACCTCAATATGAACTTGCTCGAACGCAATGATGATCGCCTGATGGCTGCGCTCGAATTTTCTGGTCTTGGGGCCTATGTGCGCAACCACCACAAAGGGCTCGATCTGGAAATCAGCGATGGCGGCGGTGGTCTTTCGATCGGTCAACGCCAGTCGATTGGCTGGGCGCGGCTATGGCTGCAAAACCCATCAATCGTGCTTTTGGATGAACCCACTGCCTCGCTTGATCAGACCCTGGAGCGCACTCTGGTCAGCCGTCTGGACACTTGGCTACAGGGCCGAACGGCGGTGATCGCCACCCACCGGATGCCAATCCTGCAGCTCACAAACCGTACCTTGATCCTGCAGGCAGGTCGCATGGTTGTGGACGGTCCACGCGATCAGGTTCTGGCGCATCTGGCCGCAGGGGACAAAAAATGACGCCGATGCAACAAGAGCTTGCGCGCAATTCACTGGGCGCAAGCCGTATCATCTATATTGCTGCTGGCGCCGTCCTGATCTTTCTGATCTGGGCGGCTTTTGCCTGGATCGATGAGATTGTGCGCGCGGATGGCGAGGTTGTGTCCTCTTCACGCTCCCAGATCATTCAAAACCTTGAGGGCGGCATTCTGGCTGAACTTTATGTGCGCCAGGGCGATGAAGTCGAGGCCGGGCAGGTACTGGCCCGATTGCAAGCCACACGGTTCCAAACCACAGCTGATGACCTGCAAGACCAGATCGACGCCTTGGAAATCAAACAATACCGGCTTGAGGCAGAAGCTTCAGGTGCGTTTGAATTTGAAGTGTCGCCAGAGCTGCAACAACGCTCCCCAAATATCCTAGCATCTGAACGCGCCCTGCTGCGCGCCCGTCAGGCCGACTTTAACAGTCGGCGATCAAGTGCAAAACAGATCCGCGACCAGCTGCAAGAAGAGCTCGCCAATATGGAGCGGCTGCATAAACAGCGTATCGTGGCCCTGATCGAAGTAAACCGCGCCAAAAAAGCCGCCACCGACGCCAAAGCCAAATTCAATGAAATTGGCACACAGTCGGAACTACAGCTCGCCGAAGAATATTCTGAAACGCTGCAGATGCTGACGTCGCACCGCCAAGAGCTGCGCATTGCCTCAGACCAGCTGTCGCGTACGATTATCACGTCGCCCATGCAGGGTGTGGTCAACAATATGGCGGTTACCACGATCGGTGGGGTGATCCGCCCGGGTGATGAAATTTTTGAAATCATCCCGCTTGGCGAAGAGCTGTTTGTCGAAGCGCGGGTAAAGCCTGAAAACATCGCCAGTGTGCAGCCCGGCCAGGACGCCACCATCAAGCTGTCCGCCTATGATTACACCATCTATGGCGCGCTCAAAGGCAAGGTGGATTTTGTCTCGGCAGATACGTTTGAAGATGATCGCAATCCCCGCGCCGAACCATATTACCGGGTGACGCTCAAGGTGGACCGCGCAAGCTTTACCGAGCGTCAGCGCGACATTCAGATCCGGCCTGGGATGCGCGCAATCGCTGAATTGCAAACCGGGTCGAAAACCGTGCTGCAGTATCTGTTAAAGCCACTCTACAAATCCAAGGACGCATTGCGCGAGCCCTAAGCGGCAAAACCAAAAACCCGCGTCGTTCTGACAGCGGGTCACACAAGAACTGTAAAATACTTTTGGTTGCCTGATCTTTGATCGGGCGATCTAACCTGCGCGTTGCACCAAATCCCACAGGCTGTTGTCGATTGCGGTGCCGATGGACACACGCTGGTTCCCCATCGCGGCCTTTGCCGAGATGACAGAGACGAGGCGCGGCGGATGTCCCGGCGAGACCTCAAATACCGGTGAGCCCGAGGCGCCGTATTCCACCCGGCACGTCATCACCATGGTTTTGCCCTTGCGCGCCAGAACATGGCAGGGCTGCTGCCAGTTTGGCCGATCCCGGTGTTCATAGCTGTATGACATCACCCCAACCGCATCACCACGCGCAGCCTGCGACGAGGTCGCAAACGGTTGAATATGTTCTGTGCTGATCGGTCGATCCAATCGCAACACTGCAAGATCATGACCCACCTGTGCATCCCCGACTGGCCGGAACACATATTGTGGATGTACCACTGCCTTGACCACCTGACGCGCTGCTTTTGCGTAGCGCCCGTTCAAACCAGCCTCAAACCGGATCGAATTTGGATTTACTGCACGGCCTGATCTTGGATCATAAAGGCAATGCGCCGCTGTCAGCACCAAGTTGGGCGCAATCAGCGCCCCGGTGCACATGTTGCGCCCGGAAATATTCAGCCGTCCAACGGCTTCCCAGCCGGTGGCAGCCCGGCTACCAGAGGCATCTTGTGCAGATACACCCCCGGACATGCCCAGCGTCAGGCATGCTGCAACAACTGCTAATAGTTGTCTCATCTTCCACTCCAACTTCCCACGTCAACAATTTCATTCAGTGGTGCGGCTGGAATGTGGCCCAAAACTGCCACCCCAAGACAGTTTTGTGGATAGATTGCGGCAGACTTAACAAAACACTAACCCCCAGTGTTAAAACGCTTCCATCATCGCAACAATCGGCCATTTGGCACGTAAAATTAACATTTTTGCAGACAATTTAAATTAAACCCCTGTAATCAAATATGCTTTTTGGAAAGAATTCTTAAGCTGCCGTGGTCTTCAAACAGGCTATAGAGCCGCTGGATCGTGTATTTCCTACCCGAATCCCCTGGGAATGCGGCGGGACTGTGGCAATAAATCTAACAGGCGAACCCTTTGGTTACCGCTCGCGCGTTAACTCTTAGCCTCCACAACCAAGTATTGGCTGGTTTTGCAGGCCAGATACCTTGTCCAGGAGCGCCGTTTTTTGATTTTCCGAATCTATTGCGCTTAGATTCTATTTGATACCTGCGCGCATGAAGCTTTGTACGAACTGGCGCTGAAACAGCAGGAACGCCAAAAGCAGCGGAGCTGAGGTCATCAGGGTCGCAGCATTGATCACGCTCCACTCCACCCCAGAGTCGATCGACGCAAAGATCGAAAGCCCCACCGTCACCGGCCGGGTGTCAACCGAGTTGGTGATAATCAGAGGCCACAGGAAATTGTTCCAATGGTGACTGACAGATACCAGACCAAAGGCAAGGTAGGTCGGGACCGCAAGTGGCACATATACCTTTAGCAAAACGCCAAGCGACGACATGCCTTCGATCTGCGCTGCTTCTTCCAGCTCCTTTGGCACCGACAAAAAGGTTTGCCGCAGCAAGAAGATGCCAAACCCTGACGCGATATAGGGCAAAGCGATCGCTGGGATTGTGTCTATCAGGTCCAGCGTCCGGATCAGCTTGTAGTTTTCGACAATCAAGATGTCAGGCATCACCATAAGCTGCACCAGCACCAGTGCAAACAACACCCCGCGTCCTGGAAACTGGTAGCGCGCAAAGGCGTAAGCCGCGAGCGTACACAGGATGAATTGCCCCAAGAGGATCGAGGTGACCAAAACGAATGTATTAAAGAAGTATCGCCCAAATGGGGCCGCTTCCCAGGCCTTGGAAAAATTCTCAAGCGTCAGCGGCGCAAAGAGATCAAACCGCGCTTCATAGGCGGCCGGGTGAAACGCCGTCCAGACCGCATAGGCCAATGGCAGCACCCAAATCAGCGCCAGCGCCCATGCGCCCACAATGTTCAACACGCGGTCCAGGCTCATTTGTAGTGCACCTTGCGATCAAAAAAGAAGAACTGCCCGATCGCCAACGCCGCCAAGAGCGCCAGCAAAATCACCGTCAATGTTGCCGCATAGGCCGTGTCCCAAAATCGGAACGCGCTCTCGTATATATAAAAGAGCAGCAGCGACGACGCATTGTCCGGCCCGCCCCCGGTGAGGATAAAGATGTGGTCGACCATGCGGAAAGAATTCACCACAGCATTTACCGACACAAACAAGGTGGTCGGCATCAAAAGCGGGAAGGTCACGCGGCGAAAGATGGTCCAGCCCCCTGCCCCTTCAATACGGGCAGCTTCAATCAGACTGGGTGGGATGGTTTGCAGCGCGGCGAGGTAGAAGATCATAAAAAAACCCGCCTCCTTCCAGATGGTCACAACCATCACCCCAATCAGCGCCGTGTCGCCTTGGCCCAGAATATTGGATTGGGCGGCCCCGAAAAAACCGGTTACCTGATCAAACAGACCAAATCCGGGTGTGTAGAAAAACAGCCAGATATTGGCGACCGCGATCATCGGCAGCACCGTTGGGGTGAAATACGCCATCCGCACGAAACTGCGCCCCATGAGTTTCTGATTGACCCAAAGCGCCATCATCAAAGCAATCGCAATAGAGGTTGGGATAGTGCCCAGCGCAAACCACAGATTATTGGTGAGCACTTTCCAGAACACCGGATCTGCCAACATGGTTTCATAGTTATCAATCCCGGCCCAACGGCTGGGTCTACGTCCACGTGCGGTGGTCCAGAAACTGTTCCAAAGCGTGGTGATCGCGGGCAGATGGGTAAAGGCCAGAAGAAATACAAAGGCTGGCAGCAAGAGCAGCCAGGCGTGGATCCACTGTCTTGTCCTTTGCATATCACGTGTCCTTTGGTGGAAGGTGGCCCGCGCACTGCCAAATCTGACTGATGCGCGAGCCGTGGGGGGTAAGGTTTAGCGGTAAGGCTTCAGAATAGCTTCGGCCTGTGCCTGTGCTTCTTTCAGCGCGTCTGCGGCGGTTTTTTCACCGGTGATTGCAGCGGCGAGCGCGTCGTTGAACACGCGGGTCACACGCTGGTTTTCATAGGTCGACAGTTCTGCAACCGCATGTTCCAGCTGATCACGTGCAACAAGTGCAGGTGGGAAATCAGCGGTGTAGGCTTTCATCACATCGGTTTCCCAGGTCGCTGGGCTTGGTGCCACATAACCGGTCGCGATTGACCATTTGGCGGCCTGCTCTGGCTGGGTGATCCATTTGATGAATTCAAACGCTTCTTTGGTTTGTGCCTCATCAGAGCCTTTGAACAGGTAGAAGTTACCACCACCCGTTGGCGCACCGCGGCGTTTGTTGGCAGGCAGCATTGCAACACCAAAGTCAAACGGAGCGTTTTTGCGCACATTGGTCAGGTTGCCGGTGGAGGTCCACATCATCGCGGTCTGACCTTCAAAGAAAGCCTTGGGCGTTGCGCCCCATTCAATGATGCCTGGCGCCATAACCTCGTGGGTTTTCGACAGATCCACCAGATACTCCAGCGCCTCTACCACTTTGGGGTCGTCAAAGTTGGTCTTGGTGCCGCCATCAGTTGCGAGGATCACGTCGTTTTCCGTGGTAAGGCCCTGAAACAGCCAATAAGGAAAACCAGACGATGGGATACGCACGCCCCACTGGTCGACATTGCCGGACGCATCCTTGACCGTCAGCGCCTTGCCCATCTCAACCATTTCGGCCCAGGTTTCAGGTGCGTGCTCGGGGTCAAGGCCAGCCGCCTTGAACGCTTCTTTGTTCCAATAGAGCACCGGTGTAGAGCGCTGGAACGGGATGCCATAGGTTTTACCGTCGATCTGACTGTTTTCCATAAACGCCGGATAGAAAGATTTGAGCCAGGCTTTGTCTTCGTCAGTGGTGGCAAATTCATCAAACGCGTGGATCAGGTCTTCATCATACATTGTATACATGTCGACCGAGAGGATCACGCTCAGCTGGGGGGCATTGCCGCCGCGGGCAGCTGTCAGCGCTTTGGCCACGGTATCCTGGTAGGAACCGGCATAGATTGCCTCGATGTTCACGCCATCATTGGCCGCCACATATTCCTGGGTCAGCTCCTCGATGGTGTTGGCCGCCGCGCCGCCAACAGCAACCGGGAAGTAGAACTGCAGATCGACATCAGCCGCTGCAGGCGCAGCCGCAAATGCCAGAGCGGCGCTGGCCGCTTTGAGTTTGGTCATCAGCATGGGTTTTCTCCGCAGAAAAAGAAGCCGGTTTTTGCCCGGCAGGAACAACCCGAGGGATTTCGGGTGTATGAAAATGAACAGGTCATGCGGTCACCCCCGCGATACGCGCAACAAGTGCGCGATCTTCAACGCGGGCGTTTGTCTGAGTATCAAAGAGGTGCACGGCATCTGGTGCCAGACCAAAACGCAGCTGCTGGCCCGGCTCTACCGCGTGGTTTCCTGGCAGTTTTACAAGCAGGCGTTGCCCCGCTACCTCAAGCTCAAGCAGCGTATTTGATCCCAAGAATTCCGCCCCACGCACATCTGCCTGCAGAGGGCCGTTTGGATCGAGAAACAGGGTCTCCGGGCGCACACCAATTACAAATTCGCCTGGTGCGCCCGAAAGATCGGAAAAAGCCGCAGGTGAAATCAAGTTCATCGGAGGCGTGCCAATGAAACGCGCGGCAAAAGGTGTGGCCGGGTAGGTATAGATATCCTGCGGGCTTGCGACCTGTTCAACCCGACCCTGGTTCATCAGCACCACCTGATCCGCCATGGTAATGGCCTCGGTCTGATCGTGGGTCACATAAACCATGGTAAAACCAAGCGCGCGCTGCAGACGGCGGATTTCACGGCGCATTTCATCACGCAGCCGCGCATCCAGATTGGAAAGCGGCTCATCCATCAAACACACAGGACGACGCGACACCACTGCACGCCCCAGCGCCACACGTTGCTGTTGCCCACCAGACAAGGCACCGGGCTTGCGATCAAGATAGGGCGACAGCTCCAAAAGTTCCGCCACCTCGTGCAAACGCTCTTGTCGCGCACGCCGCGGCATACGGGCCACTTTCAGGCCAAAGGTGATGTTTTCAGCCACGCTCAGGTGCGGAAACAGCGCATAAGACTGAAACACCATCGACAAATCGCGCCGTGACGGCGCCAAGGTGGTGATGTCACGGCCGCCAATTTCAACACTGCCGCTGCTGACATCCTCAAGCCCGGCGATCACGCGCAACGTGGTAGATTTCCCGCACCCGGATGGGCCAAGGATAGCGGTGAACTTACCCGCAGGGATCTCAAGGTCCACATCCTGTAATGAACGCACGTCGCCCCAGAATTTATTGACTTTCTTCAGGGTGATAGCCCGACCTGACATTTGGCTCATACCGGTGCCTCCTCACAGATTGTCAGCGCGACATTCGCCTCGGCCAGCATCTGACACATGGGCTCAGGAGGGCGCTGATCACAGACCACATGATCCACATCACAGATATGGCCGCCACGCGCATGGGCGCGGCGTTGAAACTTTGAAACGTCCAGGACCAAAATGCGCAGATCCGCATTGCGAGAGATCGCATCGCGCGAGCGTACATCCTCTTCACATAGGTCCAGCAGCCCACCGTCATCATCCACAGCCGCGACGCCAAACACCCCGATGTCGAAACGGTATGCATCAAAGAAATTCACCGCAGAGGGCCCCACGATATCCGCCTCTGAGGGCCGCAGGGTTCCGCCCGGAATTGTCACCGATGCGGTTGCAAACCCATGCGCAGTCATCGCCACGTGCATATTGTTGGAAAAGATGCGCAACCCCGCGTGCTGCCCCAGCTGCGCCACCACCATTTCCGGTGTGGTCCCAATTGAAACCGCCAATGCGGATTCATCAGGAATCAGCTGTGCCGCGGCCTGTCCAATCGCGCGCTTTGGGGTGATATTAAGGATCCGGCGCAACGCATAATGATCTGCACTGGTTGGAGACAGCTCAACCCCACCGTGAACCCGGCGCAACAGCCCCCGCTCACACATTGCGTTCACGTCTTTACGAATGGTCTGTGCGCTGACGCCAAACAAGCGCGCCAGCTCTTCTACCTTCGCATGACCTTTGGCACGCACGATCTCAGCCACCTGAGCTTGACGTTCGGTGCCCCAGTCCTCGGGAGTGTTTTTTGCTGCGCTCACTTTCATATGAGCTCGATAGGCATTTCAGATGAAACTGCGGTGACAGCTTTGTTGCAATATGACGACGATGCACGGCGCTACCCTAAGGTCAGCCGAACCAAGCCCGGCTATGCCGCGAATTTCGCCCCACACTGATATAGCACTGCGCGCAGCGGGTTCGCGCAACGCGCCCCCTCTCGGATTAACCCAATGACAATATTTAGCTTTTTCCTCAAAAATACCGGTATCTTCGGTTTTCTCTTAGGTTCTTTTGCCATTCATTGCCCCCTCAGAAGAAAAATTCACAAAAGCTTTGTTTTGGCCTTGTTTCCCAGAGTTCTGCCCAATATACGGGTCAGCGGAGACGTGGCCGAGTGGTCGAAGGCGCTCCCCTGCTAAGGGAGTATACCGGAAACGGTATCGAGGGTTCGAATCCCTTCGTCTCCGCCATCATCACGCTGTGATGCGACCATTTTCAAGAGATTGAAACAAAGCGTGGAAATAGGTGCGAAACTCTGCACTCGAACGACCGCTCCCGGTAGCTGTCTCGCTTGCCCCTCTTCAGCTTCAACTTGCGATCAGAGCCCAATCAGACAACCCTAAGAACCGTTCCTCCATCTTTCGCGTCAGTAGAACATTTGTTCCTGTCGCCGACTATTTTTAGACCAACCTACCCTGAATAATTTCACGGGCTTGTGAATCACGAAATAGTGTTCAATTTGCGATCGAAAAATCAGACAAGGGATAGAACTGATGCTGAAAACTTCCATGCTCTGGTCTTCGAAAATTGTTAAACGCAGCCTCAGCGCCGCCGCCTTCGTCGCGGCAACGCTATCTAGCCCCGTAAATGCAGAAGACCGCGAAATCCTGAACGTGTCATACGACATCGCCCGCGAGCTTTATGCCGCACTGAACCCTGTCTTTGTTGAGCAGTGGAACAGCACAAACGGCGAAGCTTTGACAATCAAGCAAAGCCACGCAGGTTCCTCCAAACAAGCCCGCGCAATTTTGCAGGGTCTGAAAGCCGACCTGGTGACCTTCAACCAGGTTCTTGATGTGCAGATCCTTTCGGACAAAGGGTTTGTCTCGCAAGAATGGCAAAAAGACCTCGGCAATAACGCGTCACCTTACTATTCCTTGCCCGCGTTTCTGGTGCGTGGCGACAACCCGAAAAACATCGCCGACTGGGATGATCTGGTGCGCGAAGATGTTTCCATCGTCTTCCCCAACCCCAAAACCAGCGGCAATGCGCGCTACACCTATCTGGCGGCCTATGCCTATGCGCTGGATAAATTCGGCGGCGATGACGCGGCAGCACAGGAATTTGTCGGCAAAATCCTGAAAAACGTTGTGGTCTTTGACACCGGCGGCCGTGGTGCCACCACCAGCTTTGTTGAGCGTGGTCTGGGTGATGTTTTGATCACCTTTGAGGCCGAAGTGGAAAACATCCGCGCAGCCGAAGAAGAAGGCGCCTATGAACGTGTGGTTCCGGCCGTATCGCTGCTGGCTGAATTCCCGGTCGCGCTGGTTGAAAAGGTCGCGCAGAAAAAAGGCACGGTAGAGGTCGGCAACGCCTATCTCGATTTCCTCTACAGCAAGAAAGCACAGGAAATCATCGCGTCGTTTAACAACCGCGTGCATCATCCTGAGGTGATCGAAGCCACAGCTGACCAATTCCCAGAGGTCCGTTTGATCACTGTGGAAGAAGTGTTTGGCAGCTGGGCCGAGGCGCAAAAAGCACACTTCGGTGATGGTGGCACTTTGGAAAAAGTCTTCCGCAACTGATCTAAATTCAGATCCACGGCTGGTGCGTATCAGCCGTGGATCTCTGTTTTTAAAGGAAAATTACGGTGGCCGTGTTTTTTCGAAACAGCCCGCGGGTTCTGCCCGGGCTGTCCCTGTCTTTGGGGATCTCAGTTTTATTTGTAACGCTGATCGTGCTGTTGCCGATTTCCGGGCTGCTGTGGCAGCTCATGCAGCTTTCTTTTGGTGACTATCTGCGCATCATGAGTTCCGACCGGGTGCTTGCTGCTTTGCGGGTGACCTTTTCGGCAGCTGCCCTTGCGACCTGCATCAATGGCGTTTTCGGGCTGATACTCGCCTGGGTGCTGACGCGCTATGAATTCAGAGGGCGCGGCCTTATTGACGCGCTGGTGGATTTGCCCTTTGCCCTACCCACCGCCGTCGCGGGCATTGCACTGGTTGCGCTTTATGATCGCTCGGGCTGGATCGGTGGTATCCTTGACGATCTGGGCCTACAGGTCGCCTACACGTGGTGGGGCATCATGATTGCGATGATTTTCACCTCGATCCCCTTTGCAGTGCGCGCCATTCAACCCGCGATCGAAGAACTGGACCCAGATGAAGAAGCTGCCGCCCTGACCCTTGGTGCAAGCGGGTTTCAGCAGTTTACGAGGGTGATCCTGCGCCCTTTGATGCCCTCCATTCTGACCGGGGTCGGGCTGTCATTTGTGCGCTCACTTGGTGAGTTTGGCGCGGTGATTTTTATTGCGGGCAACCTTCCTTACAAAACCGAGATCGCCTCGCTGCTGATCCTGATCCGCTTGGATGAATTCGACTACCCGGCGGCTGCCGCTGTCGCAGGCACCTTGTTGCTGGTTTCAATCGTGTTGCTGGTGGTGATCAATGTCGCGCAGACCCGCATGCAGCGATACCTGCGGACAGGAGCATAGATCATGGCACGTATCGTTTTGATTTTGCTCTCACTGGCCTTTTTGGGGCTGATGGTCATCCTGCCGGTCGCTGCGATTTTTCATCGTGCGTTTGCTGAAGGGTTTGATGTCTACAAGACTGCTATTCTGGATCCTGAGACCCTTGCCGCCATCCGCCTGACGGTGATTGCGACACTGTTGGTTTTGCCGGTGAACGTTGTGTTTGGGGTGGCCGCAGCCTGGGCAATTGCCCGCTTCCGCTTCCCGGGACGCCGCGTTTTGCTGATCCTGATCGAGGTTCCTTTTGCGGTGTCCCCAATCGTCGCAGGTCTCTGCTTCTTGATGGTCTATGGCGCATATGGGCCGGTGGGCGCGGTGCTTGAACCGTTTGGTATTCAGCTGATGTTCAACCTTGTGGGCATCGTACTTGTTTCCGCCTTTGTCACCTGCCCCTTTGTCATGCGCGAAGTGCTGCCCGTGCTGATGGTCACCGGCGAAGACGAAGAACGCGCCGCGATCACGCTGGGCGCAAATGGCTGGCAGATGTTTCGCCATATTGTACTGCCCAATATTTCATGGGGCCTGGCCTATGGCGTGGTCCTGACCATGGCGCGCGCCATGGGGGAGTTTGGCGCCGTGAGCGTTGTCGCCGGTGCCATCCGTGGCGAAACCATGACGCTGCCGCTGCAGATCGAACTCATGTATAATGACTACAATGCCACCGGCGCTTTTGCCGCCGCCACTGTCCTGACCGCGCTTGCGCTGGTCACTTTGGTGTTGCGCAGCATTCTCACCCGGTTTGGCCCGCAAAAGGAAGCGCACTGATGACGTTTCAAGCACTTGATATCCACAAATCCTTTGACGACACCAAGGTGCTCAAAGGGGTTTCGCTTTCGATGGAAGAAGGCGAATTCATTGCGCTGCTTGGCCCGTCTGGTTCAGGAAAAACAACCCTTCTGAATATTATCGCAGGGCTTGCCCATGCGGATCAGGGGCGGCTCGACTTTGACGGCGAAGACATCACCCATCGCCCGGCAAAAGAGCGCCATTTTGGTTTTGTATTTCAAAACTACGCGCTGTTTCGCCATATGACAGTTGCGGACAATGTGGCCTTTGGCCTGCGGGTTATGCCTCGCAAGTCGCGCCCGTCGAAATCAGAGATCCTCCGTCGCACGCATGAGCTTTTGGAAATGATCGAGCTGCCACACCTGGCTCAACGGTTTCCGGCCCAACTGTCTGGTGGTCAGCGCCAGCGGGTGGCGATGGCGCGTGCTTTGGCGATTGAGCCGCGGCTGTTGTTGATGGATGAACCCTTCAGCGCGCTGGATGCACAGGTGCGCCAATCTTTGCGTGGATCCGTGCGTGAACTTCAACGCAAGGCGGGTGTTGGTGCCATTATGGTCACCCATGATCGGTCTGAGGCCTGGGCGCTTGCAGATCGTGTTGCAGTAATGAACGAGGGCCGTATTGAACAATTCGACCGCCCAGAAGTGATTGATGCCGAACCGAAATCCGATTTCGTACGCTCTATCACTGGCCGCATGGAACAATAATAGCGACCCGGCGATACAGCGACGCAAAACACTATCAACTGGGCGGCAGATCTGTGGCCCAGGCCCGCCCAAGGGGCTGCGCGTATCCACATGTCGCCACCCTTGTGGCCCGCTTCTGCCGCTCAGGCGCGCTCTTCCATTGCCCCCCGCCGCCCCATCCGCTATCACACCTGCCAAACTCATTCCCCTCTTTGACGGAGCTTTGCCATGGCGGCCTATCAATATGTCTACCACATGCAGGGGGTCTCCAAGACCTACCCCGGTGGCAAGAAATGCTTTGAAAACATCCACCTGTCCTTCCTGCCCGGTGTGAAAATCGGTGTGGTCGGCGTCAACGGCGCTGGTAAATCGACACTGATGAAGATCATGGCCGGTATGGACAAAGACTTCACCGGTGAAGCCTGGGCCGCAGAAGGTGCCAAAGTGGGCTACCTGCCGCAGGAACCGAAGCTGGATGAAAGCCTGTCGGTGCGCGAAAACGTCATGCTGGGCGTGGCTGAGAAGAAAGCCAAGGTCGACCGCTTCAACCAGATCGCGGTTGAGATGGCTGAAAACTACACCGACGAGCTGATGGAAGAGATGACCGCGTTGCAAGATGCAATTGACGCGGACAATCTTTGGGATCTCGACAGCCAGGTTGACGTTTCCATGGAAGCGCTGCGCTGCCCCCCGGATGACGCCAAAATCGAAGACCTTTCCGGTGGTGAGCTTCGCCGCGTCGCGCTGTGCAAACTGCTGCTCGAAGCGCCTGACATGCTGCTGCTTGACGAACCGACCAACCACCTGGATGCGGAAACCATCGCCTGGCTGCAACAGCACCTGATCGATTACAAGGGCACCATCCTTTGTGTGACTCACGACCGTTATTTCCTGGACGATATCACCAGCTGGATCCTGGAGTTGGACCGCGGCAGCGGCATCCCCTATGAGGGCAACTATTCCAGCTGGCTGGAACAGAAATCCAAACGTTTGGCGCAGGAAGCACGCGAAGACAAATCCAAGCAGAAAACGCTGGAACGCGAATTGGAATGGATGCGCCAGGGTCAAAAAGCCCGCCAGGCAAAATCCAAAGCCCGTATCGCGGCCTATAACGATCTGGCCAACCAGTCCGAGCGCGAAAAAATCGGTCGCGCTCAGATTGTCATCCCCAATGGTCCACGCCTGGGCTCCAAGGTGATCGAAGTTTCTGGCCTGGGCAAACATTTCGGCGACAAACAGCTGGTGGAAGGTCTGGATTTCTCGTTGCCGCCCGGTGGTATTGTCGGCGTGATCGGCCCCAACGGCGCTGGTAAATCGACCCTGTTCAAAATGCTGACCGGCCAAGAACAACCTGACGAGGGCAGCGTTGAATTTGGCGACACAGTCAAGCTGTCCTACGTGGATCAGTCGCGCGACGATTTGAAGGACAATGAAACCGTATGGGAAGCGATCTCTGGCGGTGCCGAGATCATTCAGCTGGGCGATGCGCAGATGAACTCCCGCGCTTATTGCTCCTCGTTCAACTTCAAAGGCGGCGACCAGCAAAAGCCGCTGAGCCTTCTTTCCGGTGGTGAACGCAACCGTGTCCACATGGCACGCCTGCTGAAAGAGGGCGGCAACGTGCTGCTCCTCGACGAACCGACCAACGACCTTGATGTTGAAACCCTGCGTGCGCTTGAAGATGCGCTGGTTGATTTCGCAGGCTGCGCCGTGGTGATTTCACACGACCGTTTCTTCCTCGACCGGATCTGTACCCACATCCTCGCCTTTGAAGGCGACGCCCATGTGGAATGGTTCGAAGGCAACTTTGAAGACTATGAGGAAGACAAGAAACGCCGCCTTGGCCCAGATGCGCTTGAACCCAAGCGCCTGAAGCACAAGAAGTTTGTGCGTTAAACCAAACCTTTGGTCACTATCAAAAAGCCCCTGACGGGGCTTTTTCCTTTTCAGCAGGAAGACTGCGTAGCCTATGGCAACATGGCTGAAGACATTGCCCTTTTGCAGACGATTATTGAGTTAATATATCAATATAGCACCGGGTATTGGGGGAATGCATAAGCCTTCACAACCTCATGGATTTACGGCCCCACGGAACCCTAAAATCCTTACGAGAAAACACCTAAAGGGCCCAAAATCCCTGCTTCTCCCCGCCAGAATCTCTTGCCGCATGGGATTTCGGCTGCCATACCTATAGGCGCTACTGCTTCTTTATCGACCTGCTGTTGTCCCCACTGGGCGGCGTTCAGTCTTTCGATCAAGACTTGAATGCCGGGCTGCCGCACCAACGCGGGCAGCAACAACTTGGAGTAAACCGATGCCCTCAGGCACCGTAAAATGGTTCAACACCACCAAAGGCTACGGCTTTATTGCACCTGACGATGGCGGCAAAGACATCTTTGTCCACATTTCTGCTGTAGAACGCGCAGGCCTCACCGGTCTGGCCGACAACCAGAAAGTAAACTTTGAACTGCGCGCAGGCCGTGACGGTCGCGAAAGCGCGGATCAGATCGAACTGGCCTAAGCCAACCCCGATCTATACTGATTGCAGCCCGCCCTTTGGTGGGCTGTTTTTGTTTTAGGCTCTTATTGCATGCGCGGATCCAGATTGGTACGAATTTCTTACCAATACAATTGAAAGACCCTATTATGCCCGTAATCACCAATATCGACGACCTCAAACGCATTTATGAACGTCGGGTGCCGCGGATGTTTTTTGACTACGCTGAAAGCGGCAGTTGGAGCGAGCAGACCTTTCGCGAAAACAGCTCCGATTTTGATCTGATCCGCCTGCGCCAGCGGGTTGCGGTGGATATGGCCGGGCGCTCAACCGCAAGCCAGATGATTGGCCAGGATGTGGCGATGCCGGTGGCGTTGGCGCCCGTTGGCCTGACCGGCATGCAACACGCCGATGGTGAGATCAAAGCCGCGCGTGCTGCCGAAGAATTTGGTGTACCATTTACGCTCTCGACCATGTCGATCAACTCGATCGAGGATGTGGCAGAGGCAACCCAGAAGCCCTTCTGGTTTCAGCTCTACACCATGAAAGACATGGACTATACCGCGCGCCTCATTCAGCGGGCCAAAGACGCGGGCTGCTCAGCATTGGTGATCACGCTGGATCTTCAGATCCTTGGACAGCGGCATAAGGATCTGAAAAACGGCCTCTCTGCCCCACCAAAACTCACGCCAAAAACCGTCGCCAATCTGATGACAAAATGGCGTTGGGGCATCGAAATGCTTGGCGCAAAACGGCGCGAGTTCGGCAATATCGTGGGCCATGTTGAGGGGATCTCGGATGCATCCTCCCTCGGTGCGTGGACCGCGGAACAATTTGACCCCTCGCTTGATTGGGGCAAGGTTGCGCGACTGATGGAAATGTGGGGCGGCAAGGTGATCCTGAAGGGTATTCTTGACGCCGAAGATGCCAAAATGGCCGCCAAACTGGGGGCAGATGCCATTGTGGTATCCAATCACGGTGGACGCCAGCTGGATGGGGCGCTGTCTTCGATCCGGATGTTACCTGCGATTATGGATGCGGTTGGCAATGATATTGAAGTGCATCTGGATAGCGGCATTCGATCCGGCCAGGATATTTTGAAATCACTCGCCCTTAGTGCCAGTGGTGTGATGATTGGACGGGCCTTTGTTTATGGGCTTGGCGCTATGGGGCAAGCAGGCGTAACCCGCGCGCTGGAGGTGCTTCACAAGGAGCTCGACACCACGATGGCGCTTTGTGGTGAAAAAGGTGTGGCCGATCTGGGCCGCCACAACCTACTGATCCCCGAAGACTTCGGCGGCCGCTGGCAAGAGCATTAAACCCAGATCTGATCAGGAAGCTTCAAACTGTTGCGGCTTCCTGATCGCCCTGCGCCAGACGACGCAACATAGGCACCAAGATCAGCGGGATTGACAACAAGGCCAGCGCCACCAGCGTAAAGGCAACCGCAAGGCCAAAGACTTCGGATAACATGCCCAGAACCGGCGGCCCCAAAAAGAAGCCCGCATAGGCAATCATCACCACACGTGAAATCGCAATGGCGCGTTGATGCCCGGGCACTGTTTTCCCAACCCATGCCAGCGCCATTGGCCCAACCACGGATACCCCCAGCCCAAAGAGCGCAAATCCAAGGTAAGACATCCACAACAGTTGCGCCCAGACGCCCAGCACCAACCCAAAGGCCGACAGGGCACCGGCAAGGCGCAGCACACGCCCTTCTGACCAGCCCTGCAGCACAATCTGGCCAGACAATCGGCCAATCCCCATAGTCAGCCCCAAAATGGCAGGCCCAAGCGCGCTTTCATGGGCCCGCACGTCAAACATACGTTCCAGATGCAGTGCGGACCAATTGTCGACGGCCTGTTCCGACATAAAGGCAAAGAGCGTAATCATCCCCGCCAGGATCAACAGGACATGCGGCAGTGGGCTGTCGCCGCTGTCTTGACCAGTGGACGAGCTGTTTTCAGGTTGGTGACGCATTCCAGCACAGAGCGCCAACACCAAGACTGACGCGGCAAAAAAACACTGAAACGCGGCCACGCCTTGTCCGCGCGCGAGGCCCGCAGAGATCGCGCCAGCCGCATAAGCAAACGAAAAAACCGCATGATTGAGGTTCATCAGGGATCGGCCTGTTGCAGCCTCAATCTGACTGACGCGCGCATTCATGATCACATCCAAAACACCGGTCGCGCCCATGCAAAGCACCATCGCAAGCGCAAAGGGCCACCAGCCAGTGACCTGCCCGGGCAAGGTAAATGCAAGCGCCATCAAGGCGGCGCCAACGGTCATGGCCCACTGCCCCAATGCGCGGTCCACACGCGGCCCCAGCCACATGGACACCACACCACCAAACGCGCCCAGAAACAGGGCCGTGCCAAAAGACGCATCCCCAAGCCCCACCTGGGCCTTGATCGCAGGAACATAGGCACCAAAGATGCCCCACAGCATGCCCATCGCCAGAAACGCGCGGGCCGGTGCAGCACTGGCACGAATATCGGTCAAAAGTCTCATATGCGAGCGGTAACAGGAGTAACCCCGGTGGGGCTAGCGAAATGCGGTATGAACCGGCAAAAAATTCAAAATCCCGTAACCACCCGCCCCTGAAACCAGATCAATGCGGGATAGGCGCAAATCCAGATCCAGAAAAATCGGTTGAGGCCAAAGAAACATGCGTTGGAGAAATGGAACGCTGCGGTGCAAAACAGCGCAAGCTTCAAAAGCAAGGGATCCAAAAGCGCCAGTGGAAAGATCAGCTCTAGAATGATCACAGCCCATCCGAGCGCCCACAACACGCATGGCCGATCCGCCCAAGCCCGCAGACCTTCGCTGACCGGATAAGCCGAATACCGAAAGACATCGTTGAGCGCAGACCCCGAGCGCCAGATCGGGTTACACACTTTGACCCAGCCTGACACGAAATAAGACAGCACCAGCTGCACAGCGAGATAGGAGAGCGCCATTTCCTGCCAGAATCGATCAGGGGCCAGTTCCACCAGACACAGGCAGCTCAGGATCAGCAGGGTCATCTTATCGCTGCCACCATTATAAGGGCCCTGAAACCTATGCAACATCCACAAGGCCACGACCCATAACCCATAAATAGCCCACGGCGCGCCAAAGCCTGCCGTCAAAGCAAGAGCAAGCGCCAAGCGCAGGACAAAGATCATCCGATGCCGCACATTCAAATGATCGGGGATGATGTGTTCCAGGCTCTGCTGCGCAATCGCAAGCCCCAGCATCACTTCCATCAGGCGGAGGGTAAATTCAAAACTCATGCGCCACCTTTGAGCGTTGAGAGCGGCACTGTTTCGCTTTCGTATTCGACCGTTTTAACCAGCGCATCACCTTCGCGCGCAATGAACACCAGCCGGATCTGCAATAACCCTTCACGCGCATCAAGAACGCGGGCAACACGGGTCAAAAGCTCATCCAGGCTGTGCTGGCTCGGCTCTTCAATCATCCGTTCAGCGCAAGACACCAGAAACAGCTGCTCATTCCACTGGGGGTTCCACACCATCCGCCGCAGCACCGTGCTGGCTGGAATGCTGGCAGGTCTTGGGCGATCTTCTTGCCAATCCCGCGCATCAGGTCCACCAATCACCCGATATTCTACCCGGGGCGAGGGCGCGACGGATTTGAAAAACCGCCATGAGGGAATCAGCGCAGGCAGCAGAAGCGATATCACGCGCAACAAAGATGTCAGCACAGGGAAATCCTTTTGGGAAATGCTCACAAGACACGCCAATCACAGCGTATGGGCCAATTTAAACCAGTCCATTTAACAGAGTGTTCCCCAAGCGCACGCTGATGCAGGGTGTTTTGCAACGGGGCCTTTCCAAAACGTAGAATCTGGTGTATGCGGCGAGCTTCACGCGGGGTGACAGCCTTGGAGGCACCCTGCCCTTATGTATGGAGAATTAAGATGGCAAATGAGATTCCAGATCTCGTCGCCCAGGCACGTGCGGGGACAGGCAAGGGCGCCGCTCGCGCAGCACGTCGTGCTGGCATGGTTCCGGGTGTGGTTTACGGTGGTGATGTTGATCCGCTGGCAGTCCAGATCCCGTTCAACGAACTGCTGAAAAAGCTGAAAGCTGGCAAGTTCAAATCCACTCTGTGGAACCTGAAAGTTGAAGGCCAAGACGACGTTCGCGTTATCTGCCGCGACGTTCAGCGTGACGTTGTCAAAGACCTGCCAACCCACTTTGACCTGATGCGCCTGCGCCGCAACTCGAAAATCAACCTGTTCATCCCGGTTGAATTCGTGAACGAAGAAGCAGCACCTGGCATCAAAAAAGGTGGCGTTCTGACTGTTGTACGTTCCGAAGTGGAACTGGTTGTGACAGCTGGCGAAATCCCTGAGAAACTGGTTGTAGACCTGACCGGCAAAAACATCGGTGATGTGATCCACATCTCTGAAGTTGATCTGCCTGCTGGCGCAAAACCAACCATCGACCGTGACTTTGTTGTTGCGAACCTGGCTGCACCTTCTGGTCTGGCTGCAGGTGGCGACGACGAAGCAGAAGGCGAAGAAGCCGCTGCAGAAGAATAAAACCTCGCCAAGCGTGGTTTATTGGAAAGGGCTCCTTTTGGGGCCCTTTTTTTCGTCTTATGCTATGACTGCCCTATGCGTTTTCCAGCCCCTCATACGATTTCCCATGGCACCACCCCCGCGCGGATCGCTGTTTTGCACGGTGGTCCCGGCGGTGCAGGAGAGGTCGCGCCCTTGGCGAAGGCACTCGCTGCGCGCGGTTATGGCGTTCTGGAGCCTTATCAGCAGCAATCAAGCATCACGGGCCAAATTGGCGAACTTCACAGCCTGATCATCCAGAACGGTGGTGCTCCACTTTGTTTGGTTGGATGGTCCTGGGGCGCGTGGCTTGCCATGTTATGTGCTGCAACACATCCTGACGCCGTTTCAAATCTGGTACTGGTTGGCGCTGGCCCTTTGGATGCCAAAGCTGCCAAAACCATTGCCCCAACCCGCAGAGCACGCTTATCGGCGGACCTGCAGCGCGAGCTGGATGAGGTGCAGTCACAGCTTCACCAGCCTGCCGCGCTGGCGCGGTTTCTGGACATATACGATATCGCAGATAGCTACGCACGCGACGAGAGCCCCAGCGCAGTTGTTCACTATGATAATGAGATCCACCAAAAAGTTTGGACTGAAGCGCGCGCATTGCGTGAAAGCGGGGCATTGCTGGAGTGCACCGCAAGAATTACCTGCCCGGTTCTTGCCCTGCACGGTGCAGACGACCCCCACCCCGCGCAGGCTTTAAAACGCGACCTATGCAATGCGATTTCGCAGGTCGATTTCCGGCTGCTGCCGCGCTGTGGCCACAAGCCTTGGCAGGAACGCCATGCAAAGGATGCGTTTTTTGCAGCATTGGAACAGGTTTTGCCCAAGGTCACTGCACTATAGGAGCGACATCTCGATCCGCTGGCTCTCTGAAAGCCCCTGTATACGCACGGCCAGACGCGCGATCATATCTGCGGCAACGGATTTACGTTCATCCCGGACCGAAAACACAGCAATTCCCGCCAAAGCCGCCTGCACATCACGTGCAAGCGAAATGCAATCCGCCTGCTGCGAGAGATGGCCTTGCCGCTGCGCAAGCTCAAACACCCCGGCAAAACGCTGCTCTGCCTGCTCCATCAACGCTTGCTGGGTTGCTTTGATGTCTGGGCTTTCGATCCCGGATTCCATTATCGATTTATTGAGAAAACACCCAGCCAGCGCGCCTGAATTTACCGCAACCGGATGATGGTTTTCCACAAGTGACGCCAAAACCACGAGTGCATTTTCACACTCGTCCAGTTGGTGTTGGAGTTCCGTTGAAAATTGATCCGCGTAATGGGTCAAAGCGGCACAATAAAGCCCGGATTTGGAGCCAAAGGCGGCATAGATCGAGCCCGGATGCATGCCGAGGCCCTGTTCAAGATCTTTGAGCGAGGTTCCATGAAACCCCTTTTCCCAAAAGATACGCAATGCGCTCTCTAGCGCTTTTTGACGGTCGTGTCGTTGTGCCATGGCCCAGTATAATCCGCCCTTTTCTATTTCGCCAAGCCGCGCAGCTGCTCACAGTTGAGTGATCACTCAACAATGATATTGAGCAATCGCTCAACAATCGTAGTCTCTGCTCAAATAAATTTCCCAGCCTTCGATGGAAAAGGACAAACCCATGACCGAATTCACCACATACACTGCTGAAACCGCGCCTGAAGGATCCAAAGAGATCCTGAAAGCAGTTGAAGCGGAATATGGTTTTCTTCCCGAGCTGATGAAAGTTCTGGCAGGCTCACCAGAGTTGCTTAGCACATACATTCAGGCGCATACGTCCTTTGTTGCCACCAGCTTTACCGCCGAAGAGAAAACCGTGGTTTGGCAAACCATCAACGTGATGCACGAGTGCACCTATTGTGTGCCTGCACATACTGCGATTGCCAAATCGATGAACGTGGATGATGCAATCACCGATGCGCTGCGCAATGAAACTGCACTTGGCGATGATAAGCTGGAAAGCCTGCGTCGCTTTGTGATGGCAATGGTTGAAAAGCGCGGCAATGTCGCCAAAGAAGACACCGATGCGTTCTATGCGGCAGGCTACAGCGAAAAGCATGCGCTGGAAGTGATCAATGGCCTCGCCCAGAAAGTCATCACCAACTACACAAACCACATCGCCAAGACGACGTCTGATGCGCAGTTTGCCCCATTTGCCTGGAGCCGCGCTGAGAAAGTCGCGGCTGAATAAGACCCGCCTCTTTTGACCAATACCTGACGGGAGCCCGCGACTGGCTCCCGTTTCCTATGTGCAGGCACTGGATTTCCCGCAAAAATACAGGCATGAACCAGCAAGGCAAGCATGAGGTCTAGGCCATGAAACTCTTTGTTGGACTCGGAAACCCCGGTGGGAAATACGCCCGCAACCGCCACAATATCGGCTTTATGGCATTGGACCAGATTGCCAGCGATCACGGGTTCACCCCTTGGAAAGGCAAGTTTCAGGCGGAACTCAGCGAGGGCAATCTTGCGGGCACCAAAGTACTGATGCTGAAACCACAGACGTTCATGAACAACTCTGGGCAATCTGTTGGTGAGGCAATGCGGTTTTACAAACTCACGCCTGCTGATGTGGTGGTACTGCATGATGAGCTTGATCTTGCGCCGGGCAAATGCCGCATGAAACAGGGGGGCGGCCACGCCGGTCACAACGGGTTGCGTTCCATCCATGCACATATCGGCGCGGACTACGCGCGCGTACGTCTGGGCATTGGCCATCCGGGCCATAAAGATGCGGTCTCAGGCTATGTGCTGCGCGATTTCCCCAAAGCAGATGAAGACTGGCTTGATGATCTGATGCGCGGCATCTCAGACGGCGCCGCAGAGCTTGCCAAGGGAGACGGCGGCAAGTTCATGAATGCGGTTGCTTTGCGGGTCGCACCACCGCGCAGCTCAACGGGGACAAATGGCAAAAACGCAGCCAAGGCAAAGCCCGCAGATAAACCAACTGCTGGGGCATCACCCGCTGAAAAACCACAGGAAGACACCCGCTCGCCGATGGATAGGTTGCTCGACAAGTTTCGCTAAACCATAAAGAGTTTTGCCTTTGTGGCATGGCTCGCACTACACTGACCCTATGAAAATAGATCAAAGTCTCAACGTGCTTGGAGGCGCATTGTCTCCATGTTCAATGACACCCGTCACCGGGTTTTTTCGCGATGGCTACTGCAACACCTGTGATACCGACCACGGGAGCCACACTGTCTGTGCTGTAATGACGGAAGAATTCCTCGCCTATTCCAAATACGTAGGCAATGATCTGTCGACACCGCGCCCACAGTACCACTTTGCCGGGCTCAAACCCGGGGACCACTGGTGTCTGTGCGCGGCGCGGTTTTTACAGGCGGCGGATGAAGGCTGCGCACCCAAAGTAGACCTGACAGCCACGCATAAACGCGCGCTCGAGATCGTACCGCTTACGGTCCTTCAGGCCCACGCGGTGACGCAAAGCGACTGAACGGCGGCAAAAACGCCCAGTACCGATCTGAGACTTGACCCGCCTTGCACGGGTGAGAATATACCCCACAACCGCCCGCAGCCTCAGACGAGCAAGCCAGCCACAATTGCAACAGCCATAAAAGTGAGACCCGCCATGAGCTATATCGCAATGAACCGCTTCAAAATCCGCGACGGGCATGAAGAGGCCTTTGAAACCATGTGGAGAGAGCGTGAAAGCCGCCTGTCAGAGCTGCAAGGCTTTCAGGAATTCCGCCTGCTCAAAGGCCCCAAGGGCGAGGGTTTTCAGCTCTATTCGAGCCATGTGATCTGGGACAAAGAGGAAGATTTCAAAGCCTGGACCAAATCGGAGCAATTCCGTGCCGCGCACCGTAACGCAGGCAAGCGCGAAGGTGAAAGCCCGTTTATGGAGCCACCGCAGTTTGAAGGGTTTGAGACCATCCTGTTTGAGAGCCAGTCCTAACAGACGGATACCAAACATATCTGCAGTCCCAAAAACACAGAAAAGCGGCTCAATGAGCCGCTTTTCTTATTGTGCTAACGTAACGCTCACTTATTCGTCGAGGTCGCGGCCCTCGGTGTCAGACATGTCAAAGCCGAGGTGACGCGCCACGGTAAAGATGTCCTTGTCACCGCGACCGCACATATTCATCACAATGATATGCTCTTTGGGCAGGGTCGGTGCCAGTTTCAGCACATGCGCCAGCGCGTGGCTCGGCTCAAGCGCGGGAATGATACCTTCCGCCGCGCAGCAGACCTGGAAAGCCTCAAGCGCTTCTTTGTCGGTGACGGATACATAGTTTGCGCGGCCGGTTTCATGCAGCCAGGCATGCTCTGGGCCGATGCCAGGATAATCCAGACCCGCAGAGATGGAGAAACCCTCCATGATCTGGCCGTCGTCATCTTGCAAAAGATATGTCCGGTTGCCGTGCAACACGCCCGGACGCCCCCCGGTGAGCGACGCGCAATGCTGCATTTTTTCGTCGACGCCTTTGCCGCCAGCTTCAACCCCAATGATATTGACCGAAGGCTCATCCAGGAATGGATAGAACAGGCCCATCGCATTGGAGCCACCACCGATCGCTGCAATCACTGTATCAGGCAGGCGGCCTTCGCCTTCCTGTTCGGGCAGCTGCCAGCGCACTTCTTTGCCGATGATGGCCTGGAAATCACGTACCATCGCAGGATACGGATGCGGGCCTGCAACAGTGCCGATGCAATAGAATGTGTCATGAACGTTGGTGACCCAGTCGCGCAGCGCATCGTTCATCGCATCTTTCAGCGTGCCACGGCCAGAGGTCACCGGAATGACTTCGGCACCCAGCAGACGCATACGGAACACATTCGGTGCCTGACGCTGCACATCGTGCGCGCCCATATAGATCACACATTTCAGACCAAACTTGGCGCAAACCGTGGCTGTAGCAACCCCGTGCTGGCCCGCACCGGTTTCGGCAATAATGCGGGTTTTGCCCATGCGGCGCGCCAGCAGGATCTGGCCCAGCACATTGTTGACCTTATGTGCGCCAGTGTGGTTCAACTCGTCGCGCTTCATATAGACCTTGGCCCCACCAAGGTCTTCGGTCAGACGCTCCGCAAAATAAAGCGGGCTCGGACGGCCAACATAGTGTTTCCACAGATCATCCATCTGCGCCCAAAAGCTGGGATCATCCTTGGCCTTATTATATTCTTCTTCCAAGCTGAGGATCAGCGGCATCAGGGTCTCGCTCACGAAACGCCCGCCAAAGATCCCAAAACGGCCCTTTTCATCGGGCCCGTTCATGAAGCTGTTGACTAGATCGTCGGCCATAGGTCTCTCCATCGTCGTACCTCAGTGGTTCTAGTGTGCATCACCAAAGGGGGAAACCTGTTTTCGCAAATTTTTGTGCTTTGAAGCGCCAGTCAGGACCT
This sequence comes from Tritonibacter aquimaris, assembly GCF_009617595.1. Taxonomy (GTDB): domain Bacteria; phylum Pseudomonadota; class Alphaproteobacteria; order Rhodobacterales; family Rhodobacteraceae; genus Epibacterium; species Epibacterium aquimaris. The sequence continues at coordinate 62,733 of NZ_WIXK01000007.1, read as the reverse complement.
TCATTGGGTGCATGATCCGCAAGTTTAAGGCATATGAGCATCAAACCCTGCGCTCAGCAGCACCTCAAACGCGTCTTGCACAGCTTTTGGAACGCAGACCGGGGCTTGATACCCGAGCTTCTCGTACAAATGCATGCGCGCTAGATCTCCAACCATCTCGCTCAGCACTGCTGAGAAATCATGGTGCTCAAGCGGCTGTTCTGACAGTCCAACAAGAGGGGCAGTCACAGCGACCTCAATATCCGGCCATTGCTTTAACACGGTGGCCTGGCACCGCCTTTGGGTTTGTGGCTTGGTAACAAAAACAACCCGTTTTGCGTCTGTGAGCAACTGAGCCGCAAAGCGTATGTTTTCGCCGATATTACGCGCGTCTTCCTCCAATAAAATTGCGGAGGCCGGAACGCCCAATGCCCGCGCACGTTCAGCAAAGGCTTGTGCTTCTGATCCAGGATAAAGCTGATGCGTCCAATTCCCCGCAGCGCCAGTGCATAAAAACTGCGCAGCGACCCCACCTGCAAAAAGCGCTGCACCACGATCAGCGACCCTAAGATCATAAGAGCCCAAGCAGACAATCGCATCCGCAGGCGCGAGATCATCATAAACACAATGAAAATCCCAAAGCTCTCGCGCCGCCTCTCTTAGATCTGGTGATAGATCAGAGATCGCAGTTGGCTGACGTGGCAAACTCATAGCTTTGATTGCTCCACCATGTCATAGGCCCAACAATCGCACGGAATCAGGCGCGTTGTGCAGATCTTATAAATGACGCAATAAGTTCGGGATCTTTCACCCCAGCGGCGCTTTCGACACCTGAGGCCACATCAACCTGACGCGCCCCGGTTCTGCGAATGGCCTCAGCCACGTTTTCAGGGTTGAGACCGCCCGCCAGCATCCAAGGGCACTGCCAATATTTCTTCTGCGCCAGAATGCGCCAATCAAAGGCGATACCGTTTCCGCCCGGCAGCACCGCATCTTTTGGGGCTTTGGCGTCTACTAGGAGCTGGTCCGCAACCTGCTCATAAGCTTCGATACGTGCAATGTCGGCAGGCTCTGAAATCCCAATGACCTTCATCACCGGCAGACCGTGCCGCGCTTTTAGTTCCAAAACACGTTCGGGGCTTTCGCTGCCATGAAGTTGCAGCATATCTAGCGGGACGCCTGCAACAATCGCATCCAGCTCATCGTCCGGCATATCCACCACCAGCGCAACTTTACACAGACCAACCGGTGTATCGCCTGCAAGCTTGGACGCTTCAGCAATCGTCACTGAACGCGGTGATTTGGGAAAGAAGTTAAAGCCAATGTAGGCTGCCCCCGCGTCGGCGCAGGCCGCGATATCCTGCGGCGTTTTCAAGCCGCAGATTTTGGTTCTGATCTCAGTCATGACGTGTCAGTTTCTGGCCTCAGCTAGCGTCTTCCAGCAGGGCAAGCACTTCGTCTTTGCCTTCGTTTTTCTGACGCTTCAGCTTGTTGACCTCACGCGAGAGCTTGCGCACTTCGCGATTTTTCTGACCAACTTCGCGGCGGTGTTTGCCCTCACGCAGGTATTCCGCAAAGAAGCCAACCAGCAAACCAGCACCAACGCCGCCCAGCACCACAACAAACAATGGCAGGGAGATCCCAAGGTTAAAGCCCGCCAGCTCAGCAAAAGCATCCGGCATCAGCTTCAGTTCTACGCTGCTGCGGTTGGCAACGGCGATTGACGCCAGCACAATAGCAAGGCTGGCGAGAACTGCATAACGTATATAGCGCATCTATTCTTTTCCGTTTAAACGATCCCGCAAGAGCTTACCGGTCTTGAAAAAGGGAACGTGTTTTTCTTCCACTTCAACCGTCTCTCCGGTGCGTGGGTTACGTCCTACCCGTGCGTCACGCTTTTTCACCGAAAAAGCGCCAAAGCCGCGCAGTTCAACCCGGTCACCGCGTGCCATAGCCTCGGTAACTTCGTCAAACACCGTATTAACGATCCGCTCTACATCTCGCTGATACAGATGTGGGTTCTCGTCTGCAATCTTCTGGATAAGCTCTGAACGAATCATTGGCGCCCCTGTTCCTCCCAAACCAGTTACTTGGTTCGTTACCTTTTGTTCGACTATAAGAAAAAAACCTTTATCCGGGAATAGTTAGGCTTGGCTCTCGGCAGAAAATCCCTGTGAATATAGCCAAATGCACTATCTGGAGCACTCAATCACCGGTTAGAATCGCCTAAAAATTAGGCACATCGGCAAAATGCGCGTTTTCAGCCGGTTTGATTCGGAAAGGTTAAGACCTTCATTCGCGCTCTAATCGTGCGTTTTTATTGCCCATGCCCCATGGGTTTGCTTGGGAAATCAGGAATTGGCGGGTCGCATCTTCGTACTGGCTCCGTACGCGAGTGGATCAACACGTTTGGGCTCAGAAGAGATTTCCAAACACTTTGGTACAGTCTCCCAGGCGATCATCCACTCTTTGGTGAAATTTGGAGGCGCGAGCTTCATCTTCTATCACGAATGAGAAGAGGCTTGTCTCATTTCATCCACTGGGGATGGTATTGAGCTACTCGAAAAACTCTGCCCCTAAGATAGGGACAACACAAAAAAGCCCCGCAAGTTTGCACTTGCGGGGCTTCTTATTGGTCCAAAGACGGGCTGAACTTAGTCGTTGTTCAGAGCCGCGCCCAGGATGTCGCCGAGCGACGCGCCAGAATCGGAGGAGCCATACTGTTCGACAGCTTCTTTTTCTTCTGCGATTTCGCGTGCTTTGATCGACAGGCCCAGACGACGGGTTTTTGCGTCGATGTTGGTGATGCGTACGTCGACTTTGTCGCCCACGTTGAAACGCTCAGGACGCTGGTCTGCACGGTCACGGGACAGGTCAGAGCGGCGGATGAAGGATTTCATGCCTTCATATTCCACTTCAACACCGCCGTCTTCGATCGCGGTCACTTCAACAGTTACGATAGAGCCGCGCTTCACGCCGCCAACCGCATCTGCGAATTTGTCGCCACCCAGTGCTTTGATCGAGAGCGAGATACGCTCTTTTTCAACGTCCACTTCGGAAACAACGGCCGAAACCATGTCGCCTTTGCGGTAGTTCTGGATCGCGTCTTCGCCACGCTCGTCCCAAGACAGGTCGGAGAGGTGAACCATGCCGTCGATGTCGCCTTCGAGACCGATGAACAGACCGAATTCGGTGATGTTCTTGACTTCGCCTTCGACCGGGGTGCCCTCAGGGTGGGTCTCAGCAAAGACTTCCCATGGGTTGCGCTGGGTCTGCTTGAGGCCCAGGGAAACGCGGCGCTTGGCACCGTCGATTTCCAGAACCATAACGTCGACTTCTTGCGAAGTGGAGACGATTTTGCCCGGGTGTACGTTCTTCTTGGTCCAGGACATCTCGGAGACGTGGACCAGACCTTCAACACCAGCTTCCAGCTCAACAAATGCACCGTAATCGGTGATGTTGGTCACGCGGCCTTTGTGGACCGAGCTCAGCGGGTACTTAACCGCAACAACATCCCACGGATCGTCCTGCAGCTGCTTCATGCCGAGGGAGATACGGTGGGTTTCTTTGTTGATCTTGATCACTTGAACTTTGACGGTTTCGCCGATGTTCAGGATCTCGTTCGGGTGGTTCACACGACGCCATGCCATGTCGGTGACGTGCAGCAGGCCATCAACGCCGCCGAGGTCAACGAATGCACCGTATTCGGTGATGTTTTTAACAACACCTTCAACCGCATCGCCTTCAGCCAGCTTGCCGATAACTTCTGCACGCTGTTCGGCGCGGGACTCTTCGAGGATCGCACGGCGCGATACAACGATATTGCCACGACGACGGTCCATTTTCAGGATCTGGAACGGCTGCTTCAGACCCATCAGCGGGCCAGCGTCACGTACGGGGCGTACGTCAACTTGCGAGCCGGGCAGGAATGCAACTGCGCCGCCGAGGTCGACGGTAAAGCCACCTTTGACGCGGCCAAAGATCGCGCCTTCGACACGTGCGTCGTCTGCGTATGCTTTTTCCAGGCGATCCCATGCTTCTTCGCGGCGCGCCATCTCGCGGGAGATAACTGCTTCGCCACGGGCGTTTTCAGCCGCGCGCAGGTAGACTTCGACCTCATCGCCAACAGCGATTTCAGGTGCTTCGCCAGGATTTGCGAATTCTTTAAGATCGACGCGGCCTTCCATTTTGTAGCCTACATCGATGATGGCTTGGCCGGCCTCGATTGCCAGAACCTTACCTTTGACAACCGAACCCTCGTCCGGTGTGTCCATTTCGAAGCTTTCTTGCAGGAGGGCTTCGAATTCCTCCATGGTTGTATCAGCCATCTGGCGTTGTTTTCCTTTAAAATGTTTTCTGGCCGAGCGGTTGTCTCCGCCGGTCTTGGGGTTGGTCGTTTTCGTTGCAAGGCACCGATTGGCGCAACACAAACATGGCGACGAGCATGCCAAACACACATATGCACAAAGGGCCGGAGGTTGCCCCGACCCTGCTCAAACCAATGTCCATGCGTTTCCCGCATCTTTATAGACAGTGGCGTTATAGGGTTATTCCCCGCTTGGATCAAGTGCTGCTCAGGGTTCTGCGCCGTAAAACGCCTAAGAAAATAAGGGGAAAACGCGGCCATTGACCTCGTTGTGCGTATTTTTCATTGCCCCTCTGGCAACATGCGCCACGCTTGCTCACGGGGCGAGAATCGCTTGTGGATCTTAAGGTCCTGCTCTTTCATTCCCCCGTGCCGATAATTTTGGATAACGAGCTCATGCAGATCCGCGACATTGCTGCTACTGACACACTCTCCCTGCGCCAAATGGTGTTATGGCCAAAGCATCCGATATCTGCGAGCCAGGTGCCCGGCGATGCCGCGGCATTGCATTTTGGCGGTTTCAGATCGGAGCAACTGATCTGTGTTGCCTCGCTGTTTCCCGATGAGGCTGCAATACGGTTGCGCAAATTCGCCACCCACCCGGATCATCAAGGTCAAGGTCTTGGCAGCCAAATGCTGCGCCACCTTCTGGCAGAAGCCAAAGCGCGCAATCACACACGGTTTTGGTGTGACGCCCGCGAGACCGCTTTGCCATTTTATCTGCGTTTTGGTTTCACCAGCGATGGCGCGCGGTTTTTCAAACGCGATGTGGCCTATCTGCGGCTGGAAAAACCGCTCTAGATTTCTTCACCCTTTTTCAGCAGCTCTTCAATCAACTGTTGCTGCAGATTGTTGCTGTCCCCTCCGCCGTATTGCGCACCGCCGCCAGAGTAGAGCGTCCCATAGGTGCGCGCGACGTTGACCACCTGTCCGATTCCCGAAATCAACTGGTCTTTTTCAAGGGGCGAAAGCGGATGAATAAATGCGGCCCACAGGGTGCCATTTGCCACCGCATAGCGCGCATCCAAGGCGCTATCGAAATTTGCCTGCATCATGCGCATCAACTCTTCCGCAGACAGATCCGCCGCCGGACGAATGGGCACCATTGCGCGCATACGATCAGCCGATACATCTGTCACCACAAAAAGCTCAACCTCACCAATCCGCAGACGAAACGCTGGTCCAGAAGGCTGCATCTCAGGATCGAGCGCCGCTAAGATCCGCCCCAGCCGCTCATAGGTCATTGGGGGTTCAGCAATGATCTCAGCGTCTTTTTCAGGTTGAGGTCCCGCATCCTGCGCGTTCACGAACATCGGAAAAAACAGGAGCAATAGGACGCTCATACTTCCGAGCAAGCGGTAAAACGGGACAGGAAGGGCCTTTATCATTGCGCTATCTCCTCTTGAGCCCATTCAGACTAAGAGGCAAAACAAGGTTTGACGATGCACGGATTGGTGAGCGGCTTGAAACAGCGCCGCGCCCTGTTATGACAGGCGGCGCTGCTCAATTGCGGCCAATGCCGCAGCGATTGCCTCTTCGATCCCGAGTTCGCTGGTATCGATCAAAACCGCGTCATCGGCAGGCCTGAGCGGCGCTTCTGCACGGTTCATGTCACGTTCATCACGCGCTTTCACATCCATCAGCACTTCCTCGAGTGATTCAGCGAGCCCTTTCGCCGCCAATTCCTGAAAACGGCGTTTGGCGCGCACTTCGGCGCTTGCTGTGACAAACAGTTTTGCCTCTGCGCGGGGGCAAATCACTGTCCCGATGTCGCGACCATCCAACACCGCACCACCTGCACGACGGGCAAAAGCACGTTGGAAATCAACAAGCGCTGCGCGCACTTCAGCAATAACCGCCACCTTTGATGCGGCCTGCGCCACCTCAGGGCCGCGCAACGCCGGATCTTCCAGCTCCTCGGGCAGCAAGGTTTGCGCGGCTGCAATTGGCTGGTGACCTGCCATCATTTTGGCACCAACGGCACGGTACAACAGCCCTGTATCAAGATGTGCAAAGCCAAAATGCGCTGCCACAGCCCGAGAAATTGTGCCCTTACCAGCCGCTGCTGGTCCATCAATTGCCACGCAGAACACCCTACACCCCTCACGGTTCATGAATTTCTTATGGGCTACAGCCTGATGCAGGAGAAAACAACACAGATGCTGATCTAAGCACAGCACAAAATTAAAGGGCCCACAGGCCCCTCATGTTCGAAATAATAGGGATCAGAGGATTTTACGCGCGACGTCCACGGCGGCGGTAAAGCCCAAGCCCAATCAAAGAGCCAATCAAAAGCCCGCCTGATGCCGGAAGAGGTACAGCTGCAGACGGCACTTCTGTTCCAACAACGGTGGCGAAACCGGGGCCGTTCACATCATCGGTAGAGTCGATGTAAAACCCAAAAACATCGCCTGCGGTCACGGTGAGTGTGAACTCTCCGTTTTGAAATCCTGTACCACTGCCATCAGACAGCTGCGTGTTCGTTGCGCCAACAAAATATCCAAACGGATCAGCCGCCGGGCCGAATCTATCAAAGGTAAAGAACGACCAAGCGATATCAAAACTCTGGTCACTTGCTGCGGTGGCCGTATACGTGGTGCGACCCGCCACGCCATTGGCCACAACACCGTTTGCGCCCAACAAGGTCAGCGCGAATTCAGAGGGCTGATCAACAGCCTGGCTGCCAGATCCATTGCCCCCAGCCGCATCAAAGACAAATGTAGCCGCTGGCGCAGCAGTCGCAGCAGCCATGATCAAAGTTGCTGCCAAAATTGGTTTGATCATTGTTCAACACCTACTAACGCTTGCACGGTCTATTGTGACTTACACTAAGCAACCACACGTTGATGAATCAACGCCTACCTGTCCTACGCTGGAAGAATTAAAATATTAGATCACAAAATACACTCTTTCGGCCTATCAACTCGACAGCTCACAAATGTCCAAAAATCCGCCTCATGCCTGAGCTTAAAATCGAAATCACATTCAAAAATCAAATCTAGGTTGCGCTTGAATAGTAAGTTCAGCCATAATCAACCTAAGTTTTACGCGTATAGAGTTTTTAGTTGCCCAAAAGGTTCACAAACAACCGGTTGCTTGATTTTGCACAAGCTCAAAGCGCGCAAACCGCGTCAGAAGCTGCATTTATGCTGTTGAACACCGAACTGAACGCGCTTGGGGCAAAGGGCGCGGTGTACGGCATTCTTCCAACTCCACCGTGTGATGCAAAGACCGCTCGTGTTTCTGCACAACCAAATGTCAGTGGTGCCCTGACCCAGGCTCATACGTTTTTCAGCTATCCGGAAGAATACGCGCGGGCCTATATGGAAAATGGGCTGATCAAAGATGACCCATTTGCGAGGTTTTGCGCCACCAACGAAAAAGGCCTCATGGCCTGGCATGATCCCCGAGCTGAGCTTTATGCGACACAGGGATCCGTCAATATGCTGACAATGGCGGCCGATTTCGGGTTGGAATATGGTGCTAGCATCCCCCTACGAGACGGCACTGGAATGGCAGCTGGCGGCATTGGGGTGGCGCTGGACGTCAATAGCCAGCGCGATGCAGATGAGCTCTTGAATGCGCATCGGGGCGAAATCGAGCTGTCGGCCATGTTGTTTCATGCCCGTTTTCACGATCAACTGCGCCCGGAAAGTGCTGTTCGTCTCTCTGAGCGTGAACTTGAATGTCTGAAATGGGCAGCAGTTGGTCTGCTGACAAAGGAAATAGCGTTCCGGCTGTCGCTTTCGGAAAAAACTGTTGAGTTTCACCTGCGCAACGCAGCGAACAGACTGAATGCCCGCAACCGTACCCATGCGGTTGCGCGTGCCTTGGTCTATGGGTTCATCACGCTATAGCTGCGCTTCCCCCTAGATCGCACTCTTTTTGCCGCCTGAAACGACACAACCAAAACCGTTTGGCCCACTAGGGTATTCCCTAGCTAACCTCGAAATCTGTCACATGAAATAACAGGACCAGACGGGGCGACCTGTCGTTTTCCACAGTCCTGCACCCACTCTGCGGACTTTATCGCGTGACGGTTTGGTAGTGTGAGTGTTGCCATGCCGTCACGTGTCCCACCTTCAAAAATCGCTGCGCTGTGACAATCCCAGCATAAGGACCACAAAAAAACCGGCGCCAAAAGCACCGGTCTTTAGAGATATTCAGCGGCAATTTTACCAATAGCGGATACGCGTTAGATATTCGCGCGAATAAGCTGCGCACCAAGATCGGCCATCAAACGCTCAAAGATCGGGAAAGATGTGGCAATCGGGCTGCCATCATCGATCGAAACCGGTTTCTGCGCACCCATACCAAGTATCAAGAATGACATGGCAATTCTGTGGTCGAGGAAGCTTTCGCATGTTGCGCCACCTGGCACACCATCGGGGCCCAGACCTTCAACCGACCACCAGTCATCCCCCTCATCGACAGTAATACCATTGGCGCGCAGCCCACGCGCCATTGCATCGATGCGATCACTTTCCTTGACGCGCAGCTCTTTGACGCCTGCCATCATTGTGGTGCCTTTGGCATAAGACGCGACCACAGACAGGATGGGATATTCATCGATCATGGAGGCCGCGCGTTCAGGCGGAACCTCGATCCCCTGCATATTGGGTGAAAACTTCGCCCGCAGATCGGCGACGGGTTCGCCGCCCTCCTCGCGCTCGTTCTCATATGTCAGATCAGCGCCCATGTCGCGCAAAGTGGCAAAGAGGCCCGCGCGTGTTGGGTTCAATCCAATGCCCGGCACAAGCACATCTGAACCGGGTGTTACCAATGCGGCACAAACGGGGAAAGCGGCTGATGATGGGTCACGTGGGACAGCAATTACCTGTGGTTTCAGCTCGGGCTGACCCGTCAGGGTGATCACCCGGCCTTCTTCGGTGTCCTCAACCGTGATCTCGGCGCCAAATCCCGCCAACATACGTTCGCTGTGGTCTCTGGTTGCTTCTTTTTCAATCACAACGGTTTTGCCAGGCACGTTCAAGCCAGCCAGCAACACGGCAGATTTCACCTGCGCCGAGGGCACCGGCACTTCATAGCGCACGGGCACGGGATCCGAAGATCCTTTTAGCGTCATGGGCAAACGGCCACCGCTGCGGCCCAAGGTGGTGGTCCCAAACAAAGCCAAGGGATCGGTAACCCGCGCCATAGGACGTTTGTTGAGCGAGGCATCACCAGTGTAAGTCACTGAGATTGGCTGCGTTGCAGCGGCCCCCATGATCAAACGCACGCCGGTTCCAGAGTTGCCACAATCAATCACCTGATCCGGTTCTGCAAACCCGCCGACGCCAACCCCAACAACAGTCCATTCACCGTTGCCATGATCGGTGACCTCGGCCCCAAAGGCCCGCATAGCCTTGGCAGTATCAAGCACATCTTCGCCTTCAAGCAGGCCGCTGATATGCGTTTCACCAATGGCCATCGCTCCAAGAATAAGAGAGCGGTGGGAGATCGACTTGTCACCCGGCACTTCTGCCACACCGCTAAGCGGGCCCGCACGGCGGGAGGTCATGGGAATGGGCGTACCGTGTCCGGACATTTGGTCTTCCTCGTGATCTTTGCTTGCTTCGCTGTTACCGCATGACAGCGGCCTCGTCTACGCTTTGGCAGCACCGAGGCAGCAGATCATGCGTTCAACATTGGTTGCCGAAACGACCAGATCGTCGCGGCGGCACCCCTGCTCCTTCATAAGGAGCAAATTAGCCCAACCGACGGAATGTCAGATAGTGCGGCGTGCGGCCTTCGCGAAGCGCCTTTTGTTCATACCGGGTGGAGATCCAATCGCTCCAGGGTTTGCGCCAATCCTCAGGCCCTTCGGCCAGCCACTCAAACCCTGCCTGTGGCACTTCTTCCAGGGCTTGGCGCACATAGTCTGGAATATCCGTGGCCACGCGGAAGATCGCGCCGGGTTTCAGCACTTGCGCCAAAGGCTCAAGATGTTCTTGGGTAACAAAACGACGGCGGTGATGGCGCGCTTTGGGCCAGGGATCAGGATAAAGCAGAAAGGCGCGTGAAATCGATTGCGCGGGCAATACATCCATCAAATCGCGCGCATCCCCGGGATGCACTGCCACGTTATCGGTTGCAGCAGATCTGATTTTCCCCAGCAGCATCGCCACGCCATTGATATAGGGCTCTGCGCCGATAATACCGACATCCGGGTTTGAGCGGGCCTGATGAACCATATGTTCACCTCCGCCAAATCCCACTTCCAGCCAGACGTCACGATCACCAAACAGCTGCTGCAGATCCAGAGGTGTGCGGTCCGGGTTCTCTTCCCAGCTCACAGGGCCTGGGCTCAAGCTGGCAAGATCTTCGTCCAGGTAACGTTGCTGCGCCGGTTTAAGCTGTTTGCCCTTGATGCGTCCGTAAAAATTGCGCCACGGCGCACCGCTGGCGTGTTTATCAACAGCATTGGGCTTTTGGTCATCCGTCATCGGGTCGGTATCCATCGTGGCAAAGGCTTAAGATGGACGCCCAATTGCCGCATCTGTGGTCTCGGGTCAAGCACGCGCCGCTCAAACGCATCTGCGGACTTGCAGGTTCAACCTTCATCGGGGTCATATCCAAACCTGCAGGGAAGCCCCTGTTTAGGTGTATCGAGTGCGGTCATTGATCGGTCGTAGTAGACCCAAACCGTCTGCGAATCTGCGCTGTTGAAAGGCTTTCAGCGCCAATTGGGGCCTGTGTAGGGATGCGGCGAAACCCTATGGATCCCGGATGGGACGTCTGCTCGCGCATCCAAGGGCGCAATAACACCAGGAGTTCGCGCATCGCATCAATCAAATCCCCACGCCATCCACCGGGCAAGGCAATCTCCAACAACCGCCGCTGAGAGATGATCATACACGCTAGAACCCGCGGTTCATGGCCATCATCTAGCAAAATATGAACCTCACGCGGCAGCATGATATTGTCGATCTCACACAACAAAGCTTCCAAGAGGTCATTCTGCACTGGCTCAAGCGGCGAGGCCAATTCCTCGATCCGCTGCGCCAACTGGGACGTTTCAGGATTGGCTCCCGTGCCGCACAGTGACTGATCCAGTTTACGCGAAGCCATGCAATGCGTCTCGCAGTTAGAAGCCTCGTCTGACAAAATCGAGCAAGGCCATCGGTGTCGTTTTTAGCCCCAACATGGGACTGCCGCTCATAGCGGCCTCCTTCATAGCAGCCAAAGTTCGTGGCCGCCTGATCAGATGCGTCGCATACTCGGCGTCCTTAACGCAGTGTTCCTGCCGTGCTGTCGGAGACTTCGCTCAAGATACTCGCGCGCGACGAACGCGCGGGACGTTCCGGACGTTCACTGCGCCGCTCGCGCTTTACCCGGCGCGGAACAACCCGTCCTTCCAGCAAGGCATCCGGCTGTGGAGAGGTTTCTTTGCCACGATCACGCGCGGCCTGTCGCGCCAGCTCTGCGGCCTTGCTGGTGCTGCTATCTTTTGCAGCAGTGACCTCATCCCAGCGTACAAGAAGTTCAATAAGGCGCTCCACAAACGCGTCCGCGCCGCTGGCCTCCCACAAATCCATATCATCTCCTGCCGCAAGGGCATTGGACAATGAAATCGGAAACACAGCGCCAAAACTATCGGCCGTTTCACGCACAACCCGTTTCAGAACCCGCGCCTGATCACGGTCGTTTTGCAGCTTATCAAAATGCGTGATCAAAAGAGTTGATGGGCCGGTCAGGCTATCACGGATACTTTCCCAGGCCGCGGCCTCGGACTGACGCCAGGCTTGGGTCGCATGGGTACACCAGATCACCGCATCCACCTGCGGCATCAATGCCCGCCAGACATCAGGTGACATATTTGGATCAGAAATCCCCGGCATATCAATAAGATCGCACAGTTCCAAAGCTTCGGCAGGCAACGTTAAACGGATCAATGCCGTGCGATCCAGGGGAACCGTTTCAATGTTTTGCAATGGAATAAGCGTCTCTTCCCCTTCCATGCCAACAACAGTTGCAGATGCGGGACCATGGCTGATCCAAACAGGTGGCAATCTTGTTGCGGTCACCTTTACAGGCAACGGCTCCGCCCCAACAAGAAGATGCGTCAGCGTGCTTTTGCCTGCGCTGAACTCACCCATCAGGGCGATGCGGGGCTTGCGGCCAGAGATCATGTTCGCAGACATATCTGTTCCTGTTTATTAGCGTGCCGTCATTGCGATCCGGCGCATTTCTGTAGGGTTTCCAACGCAGCGCGGGATGCGGCTTGACGCTCCTGTGTCACCTGATCGGTGAAAGTTGCATGCAAATCGCCCCCGCGTGCATCGGAAATCTCAGCCAGGATATCGCGCTGTTCGTCAAAAAATCCTTGCAGCCGGGAAATAAATTCACTTCGCATTTGAGCGACCTGCACAGATTTCAACTGCTCCATGAAATCTTCGGTTTCTCCGGCGATCAATTTACGGAATCTATCGGCAAAAGAATCATAACCACGGGTACGGCGCCACCAACGGGCCCACCAGCCGTCATTGAAATCCAGCGCGATGGTCTGGCCCAGTGAAACAGGGGGCGCAACATCCGGAACCCGAGGCACTGCAAGCTGAACCCCTTCAACTGCGGCCCCAAACCTGCGATACAAAAGCTCTGCCACGTCGCGAACCGCAGCTTCATATTGTGCCTGTGCCACAGTCTTTGCTTTTGCTGACATGACAGAATGCGCAGAGCGCAGCAGCAGACGCAGCCCTGCGGGATCATATTCCCAAACGGTGTCTTCCCCCCTGCGCTCAAGGTGCTCAACCAAGGCATGCGTTGCCCGATCGATAAACGTTGCATGCGCGCGATCCGCACGTGTTTTGAAAGCCTCCAGCACCTCATCCAAAGCCTGTTCCAGCTGGTGCATGCGGGCAGAGACGAGCTCATCAAAACCTTTTTGCGAGCTGAGCTGATCAGCAGTACCAGTTGCGGCTGGGTCCGAGGCTTGAACACGAATGTTTTGTGCAGCAGCGCGCCCGCTGGCGACGGTCAAACCGGATTGCGCAATACGGGACAGCAGCGGCTTGCCCAGTTTGGTCGCAATACGTTCCCCCAGGGCCGCGTGCAGATCAGGCAAGCCAGAAAGCTGCCACACCATATCCTGTGCAGGCCCTTTTGCCATGTGCTGACGCCCAGATCGCACGCAGGCCTCAGCCCAGTTCAACAGGGACGCAGAGCTCGCAGGTGGCAATCGATCGAGCCGCCCCATCAGCGCAGCGTTTGCCCAAAGCGCACTACCAAAGAGGATTACAGCCTCATCCGGTCCTTGATGGGATGCTAAAGTTTCACGAATAGAGGCTTCGATTTCCGGCACCTGCTCAATCGGATTGGACAATTCATCAATGCGATTGACAAAAATCACCACATCGCGCGCCTCGAGGCTGGAAATCATCCGGATCAAGCCAAGGTCGACCGAATTCAAAGCCTGCCCGGCGGATAAGGTTACCACACAGATTCGGCTGTCGCGCACAGCTTGGATGGTGATTTGTTCCCGCATCATGAAGGTGTCGTTCACCCCCGGCGTATCGCGCAGGCACAACGGGTGCGGGATGATAGCGCTGTTCAGATGTAGATCCGCAGAACGCGTAATATCCGCATAACGACCTGATTTTAGGCCGTCCTCATCCTCAAAATCATCCCCGAGGCAGATGTAGTTCTCGATGAGGTTTTTATCAAAATAGTCATAGTCATGCGCCTGCCCCATCAATTGTTCAAACGCCGCGCCAAGCCGACGACATGAGCGCTCGCGCATCATGTCGATCTGCTGGCGAATTTTCTGCAACTCACTTTCGGCTCCTGCACGCCCCGCCATCTCTCCAATGCGGCCACCTTTGGTCAGCAGGCGGTCCCACTCTGCCTCTGTCATGAATTGGAAACGTGCGCGCGTGCTTTTGGGCATTGCGCTGTCTTGAGGCGACAGATGTAGGGAAGTGACAACCGACGTCCATGGGTTGACGTCGCAGGGCAACATATCCGACCAGCCCGTCATCGCATTCACCAGAGAGGTCTTGCCGGATTTCACCTGCCCCAACACAGTGATTGCCGGTTCAAATTCGTCCAGTTCGCGCTGCAATCGGGTAAGGCTACGAGAGGCACCAGAACCCGCATCCTGCTTAAGCGTCTCCAAAGCCTCGCGCAGGCGCAGACGCTCTGTATTGAGCTGCGACAATTGCGCAAACCCCAGGCTCAGATTGCTGGGTCGGGTTGATGCACGAATGTCCGCAGGTGCTGTTTCCGAGGCCTGTACAGGGGGGGGCGGTGATGATGGCGCCATATGTGTAAGACCATCAGTTTGCTGTGGAGCGTTCATCGGAGAAGTTGCCGTCATGCACAGCCTCCTTGATTTAAGGGAGATGCCTGTGGTGGCTCAGCAAGTTCTTTTTTCAATTGAAGCAAGAGTGTCACCGCATCCACCGCCGCATCTTCATTTTGCTCCAGCTGAAGCAGCATCAGCATTTCCTCTCCCTCCTGGCTGGCCTCCTGCGCCGCCAAGAGTTGGGGATCCTGAACTGGGCTCGCCAATAGCGTTTCCGCAAGGTCACGCACCGCAACCAGACACTGATCCAGCACCGCGGTCGTTTCAGGGGTCTCCCCTGACTGTTCCAGCATTTCTTCGGCTTGTTGCTGAAGCCGCCCAAGCGCTTGCTGCAATACGGGTTGCGCCTGATTTGATCCGTTTTGTGAACGGGTTACCCCACCTTCAACAACTTGCGGTTCAGCATCTTCGCAACGCAGGGGTTTGATCGCCTGTGGCTTTGTATGTGCAGGGGTGTTTGCAAAACCAATCTGCCACAGAAACGCCTCGGCCTGATCCTGCGTGGCCCGGCGGCCTTCGGCGATACGTCGACGCAAGTCTTCGCTAAGACGTTTGCCCCCACTACTGCGCCACAAGGATTGGTTGATCTCTCGATCACGAGCCTGCAATGCCTGTTCAGCAGCCAGCGGATACAAGCCAATGAATTGTTCTGAAACGGTTGGAGCCAAGCGTTTCAGTGTCTGAGGCAAGCTGGCACGCATCACCTGCTGATCCGCTTTGGTCAGCACCAAAAAACTGCTTCCCGATTTTTGCGCCCCATGATTGGCCCAGAGCTGTTCCTCTACTGGATCAAAATCAGCGCTACACCACAAAATCACATCGGCGAACTTCACCGCATGGCGCAATATGGTGCCCTGCTGTTCGACACCGCCCGCCAGGCGCACTTCGGTAAAACTCACTTCGCGCAACAAGGGGTGTGGCAGCTGTTGTCGGCCACATATCGCACCCCGCGGCGGTGGATGATCGGAAATGTGGCCCTGTTTAGCCTTGCCAAGACCGGTTTCTGTTTCAAACGACACCAGAGGATTGGGGCCGTAGACCAATTCCACCATCGGCAAGCCAGAACATCCGCCACCAACCCGCTGGCCAAGCAAGACATCAAGCATTGCCGATTTTCCGCTGTTCTTTGCGCCAAGTACCACCACCTGAATGGGACGCGTTAACCGGGCATGCAGTCGTTTCGCCTTGGCCTTAACTTCCGCGGGAAGCTCTGCTTGTGAAAGTACAGCATAAAGCTGCGCGTCCAACGTGAGCGCATCGGGTTCTGCAAAAACAGGTTGAGAATATGTCACGCTGAACTCTTGGATAAGGATTGAAACACGAGCTGGCCGCTTTGAACATGCGCAGAAGCAACAAGCGCCACTTTGCGCCGCGCCCGTGCGCGCGGCTTGGGCGCAACTTCGACGCCATGATTGGCAGCGGCCGGTGGTATGCGGATGATTGAAAATGACAGGTTATCCTGCTGTGGATCCCCGGCATCCAGAACCGCCTGCAGCAGTTTTTGGCTAAGTCCAGCAGCAGAAGAACCGATATCTTGTCCAATCAGATCCCCAATCTGCTTCGCCTCAAGGGCTTGAATGCCATCGCTTGCAGCCAGCACAATATCACCGGGTAAAAGAGCCACAGGCTTTGCTGGAATATCGACCTGATGGATTTTGCCGCCCGCTAACACGGATGTCACACAAGCACGATCCGGATGACGGCGCGCAGTTTCCGGCAACATGCGCCCACTTCTTACAAGTTGCTCCAAACGCGCAGCCACGGAATGATTTGCGTTCAATCGCTGTAATCGTTTGTTGCGGAAAAGATAAAGCGGAGAGTCACCCACGGACGCCCAATAAAGGCGCTGCCCAAACACAACAGGAGCCAGCAGCGTTGCCCCCATACCCCGCCGCGCCGGATCCTCTTTGGCGCAACGCGCAACTGCGGCATTTGCGGCAACCAACGCGCGTTCAAGGATCTGTGTGATCCGGTTTTCCATACGCTCGATGTCTGAACCAAAACGTTTTAGAGCAGAAAAGACTTCGGTGACCACAACTCGGCTGGCAAGATCGCCACCAGAATGCCCCCCCATTCCATCTGCCAAAACAACAAACCCCATAGGCAGGCCGGTTTGAAAATCAGCCGCAACCGTGTCTTCCTGGCGTTCACGTTTTCCCAAAGCGATTGCAGTCGCGTGATCATACCTCAGTGCCTGCTCTGGGGGAGGCGACAAGGATCGTATTGGCCGTACATTAGACAAAGTCAGTGCACTCCCCGGCCCCGCGCTCCCAGGAAAAATCAGCGCCGCACAATGGCACAAATCGCAGGCTGGTCTCGCCAATGCGGATCAAATCGCCAGAGGTCAGCGGCTCGGTCACCAGTACCGGCCGCCCATTGCGGCGCACCAGATTGGCCTTGCCCCCATGTCCGATAAAAAACTCTTTTTGTTCAGGGTCATATGCAACCGCAGCATGATGACTGCGCGAGATGCTTGTATCCCCAAAATCCAGCCGAATGGTCTGATCTTCGCCGCGCCCGATCAGGCTGACACCGGAGGAAAGCGTAAACCCCGCACCGCGCCCTGGCCCTTCCACCACAACCAGCCAACCCACCGGAAACTGACTCATTCCAGATCCCTGCGGCATTGCTTCTGTGGCAAAAGGATCGTCTTCAAGCTCTTCGGCATCAAAGCCAAGCAAGCGCGTTTTCACCCGGCTCTCTGTGAGTTTCTGATCCGCCAGCATATCGCTGCCAAAATCCATCAAAATATCGTCCTGTTCTGGACTGGCGTTGGCATCAGCTATGGTATTGGGCGCGACCGCTTCCTCGATAGAAGGGTCGGGAAACGCTACACTCAGATCCTGACGCGCAGCTGGTGGTTCAGCATGGCTGCCCCGCCGTGCTTCGGTCGGAACTTGTGCATAATCTTGTGACGGCTCATCGTTCACCAAACGTGTTTTGTTGCGACGCGTAAAAATGCGGTACTGCCGTTCTGAGGTTTCATCCTCAGGAGCACCATCTTCAGCCACAGGCGTCTGAGGCAGTTTCACCTCCGTTACACTTGCTTCTGGTGCAGGTCTTTCGACTTCAGTTCTTTCAACGTTCTGCGAGGCCAGAAACGTGTTCAAAACGTCCGAGGTATCCTGTTGCGCAGGCTCAACGCGATCCGCACCCAAAAGCTGTAGCGGGCCAGATTCTGCATTTTGCGGACTGCTGGGTTCTGCAAATTGTTCACCTGCAGGAGGTGTCTCCTCCGGTGCCAGTTCTGGGCTCAATCGACGCGCCGCGAGGATCGCTGCCAGCATGTCCTGGTCGGTTCGCGCGCCATTTGTTTCCGCAGGCTGTTCTGGTTCATGATCCCAGTGCTCACGCTTTTCACCAATGATGTCTTTGATAAACTTCATGCTGTTTTTCCGTTCTTATGCATACCGCCACGGGCGTGCCCACCATTTTGCTGTTTTGCGCCGTTGCCACCCCAGATCCGTGCAATCCGCTCACCCCAGTTGTCGGTTCTGGTGTCAGCAGTTTCCGCCAGAGACGCTGAGCGCAGATTCTGCGTGGCGGGTGGTGTGATTTGGTCAGAAGGCGCTGCTACGCTGGCTTCGCGACTTTTGCGCGCAGCCCGATCCTGCGCACTGAGCCAGCCGTCGACATCTTCGATAGGCTCACCAAATAGATCTACCATTTGGCGAGGGGGCGATGATTGTACCGGTTCTTCTTTGGCCTGATGCCGTTTGCGCGGCGGTTTTAGATCCTGATTTGTGCGAGCAACCAAATCCGCAAGCGCTTCTTGAATGCTGTCCCATTGCTGTGGGTCTTGTGCAGGCATTGGCTCAGTTGTGCTTTCAGCCTCGCTCGGTTTCAGCTCTTCCGGCAGGCTATCGCGCCATTCTGCTGCATTCTGAAACCGTGCTCCGGGGAGAATAGACATCGCCTTGTCGATTGAGGCCAAAAACCCGCGATCAAACCCATCAGCTGTCTCGCTTAACAATGCACAGGGATCCTGCTCTCCCCCTGTTACAGCTTTGAGCCGCGTGGTGGCCTGCGGCGGTGGAGTACCTGACACCAGGAAGTAAAATGTTGCGCCCAGCGCATATAGATCGCTTGATGCGCGTTGGCGCATATCGGTGTGATACAGCTCATGCGGGGAATACCCATCTTTGACAGACAAGAGCGCCCCAAGGGCAGTGTCATCCTCATTGCTCAGGCTGCAGGCCGCGCCAAAATCAATCAGAGTCAGGTGGCCCTCCTGATCGAGAAGGAAGTTATCCGGCGATACATCGCGGTGCAAAATGCCCTGTTCATGCAGATAGTGAAGACCACGCAGAGCCTGATCCAAAAGCTGCGACAAGGCCAATTGATCAAAACGTTCAGGCTGCCGGGCGCGCAGGTTCACAAGATCTTCGCCCTCGATAAAATCCATCGCGATATAGGCGGTGTTGTTTTCTTTAAACACCTGATGAACGGCGACCACATTCGGGTGCGACGCCTGCGCCAGCCATTGGGCCTCACGTAGGAAATGGCGCAAAACAGTTTTGAAGCATTTGGCCTGATAGGGCTCGGGCGTTGCCACCTTATTGCCTTCACGAAAACCAAACTCAGCTGGAAAACACTCCTTGATCACCACCTGACGGTCCAGACTGTCGCGCGCAAGATAGGTCAGGCCAAACCCACCAGCCAACAATTGCCGCTCGATCTGATACTGCCCCTGCAGCAGCGTGGCACCGCGTGACAAGGCACGCGCATGATCGCTTGCTGAACAGGTCGCCTCAGCGGTTTGGGTGCAGGTCTTGTGTTGCACTGGATGAACCCTTCATAATTTCGACAGCCAAGATCAACGTCGAGTCACGCCAAACTGCGCTTGCCTGGGTTCAGATGCTGGTAAAGACCTGCGGCACAAATGTGGCACAGGTCGGCCAATTGGGGCGCTCTCGCCACATTTGCATCAATGCGTTCGGCAAAAGCGTTATTTTTAAGGCCCTTATGAAGGCTTAATTTTGTCATTCACCTTTTGGTAAAAATTTTGGAAAATCAAATCAGTAACGCGCGCATGGAGATAACAAATCATATGTTCAACTGGCCTTTTGACCTTCTGCTCAACGCGCGGGGAAACGCTGTAGCACTACGCATGACAGGCCCACAAATCAGCAAGCCCTTCTTGCACCACGCACACATAGACCCTAGGTAAAACAGCGCAATGATCGCCTGTCTCGCTCCCACCGCTCCGCCAATTGGCCCCATTCTGTTTTTGGACGATATCGTTGATGGGCAGCTGCAGCTGTCTGCTTTGTTTATCGCCCCCAAAGGCCAAGACTTGCCCCCGATTGAGCTCGAAACTGGCCCTGTTTCGCTAGAAGAGCTCGCCGATTACCCAAATCATAAAATCTGGGTCGCGCGCTTTAGACGCCCTTCCAATCAGCCAAGCAGCTATAGCTGGGGCAACAATACCTATCAGCTCGCTGCCAATTTCACCGCTGATCTGAACATCGCCTATGTCTCCTGTAATGGCGAAGAACACGGTGACCTTGAGCGCGAAGATCTTGAGCGCAACACCATGTGGAAACGTCTCGCAGACCTCCACAAAGAACACCCTGTCTCACTGCTTTTGCATGGGGGTGATCAGATCTATGCGGACGAAGCCACCGATGGTCACCCGCTGAGTGAAGACTGGCCGGATGAGTTGCCAACAGACCCATCGCGCGAAGATCTCGATGATCTTTTCCTTCATTTGCGACAGAGGTTTTTTGAACGCTACGCCTTTCTCTATAGCGCACCGGATTTCGCCTATCTGGCCGCCCGTGTACCATCTGTGATGCAATGGGACGACCATGACATCTGTGATGGCTGGGGATCGCTTAGACGATCGCGCACCTATTCACCCGTAGGGCAAACCCTGTTTACCGCTGCCCGAGAGGCCTTTTTGACGTTCCAGGCGGCCGCGCGCGAAGGACATCTGCCGTCCCGTTTTGCAGACCCTCGTGGCCATCATATGGGTTGGCACATTCAGGTAGGAGATCTGCGTATTCTGACCCCCGATTTGCGCGGTCAACGGACCCGGAGGGAGATTATGGGGCCGTCTGGCTGGGCGATGATGGAATCCGCGGCCGATGCACCTTTTCATGGCCACACATTTATGATGTCCAGCGTGCCGCTTTTGGGGCCAAGGCTCTCCATTTTGGAAGCGATTATGGTCGCGATCCCATCGATGCAGAAATACGAAGACGACCTACGCGACCAATGGCAAAGCCGCGCCCACCGCGACAGTTGGCGGCGCATGCTTAATCTGGCGCTGCGCATGTGTGAACCACCCGGTCAGGATTTGACCATTTTGTCTGGGGAAATACACTTGGCGACACGTGCAACCCTGCGATTAAGCACGTCGGCAGAGCTGCACCAGCTTGTTGCCTCAGGCATCACACACCGCCCTCCCCCTGCCGCTTGGGCGCGAATGTTGGGTGCATTATCCTGGCTCGGAGAAGACCCGCTGCCGGATCATCCTGTCCGCATTCGCAAAATACCGGGGCAACAGTTTCGCTATGTTGCTGAGCGCAATTTTCTGACGTTGCACCGTGTGCGCGGACAATGGAGCAGCCGTTGGCATTTCGAATCAACTGGGCCGTCACCTGCGCTTGCGCTGTGATACGGAGGGGGAACAGCTGCTGTGTCTTTCCCCTTTGAACGGCCCCATGCTTAACCGGTGCCAAGCATAAAGCGGGAGCAAATCACACGAAACGCCAACATAGTTAACAGTTTCTTGATATCTTAACGACCGTCATCTTCTTGTCACGGAGCACACTGCATCTGCAGCGCGATAGACATTTCCCGTTTTCCGGCAGTGGAGTACAAAAAAGATGGCGTTTGGCAGTTTCTTTGGTTTGAATTTCCTTTTCGGCGACCGTGACGGCAATATGCTGATCGGTGGCAATGGTAGAGATTATGGCTTTGGCCGTGGCGGCGATGACCGCTTTTTCGGCAGTCGTGGCAATGATGTATTCTTTGGTGGCCGCGGGTTTGACACCGCGGTCTATTCAGGAAGCATCAACGACTACTCCATCTCCCGCTTTGGTTCGCGCATCACCAAGGTGCAATCTTTGAACAACTCCGTTGCAGACAGCGGCCGCGACACGCTGTTTTCAACCGAAGCGCTCTACTTTGAAGCTGACGACTACACATTCTTCCTGAATGGCACCAACAACGCTGTATTGGCCGCAGATGATGCGGTTGCTTCAGATGAAAACGGCGTAAGCTTTGCGGCGTCTGACCTGCTCAGCAATGATCAGGAATTTGATGGTGACGCAATTGAAGTCACTGATGTTGCGGCAACCTCTGCCTCCGGTGCAGCCGTTACCCTCATTGATGGTCTTGTTTCCTACAACCCAGGCAACCAATTCGATCATCTGCAGCTGGGTGAAACGGCAACAGATACATTCACTTATACAGTTGATGATGGCAAAGGTGGCAGCGACACCGCGACCGTAACGATCACCATTCATGGTGAAAACGACGCGCCTCGCATTGAACTGCCCGCAGCGCTTGACGTGCGGGAAAACACCACTGCCGTTGCAACCGTTGCGGCCACGGATGTCGATAGCGCAGACCTGAGCTATTCAATTTCCGGTACTGATGCCGCCTTGTTCACAATTGATGAGACCACCGGCGAGCTGAATTTCATTGCCGCGCCTGACTATGAAACACCCGCAGATCAGAACGGCGACAACAGCTATGACATCACCGTAACCGTCTCGGATGAAGATGGTGGCGTAAGCAGCCAGGACGTTGTCATCAATGTTCAGGACGTTGTTGAAATTCCGCCGATCACAGCTCGGATCAACGAAATCCACTATGACAACGCTGGTGGCGATCAGGGCGAGTTTGTCGAAATTCGTGTGAACGCAGGCGACGACATCTCACAGGCCACTGTTGAGCTCTACAACGGCTCAAATGGCGACACCTATGCCACAACAGCGCTGGCAGATCTGGAGATGACCACAGACGGTGAGTTTGACTACTACGTCTGGAACCGCCCAACCAACGGCATTCAGAACGGCGCCCCAGATGGGCTGGCGCTTTCAAACGGCGGCGACGTGATCGAGTTCCTGTCTTATGAAGGTACGCTCACCGCAAACAACGGCACCGCCGCTGGCCAGACCTCGACCGATATCGGTGTTGCGGAAAATGGTGGCACCGAAGTGGGTCATTCGCTTCAGCGTGAGCTGGATGGCAGCTGGCGCGCCGAAACCGAGGCCAACACCTCCGGCGCGGCCAACATTCAAGCCCCGATCGCAATCACCGATTTGCGCATCAATGAATTCCACTATGATAATGCGGGCGGCGATCAGGGCGAATTCGTTGAAATTCGTGTAAACGCTGGTGCGGATGCCTCGGGTGTTACTTTGGAACTGCTGAACGGCAGCTCCAGCCAACGCCGCGTCTATCGCGACATGGACCTCTCAGAAGCCACCGTCACCTCTGATGGTGAATTTGACTACTATGTGGTTGCAACGCCCGGCATTCAGAACGGCGGCCCTGATGGTCTGGCGCTGGGGCTTGACGGTGAACTGGTCGAATTTCTCTCCTATGAAGGCACATTCACAGCCGTTGATGGCCTGGCCGCCGGCGAAACTTCAACTGACATCGGTGTTTTTGAACCTACCAACACCGAGGTTGGAAACTCTCTGCAACGTGGTGCGGATGATGCTTGGTTTGCACCGTTTGCCAATACCGCCGGTGAAGCCAACATCAGCGGAACCAGCGCTGTCACTGACTTGCGCATCAACGAATTCCACTATGATAACGAAGGTGGCGATACTGGTGAGTTTGTCGAAATCCGCGTCAACGCAGGGGCAGACGCCTCAGGCATTGAGCTGGAGTTTGTAAACGGCAACAATGGTTCTGTTTACAACAGCTTCACCACCGCTGAGATGAATGCCACCACCGATGGTGAGTTCGACTACTATGTCATCGAACTTCCTGCAAATGGCCTGCAAAACGGCGGCCCTGATGGCCTCGCACTTGGTCTGGATGGTGAGCTGGTTGAATTTATTTCATATGAAGGCACATTCACCGCAACCGACGGGCTGGCGACTGGCGTAACCTCCACAGACGTTGGCGTTTCTGAAAGTAATTCCACCTCAATCGGCCACTCCCTCCAGCGTGATGCAGATGGCGTGTTCCAAGCAGCCGCGGCCAATACACTTGGTGGTGAAAATGGCTCTGGTGGCTCCGGCGATGGTGGCACCGGCGGCGGTGACCAGCCCGAGATCCAACTGATCAGCACAATTCAGGGCACGGGCCGCGAAAGCACCTTTGTTGGCGCACAAACCCGCGTCTCGGCGGTTGTGACCAAAATCGAAAGCAATGGTTTCTGGCTGCAAGAAGAAGACAGCGACGCGGACGACAATGCGCTGACATCTGAAGGCATCTTTGTCTTCTCTGGTGGTGGCGTTGCTGTGGAACTTGGTAACTTGGTTGAAGTCACCGGCACCGTTGATGAATTCTTTGGTCTGACCCAGATCGACACCGTGACCAATGTCAACGTTGTCAATCCAAATGCACCAACCCCAACTGCGGCCCAGATCATCCTGGATCCGACCACCGCGCAGAACTTTGAAGCGGTTGAAGGTATGCTGGTGTCTGTCACCTCTGGCGCACCAGATCCGCTGACGGTAATCACCAACTTCAACCTCGACCGCTTTGGTCAGATCGAGATCAGCGCAGGTGTGCAGTATCAGCCAACCCAGTTGTTTGATGCCCAAACCCAAGCGGATGAGATCGCAGATCTGGCACAGGCCAACGAAAACGCGCGCCTGCTGCTGGAAGACAGCAACAACGCTCAGAACCCAAGCGAATTTGCCTATCTGCCGGGGGGCCCCGGTGACAATGGCAACGGTATTCTGGATGCGGGCGACAACTTTGGCGAAGGGGGCTCTACCCTGCGTCTGGGTGCTGAGATCACCGCACCAGTGGAAGGCGTGCTCTCCTTCTCCTTTGGGGACTATCAGCTGCGCGTGACAGAAACCCTGCAAATCGACGAAGCTACCAACTCTGGTGCCCGTCAGGATGCGCCAGCAGATGTGGGCGGTGACATTCAGGTCGCGTCCATCAACGTGCTGAACTATTTCACCACGCTTGATCAGGGCAGCAATGGTACAGGCCCCAACGGCACGCTGGACCCACGTGGTGCAGATACTGCCGAGGAGCTTGTACGTCAGACCGAAGCGTTGGTGGAAATGTTCCAAGGCACCGGCGCGGAAGCCTTTGCGATCCAAGAGATCGAAAACAACGGCTTTGGCGAGGGTAGCGCCATTGCAACCCTCGTGGATGAGCTGAACAACGCTGAAGAATCAATTGGAACCTATGGCTTTGCCAACCCGACCGAAGGTCTGGACAGCGAATTCCTGGGCACCGATGCGATCACCACCGGCATCATCTACGACACCGCCAAACTGCGCCTGGTGCACAGCGAGTTCATCGTATTCGAAGAAGCCTCTGCCGCAACAACCTTTGATCTGGCCGAACCTCTGAATGCGGTATCATCCCGTGACGTAGGTGATTTCCAGCGTAACCGCCCCTCGGTTGCTGCCACGTTTGAAGACATCGAGACCGGTGAAACCTTTACCCTCGTCTCCTCTCACTTCAAATCCAAAGGCGACAGCAACCTGCAGGATGTGGTTGATCAGGCCCAGTCAGCAGTTGATGCAGGCAGCACCGAGGTGACGCAAGCCCAGATTGATGCGCTGATTGCGGATCCAAACTTTGATCAGGGTAACGGCCAGGGTTTCTGGAACCAGGTGCGTGCAGATGCTGCGGCTGAACTCGCAGACTGGCTTGAGAACGACTACAATGGCGGTGGTACTGAGAACTACCTACTTTTGGGTGACCTCAACGCCTACGCCAAGGAAGATCCGGTTCAGGTTCTGACAGATGACAAAGGTCTGACCGATCTGATCGACACCTTCATTGGCCAGGACAATGCCTACAGCTTTGTCTTTGATGGGCAGCGCGGTGCACTTGATCACGGTCTGGCGGATGATTCACTGGCGGCATTCGTGACCGGAGCAACCGAGTGGCATATCAACGCGGATGAACCGGATCTGTTGAACTACGACAATTCGTTCAACGATGATCGCTTCATCGCAGATGGCCCATTCGCGGCCTCTGACCACGATCCGCTGATCATTGGTCTGGACCTTGACGGCCCCGACGCGATCATCTGATCAAACGGCATCTAAAACCAAAACAGCCGCGGAGATTTCCGCGGCTGTTTTTTGTTCATCAAAGTAAGAAACGACACATAGTCCCGCCCGCTTCAAACACCCGCTCACTTGGAACGTCGTCTGCGCCGCGCGCCGAGGCCAGCCAGCGCACCAAACAGCAGCACGCCAGTTGCGGGCAGCGGAACAGCTGCCGGGCTATTGTAGAACGCAACAGAACGTGGGCGACGCGGGTATTCCCCTTGATCGCTAAAGGACAGGAAAGAAACGGTTTCGCCAGTGTCGAGGAAATCTCCGTCGCCGTTCAGGTCATACAGCGCAAAGATCTGATCATCGCCGTTAAATTCGTTGCTGGGCACCAAACCGTGATCACCATCAATGGCAAAATCAAAGATCGCGCCATTGGCAAATCCAACCGAATCCCAAACCGAGAATGCCTATGTTGCAACGTCGATTTGACCATTTTGGTTCAAATCGGTGTAGCGGATCAAACCATCGGTAAAGAGATCCTGTGCGAAGAGATCCCCACCCGTGGCCGAAAGCGCCAACGCAAATGGCGCATCACCTTGTGCAACAAATTCCACAACCTCAGTGGCTTCAACAACACCATTCCCATCGCGATCTTCAGCGCGATAGATACGTGGGTTCCCGCCAGCCGTATCGGTGATAAAGGCGACTTCGCCATCAAAGGTAATTTCGAAGGGTGAAGAAGACGCATCCAAAGCCGTGAGGTCAAGCCACACGGAACTTTCGCCCGCATCATTGGCATCGCCATCGCCGTTCAAATCCTGCGTGCGATAGACAAAATCCCCTGATGGATTGCCAAGTGTATCCGCCTCGACAACATAGACCGCACCGTCACTACCAACCGCAACACCATTGGTCGTATTAAGGGTTAGCCCATTTACATTATCCGCAGAAAACCAAACCGATGCCTCACCCGCATCCTGGGCATTGTCATTCCCGTTCAGGTCCCGCAACCGGTATACCGTGTCAGTGGCACCATCGCCAATATAGACATCACCACCTTGCGATTGGGCGAGCTGATACCCATTGTTGGTTGGAGCGATCATTCCGCTCGCGTTGTGTTCGTCAAAGAACACCCGTGTTTCACCAACATCATTGGCATCGCCGTCGCCGTTTAGATCAGCCGCATAAAGCACCTGGTCAGTGGTTTGATCGGAAAAGAGTACTTGAAACGTACTTGCGGATGCTTGCGCACCCAACGAAGCCGACGCAATCGTCAGGGCAATAGAGAGTTGTCTCACCAGATGACCTCCGTGAGTTACATATTCCTAGATTTTTGGGGATTCGCTGGCACTCGCTTGCAGGGCGCAGTTAATATTAACTTAGTAAAATAGTCAATAATTCATAAAAAATTTGCTAGCGAGCCCGGCGGCCACTCCACAACAAAAACATCCCGGCGCAAACGATCAAGCCTGAGCCAAGGAACATGGGTTGGGTAAAGGCTTCTCCGAACCAAAACACACCAAGACCAATCCCAAAAAGCAAACGTGAATAGCGAAAAGGGGCAACGGCAGAGACTTCGCCAGTGCGCATCGCATTCATCAGGCTCACATAAGAAAACGCCCCCACCAAGCTTGCCAGAATAAGTGCCAACATTGTCTCCAGCGACGGGACAACAAATTGAGGTGTTTCCCAAAGCGCGTAGAGCCCCCCCGCGAATAGGAGCGCGAGATAGCCGTACACACCAAGCACGGCGGTGCTCAGCGTTTTTGGGGCTGCACGACTGGCAAGATCACGTCCAGCAAAGCCCAGCATGCCCAACACAGCCAGGATCGCGCTCCAGGTAAAGCTCTCTGCCCCGGGCTGCAACACGATCAGCACACCAATAAATCCGATTACGATTGCGAAGATGCGCAAAATGCCCACCTTCTCTCCGAATACCAGTGCCGCTCCCGCAACCACCACCAAAGGTGTCGCTTGCAAAATGACCGTTGCTGCCGAAAGTGGCGCAAGCGCAATGGCCAGAACAAAAAACAAACGGCCAAAGATTTCAAACCCCATGCGGATCTGCATGGAGCGCACCCGAGTTTCAGGAACAAACAGTTTGTCACCCTGCACCGTTGCAAACGCCACAAACAATGCCATCCCCAAACAGCCAAACAGCACCAGAACCTGTGACACGGGCAGCTGGGCTGAGGCGACTTTTAGCAGGCTGTCCTCAACCGCGAACCCTGCCATGGCAACCACCATCCAGAGGCTGCCAATGAGATTGGCGCGCGCTGAGGCCCTGTGCGCGTTATCACAAACAGAAGAAGACATGAAAAAACCCAACAGATCAAAAATGGATCATATAGCGGAGTTAACGGAAAACAGCGGCGGCGCGCAATGCCGCTTCGCCATTAAGGAAATCACGGGATTGTGATCAATCGTCGCGCTGCAAACGCATCCGATACGAGAAACGATCAACCGGATAGAAGTTGATCGAGCCAACCAGAAGATTGCCAGCGTCATCAAGACCGCAACGTGTGAAATTAACCGTCATCGCTCCAGCCTCCAGCCCAACAGCTGCGGCCGCCTCTTGCGGCACTTGTGCTACGGTAATCTCTTGCTGGATCTCATTAACCCGTTCACCAAGGGCTTCGCTCAGGGTTTGGCAGATATCCCCCCCCGGCGGCACAGATTCGATTGCCTCGCGCAACGCCATCTCGACAAACATGATTGAATGACAAAGCGTTTCGCCGGTTTTTTGATCGCAGCGCACACCGGCAACCCGCACCCATTTGCTCGCTGGAGACAGATCAATGAAAGGGCAGGAAAACTCTCGGGTGTCGACAAGCTCCACAACATTGGCAACAAAGTGCGCTTCGCTCACCTCGCGCCAAATATCCGCAAATGAGCCCACTGAATGCACATATGATGCGCTTTCGCTGCGTTCGAGCACCCGGCTCCCAGAACCCTGGCGGCGCGCAATCAAACCGGAATTGGTGAGCAGGCGAAGTGCTTCACGTACTGTATGTCGACTGGTGGTAAACTCGGCGCAAAGCTCGGCTTCGGTTGGCAGGAAACTATCAACCGGGTAGTCGCCATTCTGAACACGTTCAGTCAGAGCATCGGCAACTTTCACGTATTGTGGACGCTTACCGTGCACTTTGGCCTGGGTCTTGTTCCGCTTGATCGCCAACTGCCCACTCATATTCCAACCTCCCGTGCCGCCGTTTGCCTGGCAACGCGTTTGACATTTTTGGGTAAACTCCAAGACGTTCTCAAACCCAGGGCTGAGAACCAGATTAAAGCCACGGAGCTGCTTGTGGCCACAAATGGCACAAGCCCTTGTGCCCAATCGCCGTTGCAGGATATAATATGGAGAAGCAATGAGGGACACAAATAAAAATTATGTTTGTGCCGCGATGCGATCCAAGGCTGATGTCTCTGCAAGTTTCACACCATCCACAAAGACACCTGCCAACCACCTATCGCCCAATATAGTTCGACTTGAAAGATCCGGATCCTGATATGCAACATTTGGAAGAGCAGATCGCGCATCTGACCCGCACCATCGATGATATGAGCGATATCGTGGCCAAACAGCAGCAAGACATTGAGCTGCTCACCAAACGCGTGCAAATGCTGATAGAACGCGAAGCAAATCGTGAAGCAGAAGGTGGCGGTGGTGTAATATTCGCAGATGAGCGCCCACCACACTACTGAGCGTGACCCAGCCGCCTGAAATCGGCCCTGCCACAAAAATCTGAGAGACCCGCGGGCAACCGTTTGGCTGGCACAAATTGGCAGGCGCAAATTTGAGCCGGGTATAGGGAAACCATACGCTATTGCTCAAAGTAATGTCGCGGTGCCAGTCCGTCTCACAGCGACAGCTGCGCTGACGGGAAGCCTTACATCCAGCCCCCCCCTGTTGTAAAACTTTTTTAACCCAGGTCTTAATCATTAATTGATCGTGCCTGCATGTCCTCTATCCTGCACGGCATATTCCGCAGAAGCGGCTGATTTAGCTCTCGGAGCTGCGAGCCTGACCACGAATATTGGTGGATCGGGCCGCCGGTAGAGCCGGGCGAATTGCCACAGTTCCATCGCAAAGATGGACAAAACAGTCATAAATACACTAACAGTCCGCCTGCGCCAGCTTGGCGGAGCTGACCAGAAACTGATGATCCTTGCATCATTTGCCTGGAAACGCCTTGAAAGCCAAACTCGCTTGGCATACTATTGCATACAGCAAGCTTGTACCGGCTTCGCCAGACCCGAATCTGCGACCCGGCGTACAAGCGTAATCGAACACAAAAGCGTCGAGAACATCATGAGCTTGTACACTGACTATTTGACTGAAATAGAAAATCGGAAAAGCCAGGGTCTCCACCCCAAGCCCATCGACGATGGTGCGCTTGTTGGTGAACTGATCTCCCAAATCAAAGATGTGGAAAATGAGCACCGTGCCGACTCGCTCAACTTCTTCATCTACAACACCCTGCCCGGCACCACGAGCGCAGCAGGCGTGAAGGCCCAGTTCCTTAAGGAAATCATTCTTGGCCAGAGCGATGTGGCCGAAATCACACCGACATTCGCGTTTGAGCTGCTGTCGCACATGAAGGGTGGCCCATCCGTACGCGTTCTGCTGGATCTGGCGCTGGGTGATGATGCAACGATTGCTGCAGATGCCGCAGAAGTACTGAAAACCCAGGTTTTCTTGTACGAAGCAGACACCGATCGCCTGGACGCGGCCTACAAGGCTGGCAATGCGGTCGCCAAAGACCTGCTGGAAAGCTACGCGAAGGCAGAGTTCTTCACAAAGCTTCCTGAAGTGGAAGAAGAGATCAAGGTTGTCACCTATATCGCCGGCATCGGTGATATTTCGACTGACCTGCTGTCGCCCGGTGCAGAAGCGCACTCACGCGCTGACCGTGAATTGCACGGCAAATGCATGTGCTCCCCAGAAGATCAGGTTGCCATTCAGGAGCTGCAAAAGCAGCACCCCGATGCGCGCGTTATGCTGATCGCGGAAAAAGGCACCATGGGTGTAGGTTCTTCGCGGATGTCTGGCGTGAACAACGTGGCGCTTTGGACTGGTAAGAAGGCGTCGCCTTATGTGCCGTTCATCAACATCGCCCCCGTCGTGGCAGGCACCAACGGCATTTCGCCGATCTTCCTGACCACAGTTGGCGTGACCGGCGGCATCGGCATCGACCTTGGCAACTGGGTCAAAAAGCTTGATGCGGATGGCAATGTTGTTGAAGACGCAGATGGCGAAGCAATTCTGGAAGAGACCTATTCCGTTGCCACCGGCACCGTGCTGACCATCAACAGCAAAACCAAAACGCTGCATGATGAAGCTGGCAATGTTGTAAAAGACATTTCTGCTGCATTTACCCCGCAGAAGGTTGAATTCATGAAAGCGGGCGGCTCTTACGCCGTGGTCTTCGGCAAGAAGCTGCAGACATTTGCCGCCGCCGCTCTGGGTCAGGAATTGAAATCCGCCTATGCGCCGTCAAAAGAGGTCTCGGTCGAAGGCCAAGGTCTGACCGCCGTTGAAAAGATCTTCAACCGCAACGCTCTGGGCACCACTCCCGGCGCAACGCTGCACGCAGGCTCAGACGTACGTGTCAAAGTAAACGTGGTTGGCTCCCAAGACACCACCGGCCCGATGACCGCGCAGGAACTGGAAGCCATGGCTGCCACCGTGATCTCCCCGTCGGTTGACGTGGGCTATCAGTCGGGCTGTCACACGGCCTCGGTTTGGGATCTGAAGGCACAAGCCAACATTCCAAAGCTGATGAAGTTCATGAATGATTTCGGCCTGATCACCGCGCGTGACCCCAAGGGCGAATATCACGCGATGACCGATGTGATCCACAAGGTTCTGAACGACATCACCGTGGATGACTGGGACGTCATCATCGGCGGCGACAGCCACACCCGTATGTCCAAAGGTGTCGCCTTTGGTGCGGACTCTGGCACCGTAGCCCTGGCACTGGCGACCGGTGAAGCATCGATGCCGGTTCCAGAATCGGTAAAGGTGACCTTCAAAGGTCAGATGGCGGATCACATGGATTTCCGCGATGTAGTGCATGCCACCCAGGCGCAGATGCTGGAACAGCACGGCGACAACGTGTTCCAGGGCCGCATCATTGAGGTGCACATCGGCACGCTGCTGGCAGACCAAGCCTTTACCTTCACTGACTGGACCGCTGAGATGAAGGCAAAAGCCTCCATCTGTATTTCCAACGATGACACGCTGATTGAATCGCTGGAACTCGCCAAAGGCCGTATCCAGATCATGATCGACAAAGGCATGGAGAACCGGACCAAGACGCTGCAGGGTCTGATCGCCAAAGCCGATGCGCGCATTGCCGACATCAAATCTGGCAAGACCACGGCTCTGAAGCCCGACGACAACGCCAAGTATTTCGCCGAAGTTGTGGTAGATCTTGAGCAGATCAATGAGCCGATGATCGCTGACCCTGACGTGAACAACGCAGATGTCTCCAAGCGCTACACCCATGACACCATTCGCCCGATTTCCTACTACAAGGCGGAAAAGAAGGTGGATCTGGGCTTTGTCGGTTCCTGCATGGTGCACAAAGGCGACATTAAAATCGTCGCACAGATGCTGAAGAACCTCGAAAAAGTCTCTGGCAAGGTTGAGTTCAAGGCCCCGCTGGTGGTTGCAGCGCCGACCTACAACATCATCGATGAGATGAAAGAGGAAGGCGATTGGGAGATCCTGCAGCGTTACTCTGGCTTCGAATTCGATGACTTCATGCCAAAGCAAAAAGCACGTACCGAGTATGAGAACATTCTCTACCTCGAGCGTCCGGGCTGTAACCTCTGCATGGGTAACCAGGAAAAAGCGGCAAAAGGTGACACCGTTCTGGCAACCTCAACCCGTCTGTTCCAGGGCCGTGTTGTGGGTGACCTTCCTGAAAAGAAAGGTGAATCCCTGCTTGCCTCAACCCCGGTTGTTGTGCTGTCAGCAATCCTTGGTCGCACCCCGACCGTCGAGGAATATAAAGCTGCAGTAGAAGGCATCGACCTGACCAAATTTGCCCCGCCGGTAGAAGTACCAGCAGGCAGCAAATCGGTTCACTTCTAAGCTTCAGCGACACGTATTAAAGAAGGGCGCAGGTGTGCATCACCTGCGCCCTTCTTATGTTTAGGAAAGCGTTACTCTAACGCGCTGGATGGGGGTTATTCGAGGTGGGATTTGACCCAGCTCGCGAGCTCTTCGACATCACAGGATGCCGCCTCACCCAGACCGCCGGTGAACGCCTGAAATGCGTCTACGTTGGCGCCGTTCACCCCCAGAACCACAGGCAAGCCCTGTTCAAGCGCCTCTGCAATCACCACCCGCATGCCGCGGCCGTCAGCCTCGTGCTTGCCGAATTTATTGACCAGCAGCACCTGCGGCTTGGGTTCTTGTTGCATTGAATCCAGCACCAGTCCCACCGCCTTTTCCAGCGCCTCTGGGTTTAGCCGACAACCGGTGGAGTTCGGACCAAGCGATTGCGAAATGCGAATGGTTTCGCCACCGGGCAGCACCCGTACATCCATATCACACAGTTCACTGTCGCAGATCTCAACATTGATCTGCACAATACCAGCGGTGATAATGCCCATTTCCTGCAGGCGTGCGGCCAGCGCAGTCAACGTGCGGTCGGTCGCACCACGTTCCGGGTTTTTGATGTAGGCGAGGTGCATATTGTGTCCTTGTCTCTTCGATATCGTGTCTGGGTTGCTAGCTGCAGGCTATCAACTGATCTGCTGAGGTGCCAGAGGGCGCGGCACAGCGCGCTCATAGCCCCAACGCACGGCGGCGTTCAGCCGCAAAACCCTGCACGATACGATCCGCAACAAATGCAAGGATGGCCATAGCCGCCCCCGCTGACAATCCCAACCCGACATCAGCCTGATTAAGTGCAAGATAGATAGACTGCCCCAAACCCGTGGTGCCAATAAGCGCAGCAATCACCAACATGGCAAAGGCATAAAGAATGGTCTGATTGAGCCCCAACAGGATAGAGGGCGCCGCGTAGGGCGCGCGCACATGCCAGAGCATCTGCCAACGTGTTGCACCAGAAGCAGTTGCTGCCTCAATCATTTCTGCAGGTGTCTCAACCAGCCCTTGCCGGGTGTATCGGATCATCGGCACCACCGCATAAGCAATGATCGCCAGAAAGGCCGAAAACT
This sequence comes from Tritonibacter aquimaris, assembly GCF_009617595.1. Lineage (GTDB taxonomy): Bacteria > Pseudomonadota > Alphaproteobacteria > Rhodobacterales > Rhodobacteraceae > Epibacterium > Epibacterium aquimaris. Next base: position 28,721 of record NZ_WIXK01000007.1, on the reverse strand, counting down.
CACCGATCTGAAACACCATGAGGATTGGAATGAGAAAGACAAACAGCGGGATTGTCTGCAGCATGTCGCAGACCGGCTGCACCGCGCGCCAAAGAGGTGGCCATACAGCACAGCAAAGCCCGGTAAGCCCGCCAAACAAGACACAGGCCAGCACAGACACGCCCGACAAATAGAGCGACAGCAGCGCGCGCTCCCAAAGCCCCGCAAGCAGAAGCGAGGCCAAGAGTACCGCAACCAAAATCGCGAGACGTGGACCTTTTGCGCACCATGCAAGCGCAGCCGCAGCAGCGATCAAAAAGGGCCAAGGCAATTGCGAAACACCCGTCTCTAGAACGCCAGCGGCAATCAGCAGCATCAGTGCCGCCATCCGGCGACCAACCGTCACCAGCGAGACGGCTACAATCCCAGCCGCTGCAAACAGCCACAGGCTCATGCCGGGTGTCCAAGAAAACCCCCAGGTGAACGGCAACACGGCCTGATCAAAACCAATCCGTACTGGCAGCAACACAAAATAGAGCGCGTTGTTTTTAAACGACAGCAAAGCGTCAGCGTAGGTGGTGGTGAAACTGGTAAGCCCCGCGTCCAAACCATCCGCAATCGGCGCAAGTAGGGCTGCATCTGGTGCTTGCTTGAACGGCACAGCAACTGCAAGCACTGCTCCAATGACCAAAAGGATCCAAGAAAAGCGTGCATTAAATCGCGGCGCTCGTTCTTGCGCCCATGTTGCGCTCATCCGGTCAATCAGGATGGCAAAAACAACAATCACCATGCCCGCCATCAGGCTTTGCCCAAACCAGCCTTTGCGCATGGTCAGCAAAACTTCCCAGCCGATATCGTTAAAACCACCAATCACTGCCGCGATAATCACCATGGAAAGCGCGGCCATCAGACATTGGTTCACGCCAACCATGATCTGGCTCGCGGCGGCGGGCAGCTCCACCTGAAACAGCTGCTGACGCCGGGTTGCGCCTGACATCACCGCGGCCTCTTTGACCTCAGCTGGCACCCGCTGCAGCCCAAGCAACACGTTGCGCGCCATAGGCGGGGCTGCATAAATCGCTGAGGCCACAAGACCCACAACCGGGCCGAAGCCAAACAGCACCAACAACGGCGTCAGATAGGCAAATGTGGGCACGGTCTGCATAACATCAAGCGTAGCCTCAACAGCGGCGCGCAGGCGTGGGATCTCATTGGCCAATATGCCAACCGCAGCCCCGATGACCAACGCAAGCGGTACGGAAACCGCAACCAGAGCGAGCGTATTCATCCCCTCCTGCCAGTAGCCAGAGGCCAACACAAACCCCAATCCGCCCCCCGCCAGAGCGAGCATTTTCCAGCCCCCCGTGCGCCAGCCAAGCGCCAGGACGCAGCCAAAAACAAATGGCCAAGGCGTGAGTGACAACGCCGCCTTCACCCACTCCATCGGATAAGACATCAAATCCGCAAACATACGTGCAACGGGTTTGATCAGTGCTAAAAACGCCCCTGCCCCGGTGCCAACCCAATCACTCAGCGGCAATTGCCAGGCTTTCGGATAGCTGGTCAGCCACGGCGCAGACGGTTCAAGCAATAGACATATTGCCCCTGTCAAAACGACCAGCAGCGCCGCTTTGATACCTGTTGTCAGCTGTAAATTCATGAACGATCAACCTGCAGAGCCGCCGCGAGATCTGCAGGGTTCACAACACCAATGACTTTGCCATTGTCGTCGCGAACCGGCACGGATTCATACAGATCCATACAGCGCGCCAAAGCCGCATCCAGCGTCATATCCGCGCGCAAACCCGGATCATCCGCTCCGTATACACTTGGTGCAGCCATAACCGATCCAACCTTGGCGTGACGTCCTTTGGCAACCTCTTTGGAGAACTCTCGCACGTAGTCATCAACCGGATTGAGCACAATATCAGCAGGTGTCCCGATCTGAACAATCTTACCGTCGCGCATAATGGCGATCCGGTCGGCAAGTTTCAGCGCCTCGTTGATGTCATGGGTGATAAACACAATGGTGGTTTTGAGCTTTGCCTGAATTTGCAAAAACTCATCCTGCAATTGACGGCGGATCAAAGGATCCAGTGCCGAAAACGGCTCATCCAGAAACCAGACGGAACAATCTGCCACGAGGGAACGCGCAATACCCACACGTTGACGCTGCCCACCTGACAGCTCACGCGGGAAGCGATCTTCCCGCCCGTTCAACCCAACCAGATCAATGACATCGCGCGCCTTTTCCTCACGCGCTGTGCGCCGCACGCCCTGCACTCGCAGCGGATAAGCCACATTGTCCAGCACATTCATATGCGGAAACAGGCCAAAATGCTGAAACACCATGCCCAGCTTTTCACGCCGCAATTCAATCAGCCGTTTCGCATTGGCGGCAACGATATCCTCACCATCGATCAGGATCTGACCGTGCGTGGCATCCAAAAGCCGTGAAATACAGCGCACAAGTGTCGATTTACCCGATCCAGAAAGCCCCATAATGACAAAGAGCTCTCCCTCGCGGACCTCAAAATTGACATCCTGCACCGCAGGCACCAATCCCTGATCTACCAACGCCTGCGCAGCACCGTCTGAGGTACCCTTCTGCGACAGCGCTTGTTTCAGCGCCTGATCGGCATCGGCCCCAAACACCTGCCACAAGTTGCGGCAGGTGATTGCATTTTTTGTTCTACCGGTCACTCAGACGGGCCTCAGTTTAGCGCCGCATCAACAACCGGGCGCCATTTACCTTCGTTTTCGCTCATCCATGTGGCAACCACTTCTTCGACTTTGCCGCCATCCACGTCGATGGCCCCCATCATCGGCTGCTGATCTTCCACTGCGAGCGTGTAGTTGGACAGGATTTCATAGGCTGCGGGCCAGTTGTCCTGCAGCCCAGACCACCCCGCCTTGAAAATGCGCGAAGGTGAAAAGTCACAGTCGTTTACCGCATTTGGGTTAGGGCCCCAGGACGGATCGGTGAAACAGGCGTCTTCACCGGCGGGGAGGTCGACAAACTGAACATCATATGCAGACATCGCCCAATGGGGCTGCCAGAACGTGATAAGCAGCGGGCTTTTGCGTTCGGTTGCAGCTTTGAGTTCAACAATCAGCGCAGCTTCTGAACCCGCAGGCACCGCTTTAAACGGCAGCTCCAGACCGGTCATGCGATCTGCGCCGGGCGTCCCCCAATCCGCAGGGTAATCCACCAGACGACCCGCAGGCAGGGTTTCAGCGGTCGCAAACTGTGGTGCACAGGCTTTCAAAGCTTCCCATGCAGGCAGGCCGGGGCAGATTTCAGCAACATGGGCTGGGTACGCAATGCCTTCACGCGCCGCGAGTTCCAGATTGCCCAGCTCGACAACGGTGCCCTCGTCGACTTTTACCGCGTATTCATCAGACACGTTCGACGACCAGATCTCCAATGTCGCGTGGATATCGCCATCCGCGATTGCCTGGAACTGGTTCATCATACCTGCAGCAACATACTCTACCTCATAGCCCGCAGCCTTCAGCATTTCGCCTGCAATATGGGTGGTGACATGCTGGCCGGTCCATTCATTCACCGCCAGTTTGATTGGTTGATCCACCGCACCAAGGTCCGCCGCCGAGGCTCCTCCGGCCAAGGATAGAACCGCGAGGGTCGCTGCGAAACTGTAACGTGTCATGGTGAAACTCCCTAATTTTTGACAGTATGCCAACGCGCAAGCACACCATAAAAATGGGCTATCGCGTTTTGCTCTATATGTACGTCAAAAAAATACGACAATTCACAACCCGAAAGCGACCCTAAAAGCATCCCAAAAGAGAAATTCACGACCTATCTTTTGCGTGCGATCAACCTTACCGTGTCATAGGTCAGCGGCAGCTGGCCATTTCGCTCAAATCGCGCACGATATTCACGCTCAAACAGATGTAGTCGCGCAGGACTCCAAATTTGGCCGGACCTTGCATTTACGCCAGTATCACGCAGATGCCGCAAAAGCTGCAAAGCCGTTGAAAACTGCAAAACGATAGGGTCTTGTTTAAGCGCGATAATCTCAAAATCAGCAGGCATACACGCTGCAAGTTCATCGGCGTTCATATAGGCCGGTGCGGCGGCATCAGATCCCAGTGCGACCAATTGATGAAACTGGCACTGACCGAAGGTTGAGAGTGCCAGCCAGCCTCCGGGGCGCAGCGCGCGGGATAATCGCGCCAGAACTGCAGGCACCTCTTCCACCCACTGCAAAGTGGAAGAAGAGAGAACCAGATCCAGCCCCTCAGGCACGGATAGCTGTTCAATTGCACCGTCGCGAAACTCAGCATAATGACACAGCGGAGCAATTTTAGGCAGGATCTGCGCGCGACAGTCTGGCACCAGATCATTTGCAAAATAGCTGCCGATCTGAAACTTCGCGAGCACGGCATCGCTCAGATGTCCGGTGCCGCAGCCAAATTCAAACGCGCGATCAAAATGGTTTGGCGCACCCGCGTTTAACAGATCCAATACCAGATCTCTGGTGATCTGCTGCTGTACTGTTGCAGCGTGGTGATAGGTCGCCAACCCCCGACCAAAGCTGCTGCGCAGGCGAGCGTGGATGTCATGTTGCCGGGAATGATCTTTCATCGCCAGAAATCCTCCCAGCTGGCGAATGCGTCAAACGGCGCATGGGGTGTTTCGATGATTCTGGGCTCCTGCCCGGCCCAAGCGCGCAACAGATTGGCAATAGGAAAGATCTGATCCCGCTCAGCCAACCAGATGCGATCAAATCCCAACTCAGGTGCCGCGCCTCTGCATTCAACCGCAATCAGCTCTTGATGCAGCGCGCTCAGATCCATTGCGGTTTTAGGCTGCGCCCCTTCAAACACCCGCTCAAGAAAGGGCTGAACCCCCGCCTGATTAAGCCCATCAACGGTGCGTTTATAGGCACGTGGCGGAATGCCCAACTTGCGGTCCACTGGCGTAAGACTTCCACATAGGGCGGCTTTGCGCGAAAACGGATCATTCCGCCCCTGTTGCCAATGGCCATAGGCGGCAACCCCAAACGACCACGTCACAAGATCCACGGAATCATACTGCGAAAACTCAGGCAGCTCGCAATCAAGATCCCTGTAGTCGTCCACAAACAACACATCCCGATCACGCGGAAAGGTTTCAAACGGCGCGGAACCCACGGCCCAGCCGCCAAAAACCACAACAGCGCGATCGAACCCAGCCTGATGCAGCCAACGCATGCGCATCGTCTAAAGTTCCCGCGCCAGACGCAGCATGCCCGCGGTGATCTGGCTCAACTCATCGGGTGAGGTCACAAACGGTGGCATCGTATAAATGTTTTTGCCAAAGGGACGCAGAAATACCCCCATATCTTTGGCCCGCGCATGGGCGGCATCTGCGCTGACCTGATGCTTCATCTCGATCACTCCAATCCCGCCGAGAACACGCACATCCGCCACGTTTTCAAGATCTCGCGCCGAGGCCAGCTCAACGCGCATCTGCCGTTCGAGCCCTTTTACACAGGCCTGCCAATCCTGCCCGGTCAGCACATCCAAGGCAGCTTTTGCTGTAGCGCAGGCCAGCGGGTTGGCCATATAGGTTGGACCGTGCATGAAGATGCCGGGTTTGCCACCGCCAATACCTTCGGCCACGCGATCATTGGTCATGGTGCAGGCAAAAGAAATATGCCCACCGGTAAGACCCTTGCCCAAGCATATGATGTCGGGCTCAACCGTGCAAAGGTCAGTGGCAAACATCGCGCCCGTGCGGCCAAATCCGGTGGCGATCTCATCAAAGATCAGCAATATGCCCAGCTCATCACATATACGCCGCGCTGCGTTCAGGTAATCAGGATGATAAAAATACATCCCCCCCGTGCCCTGCACCACGGGCTCAAGGATCAAGGCGGCGATCTTGTTGTGCCCGGCCTCTAGCACCTGCTGCAGCTCTGCCAACCCATTCAGCGCAGCATCCTCGCTCCAGGGTTGATCTATCGTGATGGGTGGGCGGTCGACAAAATGCTGCACGCTGAGCGCGCCTTGAAACAGGTGGTGCATGCCGGTGTCCGGGTCGCACACGCTCATCGCTTTCCACGTGTCGCCATGATAGCCAGAGCGGATGGTGGCAAATTCACTGCGTCCCGAATGGCCAAGCGCATGCTGATATTGCACTGCCATTTTCATCGCCACTTCCACCGCAACAGAGCCGCTGTCGCAGTAAAAAACCCGGCTGAGCGCCTTGGGTGTGATTTCAAGCAGTTTACGCCCCAGATCCACCGCTGGATCATGGGTCAGGCCGCCAAACATCACATGCGGCATACGATCAATCTGATCATGCATCGCCTGGGTAATTTGGGGGTGCCGGTGCCCGTGCATCATGCACCACCACGATGACATCGCATCAATCACCCGCGTACCATCATCAAGGGTCAGGTAAACACCTTCCGCCTCTTTCACCACAAAGGTGGGGCCGGGTTTGGTGACATTGGTATAAGGATGCCACAGATGCTGCTGGTCAAATTCAAGTGTTGTCAGCTCTCGCACGTTGATGCCCCCATAGCCTGGCGGATCACATCAAGCTCCAAATTGTCAGCTACAGCATCACGCAATGCAGCGGCGGTTAGGTCAGGCAAGATCCGCAAACGGCCCAGATGCGTCGCGGCACCAAAGCTACATATAGTGTCTTCAACCTCGGGCTCCGCATCCCCGACAAAGATCACCCCAGCAACCACGACTCCTGCCCCACGCAAGGCGCGCAGTGACAACAGACTGTGATTGATGGTTCCCAAAGCCGTTCGCGCGCATAGCACCACCGGCGCTTGCCAGCGCGCAAACATATCAAGATAAAGCATCTGACGATTGAGCGGGACCAAAACACCCCCGGCCCCTTCGACAATCAAAGGGGTTTGTGTCTTTGGCAGAAAAAGTCGTGCGGAATCGATCTCAATCCCGTCCGCCGCGGCTGAAATATGCGGTGACGCAGGCAGTTTGAGCCGATAGGCTTCGGGCAACACCAGCTGGCCAGAGAGGCGCGCGACAAAAGCACTGTCGGTTTCGTCGTCCAGACCAGCCTGCACTGGCTTCCAGTAGGTCGCACCAAGTGCCGCAGTCAGACCGGCAGAAACAACCGTTTTACCAATCCCTGTATCTGTACCGGTAACAACAAGCGTATTCATGAATTCTCCTGGCGCAGTTGGGCGAGGTCTTCAAACATGGCGGTGATCACATCCGGCCTGGTGTTGAGCGTGATCGAAAGACGCAGGCGGGCGGTTCCTCGCGGCACCGTTGGGGGACGAATTGCGCGGATGTCGTATCCACGTTCCTGCAGGTTTGTGGCCAGTTTCATTGCCATGCGATCCGCCCCTAGGATCACCGGTAAGATCTGGCTCTGAAACCCTTTGAGCCCGCAAAGCCGCGCGGCCTCCCGATGCGCATGGTGCACGGTATCGCGCGCACGACGCAGGAGTGTTTCATTGTGTTGCAGCTCTTGCAAAGCCGCCCGCACCAGCGCTGCGTTCAACGGCGAGGGCGCAGTGGCATAAATGAAAGCCCGCGCTTTATTGATCAGAGTGTCAATCAACACCCGCGCGCCGCAGATCAATGCACCAGACGCACCCAATGCCTTGCCGCAGGTATGCAACGACACAACATTGCAATGATGGGCAATCTCAGCCGCGACGCCGCGCCCAGCCATCCCCATCACGCCGGTTGCATGCGCCTCATCCACCACAAGCACAGCATCCTGAGACTGCGCCAACGCAAAGAGATCCTCTATCGGCGCAAGATCACCATCCATGGAATATACACCTTCGACGGCAATCCAAACCCGGCCTGCGTCACCTTTGCTCCGCCACTCTGTGATGATCTCGGCCGCAGCTCCAACATCGTTGTGAGGAAACGACCGCGTCTCTGCCCGCCCCAACCGCATTCCATCATGGGTGCTTGCATGGATCAGCGCATCATAGAGCACCAGGTCCCCCTGTTGGGGCAGGCTCGAAAAGATCGCCAGATTGGCGTTAAAGCCGCCCCCCATAAACAGCGCAGCTTCACAGCCAAAAAACGTAGCCGCCTCCTGTTCTAGACGTTCATGCTCGGCAGCATTTCCCCGCAACAGCCTTGATCCCCCCGCCCCCACAGGCACGCCACGCGCCAGCGCATCTTGCGCAGCGGCGCGCAAGGCTTCACTTTGAGCCAGGCCCAAATAATCATTGGACGCAAAATCGTGACCTGCGCACGGCATCAATTGGCGGTAGCGATCACGCTCCCGCAAACGCTCCAGGGTCGCGGCGTGGCGTGCAAACGGATCACTCATCAATGGCTGCCGTCACAACCTGCTTCCATCGCGGTGATACCAAGACGGCCAAACAGACCCATGTCCTTGTCTTCTTCCGGATTATCAGCTGTCAGCAGCGTATCCCCAACAAAGATGGAATTTGCCCCGGCAAAGAAACACATAGCCTGCAACTCATCGCTCATCTCGGTGCGGCCTGCCGACAGGCGCACATGGGATTTCGGCATCAGGATCCGCGCCAACGCGATGGTGCGCACAAATTCAATCGGGTCGAGTTTGTCCACATTGGCCAGCGGGGTGTTTTCAATCGGAATGAGCATGTTCACCGGCACCGAATCCGGGTGCTCTTCCAATGTGGCCAGCGCCAGCAGCATGTCGATCCGGTCCAACTGCTGCTCACCCATGCCAACAATACCACCAGCACAGACTTTCATTCCCGACTCGCGCACCCGATTCAGCGTCTCAATACGGTCGGCAAATGTGCGCGTGGTGATGATTTCCTTATAGTAGCGTTCAGACGTGTCGATATTGTGGTTGTAGTAATCGAGCCCTGCATCACGCAGTCGAAACACCTGATTGTCATCAAGCATGCCAAGGGTCATGCAGGTTTCCATGCCAAGCTCTTTGACCCCATGGATCATCGCTTCGAGTGCAGGCATATCGCGGTCCTTCGGAGACCGCCAGGCCGCCCCCATGCAATAGCGGGTTGCGCCAGCCTCTTTGGCCCGCCGCGCTTCTGAAAGCACCTTTTCCACTTCGATCAATTTTGCCGCTGATAGCGTTGCACCGTTGCGCGCAGACTGAGAGCAATAGGCGCAATCCTCTGCACAGCCGCCGGTTTTGATCGACAACAGCTTCGACATTTGCACCTGATTGGGATCGTAATGGCTGCGGTGAACCGAATGGGCTTCAAACAACAGGTCCATGAAGGGCTGGTTATAGATTGCCTCTGCTTCTTCACGGGTCCAATCGGTCCGGATGGGCGCTGTATCCAGCATCGTTCTCTCCTGCGTTTGGTTTTATCTATAATAAATAAAGAGCCTGATCTTTTTCCGATTTTTTATAGATAAAAAATATCAGATCAACCCCAGTCTGACAAATTCACCAGACCAAGCTGGCAAAACCCGGCGCAACCCTCAGCGCTGCACTCTGCAATTTACTTAAGTTACAAGGAATTAGCGCGAGCAATCGCCTCCAGCTAAGACACTATCCAAAACGCCCGAAGTGCCGGGCTGAGCAAACCAAAACTACAGCTCTGCAGCACAACCCATCTTTTGATTAAAGCACCAACGTCAAAATCAGGATCGAATCATCAGCGACATGGCGCAGGTCGAAACTGGGAAAACTTGAACAACCCCACCAAAGGCCAAGATCAACCCAAAAAAACACAACGGGCGTAATGCATTGAAAATGTGCCATTTTTGATATTTCGACCTGCAAAACAAACGCCTCATTTCCCCATGCATCCTTACGCAGCACGGCAGCTTTGGCGCGCCCATTACGACCTTCAAAACTCAACTTCGGCGGTTTGCATTGCTCCGGATACCCGCTAACAATTGCGTAGATACTTCAATCTTTCGAGCGCTCCTATGCCCCCAATCCAGCCCCGCCGCACTGTTGTCACCTCAAGCCATTGGGGCGCAATGGAGGTCGAAACCGATGGCACGCGCCTGCTCTCTGCGCGGCCGTTTTCAGACGATCCCGCACCATCAGATATTGCCCATATCCTGCCGCAGGCGGTGCATCATAAATCACGCGTAACCCGACCTTCCTTCCGTCGCAGCTGGTTGGAAAAACGCGAACGCCAAGGCCGGGGTGATGGGGACTATGTCGCTCTGCCATGGGATGAAGCGCTTGACATCACCGCAGCGGAAATTGATCGCATCCGCAAGACCCACGGCAATGAAGCCATCTACGGTGGCTCCTACGGCTGGGCCTCAGCCGGGCGCTTTCACCATGCGCAAAGCCAGATCCATCGCTTTTTGAACAGCATTGGTGGGTATGTCAGCTCTTTTGGCAGCTACTCCACCGGCTGCGCGCAAGGGATCATGCCTCATGTGTTTGGCATTTCCTTCCTGCAATACACCTACAGCGCGCAGGACAGCTGGGAAACACTGGAGCGCAACACCGAAACTCTGGTGATGTTTGGTGGCATCAATGAGAAAAACAGCCAGGTGTCGATGGGGGGCATCACAGAGCATGAAACCGGCAGCTGGCTGCAGCGCTTTGTAGACAAGGGGATGCGCTGCATCAATATCGGGCCGCAACGCAGTGACGCGCCCGAAAGCTGTGAGTGGATCCCTTGCCGTCCCGGTTCTGACACCGCGCTGATGCTGGCGCTGGCCTATGTGCTCGAAGAGGAAGGTCGCACTGACTATGACTTTATCAACCGGTTCTGTATCGGGTTCGACCGGTTCCGCCCCTATCTGATTGGTGATCTGGATGGACAGCCCAAATCGCCCGAATGGGCCGAAGAGATCTGCGGCGTAGACGCTGAAGACATTCGCGAATTGGCCCGTCACATGGCCGAAACCCGCACCTTGATTACTGTGGCTTGGTCATTGCAGCGCGCCGAGTTTGGCGAGCAACCCTATTGGATGTCAGCGGTTCTTGCGGCCATGCTTGGCCAGATTGGTTTGCCCGGTGGTGGGGTTGGCTATGGCTACGGCGCCATCGGTGGTATCGGAAAATACATCGATGGCCCCAAAGGCCTTTCACTGCCGCAGGGTGAGAACCCGATCAAAACTTTCATTCCAGTGGCGCGGGTCGCGGACATGCTGCTGCAGCCTGGTGAGCCTTATGATTATAATGGCACTCGCAGCCCCTACCCGGATATTCGTCTGGTCTACTGGGCGGGTGGCAACCCGTTTCATCACCATCAGGATCTGAACCGCCTACACGCCGCCTGGCAACAGCCTGAGACGGTGATTGTGCACGAACCCTGGTGGACAGCAACCGCCCAGCGCGCTGACATCGTCTTCCCCGCAACCACCCCCTATGAACGCGAAGACATCGGCCGCAGTGATCTGGATGAATACCTTTTCCATATGCCAGCACTGGTCCCACCGCAGGGCAACGCGCGCGATGACTATGACATTTTTGCAGGCCTCGCCGCACGGCTTGGCGCGCAGGAAACCTTCACCGAAGGGCGCAGTTCTGCGCAATGGCTCGAAACGCTCTATGCAGATTTTTACAGCCGTGCGCAGCAATCCGGCCATTCCGTTCCTGACCTCAATGCGCTACGCGCCCAAAACTGGGTCAAACTGCCCACACGCAAAGCTGATGCTCCCCCCTCATTCCTAGCGCGCTTTCGCGCCGACCCGGAAAAGCGCCCACTTGCAACACCATCAGGGCGCATTGAAATCTTCAGTGAGACCATCGACAGCTTTGGCTACAATGACTGCCCAGGTCACCCGGTCTGGATCGCGCCTCGCGAATGGCCTGGGGCTGCCACGGAAGACAGCCCGTTGCATCTGATCTCGCCGCAACCCGGTGACAAATTGCATAGCCAGCTCGAAGCCGCGCTTGCAGATCAGCCCGGTGCGCGGCCAGAAACCGTGACGCTTCACCCCGAAGACGCCGCATCTCGCAACATCAAAACAGGTGATCTGGTGCGTCTATGGAATACGCGCGGGGCCTGCCGCGCACGTGCGCGCCTGTCGACGGATATTTTACGCGGTGTGGTCGCGCTTCCAACGGGTGCATGGTTCAGCCCGGCGGAAACTCCGATCGATATGGATGGCAATCCCAATGTGCTGACCCGCGACATTGGCACATCGCGCTTGGGCCAGGGCAGCTCAGCCCATTCTGCTCTGGTTAATATTGAAAAACTCGACGCAGATCATTGATGCGCCGACCCGCAGGCTCAATGTGGGCTTTTGAAATTATAGTCTTCCTTGACGGTTTCCATCACCGCAAAGGAATTGGTCTGGCGAATGCCGGGAAGATTGTTGATCTTTTCGCCCAAAACCATGCGGAAATGCGCCATGTCGCGGGTGCGCACCACCAATAGATAGTCAAACGAGCCCGCAATCAGCAGGCATGTCTCGATCTCATCCACCCGCGCCACAGCGCGGTTGAAACGGTCCAGGTAATTCTCGGCTGTGGCTTCAAGCGAAACCTGCACCACGGTTACATGCCCCGCCTCAAGCTGGGACAGATCCAATACCGCCTTATAGCCCCGGATATAACCTTTGCGTTCAAGCCGTTTCACCCGTTCAGAGCACGGGGTGTTTGATAGGTTCACCCGCGCTGCAAGCTCCACCATTGGCAGGCGTCCGTTGCTTTCCAGCTCCTCAAGAATTTTGAGATCGATTCTGTCCAACTCTCTGCTCATCAGAAAGAATTCCTAAATTTTGATGACAAAACATGAAATACTCATGATATTTTTGCCAATTTAACGCCATTTCCTAGCAAAAATCACTGACAATACTCAAGGGGGCCAAATCAACAAATTCAAAACATCTATTGGCCATCCGAGGGGACCTCTCCTCAATTCAACCTGACTAAGGAGGGAAGTATATGACTGTTAAACTGGTGGTTGGCCTGGATGGGGCTGACACGGGGGAACGGGCGTTGACCTTTGCTAAGGAACTTGCAGGACGCGTCGATGATTGCGAACTGATTGTTTCTTATGTGATCGAATGGTCGCCGTTTTCGTTCCAAACACCTGAAGAAAACGCAACACGCCACAAGCGCCGCGAAGAAGAGCTGGCAACAGCCACATCGCGGGTGATCGACCCAGCTGTAACCGCGCTCACAGACGCCGGGTTCAAGGCACAGGGGATTGTGCGTCACGGGGATGTGGCCGAAACACTGAACGCCATTACTGTGGAAAACAAAGCCTCACAGATCATCGTCGGCCGCGCGTCTGAAGGTGGTTTTGCAAAACGCATCTTTGGCAGCTCCACCCAGAACCTGGTGATGCACGCGGACGTACCGGTCACGGTCGTCGGATAAGGACAAAAACAATGAAAAAAATTCAGATGTCTGTGGCTACGGCCGCGACTGCCCTGTTTGTGGCAGCGCCGGCCCTCGCACAAGAGACAATGGGGATCGACGAAAAGGTCAACGCGGCATTCGCCAAAGCAACCGGACCTTTTGTTGCAACTATCTTTGCTCCAATCCCGGGAACCAGCTTTCCCTGGATCGTAATGTGGCTGGTGATTGCCGCCACCGTTTTCACCCTGTATTTCGGCTTTGTTCAGCTGCGTTACTTCCGTCACGCGATCCAGCTGGTCAAAGGTGACTACTCCAATCCCAATGACGCAGGCGAAGTCAGCCACTTCCAGGCTCTGGCCACCGCGCTGTCGGGCACTGTTGGCCTTGGTAACATCGCCGGTGTTGCGGTTGCCATTGGTATCGGTGGTCCGGGTGCAACCTTCTGGATGATCCTTGCTGGCCTTCTTGGCATGGCCTCCAAGTTCACCGAATGTACCCTGGGTGTGAAATTCCGCAATGAGTACGAAGATGGCACCGTCTCCGGTGGCCCGATGTATTACATTTCCAAAGGCTTCAAGGAACGTGGCCTGCCCGGTGGTAAGATCCTGGCGGTGCTGTTTTCGATCTTCTGTATCCTTGGCTCTCTTGGTGGCGGCAATATGTTCCAGGCCAATCAGGCCCATGCGCAGATTACTGGCATCGTTGGTGACTACCCCGGCTGGATCACCGGCATCGCCTTTGCTGCAATCGTCTTCATGGTGATTGTTGGCGGCATCAAATCCATCGCCAAGGTGACTGAAAAAGTCGTGCCTTTCATGGCCGTGATGTATGTGGGTGCGGCGATCGTAATCCTGCTTGCAAATGCAGACATGATCGGCTGGGCCTTTGGCCAGATCTTTGCCGGTGCCTTCACCAGCCTGGGCGTTGCTGGCGGTGTGGTTGGTGCGCTGATCCAGGGTTTCAAACGCGCGGCCTTCTCGAACGAAGCGGGCGTTGGTTCTGCGGCGATTGCGCACTCTGCGGTAAAAACCTCCGAGCCGATCACCGAAGGCTTTGTCTCCCTGCTGGAGCCGCTGATCGACACCGTTGTGATCTGCACCATGACCGCGCTGGTTATCATCATCTCGCAACAGCTGATCACTGACGCGGAAACCGGCTTCTATGTGATGAACGAAGCAGGCTCTGCCATTGCAACTGTTGATGGCAACTCTGGTGTGGCTCTGACCTCCGCCGCCTTTGGTTCCAGCATCAGCTGGTTCCCCTACATCCTGGCGATCGCGGTTGTTCTATTTGCGTTCTCCACCATGATTTCCTGGTCCTACTACGGCCTGAAAGCATGGACCTACCTGTTTGGCGAAGGCAAAACCACCGAGCTCGTGTTCAAACTGATCTTCTGCGTCTTCGTGGTCATCGGTGCATCCGCAAGCCTCGGCCCGGTCATCGACTTCTCGGATGCGGCGATCTTTGCCATGGCAGTGGTCAACATCTTCGCCCTCTACTTCCTGATGGGCTTTGTGCGCCAGGAGCTCGCCTCCTACAGCGCCCGCCTGAAAGATGGCACCATCAAGAAATTCGCCCGCAACTAAGCGCGTGTAAAACAATGTTCCAAGGCGGTCACCGCCTTGGAGCCCAAGACACGGCCGCTGCGCGGCAACGTCCAGCACCACCCGGTCTGGACATTTTTTATGCACAGGCCCAGGGTTTGAGGATCTGATCAAATCCGCCTACACGCATTTTCAAACAACGGAGTTCTGGTGATGAAGGTCTTTTACGCCCCTGAAACCGAAGCACATAGCCCCGGCTTTCGCCTCACCCACGGTCGTCCCGCCAGCAACGCCGAGCTCCCCGAACGCGCGCAACGCCTGCTGAACGGGATCAAACAGCTCGGTCTACCCGTGAGCTCCCCACCTGAGGCCCCACGCAGCGCTTTGGAGAAAGTGCATACCAAAGAATTTCTCGCGTTTCTGGAAACCGCCTGGGAGGAATGGCAAAAACTGCCAAACGCCAGCATTGAGGTGATCCCAAACCTGTGCCCACAAAAGACAGAGGCGCGTTACCCACAAAGCATCATCGCCCGCGCAGGTTGGCATTTCGGGGATGTTTCTGCGCCCATCGGTGAACACTCCTGGCAGGCCACCCGCCGTGCCGCCGATTGCGCCGTGGCCGCCGCCAATGCAGTGCTTGAAGGTGACAAAGCGGCCTATGCGCTGACGCGGCCACCGGGACACCACAGCAACGCGGATGCTGCCGCAGGCCACTGCCTGATGAATATTGCCGCCATCGCTGTGGAACAGCTGCGCAATACACACGCCCGCGTCGCCACCCTAGATATCGATGTACACCACGGCAACGGCACCCAATCGATCTTTTATGAACGCCCGGATGTGCTCACTGTGTCGGTGCATGCTGAAACCGATAACTACTATCCGTTTTACACCGGATATGCCGATGAACTTGGGCGCGGCGCAGGCTCCGGTTTCAACCAAAACTTCCCCCTGCCACGCAGCACAACAGACGCCCGCTGGCTTGAGACGATCGCACAAGGCCTAGAGCGCATCAAAGAATTTGAACCCGGCGCACTGATGGTATCGCTTGGCTTGGATGCCCATGAAAACGACCCACTTGAAGGTATGCAGATCAGCTGGGAGGGTTTTCGTAAGGCCGGAGCAATGATTGCCGCTGCAGGCTATCCAACGGTCTTGATTCAGGAAGGCGGCTATCTGTCAGAAGATCTGACGACCTCGCTTGTTGCCTTCTTTGAAGGCTACCTCGGCCGTTGACGATTGCGGGGCGCAACTCTTCCTGCGCCCCTGCCCCACCACAGGTTTCTGAAACGATTGTGCAATTGGTGCTAGGGCAACAGCGCCAGACGTTTCAAAAACAGCGCTTTCACAGTATCTGCTGCCACTTTCATGCAGACATTCACGGGTTTGCGCCCGCTGTCAGGCGCCGCAACGGTGGCCCCAATTTCTTCGCCCTCGCAGATCACTTTCATCGCAAGGCTGCGGGTTTCGAAATGCTCGGGATGGGTACAGGCAATCACCGCAGCCGGGTCATGCAATGAACAGCCCTCAAGCCCGGCAACCTTCAGATAGAACGCCAAATAGAAATGTGACATGTCCTGCAACATGCCCCCAAGTTCAGGAGAATTGGCCGCAATCTGAGTAAAGTCTTCTGGCGTGCAAAGAATACGATGGGTCACATCCAGCCCCACCAGCGTGACCTTTTCACCTGCGGTCATCACCACATCCGCCGCATGCGGATCGTGATAGATATTGGCCTCGGCAAATTTGGTAATATTGCCGCCCTCTTCCAGCGATCCCCCCATGATCACGATGGATTTGACGTTGTGCACAAACTCCGCATCCCGCTCCATCGCCACCGCGATATTTGTCAGCGGCCCGATCGGGCAGACGACCAGTTCGCCTTTGTGCTCGCGCGCCATGCGAATAAGGAAATCCGCGGCGTCCTCATCCACTGCCTTCCCAGCTGGTGTGGCCGCAGGAATATCACCAAACCCCTCATCACCATGCACTTCAGACGATGGCGGAAATGGTGGCAGTTTGAGCGGCGCTTTGGCCCCGGCAGCCACAGGCACCTCAGCAAGATCCGCAGCCTCCAGCAGGCGCAAGGCGTTCCGGGTCGCGATCTCGGTTGTCACATTGCCAAAAATCGTTGTCAGCCCCAGCAATTCAATGTCAGCGGCAGCAGCCGCGTAAAAGATCGCCATCGCATCATCAATGCCCGGGTCCGTGTCGATAATCAGCTTGGTCACATCGCTCATTGGGGTGCTCGCTCTTGTTTGATTGCGGCAGTCTCACGCAATTTTGCAACCACTTCAACCTGAGATCCAAAAACAACAAAAGCGCCCCAAATGGAGCGCTTTTGCAAGAAAACATCTGATCGCGATCAGGTGTTAAACAGGAAGTGCATCACATCGCCATCCTGAACGATGTAGCTTTTGCCTTCTGCGCGCATTTTGCCCGCGTCCTTGGCCCCTGCTTCACCATTGCCAGAGATATAATCATCATAGGCAATGGTCTCAGCCCGGATGAAACCTTTTTCAAAATCGCCGTGGATCACGCCAGCGGCCTGCGGTGCAGCGGTGCCGGTCTTGATGGTCCAGGCGCGCGCTTCTTTAGGGCCAACGGTGAAATAGGTTTCCAGTTTCAACAGCTCATAGCCCGCGCGGATCAGTCGATCGAGACCCGCTTCAGCCAGTCCCATTTCTTCCAGGAACATGGTGGCTTCATCGGCTTCCAGTTGACTGATCTCTTCCTCGATCTGAGCAGAGATAATCACATGCGAGTTGCCCTGGCTTGCTGCCATCTCTGCAACACGTGCGGAATGGTCATTGCCTTCCACGCTTTCGCTCTCGCCCACGTTGCAGACATACAGAACGGGCTTTGTGGTCAGCAGCTGCAGGGTTTTCCACGCCTTCACATCATCGGCGTCAACTTCCACCAGACGTGCAGGTTTGCCATCTTCCAGCATCGCCTGCGCTTCTGCCAGCAGACGATCCTGTTGCAGGGCTTCTTTGTCGTTGCCTTTAAGCTTGCGCACCAGATTGGCACGGCGCTTTTCGATGCTTTCCAGATCCGCGAGCATCAGCTCGGTCTCGATCGTGTCCGCATCGGCAACCGGGTCTACCCGATCTTCCACATGGGTCACGTCATCATCTTCAAAGCAGCGCAGCACATGGGCAATTGCGTCTACTTCGCGAATGTTGGCCAGAAACTGGTTGCCAAGGCCTTCGCCTTTGGATGCGCCTTTGACCAGACCCGCGATATCAACAAAGGTCATGCGGGTTGGAATGATCTGAGCCGAGCCTGCAATCGCAGCCAGCTTATCAAGCCGAAGGTCCGGCACCGCCACATCACCCACATTGGGCTCGATGGTGCAAAACGGAAAATTTGCCGCCTGCGCCGAGGCGGTTTTGGTCAATGCGTTGAACAGTGTTGACTTGCCCACATTCGGCAGACCAACGATTCCCATTTTAAAGCCCATATCGGCCTCCTGAATGCCACTTGGATAGGGCTTCTAGGCAGCATTGCCCCCATACGCAAGCGTGTGAAAGGTGGAAATGGGGCCAGAAAGACGCGATTTGGTTAGATTCTTCACCTGATCGTTATCCCCCCTTTTTATTAAGGCGAATCCAATTATATGCTGGCCACTCAATAAAAACTCCACGAGGGCGTATATGAAATCTCTGTTGATGGGTGCTGTTTTCGCCGCCGCAATTGCGGGCTCAGCCCAAGCACAATCCCTGGTCTTTGGTGCAGGGTATTCTGACTTTTCCGAAACCGGATCCGAGGACGGTTTCATTGCGGCCGTCGAACTCCACGGCAAAGCCTTCTTGGAACGTGGCAATTTTTCTGCTGGCTGGGGTGGTGTCGCTTCCATTCAGGAAACCGGTGACGCCTTTATTGGTGCTGGCCTCGTGGGGAAATTTCAGCTGCAAAACCGTTGGTTTGTAGAAACCAGTGTGATGCCTGGCGCCTATTTCGACAATGAAGAAGGCAATGATCTGGGCTCCACCTTCGAAATCCGCAGCCTTCTGGGCGTTGGGCGCGAGCTCAGAAATGGTTCCGCTGTTTCCGTGTCTATTTCGCATAAGTCCAATGCGTCGACCGCCGAACGCAACCCTGGCGTAAACAGCTTTATGCTGCGCTGGCACAAGCCGCTGTAGTTTACAGTAGACACATCACATGGGCGGTCGGGATTGATTTCTTGGCCAACATTCGGCACATCAGTGCAGAACAAGGAACAAAGGCCCGCCCATGACCCGTATCGACGCCAAATTCGCCGCCCTGAAAGCAGAGGGCAAAAAAGCATTTGTCACCTATGTGATGGCAGGCGATCCCGATTTCGATACATCTCTTGAAATTGTCAAAGGCCTGCCCGCCGCTGGCGTTGACATTATCGAGCTTGGCCTGCCCTTCACCGATCCTATGGCAGATGGCGCGACCATTCAGCTTGCTGGGCAGCGCGCGCTTGGAGCGGGCATGACGCTTGAACGCACGCTCGAGCTGGCGCGTGAATTCCGCAAAGACGACAACACAACCCCAATCGTTTTGATGGGTTACTACAACCCGATCTACAACCGCGGCGTCGACACCTTTCTCAAAGATGCCAAAGACGCTGGCATCGATGGCCTGATCGTAGTGGACCTGCCACCGGAAGAAGACGATGAACTCTGCATCCCGGCACAGGCTGCGGGTCTGAACTTTATTCGCCTCGCAACCCCCACAACCGACGACGCCCGCTTGCCGCGCGTGATGCAAAACACCTCGGGCTTTGTCTATTACGTGTCGATCACCGGTATCACTGGCGCAGCAGAAGCCCAGGCGAGCGATGTCGCTCCTGAAGTGACCCGCATCAAAGCGGCGGTTAACTTGCCGGTGATTGTTGGCTTTGGCATCAAAACACCTGAAAACGCCGAATCCATCGCCAAAATCGCAGATGGTGCCGTGGTCGGCAGCGCGATTGTGAGCCAGATCGCCGACGGAAAACCCGTCAAAGACGTGCTTGAATTCGTGGCGGATCTCGCCGCAGGTGCCCACCGCGGCTAATCCAAACTGAGTATTCAAACAAAACCGCGTCTGCATTGTCAGGCGCGGTTTTTTTGTGTTTGGCCCGCCAAACCTATCCTTTGGGATAGGGTTCCCTCCAGACCTTAACCTTTCGCGTTTGGCGAAATACCAAAGCGGGACACAACTTCCATTAAAATTGTCTCATACTGGCTGCACAAACACTCAGGAGATGAACAATGGACAAGGTTTGGATCAGCGCACTTATCGGAGCCCTCACTGGCGGCCTGCTTTCGACGTCTTGTGTTTTGTTCCTCGCCGCTCCGCTTTGGAGCCTCCTGGTCATCTATCCAGTGGTCGGAGCCATCACAACTGGAGCGATTTATGCAGTCTGGCATCACCTCGAAGCTGAGATGGATAAAAGCCGTGCATTGGCAGAAAACATGTACCACGCTGATCATCTGATCCAATAAATCACCAGAGCGGTACAGCGCGCGCAAAATGCGCCGAGGAAATATACCTAAGTATGAATAGAGTTTTAACAGAGTTGTAGTTAGCTTTTCGTTGATAAAGTTCTCAACCTGTCTTTAATAAATCCGGGTTCACCACACACCCATTGGCGCGTAGAGGTTTAAACATGGCATTTATTGGACTGGTTTGCGGGATGGTAGTCGGCGCTATTGCGGCATCATTTGGTGTGTTTTTCCTGGGCATACCGCTGTGGCTGGGGCTGCTGACCTACTCCTTCGCCGGGGCTGCCACTATGCTGCTGTCCATTGCGGCCATGTACGCGCGTCACGACGATGATGACTCTGGTCACATGCCACGCTCTGAGCGCCGCACAGGCTACATGGCGCAGGAACGTCGCGAGGTCGCTTAATACACCGCACGTTCAAAGCAGCAGATCTGCGATATTTTCACGATCCTTTAAAACAAGCGTTGACGTATAATTAGAGCTGTTGGACCATAGTTGGGCAAATGTCACTTTGAGTGAGTATCGCCATGCTGTCCCGCCGTCGCTTTATTTCGTCTACTGCCGCCGCCGTTTCTGTGCCTATGCTTCCTTCTTTTGTTGAAGCAAAAACAGAAACTGGTTTTGACCCCATCCCCCAGGTTGTAAAAATCAAAAAGCAGTTTGAACCGGGGCAAATTCTGGTGCTGCCACGCTCCTTTTATTTGTATTACGTGACAGAACCGCGCCGCGCTGTGCGCTATGGCGTTGGCGTTGGGCGCGCGGGCTTAGAATTTACCGGCAGTGCCGAAATCGCCCGCAAACGGGAATGGCCAAGCTGGCGTCCAACCCCTGATATGATCAACCGCGACCCGCGCGCCTATGCGAAATTTGTCGACAACGATTATATCCAACCTGGTGGCCCCCAAAACCCACTGGGGGCGCGCGCGCTTTATCTCTACCAGAACGGCGTCGACACCTATTTCCGTATCCATGGCACCAACCGCCCAGAGACCATTGGCAGCGCTGTCTCAAACGGCTGCATCCGCCTGACCAATGAACATGTTGCCGATCTCTACGATCGGGTTCCTGTGGGCACGATCGTCACAGTTCTCTAATTTGATACCTGGCACGATTTCATCCCAAGATCACCAAGAAGGTCTCTTTTCCTCGCTTGTTCCATCTGCTAGATCACACGAATGGTCAGGCCCCTTAGCTCAACTGGATAGAGCAGCTGACTTCTAATCAGCAGGCTGAGGGTTCGAGTCCTTCAGGGGTCGCCATTTCATAAATTTGTCATTATAGCATATCAGTGCCAGTTTTGGGCATAAGCGTGCCAACTGGCTGTCAAGAGGTTTCTCTCAGGTCGCCAGAACAAAGCGCCTCACTCTTAGCAACTTATTGATTTTGGGCTAATTCCCGAAACGACACGAGCAACATCCTGGCGCAGGTAAATTCCCCCATAGCTCCGAGCGTTTGGAGTGAACGGCATGAGCCCGGCCATTTTCAAGCCTCGGCTTAATGAGTTGCGGTGTAATCCTGTTTCCTCGGATAGCAACGTGATTGTCGCGAACAGCGATCGAAACGCAGCGATGTCCTTCTATGTCATGTGATAGGCCGCTTTCCCCGTCTTGGGATTTTCGATCAATGTTGCGGGCGTGTGACCGTCTTGGATGAAGGCGAGAAAGGCTCCTTTTTTACGCAAACCGATGCTACGGGCAAAGGCCGCAGCGGTCGGAGGCTCGACATTGGTCCTCCTTTGATCAATCACGGCCACCATAGACTCGGGCACCACCAGCGACCGATAGCCCCGTTGTTCGGGCCGGTCCTCCTCCACTGGAAGGCCCATGCAGACAAGACCATGATCCACGATCTGTCGCCCAATATGCTTGCACAGTCTTGCTGCGGCAAAGACCGTGTGGCCCTTGAACCAAGTCCCGTCTTTCCCCGTCCGCAAACGTCTGTCGAGCCACAGATCATGGGCTGTGACATTGAAGGCTGTTTCCTCTGCTTGCGCCGCGCCAAGTGTTGCTTGTAAATCTAAAAACCGCGCCTGAAAGTCCCATCGCCTCAAGGGCGTATCTTCTTCCCAAAGTGGAACAAGTGGCCGGTTGTGCATGATACAGACCTTGGCGTCTTTAAGCTGCCAGTCTCCTCGATATGTAATAGCTGTCAGAGGCGCGACAGACTGCGCTGCGATGTCCGCTCTCAGGCAATCCGGGCACCCCCGCACCACGGGACTTCGCAAGGCGCGCGACGGGACTAGCTCTCCGCGAAAATGCATACGAATGTCACCTGCAGGCCGCCCAGTCCAAGAAACGAGTTCGTTCAGCTGTTCCGCTCGAAGACCAGCAACCTCAGCCAACGTCTGGAGCGCGACCTCTTCGAAGTTCAACACCCGCTTGAAGGAGAAACCCATGTCTTTTGAAAACTCAACAACACCGAGGCCACTTGCTGCGAGGCGAAGAAACCTGAGCACCACATGGAAAGCAGACATCCAGCACACGACAGGTTGCGAGGCATCGAGGCAGAAACAAAAAAGCGCAGGCCGTAGCCTGCGCTTCGATGTGGTGCAGTCGAATGCTTGTTAACGGCTCGACCACGGATTTTGAACAAAGCCTACGATGCATATTTCGAAACAGCGCACAACCGCAATCTGACATTGCATCCGAGAATCCGGGATGCAATCCTGAGTAATATTCTTTTGGAGATTGCGATGCGCTTGGGGCTGGATATTGGCACAAATTCCATTGGCTGGTGGCTCTATGCCACCCATGAGGGCGAAATTTGCGGTGTGATCGATGGCGGGGTGCGGATTTTCTCGGACGGGCGCGATCCGAAAACCAAAGCCTCGCTGGCGGTAGACCGGCGTGCGGCGCGGGCGCAACGAAGGCGCCGCGACCGGTTCCTGCGCCGCAAGGCAGCGCTGATGAAGCGGATGGCCGAGACCGGGTTGATGCCAGTTGATCCGGCGGAGGCCAAAGCGCTGGAGCAATTGGACCCCTACGCCCTGCGCGCACTTGGGCTGGACCAGGAATTGCCGCTGGCTCATTTCGGCCGGGCGCTGTTTCATCTGAACCAACGGCGCGGGTTCAAATCCAACCGCAAGACCGACCGAGGCGACAATGAAAGCGGCAAGATCAAGGATGCCACCGCCCGGTTGGATCAGGCGATGATGGCCAAGGACGCCCGCACCTATGGCGAGTTTCTGCATCTGCGCCGGGCCGCCGCACCGGATCCGAAACAGGTGCCGACGGTGCGGGCGCGGCTGTCGGTCGCAAGGCGCGACACAGACGCAAAGGAAGAGGCGGGCTATGATTTCTACCCCGACCGGCGCCATCTGTCGGAGGAATACGACAAGCTGTGGGCCGCACAGGCGGGGTATCACCCTGATGTGCTGACGGATGAGCTGCGGGATGAGATCGCGCTGATCATCTTTCACCAGCGACCACTGAAGACACCTGAGGTTGGCCTGTGCCTGTTCTCGGACGAGAAGCGCATCCCTGCGGCACATCCGTTGAACCAGCGCCGCATTCTGGTGGAAACCGTCAATGCGCTGCGGGTCGCGGCCAAGGGCGAGGCCGCACGCGGACTGACCCGCGAGGAGCGCGACCAGATTTTGCATGCGCTGGACAATAAAAAGCACACCAAATCTCTAGCGGGCATGGTGATGAAGCTGAAAGCGCTTGGCAAAACGATCAAGCTGCGCCCAGAACAATCTTTCACGCTGGAAACCGCCATACGCGACGCCATCGCCTGCGATCCGGTGCGCGCCAGTCTCTCACACCCGGACCGGTTCGGTTCGCGCTGGTCAACACTGGACGCCGATACCCAGTGGCAAGTGATCGAGCGCATCCGGGCGGTGCAAAGCGATGCCGAACATAATGCGCTGTCGGACTGGCTGGTGAGCGAACATGCGCTGGACCGCGATCATGCCGAAACGGCTGCGAACGCCCCGCTGCCTGAAGGTTACGGGCGGCTGGGCCTGACCGCGACCAAGCGGATTCTGGCCGCGCTGGAAGCGGAGGTGATCCCCTATAGTGAGGCGGTGGCACGCTGCGGCTGGCACCATTCGGACCGCCGCACAGGTGAGGTGCTGGAACAGTTACCCTATTACGGTGAAATCCTGGACCGCCATGTGATCCCCGGCAGCTATGACGAAAAAGATGACGACATCACCCGCTATGGCCGCATCACCAACCCCACGGTGCATATCGGACTGAACCAACTGCGCCGTCTGGTGAACCGGATCATCACCGTCTACGGCAAACCCGATGAAATCGTGGTGGAGCTTGCACGCGACTTGAAACTGTCGGAAGAGCAGAAGAAGGAAGTCAACAAGACCATCAAGAAAAACACCGACGCCGCCGCGCAGCGCAGCAAGAAACTCGACGAAATGGGTATCCCCGATACTGGCGCCAACCGCATGGTGCTGCGCCTGTGGGAGAGCCTGAGTGACGATGCCATGTTGCGCAAATGCCCCTATTCCGGCCAGCAGATCAGCGCGCAGATGCTGTTTGACGGCTCTTGCGACGTGGACCACATCCTGCCCTATTCGCGCACTCTGGACGATGGCTTTGCCAACCGCACCCTGTGCTTGAAAGAATTCAACCGACAGAAATCCAACAAGACCCCGTGGGAGGCCTGGGGCGGCACCCCGCAATGGGACAAGATCTCTGCCAATCTGAAGAACCTGCCCGAAAACCGTGCCTGGCGCTTTGCACCCGATGCCATGGAGCGGTTCGAGGGCGAGAATGATTTCGCCGCCCGGGCCTTGAAGGATACGCAATACTTGGCCCGGATCGCCCGGACATATCTGGAGGCGCTGTATGATGGCCAGGATGGCAAAAGCCATGTCTGGGTGGTGCCGGGACGGCTGACAGAAATGCTGCGGCGCCATTGGGGATTGAACGGGATCACCGCGCTGAGTGACAACGGCAAGAAGACGGTAAAGGCCAAGAACCGCACCGACCACCGCCATCATGCGATTGATGCGGCCGTGATCGCGGCAACAGACCGCGCGCTGATCCAGCGGATCAGCAAAATGGCGGGCAGCGATGAGTTGGAGGGTGCCGAAGACGTGGCGCGCGCGGTGCCGCCGCCCTGGGTCGAGTTCCGCGACGACATTGCCGCGCAGCTTCAGCGCATCATTGTCAGCCACCGGGCCGACCACGGGAGGATTGACCCGGCAGCGCGCAAATCCGGCCGCGACAGCAGCAGCGGCCAGTTGCACAACGATACCGCCTATGGCCTGACGAGCGATGGCACCGTGGTTACCCGCAAGCCTTTGATGTCACTGAAACCCGGCGATATTGCCATCACGAATCGTGGCGCCAATATCCGCGACGCCGACCTGCAACGACATCTGGCGCGGGTTACACGCGGGTTAGAAGGCAAGGACTTTGAACAGGCGCTGGCTAAATTTGCCGATGCGCGCAAATTGCCAGATCACTCCGACAATCCCTATTTCGGCATCCGCCGGGTGCGGATGGAAGAAGCGCTGAAGGTGATTTCCATCAAGGATAAGAATGGTCGCGCTTACAAAGGCTACAAACCTGATAGCAATGCGCGCTACGAAATCTGGAAGCTGCCGGATGGAACTGTCTCCCATCACGTCGTGGCGACCTTTGACGCACACAACGATACAACGTCCAAACCGCACCCGGCCGCTAAACGCCTGCACCGGTTTCATAAGGGCGATCTGGTGCGTCTGGAGCAAAGCAAGTTTGGTCCGGTTGTCGCGACAGTGGAAAAATTCAATGTCAATGGCGGCATCGAGCTGGTCCCCCATAACGAGGCCAATGCCTCGGACCGCTACCGTAAATCGAAAGAAGACCTTTATATCCGCCTGAGCGCCGCCACTTTGATCAAGTCCGGTGGCCGCCGGGTCTATGTCGATGAAATGGGCCGGGTTCGGGACCCCGGCGTGGCGCAGGATTTGCGCGCATAGGTTGTGTCATAATGGCCACTCCCGGTGCCTGTCGGTGGGGCATCGGGTGATTTTAACCAATTCTCATCACCTGCGGCCCTGAATGAACACCGTTTTCAAAACGGGAACCCGCATGGATCAGATCATCGACATTGCCACCGACGGCCGCCACCTCTCGCGCGAACGCGGCTTTCTGAAGGTCTCGGAACAGGGCGCCGAAATCGGCCGGACGCCTCTGGATCAGGTCGCAGGCGTCATGGTGCATGCCCATGGGACCACCTGGTCGACCTCGCTGCTGACCGAACTGGCGGAGCGTGGCGCACCGGTTGTTTTGTGCGCCGCCAACCATGCGCCGAAGTCAGTGCTTATGCCGCTGGAAGGCCACCACCTGCAGGGTGCCCGTATGCGGGCGCAATGGCACGCCAAGACACCCATGATCAAACAGGCGTGGAAACAGGTCATTAGCGCCAAGGTCAAGATGCAGGCCGCCGCGCTCGACGCCTTTGGTCAGGACGCCGCGCCCCTGCATATGATGCGGCGCCGGATCACCTCGGGCGACGGCAGCAACATCGAGGCCCAGGCCGCGCGTTACTACTGGCCGCGCATGATGGGGCCTGATTTCCGCCGCGACATCGGCGCAGGTGATGAAAACGCGCTGCTGAACTATGGCTATACCGTGTTACGTGCTGCCTGCGCCCGTGCCGTGGTCGCGGCCGGTTTGCACCCGACCATTGGCCTGTTTCACAGCAACCGGGGCAATGCATTTGCTCTGGCCGATGATTTGTTGGAGCCGTTCCGCCCCCTGGTCGATTGCGCGGTGTGCGGGATCGTCGCGTCTCGCGGTTCAGATGTCGATCCCCAGGCCAAGCAGGCCTTGGCCAGGCTGATCGCTACAGATTTGCCGCTGCAGGGCGGCACGACACCTGTGTCGGTCGCGTTGATAAAGCTCGCTACATCGCTCGGGCAGAGCTTCGAGAGCGGCAAGCTGGCCCTCGCTTTGCCGGTCCCGCCGACGTCGGATATGCTGACGGGTTTGGGTACATGAGCGTGACCTTCAAGCAACTGTCAGGATATCGGTTGATGTGGATTCTTGTGATGTTCGATTTGCCCACCGACACGAAACTGCAGCGCAAAAAAGCGGCGGCATTTCGCAACTTCCTGCTGGATGAGGGGTTCGAACGCAGTCAGTTTTCGGTCTATGCTCGTTTTGTCAATGGCAAAGAAGCCTTCGCAACGCGCGTCAACCGGATCGAACGCCATTTACCCGCGTCAGGTGACGTGCAGATCCTCAACTTCACTGACCGGCAATATCGTGATATTATTCACTTCTCGGATCAGGGGCGCCATGCGGCCCGGGAAAATCCGCAGCAACTTGTGATGTTCTGAAGTGATTCATGTTGAAAACTGACAATAGATCTCGAACAAAACCCACTCTTTTCAGAGAGTTGATCCGAGATCTATTGTAGCCGTTCAAAATCCGAGGTCCAGCCGCAACCGGATTCTTGGTGCGCATGGGGCGCGCCATATTGTAGCCGTTCAAAATCCGAGGTCCAGCCGCAACCACGTCAGACGCTTGCGGGGTGTAGCCGGTATTGTAGCCGTTCAAAATCCGAGGTCCAGCCGCAACGCGTCACCACCTCATCGGTAATGCCGGGCATTGTAGCCGTTCAAAATCCGAGGTCCAGCCGCAACGACGGGATAGCGCTGTGCGGCGTTGATTGATTGTAGCCGTTCAAAATCCGAGGTCCAGCCGCAACCCCGCAACATCTTCTTTGACCATGACGCGATTGTAGCCGTTCAAAATCCGAGGTCCAGCCGCAACTAACTTCCTGATCCGCGTGTACGAGGGATATTGTAGCCGTTCAAAATCCGAGGTCCAGCCGCAACAAGCCCATTAGGCAGGAGATGTTCGTGCAATTGTAGCCGTTCAAAATCCGAGGTCCAGCCGCAACCTACGATTATCCCAGTAAGCACTAGCCCACTATTGTAGCCGTTCAAAATCCGAGGTCCAGCCGCAACAGTATATTGCACAATCTCATTGTCTATTGCATTGTAGCCGTTCAAAATCCGAGGTCCAGCCGCAACTGTGGCTGAATTGAACAAGCGACATGGGTTATTGTAGCCGTTCAAAATCCGAGGTCCAGCCGCAACTAGGTAACTGTAGCCTTGGCAGACGTCCAAATTGTAGCCGTTCAAAATCCGAGGTCCAGCCGCAACCTGTCAGCGCGCCTGCAGCCTGCATTGCAATTGTAGCCGTTCAAAATCCGAGGTCCAGCCGCAACTATAATATGGGACGATTTTTCTAACATGCATTGTAGCCGTTCAAAATCCGAGGTCCAGCCGCAACATGGGTTCTCCCATTTCGAAGCCTAGGCCGATTGTAGCCGTTCAAAATCCGAGGTCCAGCCGCAACTTAGTCGGACGCGCAAGTGCGCTTGTGTTATTGTAGCCGTTCAAAATCCGAGGTCCAGCCGCAACCTCTGATCAGATCATGAAGGAAATGCAGCGAATGGCGGCTATTGCGGGTCGCAGTATAATACCTACAGCCACCTCTGCCTTCCGCCGTGTTTCCCATGAATGCCGCCAGATCAGTTCTGACTTGATGGTTTTGAAGAAGGTTTC
>NZ_WIXK01000006.1 GCF_009617595.1 Tritonibacter aquimaris | reverse complement strand
GCCGTCCGCTTTCACACGAACCTTAACGTTGTAATCAATCACGCGCTTTACAGGTACCAAGACCTTCATGGGCGTATCCTTTGGTTATGATCACCGACTGGGGATCGGGGTTTCGCCGCGATAGTCATAAAACCCGCGGCCCGTTTTGCGGCCGTGCCACCCTGCTTCGACATATTTCACCAACAGCGGACAGGGGCGGTATTTGGTGTCCGCCAGCCCATCGTGGAGCACCTGCATGATCGCCAGACAGGTATCCAGACCGATGAAATCCCCCAGCTCAAGCGGCCCCATGGGATGGTTGGCGCCCAGTTTCATCGCCTTGTCGATGCTGGCCACATCCCCCACCCCTTCATAAAGCGCATAAGCCGCTTCATTGATCATCGGAATGAGCACGCGGTTGACGATAAAGGCGGGGTAATCTTCAGAGGTGGCGGCCTCTTTGCCGATGCTGTCAATCAGAGAAAGCATCTGCTGGTAGGTTTCATCTGCGGTATTGATTCCACGGATAAGTTCCACCAGCTTCATCACCGGCACCGGGTTCATGAAATGCAGCCCAATGAAACGTTCGGGCCGATCGGTGGCCGCCGCCAGACGGGTGATGGAAATCGAAGAGGTATTGGTGGCCAGAATGGCATCTTCACCAAGATGCGGCAGCAGCGCGGCAAAGATCTGTTTTTTCAGCTCTTCGCGTTCGGTGGCGGCCTCGATCACCAGATCGCACTCTCCCAGCGCGGCCAATTCGGTGGTGGCGCTGATCCGCGAAAGTGTGGCGTCGCGGGCATCATCGGTGAGCTTGCCACGCTCCACCTGCCGCGAGAGGCCGCGATTGATGCGCGCCAGAGCCTGCTCCAGCGCGCTGTCGGAGATGTCGTTCAGCCATACGTCATAGCCACAGGCCGCAAAGACCTGGGCGATGCCGTTTCCCATCTGCCCTGCGCCAATGACGCCCACGGTTTTGATGGATGCTGTTGAGGCCTGGTCTGTCATGACATCTCCGTATTAAAAAGCTCAGCCTGCAAAGCTGTAGCTGGTTTTGAGGGCGGTGTAGAATTCCGCCGCATAACGGCCCTGTTCGCGTGAGCCATGCGAGGAGCCTTTGCGACCGCCAAAGGGCACGTGATAATCGACACCTGCGGTGGGCAGGTTGACCATGACCATGCCTGCCTCGCTTTGGCGTTTGAATTCGCGGGCATATTTCAGGCTGCTGGTGCAGATGCCGGAGGACAGGCCAAATTCGGTGTCATTGGCCACGGCCAGCGCCTCATCAAAGCCTGCGACTTTGATGATGGAGGCACAGGGGCCAAAGATTTCCTGACGGCTGCTTTGCATATCATTTGTTGCATTGAGGAAGGCGGCGGGAGCCTGGAAGTAGCCAACGCTTTCGTGGCTGAGACGTTCGCCGCCGATGACCTCTGCGCCCTCAGCACCTGCGAGTTTCACATACTCAAGGTTGTTGCTGAGCTGTTTTTCCGACACCACCGGACCGATTTGAGTGGCGCTGTCCAGCGGGTTGCCCACTTTGAGCGCGCCCATGTCGCGCAACAGCCGTTCCACAAATGCATCATGGATGCCCGCATCCACGATAATGCGGCTGGAAGCGGTGCAGCGCTGACCGGTGGAAAAGAACGCACCATTGAGAACGGTGGGCACCGCAATATCAAGATCGGCGTCATCCATCACCACCATGGGGTTTTTGCCACCCATTTCGAGCTGGATCTTTTTCATGCCGCGCGCGGCGGTCACGGCAAGATCACGCCCCACAGGCACAGAGCCGGTAAAGGAGATCGCGTCGACCTCGGGATGGGTGGAAATTGCATCCCCAACAACGGAGCCACGCCCCATAACAAGGTTGAACACACCCGCCGGGCAGCCTGCTGCGTGGATGATTTCCGCCAAAATATGCGCCGAAGCAGGCGTAAGATCTGCGGGTTTAAACACCACCGTGTTGCCATAGGCCAGCGCCGGGGCGATTTTCCAGGCGGGGATGGCAATCGGGAAATTCCACGGCGTGATCAGGCCAACCACACCAACAGGTTCGCGTTGCACCTCAACATCCACGTTGGGGCGCACGGATGCAACCGCATCACCGCCCACACGCAGGGCTTCACCGGCAAAAAAGCGAAAGACCTGCGCCGCGCGGGCGGTTTCGCCGATGGCTTCGGCCAGGGTTTTGCCCTCTTCGCGGGCCAAGAGGGTGCCGATTTCGTCTTTGCGGGCAAACAGCGCCTGCGCCACCGCTTCTAGCAGGTCCGCGCGCAATTGCGGCGACGCCGAAGACCACGCGGGCAGAGCAGCACGCGCGGCCTGTGCGGCGTCATTCACCTGTTCAACTGATGCACGGGCATAAACGCCAATACAGTCAGAGATATCGGCCGGGTTGAGGTTTTCCGCAGCTTCTGCGCCATCCAGCCATTGGCCGGCAATAAGGTTCTGTTTCATGAGCTCGCTCATCGGCATTTAAAGATCAAAAAGGGGGACGCCAACTGGGGATCATGTTGGCGTCCCGGATCGACCAGCGGGAAAATGGATGGTGCCCGCAGTGGTCGGAAGGTCATGGGCCTGTGGTCATCTTGGGCCAGGGATCCCCCCTGGCCTGCAACCACCCCAGGGCTGCGATTACTCGGCGGCCTGTGCCAGCGCGTTGATCGCACCTTCAATGGAGGCATCCAGGATATCCAGCGCCTCATCCACCTGTTCCATCGGTGTGGTCAGCGGCGGCAGCAGGCGCACAGCATTGGCGCGGGTGCCACAGGGCAGGATGATCAGACCCTTGGATTCGGCCTGCGCCACAATCGCCTGTGTCAGTGCAGGATCCGGCGCGTTGGTGGCACGATCTGTCACCAGCTCAAACGCGACCATGGCACCAAGGCCACGCACATCACCGATGGCTTCATTGCCGGGGCGCGCCGCGATATCATTCAGGCGCGCTTTGATGCGGTCACCGATTTCAGTGGCGCGTTTGCACAGGCCTTCCTCTTCGATCACGTCGAGCACTGCATTGGCCGCGGCAACTGCAAGCGGGTTACCTGCGTAGGTGCCGCCGATGCCGCCTGCAGGCGCTGCATCAACCACTTCGGCGCGGCCCGTCACAGCAGACAGCGGGAAGCCACCAGCAAGACCTTTGGCCATGGTCACCAGATCCGCCGCCACGCCTGAATGTTCAAAGGCAAACAATGTGCCGGTACGGGCCATGCCGGCCTGAACCTCGTCAGCGATCAACAAGATGCCGTGGGTGTCGCAGATCTTGCGCAGGGCTTGCAGGAACTCAGGCGGGGCCACGTTGAAACCACCTTCGCCCTGTACCGGCTCAAGAATAATGGCCGCGACGCGCTCGGGGTCGATTGAGGAGCGCAGCAGCAGTTCCAGCGCATCCAGGCTGTCTTGAACGCTGACACCGTGGAAGGCATTGGGGAACGGAGCGTGCACCACTTCGGGGGGCATTGCGCCAAAGGCTTTTTTGTACGGGTTCACCTTACCACACAGCGCCATGCCCATCAGGGTGCGGCCGTGGAAAGCGCCAGAGAAGGCAATCACACCGGAGCGGCCGGTATAGGCACGCGCCATTTTGACCGCGTTTTCAACCGCTTCGGCGCCGGTGGTCACCAGCATGGTTTTCTTGACGAAATCACCGGGGGTGAGCGCGTTCAGGCGTTCGGCCAGATCCACATAGCCTTCATAGGGGGCAACGTGGAAACAGGTGTGGGTGAAGGCTTCGCTTTGTGCGGCAACGGCGGCCATCACTTTGGGGTGGCGGTGGCCGGTGTTGTTCACCGCGATACCCGCAGCAAAGTCGATGAAGCGGTTGCCATCCACATCCCAGAGTTCGGCATTTTCGGCGCGCGCCGCATAGATTCCGCGGGTGGCCACCCCATTTGCAATGGCGGCTTCGCGGCGGGTTTTCAGGGTTTGAGTGAGGCTCATGTCAGATTCTCCTCCTAATCTTGCTCTAATTTGCCGTGCACCATTGCTCATTATTTTGAGTTTTTCTAGTAATAAATTGCGCAAGAGCATCAGATTCCTATACTCAAGGCAGCGAAACAAAGAGATTGACCATGGATACCGAAGAATTTGATGTAGGCGGACGTCTAAAAGCGCTCAGAACCCAATTCGGCATGTCTCAACGGCAACTTGCGGAGGCGGCTGGCGTGCCCAATGGGCAGATTTCGATGATCGAAACCAACCGCAGCAGCCCATCCGTGGCATCCTTGCGCAAGATACTTGGTGGATTCGGCATTACTATGTCGGAGTTTTTTGAACCCGAAATCGTACAGAATCAGCAGCCCTTCTTTACACCATCTGAAATGCGCGACCTGACATCTTTGCTGTATCAAGGCGACGAAGCAGCCCAGCAGAAGATCACCATCAAACAGGTGGGCGATGCCAAGGCGCATGGGCTACAGGTGCTGCATGAACGCTATGAAGCGGGCGCGGACACCGGCGCAACGATGCTGGAGCATGAAGCCAATGAAGGTGGCATTGTTATCGCGGGCGAGCTTGAGATCACCGTGGGCAATGAGGCGCGCATCCTCAAGGCGGGGGACGCCTATCTGTTTAACTCACGCGAGCCGCATCGTTTCCGCAATGTATCAGACCGCCCGGCCGAGGTAGTTTCGGCCTGCACCCCACCCTACCTGTAAATACTGCAGGCCCACCCTGCCCCTAAGAAGGAATAGCACATGTCATCCCCCCTTGAAGGTCTGAAGGTTGTTGAACTGGCCCGCATTCTGGCAGGCCCCTGGATCGGCCAATCACTGGCGGACCTTGGCGCCGAAGTGATCAAGGTCGAATCTGAAAAAGGCGACGACACCCGCACCTGGGGCCCTCCGTTTATTGAGCGCGATGACGACAGAAGTGCAGCCTATTACTACAGCGCAAACCGCGGCAAAGACGCGATTGTCGCTGACTTCCGCACCCCAGAAGGCCAGGAGAAAGTGCGCGCGCTGGTGGCGGATGCGGATATTCTGATTGAGAATTTCAAAGTTGGCGGGCTGAAAAAATACGGGCTGGACTATGACAGCCTGAAAGAGCTGAACCCGCGCCTGATCTATTGTTCTATCACCGGGTTTGGCCAGGATGGGCCATATGCGAAACGCGCAGGTTATGATTTCCTGATTCAGGGGATGTCGGGGCTGATGTCGATCACCGGTGAACCCGACCGCCAGCCGCAGAAGGTTGGTGTCGCTGTGACCGATGTGGTGACCGGGCTTTATGGCACCATTGGGGTGCTGGCGGCAGTTGAACAACGTCACCGCACCGGCAAAGGTCAGCATATTGATATGTCACTGCTGGATTGCGCCACCGCGATGCTGGCCAATCAGGCGATGAACTACCTGAGTTCGGGCAAAAGCCCGATGCGCAAAGGCAATGACCACCCCAATATTTCCCCCTATCAGGTGCTGCCAACTCAGAACGGCCATATCATTCTGGCGGTGGGCAATGACGGCCAGTTCCAGCGCCTGTGTGGTGTGATCAATCGCGAAGACCTGGCAACAGATGCGCGTTTTCTGACCAATGACACCCGCCTCACCAACCGTGAGCTGCTGACACTCGAGCTTGAACGCGCTTTTGCCAGCTGGAGCTCTGCCGCGCTTTTGGCTGCGCTGGAAGAGGCCACGGTGCCCGCCGGGCCGATCAACTCGATTGAGGAAGCTTTTGAAGATCCGCAGATCAAGGCGCGCGGCATGGTGATTGAGCCTGAAGGCGTCAAAGGTGTGCGGGGACCGTGGGTGTTTTCCGATGCAGAGCTTGCGCTGGAGAAATCCGCACCAAAGCTGCCAAAAGCCTAAACCATACTAGGCGCACACAAAAAAACCGCCGGGGCGACCCGGCGGTTTTTTAGTTTAAAACAGCAGCCCCGGCAGCCAGAGCGCGATCTGCGGGAAGGCCACCACCAGCCCCAGCCCCATGATCTGCAACAGCACAAAGGGGATCGCGGCCTTGTAGATGTCACCAATGGTGATTTCCGGCGGCGCCACTGAGCGCATGTAAAACAGATTATAGCCGAAGGGCGGCGTCAGATAGGCAGACTGCATCGACAGGATGAACAGCACCGCAAACCACGTGGTGTCATAGCCAAGATCGCGCACAATCGGCACAAACAGCGGCACGGTGATAAAGACAATGGCAAAATCATCCAGAAACATGCCGAGCACAAAATAGGTGGCCAGCATCGCAATGATCACAAACATCGGCGAGAGCTCAAAATCTTCGATCAGCTCACCCACGATCATGCCTGCACCAAGGCCCACATAGACTTTGGAGAAAAACACTGCCGCAATGGTGATCCACATCAGCATGCCCATCAGCTTGGCTGTGGTGGCCATCACATAACGCAGCATGTCCCAGTTCACCCGCCCATGCAGCGCAGCAATGATCAAAGACCCAAACGCCCCAATCGCCGAAGCCTCAGACGGTGATGTGACACCCCCAATGATGCAACCGAGCACCGAAGCAATCAGCACGCCCGGACCAATCAGATGGCGCAGGGACTTCAGCTTTTCGATACCACTAAAGCGCTCTTCTGCGGGTGCGGGCGGCCCCAGATCCGGGTTCAGACGGCAGCGCAGCAGCACATAGCCCATATAAATGCCCGCAAGCATCAGGCCCGGCATCAGACCCGCAGCAAAGAGTTTGCCCACAGAGTCGCGGCTGAGAAACGCATAGATGATCATCAAAACAGACGGCGGGATCAGAAAGCCAAGCGCGCCCCCTGCCATAATGGTGCCGGTAACAAGTTTTTTGTCATAGCCGCGTTTCAGCATCGCAGGCAGCGCGATGATGCCCAAAGACACCGTTGCCGCGCCCGACACCCCAGCCATAGCCGCAATCAGCGCACAGATGATGACGGTACCAACACCAAGCCCACCGGGCACGCCACCCATGAGTTTGTGTATCATTTCAAAGAGATCATCGGTGATCCCTGAGCGCTGCAACACCAAGCCCATAAAGATAAACATCGGCAGCGCCACCAGCAGGAAATTATCCATGGCGCTATAGGTGGAGCTGACCAGCAGATCGAGCCCCCCCGGCCCCCACAGCATATAACCGCTGCCCACACCGGTAATTGTCAACGCCCAGGCCAGCGGCGAACCCAGCGCCATCAAACCCAGCATCGACAGGAACATGATCGCGGTCACAGCCAACGGATCGAGTTCAATCATTTTTAGTCCTTCCCGGACGGCCCCCCGCCCTATTCCAGATCGCTCTGGATCACTCTGGGGCGCTATCCATCAGCGCCGGGTCGATCTCAGCATCCGGTTCACGCGGATCCTCATAATCCACGCCCAAGAGCGTCAGAACAGCACGCACAAGCTCTGCAATGCTTTGCAAAATCACCAATCCCACCGAAACGGGGATCACGGTTTTGATCGGGTAGATCACCGGTTGCCAGATGCTTTTGTTGGAATATTCGCGCACAGCCCAGCTTTCGGCAGCAAACTCCACCGCGAGCTTGAAGAAAACCGCCAGCACAATCAGCGTCAGCACATAGATAATGGTGTCGCAGAAGGCTTTGCCGCGCGGCCCCATCATGCCGTAGATCACCTCAGAGCGCACATGGCCCTGATGGCGCATCGTATACGCCCCAGCGAGCATACAAAACGCACCATAAAGCATGGTGCTGGTTTCATGCGCCCAGATGGTTGGTGAGTTCAGAAAATAGCGCGCGATGATTTCGAGCATCAGCACGGCAATCATCATGAGTGCCAGCCAAGAAATGGCCCGCCCGACAAACTCGGACAGACCATCCTGGATGACAAGATACCGTGTCACCAGGGTCATGATTACAGACGCCCGTGTGCCTTGGCGTTGGCAATCAGCGCATCAACCAGCGCTTTGTTGCGCTCGGAGCGTTCGGCTTCTTCAGCCCAGACCGCTTGTGATGCGCGGGTCAGAGCAATCGAATCCGCTTCTGGCAGAGTGGTGTATTCGAAGGTGCCTTCGGCCACGCCAGAGTTGCCCTCGGCCAGCCACTGGTGAATGTCATCGGCAAATTGCGCGATGGCTTCATCAAGGATCGCCTTATGCTCATCCGAGAGCTTTTCCCAAGATGCTGGGTTTGCAAGGAAGGTTTCGGTCCAGCCCGGCATCAGCATGTTGAGGAAGGTGTAGTTTTTGGCGGTTTCGTGCAGTTTCAGCTGTTCGTATTCAACCGGACCACCATAGATCGCACCATCAATCACACCGGTGGACATGCCGATGTAAAGCTCTTGCGCGGGCAGGTAAACGGTTGGGATATCAAAGGCAGACAGCACTTTGGCCACGTTGGAGGTTGCGCGGATCTTACGGGTTTTCAGATCCTCCAGGGAGTTCACCGGCTCGGACGTCAGAAGATCGTAGTTGTGACCATAGCCTTTGCCCAGAAACACAGTGCCCGCTTCGGCATAGGCTTCGCTCAGCAAATTGTGCACTTCTTCGCTTCCGAACAGCGCTTTTGCCTCATCAACGCTGGCCCATGCACCAGGCAGACCCGCCTCGATGTTGCCCACGTCAATTTTGCCGGACCAATAGCCACCCGCACCGTGCACGATATCTACAGTGCCTTTTGCCACAGCATCGGCAAATTGGTCAGACGCCACCAGTTCACCACCGCGGAAATACTGGATCCGCAGCGAGCCGCCGGATTTTTCCTTTACGGTATCGCGGAATTTCTTCGCGATCGGATCGATTTCGGTGCCGTAGAATGTGTGGAAACGCAGGCGAACGGTTTCTGCCGCTGCGGTGGATGCCACCCCAGCAAGGGCCGCAACAGAGGTCAGCGCAGCCAGGGCTGCGCGGCGCGTGAAGGTCATTTTCATAATATTCTCCTCCGAGGGGAAACCCCTCCCTATCAACTCGGCACAAGCGCAGGATCATTAAAATCACGAAACGCTACATGCCCAAATACGGATATAAACCAAAACGCAAATATTGCGCAATAAATTCCCTAACGTGACACACCACACTGCACTAAAATTGAACATCAGTTCATTTTAAACATTTAAAACAATATATTACACATCTCAAAAATCAGCAAAAATTTCGACCCACAGAAGAACAACGCACATTATATCATTAGTTTGCGCGCAAACATCTGATTCAACAAACATCAAGCAAGGGTTTTTAACCCGTGAGTCGGGTCGGAAAAATCGGCACCACCCCAGTGATGCCCGCAATCATCATCGACAGTATCGCGTAAAAAGGCCGGGGTTACGCCAGCCAGATTACCTGCTGCAGCTCCGCAAGGCGGGCAAGGCGCGTAAGCTCTGCTGCAAGTTTCTGCCTGCGCTTTGCGGTATCCAGACGCGCGCTTTCAAACCAGAGCTTACTGAGCGTGAGCGTACCAGCACGGCGATCCCCCTTGATCTCAGCCCGGCCAACAAAACGGCCCCCCTCCAGCAGCGGATAAATATAATAGCCCCATTTGCGTTTGGCGGCGGGCACAAACATTTCAACCGTATAGTCAAACCCAAACAAGCGGCTGAGCCGGCTGCGATCGCGGATCGCCGGATCAAACGGGTTGAGAATACGCAGACGGCTGGTGGGATCGCGCAGCGCGGCAATCCGTGCCTCAATATCCGGACAGGCAAAGGCGTTGCTCCAGCTGCCATCAGCCCCTTGTAGCTCCACCTCAACCAGAGGCGCGTTTTCACGCTCAAGCCAGGTTTTGACCTCAGGCGCGTCGCAGGCATCCCAGAACTTGCGGATCTCGCCAGCGGTGCCAAAGCCAAGACGGTCAAGCGCCGCTGTGCACAGCCCATTGATCTGCGCGTCATCGCTGAGCTGGGGCAGATCCTGCGGAAAAACCCGCTCTGCCAGGTCGTAAACTTTGGTAAAGCCAACACGGTGCGAGGTCGCCAAGACGCCAGAATACCAGAGATAATCCAGAACCATTTTATGAGGTGGCCGCTTCCACATGGTTTTGGCCCCCTCGACCTGGGTGTTGAAATCCTGCGTCGACAGCGGCCCCTCTTCGCGCACCCGTCGCGTGACCTGCGCAATGAGATCGGGATCAAGATGTTTGCCATACCAGCTGGAGCGCGCAACCCGTTGCTGCATGCGTTGAAACTGGCGCTGCCACAGCGGCAAAAACGCCATCGGCAGTACAGATGCATCATGGGTGAAATGTTCAAACACCTGCCGCGTGTTGCGCAGCAATGGATCTAGCTGGGGCTCGCGGTAGTTCTGATTGCGGCTCCACAGAATATGGTGATGGGCGCGTGACACCACCTGAATGGTGTCGAGCTGAACAAAACCCAGATGCTGGATCAGCTCCAACGTATCCAATGGACCGGTTGGGGTCTGCGCAAGCCCATGCGACGACAACCACAGGGCGCGCGCAGTGGGGTTGTCTATTTTCAGCTGAGCCATCGAACCACCTCCATATTCTCGTTTTGTTCCACACAAACCAGCAATACGGAAGGGGTTTATTGACCAAGAGCTGCAATCGGGCTGCAAGACAATCTGGGTGCACCCCATACCCGCCACAAAAAAGAGCGCTGCAAACAGCAGCGCCCCAACGGATCCGGAAATACAACGAGTGGCTTACGCCATGTCACGCTCTGCCAGAACGCGTTTGGCAATGCGGAAACATTCAACCCCCTGCGGCACACCGCAATAGATCGCAATGACATGAATCGCCGCGCGAATTTCATCTTTGGTGACGCCATTGTTGATGGCCCCATTCAGATGCAGTTCCCATTCGTGCATTTTGCCCAATGCACCAATCATGCTGAGATTCATCAGCGAGCGCGTTTTCACGTCAATCGCATCATCTCCCCAGCCAAAGCCCCAGCACCAGGCGGTCATCGCCTCTTGGAACGGGCGGGTAAAGTCATCTGCGGCCGCCAGATTGTTTTCGACGTATTCAGCACCAAGGGTGGCCTTGCGCTGCGCGAGGCCAGTTTCAAACAAGTCTTCCATGTTTCATCCAGTTTGGTTTGAGTTAGACCAGAGCTTCGATCAGGGCGATGTCAGCCGTGCAGGCCCCTTTGCGCCGCGCGCGGGCGGCGCGGTATTCATCGGAATCGTAACAGGCCCGCGCCTGCTCCATACTGTCAAATTCGATAATCACCCGGCGCTGCCAGTCTGTGCCCTCAAGCGACTGCGCCGCCCCACGCGCCAGAAACCGGGCGCCAAACTTGGCAAAGGCCTCAGGTGCAAGCTCTTGATAGCCCGTATAGGCATCTGGATCGGTGACAGTGACATTGGCAATCCAATAGGCTTTGGGCTGATCAGTCATTTTCGGCATC
This sequence comes from Tritonibacter aquimaris, assembly GCF_009617595.1. Classification (GTDB taxonomy): domain Bacteria; phylum Pseudomonadota; class Alphaproteobacteria; order Rhodobacterales; family Rhodobacteraceae; genus Epibacterium; species Epibacterium aquimaris. The sequence continues at coordinate 182,914 of NZ_WIXK01000006.1, read as the reverse complement.
CTTTGAAAGCAGCTTGCTGGCAACTGCTGCCGTGTCTTCCAGGTGTTCTTCGACCGCATGACGCGCGGCGGCGGCATCACCTGAAACAATGGCCGCGCAGATGTGCTCCATATGAACGATGCCGGGGCGTTTGCGCTCTTGGGTGGAAAGGGTCATCATCCGCAACCGGCTGATCCGCCCATTGAGACGCTGCACGATTTCCCAGGCGATGTGATGTCCCGCCCCTTCAAAGATGACCGAATAGAAATCAGCGGTTGCTTTGAACAACTCCCCCGGTGCCTTTGTGCTGCCCACCTGCTTCAGGCGGTCAAAGGCCGTTTGCAACGCTTCAGCGCGCTCCGGCACGATCTTATCGGCGCAGGTTTCTGCCGCTGAGGTCTCAAGCATCCGGCGGATATCAAAGATCTGGCGCGCATCTTCCTGGCTGATCGTGGCCACGATGGGGCCGCGACCGGGCAGGATTTCAACCAGCCCTTCGGCTTCAAGATACCGCATCGTTTCACGGATTACCGTGCGGCTCACCCCGAGCTGGTCGCAAAGAGGTCTTTCCACAAGCCTTTGTCCAGGCTCAAAAAAACCCTCAATAATCGCCTCACGCAATCGCTCCTGAACCATGTCTCTAAGCGTTGCAGGAGGCTGTTCAATTTTCGCCATTGGTGTCGTGTCCATGACCAAATCGCTAGCAGTGTTGCGAGATCTTATCAAGGTGTGATTGACATAATGTATGATGGTATACCATGTTACAGCCAGAGAATCACAGAGGAGAGCCTCAATGCCCGCAGAAATCCGCAAAACGCTGCTTCACGTGGAAAACACCCTGATCGAAGGGGGCAAGGTCGCTGAGACCCCACTCAAAATGATCGCAGCGCTTGCCGTGATCAAAAACCCCTGGGCCGGGATGGGGTTTGTCGAAGACCTGAAACCCGCCATTCACGACTGCGCGCCGGGCCTGGGCAAGCTGTTGACGGATATGGTGCTTGAAGCTGCAGGCGGTGGCGACAAAGTCGAAGCTTACGGCAAAGGCGCTATTGTTGGTGTAAACGGTGAAGTCGAGCACGGCTCTGCGCTGATCCACACGCTGCGGTTCGGGAACTTCTACCGCGAGGCGGTGGGCGCAAAATCCTACCTGGCCTTCACCAACACCCGCGGCCCGGCAAACGCCTCATTGCAGGTGCCTTTGATGGATAAAAACGATGGCGGTCGTCGCAGCCACTATCTGACCATTCAGCTGCAGGTCGCGGACGCGCCCGGCCCTGACGAGATTGTAATTGCGCTTGGTGCCTCTATTGGTGGCCGCCCGCATCACCGTATTGGCGATCGTTATCAAGACCTTAAGGAATTGGGACATGACGTTGAAAACCCTGCAGCTGTCTAGTCCATTTGGCAAAACGACCTATCGTGAGGTCGGGCTTTCCCACAAAGGGAAAGCCGCGCCACTGGTCTTGATCCACGGTGTTGGCATGCAATCCGCATCCTGGCAGCCGCAGCTGGAGGCCTTTGGTGAGACCCACCATGTGATTGCGTTGGATATGCCGGGGCATGGCGGCAGCGATGTCATCCCCAGCGGCTCTGCGTTGAGCGTTTTTGTGGATTGGTTGCTGGCGACATTGGATGCGCTCAAACTGGATCGCGTCAATCTGGCTGGCCATTCCATGGGTGCGCTGATCTCTGGCGGGTTTGCAACGACCCACCCGGAACGATTGGAACGTGTGGCGCTTTTGAACGGTGTATTTTGCCGCGACGAAGCTGCCAGCGCCGCCGTAAAAGCGCGCGCTGAGAAAATCTCTGAAGGATCATTTGATCTCGAGACCCCTTTGACACGTTGGTTTGGCGACACGGACGTTGAACAAAACGCCCGTGCACAAGTGTCTGACTGGCTTTCAACCGTGCGGATCGAAGGCTATGCAACCGCCTACTCCGCCTTTGCCCACGGCGACGCCGTTTATGCAGATGGGTTTGCCCACATCCGCTGCCCGCTGCTTGCATTGACCGGTGATGGTGACCTCAACTCATCGGCTGAGATGTCGCAGGCCATGGCAGAGGCCGCCCCCCTCGGGCGTGCCGTTATCATCAAAAACCACCGTCATATGGTAAATCTAACGGCCCCAGACGCCGTGAATGCAGCGCTGGAGGAGTGGCTGCAAACCCCGCTTGAGGAGAAAAACGTCGCATGAGCCAATTTGACCCGCAAATGCTGAACAACCCGCGCGCACTGCGCAATGCGTTTGGCACCTTTATGACCGGCGTAACCGTTGTGACCAGCTATGACGACAGCGGCAACCCGCTGGGTTTCACCGCCAATTCATTCACATCGGTCTCAATCGATCCCCCGATGGTTCTGGTGTGCCTGGCCAATACCTCAAGCAACTATGACAGCTTTGCCAAGGCAGAAACCTTCGGGGTCAATATCCTTGCTGAGGATCAGATCGAGGTGTCCAACACATTTGCCCGCCCGATCAAAGACCGGTTTGCCGCTGTGGAGTGGCAAAATGGCCCGCATGGCTCCCCTATTTTGGAGGGGGTGTCGGCATGGTTTGACTGCGCGATGCACAAAACCGTCGATGCAGGCGACCATCTGATTTTGATCGGTGAGGTGAAAGCCTTTGACCACAATGTAACCCCCGGTCTCGGCTACGCCCGTGGTGCCTATGTTGCCCCCACTGCAGAGGCAAAAGCGCTGAGCGAGCGCACCGATCTGGTGGTGTCCGCACTTATTGAGCGCGACGGCAAGGTACTGCTTTTGGGCAATGATCAGGGCAAGCTGACCCTGCCCACAAGCGAAGATGTGTCAGATGGTGCAACCAATGCGTTGAAACAGCTGATTGCGGACACCGGGATTGAGGCTGAACCTGGCTTCATCTACTCGATCTACGAAGACAAGGCACGCAAACACCAGCATATTTCCTTCCTCTGCAAGGCAGAAGGCGGCACCCCGACCAAAGGTGTGTTTACGGAAATCACCACCAGCACTTTGGCTGACATGGCGGACCCGGCCATGTGCACCATGCTGGAGCGCTTTGCACAAGAAAGCCAATTTGGAAACTTTGGCGTTTACCTCGGAAATGAAGTCAGCGGCGAAGTGAAATCCGTTGCAAATGGGAGCAAGTAATATGAAGTTTTCGCTCTTTGCTCATATGGAGCGCATTGACCCGGATCAGGATCAAAAGCAGCTCTATGATGAATTCATCCAACTGTGCAAAATCGCAGATGATGGCGGTATGCATGCGGTGTGGACCGGTGAACACCATGGGATGAATTTCACCATTGCACCAAACCCGTTCCTGAATCTGGTGGATCTGGCGCGCCACACCAAAAACGTGCGCCTTGGCACCGGTACCGTGATTGCGCCGTTCTGGCATCCGATCCGCCTTGCAGGCGAAGCGGCGATGACCGACCTGATCACCGAAGGACGTCTGGACCTGGGGATTGCCCGCGGTGCCTATAGTTTTGAATATGAGCGCATGATGCCCGGCATGGATGCCTGGGAAGCCGGTCAGCGCATGCGTGAACTGGTGCCTGCAGTGAAAAAACTGTGGGAAGGCGATTATGCTCAGGAGGGTGAGTTCCACTCATTCGCCAAAACCACTTCTGCGCCGCAGCCAGTGCAAAAAGACGGCCCGCCAATCTGGGTGGCCGCGCGCGATCCCAACAGCCATGAATTTGCAGTTCAAAACGGCTGCAACGTTCAGGTGACACCGCTGTGGAATGGCGATGACGAAGTTGAAAGCCTGATGGGCAAATTCAACGATGCCTGCGCCAAATTCCCGGATATTGCACGCCCCAAGATCATGCTGCTGCGCCATACCTATGTGGCCGAAGATACAGCAGACGCCAAACAAGCGGCGGTCGAGCTGAACCGGTTCTTCAACTACTTTGGTGCCTGGTTCAAAAACGAGCGCGACATCAGCCAGGGCCTGATTGCGCCCTTGAGCGATGAGGACATTGCAAACCATCCGTTTTACACGCCGGAAAACATGGAGCGCAGCCTGGTCATTGGCACCGCAGATGTGGTGACCGAGCGGATCCGCAAGTCTGAAGCGCTGGGATATGATGAATATTCTTTCTGGATCGACAGCTCGATGAGCTTTGAGCGCAAGAAAGCATCGCTTGAGCGTTTCATCAAAGATGTAATGCCAGCGTTTCAATAAGGAGGCCAAGTAAAATGCAGCAGTTTCAACAGTATATCGATGGTGCCTTTTCGGATGGCACGTCTTGGTTTGACAGTCTTGATCCCGCCACGGGCGCGGTCTGGGCCCAGATGCCTGAGGCGGGCGAAGACGGCGTAAACCAGGCTGTTGACGCTGCTGAACGTGCCTTTTTCTCGCCGGAATGGGCGGGCATGACAGCAACGGCCAGAGGCAAGCTTTTGCTGCGTCTGGCCGATCTTATCGCCGAAAACGCGCCCCGCCTTGCTGAGCTGGAAACCCGCGACACCGGTAAGATCATCCGTGAAACCTCTGCCCAGATTGCCTATGTGGCAGAGTATTATCGCTATTATGCGGGGCTCGCCGACAAGATCGAAGGCGCACATCTGCCGGTGGACAAACCGGATATGGAGGTCTGGCTGCGCCGCGAACCGATCGGCGTGGTGGCGGCCGTTGTGCCGTGGAATTCGCAGCTGTTCCTGTCAGCGGTCAAAATCGGCCCCGCTTTGGCGGCTGGCTGCACCGTGGTTTTGAAAGCCTCAGAGGAAGGCCCAGCACCGATGCTGGAGTTTGCCCGGATTTTTGATCAGGCAGGCTTTCCCAAGGGTGTTTTGAACGTGATCACCGGTGGCCCGGTTGCAGGTGCCACCCTGACCAGCCATCCAAAAGTTGTGCATGTGGCCTTTACCGGTGGGCCGGAAACTGCGCGCCATATCGTGCGCAATTCGGCTGAAAACCTTGCCTCAACCTCGTTGGAGCTGGGCGGGAAATCCCCGTTTATCGTATTTGAAGACGCCGACATCGAAAGCGCGGTCAACGCGCAGATCTCCGGCATTTTTGCTGCCACCGGGCAAAGTTGCGTTTCGGGTTCTCGTCTGGTGGTGCAGGCGTCGATCAAAGATGCCTTTCTCAAACGCCTGAAAGAAAAAGCCGAAGCCATCGTGATTGGCGCGCCGGATGATATGGCCACAGAAGTTGGCCCGCTGTGTACTGAGCGCCAGCGCCAAACCGCCCAGCATCTGATCAAACGTTCGCTGCAACAGGGTGCAAAACTGATCACAGGGGGCGAGGCGCTTGAGCGGGAAGGCTTCTATTTCCCGCCCACGATCCTTGATTGTTCTGACGCACGGGATGCGGAGTGTTTGAGCAATGAATTCTTTGGCCCCGTACTGTCTGTCACCTCGTTTGATACAGAAGACGAAGCCATCGCCATCGCCAATGATACGGCCTTTGGCCTTGCATCCGGGCTGTTTACCCAAAACCTGACCCGCGCCCACCGCATGATCCGTGCAATCCGCGCTGGGATCGTCTGGGTGAACACCTACCGCGCCGTCAGCCCGATTGCGCCATTTGGCGGGCATGGGCTGTCCGGCCATGGCCGCGAAGGCGGGCTCCAGGCGGCACTGGATTACACCAAAATCAAAACGGTTTGGCTGCGCACAAGCGATGATCCGATCCCGGATCCGTTTGTGATGCGCTGAGCCGCATCCAATTCGGCATCACATGGGAAGTGATGCTTTGACCTGCGTTATGGGAGGAAACTAGATGACACACAAACCAAACCCGGAGGGCGGGGGCAACCTGGTCTCCGACAAAGGGCTCTTCAAAGGCCTGCACAACGGAATGAGCATTGCATCAAAAGCAATGGTTGCCGCCTTTGTGGTCTTTACCATTCTCAATGTTGAGTTTGCTGGCCAAATCTACGGCGGCATCCGTTCCTGGGTCGAAGGCGCGTTGAGCTGGTATTACATCAGCTCGGTTATCGTGATCTTTTTTGCCTGCGTCTATCTGATGTTCAGCCGCTTTGGATCGATCCGTCTTGGGGATGATGATACAAAGCCCGAATTTTCCAGCTTTGCCTGGTTTGCGATGCTGTTTTCGGCGTCTGTATCGATTGGCATCATGTTCTTTGGCGTGGCAGAGCCGCTGTTCTACTTCGACAATTCCGCAGGCTGGGGTTATCCGAACAACCCGTTTGCCGATATGGCCGGCCATGAAGAAATGGATCTGGCACGCGCCGTGGATGCGGTTCGGGTGACCAACTTCCATTGGGGCCTGCACGGTTGGGCGATTTACACGCTGACAGGCCTGGCCCTTGGCTATTTTGCCTTCCGCAAAAAGCTGCCACTCACGTTCCGCTCTGCTCTTTATCCGATCCTGGGGGAGCGCATCTATGGCCCGGCGGGTCACGCGGTTGATCTTTTGGCGGTTTTTGGCACCGTGTTTGGTATCGCAACCTCAATGGGATTGGGCGCGACCCAGATGGCACAGGGTATGAATGTGCTCTTTGGGGTGGATTCCGGCACCACAACACAGGTTATCCTGGTGGTGGGCATTTCAATCATTGCAACACTGTCGGCAGTGTCAGGCATTGGTCGCGGCATCAAGATCCTGTCGGAATGGAATATCGTTCTGACCATCGTGCTGATCCTGTTCTTCTTTATTGCAGGCCCGTCGCAGTGGCTCGCAGGCTTTTTGCTGAACTCTGTTGGGGATTACGCAACACAATTCCTGTCCATGGGCTTTTGGACCGCCTCTGACGCGGGTGATGTCAAATGGCAGGGCGGCTGGACCATCTTCTATTGGGGCTGGTGGCTGAGCTGGGCACCGTTTGTGGGCATGTTCATCGCCCGCATCTCCAAAGGTCGCACCATTCGTGAATTCATGTTCGGCGCGATGCTTGTACCCACCACTATGGCCTTCATCTGGATCTCGATCTTTGGCGGCAACGCCCTGTTCATCGAATTGAACGCCGAAGGTGGTGCAGGCACCGCTGGCCTGATCGACATGGTCAACAACTGGAACCTGGGCGGCACGCTTTTTGGCACCATTGAGCTGCTGACAGATGGCGGAACACTGACCTGGATCATTTCAGCGCTGACCACTTTCTTGCTGGCGACATGGTTCATCACCAGCTCTGACAGTGGCACCCTGGTTGTGACCACCATCTTGTCGATGGGCAATGCACACCCGCCTAAGAAACACCGCATTATCTGGGGTCTGGCCCAGGGTCTGGTGGCAGCTGTGCTGTTGCTTGCGGGCGGCCTATCCGCACTTCAGACCGCTGCGATTGCAGCTGCGCTGCCGATCTCGGTGCTGGTTGTACTGATGGCATGGGGGGTGATCAAATCCCTGATGGAAGATCCATCTGCGGTCTCAGACGGTGCTGACACTGCGCCAGATGGCACAGCATTGGGCGGCGATCTGCGCGCCTAAGCCCTTAGGAAATCAAGACACATCGGGCGGACTGGTTTCGCCCGATGTTACTATGTAGGAGCCACAAATGATAACTCTCAAGCGTTCTGATCTGCTGGTCGATGCGGCCTATATTAACGGGGAGTGGATCAAGACCCAAAACCGCTTCGATGTGTTCAACCCATCCACCGGTGATGTGTTGGCCTCTGTGGCGAATTGCGCTGTCTCTGATGCGGACACGGCAATTGAGGCCGCAGCTCATGCCCAAAAGGATTGGGCTGCGCGCACCGGCAAGGAACGTGCTGCAATTCTGCGCAAGTGGTTCGACCTGATGGTGGAACACGCCGATGATCTGGCTGCGATCCTGACCGCAGAAATGGGTAAACCGCTGGCGGAAGCCAAGGGTGAAATCCTCTATGGTGCCAGCTTTGTCGAATGGTTCGCAGAAGAAGCCAAACGGATCTACGGCGACACTATCCCCGGCCATCAGCGCGACAAACGCATCCTGGTGATGAAACAGCCTATCGGTGTTGTGGGCGCGATCACGCCGTGGAACTTTCCCAATGCCATGATCACCCGCAAGGCAGCCCCTGCCCTGGCGGCGGGCTGCACCATGGTGGTGAAACCCGCAACTGAGACCCCGCTGTCTGCACTGGCAATGGCCAAGCTCGGCGAAGAGGCTGGATTGCCTGCAGGCGTCTTTTCTGTGGTGCCGTCAAATGACAGCCCCGCGATGGGCAAAGCCTTCTGTGACCATCCAAAGATGCGCAAAATCAGCTTTACCGGCTCCACCCGCGTAGGCAAGATTCTGATGCAACAGGGCGCGGCGCAAGTCAAAAAACTGTCGCTGGAGCTGGGCGGCAATGCGCCGTTTATCGTCTGCAATGATGCTGACCTCGACAAGGCAGTCGAAGGTGCGATGATTTCCAAGTTCCGCAATGCTGGCCAGACCTGCGTCTGCACCAACCGGCTTTATGTGCAAGACGGGGTCTATGACGCCTTTGTTGACAAACTCACCGCTGCGGTATCGGCCTTGCAGGTTGGCGATGGTTTTGAAGCAGGCACAGCCATCGGCCCGCTGATCAGCGAAGGCGCCATGGAAAAGGTGCGTGAGCATATCGCGGATGCAACCGCCAAAGGCGGAACCATTGCCACCGGCGGCGACAGCCACGAATTGGGGCGCACATTCTTCCAACCGACCGTCATTGCCGGAGCAACAGCCGATATGGCCGTCGCGCGCGAAGAGACCTTTGGCCCGCTGGCGCCTGTGTTCCGCTTTTCGGATACCGATGAGGCAATTGCCGCCGCCAATGACACCGAGTTTGGCCTCGCTTCCTATGTGTATACCCAAGACCTCAGCCAGACCTGGAAATTCATGGAAGAGCTGGAATACGGCATGGTCGGGGTAAACACCGGTCTTATTTCCACCGAGGTTGCCCCCTTTGGCGGCATCAAGGAAAGCGGCACCGGGCGCGAAGGCTCCAAATACGGGATCGAGGATTACCTGGAGCTCAAATACTGCTGTATTGGCCTCTGATCCCAGCGATTTAAATATCGTGACGAACACTGTTTTGACCCTCTTCGCCGAGGGTCATTTCATTTGACACGCATCGCAATAACCTGCTGCCTTTGTGATGTATCTGCAGGTTTCGACTTTGATTTGAAAGCGTTGCAACCGTCGAACGCACATGACCCTCCCCCCTTCACGTTGGTGCAGAACCCGCGCCGTATAGAATGTGAACACGCGATCCAAAGCATAACCAAAGCTCACAGGGCTATGTTTCCGCGCGTAAACTATTTATGGTGATAAAATCGAAGCTCACAAATCCAGCGGAGGAGTGAAATCCGACAAAGGAGGCCCCATGTCAGGCAAAGAAACCTCAGGCACAAAAATCAAAAACATGGAAGAATTTGCCTCCGTGAGTGGTATTTCACGGCCGACGCTTTCAAAATTCTTTAACGATCCGGACAGTGTACGCGCTTCGACACGTAAACGGATCGAAGCCGCACTGGAGCAATACGACTATCAGCCCAATCTCTATGCGGTGAACCAAAATCGACGACTGACCAAGAACATCGGCGTTGTTGTCCCCTATCTGGCAGATCCGTTTTTTGCGAAAATTGCCCGCACGATTGAAGAGCATGTCATTGAAACCGGCTTTCGCCCGGTTTTGCTTGGATCGCATGGCAGCCCGGCCATGGAGATCGCCAATTTGGAAAACCTGCGCAGTATTAAACCTGCTGGCGTTCTTTTGGCACCGTTGGGGCGCGCATCCGATCATGCAAAAATCAAAGCCTTCTGCCAAGATGTGCCCACAGTTCTGTTTGATGCCAACATCGATGAGATCGGCGAAGCTTTTGTCGGCTCAAACAACGAGCAAAGCATTGGTCTGGTTGTGGATTACCTATGCCGAACAGGCGAAGCGCCCAGTTTTTTTGAGATGAAATCGCCAACCAACCCAAACGCATTCAAGCGCCGGCACGCCTATATCGCAGCTATGGAAAAGCTTGGACATCAGCCACAGCTTATCCAAGCAGAGGGCGAAGGTTGGGAATTTGAGGAAATCGGATTTCGCGCCGGCACGCGGGTCGTGCGGGATCGCAATCTGCCGTCAAACACCATTCTGTGCAGCAATGATCGCCTGGCCATTGGCCTGCTTTCTGCGGCATTTGAAGCAGGGCTGCGTGTGGGAATTGGTGATGGCTGTGATTTACGCATTGCGGGTCACGATGATCACCCGTTTTCGCGTTACACCTGCCCGACACTGACAACTGTTTCGCAAGATTATGAGGCTATTGCCAAGAAAAGTGCCGCCGTCCTGCTGGAGCGGATTGAAACCAAAGAGATCTCCGATTCGCGACGCGAAACGCTTTATGATGGGCGGCTGATCATGAGATCGTCAGCATAAAGGCCTGAGTTTCCTCCCTAAATTACAAAATTTACGCGCGTAAAGTTTAAATTGACGCAAGTTGCCATTAGGCGCTAGATTTGTATCAAGCATCTAATTTAGGGAGGATGAGGATGTTGAAGAAAGGCGCGCTTTGTACAGCCACCGCCATTTCACTTTTGGCTGCGGGTGGTGTTTCTGCCGAAACACTGACAATTGCGATCGTGAACAACGGTCATATGATCAACATGCAGAAGGTTGCAGAGGCTTATACTGCAAAAACCGGTGTTGAGCTGAAATGGGTCTCGCTGGAAGAAGGGGTCCTACGCGAACAAGTCACATCCGACACCGCAACCGGCGGCGGCCAGTATGACATTATCAATATCGGCATGCAGGAAGCACCGATCTGGGGTGCAGCTGGCTGGATTGAGCCACTGAATTTCTCGGCCGGATATGACGTTGATGACATTCTACCCGCCATGCGCAATGGCCTATCCCATGACGGCCAGCTTTATGCCGCGCCTTTCTATGGTGATTCGTCGATGGTCATGTATCGCAAGGATCTGACCGATGCGGCCGGTGTTTCTATCGCTGACAATGACAGCTGGACCAACGTAAAGGCCGCAGCGGCCGCGATCCATGATCCGGATAACGGCGTTTACGGTGCCTGCCTGCGCGGCAAACCGGGCTGGGGCGACAATATGGCCTTCATCACCACGGTGGTGAATTCATTTGGTGGCGCATGGTTTGACGCCGAAGGCCGCCCCCAATTGGACAGCGCAGAATGGAACGCCGCGATCAATTTCTACGTGGATCTTCTGGGTACCTATGGCCCTCCCGGATCTGAAGGCAATTCCTTCAATGAAATCCTTGCGCTCTACAACGAGGGCAAATGCGGGATGTGGATTGACGCAACCATCGCAGCATCCTTCCTCGAAGTGGACGGTGTCGCATATGCACAGTCTCCGAACGCCGGTAACCCGGTGGGCGCAAATTGGCTCTGGGCCTGGGCAATGGCCATCCCGGCAGGTTCGCCAAATGCTGAAGCAGCTGCCAGCTTTATCGAGTGGGCGACATCCAAGGACTATGTAAATGCTGTTGGCAATCACCCCGAATTTGGCTGGGGTTCAGTTCCAACCGGTCAACGCGCCTCGACCTATGCCATCCCTGAATTTCAGGCTGCAGCCGGATTTGCGGCCGCAGAATTGGCTGCAATCGACAGTGCCGCACCAGAGGCCACGGATCTGAAACCCTATGTGGGTGTGCAGTTCGCCGCGATCCCTGAATTCCCAGAGGTTGGCTCGGCAGTAGCGCAGGAAATGGCTGCGGCCCTGTCTGGCGCAAAATCTGTCGAAGAGGCGCTGGCTGCTTCGCAAAAAGCCGCAGATGCGATCATGAAAGAAGCAGGATACTACGACTAAAACACACAAGGGCCCGGTAGCTGGTTCAAACACGCCGGGCCCCACCCATGACGTACCACAGGGTTTGCTAGATCGCCTTGGTACCGCCTAACATCCAAGCAATTGCAACCCAAATACAAGATGCAAAACGATAAAACCGTTTTGCTGAGAGGATAGGACCATGTCTGAAAGAAAGCTTCCTCGGCTTCTTCAAACACCTGCGGTACTCCTACTGTTAGTGTGGATGCTCATTCCACTTGGGATGACCCTCTATTTTTCCTTTATTCGCTACGTGTTGAACAGCCTGCGCCGTCCTGAGTGGACCACACCAAGCCTGAGCAATTGGCGCGGTTTCGGGAATTATGAATTTGTTCTGAAATCAAAAGACTTCCTGTTTGCCATCCAAAACAGCCTGTTCATCGTTTGCAGTATCCTGATTTTGACCGTCATTCTGGGCGTGTTGATTGCGGTGCTGATCAATAAGACCTTTCCGGGCCAGGGCATTGTTCGGGTGCTGTTGATTTCCCCCTTCTTTGTGATGCCTGCCGTGAATGCCGTTCTTTGGATCAATATGATCCTGGATCCGGTATTGGGCCTGCAAGGCATTGCAGTTGGCGGCATCAACGAGCTGGTCGAAACCCTGCGCAACGCGCCTTTGGTTGGGTGGTTTTTCTCATTCTGGCCAGAGCTGGAGCCGATCTCCTTCCGAGCCACACAAACCTCTGCCTATGCTGTGATCATCATGGTGACCTGGCAATGGACCCCCTTTGCCGTGCTGATCTTCATGACATCGCTGCAATCCGAGGACCAACAGCAAAAAGAAGCAGCTGTGCTTGATGGTGCAAGCACGTGGTCGCAGTTTCGCTTTCTGACCCTGCCACATCTGGCGCGACCAATTGCGATTGTGGTCATGATCCAGGCCATCTTCCACCTGTCGCTTTATGCGGAAATCGAAATCGTCAGTCGCGGAAACGGCAACAAGAACCTGCCGTACCTGATCGGCGAATTTGCCAACAATAACATCGGGGCTGCTAGTGCCACAGGCATCTTTGCAGTCATCCTCGCCAACATCGTCGCCTTCTTCCTGCTGCGCATGATTGGCAAGACACTGATGGAATAAGGGAAAAGACCAATGGCAATTGTTGCAAAACCCTCAAGATTTTCGAAATACGGTCGGCCAACTTTGGCATGGATCGTTGGGCTACTGTTCTTCTTCCCGATCTTCTGGATGGTGCTGACCAGCTTTAAAACCGATGCCGATGCGGTGAAACCTGAACACCTTATCTGGTTCACCCCGACGCTTGAAAACTACCTGAACATGACCGAAAACTACGACTATTGGCGCTTTTCCAAAAACTCGGTCATCACCGCAGTTTTTGCGACCGCATTCACCCTGGTTGTTGGCATTCCTTGCGCATATGCGATGGCGTTCAACCCAAGCCGCGCAACCAAAGATGTGTTGATGTGGATGCTCTCGACCAAGATGCTCCCAGCAGCAGCGGTGCTGTATCCCATGACCTTCCTGACCAAATCGGCAGGCCTGTTTGATACGCATTTTCTGATCATCCTGGTGCTGAGCCTGATCAACCTTCCGATCGTTGTCTGGATGCTGTTCACCTATTTCAAGGAAATCCCCAAAGACATCATCGAAGCCGGTCAGATGGACGGGGTGAACACTTGGGGTGAGATCAAGGAAATTCTCATCCCGCTCGCCTGGGGTGGGATCGCCTCAACCGCTTTGCTTTGCTTCATCTTTTGCTGGAACGAAGCCTATTGGACCGTGCGCCTGACCACCACGGATGCGGCGACGCTCTCCAAACTCATCGAAGGCAACCGTGCGCCTGAAGGATTGTTTTTCGGACGCCTCTCCGCGGTCTCTGCAGCCGCCGTTGGACCCATCATCGTGCTTGGATGGTTCTGCCAGAAACAACTTGTCAAAGGCCTGACCTTCGGCGCTGTGAAATAAGGAACGACAATGGGACGTATTCAACTCAAAAACGTGACCAAAAGCTTTGGTGACGTTCAGGTCATCCCACCTTTGGATCTGACCATCGAAGACGGGGAATTCACCGTGTTTGTCGGCCCCTCTGGCTGCGGTAAATCCACTTTGCTGCGCATGATTGCCGGGCTGGAAGATCTGACCTCGGGAGAGGTGGAAATCGACGGCAAAGTAGCGACCGAAATGCCACCTGCCCAGCGCGGCTTGGCCATGGTGTTTCAATCTTATGCGCTTTACCCTCATATGACCGTGCGCAAAAACATTGGCTTTCCGCTGCGCATGGCAAAAATGGCCCAATCCGAGATCGACCAGCGCGTCGAAACGGCGGCCAGATCCCTGAACCTCATGGATTATCTGGATCGCAAACCTGCGGACCTGTCTGGCGGTCAACGTCAGCGCGTTGCCATTGGGCGCGCGATTGTGCGCGAACCGGCGGCCTTCTTGTTTGACGAGCCACTCTCCAACCTTGACGCCGCTTTGCGCGTTGGGATGCGCCTGGAAATTGGCGAGCTGCACGAACGCCTGCAAACCACCATGATCTACGTGACCCATGATCAGGTCGAGGCCATGACAATGGCCAATAAAATCGTGGTGCTGCGCGCTGGTGTGATCGAACAGGTCGGCACGCCACTGGAGTTGTATCACAAGCCACGCAACGAATTTGTAGCTGGCTTCATCGGCTCGCCAAAGATGAACTTTGTGACCGGACCAGAAGCCCAGAAACATGGCGCGTCGACCATTGGCATCCGTCCAGAACACACTGAGGTCAGCATGACGGATGGCACCTGGAAAGGCCGCGTTGGGGTTGCGGAACATCTGGGTTCAGACACTTTCATCCACGTACATGACACGGGTCTGGCAGACATGTTCACTGTGCGTGTCAGCGGTGACATCTCTGTCAAACATGGCGATACGATCTACCTGACGCCGCAGGCTGATCAGATCCACAAATTTGATGCCCAAGGTCTAAGAATGTGATGGCTTGCGCGAAGTTAAATCCCCCCGGAGTAGCGCTTGCAGATGTCAATCTGCCCCGGCTTCCAGCAGCGGTGGCCCGCCCTGTCTATGATCGCTCTGAACTGCGTGCAGGTATTGTGCATATTGGCCTTGGCAATTTCCACCGTGGCCATCAAGCTTGGTATATTCACCAGCTGATGCAACAGGGGCTGGCGCAGGATTGGGCCATCATTGGTGCCGGGGTTCGCCCGCAGGATCAGGCCATGCGCGATCGTTTGATTGCGCAGGATCACCTGACCACGCTGATTGAGCTATCCCCCGAAGGCAAATCCGCCGAAGTCATAGGTTCGATGATCGACTACCTGCCGATTGAAAGCGGCAACGCGGCATTGATACGCCAAATGGCCGAAGCCAATATTCGGATCGTATCGCTTACAATCACCGAAGGCGGCTACTTTATCTCGGCGACCGACGGTGGGTTGGATGTTGCACACCCGGATATTCAGCACGACATTCACCACCCTGAGACCCCGCGCACGGTTTTTGGAGCGATTGTGGCCGCTCTCAAACTGCGACACACCACGGGTGCGGGGCCTTTCACGGTGCTTAGCTGCGATAATCTGCGCGGCAATGGCACCATTGCGCAGCAGGCAATCCTGTCATTGGCGCAACATATCGACCCTGCGCTTGCAAAATGGATCGGGGATAGCTGCAGCTTCCCCAACTCCATGGTGGATTGCATCGTTCCAGCAACCGGTCCAAACGAAATTGAATTGGTGCAAAGTTTCGGCATCGACGATGCAGCCCCGGTAACACATGAGAACTATCGACAATGGGTGATCGAAGTGGATTTCTGCGCCGGGCGGCCCGCGCTTGAAGAGGTGGGGGTGATCTTAACACCTGAGGTCCACGCCTATGAGGCAATGAAAATTCGTATCCTCAATGCGGGCCATCAGGTTTTGGCCAATGTCGGAGAGCTGGCGTCGGTTGAAACCATCGCGGAATGCATGGCGCACCCGCTGATTTCGCAGTTTTTCCACAAGGTCGAACACGAAGAAATTGTGCCCTATGTGTCAGCGGTGCCGGGCATGGCACCAACTGCCTATGTTGAACTGATAGCACAACGGTTTTCAAACCCGGAAATTCGCGACACTACCCGCCGCGTCTCCTTTGACGGATCATCGCGCCATCCGGAATTTATCTTACCCATCATACGCGATGCTTTGGCGCGCGGTGGATCCATCGAAGGTTTGGCACTGGTCGAAGCGCTCTGGGCGCGCATGTGCGCAGGTGTGCGTGATGGCGGGGCCGTCATTCAAGAAAACGACCCGGATTGGCAGCGCCTCTCAAAGACCGCACGCGAAAGCGCCAAACGGCCTGCAGCCTGGCTGGAACAATCGCAGATCTACGACAGCCTTGCTCAAGACAAGGTGTTTGCCCCAGCGTTTTGCCGCTGGTTGCAGATGATATGGGCTGACGGCAGTATGTTCGCGCTGCAAACCTATCTGAAGCAGGTGCAACACTCGGAATGAGAGACAACAATATGATCCTATGCTGTGGTGAAGCCCTGATCGATATGATCCCAGAACCAACCCTGACCGGAGCCGAAGGTTTTGTGCCACATTGTGGTGGCGCGGTGCTGAATACGGCGGTTGCACTGGGTCGGCTGGGCGTGGCCAGCGGTTTGTTTACAGCCCTGTCTGAAGACATGTTCGGCCAGCAGCTGGCAGCGCATCTTCGCGCTTCAAATGTCGACCTGTCCTTTGTCGCACATTCAAGCCGCCCTTCCACATTGGCATTTGTGACGCTTGTGCGCGGTCAGGCCAACTACAGCTTCATGGATGAAAACTCAGCTGGTCGCATGTTGGACCTCAGCGACCTGCCAACGGTCCCAAATGATGTCAGCACGCTTTTCTTTGGTGGCATCAGCCTCGCCGTGGAGCCGGGAGCAGAAACATATGCCACCCTATTGGAGCGCGAACATCATGGGCGCGTGGTCATGTTGGACCCAAACATTCGCGAAAAATTCATTCCTGATCAAAACCGATACCGAGCACGTCTTAAGGGAATGCTGGCAAAAACCGATATCCTCAAGGTTTCTGACGAAGATCTGGATTGGATGCTTCCTGACGCCAGACCCTATTCAGAGAAAATCGCCCAGTTGATGGAGCAAGGTCCAGGCGTCGTTGTCATGACACGCGGCGCTGATGGGGTGATTGGGGTCCTGTCAGATGGTTCCGAAATTCATGTTGCCGCCGAAGTTGTAGAGGTCGCAGACACGGTTGGTGCAGGTGATACTTTCAATGCGGGTTTTTTAACTACACTCAATGAAAATGGCTATCTGGATGCACAGACCTTTTCAAAACTTGGCCCTGATGCGTTAAGACAAGCACTGGAATTTGCATCAAAGGTTGCTGCCATTACGGTCTCGCGCAAAGGCGCCAACCCACCCTGGGCACAAGACGTGATGAATTGATTTCCCCGGCGGCGCGCGCGTCAATATGGCAAACGTGTCGGTCCACCCGTGATCAATTGCCGTGCGTGCAACGCATTTGGCCTAAGGGCCGGGATAGCAACGCCACCATGCGTGTGGAGGATCAACAGGCGGGGAAACGTTAGTTTGTAACGCAGGTAGTGTATTTCGCGCGGAGTGGCGTTAGGGTGCTCGCTTTGGAACCCTTACGAGGATCGCACCTTGTCGAACACCGTTGCTTCAGAGCTTGTTCTTGCCATTGAGTCTCATGCCAATAGACTTGCGTTGTCTGACGCCCACCGGCAACTCAGCTATGCTCAGCTCGGCCAGTTTGTCATGGCACTGGATGCGCCCATGCGCGCGCATGAGGTTGTGGGAATCTTTGGCGCTCCGGGGCTTGCAATGGGTGCAAGCGCCATTGCTTGCGTAATTCACGGCCGCCCCTTTGTGCACCTTGATCCGGCGATGCCGCAAATGGTTCTGCATAACATTCTGTCAGAGCTACGGGTTGGCCTGGTGATCCTGTGTGAACCCGCGGAGCCTGGAAAACTGTCTGGCGAATGCGCCACCCTCGAGGCCGAGGCGTTTCTGGCGGAGGCCCTGAACAGCACGGACACCGCGCCACAGGAACTACGCGCCCCCCCTGTTGCCCCCACCGATCCAATTTATCTAGTGGCGACGTCTGGCACCACCGGTCGCCCCAAATGCATCCCGGTCACACAGGATGCCGCGTTTCTGTCGTATCAATGGCGCGACGCTTATACGCCCTACACGCCCGATACCCGTGTTGGCATTTACGTCTTTGCCATCTGGGAAATGTTCAGACCGCTGCGAAACGGTGCAAGCCTCTGGTTCCCGGATGCGGGCACATTGTTCGCACCAACCCGGCTGGCGCATTTCCTGTCCGAAAATCACATCGACGAGATGCTGTTTACCCCATCGTTCTATGACACCTTCCTGAACGCGCTAGACACTGAACGCGCCGCTGCGCTGCATTTGTCACGGGTGATCCTGAACGGCGAGGTGGTCAGCGATGACCTGATCAGCGCCTCCAAGGCAAAGCTCCCAAAGACGACGCTTCTGAACCTGTATAGTATCTGCGAAACCCACGACATCTGCATATCTGAACTGACCCAACCCGCAGGCGGCGCGCCTGCGCCTGTTGGTATTCCTATGTCTCATTTGCGCGCGGTAATTCTTGACGAAGCAGAACAGCCCTGCCCGCCCGGCACATCGGGCCAGCTGTTCTTTGAAGGGTCGCGCATGTTAGGGCCCGGCTATGTGAACCGCCCCGAAGAAACCCGCCTGCGCTTTCGTGAAATGGTCATCAATGGACGCAAGATGCGGCTTTATGATACCGGCGATCAGGCGCGGGAAACCGCTGATGGAACGCTTTATATCGAGGGGCGGATTGCGCATATGCTTAAGCTGCGCGGCTTCTCTATCCAGACCAACGAGCTGATTGAAACCATGCGTGACCGGATCGGCTTTTTCCAGGCTGCGCCTTGGGTCTCTGAGGTGAAAGGCCGCGGGCAATGTCTGATCTTTTACTTTGCAGCGGATTGTGATCAGGCCACGCGCAATGCAAAGACATGGGGGCTGGAACCCGGCATAAACCGCACCCCGGCAGCGCTGGCCGCGGAACTGCGCGAGCTGGTGCCACATTACTGCGTGCCCGCCTTCCTTGTGCAGATGGAGGCATTGCCGCTGCATCCGGTCTCAGGCAAGGCGGATGTGAATGCGCTGCCCAACATCGAGGATTCCACTACCACAGAGCCCCAG
This sequence comes from Tritonibacter aquimaris, assembly GCF_009617595.1. Lineage (GTDB taxonomy): Bacteria > Pseudomonadota > Alphaproteobacteria > Rhodobacterales > Rhodobacteraceae > Epibacterium > Epibacterium aquimaris. The sequence goes on along the minus strand of NZ_WIXK01000006.1, from coordinate 164,075 downwards.
AATTCCAATGATCTGGTGCTCAGCGCGGCAGCGCGCGCTATGTCCTGTTCAGCCACGGATCTTGATCCGGCGCTCAGCTTTCATGATCTGGGCGGCGACTCACTCATGTGTGTGAACCTCATCCTTGAGCTGGAACGGATCTATAATCTGCCAGTGGATTTCGATCTGGCGATGAATGTGCCATTGCACCGTTTGGATCAGCTTTTGACCCAAGAAGCAGACGCCCCCGCCGTCGCAGAACCCTTTGAGCAGCCGGGGATTTTACTGACCGGTGCAACTGGTTTTCTGGGCGGGCATGTGCTGGCCCATGCAGCCCGCACCTTGCCTGAGGGTGAGGTTGTTTACTGCCTTGTGCGCAACAAGAACCGCGGCGCGCGCGATCGGCTGGATGCGGTTGCCAAGGCGCATGGAATTGCGCCCGAACGCTATGTCATCGTGAACGGTACGCTGGATGCGCCCCAGTTCTCGCTGGGCCAGGAGCAATATGGCGCACTGGCGCGGGTTGTCACGCGGGTGATCCATTGCGCGGCGATGGTGAACCTCGCCATTGGCCGACAAGAGATGCTTGACTGGTCGGCGCGGGGCATCACGACCGTGCTTGAATTCTGTGGTGACGCGTCGGCGGATCTGCGTTTTACATCCTCGACCTCGGTGTTTCCGGATCGCGGTGGCCCCTGGCCTGAGGGGCTTACCCCCGTTTGGGAGGGCTGCACCGGCTATGGCGCGGCCAAGATCGCCGCTGAGACGACGATCCGCAACTCTGGCATCCCCGCCGCCATCGTCCGGCTGCCCTCGCTTTATGATTTAGACGCGCCAAATCCGCGTGATCTGTACGAAGCAATCCTAAAGGCGTCAGTGCGCGCCGCATGTGTGCCACAAGGGCTGGCCTTTCCGATGATCGACGTGACAGCCGCCGCCGCCTATTTGCTGGGTGACATCACCACGCCCGTTGCGGCGATCTATAATCTGATCCCAGAACAGCGTGTCTCGCCTGCGCAGATGCCGTCTGTTGCGGTCAACGACTGGCTGGAAAAGGTGACGCTTGAACCGGGCATCGCGCGGATCATTGCTGAATTCCCTGAAACGTTGCGCGCAGATGCAACATTCGAGACCGCCGCCACCCGTGACGCTTGGCTGCGGGTCAGTGACGCGCGGTTTGAGACGCTCTGCGACGCTGACATGTTACTGGCGCGACGATCCCAAGCAGATCAGGGCAACACAGCATCTGCCGCGCCATTGGACATGGATAACCACCGCGCCGCGTCACTTGCCAAATAGGTAACGGATTCGACGCCCTCTTTGCGTCGGATCCACTGGCTGGGCGGGTTGGACATGCGAATTCAGCCCGCACCTTTGCGCGGTTGCCCTGTGTCGGCGATTTTAGCGTTGATGCACCTATCAGTACGTCCACGTCGCTCCCTGGGGTCATGTGCACGCAGGTGATACAGCCACAGCTGCAACCCACCCGGCCTAGCGGCACAAAGCGCCGCGCTATCCGCAATGCTGGTCTGCGCCGCGATTGAGGTAATGCGGCCAGTCCTTCGGCAGTCCACAGACTTCATATGCGCCACCACGACGGCGAACATCCACAAGGCGGCATTTAGATTGATGTCGATTTGCCCCTGCCAAACATCAACAACACCGTGGTGATCCACGATCATCTGTTGTTCTACGTGAAGATTTGCATTCAGGAGGAAATGGCTGGGATGGTAGGATTCGAACCTACGGTACACTGTACCAAAAACAGTTGCCTTACCACTTGGCTACATCCCAGCGTTTGTGAGGGGCGTTCTAAAGCCTGTGCGACTGGGGCGCAAGTGGTTTTTTACAAAAAAGCGCTCTTGAACGAAAATAATACAAAATCGGGAAATTCCGTTACCTTTCATTTAGTTACTCCCCTCCTACCAAAGAGATACGCCACCTCGAGAGGAGGTGGCGCACAGGTTAGTCATACACAAGCCGGGGATCTGGCTTAGAAGTCTTGCCACATTTTCCCCGAGCCACCCGCAGCCATTGCAACCGGCTGCTCAGCCGTATCAGGTATTGCCTCCTGCTCGGCCGCGCCCTGTTCCCAATCGCAATGTGCGCTGGGAGCCCCCTGCCCCGGTGCAGAAACGGGTGCCTGCGCCGCAGAAGAGGTCCGGAAATAGCTCACCAATTCCGCCAACTTACCCGCATCTGTATTCAGCAGATGCCCAGCCGCAGTGGCCTCTTCCACCATTGCCGCATTTTGCTGGGTCACCTGATCCAATTGGGTCATGCCCGTATTGATTTCAGCAAGCCCCGTGGATTGATCCGCTGCGCCTTCGGCGATGCCAGAAATCAGCGTGGAAATATGGCTGACCCGTTCAACAATCTGCTCCAGCGCTTCGCCTGCTTTGCCAACCAGATCAACACCGCGCTCCACCTGCTGTGAGCTGTCAGAGATCAGTTTCTTGATCTCCATCGCAGCATCTGACGACCGCTGCGCCAATGCGCGCACCTCTGATGCCACGACAGCAAAGCCACGACCAGCCTCCCCTGCACGCGCTGCTTCAACACCCGCATTCAGCGCCAGCAGATTGGTCTGAAACGCAATATCATCAATCACACTAATGATCTGCGCAATATGGTTAGAGCTCTCTTCAATCTCGGTCATGGCCGAGACAGCGTTGCGCACAACTTCACCGCTGACTTCGGCCTGCTCACGCGCTTCTGACATGGTGGCCTCAACGCTGCGCGCGCCATCCGCAGCCGAGCGCACGCTGGTGGTCAGCTCATCCAGAGCGGCGGCAGTCTCTTCCAGAGTGGCTGCCTGGCTTTCGGTACGATGCGACAGATCATCAGAGGCCTGGCTGATTTCGACCGCGCCGTTGCGGATGGAACCAGAGGCATCGATCACCTCGGAGATGGTTGTTTGCAGCGTATCCAGCGTCTTGTTGAAGTCACCGCGCAGCTGTTCATATTCGTTGGGGAACTGCTCCTTGATTTTGATATCAAGATCGCCGTTCGACATCTTTGCCAGATGGCTGCTGAGCACATCTACAACATGGCTCACCACCTTTTGCTGCTCTTGCTGTTCGTGCTCAAGCTCCTTCTGGCGCTGCAAACCAGAGCGGAAAACATTCAATGAGCGCGCCATATCGCCCAGCTCGCTTTTGTATTCCGTGTACAGGATCGGAGATTGAATATCCCCTTTGGTCATGGAGAGCATCCGCTCCTTCATGCTGGACAAAGGATTGGTAACACTGCGCGTCGCCCAATAGGCCACGGCAGACACCGCAATCAGGCCAATCAGGAAGATGATACCTTGCCGATTGCGCATTTCGACCAGAACAGCCTCCACATCATGCACATAGCTGCCAGTACCAACAATCCAGCCCCAGGGCTCATAGAATTGGACATAGCTCAGCTTTGGCTCAGGGATATCCGTGTCTGGCTTGTTGAACCAATAGGTGAGCGGCCCTTCACCCTGTTCTGATACGATCCGGTTCATTTCGATGAAAATTGGCAGACCATTCACATCTTTTACGTCGGATTTGTCGGTGCCAATCCACTGCGGGCGAAACGGGTGAACAATCATTTTGTTTTCCCGATCAAAGACAAAGAAATAGCCCGCGCCCTCAAAACGCAGCCCGGTCAGGATCTTTTGCGCTTCGCTGCGCGCCTGATCATCTGTCAGCTGCCCTTCATCCACCTGTCGCTGCAAATCAGCCAGCACACTTGTTGCGGTATCTGTCAGGCGTTTGAGTTCATTTTCACGCATGGAGAACGTTGTATCGCGAGCATTGCTGTTAAACAGAAGGCTCATGCTGATGGCCAAGAGCAGAGCCATCGCGACTCCAACGTAAATACGCAGAGACAGCTTGTGCAAGAATGCGGGCATTATATAGGCGTCCTATACTGGTCAGGTGATGTGGGAATTACCGATACCTAGACAGCTAGGAAGACATCCTTAAGGGAACCTTGCCCGCATGCAGAAGCTACACTGGGTCGCAAGTTCCGATAAGGGAACATTAATACACAAGTGAAATAGATTCGCCCTTCAAGCGTTATAATCAACTGTTTTTACTACATTAAAGTCAACGCAAAACGGCCCACCTTCGAATGAAGGCGGGCCGTTAAAACTAGATCAGATTTGAACTAACTTTGAAGTTAGCCAATGATCGCGTTCAGCGATGCGCTTGGGCGCATAACTTCTGCTTTCTTTTCGACCGATGGGCGATAGTAGCCACCGATATCAGCCGCCTTACCTTGCGCAGCGGCAAACTCTGCTAGAATCGCGTCTTCTTTACCAATCAACGCCTCAGCGATTGGCGCAAAATGTGCTGCCAGATCAGCGTCATCTGATTGCGCTGCCAGGGCTTCAGCCCAGTAGCGTGCGAACCAGTAGTGGCTGTCACGGTTGTCAGGCTGACCAACTTTACGCTCGGGCGATTTGTTGTTGTCGAGAATACCCTGTGTCGCAACTTCTGCTGCCGCACCCAGCACGCCAGCTTTGGCGTTGCCTTTGACGTCGGCGAGGAAGTTCAGGCTTTCACCCAGGGCGCAGAATTCACCCATGGAGTCCCAACGCAGGTGGTTTTCTTCGACCAGCTGCTGAACGTGTTTGGGGGCAGAGCCACCCGCACCGGTTTCAAACAAGCCACCGCCCTGCATCAGCTTCACGATGGACAGCATCTTGGCCGATGTGCCCAACTCCAGGATCGGGAACAGGTCGGTCAGATAATCACGCAGCACGTTGCCGGTGATGGCGATGCTGTCGTTACCTGCGGTGATGGTTTTGAGCGACTGCGCGGTTGCTTCGCGTGGGGCGAGGATCTGGAACAGATCCGCTTTACCTGCAGCTTCGAGCACCGGGGTCACATATTTGATCAACTCAGCATCGTGGGCGCGGTTTGCGTCCAGCCAGAAGATCGCTTCGGAGCCGGTCAGACGCTGACGATCAAGCGCCAGTTCAATCCAGTTCTCGATCGGTGCCTTTTTCACGGTGCAGGAGCGCCAGATGTCGCCTGCCTCTACTGCGTGGCTGTGCAGTGTTTCACCATTGGCAAGAACGATGCGGATTTCACCATCGGCGGGCGCTTCGAACGTGGTTGGGTGAGAGCCGTATTCCTCGGCCTTTTGGGCCATCAGACCAACGTTTGCAACAGAGCCCGCTTTGGTCACGTCCAGCGCACCATTGGCTTTGAAGAAGTTGATGCTCTCGTCATAGACAGATGCGTAGCAACGATCCGGGATCACACAGTTGGTGTCGCCTTTGTTGCCAGCCTCATCCCAGCCTTTACCGCCCGCGCGGATCACAGCAGGCATGGACGCGTCGATGATCACATCAGACGGTACGTGCAGGTTGGTGATGCCTTTGTCGCTGTCGACCATATACATGGACGGACGATCTGCGGCGATGGCTTCAATCGCGGCAACGATGTCAGCATTGTCTTTTACGCGCTCCAGCAGGTCACCCAGACCGGAGTTTGCATTTACGCCCAGCGCGTCCAGCTCAGCGCCGAACTTTTCGAACACGGGTGCAAGCCATGCTTTTACGGCGTAGCCAAAGATGATCGGGTCCGAGACCTTCATCATGGTGGCTTTCATGTGCAGCGAGAACATGGTGCCGTCGGCTTTGGTGTCCTCAATAGCTTCCACCAGGAAGGAAGACAGCGCTTTGACCGACATAAAGGTCGCATCTGCAACGGTGCCTTCTGCCAGCGGATAGGCGTCTTTCAGCACGGTCACGGCGCCATCTTTGGCGACAAACTCGATTTTTGCGTCGCCAGCCTGAGCGGCGGTGATGGTTGCGGATTTCTCATTGGCGTAGAAATCATTGCCGGACATGGAAGACACTTTGGTCTTGCTGTCAGACGCCCAAGTCCCCATCGAATGCGGGTTGTTTTGCGCGTAGTTTTTGACCGCTTTTGCAGAACGACGGTCAGAGTTACCTTCGCGCAGAACCGGGTTTACCGCAGAGCCTTTGATGGCGTCATAGCGTGCACGCACTTCTTTTTCGGCGTCGGTGGCTGGCTCTTCCGGGTAGTTCGGAATGTCATAACCCTGAGCCTGCAGTTCGGTGATCGCAGCAACCAGCTGCGGTACAGATGCAGAGATGTTTGGAAGCTTGATAACGTTTGCATCTGCGGTTTTCACCAGCTCACCCAGTGCGGCGAGGTCATCTTCCTGACGCTGTGCGTCGGTCAGATTCTCTGGAAAGGTCGCAATGATTCGGCCTGCAAGAGAGATATCTTTGGTACCAACGGACACACCCGCGGCGGACGCGAAGGTGCGGATGATCGGCAAGAAGGATGCCGAGGCCAATTCCGGCGCTTCGTCTACAATGGTATACAAAATATCAGGTTTTGAGCTGTCTGCCATGTTCCATAACCTTTCAGCGATAACGGAGGTGGTTGGACGGGGCGCAGGAAAACCCCGCGCTGTGGACGAAATCTACAGCCTGCAAAATAGCCATTTACACGACCTGAGCTGCTGCACATCTGGCCTCCATTTAAAACACACGGGCCTTACACGCAATTCTTAGCTGCATCTTTCTGCACGCCACAGTGTCACAGTTGCCAACAAACTGCGCAAATGACGCAGGTTTCTGCCGCACACAATCAACAGATCAAACATGTCAAAGCATCGCCTACCGTCACTTCGCCCCGGCATATCCGCCCATCGCAAGGTTCCATATGCCACGATCACAAGTTACCCATGGGTAACACTCTTCTGGTCTGATAGTTTTTCATCTAATACGAGTGTGGTGGTAAAATGACGGCTTAGACGTCATCCAAAGGGTGTGGAGTTACAAATGGCAGACAGCAGCGATCCAAAAGAGCTGGTGGCATCACCGCAGCGATTGCTGATTTATGCACCTGTCCCGCTTTATCGTTTTGATGGTGAGCTGTTTGTAGAGCGACAAGCGATCAATGGCTTGCGCCTCTGGGCCAGCCATTTCAGCGAAGTCATCTCGATGATGCCGGTTCAGGATGCACCACCTCCTGTAGGATGGTTGCCATTGCAGGAAAACCAGAGCGCGCTGGACCGTGTTCGCATTGAGCCCTTGCCAATGGCCTACCGCCCGGATCAATTCATGCGTGTGCTTTCATCCACCAAACGCAAGATCGCCGAACTGATCACCCAGGCAGACTATCTGAGTTTTGCCATTGGGGGCCTGTTTGGTGATTGGGGCGCGGTGTCGGCCTTTGAAGCGCAGCGACAGAAGCGGCGTTTTGCGGTCTGGACCGACCGGGTTGAATCCGAAGTCCTGCGTCAGGATCTAAAGGATCCAAATTGGCGCAACCGGTGGCGCGCCAGGCTGACCTATCGTCCGATGGCGATGCTGGAACGCAAGGTGGTGCGGATGTCCGCTCTTGGCCTGTTTCATGGCAAAGATACTTTTGACACATATAGCCCCCACTGCAGCAACCCACACCTTGTGCATGACATCCACATTCGCGCCGAAGATCATATCCCGGCTGAGCGGCTCACAAACAAGATCGAAACTGTAGGCGACGGGCCTTTGCAAATTGTCTACGCCGGGCGCGCAGACAGCATGAAGGGACCATTAGATTGGGTCGAAGTGCTTGAACGGCTGCATGTTCTTGGTGTTGATTTTCGCGCAACTTGGCTCGGCGCGGGCGAGGCCCTGGAGCAGATGCGGACGCGGGTTGCGCAGGCTGGTCTGTCAGACAAAGTGCTTTTGCCGGGTTTTGTCAGCGCACATGATCAGGTGCTGGAAACCCTGCGCGCGGCGCATGTCTTTATGTTTTGTCACAAAACCCCCGAAAGCCCGCGATGTTTGATTGAAACGCTCTGCAATGGCACCCCTATTGTGGGCTACGATGGCGCCTATGCGCAGGATCTGATTTCCGGGCACGGCGGCGGTGTTCTGGTGCCAATGAACGATATAGAGGCGCTGACCAATGCAATGGCATCCCTGGCCGCAGATCGCCCACGGATGGGCCAGCTGATCGCGCAGGCCCGCGCAGATGGTCTGCCGTTCACCGATGAGAACGTGTTTGAACACCGGTCTGAGTTGATCAAAGACCAGCTAGCGCCAGTTTTGTCGGATCCGAAGCGGGAACATGCGCGTTACGGGGAAACCCGCGCGACCTAAGGTGCAGCCTGTCCCGTGCTTGTTCGTTTCTAACGTATTGGGCCCGACGGCCCGTTGGCCTGTGCCGGCAAGCATATGCTTGCATTGCTGTTTCACGTGGCACGCACCATGAAGCGGAACACCAGATCGGCCTGAAACTCGGCCTGAAACAATCGCGAACTTTTAGATTAAGGGCGCCGTGTTTCCGCGACGCCCTTAATACATTCATAGTTTGAAGCAGATCAGCTCGCGGCTTCTGTTGCAGCCAGTTTGCGCAGAGCAACAAAGGTCACCACTGCCCCCGACAGAAGATAGATCGCCGCGGCCCACAGCCCCACACCAACTGTCAGCCCAAGCCCAATAAGCGGCGCAAAGGCTGCGCCCAGGATCCAGCTGAGATTGGTTGCCATTGCCGCACCTGAGTAGCGGTATTTTGGCGCAAAGCGACGTGGGACAATTGCGCTGGCCTGGCCATAGGTCAGCCCCAGAACCACAAAGCCAAACAGGATGTAGGCGGCGGGATTGGTGACCAATGATCCGATCATCAGGCACAACACCAGAATCAGCATGGTGCTGACGCCAAGCACATAGCGACGCCCAAACCGATCCGCGAGGATCCCGGTCGCGATCACCGCAAAGACAGCAAGCGTTCCACCAATGATCTGCAGCAGCAAAATGTCAGAGATTGCACGCTCTGTGAAAAGATTGGTGATGCCCAGTGGGAACACTGTCACCATGTGAAACAGGGCATAGCTTGCCAGCGGCAAAAAGGCTGACAGCAGAATCGGACGCCATTGGGTTTCCATCATTTCCCGCAGTGGCGCGGATGTCACCAGTTCTTCATCAACACCAAGATCCGCGTTCAACAGGCGCAGACGGGCAAAAAGCGACACAACGTTCACCGCAAGCACCGCAAAGAACGTAAAGCGCCAGCCAAAGGTGAAAAACTCCTCTTCGGTGAGAAAGCCCGTCAACACGTAAAACAGCGATGCAGCAACGACGAATCCTATCGGGCCACCAAGCTGAGGCACCATTGCATAAAAACCTTTGCGATTTTCAGGGGCGCTGTGCTGCAATTGCAACGTTAGACCGTCCCAGGCTCCTCCCAGGCCCAGACCCTGACAAATACGCAAAACTGCCAATAGAATAGGCGCCCACCAGCCGATTTTTTCAAAGCCGGGTAGCAATCCAATAGCCATGGTAGAGGCCCCAAGGATCAGCAATGCCAAGGTGATTTTGCCTGCCCGTCCGATCTTTCGCTGAATGACACGCCCCGACATCGAAGCCACGGGCCGGGCCAAAAAGGCGAGTGAAAAGATCAAAAACGAGAGTAGCGTACCCGTAACCGGTTCAAATGTAGGAAAAAAAAGCCTTGGAAACACCAAGGCCGATGCAATTGCATAGACAAAAAAGCCAAAGAAATCCGTCACCCTTGCCATCACCACGGTGATAACAACCTCATCAATCGTGGCCTCGTGCATATGCGAGTGCTGCGCTGCGTTCATGAAATACCTCCTCTATTCCATAATGTTATCATGCAACGCTAACATCGAAGCGGCAAGGAAAAGGCAATTCGCAGAGTCATCATTTGTCGCATTGCAAACAGTATGAACTTCGATCAAAAGAGCGCCGCTGTCCGCCCGAGACTGACGGACAAGCCTCCTCCTAGTCAAAAAAAGTCTCACATTGTGAGAAAGATCCAATGAAACGCGCACTTATTGCATCGACACTCTTGTCGACACTCCTCCTCTCTGGGTGCAATCTGGTTGTTATGAATCCTTCGGGTGATGTTGCTGTCCAACAGGCGAACCTGATTGTTTATTCCACAATCCTCATGTTGATCGTCATTGTACCAGTGATAGCTCTGACGGTGTTCTTTGCTTATCGCTATCGCGCCTCCAACAAAGAGGCGACCTATGAGCCCGATTGGCACCACTCCACCACCCTTGAAATTATTATTTGGTCGGTTCCGCTGGCCATTATCATCTGTCTTGCCGGTCTGACCTACGTCGCGACCCACAGACTGGACCCCTATAAGCCACTTGATCGCATCTCGGCCGACCAGCCGATCGACGAATCCGTTGAGCCGATGGTAATCCAAGTTGCTGCCATGGACTGGAAATGGCTGTTTATCTATCCAGAACTGGGCATCGCTTCTGTCAATGAAGTTGCTGCCATCGTGGACCGCCCGATTGAATTTCAGCTGACCTCCACCACAGTGATGAATTCGTTCTACGTGCCTGCGCTTGCTGGCCAGATCTATGCCATGTCCGGCATGCAAACTGAGCTGAACGCCGTCATCAACGAACCTGGCATCTACAAAGGCTTCTCTGCGAACTATTCGGGTGAGGGCTTCTCGCAGATGCGATTCAAGTTCCACGGCCTTAACGAAGCTGACTTTGACTCTTGGGTCGAAAAAGTCCGCGGCGATAGCAAGGTTCTGGACACTGCAACTTTGGAAGCACTGAACCAAAAGAGCATCTCGCATCCGGTCACCTATTACGGCAGCCTGGACAATTCCCTTTGGGAGCGCATCGTCAACACCTGCGTCAACGGCGAAGATCTGTGCCGTCATGACATGATGATGGTGGACGCTCTGGGTGGCGGCGGCCTTGAAGGTCTGTGGAACCGTGAAATGTTCCGCGGCATCTGCTCGGTCGACGATCCTGGCGCACTAATGGCTCTGATCCGCCCTGAACTGCGTATCAACAAGGATGATCTGGTCACAGCAATGACGCTGACCGCTCCTGTTCACGCAAACTGAAACGAATAACAGTTAGAGACCCTTATGGCTTCTTCGGCTCATCACGGCACCAGTGCCTCGGCACTCGATGTGCACCCCTTTTGGGGAAAGCTGTCCTGGGACGCGTTCCCATTTCACGAACCTATTGTTCTGGTCACCTTCATTGGCGTTATTCTTGGGGGAGCCGCGCTGGTAGGCGCGCTCACCTACTTCCGCCTTTGGGGTTATCTCTGGAAGAATTGGCTCACCTCCATTGACCACAAAAAGATCGGGATCATGTACATGATCCTTGGTCTTATTATGCTTTTGCGCGGCTTTGCCGACGCTCTTCTTATGCGAGGCCACCAAGCCATCGCAGCCTCCGGTGGTGAGGGCTATCTAAACGCCCACCACTATGATCAGATCTTTACCGCCCACGGTGTGATCATGATCTTCTTTGTGGCGATGCCATTTGTAACAGGCTTCATGAACTTCGTGATGCCGCTGCAGATCGGCGCGCGCGACGTGGCCTTCCCCTTCCTGAACAACTTCAGCCTCTGGCTGACCGTATCCGGCGCAATCCTGATCATGGTCTCGCTGTTTGTAGGTGAATTCTCTACCGCAGGCTGGCTGGCCTATGCTCCGTTCTCGGGACTGGAATACAGCCCATCCGTAGGTATGGACTATTACCTCTGGTCGTTGAACATTGCAGGTATCGGCACAACGCTCTCAGGCATCAACCTGGTTGTGACCATTGTCAAGATGCGCGCACCGGGCATGGACTACATGAAGATGCCGGTCTTCGTCTGGACGACACTCTGTACCAACATTCTGATTGTTGTGACCTTCCCGGTTCTGACTGCAACTCTGGGTCTGTTGACCGCTGACCGCTATCTGGGCACCCACTTCTTCACCAATGATCTGGGCGGTAGCCCGATGATGTATGTGAACCTGATCTGGATCTGGGGTCACCCTGAAGTGTATATTCTGGTGTTGCCGGTCTTTGGTATCTTCTCCGAGATCGTGCCGACTTTCACCGGGAAACGCCTGTTTGGCTATACCTCGATGGTTTACGCAACCTGCGTAATCATGGTTCTCAGCTACATCGTTTGGCTGCACCACTTCTTCACCATGGGGGCGGGTGCCAATGTGAACGCCTTCTTTGGTATCACCACGATGATCATCTCAATTCCAACTGGGGCCAAGATGTTCAACTGGCTGTTCACCATGTACAAAGGCCGCGTGCGCTTCGACGTGCCGATGTTGTGGGTTATGGGCTTTATGATCACCTTTGTGATCGGTGGCATGACCGGTGTTCTTCTGGCGGTTCCGCCTGCGGACTACGTGCTGCACAACTCGCTGTTCCTGATTGCGCACTTCCACAATGTGATCATTGGTGGTGTGGTCTTCGGCGTTTTTGCGGGTATCGTATATTGGTGGCCCAAGGCATTTGGTTTCAAACTGGAGCCGTTCTGGGGCAAAGTAAGCTTCTGGTGCTGGTTGATCGGTTTCTGGCTGGCCTTCACCCCGCTGTATATCCTCGGTTTGATGGGTATGACGCGTCGTGTCAGCCAGTTTGAAGATACCTTCTACTCCGTCTACTTCATTGTCGCCCTCTTTGGCGCCCTATTTGTAGCTGCTGGTATTGGTGCCTTTGTGATCCAAATCGTTGTATCTATCCTGCGCCGCGAGGAGCTTGCAGATACCACAGGTGATCCTTGGGGCGGTCGTACGCTGGAGTGGTCTACATCTTCTCCTCCACCGTTCTACAACTTTGCCTTCACACCGCGCGTGCATGAAATCGATACGTTCACCCATATGAAACGCGTTGGCTACACACGCCCGACATCCGGTTTTGTTCCTGTGCATATGCCGCATTACACAGCAACCGGTGTGGTTATTGCGGGCCTGCTGACCGTGCTTGGTTTCGCAATGATCTGGCACATCTGGTGGCTGGCAGCTGCAACCTTGGCGATGTCTGTGATCTATGGCATCGGGCACACCTTCAACTACAACCGCGACTACTATGTCTCGGCCGCTGAAGTTGAGGAAATCGAAAACCAGCATACTCAGCAGCTGGCAAAGGCAGCGGAATAATGACTGACACAAGCGTTAAAGACCCCGTTGAGTTCTACGTCATGGAAGATCCCCATCATCACGATGGGGACGACCATGAGGAACACCACCACGAAACCGGCACTATGCTTGGTTTCTGGATTTACCTGATGAGCGACTGCCTGATCTTTGGCATTCTCTTTGCAACCTACGCCGTATTGGGTGGAAACTACGCAGCTGGTCCTTCGCCATCTGATCTGTTCGAAATCGACAAGATCCTGATCGCAACCTTCATGCTGCTGTTTTCGTCCATCACCTACGGTTTTGCCGTGTTGCGTATGGAAAAGAACGACCTAAACGGCACCTTGCTGTGGCTGGTCATCACTGGCCTGTTCGGCGCGGTATTCCTGTATATGGAATATGAAGAATTTGCCCACCTGTGGCATCTGGGGGCAACCCCGATGGCAAGTGCATTCCTGTCATCTTTCTTCTTCCTGGTCGGCACCCACGGTCTGCACGTTCTTTGTGGCAGCATCTGGCTGGTGGTCCTGCTGATCCAGCTGAAACAACGTGGCCTGACCCATGAAAACAAACGCCGTGTAATGTGCCTGAGCATGTTCTGGCACTTCCTCGATCTGATCTGGATCGCGGTGTTCTCGCTGGTTTATCTGACAGGAGTAGTACTGTGAGCGCGCATCAAGAAGGCGGCCACGGGTCGTTTAAAACCTACGTCATCGGCTTTGTTCTATCCGTCGTTTTGACCATCATCCCCTTTTGGCTGGTGATGGGTGAACCGATTGAATCAAAAGCTTGGATCGTTGCCATCATCTTTATCTTTGGTGGTATTCAGATGATTGTTCACATCCATTACTTCCTGCATGTGAACATCAAAGCTGAAGAAGGTTGGCAGGCGATGTCCGCTGGTCTTACCATCTTGTTGCTGATGATTGTCCTGAGTGGCTCAATCTGGGTTATGTTCAACCTTCAAGAGAACATGATGCCAGCACATGAACAGATCGAACGGGTTCGCAACCTGCCATGACGCAAGACAGTCGCGATCGTCGCCCCGGTTGGGGCACTGCCCTGCTTGCAGTCATCTCTGTGGTGATGGTCGTGACTTTCGTTCTTCTGGGCAATTGGCAAGTACGCCGCCTGTTCTGGAAGCTCGATCTGATTGAAACTGTTGAAGCGCGCGCCTTTGGTGAGGCCCAGCCTCTGCCAGCGCGCTTTGACCCCGAACACCACTCGTATCTGCGGGTTGGGTTCACCGGGTCCCCGCTGGACCACCATATCATTGTAAAAGCGGTCACCGAACTTGGCCCGGGCTATTGGGTCATGCAGCCCTATCAGAGCGATGTCGGCCTGATCTGGGTCAACCGCGGCTTTGTACCAAATGACAAGAAAACACCCGAGGCCTGGGGTGATGCGCCGCAACACATCACCGGATTGCTGCGCGCAACAGAGCCCGAAGGCACCTTGCTGGAACGCAATGAACCAGACATCAACCGCTGGGTTTCACGCGACACGCGCCAAATGGCTGAAACACTCGGTCTTGGCGAAACAACGGCCTATTTTGTTGATGCAGACCATCTGGCCGAGGCTGGGCAATCGCCGCGTGGCGGGCTGACCATTATCAAATTCACCAACAACCACCTGTCATATGCGCTGACATGGTATGCAATGGCTGCGCTGTTTCTTGCTGCGCTGATCTGGGTTGCGCTGCGCTATCGCAAGCTACTGGATGATTAATCCACACCTGTGACAATCGCTCCGCTTTGGTTGTGCCTGCAGAATTGATACCCTCTGGTCGAATGCGTTTATTCAACCTCATGCTGATCGCCGCTTCATCGTGCTTTCTGGCGCGGTTCAGGCCCCAGATCCAAACACGCGTTTTGCACATGTAGGGAGGGACCCCATGTTACCATCCACCACAATCGACACTATCTATATCGGCAGTGTTCAGGCGCTTTGGCCCGGAAAGCCCGAATCTGCAATTGCAAAACAAGCTACATCCGCCCGCCTCACCCTATCGCACACCGGGTTTGTACGAGACCGTCAGGCGGATCTAAAAGTTCACGGCGGTGCCGACAAAGCGTTGCACCACTACCCGGCAGAACACTATAAAAACTGGCAAGAAGAGCTGGGCCGCCCCGATCTTGTGCCCGGTTCTTTTGGGGAAAACCTCTCAACCAAAGGGCTGGTAGAAAGCACCGTTTTTATCGGGGATATTTTCCGCCTTGGCGAGACGCTGGTACAGATCAGCCAAGGACGTCAGCCATGTTGGAAACTTAATGCACACACGGGCGAAGGCCGCATGGCCTATCATTTCCAACAAACAGGCCGCACCGGCTGGTATTACCGCGTCCTTGAAACCGGTGAAGTGCAGGTTGGTGACGAAATGCATCTGGTAGAACGCCCCTGCCCCGATTGGAGCGTCGCCAAGGTGACAAGCGCACGTCTTACACGCAAAGTCAGCACAGAAGACGCCACCGCGCTGGCGGGTCTCGAACAACTGGCCGAGGGTTGGCGCAAAGCCTTTGCAAAAATGGCTGGGGGGAAGTTGGACGAAGATACTTCTGCCCGGTTGGAAGGCAGCGCATCTTAGCGTCAATAAAAAGCGCTCCCCCCAGCTGGGAGGAGCGCAGATCGTTTAGCCCATACGCTCTGAGGCGAAGCTGCCGGGGCTTGCGGGGAAGACCACGGATTTATTGCCATTGAGGAACGCGCGGTGGTTCGCATGCGCGTGGATTGCGCGTGCCAGAACCTGGCTTTCCACATCGCGGCCCAGCGATACATAATCGGCTGATGACTGTGCGTGGGTGATGCGAACGATGTCTTGCTCAATAATTGGCCCTTCATCGAGATCCGCAGTCACATAGTGCGAGGTAGCACCGATCAGCTTCACGCCCTTCTGGAACGCCTGCTTATAGGGGTTTGCACCCTTAAACGACGGCAGGAAGGAGTGGTGAATGTTGATGATACGACCAGACATCTTGGTGCACATCTCATCCGAGAGAACCTGCATGTAACGTGCAAGAACCACCAGCTCTGCGCCGGTTTCTTCGATCACACGCATCTGCGCGGCTTCGGCTTCGGGCTTATTCTCTTTGGTGACCTTAATGTAGTGGAACGGGATATCTGCGTTCACCACGACTTTCTGATAGTCCATGTGGTTGGAGATCACACCAACGATCTCAACAGGCAGCGCACCAATGCGAGAGCGATAAAGCAGATCGTTCAAACAGTGACCAAAGCGGCTGACCATGATCAGCACTTTCATTTTTGAACCCTGCTCGTGGAAGCCAAATTTCATGTCAAATGGCTCTGCAACCGGTGCAAAGTCTTCGTTGAACTGTTCCAGGCTTTCGCTTTCCGGGGCTTCAAACGCCAGTCGCGCAAAGAAGCTACCGGTTTCCGCATCATCAAACTGTGCGGCATCGGTGATATTGCAACCATGTTCCATCAGGAAAGTGGAAACCGCAGCCACCAGGCCACGTTGCGACTTACATTGAACGGTTAGCACAAACTTGGACATTGTCTCATCTTTCCATTGGCCGACAGGGGGGAACCTTGTGCGGACGCAAAGGGCCTTATCCTGACGAATGCTCATCTAATCTGTGTTTTGATACCACGCGCGCGATGGATGTCTCGTATCGATAGCGTCAATTTGAGGCGTACAAACGTCACCCAGCCCCAGTTGGCGACCACTGATAGCAACAACTGTTGCCGAAGCAGGCCAAAGTTTCCTGGTCTGGAAATGATCACTTGATCCTGCCCGCCCCGAACAGAATCGCATCAAAGCCCCGGAGCGGTTGGACGGGGTTGGGCACCTTGGACATATAAGCGCCCTCAATCTGGCTATATCCAGATCCCCCCGCTTCGCGCAGGGATAGAGATAACAGACCCATTTCACAGGCCCGAGAGGTGACATGATGCAGGATATGTCGACACGCAACGATCTCAACCATGTGGTAGAGGCAGATAAAGCCCATATTTGGCACCACTTGCTGCAGCATAAGCCGCTTGAAACATCTGATCCCCGTATCATTGTCGAAGGCAAGGGCATGCGCGTGTGGGACCAGAACGGCAAAGAATTTCTCGACGCGGTGTCGGGCGGTGTCTGGACAGTGAACGTGGGCTATGGCCGCGAAAGCATTGCCAAAGCGGTCTACGATCAGATGATGAAGATCTGCTATTTTGCCAATTCAGCGGGCTCGGTGCCCGGTGCGCTTTATGCCGAAAAACTGATCAGCAAAATGCCGGGGATGAGCCGGGTTTATTACACAAACTCTGGCTCGGAGGCGAATGAGAAAGTCTTCAAGATGGTGCGCCAGATCGCCCATAAAAAATACGGCGGCAAGAAGACCAAGATCCTTTATCGCGATCGGGATTACCACGGCTCAACGCTTGCTGCACTGTCAGCAGGTGGTCAGGATGAGCGCAACGTCCAATATGGCCCCTTTGCCCCGGATTTCGTGCGCGTGCCCCATTGCATGGAATACCGCAAGCATGAGCTGGGTCTTGACCATCTTTCTGGTGCAGAATTTGGTCGCGCCGCGGCGGACCTTATTGAAGAGGTGATCCTGCGCGAAGGCCCGGACACAGTTGGCGCGCTTTGCCTTGAGCCGGTGACAGCGGGCGGTGGCGTGATTGAGCCCCCCGCAGGATACTGGCCGCGCGTGCAGGAGATCTGCGCAAAATACGATATTTTGCTGCACATTGACGAAGTTGTCTGTGGCATCGGTCGCACCGGCACCCACTGGTTTGGCTACCAGCATTACGACATCAAACCCGATTTTGTCACAATGGCCAAAGGCGTCGCCTCGGGTTACGCCGCCATTGCCTGCACCGTGACCTCTGAGCGGGTGTTTGAAATGTTCAAAGACAACGCAGATGATCCGCTGAATTATTTCCGCGATATCTCAACCTTTGGCGGCTGCACCGCTGGGCCCACTGCGGCGCTCGAAAACATGCGTATCATCGAGGATGAGAACCTTTTGGAAAACTGCGCTGAAATGGGTGAAAAGCTCAAATCGGCTTTGCAGGGGCTCGCCGAGAAACACCCGGTGATTGGTGATGTGCGTGGCAAAGGCCTGTTCCTTGGTGCCGAGCTGGTGTCAGATCGCACCGCAAAAACACCGGTGAGTGAAAAACAGGCGCAGCAGGTTGTGGCCGAAATGGCAGCGCAGGGCGTGCTGATCGGGGTCACCAACCGCTCCGTGCCCGGCAAGAACAATACACTGTGCCTCAGCCCCGCTTTGATCATCACCGAGGAAGAGATCGACATCATTATCTCTACCTTGGATGCGGCGCTGACCAAAGTGTTTAGCTGACGTATAATTGGTCTGGTAAAACATTCAAAAAGTGGCCCTTTTATTGGGGCCGCTTTTCTTTCATCTCGTGTTCTATCATCAAAAAAGAGAACACAAGATGTGGCTTACTCCTGTTGAACTCAAACACCCAACTGTCACGCTCACCCCGCTGAGTGAAGTGCATGCCCAAGATCTGGCAGACGCTGCTGCCGATGGGGCACTGCACCGGCTTTGGTATACAACCATCCCCCACCCTGAAGATGTTGCTGCGGAAATCACCCGACGGCTGGATCTTCAGCGCCAGGGCAGCATGGTGCCCTTTGCCGTGCTTGATGGAAACGGATCTGCGGTGGGGATGACCACCTATATGAATATTGACGCCTCTAACCAGCGGGTTGAGATCGGCTCAACCTGGTATCGCAAATCGGTGCAACGGTCCGGGCTTAACACCATCTGCAAGCTTTTGCTGTTGCAACACGCCTTTGAAGACCGCGATGCAATTGCCGTTGAATTTCGAACCCATTTCATGAACCGGCAGAGCCGTTGCGCCATTGAACGACTGGGTGCCAAACTTGATGGCGTATTGCGTGCCCATATGGTGATGGCCAATGGCACCCTGCGCGACACTGCGGTCTATTCCATCACCGCAGCAGAATGGCCTGCGGTGCGGGCCAATCTCATGCATATGAGTGCGCGCTAGAAGTGGATATGCAAGGCCGGGGTCACCCCCGGCCAAAACCCGTCTAAACCATCTGAAACAGCAGCCCGGCAAGGATCGCGCCAGAAATGCCCAAGCCGAGATAAGCCGCAAACACCTGTGGTTTCACCAGTGACCATACGGCCGCCATCGCCGGGATTGAGCTCACCGCGCCCGCGACCATAAAGGCCATCGCGCTGCCCGCGCTCATCCCCTGTGTCATCAACCCCGCCAGCATCGGCGGCGCAACATAGGAATTCAGATAGGCGGGCATCCCCACAAAGGCCGCAATCACCACCGGGATAACACCATCACCACCAACAACAGAAGCAATAGTTTCAGCCGAAACATAAGTGACCAGCAGCGCTTCGAGCACATAGGCAAAAGCCAGCCATTTCACCAGAAACAGACCGTTTTGAACTGCCTCACGCTTGAAGGTCTCAATACGCGGAGCATCTTTCCAGAAGGACCAAAGGGGCTTTTCTTCTGCTTTTGGAGCACCACAGCCACAGCAGCTACTACTTTGACGTTGTTTCAACGGTGTCGCAAAAAGCCCAAATCCGCGCAGCAGCTTGATGGCAAATCCTCCCATCAGGCCAAGGCTTACCGCTGCCACGGCTTTGCCCAATGCAAAGGGCCAACCCAAGGCCGCCGCAGTGATCAACAGCGTCGGCGGGTCAATCAAGGGTGACGACAGCCAAAAGGCCATGACCGCCGACAAGGGCGCGCCAAGTGCCAGAAGACCTGCAATAAATGGGATCACCTCGCAGGAACAAAACGGAGCCAGCCCGCCAAACATGGCCGCCAGAAAAATCATCCGCGTTTCACGCCCTTCAAAGGCGCGCGCCACCATTACCTCTGCCCCGGTGGCCTTGAGATAAGCCAGCAATAGCACCGCAAAGGCCACATAGGGCAAGGTTCCCAACAGCGCATTCAGGGCAAAAAGCGCCACCTCCGGAAACTGTGCTGCATCCAGAACTGCGACAGCAAATAGAAACGCCGCACCGATCACCCAAGGGGACAGAAGCTGTTTGAAAGATGGGCGAAAGCCACCGGTATTCTGTGTCAGATCACTCATGTCATCTCTCCACGTCTTGAACTGCGTCTTGTTCCGCGCAGCACTCGCTCAGCACAAAACCTGCCAGATTTTCCAAGGTCTCAAAGCAGGCACGATTGACCGTGCTGCGGCCCTGTTTTTCCTGCGTGACCAACCCGGCCCCGGCGAGAAATTTCATGTGATGCGCCAAAGTTGACGGCGCAATACCCGTGCGTTCCTGCAGCGCCCCGATGGTCATCCCATCCGCACCCACACGAATGAGCGCGCGCAGCACCTGCAGCCGCGCTTCAGATCCCATCGCTGCAAACCCCTGTGCAGCTTGTTCCCATTCCATAACCGCAACCTTCTTTGATTCGATATAACTAGTTTTATAGTTATAAATGCCAACGTCAAGCATTTCGCATCAGTCCAGATTGCCCCCATCGTAAGGCCAGACTAATCTGCCCGCATGGAAATCGCTGTTGATACGTTCTTTTTGAAACCGGACGCGCAGGGCACCTTGCAGGCGCAGATTCAGGAGATGGTTGCAGAAGGCATCCTCTCCGGTCGGTTTCGCATTGGCGAAAAGCTGCCCTCGTCGCGCAGACTGGCGGTGCATCTGGGGGTCAGCCGGATCACGGTAACGCTTGCCCTGACGGAACTTGTGGCCAGCGATTATCTCATTTCAAAAGGACGGTCGGGTTATTTCGTTTCTGAAACCGCACCGGTGCCGCCCAGCTATGTGCCGCCCCGACCTTCTCATGACACGATGGATTGGGAGAGCGCCATTGCCCGAAAATTCACCGGAGGCGACACACCCCACCGCCCCCAGAATTGGTATGAATACCGCTACCCGTTCATTTACGGCCAGGCCGATGGCGCATTGTTTGATCACACCAATTGGCGCCAATGCGCACTGCGCGCGCTTGGCCATCGTGAATTTTCCAAGCTGGCGAATGACCAGTTCGACCAAGATGACCCGATGCTGGTAGAATATATCGCGCGCCACTCCCTACCACGGCGTGGAATTTCCGCCCGCCCCGAAGAAATCCTGATCACCGTTGGCGCGCAAAATGCACTGTGGCTTGCGGCGCAGGTGCTGCTGTCGCCTGATCGGCGCGCAGCCTTTGAAGACCCGACCTATTACGCGCTGCGCGACCAGCTGGTGAACACGGGCTGCGCGCTGAGCCCTATTTGCATCGATAAAGATGGCCTGCCGCCAGACCTGATCCCCGCCAGCAGTGATGTGATCTTTGTCACCCCCAGCCATCAAAGCCCAACAACAATCAATATGCCCAAAGAACGCCGCAAGGCGCTGCTCGAGCGTGCCCGTGACATCAACGCGGTTATTGTGGAAGACGACTACGAATTTGAAATGTCTTTCCTAAAACCCCCTGCTCCCGCGCTGAAATCGCTCGATGACAGTGGGCGCGTGGTCTATGTGGGTTCATTCTCCAAATCGCTCTTTCCTGGCCTGCGTCTGGGGTATCTGGTTGGCCCAGAACCCTTTATTCGTCAGGCACGCGCGCTCAGGGCCAATGTTTTGCGCCACCCTCCCGGCCATGTTCAGCGCACTGTCGCCTATTTTCTCTCCTTGGGGCACTATGATGCGCAGATCCGGCGCATGGCAAAAGTGCTACATGCGCGCCGTATCGCGCTGGAAGACGGTATTGCGCAAAATGGGCTCAAGATTGCTGGCGGTGGGTTATATGGCGGCTCGGCGCTGTGGATGCAGGCCCCAGACGGCACCCATATGGGTGAGGTTGCTCAGGCCCTGCGCCAAGATAGCGTGTTGATTGAACCCGGCGCGCCTTTTTTCGCGCATCATAACAGGAGGCAGGAGTTTTACCGGCTTGGCTACTCTTCGCTAGAGGCCAATCTCATCGCGCCGGGGCTTGCCCACCTCGCACGCGCGATTGAGAAATTCTCGCCGCGGTGAGAAAAATACAAAAATAATTCCCAAAGCCTGTCACAAACGCGGGGTCTGTCTCGTCTTTCTTTTGGAGCAAAAGAAAGGATCTCCCCATGAGCCAACGTTTGGATCAATTTGCCGTCGCCCCGGACCTTTTGCAGCCTATGTTGCAGCAGGAAGAGCTGTTGAAAAGCAGCGGTCTGGAATACAGCCTGATTGAACTGGTAAAACTGCGCGCCTCGCAAATGAACGGCTGCGCTTTTTGCATTCACATGCACACCCATGACGCACGCGCCCATGGCGAAAGCGAGGACCGTATGCATCTGCTCAACGCCTGGCGCGAAGCGGATGTGTACACAGCCAAGGAACGTGCCGCGCTGGCCTGGACCGAAGCCTTGACCGAGGTCGCCCACACCCGTGCACCCGATGCGGATTACGCAAAAATTGCAGAGCATTTCTCACCTCGCGAACAAGTAGCGTTGACTCTGCTGATCAGCGCCATCAACAGTTGGAACCGGATCGCCATTGGCTTCCGCATGCCGCATCCCCCAGTTGAGGAGAGCAAGTAAGCTTGCCCCAGGATATCGACGCCAGTCTGGTAGACCCATATCTAAAAGCGCGGCCGCGTCTTTTTGCGGTCGCCTATCGTATGGTGGGCAGCGCCAGCGACGCCGAAGATATCCTGCAAGACTGTTTTCTGCGCTGGCAACAGGTCCAGCGCAGGGACGTGCGCGACGCAGCCGCGTTTTTGCAACGCGTTGTGGTGCGGCTGTGTCTGGATTTTCAAAAATCCGCTCGGGTACAACGCGAAACCTATCCCGGAGAATGGCTGCCAGAGCCTATTGTTTTGGACACACCGCCACTGGCGCAGGATGTTTCTTATGCGATGCTGCGCATGTTGGAGCGGCTCACCCCGCCCGAACGCGCGGCCTATCTGCTGCACGACATCTTTGAAAATGGTTACGGTGAGCTTGCCGAAACGCTGGAGCGATCAGAGGCAAGCTGCCGCCAATTGGTCGCCCGCGCCCGCCAGCATGTGCAGCACGACCGCACCCGTACCGCAAGCAATTCAGCAGCAGAAGAAGCCATCACGCTTGCTTTTTTTAAGGCTGCCAAAACCGGTGACACCAAAACCCTATCTGAACTACTGACCCGCGAGGCGCGGCTTTATTCTGATGGCGGGGGCAAAGCCGCAGCCGCGATCAACCCCATTTCCGGCGCTGAACGTATCTGTCGCCTGTTTGAAGGGCTTGCGCGCAAATCAAACCACACGCTGCCGGATAGATGGAAACTATGTCGTCTGAATGGTTTGCCTGCAGTGCTCAGCCAAGAACCCGATGGAATTTTGCAGGCGACGCTGCTTGTGTTTCAAGACGGCGTGGTGCACCGCCTTTATGTGGTGCGCAACCCAGATAAAACCGCGCATCTTTCTGATTTAATGCAATAAAAAAACCGGCACACCAAAAGGCATACCGGTTTCAATATAGCGGTTCTGAGACGATCAGATCAGGCCAGCATGACCCATAGCCGCATCAATCGCAGCTTTGGTGCTGTCTTCCAGACCGGTCAGCGGGGAACGGACCTCTTCGGTGCAGATCCCCAGTTTGGACAGCGCATATTTTGCCCCAACGAGGCCCGGCTCAATAAAGATGGCCTCATGCAGCGGCATCAGACGATCTTGGTATTCAAGCGCGGTTTTGTAATCACCGGCCAGGGTCGCAGCCTGGAACTGCGCACACAGCTTGGGTGCAACATTTGCGGTCACTGAGATACAGCCAACGCCACCATGAGCGTTAAAGCCAAGCGCGGTGGCATCTTCACCGGACAGCTGAACAAAATCAGCACCACAGGTTGCACGTTGCTGGCTGACACGGGCCAGATCACCGGTGGCGTCTTTGACCCCAACAATACGCGGAAGCTTTGCCAGCTCCCCCATGGTTTCGGGCGTCATGTCGACAACGGAACGACCGGGGATGTTATAAATGATGATCGGCACATCAGCGCAATCATGCAGCGCGGTGAAATGGGCAACCATGCCACGCTGGGTCGGCTTGTTATAATAAGGTGTCACAACCAATGCCGCATCGGCACCAATCTTTGCAACGAACTCAACAAACCGGATCGCTTCAACTGTATTGTTAGAACCCGCACCCGCAATAACCGGCACACGGCCAGCTGCGGCTTTTACCACTTCGGCAATCACAGTTTCGTGCTCTTCATGGCTGAGCGTCGGGCTTTCGCCGGTGGTGCCTACCGGAACCAGACCGGTGGATCCTTCGCCAATCTGCCATTCAACAAGGTGTTTGAGCGTGTCCAGATCCAGTTCACCGTTGCGAAACGGGGTGACGAGGGCTGGCATAGAGCCTTTGAACATGGTGCACGCTCCCTTACTTGCGAGTCTTGAATTTTTGAGCTTCGGCGATAAATCGCTTCCAACCCAAGTGAACACTGTGGACTGCCGAGGATTTGAATTGATACCTGCAGGCCACAAACTATCGTCACAGGCTCTAGCCCCGAGTCACTGGAAAATGCAAGTGAAGACACAGCTCCTGCGCCATATCGCGTTTATTTTTGCCATTCTCATTGCGCAAATAACCCCTGAGGCCGCCTCAGCCCGGGGGCTTGCAGCAGCGATGGAGGCTGCGCGTGCCGAGAATTGGCAGGCCGCCACCGCGGCTGCGGGGCGGCGCGATGCGCTTGCGCGCGACCTTGTCGAATGGCACCGCCTGCGTGCGGGCGGTGGCAGTGCAGCTGAAGTTATTGCCTTTCTCAATCGGCGCGGCGACTGGCCCGGCCTGGCCTTGCTGCGCAAACGAAGCGAAGCACAGATCGCACGTGCCGATCGGCGCACGGTTTTGCAATTTTTCAGCGCCCATGCGCCACAAACCGGGCGTGGAGCGTTGGCCTATGGGCAGGCGCTGATCGCTTCGGGGCAGAAAACAGCGGGCGAGGCTGTGATCGTTGAGGCCTGGAAAACCATGGCAATGGCCACGGCGGATCATGACGCATTTCTCGCACAACACGGCCGCCTTCTGCGTAACCACCACGCCGCCCGCACAGACCATCTGCTCTGGGATGGGCATCTGGTCAGCTCGGCGCGGATGTTGCCGCTTTTGTCTGCTGGCAATCGCGCCCTGGCCGAAGCCCGGATTGCGCTGCAGGATCAAAAACCGGGTGTTGATACCAAGATCGAAGCGGTGCCTGCAAATCTGCGCAAAAGCCCCGGCCTTGCCTATGATCGCTTTGCCTGGCGCGATGCAAAACGCAGGCAGGCTGACGCGATTGACCTGATGCTCAGCCAGAGCACCAGTGCCAAAGGGCTGGGCCAGCCGGACAAATGGTTGCGCCGCCGCCGCGACTTTGCCCGCCAGGAAATGCGCGACGGTAATTTTGAACGCGCCTACCAGCTGGCAGCCTTCCATTTCAGCACACCAAACGATGGCTATGGCTACGCCGACAGCGAATGGATCGCAGGCTACGTCGCGCTCAGGCACCTGAAAGACCCCGAGCTTGCAGTGTATCATTTCAACCGCTTTATCACTGCAGTGGAAACACCGATTTCCATCGGGCGCGGCGGTTACTGGCTTGGCCGCGCATATAGCACCTTGGGAGACGCAGAAAAGGCCCATGCAGCCTATTCAGCGGCAGCGCATTACCAGTCATCCTTTTATGGGCTGCTCGCAGCCGAGGCGATAGGTCGCCCATTTGATACATCCCTTGCCAGCCCCGCGTCAGCAGGTGACTGGCGCAATACGGCATTTATGAACGGTTCGGTTGCCCAGGCCGGGCTTGCACTCCTGCAAGCAGGTGAGCTGACACTGGCGGAGCGTTTTTTCACCCATCTTTCCGAAGATCTCGCAGCGGAACAGCTGCCGCTTTTGGGGCAAATGACTTTGGATCTAAAGGAGCCGCATCTGGCCGTGATGATCTCCAAACGAGTGGCGCGGCGTGGGATTGAGTTGAAAAACGCCTATTTCCCGCTGCATCCACTGGTGCAAAACAGACTGCCGATGGCACAGGAAATGACCTTGGCGATTTCGCGGCGCGAGAGCGAATTTGACCCCTCGGTTGTCAGCCATGCGGGCGCGCGTGGACTGATGCAATTGATGCCAGCAACCGCCAAACTGGTTGCGGGTGAGCTGGGGATTGAAGGCGATCACCGCACCGCCCGTTTGACGCAGGACTGGAAATACAACGCCCGCCTGGGCGCGCGCTACCTGTCAGGACTTGCAGAGACCTTTGATGGCAATGTGATCTTGATGGCCGCGGGCTATAACGCGGGTCCGCATCGGCCGCTGGCGTGGATGGAACGCTATGGCGATCCGCGCAGAAAACAGGTCGATGTGATCGACTGGATTGAGCACATCCCCTTTAACGAAACCCGCAACTACGTGATGCGTGTCACCGAAAGCCTGCCTGTCTATCGCGCGCGGCTCGGCAAATCAGCCCTGCCGATGCCATTTTCAAGCGAGCTTGCAGGATCAACTCTTAACGCGTTCACGCCATAGGGTGAACAGCCCCGCCCCCACAACGATAGCTGCGCCGATCGCCACATTGGCGCGGATCTCTTCGTGAAAGACAAAAAAGCCAATGAGCGACACCCAGGGCAGCTGCAGATAGGCAAAGGGCTGCACCGCGCTGGCCTCGGCGGCCTCGTAACATTTGATCAGGCACCAATGCGCCAAAGCTCCGATCACGGCCAAGGTCGCCATCCAGCCATAGTCTGGCAGGCTCATAAGCTCCCAATTCCACAGACCAATAGGCGTGATGCAGATCGCCCCCATCACACCAAGATAGAAAAACGAAGTATCCGCCGTATCATAGCGTGAGACATAGCGCGTCAGCAGGCCGTACACCGCAAACATCAGCGCACCAATCACTGCGACCAGAACCGCAGGTTGGAATACTCCGGCACCGGGCTGCAGGATCACCAACACGCCACAAAACCCAACGGCAATTGCCGCCCACCGCCGCCAGCCGACAGATTCGCTCAGTATCGGGCCTGACAGCGCCGCGATCAGCAGTGGATAGGCGACAAACACTGCGTGCGTTTCAACAAGGCCAAGTAGGGTGAATGACACGACCAACACGCAGATCTCAGCCGCCAGCAGAAATCCGCGAAACGCCTGAATATAGACCCGCTGGCTTTGCGCGACCCGTCGAATGCCACCGGATTTACGTGCCGCAAGCGCAAACACGAACAGCACGAGGAACCAATAGCGCAGCATCACCACCAGAAACACGTTGTATTCGCTGGCAAGATGGCGCGAGATCCCATCCTGAACCGCAAAGATAACCGTTGCGAGGGTCATCAACATGATGCCTAGGCG
The DNA here is from genome assembly GCF_009617595.1 of Tritonibacter aquimaris. Classification (GTDB taxonomy): domain Bacteria; phylum Pseudomonadota; class Alphaproteobacteria; order Rhodobacterales; family Rhodobacteraceae; genus Epibacterium; species Epibacterium aquimaris. The sequence goes on along the minus strand of NZ_WIXK01000006.1, from coordinate 136,943 downwards.
ATTGTTTTGGCTCATGGTTCGCCCCGTGCCGCGCGTGTCATATGTCGTTTGTGGCCAAAGCCCGTGCAACGTTCGACCTGCAGGCCCGCCGCTTCGAGCCCGCGGCGCACAAACCCCGCCGCAGTATAAGTTGCCACTGTTCCGCCGGGCTTGGTGTGATCTGCCACCGCCTGCATCAGCGCCTCTTCCCACAGTTCCGGGTTTTTCGCGGGTGAAAACCCATCCAGAAACCATGCATCTGCCTGCCCGCGCCACTGGGGCAGTGTTTTGCGTGCATCACCCAAAACCAGATTTAGCCTCAGCGTGTCAAACTCAACCAGCGTCGCCCCGTTCCACTGCGAAAGCAGACGTGATGACCAGGGCTCCAGCTCAGGAAACGCAGCCAAAGCGCGCGCCATTTCTTGCTGCTCCATCGGAAAGGCTTCAAAACTGGTGAAGGTCAGCGGCGTTTTATGGCCTGCCTCTTCCCAGGCGCGCCAAGCCGCCAAAAGGTTCAGCCCGGTGCCAAAGCCAAGTTCCGCAATATGAAACCCCACCTCAAAACGCGCGGGCAGATCATTGCCTGCAAGAAACACATGTTCCGTTTCCGCCAGCCCGTTGTGGAGCGAAAAGTAAGGATCATCAAACATATCGGATACCGGAACGGCATCGTCCCGCCAGCTCACGCGAGCCTTCTGGTCTGTCATTGGGTTTTCCACTAATGCAATGGGAATGGAACGGCGCGACACTGGCGAAAGGAACGCAAAATGGCAATGGCTGATGTGACCATCCGCGGCGCAGGCATCTTTGGCCTCTCGATTGCCTGGGCCTGTGTCAAACAGGGCGCAAAGGTGCAGATCATTGATCCCAACGGTCCGGGCGCGGGTTCAAGCGGCGGCTTGGTGGGGGCGCTTGCGCCGCATGTTCCAGAAAACTGGAACCCGAAAAAAGCCTTCCAGCTCGAAAGCCTGTTGATGGCCGAAGGGTTCTGGGCCGAGGTTGAAGCCACGGGCGGCATGTCAGCAGGCTACGGGCGCACGGGCCGTCTGCAGCCTTTGAAAGACGCGCGTGCCTTGGAGCTCGCCCGCGCGCGTGAAGCCTCCGCCAAAGAGCTTTGGGGCGATCATGCAACCTGGCAAGTGGTCCCCGCTGAAACATTTGGCACCTGGGCCCCGCCCAGCGCCACAGGCTTTGTGGTGCACGACACCCTCAGCGCGCGGATGTTTCCCCGTCAGGCCGCAGCCGCATTGGTGGCAGCGCTGGCAGCACATGGGGTTTTAGTGCAGCCAGAAGGAACACATAGCGGAAAAATCCTGCACGCAACCGGCTATCAGGGGCTGGTTGAGCTTTCCGCACGTCTTGGAAAACCCGTCGGCAACGGCGTAAAGGGGCAATCGCTTCTGCTCGAGTTTGACATGCGCGACAAGCCGCAGCTTTTTGCCGACAGCCTGCACATTATCCCACACGCCAATGGCACAACCGCAATCGGTTCCACCAGTGAACGGGAGTTTGACGACCCCTCCTCGACCGATGCGCAACTCGATGAAATCCACGCCCGCGCTTGTGCCGCGGTGCCTGCGCTGGAAGGGGCCAAAATACTTGAACTGTGGGCAGGTGTGCGCCCACGCGCAAAATCCCGCGCCCCGATGCTTGGCCCTGTTCCGGGGCGCGAAGGGGAATTCATCGCCAATGGTGGCTTTAAAATTGGCTTTGGCATGGCCCCCAAAGTGGCTGATGTCATGACCGAACTGCTGCTCGAGGGCAAAGACCAGATCCCATTGGGATTTCGGGTGGAAGACAGCCTCTAGGCGCGCACCGCGTCAGCGGTGCCGGGCCCAAGGCTGTTCAGACAGCCCTTTGGGCTGGCTGCAGGCGCGGGAGCCCCTGCCCTAACGGGAAGCCACTTCAGCCTTCAACATGGCCATCAGCGCGGCAAGGCTTTCGCTGTAACGGTCACTTTTCAACTGACCACCGTCTTCAAACTCTTGAAAAGACGTGGCCAGATGAACCGCGGGTCCGGCAATCACACAGGGTTGAAACGGCTGCAAAAACCCACGCAATATGTGTTGCGCCAACTCCCCGCCTGCGCGCCCAGCTGCCGCAGAAAGCACGGCAACAGGTTTATCCTGCCACGGGTTGCCCTCGGTGCGGCTGACCCAATCCAATGCGTTTTTCAGAACACCTGAGGGCGCGCGGTTGTATTCTGGTGTGGAAATCACCACCGCATCCGCGGCCTGGATCTGATCCGCCAAGGTCTGAACAGCCGCGGGAACACCATCCGCCGCTTCCAGATCGCCATCATAAAGCGGCAGGTTCAGATCCGCTTCTTGCGCCTGCTGCGCATCAAAGTGGCGTGCAGCCTCACGCAGCAGCAATCTGTTGGTGGAGCCTTTGCGCAACGCACCTGAAATCAGCAAAAGGTTATACTGTGCCATCGTTAAATCCTCATCTCGCGGTTTTGTTGACACCAATGTAGCTGGAATGAATTTGCACAAAAGCCCTCAAAATGCGCAGCCGATGTGCATCAAAGAACAAAGAGGGTAAAATACAAAAAAGCCGCGCAGACACTGCACGGCTCATTTTTTGTGAGATGAAACGCCTTAGGCTGCGTTCGGGATCACCACGATTTCGACCCGACGGTTGGCCTGTTTACCTTCGGGGGTCAGGTTGCTCGCCACTGGCTGGTTTTCACCACGGCCCTGGGTGAAGATCCGGTTAAACGGCACGCCACCTGCCTGAATGAGATCTGCAACAGAATTGGCGCGACGTTCCGAGAGGCCCTGATTGTAGCCCGCGTCGCCATCGCTGTCGGTATGACCAATCACCTGAACGGAGCTGCTTGGATAACGTACCAGACTGTCCGCAACCTTCAAAAGATCTGCACGCACCGCCGAAGACACCTGCGCGCTATCGGTTGCAAAGGTCAGATCATTGGGCAGCGAGACAATCAGGCGATCGCCCGTGTTAACGATGGATATGTCGTTTGAAAGCGTCTGACGCAGTTCTGCTGCCTGTTGGTCAAGTTCATGACCAATCGTGCCACCCACCAATGCGCCAGCCGCACCCGCAAGTGCTGCGGTTTCGAACTTGTTATCATCGGCAGCCAGAGCACCAACAGTTGCCCCCACCAGGCCGCCAATGATGGCGCCTTTTTGGGTCTGGTTCGCTTGGCCGTTTTCATCCTGAAAACGCACGGGATCGGTACAGGCCGACAGTCCAACGGCCCCCAGAAGCGCAACTGCCACGGTCAATTTCGAGCGGTTCATGTAAATGTCCTTTGCTGCTCAAACGCCCCCGATACCGGGGGTCATATCGTCATTGTTTCCTCTCTTATATCAGAACAGCAGGGCGAAGGCTCAAGGCTGGGGCGCTAAACTTCGGCAAAATCTTGCCTGCAGCGTTACAGGTTCACCGTTTCAGCGCTGTCCTCACGCACAGCTTCATAGGCCAGCATCGCGCGTTTGACAGGCATTCCCCAGTGATACCCCCCCAAGGCGCCCGATTTGCGCAAGGCACGGTGGCAGGGAATAAGCCAGCTGATCGGATTTCGCCCCACGGCAGTGCCGACCGCGCGCACGGCCTTGGGGGCTCCTGCAGCTATGGCCAGCTCGGAATACGTTGTGACATGGCCCGATGGGATCTGAAGCAGTGCTTCCCACACTTTGATCTGTAACGGTGCACCAATCAGATAGAGCTGGGTTTCACCTTTCAGTGCAAAGGCCGCCTTCACCCAGTTGCGCAATTGATCCGGGTGCTCGATGAACTCTGCCTCGGGCCAACGTGCACGCATATCATCCATCGCAGCTGCGCGCCCGGTTTCAGCAGAAAACGCCATGCCACAAAGCCCACGAGCCGTGCCCATGGCAAGTGTTGGCCCAAAGGGGCTTTCAAACCAGCCCCAAAAGATCGTGAGCCCGGATCCTTTGCGCGCATATTCTCCGGGGCTCATCGCCTCCCAGCGCAAAAACAGATCGTGGAGCCGCCCGGTGCCAGTGAGGCCAACATTTTGCGCCGTATCCAGAGTGGTGAAACGGTGCTGCAGCAACGATTTCGCGTGGCTCAGTTGCAGATATTGCTGGTAGCGTTTGGGCGACACACCCACCCAGGCCGAAAACAGCCGTTGAAAATGGGCGGAGCTCATCCCCATCCGTTCAGCCAGCGCATCAAGGGTCAAACGCCCCTCGCTTGCATCGATTTCGTCTATGGCGCGACGGATCACACCATAGTGATAGTCTTGGTCTGAAACAGGCTCGGTCATCGTATCCACCACACTACTGTTCATTGCAGCTCCCTTTTGAAACCGATCTTACCCGCCCGGCAAGCGTGAATACGACCCGGATCCTGCGGGATTTATCAAAGAGCCCCCTCAAAGAGGCTCTGCCCCCACGCTTTGCCGTTGCCAGAACGCAGCCAAAAGGCCATTAAAGATCCCGATGGCGCAGCAACTCGATTATCATACGATACGTGAAATTTTCACCCGGTTTCAGGAGGCAGATCCCGAACCTAAAGGTGAACTTGATCATGTGAATGTCTACACCTTGGTGGTGGCCGTCGCATTGTCAGCGCAGGCGACCGATGCGGGTGTGAACCGCGCCACCAAAGAGCTGTTTAAGATCGCGGATACGCCGCAAAAGATGCTGGATCTTGGCGAAGAAAAGCTGATCGAGCACATCAAAACCATTGGCCTGTATCGCAACAAGGCCAAGAACGTGATGAAGCTCTCAAAGATCCTGGTCGAAGATTACGGCGGCGAGGTTCCAAATTCACGGGCCGCGCTGCAATCACTGCCCGGTGTTGGCCGCAAAACCGCAAATGTGGTGCTGAACATGTGGTGGCGCCAGCCCGCGCAGGCGGTGGACACGCATATTTTTCGTGTTGGCAACCGATCGGGCATTGCCCCCGGCAAAAACGTGGATGCGGTGGAACGCGCAATCGAAGATCACATCCCGGCCGATTTTCAGCTTCATGCACACCATTGGTTAATTCTACATGGGCGATACCACTGCAAAGCACGTAAACCCCAGTGTCCCACCTGTATCATCCGAGATCTCTGTGAATTTGAGGAAAAGACCCTATGAAGACTTATCAGCTTGTTGGCATCGGCAACGCCGTTGTGGACGTTATCAGCCAAAGCGATGACAGCTTCCTTGAGCATATGGGCATTGAAAAAGGCATCATGCAGCTCATTGAGCGTGATCGCGGTGAGGTGCTTTATGCGGCGATGAATGAGCGTGTGCAAACGCCCGGCGGCTCTGTTGCCAATACAATTGCGGGTGCTGGCGCGCTTGGCCTTGAGGCTGCGTTTATCGGCCGCGTGCATGATGATGCGCTGGGGCATTTCTATGCCAAAGCAATGCAAGATGATGGCGTGGATTTTGTGAACTCGCCAGTTGCCGGTGGCGAACTGCCGACCTCACGCTCCATGATCTTTGTCTCTCCCGACGGGGAGCGCTCCATGAACACCTATCTGGGGATTTCCTCAGAGGTGAGCTCAGACGATGTGCCAGCCGAGGTTGCTGGTAGCGCGCAGATCATGTTCCTTGAGGGTTATCTTTTCGATAAGGACAAGGGCAAAACCGCATTTATGGAAGCCGCACAAGATTGCCGCAAAGGCGGCGGCAAGCCGGGTATTTCGCTGTCTGATCCTTTCTGTGTTGAGCGTCACCGCGCCGATTTCCTGCGTCTGATCGAAAACGAGCTGGAGTTTGTGATCGGCAACGAAGACGAGGTGAAATCCCTGTTTGAGACCGACAATCTGGATGAGGCGCTTGAAAAGCTGTCGGCGATCTGTCCGTTGGTGGTCTGCACCCGCTCTGGCGATGGTGTCAGCGTTGTCACCCAGGACGGCCGCATCAACGTGCCCGTTGAAACCGTGGTGCCAGTGGATGCGACGGGTGCGGGTGATCAATTTGCTGCGGGCTTCCTGTTTGGTCTGGCAAAAGGGCTAGATGTGGAAACCTGTGCCAAGATCGGGTGCGCCTGCGCAACAGAAGTCATCAGCCATATCGGCCCGCGCCCACAGACCGACATGCGCGCGCTGCTGACCACCGCTGGCCTGCTGTAAGATCCTAAAGCCTCCCTCGGGAGGCTTTACTTTTTGCCGCTATGTTCGCGCTCAAACAGATCTTTGAGCGCGAGACACTCTCCACCGCTATGACAGCTTAGCACTGCCCGCTCAGCTTCTTCGGTCAACGGGTGCAGATCACCTGCACAGGCATCGATCTCTACACTCAGCTGTTCCCCGACCTGTTTGGCAAAAACGATCACATCCTGATCGCTGGTGGCGCCGGGGCACCACGGCCCCAGACATCGCAGCTGCAGCCTAAGTTTCACATTGGCCGGGATGGTAAAGCCAGCTGCGCCCAGCGCCTGCCCCTGCAGGCGGGCCGCAACCACAATCGAGCCGCCTCTTTGATCGTTGCGCAGTTTTTGCAAACGGCGATCCAGTGACACCTGATCAAAACGAAGCCGCCCTTTGATCACATTATATGAGCTGTCTGAATTCGCCGCCTTAAGATAGCTATCGGTAATACCCGACGGCAGGCAGCTGAGCGCCAGAACGGGCTGCATGCCCAACATTATCACCGCAATCGCGGCCATGCCTTTGACTGCCCAGCGTCGGATCATTTCAGATGAGCCTCAAATTCAGCGATCACCCGCACGTAAACCTCACGTTTGAATGGCACGATATTGTCGACCAGCTGATCCACTGGCAGCCACTGCCAGGCGGAAAACTCGGGATGCGCGGTCTCAATCTGCACCTGTTCGTCACGACCAACAAAACGCATCAGATACCATTTTTGTTCCTGACCACGGTATTTACCGCCCCAGAACTTAGGCACTACATCATGGGGCAGGTCATAAGGGAGCCAGCCGTCACTTTCGGCGATGATCTCTACCAGGTCCTGTGTGACGCCGGTTTCCTCTTCCAGTTCGCGCAGCGCGGCGACCTTGGCATCCTCGCCGTCATCAATGCCGCCCTGTGGCATCTGCCAGGCGTCTTTGTGGCGATCCATACGCTGGCCAACAAAAACGGCACCCTCGGCGTTGATCATCATCACCCCCACGTTCGGGCGATAGGGCAGTTTGGCGATTTCTTCTGGGCTCATTATGGATCTCTTTGGGCAGATGGAATGGGGGACAACTGCACTGCGCGCACCACATCGCCCCCTGCGTGATTATTGAAAACAATGCTTCGGTAACCATAGGCCAAATCAGCGCTGGATGCGACTGCGGTGCCCAAGTTATTGTTTCAAAATCTATGACATATACCGCTAAGTGATTGTTTCTTCGTTTCCAGTCTGAAAACGGTCGAGTCAAAACCCCTTTATTATCCCACCCCTGCCGCGAAGTTGCCGCAATCTGCGCGCAAAACTGAACCAGTAACGGGAACAGTGGAGGCAAGATTATGGACCGGCTCACCGAAATGGAAGCCTTTGCCAATGTGGTCGATCAAGGTGGTTTCACCGATGCCGCAAAAAAGATGGGCATCTCTAAATCAGCTGTTTCGAAACATGTCTCCAGCCTTGAGGCACGTCTTGGCGCGCGCCTGCTGAACCGCACCACCCGCCGGGTGTCACCAACCGAAATTGGCCTCGCCTATTATGATCGCGCCCGCCGTGTTCTTAATGACGCAGGCGAAGCGGATGCGCTGGTCACTTCAATGCAGTCAGCCCCCTCTGGCCTGCTGCGGATCTCAGTCGCCACCGACTTTGGCGTGAACCACCTGTCGCCCGTGTTGTCGGAATTCTTGCAGGACTTCCCAGACATCACCGTGAATATGGTGCTCAACAACCGTTACGTTGAACTGATTTCAGAAGGGTTTGATATGGCTGTGCGCATCGGTGAGCTGGAAGACAGCTCCCTGCGCGCCCGTAAACTGGCGGAAACCACCAAACGGATGATCGCCTCGCCCGAATATCTGGAAAAACACGGCCGCCCTACAAAGATCGACGATCTGAACAACCACAAGCTGCTGCATTATTCCAACCAATCCAGCGGCAGCGTCTGGCGCATCACCGCCCCATCGGGCGAAAAACGTCAGGTTCGCACCAGCGGCTGGCTTTCGGTCAATGACGGGCAATCACTGCTCACTGCCGCGATCTCGGGCCTCGGCATCGCCTATCTGCCCAGCTACCTTTATTCGCAAGCGATGGATGAGGGGCTGGTGGAAGATGTAATGCCAAACCTGCCGATGGAGACACAGGGGATTTATGCGGTCTACCCGCCCGGTAAATTCACCCAGCCCAAGGTACGCGCCTTCATCGATTTCCTGGCGCAAGCCTATGCGGATAAGGATCCCGCTATCTGGTAAACCTCACCCAGATGGCAGCAAAACAACCTCGACGCGGCGGTTGGTCTCACGACCAGCCGCTGTTTCATTTGTGGCCATAGGCGCAAGGAAACCCGCGCCCGCAGCGTCCATGCGCCGTGCAGGAATACCAAATTGATCCTTGAGCTGGGCCTCTACCGCGCGGGCGCGCGCAAGGGACAGATTGGTGTTAGCGGACAAGGAACCAACATTATCGGTGTGCCCAACCAGCAAAACCCGCTGATCCGGATGATCGAGCATATATTCCGCCAGCTGTTTAAGACTGTCATACCGGCCCGCATTCAAATCCGGCGCGCCGGAGCGAAATTGCAACCCCCACAGCACCACAGATCCCTTGGCCTGCAATTGCGCCGCAATATCACCGGACGGGGCCTCAACCGGGGCTGTAGCTGGAGCCTCTTGGCGCGGCTGCAATGCGGCAGATGCGCTATTGCCCGGTGGCAGCACTTCCACCACCTGCAAAAACGCGGCCCGGCCAGATCGGGAGGCCAGGATTGTCAGATACCGCCCCCCTGCCCCTTTGGCCGCCATAAACACATAATCGCCAATGTCCACAGCCATATCAGGGGCTGGCACCACATCGATAGCAAAACGAAAATCAAAACCGCCGCATTCGCGGTCATGACATTGAAACAACACCTCAAAATCGGGATCCTCCAACACTTGTGCCCGGAGAGGCTCCAATATCTGTAGCGGCGTTTGCGCGCCGCCTATGCGCCATGTGCGGCGCAGAACCCGGCCTTCGACCTGCTCCATCGGCACGCGGCCCTCAGCAAAAACACCTGTGGGCACGTCGTAGTGCGCCAGCGGCATATCACGCACCGCAAGCCGCTGTGCCCCGGTTGGCAATGCAAGCTCTAGCGCAGCAGCCGGAATTGCCGCGACCATTATCAGGGCTGCCCAGACATAGGTTCTCATCGTTCGTTCACTTTGTGCTGGTCTGGCCGCGCTATTGCGGCACATCTTCGTGCAATACGCGGTAGTGATAGGCACCAACCACATCAAGCCCAAGCTTCTGATAAAGCAGATTTGCGCCTTGATTTGCCTGCGTGACCAGCACCATCAATTGCTGTGCATTCTGTTTTTGCGCCCAGATTGCGGCCTGATGCATCATATAACGCGCCAAACCTTTGCGTCTGTGCTGTGCGTCCACTTCTAGCGCGTGAACCATCGCCACCTCTTCGGATACGGCCACGAAACCAACTCCGGCGGGCTGATCATCGATCCGGCCGAGCAATGCCGTTTTTGCAACATCTGCGCGCTGCATCACCGCCAGTCGGGCTGGCCCAATGCCAGCCTTGGCCCAGATGTCGCGTTGGATTGCCAAGGGCGGCCAGATTTCAAACGCGGTCACGGGCGGAACCTTTGTTGCCGCCAGTCTTTCAACCGAACCGGCGCGCAAAAACACCGGATCTTTCACCACAAAGCCTAAGCTTTCCAGCGCGGTATCAAGCTCGCTCTCTCCGTCGCGGACCATGAACAAGGGCTGCTGGCCCATTTCGCGCATGGTCGCTGCGGCCATTTGCAGATCGTTGGTGCAAAATGCGCCATCTACAGTTGCACAGGACACACGACTGCCCCCGCCCTGCCCTTCGCGCAAGGTGATATTGCCCAAGGTCGTCGCGGTGGCACAGGGCCAGGTTCGCTCGATTAACTCGTAATATTGAGGCTCAGTCTCACTCACAGTTCTAACCTGCTTGCCAGATCGCTCATTGCCGCCTCGATCTGGCGGCCATCCGTTGAGCGCACAACCACATTGGCGCCAAATGCACCGTTGTGCTGGAATGGATAGCAACCTATCGACACCTCTGGATGGGCTTTGGCCACAGCTGACAACCCGTCCGCAATCTCGCCCTCGCCGCGATTGATCCGCAAGGTCTGCGACAGAAGCGGCGCGCCGCCCGCAATGGTTGCCAGAACGCTGGCGACCATGGCCTGAAACACCGTTGGCACGCCCGCCATCACATGCACATTGCGCAAGGTAAAGCCCGGCGCAGATGAGACCGGGTTTTCAATCAGGCTGGCACCCTCAGGAATACGCGCCATCCGCAGGCGCGCGGCGTTCAGTTCCCGACCGTTCTGGCGGTAGTGCTCTTCCAGAATGGCGCGCGCGTCGTCCCGCACGTCGATCGGCGCATCAAAGGCCCGCGCGATGCAATCAGCCGTAATGTCATCATGGGTCGGGCCAATGCCGCCGCTGGTGAAAATGTGATCATAACCGCCCGACAATGCGGTAACAGCGGTCACAATCGCCTGCGCATCATCGCTGACCACCCGCACCTCTTTCAGGTCGATGCCATGGTTGGCCAGCTCACCGGCGAGATAGAACATGTTCGCATCGCGGGTGCGGCCGGACAGGATCTCATCACCAATGACCAGCATTGCAGCAGTGGGATTCGCCATTCTTATTCTCCTGTTATCTGGGCCAAAGATAGAGGCCTGCCGCGCCATGGCAAGCGCTGTTCACTTGACAGCCTCTTTGCAGACGATAGGGGTTTCACATGCAGTTCCCAACCCCTCTGATCCCCGCAACATTAATCAAACGCTACAAACGCTTTCTGGCGGATTGTCGTCTGGAAGATGGGCGCGAAGTCACCGCCCATTGTGCAAACCCCGGCTCCATGATGGGGCTGGCAGAACCGGGGATGAAAATTTGGCTAGAACCAAATGATGATCCCAAGAAAAAGCTGAAATATGGCTGGCGTCTGGTGGAGCATGAGGGCGGCCATTTCACCGGTGTTGACACCTCAGTGCCCAACAAAGCCCTGCGTGCAGCGCTTGAAGCCGGTGAAATCCCCGAACTGTCCACCTATTCGACAGTACGCCCCGAGGTGAAATACGGCGAAAACAGCCGGATCGATTTCCTGCTCAGCGCGCAGGGTCTGCCGGATTGTTATGTCGAAGTCAAAAGCGTCACCCTTTCGCGCCAGCCCGCTCTGGCTGAGTTTCCAGATAGTGTCACCAAACGCGGCACCAAACATCTGGGGGAGCTCTCTGCCATGGTTCGGGCCGGGCATCGCGCGGTGATGTTTTATCTGGTGCAGCGGACAGATTGCGCCCGATTTACGCTCGCGTCCGATATCGATCCTGACTATGCCCATGCCTTTGAACTGGCGCATGCAGCAGGGGTGGAACGGCTGATTTATGATACAGTGATCACCCCCTCTTCGATTGAGCTGGGCAAGCCGCTATCTGCGGTGGAATAACACGATTGTCGCCACTGGTCCTTTGACGACAAACCGCTTAGATATTGCGTAACAGGCAATGATTGGAGCCATTGATGAGATCAAAAGACGGCCGCACCACCAAAGACGGCATCCGCATCTATCAGGAAGCGGATTTTGCAGGCATGCATGCTGCCGGGAAACTGGCGGCGCAAATTCTTGATGACATTGCTCCGCATGTCTTCCCTGGGCAGACCACCGGCGAAATCGATCGTTTGATCACCGAAATGGTGGAAGCCTCTGACGCGACTTCGGCCACCATCGGCTACAAAGGTTACCAGCACGCCAGCTGTATCAGCGTGAACCATGTTGTCTGCCACGGCATCCCCGGCGACAAGAAACTGAAAGACGGCGACATCATGAATATCGATGTGACCGTTATTCTGGATGGCTGGTTTGGTGACACAAGCCGCATGTATGTCGCGGGCAAGCTGTCGCGCAAGGCAGAACGGCTCATCCAGATCACCCATGATGCCCTGATGCGGGGGATCGAGGTGGTGAAACCCGGCAATACCTTTGGTGATATTGGCCACGCCATTCAGGTGTTTGCCGAAAGCCAGCGGATGAGCGTTGTACGTGATTTCTGTGGCCATGGTCTGGGCCGCGTTTTCCACGCACCGCCGAATGTTTTGCACTATGGCCGCTCAGGCACCGGTCCGGTTCTCGAAGAGGGTATGTTTTTCACCATCGAGCCCATGATCAACTGGGGCCGTCCAGAGACCAAGGTTCTGGCTGATGAATGGACCGCCGTGACCCGCGACAAATCCCTGTCTGCGCAGTTTGAGCATTCCATCGGCGTCACCGCAGACGGGTTTGAAATCTTCACCCTGTCGCCCGGCGGCAAGTTCCACCCAACCTACGGTTAAAACAAAAATGCAGGGGTAATCCCCTGCATTCAATGTGGCGCTGTGGCAACCTTACAGGTCGCAGCGCTTTTTTGCTGCCAGATTGACCAGAACCTCATGGCGTTCATTGGCGGCTTCCAACGCTTGTTTTGCGTTCTGATAATTGCCGATAATGGCAGGCCAGAACAGGATGGCAGCGGCTACGTTTTTACCAGAAGCGGTTTTGCCTTTTTCCGCTTCGGCGCGGATCTCTTCAAGCTGCTGCATCTGAGTTGCGATCTGTTCGCAGGTAAGGCTGTTATCGCCAACGCTGGTCTTGGTCACAACTTCGGGCGATACACAGGCCGAAAGAGACAGTGCGGCCACAAACAACATGCCGGGAATTTTGATTGTCTTCCAAAAAAAATGGCCTCAAAAGGCCAATCGTCCAAATGCAATATTGCTCTGGCTGAATAAAACTTAGGTCACGTTCTGGATAGTAAGCGGTGAAATTTCGTAAAATCATCACGAAAGAGTTGCGATGAAATCACAGCCATTGGTGTATCCGCGCGCAAATGTGCGAATTATCTCAGGCCGATTAAGATTAACTCAGGCCGATCAAGCCAGGCACTTTGTTCATATCATTGAATATTTCAGCATTGTGGCGCGCAAGACGCGCGCCCGTGCCGTGCGGAACAAATCCTAGACAACGCATGCCCGCGCGCGCAGCAGCCAGCGCGCCATTTTCGCTATCTTCGATCACAAGGCAGTCGCGCGCTTGCACGTCAAAATGGCTGGCTGCGGCCAGAAACAGACCCGGCTCGGGCTTGGACACCCCCAATGAGTGCGCCGAAAACATCGCATGCGGATGAAACTCATCCCATAGCCCGTTTTGCCCCAGAGTGATTTTCATCTTCCCTTCGCTGCCGTTCGAGGCGACACAAAACGGGATCTTCTCCTGGCGCAACCGATCCAACAGAGCAGGGATCCCTGGCACCAGCTCCACGCCATTTTTAAGGCAGGCGTAGGTCTCGTCGTAGACTTCTTCGATCCAATTATCCGCAAGATCAGCCCCAAGCCCACGTGCCTTGGCCATCACACCAACCATTGTACCGCCCACAAACAAATCCATGCATTGCTGCAAAGTCAGCTCAAGCCCGTGACGTGCAAGATTGTCGGCAAGCACCTGATTGGACGCTGTCTCACTGTCGACCAAGACACCGTCGCAGTCAAAAATCACCAGCTTTGGGCGGGGATAGGTTGTGGGCATCTGTTTCTCTTCACATATGTTGTAAGCGGTTCAGACTTTCTAATCCGGCAATGTGTCATCTGTGTTGCCATACCAAAGCAGCGTTATATGGGTGTCGCCATATTTGCGTGCGCTTTCCAGCTCGAACCCTTCTGGTGGTTGCATTGCGGCATTTTCTTCCCAGACAATCAGTGCATTCGCAGCGATCCACCCCTTCTGCTGAAGGTTCAGCAACGCCTTTTCGCCCAGCCCCTTCCCATAGGGAGGATCCAGAAAGATCAAATCAAAAGGGGCATCCGGATTGTCGCCCAGTTTCAGCGCGTCACGCCGCGTGAGACGACAGCGATCTTCAGCGCGGCAAATACCGATGTTTTTCTTTATCAGCCCAGATGACACCCGCCCATCATCAACAAAGGTCACACTGTCCGCACCGCGCGACAGGGCCTCAAGCCCAAGCGCGCCGGTTCCGGCAAACAGATCCAGCACCCGTGCGCCCGGAATGGCACCGGTATGCATCAACACGCTAAACAGGCTCTCACGCACCCGATCCGTTGTGGGGCGCAGATGCGCGCCAGCATCACCTTTGCCCACCGCAGCCAAAGCGCGGCCGCGGAAATCACCTGCAATAATTCTCATGCTTTCAGCAATGCCTTCACATCAGACGCAGGATCCGCCACCAGGGATTTATCGGCGGTTTTTCCGCCATCAATCAGACGTTTCGCCACCATATAGGCACGTGGATCATTCATCGCATCCACCGCCAGCAGCTGATCGCCACCAAAATACCAAAACGACGCCTGCTGCCCCTCACCGCGGCGCACAACAACCTGGTCATAGCCGCTGTTCAAACCTGCAATCTGCAGTTTGACATCATATTGATCAGACCAGAACCAAGGCTGCGCCACATAGGTTTTTTCGGCACCCAGCATGTTTTGCGCCACGATTTCCGCCTGATCGATCGCGTTTGGCACGCTTTCCAGTCGGATACGCCCGCCTTTATGGGGAAACGACGCGCAATCCCCTGCAGCCCAGATCGATGGATCCGAACTGCGCCCCTGCGCATCTGTCTTGATCCCGTTGTCAATTCCAAGCCCTGCCACTTCTGCCAGATCACTTGCCGGGGCGATACCAACACCAACCACAACAAAATCAACATCCAGCTTGCTGCCATCGCTCAGCTCGGCACCGGTCACCTGCCCGTTTTCACCGATCAGACGGGTGAGACCAGTGTTTTCGCGGATCTCAACCCCGTGGGAGTGATGCAGCGCGCGGAAATAATCAGCGGTTTCTGCCGCCGCGACCCGTTGCAGGATACGTTCTGCCATTTCGACCAGAACAACCGACACGCCGCGTTTGGCGCAAACCGCGGCCGCCTCTAGCCCGATATATCCGCCCCCTACAATCAGCGCGCGCTTGCCCTGGCTGACCTCAGGCGCCATGCCATCCACATCTTTGAGATCACGCACCACATGCACACCGGCGAGATCCCCGCCGATCGCAGCAGGCAGGCGGCGAGGAGATGATCCGGTTGTCAGCGCCAACTGATCATACGTGATCACCTCGTCCCCAAGCGCGACAGTCTTTGCAACAGGATCGATACCCGTGACCACAGACCCAAGTTTCAACGTGATATTGTTTTCCGCGTAGAAACTCTCTGGGCGCAGATACAGCCGCTCTTTCTCCATCTCGCCCAGAAGATAGGCTTTGGACAGTGGCGGGCGCTGGTAGGGCAATGCCTCTTCCGCACCAATCAGCGTGATATCTCCATCAAAGCCATCTTTGCGCAGCTTCGCTACAAGCGCGGCACCAGCCTGTCCGGCCCCAATTACAACAATATGGCTCATTCCACGCTTGCCTCCTAGCTTTGTTGTGGTCACGGTCTTAGGGGAACCTATATTCCGAGTGCCCCCAAACGCAAATGCAAGAAGAGGAACACGTTATGATTTCTGTTGGTGACAAGCTGCCCGAGGCCACATTGACCCGCCTGGGTGCAGAAGGCCCAGAGCAGGTCCAGATCAGCGATTTGACCACAGGCCGCACCGTGGTGATCTTTGCGGTGCCTGGTGCCTATACCCCGACCTGCCATTCGGCGCATGTGCCAAGCTTTATCCGCACCAAAGATCAGTTTGCGGCCAAAGGTGTTGATGAAATCATCTGCGTCTCTGCCAATGACCCGTTTGTCATGCAGGCCTGGGGCGAAAGCACCGGTGCAGCGGCTGCTGGCATCAGCATGCTGGGTGACGCCGAAAGCACATTCACCGAAGCCCTTGGCATGCGGTTCGATGCGCCTCCGGCTGGCTTGCTTGGTCGCTCAAAACGGTATGCAATGCTGGTGACTGATGGCGAAGTGAAGCTTTTGCACCTCGAAGAAAGCCCCGGCCAATGCGAAGTTTCCGCCGGTGAATCGCTTTTGGGCGCAATGTCTTAACCCTCGGTCGGGCGCCGCTGTGCGCCCACCACACCAACCTGCGTGCCCGTCACGCCAGCATGTCCATCTTGCGCGCAAGCTTTGCATCCAGCGCGCTAATCCCATTCACATCATGGGTGGTCAAAATCACATCTACCTTATTGTAGACATTGCGCCACTCGGGGTGATGGTTCCATTTTTCGGCCCAGATGGCCACCGTGGTCATCCAGCCAAACGCCTCCACAAAAGAGGCAAATGTGAAGCGTTTGGAAATCGCATCACGCCCCTCAACCGGTGACCATCCCGCAGCAAACAAAGGCTCAAGCAGCGCGCCGCGGGCCGCTTCCGACAGTTTTTCACTCATTCCTGTTCCTCCACATGGGCCTTGCGGAAGGGACCATAGTCGGTGAGCACCTCAATCTCTTCTTCAACGGCCGCCCGTTCAGCGACCAAAAAGCGCTCCACCGCCTGTGAAAATCCCGGATCGCGCAGCCAATGCAGGCTGTGCGTCATGGTTGGCAGATAGCCGCGCGCCAGTTTGTGATCCCCTTGCGCGCCCGCCTCTACCCGTTTCATCCCTTCGGCAATGGCCAGATCCATCGCCTGATAATAGCACAATTCGAAATGCAAGCAGGGATGATGTTCGCTACAGCCCCAATAGCGGCCATATAGCGTCTCGCGCCCGATGAAATTCAGCGCGCCCGCCACATAGCGCCCATCGCGCTGAGCCAGCACCAGCGCCATGTCATCAGCCATGGTTTCATGGGCAAGATCAAAGAATGCGCGGCTCAGGTAAGGGGATCCCCATTTGCGCGCGCCTGTATCTTGATAAAACTGCCAGAACGCATCCCAATGTTCGGGCCTGAGATCTGCACCGCGGTAGCAGTGAATTTCACCGCCAAACCCCTGCGCCTGTTTGCGCTCTTTGCGAATGTTTTTGCGCTTGCGTGACGACAGCGACGCAAGGAAGGCATCAAAATCAGCGTAGCCGTCGTTCAGCCAATGATACTGCTGTCCGCTGCGGGCCAATAGCTGCATCTCTTCGCCAATGGCGCTCTCGACGTCAGTACAAAACGTAATGTGAACCGACGAAAGCTGATTGCCCTCGGCCAGCTGCACCGCACCTTGCAGCAAGGCTGAATGACCAATGCCTTCAAACCCCGGTTTCACCAGAAAACGTCTCCCGGTGGCGGGGGTAAAGGGCACGGCGATCTGTAGTTTGGGGTAATAGCGCCCGCCCGCATTTTCATAGGCGTGGGCCCAGTTGTGATCAAAGACATACTCACCCTGGCTGTGGCCTTTGGCATATAGCGGCGCACAGGCGATCAGGCTGCCATCTTGATAAGCGGTCAGGTAATGTGGCTCCCAGCCGGTGCCCGGCCCAACCGAGCCGCTTTGCTCGAGCGCGGATAGAAACCGATGGGTGGTGAACGGGTCCAGCGGGCGACCGCCATCCGCCACCTCGGGGCACGCACAGGCATCCCATTCATCAGCGGGGATCTGGCCCAGGCTGTTCAACACCTGAATTTCGATTGCTGAGCCATCCATTGGTCTGTCCTGCCTACGGTTTAAGAATGATCTGAACACAGTATCTGGTCCATCTCGGTGGCAGTTCAACCAGACTTCGCTGCGTTTGCATCAGACCCGGTCACATTCGCGACAGGTTTATACTTATGCAACGATTTTGAGCCGGGCGAACCCGGCTCAACCATGGTTATTTGATCTGGAACACGCCGTCGATTTCCACCGCAACGCCCAAAGGCAGCGACGGAGAAGACACAGCAGCGCGCGCATGACGGCCCGCTTCACCCAAGAGTGCTACCAGAATGTCGGATGCGCCGTTGACCACCTGCGGCTGCTCGGTGAATTCAGCGGTAGAATTCACAAATGCGCCCAGTTTGACCACGCGCACAAGACGGCTGAGATCACCACCACAGGCGGCTTTGAGCTGTGCCAGCAGCGAAAGTGCACAACGCTCAGCGGCTTTTTGGCCCGCTGCAACATCCAACTCGGCCCCCAGTTTGCCGGTGATCAGGCCGTTTTCATCAGCCGAGATCTGACCAGAGACATAAACCATATCCCCAGATACGACATAAGGCACATAGTTCGCAGCTGGTGCGGGTGCCTCGGGCAGAGTGAGGCCGCGCTCGGCCAGTTTATCTTCGATGCTCATCGGAGTGTTCCTCGTCTAAATAGTTTTGGCACGCTAAGCGCGTTCTGGCGCGGCGAAAAGAAAAATCGCCACGCTGAAACATATTCAGCTCTCGCGGAAGGCTTTTACAAAGTAATCTGCAAGCGGCTTGACGAGATAGGCCAAGGGGGAACGGTCTTCGGTGCGAATGTAACTTTCAACCGGCATCCCTGGAATCAGGGCTACATTCTCCGGCAATCGTGCCTGTTCACCTTCATCCAGGCGAATTTCGGCGCGGTAATAGGACGCGCGCGTGTTTTCGTCTTCAAACGCATCCGCTGACACCTGCACAACTGTCCCAAACAGCTCAGGCGTTTGGCGCTGATCCAATGCTGAGAACCGCAATGTCACCGTTTGTCCGACATAGATTTGATCCACATCGGTAAGCGCCACCTGCGCAGCAATCACCAGTGGGCGGTCCTGTGGCACCAGATACAGCACCGGTTCCGCCGGGCGAATGACCGAACGCGGCGTATGCACTTCCATACCATAGACAATACCGGACACCGGCGCGGTAATATCAAGCCGCGCCAGCCGCTCCAGCAGTGAGCGGCGGTTTTCAGCAAGCTCTACCTCTTGGAACCGCAGATCGCGCAGGCGGGTGATTGCCTCTTCGCGTTGCTGGGTGCCCAGTTTGAGCATTTCAATATCAAGCTCTGTGATGCGACCGCGCGCCTGCGCTTCAGATGCAACGAGTTCGCCCAAACGCCCCTCAAGATCCGCCTGCGTCCGCTGCAGGTTCAACACGGTGCCCGCCTGTGCAAGCCCACGATCCAACAGGGATTTCTGATTGACCAGCTCTTGCCCAATCAGATCAAGCTGCACCCGCATGGATTTTTGTTGCGCTTGCACGCCGATGATCTGCTCATCAATCTGGCCGCGTCGTTTTTCAAGCTGGTCGATTTCGCGCGCAACACTGTCTTTGCGCGCGCTGAACAGCCGTTGCTGACCGGCGATAAAGTCTTCGACGTCAGGTTTTTTGGTGACCACGTCCAAAAGCAGCGGATCAAATGTGATGTCCTCAGCCGTGTCGCGCTCTGCTTCGAGACGCCCACGACGTGCCATCACTTCAAACAGCTGGCCTTCAACAATCGCGAGCTGCGACCGCAGCTCAGCCGCGTCCAGACGGAGCAAGGTTGCCCCCTGCACCACTGTATCGCCTTCATCCACCAGGATTTCAGATACAATGCCGCCATCCAGATGCTGTACGATCTGTCGGTTGCGGTCCACTTCGATCCGCCCGGTTGCGATCACCGCACCAGAGATCGAAGACAGAACCGACCAGGAGCCAAAGCCACCAACCAGAATCAACAAAGTCAGAAAGCCGATGATCAGCGGACGACGGGCGGACCAATTCTGTTCAGTGCTCATGCGACACCCCCAGTTTTTGCCGGGCCTTGGGCTGATTGTTTGGCAGCGGCCTGGATGTTTTTGTGGTTGGCAACCATCTCACTCAGCACTTTGTCTTTAGGACCAAAGGCGGCCTGGGTGCCGCCTTCGATCACCAGCAACATATCACATTCCTGAATAGCCGCAGGCCGATGCGCCATGATCAGCACCGAACGTCCCTCGGATTTCAGCTGTTTGATCGCCTGGTTGAGCGCAACAGACCCCTCATTGTCGAGGTTTGAGTTCGGCTCGTCCAGAATCACAATTGCCGGATCGCCATACAGCGCACGGGCAAGGCCAACACGTTGCATCTGGCCGCCTGACAAACGTCCCCCACCCGGGGAAACAGGTGAATCATAGCCGCCCGGCAGTTTCAGGATCATATCATGGGCCGCTGCTTTTTTGGCCGAGGCAACAACCTGCTCAGGATCCGGGTTCTGCGACAGGCGCGCGATGTTTTGACCAACGGTGCCTTCAAACAACTGCACCCGTTGCGGCAGATAGCCAATATGCTGGCCCAAAACATCCGGATCAAACTGATCCAGTGATGCCCCGTCCAAGCGCACAGACCCGGCCGCAGGCCGCCATGCACCGGTCAGCGCACGTGCCAAGGTGGATTTACCTGAGCCCGATGGCCCGATCACCCCAATCGCCTGCCCCGGCTCAACCCGGAAACTCACATTGCGCAGCTGCGGTTTGTTATCGCCCGGCGCAACTACGGCCAATCCTTTGACCTCAAGCTTGGCTTTGGGTTTGGGCAGCGCAGTACGCTCACGCTCTTCTGGTACACCGCCCAAAAGCTCTGCGAGGTTGCTCCAGCCTTTTACCGCGCGCTGCACAACAGCCCATTGGCCCAGTGCCAGCTCAATCGGTGCCAAAGCGCGCCCCATCAGGATCGAGCCTGCGATCATTGCGCCACCGGTCACATCGCCCTGCAGCACAAGATAGGCCCCAAGACCCAGCATCGCCGATTGCAGGAACAGACGCAGGGTCTTGGTCAGCACCGTAAAGCCGCCGCTGGTATCGCTGGCTGCCACGGTGTCGCCCAATGCGCCGTCACGCGCCACTTTCCAACGGCTAAAGGCAGCGCCGCGCATCCCCATAGACTGGATCATTTCAGCCTCTTTGCGAATTTCTTCGGACAAGAGGCTGGCTTTGTGGGTTGAACCATTGGCCTGCATCTGCGGCTTTTTGGAGAAAACCTGATTGAGGATCGCAATACAGACAAGCACCGCACCACCCGCAAGCGCCAAAAGGCCAAGCCAGGGGTGGAACAGCGCGATCCCTGCCAGAAACAGCGGCGTCCATGGCAAATCGAACGCGGCCCCCAGTACGGGCGACGACATCAGGCGCTGAATTGCTTCAAGATCCTGTAGGCCGGTTTGTGCCACCGGATCGTTATCAACGGCGGATTTCCGCACCATTGCATCAAAAACACGCTTATCGAGCGTGGATTGGAAGCGCGCACCGATCCGTGCAAGCACCCGACCCCGAGCATAATCAAGCAGCCCCATCATCCCATATAGGAAAACCACAAGGATTGAGAGCGCCAGAAGCGTTGCTTCAGACCGGCTACCAAGAACCCGATCATAGACCTGCATCATATAGAGCGGCCCGGTAAGCATAAGCAAATTCACAAAAAAACTGAAGATCCCGACGAACCAATACAATTGTCGGCTTTGACGCCGCGCCGCGCGCAGCTCGTTATTTCCGTCTTGAATAGTATTTTTTTTCATGTTCGGACTGCTGAAACCTATTTTCGACCATATATGCGCCCTGAGCGCTGCTGGGTACAGGATTACTTTTGTTCTGTTCCAATTCCGTCACAAAATGATAAACAGCCTCATTGAGGCCTGGGAGACCAGGAAAATAACTGTATGTGAAGCAAATGGATTACATGCGTCCGGTATCTTCCGGGCAAAAGTGAGAAACCGGTAACATGAATATGAACACGCGCGCGATTATCCCAGCTTTGGCATTGGTGGCGGTCACTTTGCTTTCAGCATGTGCAAAGCCTTCCTCTGACCAGCTTGCAAACGGCAGCATTGCGGACCCAAATGAAGCGCGCAACCGCGCGGTCCATGAATTCAACCGCGGCGTTGACCGGTTTGCTTTCCGACCTGCTTCCAAAGGTTATGTCGCGGTTGTCCCCCCCGACATGGTGACAAGCTTTGGCCTGTTTGCCGAAAACCTGTCGATGCCGGGCCAGGCGGTCAACTCTGTGCTGCAGGGTGACTTCAAACAGGCAGGCACCGCGGTGTCGCGCTTTTTGATCAATACCGTTCTCGGCATTGGCGGGCTTGGTGATCCGGCCAGTGACTTTGGTGTTGCACGCGTTGACACTGATTTTGGCGAAACCCTGCATGTATGGGGCGTCGGCGAAGGCCGTTACGTAGAACTGCCGTTCTTTGGCCCGTCTAACGCACGTGACGCATCCGGGCTTGTGGTTGATTTCTTCACCAACCCGATTGGCTACGCCAAGAACAATCCCGCCGAAAACATCGAGGCCTACGCAGAAATCGTGCGTCGCCTTGGAGATCGTGGCACTTATTCGGATACGGTCGACTCGATTCTCTATGAGAGCGCCGACAGCTATGCGCAGGCCCGTTTGATTTACCTGCAAAACCGCCGGTTCAAACTGGGTCAAACCACAGAAAGCTCGGAAATCGATCCGTTTGAACTGGACACGGAAGGATTTTGATTATGCATCGTAGAAATTTCTTGTTCGCCCTTGGCGCGTCACTAAGCCTTGCCCCAGCAGCTGGCTGGGCACTGGACAATCAAAGCGCCAGCAAGCTGATCGACGCGCTGGTCGGTGACATCAACAAAGCCATCGCTTCTGGTAAGGGCGAAAAGGCAATGTTCCGCGAGTTTGAGCGGATCTTCTCAAAATACAGCGACACCTCTTATATCGCGGCTTACGCGATGGGTGTTGAAGGGCGTCGCGCAACTGGTGCGCAAAAGAAAGCCTTCTCCAACGCGTTCCAAGGCTACATTTCACGCAAATACGGTCGCCGCTTCCGCGAATTTATCGGTGGTCGCCTTGAGGTGACCGGCGTGCGCAAGGTGAAGAAATGGTATGAGGTCGACACCGTTGCCTACCTGAAAGGCCAGTCCCCGTTCAAAGTAACCTTCCAGGTGTCTGATCGCGGCGGCAAGGAGCGCTTCTTCAACATGTATATTGAAGGTGTGAACCTGCTTTTGACCGAACGCACCGAAGTGGGCGCGATCATCGACCGCAACAAAGGTGATATCAACAAGGCAATCGCCGAGCTGAAAACCCTCGGCTAAGCCCGCGACACCGGAATTTAAAAAGCCCCGCTGAAAACGGCGGGGCTTTTTTGTAGGTATGGCCGTTTAGTTGCCAAAGATCCCACGCAGCACGCCATCAATCGCAGAGCCAAGCCCCTGCCCCTGTTGTGGCTGCGGCTGTCGGGCCTGGGGCACAACAATTGGTGCAGGCTCCTGCATCGGCAGCGGTTTGGGCGGCAGACCTTCGTGCACCCGCAGCATGGTTTCGCGCCAGATTTCCGCCGGGAGCCCGCCACCGGTCACCCCGGTCAATGGCGTGTTGTCGTCATAGCCCATCCAAACGCCAGCTACATAATCAGCAGTAAAGCCGATGAACCACGCATCCCGCGCCGCCTGAGTGGTGCCGGATTTCCCAGCCGCCTGCCAGCCCGGCAATTGCGCGCGGGTGCCGGTGCCATTGGCGATCACCTTCTCCATCATCCAGGTCAGCTGCTGCGCCGCTGAGGTTCGGATCACCCGCTCACCAATTCCGCTTTCGTTTTCGATCAGGGGATCCGTGTCTTGCGCCAATTGCAATGACACCAGCCCATAGGGCGCCACAGAAGAACCGCCGTTCAAGATCCCCGCATAGGCGCCGGTCATCTCAAGCAGGCTGCTTTCAGAGGCGCCAAGCGCAAGCGCAGGCCCGTCGGCCAGATTGCTATGGATGCCAAAATCATCCGCAACCCGGCGCACCAGATCACGGCCAACGGATTCTGACACTTTCACCGCCGGAATATTAAGCGAGTCTTTCAACGCCTGCGTCAGCGTCACTTCGCCGTAGAAACGATGCGTATAGTTTTTCGGACACCATTGGCCCGAGCCCGGAATATTCAGGCAATATTCTGCATCAAGCACCACATCAAAGGGTGAATACCCCAGCTCCAGCGCCGTGGCATATACAAAGGGTTTGAACGCCGAACCAGTCTGTCGCTTGGCCTGGGTTGCACGATTAAACACACCCGACACCCGCGATTGACGTCCCCCCACCATTGCGCGCACTGCGCCATCCGCGCCCATGACCACAATGGCGGCCTGCGCTTTGGAGCCAGCGCGGACTTTGGTTTCAAAAATATGGGTCAGCGCGTCTTCGGCGGCTTTTTGCAGGCGCTGATCCAATGTGGTCTTGATCACCACATCCTCTGTTGTGTCATAGCCAAGGAAATCCGGCGTGGTCTCCATCACCCAATCGGCAAAATAGCCCCCAGCCCGCGCCTGTGCCGCTTTGGACAGCACCGCCGGGTTATCCTGACCATCACGCGCCTGCGCTGCGGTCAAATAGCCCTGCTCCTGCATCAGGCGCAGCACGGTTGCGGCGCGATTTTGCGACCGTTTCAGATTATTTGTCGGCGCAAGGGTTGTCGGCGCAGTCAAAAGACCGGCAAGCATCGCGCTTTCAGCCGGGTTCACCTGGCTCGCCGATTTGCCGAAATAACGCTGCGCTGCGGCCTCTGCGCCATATGCGCCGCCACCAAGATAGGCGCGGTTCATATAGATCGAGAGGATTTCATCCTTGCTGTATTTGACTTCCATCGCCAGGGCAAAGATCGCCTCTTTGGCTTTGCGCCCCAATGAGCCGCGGCGGCAATCCGCTTCATAGGCGGCTTCGCTTTTCCAATCTTTGGGGTCATATTCCACGCCAAGACACAACAGTTTTGCAGTCTGCTGGGTGATGGTAGAGCCACCGTGACCCGACAAAGGCCCACGTCCTTCGCGCATATTGATGCGCACAGCAGAGGCGACACCACGCGGGCTAAGACCAAAATGGCGATAAAACCGCTTATCCTCGGTGGCAACAAAAGCATGTTTCAGGTGCGGCGACACGGTCTGGGTGGTGACAACACCGCCAAATTGATCGCCACGCCAGGCAAAGACCTCATTGTTGCGATCCAGCAGCGTCACAGATCCCTGCGCGCGCCCATCCACCAATGCACGAAAATCAGGCAGGGTGAGATAGACATTGGCAACAGCCACCCCCAACAGAACCGCCGCTGCAAGACCAAGCTTCCAACACAGTCCCCAGATCAGGCCAAAGATCCGTCCAACCACCCACGCAAGCCAGCCCAAAGGTCCGCGGCGACGTGGCGCGCGGCTTTTCTTTGTCCGTTTTGATCCAAAGAGACTGCGCAACAAACCACGACGCCCAGACGTGCGACTGGGTTTCTTTGCGCGCTTTGGTGCAGGCTTTTTAGGCGCTGCACCGCTATATCGCCGATCAGCGACCAAAGGCTTACGCCCGGTTTTTCGTACCATGCCTATATCCTGCCCGGTTTGCCCGTTTTGGCAACTTTACCAAGCTCTGTCCATTTTGTTGAGGGGCGTATTGCAGGGTTTTTCCCTTCTCCAAGCGCTGTGTTTTTGAGCAATGCAAGGTTTTTGAGCTTCATTTTTCAGCGCACAGCTTCCAATCCGCCTAAAAAATAGGGCGCTTCATTTCATCGACTCGCCCCTCAAGGTTTTCTGCAAATGCAAACCAATGGGCGCAATGCCCGAAAGAGGGTGTTGAGATGAAAATGATCATAGCAGCCATCAAACCCTTCAAGCTGGAGGAGGTCCGCGAAGCGCTGACCCAGATCGGCGTTTCAGGACTGATGGTAACAGAAATCAAAGGCTTTGGCGCACAGGCCGGCCACACCGAAATCTACCGCGGTGCGGAATACGAAGTGAACTTCGTGCCCAAAATCAAACTGGAAATCGTGGTCCCCGAAAATCTGGCGGATCAGGTGGTGGACACCATCACCCAGACCGCACGCACCGGCAAAATCGGCGACGGCAAGATCTTCGTGCTGGATGTGGCACATGCGGTGCGGGTGCGCACCGGTGAAACCAACCACGACGCGCTTTAAGGCGCACCTAGGGAAGGAAATGAACATGAAAAAACTCACTCTCCCGCTGGCAGCAGCCGCCCTTGTGGCGATGCCTGCGCTGGCAACTGCGCAGGAGGCCGAAGCTGGTCTGACTGCCCCCCACACACAATATATCCTCACCTCGCTGCTGTTTCTCGTTGGTGGTTTCCTGGTGTTCTGGATGGCCGCAGGCTTTGCCATGCTCGAAGCAGGTCTGGTGCGCTCCAAAAACGTAACCATGCAGCTGACCAAAAACATCGCGCTGTTTTCGCTGGCTGCGATCATGTACTGGCTGGTTGGCTTTAACCTGATGTATCCGGGCGACGCCTGGACCATTCCGGGTTTCCTGGGCGCGTTTAGCCCGACCTCGCTTGAACCGGTTGGGCTTGAAGGTACTGCAACTGCGCTGGATTATGCCTCGGTTGGCTCTGACTTCTTCTTTCAGCTGATGTTCTGTGCAACCACCGCATCTATTGTATCCGGTACTCTGGCTGAGCGCGTCAAACTGTGGCCGTTCCTGATCTTTGTGGTTGTTCTGACCGGTATCATCTACCCGATCGAAGCCTCCTGGCAGTGGGGCGGCGGCTGGTTGTCTGAGATGGGCTTCTCTGACTTTGCTGGCTCCACTCTGGTGCACGCGGCGGGTGGCTTTGCAGCGCTGGCAGGTGCCATTGTTCTGGGCCCACGTATCGGCAAATACAAAGACGGCAAAACCATCCCGATGCCGGGTTCCAACCTTGCACTGGCGACACTGGGTACATTCATCCTGTGGCTTGGCTGGTTTGGCTTTAACGGCGGTTCGCAGCTGGCAATGGGCACCATTGGTGACATGGCCGACATCAGCCGCATCTTTGCCAACACAAATATGGCAGCCGCAGCTGGCGCAGTCGCCGCATTGGTGCTGACCCAGGTAATGTACAAAAAGCCGGATCTTACCATGATCCTGAACGGCGCGCTGGCAGGTCTGGTGTCGATCACCGCTGAACCGCTTGCCCCTTCCCTGTTCCAGTCGCTGATCATCGGTTCTGTGGGTGGTGGTATCGTGGTCTTTGCGGTTCCTTTCCTCGATAAGCTGAAAATTGACGACGTTGTCGGCGCGATCCCGGTTCACCTGATTGCTGGTTTCTGGGGCACCATCATCGTTGCCTGGACCAACAGCGACGCCAATGTTGTTACCCAGTTCATCGGCTTTGCGGCCATCGGCATCTTTGTATTCGTTGTCAGCCTGATCGGTTTCCTTGTGCTGAGATCCTTCATCGGCATCCGCGTTGACGAAGAAGACGAAGTACACGGCCTCGACATGGCGGAGCTGGGCATGGAAGCCTACCCGGAATTCCAAGCGAGCTAACAACACGCCCGTCAAATGAACCAGACCCATCACAAGGGTCTGGTCTTCAAAACAAAAAACCCCGCCACACTGACTGTGGCGGGGTTTTCTTTACTCAGGAAACAGAGACGTTAAACGCCTGCATCCACGATGGCTTTGGCCAGTACCGGCACGGTCTGTGTGTTCAGACCCGCAATGTTCATGCGGCTGTCGCCCACCATATAGATCCCATTGTCGACGCGCATCTTTTCAACCAGATCCGCGCTGGTGCCCAAAAGCGAGAACATGCCACGGTGCTGCGCAAGGAAGCCAAAGCGATCAGAGCCGGTAAGGTTCTGCAGCTCATCCGCCAGCTGCTGACGCAGGGCCAACATGCCAAGGCGCACATCTTCCAGCTCAGCCGCCCAATCGGTGCGCAGCGCATCATCGTTCAAGATGGTGCTGACAATGCGCGCGCCGTGATCCGGCGGGAAGGAATAGTTCTGACGGTTCAGGAAGGACAGAGTGCTCTGGTTCAGCGCCTGACCATCCGCATCCTGCGCCACAGCCATCAGAAGGCCGGTACGTTCACGGTAGATGCCAAAGTTCTTGGAGCAGCTCGCCGCAATCAGACATTCCGGCACAGAAGACGCCACCAGACGTACACCCTGCGCATCTTCTTCCAGACCATCGCCAAAGCCCTGATAGGCGATGTCGACCATCGGGATGAGGCCTTTTTCGTTCAGCACATCCACAACCGCCTGCCATTGGGTCAGGTTGAGATTGGCACCGGTTGGATTGTGGCAGCAGCCGTGCAGCAACACCACATCACCAGGGTTTGCGCCTTTGAGATCCTCGATCATGCCGTCAAAGTTCACACCACGGGTTTCGCGGTCAAAATAGCGATAGCTGACGGTTTCGATGTTCAGATACTTCAGGATCGAAATGTGGTTCGGCCAGGTGGGATCTGACACAAAAACCCGCGCGTTTGGATTGGCGTTGCGGATCAGCTCAAACGCCTGACGTACCGCACCCGTACCACCCGGAGTGGCTGCGGCAGCGATATTGCCGCGTGCAACCGCATCCCCAAGGATCAGGCTGATCATGCCATCCGCATAGGCCGGATCACCCGCGAGACCCACGTAGGATTTGCTTTCCTGCGTTTCCCAGATCTTGTGCTCTGCTGCTTTCACCGCACGCATAACCGGGGTAACGCCTTCCGCGTTTTTATACACGCCCACACCAAGATCGATCTTGCTGTCGCGCGGATCCTCACGGAACTGCTGCATCAGCGCCAGGATTTTATCAGCTGGCTGTGCTTTTAGGTTTTCAAACATCACTCTTCTCCAGTCGCGATCGGCAAGGTTGGAAAGGCACCCCATTCCGCCCAAGAGCCGTCATAAAGCGAATAATCGGTTTTCCCCATGCGCTCCAAGGCGAGGCACAGGATAGCGGCTGTTACCCCTGATCCACAGGTGGTAATGGCTGGTTTGGACAGATCAACACCGGCCTCTTCAAAGATAGTGCGAAGCTGATCTGGATCTTTCATCGTACCCGCTGCGGTCAGCAGGGATTTGAACGGCACATTGCGCGAGCGCGGAATATGGCCTGCACGCAACCCTTCGCGTGGTTCTGGCTGGTCGCCGCGGAAACGCTCTGCGGCGCGCGCATCAATGATTTCATGGTCGCGCAGCTTTGACGCCGATGAAACCTGCGTCGCATCACGCACCAGATGGTTCTGTACCCGCACGGTCATGTGGCGATCGCGGATAACCGGTGGCAGATCTTCAAGCGGCAAGCCTTCAGCCTGCCATTTTGGCAGACCACCATCCAATACTGCCACGTTGTTCTGCCCCATTAAACGGAGCAGCCACCACACACGCGCCGCCGAAAACAGCCCAGCGCTGTCATAGACCACCACCTGGTGGCCATCTCCCACCCCCATGGCGCGCAGACGTGACATGAATTTTTCCACAGGCGGCGCCATATGCGGCAGCTCTGAGCGATGATCGGAAATTTCGTCGATGTCGAAAAACCGTGCTCCCGGAATATGCGCGTTGTCATACGCAGCCTTGGTGCTGCCCTTGGCTTCCGGGCCGCAGCCAACCGGTGGCATAGACGCATCCAGGATGCGCAGATCAGGGTCTTTCAGGTGCGCTGCCAACCATTCGGTCGAAACAAGTGTCTTTGGATCGTCCTTCATACATGCCTCCCGGGTCAAAACCTGCATGAAGGCGTACTACCGCCCTCATCCGGGTGCAAGAGAGGCACAAGGCCGCAATCCAACAAAATTGATTTCACCCGCAGCGTCAGCTGTGATCTTTCAACAGGCGCTGCTTTTGCCGTGACCAATCGCGCTTGGCTTCGGTTGCACGCTTGTCATGCAGTTTTTTACCTTTGGCGATGCCGATTTTGATTTTGGCGCGGCCCTTGTGGTTGAAATAGAGCACCAAAGGCACCAGCGTCATGCCCTTACGCTGGGTGGCATTCCAAAGCTCCGACAGCTGAGACCGTGACACCAGCAATTTGCGACGGCGGCGTTCAATGTGTTTGAACACTTTGGCCTGCTCATAGGGCGGCACATACGAGTTCACCAGCCACAGCTCCCCGTCTTCGACGGCAGCATAGGAATCAGCGATATTCACCCCATTGCCACGCATGGCTTTGACTTCTGAACCTTCCAGCACAATGCCGCATTCCAGATCGCTGTCGATCGCATAATCAAACCGCGCGCGGCGGTTTTCCGCAACGATCTTGTAATTTGGGTCGGTGGTTTGCTTCTTCTTAGCCATGAGGAGCAGATGTAAGCCCGCAATCCCTCAGGCGCAAGAGAGGCTGGACGGCGTAACCCGCCCCAGATGCAAGAAAACGCAGCCTCTGCCGCGCGCAGGTGCAACAGGTTCCAAATGCGCCAAACTTGGCCGCGCGCGCCATCACAGCTCGCGGCGGGCGTAATGGTGAATGTTCAAAAACACCGCCCCCTCATCCAGGCCGCGGTAGGAATGCGCTTGATCCGCAGCAAAGCGAAATCCGCGCCCGGCCCCAAGCTGTAGCGTTTCCGCCCCATATTGCAGCTCAACCCCGCCCGAAAGCACATAGATATCTTCAACCAGCCCTTCTTCATGTGCTTCGGATTTGTGAAATTGCCCCGGCTTCAGCGTGATCTCAAAGGTTTCTTCCGCCAGTTTGGGATCAAATGGAAACACAATGCGCACCGAAATACTGCCCGGAAAACGCACGGTTGGGCCCTCATCATCGCTGTTTTCCTGCAACAAAGCCGTGAGCGGCACATGAAAACCTTCGGAAATTTTCCACAGTGTTGCAATGGTAGGGCTGGATTCCTGCCGCTCGATCTGGCCCAGCATTGCCTTGCTGACCCCGGTCAAATCCGCAGCCTTACTCAGGCTAAGGCCCTGCTCGGTGCGAATCCGGCGCAGGTTCTGTGCAATTGTGTCCTCTTTCATCGCCTGCCCTATTCCAACTCTGACGGCCCGTTTTAGCGGTGTTCACTTTTTCCTTGTGCGCTATAACGCACAAAGCTAAATTGGACGCTATAACGCACGCACTCTAGACCCAGCCACATGGGAAGAAAAGCCAGATGGTCGCCAAAGTGAAATTCTCCCATATCTCCGCAGGTGCGATTGCCGTGCTGGTGGGGTACACCAGCTCAGTTGCCATTATTTTTCAGGCAATTGACGCCTCTGGTGCAACAGCCGCGCAGGCCGCCAGCTGGATGATGGCGCTGGGTCTTGGTATGGGGCTCACCTGTCTGATTCTTTCACTGCGCTACAGAATGCCGATTCTCACGGCCTGGTCGACGCCGGGCGCGGCATTGCTTGCTGTTGGGCTGCACGGCATTCCAATGTCGGATGCTATTGGCGCGTTCCTGTTCTCTGGCGTCTTGCTCACGCTGACAGGGCTGACCGGCTGGTTTGAAAAAATCGCAGGCCTCATCCCCGACAGCCTCGCCAATGCCATGCTTGCAGGCATTCTATTTCAATTCGGCCTTGATGCGGTGCGCGCAGCCCAGGTTGATTTTGCATTGGTTGCCGTGATGACCACCTGCTTCATCGCCGGGCGGCTGTATTTCGCGCGCTACACCATTCCTGTGACCTTCTTGCTTGGGTGCCTTTGGGCCGGTGTTGCGGGCAGTTTTGGCCCGCTTGATGGCTTTGATCTTGCCCTCACCGCGCCTATCTTTGTGATGCCAAGCTTTTCACTGCCAGTGCTGATCGGAGTGGGTCTGCCGCTTTATATCGTGACCATGTGTTCACAGAACATGCCCGGTGTTGTTACACTGAAGGGCGCGGGATACGAGCCACCGGTCTCCGCCAGCATGACGATCACCGGGTTGGCGTCTACCGTGCTTGCACCTTTTGGCGGTTTTGCCTTTAATCTGGCAGCGATTACTGCTGCGATCTGCGCCGGGCCAGAGGCCGACGAAGACCCGAACACCCGTTACATCGCCTCAGTGATGGCCGGGATCTTTTACTGTATTGTGGGTCTTGGCGGCGCAGCAGTGATCAGCCTGTTTCTGATCGCACCACAGGCACTGGTCGCCACCATTGCAGGCCTTGCCCTGCTCAGCACCATTGGCAACAGCCTTTCAGCCGCACTGGGACAGCCATCCGGGCGCGAAGCTGCGCTGATGACATTCATGATTACCGTCTCTGGAATCAGTTTCTGGGGCATTGGCGCAGCCTTCTGGGCGCTCCTTGTGGGGATGCTGGTGAATCACCTCTTGGCGCGCCCACTCAGAAAAACACCAACAGCCACCACCCAAACAGACGTAAACACCCCGCAAATGCCGGGGCACAGCAACCAAAAGTAACCGAAATCCGCCCCAGATATTGCCTTTATTGCGCAAATAGTGTCCCTGTGGGCAAAAATTAGGGAAAACGCACAATGCCGATGTACCGATCAAGAACCTCCACCCATGGCCGTAACATGGCAGGCGCCCGCGGTTTGTGGCGCGCCACAGGCATGACCGATAGCGACTTTGGCAAGCCGATTATTGCGATCGTCAACTCCTTTACCCAGTTTGTTCCGGGCCACGTGCACCTGAAAGATCTGGGCCAGATGGTTGCGCGCGAAGTTGAAGCCGCTGGTGGTGTTGCCAAAGAGTTCAACACCATTGCGGTGGATGATGGCATCGCCATGGGCCACGACGGCATGCTTTATTCGCTGCCTTCGCGTGAGGTAATCGCAGATTCCGTTGAATATATGGTCAACGCCCATTGCGCCGATGCAATGGTGTGTATCTCCAACTGTGACAAGATCACCCCCGGCATGTTGATGGCGGCAATGCGCCTGAACATTCCGGTGATCTTTGTCTCCGGCGGCCCGATGGAAGCGGGCAAAATCGACATCGAAGATCTAGATATGAAAAAGATCGACCTGGTGGATGCCATGGTTGCGGCGGCAAATGACAAATTCACCGATGAGCAAGTGCAGCACATCGAAGAAAACGCCTGCCCTACCTGTGGCTCCTGCTCGGGCATGTTCACCGCAAACTCGATGAACTGTCTGGCTGAGGCGCTGGGGCTCGCGCTGCCGGGCAATGGCTCCACACTGGCGACCCACTCAGACCGTAAACAGCTGTTCCTGGAAGCAGGCCGCAAGATCGTTGAGATCACCAAACGCCACTATGAACAGGATGAAAAAGGCCTGCTGCCGCGCGAAATCGCAACCTTTGAAGCGTTTGAAAACGCGATGTCGCTGGACATCGCCATGGGCGGATCCACCAATACTGTTTTGCACCTTCTGGCCATCGCTCATGAAGGTAAGGTCGATTTCGACATGACCGATATGGATCGGCTCAGCCGTAAAGTGCCCTGCCTGTGTAAAGTGGCACCCAACACCCATAACGTTCACATGGAAGACGTGCACCGCGCCGGTGGTATTTTCTCGATCCTTGGCGAACTGAGCCGCGCCGGGCTTTTGCACACAAATGTTCCCACCGTGCACTCCAGCACCATGGGCGAAGCCATCGCAAAATGGGATGTCACAGTCGCCAATAACCCCGCTGCGGAAGAGCTGTTCAAGGCGGCGCCCGGCGGTGTGCGCACCACCCAGGCGTTTTCGCAGTCCAACCGCTACAAAGAGCTCGACACTGACCGCGAAGGCGGCGTGATCCGTTCCAAGGAACATGCCTTCAGCCAGGATGGTGGTTTGGCGGTTCTGTTTGGCAATATCGCGCTTGACGGTTGTATCGTGAAAACTGCTGGTGTGGATGCCTCTATCCTGCAGTTCACTGGCAATGCCTATGTCTGTGAAAGCCAGGACCAAGCGGTAAGCGACGTTCTGACCGGCAAGGTGAAGGCGGGTGATGTTGTAGTGATCCGCTATGAAGGCCCCCGTGGTGGCCCCGGCATGCAGGAAATGCTGTATCCAACGTCGTATCTGAAATCCAAAGGGCTCGGCAAAGAATGTGCGCTGCTCACGGATGGTCGTTTCTCGGGCGGGACATCCGGCCTGTCGATTGGGCACGCCTCACCTGAGGCGGCAGAAGGTGGCGCGATTGGTCTGGTGCAAAACGGCGACAAGATCGAAATCGACATCCCCAACCGCTCGATCAATCTGATGATCTCCGATGAAGAGCTGGACGCGCGCCGCAAGATCCAGGACGAAAAGGGCTGGAAGCCAGAGAAGCCCCGCAAACGCAAGGTTTCAACCGCGCTCAAAGCCTATGGCATGCTGGCAACATCCGCTGCCAAAGGTGCGGTACGTGCGCTGCCGGATGACTACGACAGCTGATCGGTGATATCTTTTATGAACCCGCAACACCCTCTGGCCCAACCGGCCAGAGGGTATTTTTTTGATGAGGTGGCCATATGGGAAAACGTTTTCTAATCACGGGGTGTAGCGGTGGTGGGAAATCCACGCTCTGTGACGCCTTGTCCGCCGCCGGGTTTCACATTGTTGCAGAACCCGGGCGTCGCATTATCAAACAGGAACAAGAAACCGGCGGGACTGCAGTGCCATGGACCGATATGGCAAGCTTTCTCCTACGCGTAAAAGAGGTCTCACTGCAGGACCTTGACGCGACTGCTGCCCGCTCACAACCCGTGTTTTATGATCGCGGTCTATTGGATGCCGCTGTTGCAATGGCTCATGGCGATGGTGCTTGCCCTTCCGCCTATCTGCCCACGCAGTTTCCCTATGATGCGCCGGTCATTCTTGCCCCACCATGGCGTGAGATCTATGTAAGCGACTGTGATCGCAGGCATGGGTTTGACGAAGCGATGGCAGAATTTCGACGTATCAAATCCTTCCTGGAGAAGATGGCGCTAGAAACCATCACTTTGCCCAAAACATCCACAGCTGAGCGTGTGAGGCTGATCCGCAGGTCACTAGCGCTATAAGCAAGCGGAGTACTCCCGCCCTTTCAATGCCGCACCAGCCTCTGGCTGGCACCACTTGAAACCTTGGGCCGCGCGCCGGGCGGTGCCCGGCGCAGGTACGCAAACCGCCAACGCAGCTGCCACACACCACCGCTGCATAAAATCACGCATTGGATTGTCATCAGCGCCCCGCCGAGCGTCAGCTCGGCGCGCGGCCCAACGGGAGCTGATCATTTTAATGATCAAACGACGGGCGGGAGCAGCCCCCGCAATATGGCTCTCACTCACCTAGCTTGGCGTGAACCTCTTCGAGATCGATTTCACCAATGGGCATTTTGTTGCCCGGGTTTTCAAAATCATATTTGAACAACTCGAAATCGCGTTTGTAGATCTCATAGATAAGATGCATCGACAGATCGTCGAAATAATCCTCAACCGGATGCGCGCGTTTGGGGCCGTGGCCTTCGCTTTCGTTGAAGCGTGGGATCGATGTCAGATCAACGGTATGGGGTGTTTCGATTTCATCCAGAACCTGCTGCATGCCGTCGTTGAACTGTTCCGTCCAAAAGATCTTATCATAGCGCCCGCCGTTCCAGATGAAGGTGGAAACATGACCCGACGTTGATGACCAGTGGATGTCTGGTTCCATCGGGCGACGAAACCGCACAGTGTCGCGCACAAACAGCAGGAAACGGCGGAAGCTTTTGATCTGGTCAAACTCATGCTTGCCATCATCACCGCCCACTTCGATGCCATAATCATAGACCAGTTTGGGCACCAGGTTGCCACGGTAGCGGCGACCATTGCGCTGAATACCGCAGATCTTGTCAAAAAATGAGCTGAGCACCCGCGTGTAAGGGTTTCGCACACAGGTGAAGGCATAGGTGCTGTGCGCGTTGACCACGCGCGAAATTGGGGCCTGGCTGTGATCTAGCGCCCATTTGTGCAGGCCATCCTGCGCGTCGTGAATGTCACCATCAAAAAAGCGGCCATGATCCGAGTAATACATGATCTGGCCAATGGTGGAGCAGGCACATTTGGGCACCACACGGTAAAGGACGCTTTCGCTTTCGGTCATCCAAGTTCCGGGAAAGCCCATCTATACACCTCTCATTTGGGACGTAGCACCATATCGCAACCGCGCTGCATTCTTAACGCTTAAGATAAAATACAGAACATTCTGGTTTATTCACCCTGTTTTCCCCCTTATCAAGAGAAACAATTTCTATAAGTTGAGCAAACTTTTCCCCTGATGGCACAAATCGCATATATTCTTCTTTGCCACAAAGACCCGGATGCGGTGATCCAGCAAGCCACGCAGCTGACAGCCGTGGGCGACTATATTTCCATCCATTTTGATGCCAGCGCCGCCAATGCGGATTTTGACCGTATTCAACAGGCTCTGAAGAACAATCCCAATGTCGCCTTTGCGCGCAAACGGATCAAATGTGGCTGGGGGGAATGGTCGCTGGTTCAGGCCACGCTTTATGCCTTGGAAACAGCAGAAGCGCAGTTCCCGCATGCAACCCATTTTTATATGGTTTCAGGCGATTGCATGGCGGTCAAAACGGCGGAATACGCGCATCAGTTTCTGGATCGCAATGCATGTGATTTCATCGAAAGCTTTGATTTTTTTGACAGCAACTGGATCAAAACCGGGATGAAAGAAGACCGGCTGATCTATCGCCACTTTCTCAACGAACGCAAACATAAGTCGCTGTTTTACGCCAATGTCTATTTGCAGCGCAAACTGGGCCTGAAACGTAAGATCCCCGCAGATATTCAGGTGCAAATCGGCAGCCAATGGTGGTGCCTACGCCGCCGCACTGTTGAAAAACTGCTGGAATTTGTCAAAGCGCGCAAAGATGTGGTGCGGTTCTTTCGTACCACCTGGATCCCGGATGAAACCTTCTTTCAGACCCTGGTGCGTCATCTGATCCCGGAGCAGGAAATTCAGTCTCGCACGCTGACATTCCTGATGTTCAGCGACTACGGCATGCCGATCACGTTTTATAATGACCATTATGATCTGCTGCTTGGGCAGGATTTTCTGTTTGCCCGCAAAATCAGCCCCGAAGCCAAAGATCTGAAACAGCGGCTCGGCAAGCTCTATGCCGCAACTGGCGTTGAGTTTTCCATCTCAAATGAAGGACGCAATCTGCAGCGGTTCTTATCAGAACGTGGGCGCAAAGGGCGTCGTTTTGCGCCCCGGTTTTGGGAAACAGAGAGCAGCCTGGGCCATGAACGCGAACTGATGATTGTGACATGTAAGAAATGGCACGTTGCAAAACGCCTGCTGGAGCCGGTGCGTCAGGCCACCAATGTACCTTGTCTCGAATATATCTTTAACGAAGGTGATGCCCCCCTGCCTGATCTTGGCGGCATTCAAGCGTCACTCGAAAAACGCACACGCCATCGGCGCGCATTGATGCGGATGTTGTTTGACTATTTCGACAGTGACCGGATGGTCCTGTGTCTGGATCCATCCTCGCTTGACCTGATACAGGATTTTTACACCGACCGCGCCAAGGTGCGCCTGCTGCAGGTTGAGTGTAATTTCACGGATACCTATCTTGCAGGTCACGCACGTCGTGTCGGGCTTGCAGGTGAAAACACATCAGATCAGACGCTGGAACGGCTGCTCCCAACCATTCGCAACGACATTTTGCACGAAGCGGATCAGCTGCGCGACGCGGATCTCGCCAATCATGTGATCTTGCGCGAAAACAATTCGCCTGACCTCAACCGCGCACGATTGCAAACGTTTCTATCAGTGTCATCCGAACAGGCCGACCGCATCCTTGCCACTGAACATCTGTTCTCAGACTAAAGGGCCAGCTGCAGGCAAAGGTCACATCGCCGACCATTGCCTGCAGGGTGTGAAACTTACTTCTTTTTCCACCATCTAGAGACGCGGGATTTGCGATCTTCAATCGCATCACCAACGGCAAAGATGCCGTCTTCCACATCCTCGATCAATGGATCAACCCGGCGTGCTTTGAACCGGCGCCAGCGCACGTAAAGCGCCCAGAACACCACAGCAAACAACACCAGAATGACAATGCTGACCCAATTGGTGATAGAGGCATCCGGCCCCGCAACGGGTTTCACGGAAATCGCATTGGGGAAGATGGTCAGATATTGATTGCGCCAACCGTAATGTTTGATGGCGACCCACTCAGGATCATCTTTGGTTGAGACCATATCATTGGCCTGAGTATAAAGATTGGCGGTATCGAATTTGAAATAGGGCGGCCAGCTCCAACCGGTGTCTTCATTGCGATACACCACCGCTTTTTCATCCGGGGTCATGGCCTGGATGAACTGGACGTCGCGGTTTTCCAGACCGGCGCTTTGGGTGTCGGGTTTGGACCAGAACATACGGGTCCAGTCGTTCAGCTCCTGGCGCTCTTCATAGGTGCTGACAATGCGCACAATATCGTATTGTGGCAACGTGTAATGCAATAGGCTCGCCACTGCGCCCCAAAACACCAGCGCAAATACCCAACGTATATAGCCCATTCCTCTGTCTCCGCTTGATACAGCCATCGGCGCTTTTGCCCTGCGCCACTTGTTATGTGGTGGATGCAGAGCAAAAGGCCAAGCGTCAAGGGGAGCTTATCAGACAATTATGCGCTGATGCGTAAAAGCGCCGCGCACAAAGACGCCTGATCACGCAATCAAGTTGAACTCGGGTCCATAGGGGTATTTCGTGATGTTTTCATTGTCATCCTCGGTGATGATCAGGATGTCATGTTCACGATAGCCCCCAGCCCCCGGATTGCCCTCTGCAATTGTCAGCATCGGCTCCATCGAAATCACCATGCCGGGTTCCAACACGGTATCGATGTCTTCGCGCAGCTCAAGCCCGGCCTCGCGCCCATAGTAGTGCGACAACACCCCAAAGGAATGGCCATAACCAAAGCTGCGGTATTGCAAGAGATCACGCTCAGAAAAGAACGTGTTGATCTTTTCGGTGATCTCGGCACAGCTGGCTCCGGGTTTCAGCAGGGAAATCCCATATTCATGGGCTGCAACGTTGGCTTCCCAATACTCAAGGCTGGCTTTGTCCACTTCACCCACAAACATCGTGCGTTCAAGCGCGGTGTAATAGGCTGAAATCATCGGGAAAGTGTTGAGCGAAAGGATATCGCCGCGCTGAAGACGCCGGCTCGTCACCGGATTGTGCGCCCCATCAGTGTTGATCCCGGATTGGAACCACACCCATGTGTCGCGGTATTCTGCATCTGGAAATTTGGCGGCAATTTCCAGCTCCATTGCGTCACGCCCAGCCATCGCAATGTCGATTTCACGCGCCCCTTCTTTGACCGCGTCACGGATGGCATAGCCACCCACATCAGCAACTGCGGCACCGGCACGGATGAGCTCAATCTCCGCCGCTGATTTGCGCATCCGCTGCTGCATCGTGACCTCAGACAGATCGACGATACGTTCAGGCAGCAAGAAGGCATCAAGCTTCTGTTTCTGCAGCAGTGTCAGGTGATCGCTCTCATAGCCGACAGAGGCACCCGCTCCGGTAACAGACCGGATCGCGCGCCAGAAGTTGTCCCGCTGCCAGTCTGTATAGGTGATATTGTCGCAAAACGAACGCCGCCACGGCTGCCCTGCATCAATACCCGCACTGATCGTAACTGCAGCATCAGCCGTCACCACCAGCGCATAGGGGCGGCCAAAGGCACAATAGGTAAAGCCGGAATAGTAAGACACATTGTGCATCGAAGTGAAAACGGCCGCGGAGGTGCCGTGCGTCTCCATACTTTGACGCAGCCCCGCAATGCGGGCCTCATATTCGGCCACCTCAAATTGCAAAGGGGCCTTGGTGCCATTGTGAAGACGGTAATACTCTGGACGAGTGGTCATGCTCTGGATCCTTCTTGATTAAAGAAAGCTCCCGGCGTTCAGGAAGTGTAAGATAGTACGGTTCATGCAGCGGCTTCATACTGACCGAAGCATGCGGCGACGCCATCGCCCAACCGTTGTTACAGCAGGCCATAGCTTAGCATTATGTGCAAGGAAATTCTATTTCCTTGCCTTTGGCTGCTGCTTTGATGTGCGAAAATGACTTTGCGTCGCCTGGTCGCGTTGGCCTTATCAGATCCCTGATCTGGCATTACTTATAGGCTGGACAAGTTAAACAATCGCTGTTTTCGATATTTAAAATTTCGTTGGAGGACCGCAGATGCCTGACACTGTGTTGGATTTGAAATCCAAATTAAAAGACCCGTCGCTTCTGGAAGTCAGAGGCTATGTTGGCGGGGCGTTCGTTTCTGGTGAAGCGGGTGAATTTCCGGTCTTGAACCCGGCATCCGGTTTTGAGGTTGCCACAGTTGCCGATCTATCGCGCGCGCAGGTGGCAGGGGCAATTGCACAGGCCGAAGCCGCGCAGAAAGACTGGGCGAAATGGACCGGTAAAGAACGCGCAAACATCTTGCGCAAATGGTTTGATCTGATGATGGAGAACCAGGAGGATCTCGCCGTCATCTTGACCGCCGAAATGGGTAAACCTCTGACAGAGGCACGCGGTGAGATCGCCTATGGTGCCTCGTTCATTGAGTTTTACGCCGAAGAGGCCAAACGTATCTACGGTGAGACCATCCCCGGACATCAGCGCGACAAACGCATCACCGTGCTCAAACAGCCCATTGGTGTCGCGGCCTCGATTACCCCGTGGAATTTCCCCAATGCGATGATCACCCGCAAAGCAGGCCCAGCGCTTGCAGCGGGCTGTGCCTTTGTCGCGCGCCCCTCCGAGGAAACACCGCTGTCGGCCACCGCTTTGGCGGTGTTGGCCGATCGTGCGGGCATTCCTGCGGGCGTTTTTAATGTGGTCCCCAGCGTCAACGCAGCTGAGATTGGCAAAGAATTCTGCGAAAACGACGCGGTGCGGAAGCTGACTTTCACCGGTTCCACCAATGTTGGGCGGATCCTGTTGCGTCAGGCCGCCGACAGTGTGATGAAATGCTCGATGGAGCTTGGCGGCAACGCGCCCTTCATTGTGTTTGACGATGCAGATCTTGATGCGGCGGTTGAAGGCGCAATCATGTGCAAGTTCCGCAACAACGGCCAGACCTGTGTCTGCGCCAACCGAATCTATGTACAGGCCGGGGTCTATGAAGCCTTTGCCGAGAAACTGCGTGCCAAAGTCGCTGAGATGAAAGTTGGTGATGGGTTTGAGGCCGACACCGCATTTGGACCACTGATCAACGCCAAGGCAGTTACCAAGGTTGAAGAACATATTGCAGACGCGCAGGCAAAGGGCGGCAAGGTCATTTTGGGTGGCAATCGCTCAAATCTCGGCGGCACCTTCTTTGAACCAACCATCATCACCGGCGCCACCACCGAAATGGTCTTTGCCACAGATGAAACCTTCGGGCCAATGGCACCGCTGTTTAAGTTCGAAAATGAGGACGAGGTCATCCAGATGGCCAATGACACCATCTTTGGTCTTGCGTCTTATTTCTACGCCAAGGATCTGAGCCGGGTCTACAAGGTGGCGGAAGCGCTCGAATACGGCATCGTCGGTGTAAACACCGGAATCATCTCGACAGAAAACGCACCTTTTGGCGGCATCAAACAGTCTGGCCTTGGCCGCGAGGGCAGCCACCACGGCATCGAAGACTACCTAGAGATGAAATACATCTGCATGTCTGTCTGATGCATTGAATGTAAAAAATAAATCGGCCGCAGCGTCCCACAAGCTGCGGCCTTTTACATTTCTGCAGTAAAACCGTCATCAGCACGTCACCTAAGCAACGTCACTTCTCCTCAAATTTCAAATTTGGGAGAACACAGATGTCCGTGCGCCTTCTTTGCCTGACATCAGCCCTGGCCCTGAGCGCTGTTCAGGCTTCGGCTGAAATGAACTTCAACCGCATTGCTTCTTTCCCGGTCATCAAGAACATGGCCGCAGGTGAAGACACCAAACGCGAGAGCTCACCTGAGATCATCGACGTCACCGCAGATGGCATGACGCTGGTGTACACCGACAGCCCGCTTGGCGCGCTTGGTATGATCGACATCACTGATCCGAAAAACCCCGCACCTAAGGGCAATATCGATCTGGGCGGCGAGCCGACATCGGTCGCGATTGTGGGCACCACCGCTTATGTGGGTGTGAATACATCGGAAAGCTACACACAGCCTTCTGGCTTTTTGAAAGCCATCGACACCAAAACTGGTGCCGAAGTTGCAGCCTGTAACCTGGGCGGCCAACCCGACAGCGTTGCCAAGGCAAAAGACGGCTCTTTCATTTCCGTTGCGATCGAAAACGAGCGTGACGAAGATCTCAACGATGGTGTGATCCCGCAACTGCCAGCAGGCAACCTTGTGATGATCAACACCACCGAGGGCGGTTTGGATTGTGCTTCCATGAAAATGGTAGATCTGACCGGCCTGGCAGAGGTTGCAGGCTCCGATCCTGAGCCCGAATATGTTTCGATCAACGCGCTGGGTGAAACCGTGATCACCCTGCAGGAAAACAACCACATGATTGTGGTTTCCAAAGATGGTGAAGTGCTCAACCACTTCTCAGCTGGTTCCGTTGATCTGAAAAACATCGACGCAACAGACGAACGCGGCGCGCTGCTCTTCACCGAAAGCCAGGACGGCCGTCTGCGCGAACCGGATGCGGTGACCTGGATTGATGACAATCATTTCGCCACCGCAAACGAAGGTGATTACAACGGCGGCTCGCGCGGCTGGACCATCTTCCACAAGGATGGCACCGTTGTGTATGAAAGCGGCACCGACTTTGAACATGCAATCGTTCAGATCGGCCACTACCCGGACAAACGCTCGGATTCAAAAGGTGTTGAGCCTGAGTCCGTGACTTTTGGTGAATTCGGCGGCACCCCATACGTGTTTGTTGGTGCGGAACGCGCATCTGTTGTGGGTGTCTATGACGTCACCAACCCAGCTGCTCCGGTTCTGAAACAGCTGCTCTCCTCCGGCGTTGGCCCAGAAGGCTATGTGACCATCCCGTCGCGCAACCTGCTGGTATCGGCCAATGAAAAAGACCTGATCGAAGACAAAGGTGCACGCGCGCACGTCATGCTGTTTGAATATCAGGATGCACCGGCCCAATATCCGCACCTGACCTCAGAAGGCATGGATGAGCTGGTTGGCTGGGGCGCGATCTCTGGCATGGTGGCTGATAACGATGGCATGATCTACGCCGTGAACGACAGCTTCTACAGCTTCCAGCCGTCGATCTTTAAGATTGATCCCTCCCAGACCCCGGCCCGCATCGTGGATGTCATCCGCGTTCACCGTGCCAATGGCCAGCCTGCCCAGAAGCTTGACCTCGAAGGTATCACGCTGGACGGCAAAGGTGGTTTCTACCTCGCATCTGAAGGCCGCACCGACCGCGCCATCCCGCATGCGATCTACCACGTAAACGGCGAAGGCCTGATCAAAAGCCACAAGCAGGAATATGGCCTGCCTGCGGAACTGATGGCGGTGGAAAAACGCTTTGGTTTTGAGGGCATCACCAAAGTGGGCGATACATTGTGGATGGCAGTTCAGCGTGAGTGGAAAGACGATCCCAAGAACCACGTGAAACTGGTGGCCTACAATCTGAAAACCAAAGAATGGGGCGCCGTACACTATCCAAAAGCTGAGCCTGCAAAAGGCTGGGTTGGCCTGTCAGAGATCGTCGCACATGGTGATTACTTCTATGTAATCGAGCGCGACAACCAGCATGATGACCGCGCCGTGACCAAAAAGGTCTACCGCATCCCGGCTGCTGATATGGTTCCGGCCAAGCTGGGTGGCGCGCTTCCTGTTGTGTCCAAAGAACTGGTGCGCGACCTGCTGCCAGACCTGAAATCCACCGGCGGCTATGTTCTTGATAAGGTCGAAGGTCTTGCGATCCTGAAAGACGGCACCGCATTTGTATCCACTGACAATGATGGTGTGGATGACAGCTCTGGTGAGACCATGTTCTGGTCGATTGGCTCCGTGAACAAAGCCACCAACTAAGACTGCAAAAAGCGGGGCTATTTCCTGCCCCGCACATCGCTTTTGCAACAAAAAAGCCCGCCAAATCGGCGGGCTTTATCGTTTTTTAGGTCAGGATCAGTTGACGGCCTTCGCTTCAATCTCAGCGGTTTCAGGCAGTTGACCATTGATCGCGATACGGCGCGGTTTCAGCGCTTCGGGGACTTCGCGCTGCAATTCAATATGGAGCATGCCATCAACGTGGCTTGCACCGGTCACACGGATATGATCCGCCAAGGTAAAACGGCGCTCAAACGCGCGGGTGGCGATGCCGCGATGCATATAGGAGCGCTCAGTTTCTTGTTCGGCCTTTTTCGCAGCCACGATAAGCGCGTTCTCTTTCACTTCGACGCTAAGCTCATTTTCAGAGAAGCCCGCAACCGCAATGGAGATGCGATAGGCATCATCGGCGGTTTTTTCGATATTGTAAGGGGGGTAGCTTTGCTGGGAGCCATCAGCGCTGAGTGCGCGATCCATCAGATCAGCGATTTGGTCAAAACCAATGGTTGCGCGGTGCAATGGCGCAAAGTCAAACGTACGCATGTCGTTTTATCCTCTTTCAAGAGCGATATATGTCAATGCCTTCCCCATGGGACAGGCGGTTTAATATCGGGCCCCGCTTTGGGCGACCCGACTGAATCAGATATGGGGAGTGTGACTGCGCGTTCAAGTGGGTCAGTCAGGGGCGCGGACAAATTTCGCACTGCTGCGTGCGCCACCGTTCTGGCGAATTGTACCTGCTTCGGCGGCCGGCGCATAAACACGATTGAGCCGCATCTGCGCCTTTAGCTCAGCGACCCGTTTAGGCAGCGTCATTCCATAGGCCAACCCACCTTCCTTAGAGGTGCTCACCTGCGATACGATGGAGACGATCCGTCCCCTGCCACCCACTTTGGAAAACACAGGTGCACCGGAAGAGCCAAAGGTCACATCACAATCGATTACAAAGAGATCTCGGTAGCGCTTCACCAGAGCGCAATGACGCTGGCGCGACGGCGCAGCTGAGCGTCCGCGCCCATATGAGGTGACCGAGAGGTTGTTGCCAAAATCACGGCCCGAATGGAGCACGAAAGGATCGGCAATTGAGGTGCTGATCGGCTCTTTCAGGCGGATCAAAGCGACATCATGGCGCACCCGATCCCACTTTTTACCCTCGCTTGGATGATACTTGGCATGTGGCTCCACCTGCAGCGCCTGCCGTTCTGCCAGCGCTACACCGTCGCTGAGTCCCGCGCGAAACAGGATCTTTTCCGCAGGGATCAATGTGCCATCCTTTGCGTACACACAATGAGCCGCCGTAAGCACCAGATCAGATGCAATCAAGGTGGCGGTGCAATAGCCTTTGCCCGATAGATCCAGCCGCCCCACTGCCTCCCAGCCCAAAAGATCACCGCGATTGTCCAATCGACGCAACCCTGACTGTTGGGCATGGGCCACGCTCACGAGGCCAAGAAACAGCAGCAGCGATATGAGCGGTCGGATCAACATCATGGCCGTAT
This sequence comes from Tritonibacter aquimaris, assembly GCF_009617595.1. GTDB lineage: Bacteria > Pseudomonadota > Alphaproteobacteria > Rhodobacterales > Rhodobacteraceae > Epibacterium > Epibacterium aquimaris. Next base: position 92,045 of record NZ_WIXK01000006.1, on the reverse strand, counting down.
AAATTTCGCCCCTGTGTTGCTGTTGCCTTCGCCAACCCGCACCCGGCGTACGCCATTGGGCAATTGCGCCCCGGTGGCTGAGCTTGGCCGCAAATTGGCACGCAACAGTTCAAGATCTTCGGCCAGCGCCGCCCCCAATGAAACACGCTGCCCTTTAACTTCGGCTTTGGCGGAAATCACCGAAACAATGCGCGGCGTTGGCGTTTCAAAGGAAAACACAGGCGCGCCAGATGCGCCGAAATCCACGTCACATGACATCACCAGCATCCCGCCCTGTCGCGCCATCACGCCGCACACTTCCTGCAAGGAGGGCACTTCGGAGCGATCATGGGCGTAAGATACAACGCCAATTTTGTCGCCTTTTCGTGGGCGCGCATCAGTTTCAAAGGGGGTCACGCTGGTGTTGCGGATGGGTCGCTGCAGCTCAAGCAGTGCAATGTCATTGCGTACGCGGCGCGAAGAAACATCTTCGTCGTAAATGTATGACGGGTGAATGGAGGCACGCGAGACGCTACGATAGGCTGAGGCGCGCCCATTGCGCCACCCCGCCAGAAATTCAATCGACGTGGGATCCAGCGCGTCTTTGCTGTCGGGGTCAAACAGGCAATGGGCCGCGGTCAAAACCAGATCTGGTGCGATCAATGCACCGGTGCAAACCCCGTGGCCATCAATATCCAAACGGCCGACCGCATCCCAATCACGACCCGCATCTAAGGTGTTCAGGGGCTGCAACCCGCTGTCTTGGGCAAAGAGTGGTGTTGCGCATGAAGCAGCAACAAGCAGCGCCGCGCCCATCCGTTTCAGCTGTTTCAAAATCCCTGCCCCCGCTGGCCTTTGCCCAAACAACGATTGCGTGGGACTGGGGCCAAAATGGGGCAAGTCAGATGTTTTAAAAAGCCGTTAACCGAACTGTGATCAAAAAACCGCCATTTGCCCGTCCGCAAGCTGCGCATAAACGCAGCATTACGCAGCCTTATCCTAATTCCGCCCTACTTTGCAGGCCCTTCGATTTATCCAAGTGACAAATCCTGCAGGAAAGACCTATGGTAACTTCATGATTTGGCTGAACCGTATCTCTTTGTTTTCCGCGTTAGATTTTGCTGCCCTGGCGTTTTTGCTTGGTGTTTGGATCTGGATCGGATGGCGGATAGAAAACCCTTCGCTCAATCGCCCGTCCGTCTCCATTTTGATGTCTGACTTTCGCCACGACTGGATGAAAGAGCTGGTCACCCGACAGCCGCGGATCTTTGATGCACAGCTGATTGGAAACTTGCGCCAAGGCACCGCGTTCTTTGCCTCAGCCTCGATGATTGCAATCGGTGGTGGGCTGGCGCTGATCGGCAATACCGAGCAGTTTGTTGGCATTGCCAGTGATTTCATTCAGGCCAAAGCCCCCAATTTTGTCTGGGAAGTAAAACTGCTCATGGTGATTTTGCTGCTCAGCAACGCGTTTTTGAAATTCGTCTGGTCACACCGGCTGTTTGGCTATTGCTCTGTTGTTATGGCCGCGGTGCCAAATGACGCCAATGATCCACTTGCGTATCGGCGGGCCGAACAGGCAGCTGAGCTGAGCATAACCGCAGCGCGCAGTTTCAACCGCGGTATGCGCGCGACCTATTTTTCGCTGGCCACAACGGCCTGGTTGATCGGCCCGATTGCCCTGATGCTTGCAGTATCGATCACGCTAGCCGTGTTGTACCGACGCGAGTTTGCATCACAGTCGCGCGAAGCCCTGTTAAGCACCCCATCCGCCTATGCGCAGGCACGCAAACGTGATCTCACCCCGTGACGCTTCTTGTTAGGGTGGCCGCATGAAACCAAATCATTTTTTCTTTGTTACAGCTGCTTTTTCTGCAAGCCTTTGGGCGGGCACCGCCTTGGCGGATGCACCGGAAATTGTTGCGGCAAAAGCTCAGAAAGGCACAGGTGGCTGGCGGTTTGATGTCACTTTGCGCCACGGCGACACCGGATGGGATCACTATGCCGATGGCTGGCGTATCCTAGACGCTGATGGCACCGAGCTGGGGCTGCGCACACTGTTTCACCCGCATGAGCATGAACAGCCTTTCACCCGCTCCCTAAGCGGGGTCAGCATTCCTGACGGGGTGGACCGGGTGTTCGTACAGGCGCGCGACAATATTGATGGCTGGGCCGAGCCGCTGTTTACAGTGGAATTGCCGCGCAAGTAGGCACCATCAGCTGCGATGGTATGGGCTGCCCGATTGAATGGTGGCGGCCCGATAGATTTGTTCGGCCAGCATCAGCCGCACCATCATATGCGGCCAGACCATTTTACCAAATGAAATCGAAAAATCCGCTTCGGCCCGCAAACTGGCGTCGATGCCATCCGCGCCGCCAATAACAAAGGCGAGATCCTGACAGCCAGTGTCACGCCAGCCCGCAAGTTTGTTGGAAAATTCCGGAGAGCTCAGCAGCTTGCCACGCTCATCAAGGGTGCACAGCATTGCGCCTTTTGGCAAAGCCTTGCGCAACAGCTGCGCTTCGGCGCCCATGCCCGCGTTTTTCTTATCTTCCACCTCGATGACCCGCGCCGGACCTAAGCCAAGGCTGCGGCCGGTGCGATCAAAACGTGTGAGGTAGTCGTCAATAAGCGTCTTTTCCGGGCCCGCCCGCAAACGCCCTACCGCACAGATCTGTATGCGCATGTCTCAACCGTCTGAGTTATCCGCGTGGCCAAAATGGCCGCGCGCAGCTGTTAAACAGTGGTATCCGGTGCAGACGGTGCTGCGCCATTTGGCATCCACATTTTCTCGATCTGATAGAATTCACGCACTTCAGGGCGGAACAGATGCACGATCACATCACCGGTATCGATCAGGACCCAATCGCCGGTATCTTTGCCTTCGACTTTGCAGACAATGCCAAATTCCTGCTTCAGCCGATCCATCAGCTTTTCGGACATGCCCGCCACCTGACGCGAAGAGCGACCAGAGGCCACGATCATGTAATCACCAATGGAAGTTTTGCCACGCAGATCAATCTGCACGACATCCTCGGCTTTATCATCATCAAGGGAAGAAAGGATCCGACCCAGCAACGCATCGCTGGTGGGACGTTGAGAAGCGGCCTTTACGGCCATGGTGTGACCATTCTTGTTGGCCACGTCAGCTTGGGGTGACAGGACAAAGTCCTCCGTTTGGCGCGCCGCAAACCCCGGCGCCGGGTGATCCAACCCTAGCAGGAAACCCCCGGTTTTTCAACGAATGGAAGAATCCAGGGGGCGAATCGATGTGCATGTATGGTGGAGATGCCATGGGTTTTAAAGCGAAAACAAACGCCCTGAAGCGTTATCATACAAAGAATAGGCGGGTTTCAGGGCCATATTTGCGGCGAAGCCTTGATTGCCGCGATAAGCAAATGTATCTGAGCGACATGACCCTGGAAATTGCACAGCACTTTGATTTGGAAGATCGCGCGCGTCTACGTGAGCGGTTCTTTGGTGCTGCCCGCACGGTTCTGGCCCGCCTATAAACGGCGCTGCCCAACCATTCGCCAGCTTTGACCAACTTTCAAGGGGAGAGGACCTAATGTCCCCCAAAACGCTCTATGATAAAATCTGGGATGCTCACGTCGCTCATCAGGACGAAGACGGAACATGCCTGCTCTATATTGATCGCCACCTCGTTCACGAGGTGACCTCTGCGCAAGCTTTTGAGGGGCTGCGTCAAGCAGGCCGCAAAGTTCACGCCCCTGAAAAAACAATTGCGGTCCCAGACCACAATGTTCCAACCACGCTTGATCGTGCAGATCCGGCAACGATGACCGACGACAGCCGCATCCAAGTCGAAGCGTTGGACAAGAACGCAAAAGAATTTGGTGTGAACTACTATCCGGTTTCTGACGTGCGTCAGGGTATCGTGCACATCGTAGGCCCTGAGCAGGGCTGGACCCTTCCGGGTATGACCGTTGTATGCGGCGACAGCCACACCGCCACACATGGTGCGTTTGGTTCTCTGGCGCATGGTATCGGCACATCAGAAGTTGAACATGTTCTGGCGACTCAGACTCTGATCCAGAAAAAATCCAAGAACATGAAGGTGGAGATCACCGGCAAGCTCAAGCCGGGTGTCACCGCCAAGGATGTGACCCTTGCAGTGATCGGCGAAACCGGCACCGGCGGCGGCACCGGTTATGTGATTGAATACTGTGGTGAAGTAATCCGCGACCTTTCCATGGAAGGGCGGATGACCGTCTGCAACATGGCGATCGAAGGCGGCGCGCGCGCAGGTCTGATCGCTCCGGATGAAACCACATATAAATATGTAAACGGTCGCCCGCATGCGCCAAAAGGCGCGCAATGGGAAGCTGCGCTCAACTGGTGGAAAACGCTCTACACAGACGAAGACGCGCATTTCGACAAAGTTGTCACCCTGCGCGGTGAAGACATCGAACCTGTTGTAACCTGGGGCACCTCACCCGAGGATGTATTGCCAATCACCGGCAATGTTCCTGCACCCGAAGACTTCGAAGGCGGCAAAGTTGAAGCGGCCCGTCGTGCGATCGAATACATGGGGCTTGAGGCTGGCCAGAAGCTGACAGATATCGAAATCGACACTGTCTTTATTGGCTCCTGCACCAATGGGCGCATTGAAGATCTGCGTGCTGCAGCGCAGATTCTGAAAGGCAAGAAGATCAAGGACGGCATGCGGGCAATGGTTGTGCCTGGTTCCGGCCTTGTGCGTGCGCAGGCCGAAGAAGAAGGTCTTGCCGAAATTTTCAAAGACGCAGGCTTTGAATGGCGTATGGCGGGATGCTCCATGTGTCTTGCGATGAACCCGGATCAGCTCTCGGAGTATGAGCGCTGCGCGGCCACCTCGAACCGTAACTTCGAGGGCCGTCAGGGCTATAAGGGCCGCACCCATCTGGTTTCCCCCGCAATGGCTGCAGCAGCAGCTTTGACCGGGAAACTGACCGACGTACGTGAGTTGAGCTAAGAGGGCAGCACCATGGAAAAGTTCGAAACATTCACTGGGGTTGCTGCCCCAATGCCTTTGGTCAATATCGACACCGATATGATCATTCCAAAGATCTTCTTGAAGACCATCAAACGCTCGGGTCTGGGTGTGCATGCCTTTGATGAGATGCGTTATGATCGCCAAGGCAATGAGCTGCCCGATTTTGTGCTGAACAAACCAGCCTATCGTCAAAGCCAGATCATCGTTGCTGGTGATAACTTTGGCTGTGGTTCCTCGCGCGAGCACGCACCTTGGGCCCTGGCTGACTTTGGCATCAAAGTTGTGATCTCCACGTCTTTTGCGGACATCTTCTTCAACAACTGCTTCAAGAACGGCATGCTGCCGATCGAGCTGCCGCAAGAGCAGATCGATATTCTGATGAAGGATGCGGAAAAGGGTGAAAACGCGCGCATGACCGTTGATCTGGCGGCGCAGGAAATCACCACCTCCGAGGGAGAAGTGATCAAATTCCCCGTGGATGACTTCAAAAAACATTGCTTGATCAATGGCTTGGACGATATCGGCCTGACTATGGAAAAGGCAGATTCAATTTCCAGCTTCGAAGAAAAGATGTCTCAGTCGCGCCCCTGGATCTAATTCCCAAAGTGACTGACCTAATCCTTAAAAGGCTGCCTTCTGGGCGGCCTTTTCTGTTTCAGAAAGCCATGCGCGAACACAATTTTGCCTTAGTTCAAATTGTTCGCAAAACCCCATTTGACAAAGACGTCCGGCGCACCACAAATACCCCACTAAGCAAGCCGCTGTTTTAGAACAGAAAAGATGATGCAAAGAGGCATCACAGATCTAATTATCGCAGAAATTTTATCGCGCTCACCACTCTTTTCTTGAGCGGTTTAATTCAATCGTGATGAAATAGGGCAAAAATGAGGCAGGTAGTTCAACTGATTCAGTTGAGGCAAGCGCATCTGCCCAGATTGAGGATAAAGAGACGTGCTAGCTCGGATTGCGATGGCAGCCGCGCGGGGTCTATTGGTTGCAGTGCTCATTGCGGTGCCATCCATAGTTCTGACGCATCAGGCAGGAACCAACCCAGAGGTGGTGGTATTCCTTGCGCTGCTTGGTGCTGTGCTGATCTTTGCTGAATACAATTCGAATGCGCCCTCATTCCTCGAGTTTCGCGACGCACCGCCGCTCAATCGCAGCCGTTTCCTGGCTCTCTTTGCCATTCTCTTTGGCACCAGCCTGATTTTGCGGCATGAGTTTAACCCCAATGGGCTGACCGCACTGTTTTATGGTCTCGGCCTCAAGGTCGAATGGCTGGCCGATGTGCCGTTTTCTCCGGCACAACTCATGGTTGGTGCTATTTCAGGCACCACAAAAACCCTCAGCGTGGAGCATATCAAATCGGCTGCAAGCCTTTCATATGCGCTTTCACTCGTACTGATGATCGGGGGGATCGCCGCGATCCGGGTGGCGGGCTGGCCGCTGGCCAATGGCGCGTTCAACGTTTGGACCAACCTGCCACTTTTTGATCCCACCACCGGTGGCGATGTGGTGACACGGATGCAGCGTGAAGGGCGGATCAGTATTGCCATTGGTCTGGTGTTGCCGTTTGCAATTCCGGGTGGCATTCAAATGATTTCACTCAGTCCGCTGTCGCTTAATTTCGACCTTCCATTGATGCTCACTTGGGCGATTGCGCTTTGGGCGTTTGTCCCGGCCTCGATGGTTTTGCGCGGCTTTGCCATGCTCAGGATTGCAGATCTCATCGCAGCACAGCGGCGGCGGACCTATGCTGCTTCAGATCAGCTTCAAACCGCATGAGAGCGGTGCTGGCGGTCAGCTTTTTCCTATTTGGGGCGCTGGCAGCTTTGGCGGATACTTTCAAAATCGCAACTTATAACACCGAACTGTCGCAGGACGGTCCGGGGCTTTTGCTGCGCGCGTTGGAAACCAGGCGGCTTCCACAGGTTGAAGCCGTGCTTGCCACCCTTGCTGCTGCAGACGCTGATATTTTGATACTACAGGGGATCGATTGGGATCTTGAGCACGCCGCGCTCACCGCGTTGACCACCCGCCTCTCCGAACTTGGGATGGATTATCCGTTCACCTTTTCGCGCGAACCCAACAGCGGGTCTGCGACAGCGCTTGATATGAACGGAGACGGCAAACGTGCAACTGCTGCAGACACACAAAGCTATGGCGCATTTCGCGGCGCACATGGGTTGGCTGTACTCTCCCGCTTTCCACTGCAGACGGAAGAGGTGCGCGATCTAAGCACCTTGCTTTGGCAGGACCTACCCGATGCAAATCTTCCAACCCATGCGGATGACACACCATTCCCCAGCCGTGAGGCGCAATCAATTCAGCGTCTTTCCTCGACAAACCACTGGATCTTACCAGTTAAGATATCCGAGGCCTCCCAGATCAATCTGGTTGTTTTTCACGCCACCCCACCCGTGTTTGATGGCCCCGAAGACCGAAACGGCAAGCGCAACCGCGATGAGCTGTTGTTGCTGCAAAAAATTCTGGATGGCAGCTATCCCCCTCCGATCGATGGCCCGATCATTTTGGTCGGCGACGCAAATCTCGACCCAGACAAAGGGGCCGGACAAAAGCAGGCGATACGAGAGCTGCTGGCACACCCCCGCCTGCAAGACACCAGACCTCATGGTGAAATACATCAGAACGCAACAGTGAACTGGCAACAAACCGGCCCGATGCGCGTCGACTATGTATTGCCCGAAACCAGCTTAGAAACTGTCCGTTCAGCCGTGCTCTGGCCCAAAGATCAGACCCATCCCGCGCATAGCGCCAGCCGACACTACCTCGTTTGGGTGGAAATCGTCATTCCCTAGCCAAAGGCGGCTGTTTCAGGCCGTAATCTCTGCGCAAATTACCGCCCTGTTATTGACCCCATCCACATGGATCGTTACCCCCGGGGCAACCGATTTCAAGGAGTTTGAGGATGTCTAACCCATCGATTCTGATTCTGCCCGGCGACGGTATTGGCCCCGAGGTCATGGCCGAAGTGCGCAAGGTCATCAACTGGTATGGCGACAAGCGTGATATTCAGTTCGATGTGAGCGAAGACCTCGTTGGCGGCGCCGCATATGACGCCCATGGCACTCCGCTGCACGATGACACAATGGCCAAAGCCCAAGAAGCCGACGCAGTTCTTTTGGGCGCTGTTGGCGGCCCGAAATATGACGTTCTGGACTTTTCGGTAAAGCCAGAGCGTGGCCTGCTGCGCCTGCGCAAGGAAATGGATCTTTATTCCAACCTGCGTCCGGCACAGTGTTTTGATGCACTGGCTGACTTCTCTTCGCTGAAAAAAGACGTGGTTGCGGGCCTCGACCTGATGATCGTGCGCGAACTGACCTCGGGCGTGTATTTTGGTGAGCCTCGCGGCATCTTCGAAGAAGGCAACGAGCGTGTTGGCATCAACACCCAGCGCTACACCGAAAGCGAGATTGAACGCGCAGCCCGTTCCGCCTTTGAGCTGGCAATGCGCCGCAACAAAAAGCTCTGCTCGATGGAAAAAGCCAATGTCATGGAATCTGGCATTCTGTGGCGCGAAGTGGTCACCAAAGTGGGTGAAGACTACCCCGAAGTTGAACTGTCCCACATGTACGCCGACAATGGCGCCATGCAGCTGGTTCGCCAGCCCAAGCAGTTTGACGTGATTGTCACCGACAACCTCTTTGGCGATCTGCTGTCTGATGCGGCTGCAATGCTCACCGGTTCACTTGGCATGCTGCCTTCCGCTTCTCTCGGGGCTCCGATGGCAAATGGCCGCCCCAAGGCGCTCTATGAACCGGTACATGGTTCTGCGCCGGACATCGCAGGTGAGGGCAAGGCCAACCCGATCGCATGCATTCTCAGCTTTGCAATGGCGCTGCGTTACAGCTTTGATCTGGGCGACGAAGCGACCCGCCTGGAAACAGCCGTGGAGAAGGTGCTGGCTGATGGTGTGCGCACCGCGGATCTTCTTGGCGAAGAAGGTGTAACACCTGTGTCCACCTCTGAAATGGGTGATGCGATCGTTGCGGCTCTGACCGCCAGCCTTTAAATCACTTTCACAATCTAGTGTTAAACGGGCTGAACCATGGTTCAGCCCGTTTTGTTTTGCACCTTGCTTGTGACGCTCGAAAATCACTTGCTCGTACGCTACTTTTCATGACACGGTTGCGCTAACACCCTTCCCCGATTGGTCTTATCATGAACACCAAAGCCGTTCTTTACGCGCTGCTCGCGTTTGCAATTTTTTCAACACATGACGTTGTTGTTAAGTATCTCAGCGTGTCTCTGTCCGCGTTTCAGATTGTGTTCTTCAGCAGCCTGCTGTCCTTTCCGCTTCTGACACTGATGATGGTGCAGGATAAGACCCTCGACGGGCTGCGCCCCAAATATCCGGGCTGGACGATACTGCGTTCACTGATCATTCCGATCATCCCAACCGGCGCGTTTTATGCGTTTTCTGTTCTGCCACTGGCGCAGGCCTATGCTTTGTTCTTTGCTGCGCCGCTGCTGATCACGCTCCTATCCATTCCGGTTTTGAAAGAACGGGTCGGGCTGCACAGATTGTTGGCAGTTGCGGTTGGCTTTCTTGGGGTTGTTGTGGTGTTGCGACCTGGCGCAACAGAGCTGAGCTGGGGCCATGCTGCAGCACTTCTGGCGGCTTTTGGCAACGCGACCCAATCGGTGATCTTGCGCAAAGTGGGCAGCGCAGAAAAACCAGTTGTTTTGATGCTATACCCGCTGTTGGCCACGGTATTAGTGATGGCATTGGCCCTGCCCTTTACCTATCAGCCCCTGCAAGGAAGCGAGCTAGGCCAATTGGCACTGGTGGCTTTGCTTGGCTTTTTTGCGACCCTTTTGGTGGTCAAAGCCTACGCCCTTGGCGAGGCCACCACCGTCGCCCCTATGCAGTATTCCCAAATCATCTGGGCCTCGGCCTTTGGCAGCTTGTTATTTGGCGAAGCCCTTGATGTGGCAACACTAATGGGCGCATCCATTGTTATTGCAAGCGGCGTGTTCATCGTCATGCGTGAAGCCCGCGGCGGCAAGTCAGAAAACCGCCCGGTCCTGCAAACCCGCAGCCGCGCCGTCTCCAGTTTTGGCGCAAACGTATCCGTTTTCCTGCGCCAGCGCGGCGGTCGAAATACTGAGGATTAAGCACTTGCAAATCCTCAGGCCGAAGTATAGTCAGCCCTCCACGGTCGGAGCGTAGCTCAGCCTGGTAGAGCACTGTCTTCGGGAGGCAGGGGCCGGAGGTTCGAATCCTCTCGCTCCGACCAATATTTTCAAGAACTTACGCATTTTCTGAAATCTGCAACCTATGCAAGACTGCATAAGTTGCACAGAAACGCGAGAATGCTCTCCTGAAGAGCACTGTCCCGTATCCACCCTTGAAGCCTCCAAGCTGACCCCGGCGGAAGGCACTTGATCCCAAGGCTGGGCCGAGATCTTCCCGGCCCTCACCTCCGGCGAGCAGACGCTCGCAGTGATCCTCCCCCACTGAAGTGGTCCGCCGTTATGTTTAGGAAAACGGAGGATCAGAATGGCTACGAAGAGACCCAAGCCGGAAGAGATTGTCACGAAGCTACGGCAGGTTGAAGTGCTTGTCAGGCAAGGCATGTCACGGGCGGATGCGATCCGCGAGGTTCGCATTACGGAGGCGGACCTATTAACGTAGCGCAAGCAGTAAGGGGGTATGTGAACCGACCAACTCAGGGAACTGAAGCGCCTCCAGAAAGAGAACGAACGGTTGAGAAAAGCCGTCTCGGATCTGACGTTGGTCAAGTTGATCCTGGCGGAGGCAGCAAAGGGAGTGAAGGCCGTCTAGGAATTGATCCAGTGGATCAATTCAGGCCTGAATGGGCGGAGCCCCTGAGCGGGAGAAGCTTATTCTGCAAGAAAAGGCGGGCAAACCAGCGGTTCCAGCCTGCGCCTTTGAGGGTCCATTCGAACTCGCACTGCAATTCCTCTCAAACTCTTGGAGAATATGGCTGTCAAACGTCAGGCAAACCCGACCCAATGCGGGCTGTCTATAAGGAAAAACTGCCTGCACCTGCCAAGCATTTCCGACCCAAGCCAGGCCGTTTTTCGCTGTAAACGCAGCCAAGGCGCCATCCAGTGTCCTCTTTACGCAGGCAGTTGACGTTGCTGCTTCATGCCGTGGACGGCAGGTTCGAGCCCAATGCACAAAATGCTGCACAACATTTGAGTGTCCGCAGATCGCAGCATAGCGCCATTGGGTAAATCGCGGCCGCAGGCTCTCATGAGTTGGTACTGGCGGCCCTTAGCATACATTAGCAGATATATCATTCATTGAACGCGCCCTGCGCGCGCGGCTTTATGGATTATCGGGCTGCAATTCGAGTTTTGTGAAGGCGAAGCATTAAAGAAAGAGAAGAATAGCTGCGCGTCATCGATCACGGACGACGGCATGCGCCGTAAATTCAGCCAGTTCACCGCGCCATAGTTGGCGTCCAAAACAGAATGGTTGGCCGTCGCGATCCAGAATGACCTGTTCCAGTTCTATGCCAGCTTGGTAGGTCGGTAGGTTCAGCAGCTTGGCCTCTGCCTCGTTCAGCGCGCGCATCCGAATGGAGATATCGCCGGAATGCGCGGGCCTGTTGTATGTCTCTGCCATCAAGCGGGTTGTGGATTGCTCCAGGTTATGGCTGAACATATCCGGAAACAGGTCTGCTATCGCAAATTCCTCTTCGATCAAGGCCGGATGTTCCTTGAGACGGAACAGGCGGGTGTAGGCGTATAGCTCCCGCCCTTCCTCCACCGACAGTTTTTCTGCGAGGGAGGCTGTCGCCTTGATCATCTGTTGTGAGATGAGCTCAATCTTTAACCCAAGTTCGCCCTCTTCGGCGTGTTCCGAAAAGCTGACGGTCTTGCTGATGTCATAGGTCAATCGCTGCGGCGAAACAAAGCGCCCTCGCCGTTCAGAGCTATAGGCTAGCCCTTCCCTTTCAAGCGCCAAAAGGGCACGGCGCGCGGTCATCCTGCTGATGTCAAACTGTTCCCCAAGGATGCGTTCCGAGGGCAAAGCCGCGTGTTCCCGCAATTCGCCGGAACGGATCTGCGCGCGCAGAAACTCTGTAACCCTTTGAAATGCTGGCTCTTTAATCCTTTGAGGACTGTCAACTTTGGTCATTCAACTTCACTTTCATAAGATTTTTCTTGGTATATACCAGATTGCTGGTCTATACCAGATTCTCAAGAACCTACTCTTTGACTGCATGGGATACCCATGAATTTCAAGGCGGGAGGCGACTGGGAGGGAGAACAGCATTGATCAATTCTGTTTCAGGGCAACCGGCATGAGCGCGGGTCCGGACATCCAAAACCTGACAGCGTCGCAAGACACCGGTCTGGGGGCGCGCGCCCGAATTGGGGTGGTAGTATTGCAGTCGGATCAGACCATCGAGCATGAGTTTGCAACGCTTCTGCGTCGAGACGGCATCGCGCTTTATCACGCCCGGATCCCCAATGAGATGGAAGTGACCCACGATACGCTGCGCCAGATGGAGGCTGATCTGCCCGTCGCCGCGGGATTGCTGCCGCGCTCTTTTGAATTTGATGTGATCGGCTATTGCTGCACGTCCGGTGCCACCATGATTGGCGAAGATCGGGTGGATCAGATCCTGCGCGCTGCGCATCCGCAGGCCAAAACCAGCAACCCGATCACTGCCTGCAAGGCGGCCCTGGGCTCTTTGAAGCTCAAACGGATCGCCTTGATCACGCCCTACGCCCCTGATGTGACGACAGAATTGCGTGACAACCTCGCAGCGGCGGGTTTTGAAGTGAATGCGATCGGATCCTTCAATCAAACGGATGATTTCAAGGTCGCCCGCATTTCTTCGGACTGCATCCTTGCTGCAATCAAAGAGATTGGCCAGCGCCCGGATTGCGACGGTGTCTTTGTTTCCTGCACCAGCCTGCGGGTCATGCCCGTCATTGCCGAGGCCGAAGCGCATCTGGGCAAGCCGGTATTGTCGAGCAATCAAGTCACAGCCTGGCACCTGGCCCGGCTGGCCGGGATCACCGATGAAATCGCGTCTGGTGGTTCCCTTTTTCAACAGCAATTGACCTCCAAGGACTGAAACTGATGTCGGATCTGCATCCTGTTGCCCCCCGTGGCTTTGCCACATCCGAGTTTGAGCAGCGTACCGAAGCGGCGCAAAAGATCATGGCGCGCCTTGGCCTTGATGCCATGCTGCTAACCACAGAGCCTGAAGTGCGCTATTTCACCGGCTTTGATACCATTTTCTGGCTCAGCCCCACGCGCCCCTGGTTTGTTATTATTCCTGCTAAGGGCGCGCCAATTGCGGTGATCCCTGAAATCGGCGGCCCCAGCATGGCTTTGACCTGGGTCTCTGATATCCGTACCTGGCTGGCACCGCAGCCCGAAGATGACGGGATTTCGCTGCTGAGCGAGACCCTGCGCGAAGTGATGCCTCAGGGCGGAGTATTGGGCCTGCCTATGGGCCATGAAACTCATATCCGTATGCCTGGGGCGGATCTGCAGAAGCTGCGGGCCGGGCTGCAAGACATCACGCTGGCAGATGCCACCGAGGTGGTCCGCAGCCTGCGCATGGTGAAATCTGAAGCCGAGATCGCCAAGATCGCCCGAATGTGCAGTATTGCCTCCGCCGCCTTTGAGGATCTGCCAAAGCATATCAAGGCGGGCGATACCGAGCGTCAGGCCTTTGCTAAATTTAAGATCGATCTGCTGCAAAAGGGTGCTGATGATGTGCCCTATCTGGTGGGCAGCTCAGGGCCTGGTGGGTTCGAGGATGTGATCAACCGCCCCTCGGATCGGGTGATCGCAGAGGGCGATATGCTGCTGCTGGATACGGGCTCGCTTTATGATGGTTACAGCTGCGATTTTGATCGCAACTTTGCCTTTGGCCATGCCTCGGATGCCGCAAAATCCGCCTATGATTTGGCCTGGCGGGCGACCGAAGCCGGGTTGAAAGCGGCCCGCCCCGGCATCACCACAACCGATCTCTGGGGCGTCATGGCCCAGGTGTTGGAAGAGGGCGGCTGCAGCGGCCATCAGATTGGCCGCATGGGCCATGGGCTGGGCATGCAAGTGACCGAATGGCCCTCTCTGACGCCGGGAGACAAGACCCTGATCGAGGCAGGCATGGTGCTGACACTGGAGCCCGGTCTGGCCTTCGGGGACGGCAAAATGATGCTGCACGAAGAAAACATCGTCATCCGAGAGGATGGTGCAGAGCTGCTGACGCGCCGGACGGCGCGCGAACTTCCAATCATTTCCTAATTTGGCGGGCCAGAGACTATGAGTAAGCAACTTCCATCACAGGCAACGGTCGTCATCATTGGCGGCGGAATCCATGGCTGTTCCGTGGCCTATCATCTGGCCAAACAGGGGCTGACCGATGTGGTCCTGCTGGAGCGCAAACAGCTGACCTCGGGCACCACCTGGCACGCTGCTGGGTTGGTCGGGCAGCTGCAGGGCAGCCATGCCACCACGGCTTTTGCCAAATACGGTATCGAACTGCTGCAAGAAATCGAGGCAGAGACCGGCCAAAACCCGGGCTACCGCCCCTCAGGCTCAATCTCGATTGCGGTGAATGACGAACGTATGGCCGAGCTGAAGCGCAAGGCCGATTTCGCCAAATTGTTCGGGATCGAGGCCCATTATATGGAAACCGCCGAGATCAAGGAGCGTTGGCCGTTGATGAATGCCGACGGTGTGCTGGGCGGGATTCACATGCCCAGCGACGGTTCGGCCAACCCGGTTGATCTGACCACCGCCCTGGCCAAGGGTGCGCGGATGCACGGGGCCAAGATCTTTGAATACACCAAGGTCGAAGAGGTTCTGACCGAGGGGGGCAAGGCCGTCGGTGTGCGCACCGATCAGGGCACCATCCGCGCCGATTATGTGGTCAACTGCGGCGGCATGTGGGCGCGTGAGCTGGGCCGCCAGAACGGAGTTGGCGTGCCGCTCCACGCCTGCGAACACTATTATCTGGTAACCGAAGCCATCGACAATCTGCCCAGCGACCTGCCGGTGCTGCGGTCCTATTGCGACGGCACCTACTGGAAGGAAGATGCGGGCAAGCTTCTCTTCGGCTTTGCTCATTTCCAGGCCAAACCCTGGGGCATGAAAGGCATATCGGAGAGTTTTGAGTACGACAGCCTGCCTTTTGTTGAAGATGACGTGATGGAGGTGCTGGAACTGGCGATGAACCGGGTTCCGCTGTTGCAGGAAACCGGCATCCGCACCTTCTTTAATGGGCCGGAAAGCTATTCCTACGATGGGCGGTTTATTCTGGGTCAGGCACCGGATATTTCGAATTACTTTGTTCTGGGTGGGGTGAATTCCACCGGTATCCAATCCGGTTCTGGAGCTGGTCGCGCATTGGCGCAATGGATCATTGATGGCCACCCGCCGATTGACCTCAGCGAAATGGACCCCAAACGCTGCGAGGAATTCCAGGCGCGCGACCCCTATTTGCAAGAACGTTGCCCGGAAACCTTGGTGCTGACCTATGCCATGCACTGGCCCAACCGCCAGCGGGAAAGCGCGCGCAATCTGCGCCGCTCCCCCTTCTATCATCCAATGAAAGCACTGGGGGCCTGCTATGCAGAAGCCCAGGGTTGGGAGCGCCCCGGCTGGTTCGCGCCCGAGGGGGTAGAGCCCAAGTATGAATACAGTTTTGGCCGCCAGAACTGGTTCGCTCATGTGCAGGAAGAGCAAAAGGCGGCGCGCGAAGCCGTGGCGATGATCGACTACACCATGCTGGGCAAGCTGATGGTCGAAGGCACAGACGCCGAGAGCTTCCTGCAGCGGGTCTGCACCAACAATATGGCCATGAAGACTGGCCGGGTTGCCTATACGCTGATGCTGAACGAGCGTGGCGGCATCGAAAGCGATGTCACCGTGGCGCGTCATGGCGATGACAGCTTCATGGTGATGAGCTCGATCTCGCACACCCGTCGAGACTATCTGCACCTGCGTGATCTGATCCAGCCTGGCGAAGATGTGCGCCTGCGGGATGCGACCCCGGCCTATGGCGTCTTGGGCATTATGGGCCCCAAAAGCCGTGATTTGCTGCAGCGCGTCAGCGGAATTGATGCCTCAAATGAGGCCTTCCCCTTCAACAGCCTGCAGCATTTCCACATTGGCCACGCGCCGGTCTTCGCGCAGCGCCTGTCTTACTCGGGCGAAATGGGCTGGGAGATCTTTATCACCCCCGATTTTGCCGAACACGTCTTTGAAGTTCTGATGCAGGCTGGTCAGCAGGATGACCTGCGGCTGATCGGCGGCGAGGCCCTGAACGCCCTGCGTCTGGAAAAAGGCTTTGTCCATTGGGGTCATGAGATGGCCTATACCGAAGCGCCGCATCAGCTGGGGATGGAGTTTGTCTGCAAGACCAAAAAGCCAATCCCCTTTATCGGGCGCGACGCCTATCTCGCCCGCAAGGCGGAAAACAAAGGGCCCTTCCTGTGTTCGGTGAAGCTTCGTGATCCGGAACCGCTCTTGCACCACAACGAGCCGGTGCTGCGGGACGGCAAGATTGTGGGCTATGTGACCGCGGGGGCTTGGGGGCAAAACCTTGGCGCAGCAGTCGGGCTATGCCTGTTGAACCTGCCCGACGGAGAAACGGACAAGAACAGGGTGGAAGCCGGGCGCTTCACCGTTCTGGTTGAAGGCCAGAGCTATGAGGCGGATGTCAGCCTCTCCCCGTTCTACGACCCAGACAGCAAACGCATGTTGACTGGGGCGGACTGATGGAAACGTCAGGCCGGAAATTGAATACAATAACCTAGAGCTATCAAACTGCAGCATGAAAGGTCATTTTGAAATGCGATTTTGAAGCAATACTCTGGTTTAAACTTCGGAGGGGAGGACGAAAATTACCATGAAACACGAACCAGTTAGAACGGGACATACCCAATCTTTGGCTCGTTTTGAGGATCTTAACAGGGTTGACGACGGAGCACACGAAATCAAACCATAACCTCAAAGAATTCACTGCTCTGCGCGCGATCTGGTTTTCGCTCTCAATAACAGTATCGCACCAGGGCGTGGAAAAAGGAGGCGGGCCGCCGACAAAGGCCAAGCTCGCCTCCGCACCAACAACAAGTTCCATTCAGGGAGGAACCTATGACCTACACACTACTTAAGACACTCAGCACCGCAGCTGTCGCGACCGTTCTGAGCACCGTTTCGGTGTTTGCCGGGCCACTGGAAGATCGGATTGCAGCAGGCGAGCCGATCCGTATCGGCTTTTCCAATATTCCGATCTGGGGCTTCCCGGATGAAGATGGCAACGCCAAGGGGTTTGTAAATGAGATTGCCCTCGGCATTCTGGCGGAAATGGGCCACACGGAAGTGGAAACCACCGTCACCGAATGGGGCGGGCTGATCCCGGGCCTCAAGGCCAACCGTTATGACATGATCACCGGCGGCCTCTATATCCTGAACAGCCGCTGCCAGAACATCGCCTTCTCAGAGCCGATCGGCTCCATGGGCGACGCCTTCCTGGTGCCAGCAGGCAACCCCAAGAACATCAACAACTACCAAGATGTGCTCTCGAACGACGGTTCCATCCTGATCCTGTATTCCGGTGCGAACACCGTAGAGGCTTCGCGCAAGGAAGGCCTGAGCGACGCGCAGATGATGCAGGTGCCTGGTCCAACCGAAACCCTGGCAGCGATGAACGCGGGCCGTGCGGATGCAGCTGCTCTGACTTACTTCGAGGCGCTCTACCTGGCAGAACAGTCCGAAGGTAAATTCGAAGTGACCGATCCCTCGGCGCTGCCAGAGTGGACCAAGAACTGGGTTGGCATTGGTTTCCGTGACGAAGATGCGGAGTTCATGGCCAAGTTCAACGCCGCTTTGGCTGGTTACGTTGGTTCCGACGAAATGCTGAATGCCGTAGCCGAATACGGCTATACATCTTCGCATCTGCCCGGCGATAAGTCGGCAGAATGGGTTTGCGGCAACCGCTGAGTCACCCCTGCAACGAGGCGTTAAGGCCTCGCTGCTCCTTGCACGTTCCTCAAGATGACAGAGCGGGGCCATGAATATTATTGAATTCGTTATCCAGTACTGGCCGCGCCTTTTGGCCGGTACCGGAATGACTGTAGCGCAGTTTTTTCTAGCGGCCATCCTGGGTATAGCCATTGCCCTCATGATGGGGCTGATGAAACTTTCCTCCAACAGGTTGGTCCGCAGCTCTGCGGTCACATATATAGAGATCTTTCGAGGCACCTCCTTGCTGGTGCAGCTTTACTGGATCTTTTTTGTTCTCCCGCTGTTTGGCGTGTCGATTGACAAATTCACCGCCGGCTATGTGGCCGTGGGCATGAACATTGGTGCCTATGGCGCCGAACTGGTGCGAGGCGGCATCCTTTCGGTTCCCAAAGGACAATGGGAGGCAGCCTTGGCGATCAATATGTCGCCGGCACAGCGGATGCGTCGGATCATTCTGCCGCAGGCACTGGTCAATATGCTGCCGCCCTGGGGCAATCTGATGATCGAGCTGCTCAAGGGCACGGCGCTTGTATCGCTGATTTCGGTGGCGGATCTGATGTTTGAAACCAAGCAGATCAACAGTTCCACCTTCCTTTCGGCGCAGGCCTTTGGTGTTGCCCTGGTCATCTACTACATCCTGGCGCGTTTCATGGTCACACCTTTCATGCGCTGGCTAGAGGCCTATATGGCCCGCAAAATGGGGAGGGCTTGATCCATGTTTGATTGGAAATGGGAATTTGCATGGGAAATCCTGCCCCGCCTGATCACCGCAACCGGCAACACCCTGCTGGCAGCCGGGGTCGGCTATGCCATCGCCTTGGTGCTGGGGCTGTTCCTTGCCATTGCGCAGCGCAGCCCCTACCGGTCTTTGACCATTGCAGTGCGTGAATTCGTCGAGTTCATCCGCTCGACGCCGCTGCTGCTGCAGATCTTCTTTATCTTCTATGTGGGGCCGCAGTTCGGCATTCGCCTCAGCCCCTGGATGTCGGGGATGATCGCGATCGGGCTGCACTATGCCTGTTACCTCTCCGAAGTATATCGCGGCGGCATCGACAGTGTACCAAAGGGCCAGTGGGAGGCGGCCATCGCGCTCAACATGTCCACGGTGCAAAAGTACCGCCGTGTCATCATTCCGCAGGCGATCCCTTCTGCCCTGTCGGGCATGGGCAACTATCTGGTTGGCATCTTCAAAGATACGCCAATGCTCTCTGTCATCGGGGTTGCCGAACTCATTCACACCGCCAATGCTATCGGGTCTGAACATTACCGTTTTCTTGAACCCTTCACGATGGTTGGCATCATCTTCCTTGCAATCTCTCTTCCTGCTGCGGGTCTGATCCGGCTGGTCGAAGGGCGTGTGCGTCGTAAACTGGGGCTGAAATAATGCTGGATATGTCAGGTTTTCCAATGGAACTGAGCGGTGAAAACACACCGATGGTAAGTTTCCGCAAAGTGCGCAAATCTTATGGTACGCTCACCGTTCTCGATGATCTTGATCTCGACATCAATGCGGGCGAGATGGTCTCCGTCATTGGTCCTTCGGGGTCGGGCAAGACAACGGTGCTGCGCATGCTGATGACGCTGGAGAAGATCAACGGCGGGGTGATCTATGTGGATGGCAAGCCGCTGACCCATATGCCCAAAGGCGGACAGCTTGTGCCCGCAAACGAGCGCTACCTGCGCAGCCGCCGGGCTGATATCGGCATGTGTTTTCAGCACTTCAACCTGTTCCCGCATATGACGGCGCTCGAGAACTGCATGGAAGGGCCGGTGCAGGTGCTCGGCCTCTCTAAGGCTGAGGCCCGCGACCGTTCCGAAGAACTGCTGGAGCTGGTGGGCATGATTGCCAAGAAGGATCAGCACCCCTCGCGTCTGTCGGGTGGTCAGCAGCAGCGGGTTGCCATTGCACGGGCTCTGGCCATGCGCCCGAAGGTGATGCTCTTTGATGAGGTGACATCGGCGCTGGACCCCGAAGTGATTGGCGAGGTGACCAATGTTATTCGCGGCCTGGTAGCGGAGCATAACCTGACCATGCTGATGGTGACGCATCAGATGGGCTTTGCCCGCGATATTTCAGACCGGGTCTGTTTCTTCTATGGCGGCAAGATCGAAGAGCAAGGCCCCCCGTCCGAGCTCTTTGGCAACCCGCAGCGCGAACGCACCCAGCAGTTCCTCAGCGCGGTGCGCGAAGCGGTGTGACCCAGCTGGCGGGTTAGGCTGCAATTCCGACGTCGCGCAGCAGATCGCGGGTGTGTTGGGAAAGAGTTCCGCTTTGCCAGATAAGGAAATAGGTACGCCCCGTCTTGAGAGGCGTACCTGCCAGCGGGGCCAACCGCCCGGCCTCGATTTCATACTTCAGAACATCAGGGCAGCCCAGAGCAATTCCCTTGCCCCGGATGGCGGCATCCAAAGAGCTGCCGTAAGAGCCGAGATTCACGCGCGGCCCTGCGGCATGCTCCGCAGCACCGGTGAGCTCGATGAAATCCGGCCAGTTGATCCATTTCAGCGCCAGCTTGTCAAAATCCAGCAAGGTGAGCTGCGCCGGATCAGGGTCCTGTGCCAGCAGACTGGGCGCTGCCAATGGCTGCCAGAGCTCTTCGAACAAAACCTCCCCTTCCCAACCTGAAGGAATATCGGTGCCATAGTATACTATGGCGTCATGATCCTGATTGAGGATATCGGCTTCATAGTTGGAGGCAGTGACGCTGACTGGAACAGCATGCGGGCTGAGCAGGTATTCGTTCACTTGTGGCGTTAGCCAGAACTGCGAAACCGCAATATTTGACGCCAATGACAATTTGTCATGGGCGCCCTGGCGCAGCTGACCTATGCCAAGCGCCAGATACTCTAAGGCCTCGGAAGCATTGGCAGCAAGCTTATGTCCGGCCTTGGTCAGATCAACATTGCGGCCCTGGCGCGCAATCAGTTCAACGCCAAGCCAGGTTTCAAGAAATTTGATCCGTTTGCTCACCGCCGCCTGACTGACGCTCAGCTCCTCGGCAGCTCGGGTAAAGTTCTTGTGCCGGGCAACGGTTTCAAAGAACAGCAGATAGTCCAGCGGTGGCAGGGTGCGGCGATAATTTTTCATAACTATGAGTTATCATGATTTGGGATGAAAAGTCATTTTGAAAACGCCATCTCCATCAATAAGCTCATCTTTAATGCACAATTAGGCCCGCCGTGCTTTGGCGTTTTTTTACACAGGGAAACCCGCTATGTTCTCCGACCGCATGCTCCGCCTGCAAACCAAACTGACCGAAGCAGATATCGATGTGGCGCTGATCACCGATGACGACAATGTCTACTATCTGACAGGCTATTACGACTATCTGCATATGGAATTCGGCCGCCCGACCATTTTGGTGGTGCCCAAAGATGGTGAAGCGCTGCTGATCACCCCGACCATTGACCTCAACTCTGCCCAGGCGGCAGCGCGAGTGGGACGGATTGCCCCTTGGAATGATGGCATGGGCAATGAATGGCGCGAGGAACTGCCGGGTGCAGTGAAATACGCTTCCAAAGTGGCGATCGAACCCGGGCATATGCCGCCACCAGTGCGGGCCTATGTGAATGATCTGGTTGATACCGAAGCGCTCACCACTGTCACCCCGATCCTGAACGAGATGCGAATGATCAAATCCGCACAGGAGCTGCAACTGGCCCGTCATGCCGGCGAGGTGGCCACGGCAATGATGAATGCAGGCCGTGCGGCCATCGGCGACGGCGTGCCGGAATTCGAAGTGGCTATTGCCACCAGCCAGGCCGGTACCCGCAAGGCGGCCGAGCTGCTGGCAGCGCATTACGACGATACCGATATGTCGCCCAATACGCATTTTTTGCAGATCATGGCCTCGGGCAAGGATATCATCAAAACCCACCATCGCGCCTCAACCCGGATCATGCGCCATGGCGAGCCGGTGTTCCTGTGTTTCTGCGGCATGACCAATTTCCATCGCTTCAAACTGGGCTTTGACCGCACCTTCTGGATTGGCGAGCCCGACCCGGAGCAGGTGAAGGTTTATGAAGTGGCAGTGGCCAGCCAGAAAGCCGCCCTGGACGCGCTGCGTCCCGGTGTCACTGCCGAAAGCATCCATGCGGAATATGCCGAGGTGATCCAGGGCGCGGGTTTTGAATACCCCTTCCGCTGTGGTCGGGCCACAGGTTTCAGCTTCCTCGAGGCACCACAGCTGGTCACCGGCGACAAGACCATCATCCAGCCGGGCATGGTGCTGGCGGTGGACGGGTCGGTCTCGGTTGACACTTTCCGTGCCCAGGTCGGCGACAGTTTCATCATCACCGAGGACGGCTGGGAGCCGCTCACTCAGCATCCGAAATCCGTTGAAGAGGTCATTCTGTGATGTTCCAGCCAGGTCAAACTATCCAGTCCAAGCCCCGCACTCCCGAAATGGATGGCGGACGTTTCCACCGGGCCAAGCTGGGCTTTATCCTGATGTCCACCGACCCCTCGGCAGAGGGGGATTTCTGGGACATGGCCCCGGAAGGGGTGGCGGTCTATGTCACCCGCCTGAAGACGGATGATCGCACCACCACCGAAACTCTGGCCAAGCACATCGAACATATGGCCGATGCGGCAGCCCGTATTCAGCCCGAGGCCGAGCCGGATGTAATCAGCTACAGCTGCACCTCGGGCTCTATCGTGATCGGCGAAAAGCGGGTCATGGCCGAGATCAAGAAGGGGGCGCCCTGGGCGCAGCCGATGTGTCTGGTACAGGGGGTGCTGGATGCCCTGAACGAGTTGGGGGCCAAGAAACTGGTGGTTGGTACGCCCTATCTGGATGACATTAACACCGCCGAAGCGGAATTCCTGGTCGAGCGCGGCTTTGATGTGCTGGATATCCAGGGGCTCAATATCGCAAGTGGCTGGGATATGGGGCTGGTAACGCCTGAATATTGGAAGAAATTCGCGTTGGAAATCGACCAGCCGGACGCCGATGCGATTTTCCTCAGCTGCGGGGGCGTGCGTTCGCTGCCGGCGGTGGAGGAAATCGAGCAGATCACAGGAAAGCCGGTGATCACTTCGAACCAGGCACAATTCTGGTCCTGCCTGCGCCGCGCGGGCATCATGGATGAGCTGGAAGGCTTTGGCCAGATCTTCAAACATCCCGGCAAGGTGCTGCAACGCACCAGTTAAGGCCTTCGAAAGAATAGAAAAAATGACTAGATTTTCCGCATGGAATGTCTTTTGGCAGGGGATGTCCGGCCAAAAGGGCTGGAGCCGTCAGTGGCGCGATCCCGAACCCAAACCACATTATGATGTGGTGATCATCGGCGGCGGGCTGCATGGGCTCGCCACCGCCTACTACCTGGCAACGAACCACGCCATTACCAATATCGCGGTTCTGGAAAAGGGCTGGATCGGTGGCGGCAATGCCGGACGCAACACCACCATCGTACGCTCGAACTACACCCAGCCGGGTAACCGCGAATTCTATGAACATTCTCTAAAACTCTGGGAAGAGCTGAGCCACGAGCTGAACTACAATGTGATGTTCAGCCAACGCTCCCATATCACCCTGCTGCACAGCCCCGGTGCGATTGATGCGGCGTCGCGCAATTACAATACCATGCGGCTCACCGGCAATGCGGATGCGGAAATCTGGAGCCTAGAGCAGCTGAAAGAAGCTGCGCCACATTTGAACTACGATGCCTCGGCACGTTTTCCGATCATGGGGGCCGCGGTGCATAAACGCGCCGGAACCGCGCGCCATGATGCGGTGATCTGGGGCTATGCACGCGCAGCGGATCAGCTGGGCATCGACATCATTCAAAACTGCGAAGTCACCGGCATTACCCGCGATGGCAATCGGGTCACGGGGGTTGAAACCTCACGCGGCAGAATCAGCACCAACCGGATGGGTTTGGCCGTTGCCGGCAGCACCTCGCGGCTCTGGTCGATGGCAGGGATGCGCCACCTGCCAATCGAGTCCCATAAATTGCAGGCTTTTGTCTCGGAACCGCTGAAGCCACTTTTGGATCAGGTCGTAGTCTTTGGCATGGGTGGTGCGCATTTCTATATCTCCCAGTCGGACAAGGGCGGCATGGTCTTTGGCGGCGATCTCGACTGGTACAAATCCTACGCCCAGAAAGGCAATCTGCCCATTGTTCAAGACGTGGCCGAGGCGGCGATGTCAGTGCTGCCCTGCCTGGGACGTGTGCGGCTGCTGCGCCACTGGTCCGGCGTGGTGGATATGTCGATGGATGGTACGCATTTCATTTCCAAGACCCCGCTGGACAATCTCTATCTGAATGCTGGCTGGAACTATGGCGGCTTCAAGGCCACCCCGGCCTCGGGCACCTATTTTGCCGACCTCATCGCCAATGACCGCCCCCACAGGGTGATCGCCAACCATGATCTCAAACGGTTTGAACGCGGCATCCAGCTGGATGAACGCGGCGCAGGCCCGGATCCCAAACTGCACGGATAAGGAAAAAAACACATGATCAGAATTCCCTGTCCCTACTGCGGCACCCGTGACCATAGCGAGTTCTCCTATGGCGGTGACGGCTCGATCCAATACCCGGCCTTGGATGCGCCGATGCAGGACTGGCACGATGCGGTGTTTCAGCGCGAAAACATCTGCGGCCTCCAGGTCGAGACCTGGCAGCACGTGAATGGCTGCCGCATGTGGCTCTTGGTGGAGCGTGACACCATGACCCACGAGATCCGCTCCGTGCGCCCGGCCCACCCCGACATGGAGCAGGCGCTGGAGGTAACGACATGAGCGCGACACGTCTGAGCAAAGGCGGGCGGATCGACCGCAGCCAGCCGCTTCGCTTTACCTGGGATGGTAGATCCTATCAGGGCTTTGCTGGTGACACCCTAGCCTCGGCTTTGATGGCCAATGGCGAAAGGGTCCTGGGACGCAGTTTCAAATACCATCGCCCGCGCGGCATCATGTCTGCAGGTGTCGAGGAATCCGGGGCCATTGTAACACTAGGCACAGGTAACCGGGCTGAGCCCAATACCAAGGCCACCATGGTCGAGCTTTATGACGGGCTTGTGGCCTCGGGGCAGAACGCCTGGCCCAATGTGCGCAATGATATCGGTGCGGCGCTAGGGGTGTTTGGCCGGTTTTTCTCTGCGGGTTTTTATTACAAGACTTTCATGGGGTTGCCGCCTTTTGAATGGGGCCGCGGCACTGGCCTGTGGATGCAGTACGAAAAGATCATTCGCAAAGCGGCCGGCATGGGAGAAGCCTCGCGCGAGGCGGATCCGGACAGTTATGATCATCTGCACGCTTTTTGTGATGTTCTGGTGGTTGGCTCCGGCATTGCCGGGCTGAATGCGGCCTTACGGGCGGCACAACAGGGCAAGGATGTGATCCTGGTGGAGCAGGATTACACGCTGGGCGGCGATCTGCTGAACCAGGCGGATCAGGCCGCTGAGGATACGCGCAGCGAGCTGATCGCGGCGCTGGAGTCCGCAGACGTGCGGATCATGACGCGCACCACCGCCTTTGGTCTATATGATTATGGCACCGCCGGGCTGTTGCAGCGGGTGAGCGATCATCTGGCGGTGAAAACAGAACACTGCCCGCGCCAGCGGTTCTGGACAGTTCGAGCGGCGGCAACCATTCTGGCGACCGGTGCCTTGGAGCGCACCGTTGCCTTTGAAAACAACGACCGCCCAGGCGTGATGACGGTGAACGCTGCGCGCAGCTATCTCAACCGTTTTGGTATCCTGCCAGGGCAGAATATCGTGTTGAGCACCAATAATGACTCGACCTACGAGGTGGCGGCAGAACTGGCTGGGGCCGGTGCCAGGGTGACTTTGGTTGACCTGCGCGCTGCTGCTCCGGCGGCTCTGGTAGATCAGACGCGCGGAGCTGGGGTTCAGTTGAAAACCGGCCTCGCTCCGCTCAGGGCTCTGGGCCACAAGGCGGTGACCGGAGTGCAACTGGCACGCCCAAACAGGAACAACTGGGTCGCGGCTGAAACTCTGCCCTGTGATCTCCTGCTCGTCTCGGCAGGGTGGTCGCCGGTGGTCAATCTGTTGTCGCATCGCGGCGCCAAGCCGGTCTGGGATCAGACCCTGGCCTGTTTCCTGCCAGCGCCCTGCGCTGAGAATGTCACCATGGCGGGTTCCGCCGCCGGGCACTGGGACGCCAAGAGTTGCGCGGCCTCGGGCCGGACAGCGGCGGATCAGGCTTTGGGATTGCCGAAGGAAGATCTCGCGCGGCTCGGCTGGGAGACCCCGATCACGCCGCTCTATGAGGTGCGCCTGCCGGGTAAGAAAACCAAGAGCTTTGTCGATCCCCAGCATGATGTCACCGCAGCCGACGTGCGCCTGGCCCATCAGGAGGGCTTTGTCTCGGTCGAGCATCTGAAACGCTATACAACCCTGGGCATGGCCACGGATCAGGGCAAGATGGGCAATGTCATCGGTCTGGCCCTGATGGCCGAAGCCCTGGGCAAGGAGATCCCGGCAGTTGGCACGACCCGCTTTCGTCCGCCCTATACGCCGGTGGCTATCGGGGCTCTGGCTGGGCGCAATACCGGCAGTCATTTCAAGGTACTGCGCCGCACGCCACTGCATGACTGGAACCTGCGCCATGGCGCAACCATGACTGATGCGGGCCTGTGGCACCGTCCCTGGTACTTTGCCCGGAAGGGTGAAACCATCACCGAAGCCTATATCCGTGAGGCCACCACCGTGCGCCAGACACTAGGCATCTGTGATGTGAGCTCGCTGGGCAAGATCGCGGTGCAGGGGCCGGATGCCTCGGAGTTTCTCAACCGGATCTACAGCAATGCCTTTGCCAAACTGGCGGTGGGCAAGGCTCGCTATGGCATCATGCTGCGCGACGATGGCATGGTGATGGATGACGGCACCACTTGGCGCCTGTCCGAGAACGACTTTCTGCTCACCACCACCACCACGGGAGCGGGCAAGGTCATGGTCTGGTTGGAAGAGCTGTTGCAGCTGCGCTGGCCCGAGCTGAAAGTGCATGTCACCTCAGTCTCCGATCAATGGGCCGGGGTTTCGGTTGCTGGCCCCCAAACGCGGCAAGCCATCGCTGCTTGTTTGGAAGACCCCGATGCCATTTCGGCAGAGAACCTGCCCTTCATGGGCGTGCGCGAGACCCGGTTGAAATCGGGTATCAAATGTCTAATCGCGCGGATCAGCTTTTCCGGTGAGCTGGCCTATGAGCTCTATGTCCCGGCCAATCGGGGCGAGGCGATGATGGAGATGCTTTGGGCCGCGTCTGAACCCTTGGGCGGATGCCTATATGGGCTGGAGGCCCTGGGAACTCTGCGCATTGAAAAGGGCCATGTGACCGGCGCCGAACTGGATGGCCGCGTCACCATCGATGATGCGGGGCTAGGTAAGATGGCCTCGACCAAGAAACCCTTTATTGGCAGCGCCCTGCGACAGCGCCCGGAACTGGAACGCGCGGACCGGCCACAGCTGGTCGGGATCTTCCCCAAGGACCGCAGCGAGAGCTTCAACGGCGGCGCCTTGCTGTGCAAACCCGATGAGATCTCGGGTTTTGGCGAGGGCTGGATTACCGCAGTCACGCATTCCCCGGCGATGGGGCACTGGATTGGCCTTGGCTATATCTCCGGCGGACAGGAGGCCTGGCAGGGCAAGGTGGTGACGGCAACGGATCCGGTGCGCAAAGGCGATGTCGCGGTCGAGATCGTCTCCCCCCACATGTTTGACCCCAAGGGAGAGCGGATGCATGGCTAATTCTACATCCCCTTTGCAGAGCAGTCGCAGGCTGGGCCAGTTTGGTCGCGCTGGTACTATTGGTGTGACCATCGAAGAGGTGACGGGTTTTGGCATGGTGCAATGTGCCGCCTGGGGCGCAACCCTGGCGCAGGTTGGTGCCGCCGCCGCCGCCGCGGCTGGCTGTGAAACGGCCCCCCAGCCCGGGCAGTGTCATGCAGGTACTGGGGCCTTTCTTCTGCGGGTCGAGCCTTTGAAATGGTGGCTGGTTGCTGCCCCGGGAGCTGAGGTCCCCACGCCGACAGTGGCCCCTGAGGAGGGGGCGGTGCTCGATCTGCAGGATGGACGCTGCTGGCTGCGGATAAGTGGCGCGCAGGCTGAGACCCTGCTCAACCACTTCCTGCCGCTGGATCTGCGCCCCGCAGCCTTCCCGGTGGGGGCAGTGGCCAGCACGGCCTTTCATCACACTGGCGTCACCCTGTGGCGCACAGAGGAGCATTTCAATCTTCTGATCCCCCGCAGCTCTGCCCAATCCCTGTGGGAGCTGCTCTCTGAAAGCGCGCGACAATATGGGCTGGCCGAAACATAATCAGACACAGCAAGCCATTTGGCTGGGAGTAAAACATGAAACCGCATATGCCACTTGATGAATTGTTGGAGGCCCTGCGCCGCAACGCAGAGCTGCCGGATGAGCTGGCCGAGGCAACACCCCCGCAGATCTACACCTCGCCGGAGTTCCTGGAGTTGGAGCTGGACGAGATCTTCAATCATGAATGGTTCTGTGTCGGTCGGATCGACGAGTTCGAAAACCCGGGGGATTACCGCACCATGACCATCGGGCGTGACCCGGTGGTGGTGCTGCGCGACCGCGATGGCAATCTGCGGGCCATGTCCAATATCTGCCGTCACCGCATGGCGACATTGCTGGAAGGCTCGGGCAATATCCGGAGGCGCATCACCTGCCCTTATCACGCCTGGACCTATAATCTGGACGGCCAGCTGATCGGTGCCGCCCATATGCGGGAGAACTTCGACAAGAAGGAGGTCTGCCTGCCACAGTTCCAGGTCGAGGTCTGGCAGGGCTGGGTTTATGTCTCTCTGGACCCGGAGGCAGAACCACTTGCGCCGCGCCTGAGCCTGCTGTCGGAACATCTGGCAAACTACCAGTTGGACAAATACCGCACTTTGTTCCGGGCAGAAGAGATCTGGGACACCAACTGGAAGATCCTGGTGCAGAACTTCACCGAGGGGTATCACCTCTTTGTGGCCCATGCCAAAACCATCGAACCCGCGATGCCGACCAAGCTGGCCAATGCGATGCACGGCAGCGAGGGGCACAGCCTGTACAAACAGGGGCGCATTCCGGGGAAATCCTACGAGCGCGCTTCGGACATGCAGGTGGACAATCCACTGCTGACGGAAGAGGATCGTAACACAGCCGTCTTATCCGCTGTCTTCCCCTGCCACGTGATGTCAGTTGTGGCGGAGCGCACCTTCTGGCTGTCGTTGCAACCGCATGGCACTGGACAAGTGAAAGTTCTGTGGGGCGCGGACTATTACCCTGGATCGGTTCCAGAAGATCCGGAGGAACGCGCCGCCTACGCAGCAGAATTGAAGGCCGGTTTTGATGCGATCAACGACGAAGACAAACCGATCATCGGCGGAATTGTCAAAAATGCAGGAGCTTTAGCTGCCGAGCCTGGCCGACTTTCGCCGAAAGAGCGTACAGTTTGGTACTTCCAACAGTATCTGGCCAGGGTTTTGACAGGTTGACTTTCGCTATGAAAACCCAGCTCTTCCCCGGACACATTCCGGAGCCAGATCGCACCATATGCTTGTATCATAGACGCAAGGAAAAACTTGAATTTAGGTAAGAGATCCAAATGCGAGTGAAACCGCCCTACTTTTCATAGATGGGCTTGCTTGGGCATAGCTGGCATAAAGAAACGTGCCGCGAAGGTCGGAAATCCGGCCTTCGTGTTGAAGACAAGCTCAGTTCAGCTTCTTAACTGAAGGTCCGCAACGCGCTATCAGCGGTCCTTGCTTTCGGACAAGCGAATGTCAGTTTTGTCCGCGTAGCGGTCTTGCCGGAACCAGACGTTGAGTGTCTGCTATGCGCCGTTCAAGCCCTGCCGCACATGCAAAGGTTTGCCAGGTGGTCAGCGTCCGCTGAGGGCTGAGGGTGTATGAAAACTCCGGCCCACAAGCTCTCTCGTCGCGCTCGATTTCAGAACCTGTGCAAAGTTCTCTCAGAAGCACGAGAGAATGCACATACAGGGTGTTTTCGGCATGTTTCGCGTTTCGGCGATGATTGCTTGTGACATCATCATCGGACCCAGAATGTTGACGCCGAAGGCAATGTCGCCGCAAAATCTCTGCATCGAAATGGCGCCGTTCCTGGCCGCAAGCCGCGACAGCAAGGAAGTTGCCGGCTCGCACGAGGAGTGCGGCACCGTCAGCGGTAACTGCGGGAAGTTCGTTCCGGGAGTGGCAGGTAAGCTTTTGACCACGCGAGGCTTCCGAGATCAGACAAAGGCTGGATTGGCCGAATCTTACGATCACCAACTCAACTAAGCAACGTCGCTATGATTTCAGGAAATTCCGTCGAATGGGTCAGTTATCTGTCACAAAAGTCGATTTTGCTTGGCATCTGACAAGAGGCAGAATGGCGGACCGAGGAGGATTCGAACCCCCGACCCCTTGATTCGTAGTCAAGTACTCTATCCAGCTGAGCTATCGGTCCATTCTGCCGCAGAACTGAGAAATTCTTCAAGTTCTGCCGTCTGACGCTCCCTATCTGCGCCGCTTCAATCGCCAAGATGCGATCGGAGGGAAAGTGGCGGACCGAGGAGGATTCGAACCCCCGACCCCTTGATTCGTAGTCAAGTACTCTATCCAGCTGAGCTATCGGTCCATTCTGCCGCAGAACTGAGAAATTCTTCAAGTTCTGCCGTCTGACGCTCCCTATCTGCGCCGCTTCAATCGCCAAGATGCGATCGGAGGGAAAGTGGCGGACCGAGGAGGATTCGAACCCCCGACCCCTTGATTCGTAGTCAAGTACTCTATCCAGCTGAGCTATCGGTCCACTGTGAAGCCGGGGTTTAAAGTGAGCCGCAGACATGCGCAAGAGCAAAAGCGAATTATTTTGAGTGTTTTTACAAAACCCTCTTTGCTGCCCTGAGCGGATCGCCTCGGGCGCGTAAATCGCAATCCGTATCGCCTTAGATCACCGCCTGCAGCGCCTCATCCCCTTTGGGCAGGATAATTTCAAAGGCGGTGCCATCTGCCCCGGTACGGTTCAGCCGCACCTGGCCACCGTGGCCGCGTGCAAGCTCAGCTGCGATTGCCAAGCCCAGGCCAGAGCCACCCTTGCGGATGCCACCCTGAAACGGGGTAAAGAGATTTTCCTGCGCTTTCATCGGAAGCCCCGGCCCGGTGTCGACCACTTGAATGCACCAGTCTGGCCCAATCTCGCCCGCTTCAATAAGGATGCGACCCTCTTTGCCGGTTGCCGCAATTGCCTGCCGCGCATTGCGCACAAGGTTCATGATCACGCGAAACAGCTGTTCGGGATCGGCGCGCACCACCAGATCAGCGGGCACCTGCGATTGAATTGTGACCAGATTACTGTCCTCGGCCAGGGTTTCGCCCGCCACCACATCATCCACCACCGTATAGAGCGGCACCATAGTGAGCGTGGGCGCAGGTTCTTCGGCACGACCAAAGGCCAGTGTGCCCTCACACAGGGACACCGCGCGGGTGATGGAGTTCACAAGCTTGGGGGCCAGGCGGCGCACGGTTGGGTCTTCGCTCATCTCGATGCGGTCGGTGAACAGCTGCGCCGATGTCAGGATATTGCGCAGATCATGGCTCACCTTTGCCACCGCACTGCCAAGCTGCGCCAGACGTTCGCGCTGCTTCAATGCGTGGGTCAGCTCTACCTGCATCTGCTGCAGCGCTTCTTCGGCTTCGCGCAGCTCTACAACGCCCGCATTGGGGGTGATAATGCCGCGGGCATCTTCGGGCGCCTGCGCATAGCGCTGCATATAGCCAACAACGCCCTTGATCGGACGCACAAGGAACATGCGCACCGCCCAGAATAGCAAGATCGCGGTGAATATCGAAATCACCGCCGAAAGCACCAGAATACGCAGACCATAATCAAGCATCGCCATGCGCAAAGGCTGGGTCTCGATGGTGATTTCAATCAAAAGCCCCGCATCGCGCACCGGCTCACCGATGACGCGGATCACCTCATCCGGGCTGCGCACCAACCGCATCATTGCATCACGAATGAGGGTCATCGCCGTGGCTTCACGCAGATCAAAGGTCGTGGCGATCGGCTCAGGGATGGGTGATGCCAGCATCAACTGGCGCAACTTATCGCGCCGCAGCACCACGTTATAGACCTCTGCGTTTTGCAGCAGCTCCGCTTCTAGCTCAGTGTCGAGCATATCATCAGCAAGCAGCGCCAATGAGGCGATCTGCGCCCGCTCCAGCCGATCTTGTAGATATTCCTGACGAAACCGCGCAATCGAAGGCACAAAGATCAAAACCTCGGCCAGCATTACAAAGACCAAGGTCAGGACCAGAAATCTCCCTGAAAGCGTATTGAGCATTCTGCTCCCTTTTTTGTCCGGTCAATTATGTCAGGGCATCCATCGCTGAACAAACCTTACCATACGTTTAACGAATTGGTTTTCGAATAATTTCGGAGAGAAATAAGCCCCCGCGGCCCGTTTGTTAAGCTCTGCTATCGTTGGATAGGGCGCTATCATTGCGGCAATCTGGCTCATTTTCATATTATTGGCCAGCGCCATCGACCACAGCGCGCATTGTTCGCCGGCCTGATGCCCCACCAAAGACACCCCAACCGGCCGCCCTTTCACCACCATAACCTTGATCAGGCCTTTGGTTTTGCGCTCGGCAATGGCGCGATCATTGTGGCTATAGTGAAAGCGCACCACATCCAATTTGCGGCCAAATTTCTCCTGCGCCTGCGCCTCGGTCAGACCCACTTGCGCGAGCTCTGGATCGGTATAGGTGGCCCAGGGGATATGGTTGGTTTTAGCCTTGGATGGCAGGCCAAACAGCGCGGATTTGGCAATCACACTGGCATGATAGCCTGCCACATGGGTGAACTGCAGCCCACCGGCCACATCCCCAATGGCATAGACCTTTGAATTGGTGGTTTTCAGACTGTCATCCACCTTAATGCCCGTGCGCGTGGTTTCGATCCCTGCGGCCTCAAGGTTTAGCTTGTCGATATTGGCTTTGCGCCCAACGGCCATCAATAGATGACTGCCGCGATAGATTGCGCCATCGGCAGTGTGCACTTCAATCGCACCTGCAGTGCCACGAATTTCGCTTGCCAGCGCCTCTTCCACGATCTCGATGCCTTCGTCACGCAGGCTTTCCAGCGCAATCGCTGCAAGCTCGGGATCATCTTTACCCAGCGCCTTGGCCCCTTCGATCACCGTGACCTTACAGCCAAGCCGCACATGCGCCTGCGCCATTTCCAAACCAATAGGACCACCGCCGATGATCAATAGGTGTTCGGGCTTTTCTTTCAGCTCAAACAGCGTCTCATTGGTTTCAAACGGCACCGTATCCAAACCCGGAATTGGCGGCACCAATGGGGATGAGCCGGTGGCAATCACAACCCGGCGCGCGCTGATGCGATGGTTGCCCGCTTCCACCTCAGTTGGCGAAACAAACCGGCCATATTCGCGAAGAACCTTCACACCAAAGCCTTCAAACCGCTCCTGGCTGTCCATTGGCTCAATGGTGGCAATGACATCCTGCACGTGTTCTTTGGCAGCGCCATAATCCACCTGCGGCTGCTGATCTGACACGCCAAAGGCGCTTGCATGGGATTGACTATAGGCCGCCTTCCCCGCCGCCAAGAGCGCCTTTGAAGGGACACAGCCAAAATTCAGGCAATCACCACCCATTTTATGGCCTTCCAGCAAGACCACATTGGCCCCCATCTGGCTGGCACCCGCCGCAACCGACAAGCCGCCAGAGCCCGCGCCAATCACCAGAAGATCACAGGTCAGTTGTTCCATCGGGCTCACTCCGCCTCATCTGATTCATTGGTAGATTGCGCCGGGCGAATGGCCTTGATCACGATTGGAAGCGCCGCCAGCACACACAGCCCAAGGATCGGCCCAATTACATGAGGCTCCCACAACAGGCTCAGATCGGGGGTCTCACCGCGGTCAAATACTTCGCCAAGGCCCACACCAATCCAGGTGAAAACGATACCACCCGGAACAATGCCCACCGCAGTGGTCCACAGGAAATTGCGCAGCCGCACCCCAACAAGCGCAGGCAGCAGATTGGCCACAAAGAACGGCACAGCAGGCACCAGGCGCAGCAGCAGCAGCACTTCGATTTCATTCTGACGCAGGGCGTTTTTCAGGCTTTGCACCCGCCCGCCCGCGTTCTCGATCTTAGCGTTGAGATACTCCCCAAGCCCCCAGCGTGCCGCCAGGAAGATGCCGGTTGCGCCAATTGTGGCCGCAACCACATTGGCAAATGTGCCCGCCGCAAGCCCAAAGAGAAACCCACCCGTCACCGAGGCCACCGCCGCCCCCGGCAGCGAAAAGGCCACAATCACCACATATATGCCCATGAACATCAGCAGCATTGCGCCAAAGTTCTGATCGCGAAACGCCACCAGTGCTTCGCGGTTGTCGCGCAGGGTGTCAAAGCTCAGATAATCCTTGAGCGTCACGGCACCAATCAGCGCCACGGCCAGGACGGCAATCAAAGGAAGGTTGCGCATGATTCCCCCTTTTGCTGTGGGTTTTTGCTGCGGTTTTACGGTTTCGCTCATGTGGCACCTCGGCAAGTGGCTGCAGACATTCGTATTGTCTTCTCTTTGTGGTACGCTCTAAGTATGCGCAGATCGAGACCAGCCCGCCCCGCTTCACGCTGCCTTGATCACAGCCTGCGCTTTTGTGAGATATGCAACAAAGGGACGGGCAATTCGTTACAAAGCGGTGCCGTTTGGCCGCTTTTTTGACGGAAATATTGCAGTTTTGCTGCAAAATCGGAGTTAAGCCCGGGAAAGGGGTTTGACTTGCGCGGCGATCACTTCTAAAGACCGAGCCTCGAGATTGACCCCGGGTGTGTGTGATTCCGCACTGTTCCCGCATAGTTTTATGGAGACCGGAGCGATGAAACGCACCTATCAGCCTTCGAACCTGGTTCGCAAACGCCGTCACGGCTTCCGTGCGCGCATGGCCACTAAAGCAGGCCGCAAGATCCTGAACGCACGCCGCGCACGTGGCCGCAAGTCGCTGAGCGCATAATACGCGCATTTGCGATTTCCGTCAGGAACGGATTTTAAACCGCCGGAGGCGCCCATGGACGATGACACCATCGCGGGGACTACGCCTCCGGCGGTTTCCGTTTTGAACACAGATGATTCCCAGCCCGTCCAAAGCAAAAACCTTGGCGGCGTCGAGATCATTACCAAACGTCGCGATTTCCTGCTGGCCGCGCGTGCCAAACGCCAGGGCACCAAAGCGATGATGCTACAGGGGCGTCGCCGTGACGATGACGGACCTGCGCGGGTGGGCTTCACCTGCTCCAAAAAAGTAGGCAATGCAGTGGCACGCAACCGGGCCAAACGCCGCCTGCGTGAAATTGCCCGCCTTGTGCTGCCGGAACAGGGCCGCGCCGGTTGGGATTATGTGCTGATCGGACGCTTTGAGGCCACCGCCCAGCGCGATTTTCAGGCGCTACAGGATGATCTGCGCTACGCATTGCGCAAAATCCACAAATCATAGCGCTCCCGCCCGTGCCCTGCGCGTCAAAGACGCGCACGCCCCCGTTGGGCCCAGCGCCGCTGCGCGGCGTGGATTGCGCCGCCGCCATCAGCCTCTTAAGAAGAGCCCATGAATATTGTTGCCAAGATTCTGTCTTTGCCTATTCGGGCCTACCGGCTGATTTTCAGCCCCTGGGTGGGGTTTAACTGCCGCTACCAGCCCACCTGCTCCGCCTATGCGCTGGAAGCTTTGGAAAAACACGGGGCAATAAAAGGCAGCTGGCTGATTGTACGCCGCCTTGGCCGCTGTCATCCCCTGGGCGGAAGCGGCTATGACCCGGTGCCAGACCATGCGGAAAGCCAGGGCTGTGGCTGTCATTCTGGCTGCAAGAAATAGCTCACTGTTTTTCAAGAAACAGCGCCCCCCCCCCAGCAACACATCAAAGCGGCGCTGATAGGCTTTGTTTATTGGCAGCCCTCGGCTCCCTCAGCTTAGCTCCGCGCTGAGAGCCCCGGTTTTCTTCAGGTTCCAAAGCCGCGTTTCCCGGCTGCCATCGGCGTAACAGAAACGCTCATCCAGCGTCAAAACCTGACCATCCCAGCGGCCATCAATTTCCACCTTGAACCGGCGGCCCACCGTGCCAAACCGATCCTGAAATTGCCCATAGGCAATGGTACGGCCCGCAAAATACTCTTCGAGGTTTAGATCATTGGTGCTGAGCTTTTGATCATCCAACCTGGGGGCGACCACAGGCGGTCACCCCGATCAGCGCCGCCAGGGCAATCACTGCTGAAATCGTTTTTCGCATCTTTGGTCCTTTCATAGCGATTACGCGAAACACCGGGTTTTGGATCAATGCACCCACACGCAGGGCGCGAAGATTGCCGCCGCGATGGGATTTTTCTTGGCAAATGGCTCCCGCTTCGCTAGGGGGCCGCCATGCTTGATGATGATCTGGACGAAATCCACCCGCTCTTTGCAGGCGCGCCCAAAACGACCGCCTTCAAAAAGCTGCGCAAGCGCATCGTGAAAAACACCCGCGAAGCGATTGAGCAGTACGGCATGGTAGAAAAACGCGCCGATGGCAGCCGCCCGAAGTGGTTGGTGTGCCTGTCGGGCGGCAAGGACAGCTATACCATGCTTGCCATCCTATATGAGCTGAAATGGCGCGGGCTTTTGCCTGTGGACCTTTTGGCCTGCAACCTGGATCAGGGTCAGCCGGGTTTTCCGGCGACGGTTCTGCCTGCATTTCTTGAAAAAATGGGCGTTGAACACCGCATTGAGTATCAGGACACCTATTCCATTGTGATGGACAAAGTGCCCGAGGGACGGACCTTTTGCGCTCTTTGCTCGCGCCTGCGTCGTGGCAACCTGTACCGCATCGCACGCGAAGAAGGCTGCTCGGCCGTGGTGCTGGGCCATCACCGCGATGATATCCTTGAAACCTTCTTTATGAACCTGTTTCACGGTGGCCGTCTTGCCACGATGCCGCCAAAGCTTGTGAACGAAGAAGGCGACCTCTTTGTCTATCGTCCGCTGGCGCATGTGGCCGAAGCTGATTGTGAAAAATTCGCCCGTGACATGGATTACCCGATTATTCCCTGTGATCTTTGTGGCAGCCAGGATGGGTTGCAGCGTCAGCAGGTGAAACAGATTCTGGATCAGTGGGAATCAAACAGCCCCGGACGCCGCCAGGTGATGTTCCGCGCATTGATGAATGCGCGTCCTTCACACCTTCTGGACCCCAATTTGTTCGATTTCCTCGGTCTAAGCGCAAAAAAAGCGGTGGATTTGAGTGAATCTGAGGAGATTCCAAAGCTGCGTTAAAGGTTCAGTCAGAACACGGCCTCTAGTGTGGACCCACGCCAAAGTATAGGTGAAAGGTCCGCAAATGAACTATTCAAACTCAGGTCTGCTGGCGCGGTTACGCAAATCGCTGGCACCTGTCCTATTGGGGCCACCGGTACTTGCGTTTTTGCCCGCACTCACCCTGGCCACCTATTGGGTGGGTGGTGAATACGCGTTGTTGGCTGTTGCGCTGGGATTGCCGCTGTTTTTTGCAGGCCTTGGGATGTTCACGCGTTCCGGCAATGTGCCGCAAGATAGCGCCACAGGTTTTGTGCTGCGCGACGGGTTTGAAATGGCGGTGCAAGAGGTTTTTGAAGCCTCTCAGAAAAAGGGCCTGAACTCTGCTGTCTTTGTGCTCGAAATTGATCAATTTGCTGAGCTGGAGACCGAATATGGGGCGCAGGCCTGCGATGATCTGCTGCGCCAGATGGGCAATCGCCTGCGCAGCGTGACCCGCAGCCGGGACTGTCTTGCCCGCATTACAGAAAATAAGTTTGCCATCTGCCTGAACGCGATGCCGCATCTGGATCTTGAACTGTGCATCCAACTGGCCGGGCGCTACCAGGCCAAGATTGAACAGGCGCTCTCTCTTGATGCAACATCGGTCTATGTCACCTGCTCTGTTGGGTTCTGCAGCCGCCAGCTTGCACCAGACAACACCGCCGATGATTGGGTCGCCGCCGCCTTTGCCGCGCTCGAAGAGGCCAAACACAACGGCCCCTCTGGCATGCGCGCCTATTCGGCTGAGCTGCATCACCGCACAAAACGCCGCCGCAATCTGCATGGCGAAGTAGTCCAAGCGCTTGAAAGTGGCCAGATCCAAGCCTGGTTCCAGCCGCAGATCAACACTGACACCGGCCAGATCTCCGGCTTTGAGGCGCTGGCGCGTTGGGTGCACCCTGTGCATGGTATGATCCCACCGGTAAAATTCCTGCCTGCGCTCGAAGATGCGGGCCTGATGGAGCGGTTGAGCGAAGTGATGGTCTATCAATCCCTCTCCGCGCTGAAAGCCTGGGACGCTGCGGGTGTGATGGTGCCGCAGGTTGGGGTGAACTTTGCCGCCGATGAGCTGCGCAACCCCGGCCTGGTGGAACGGATCAAATGGGACCTTGAGCGGTTTGGCCTCTCTGCTGATCGCCTCTGCGTCGAAGTTCTGGAAACCGTGTTCAGCGACAGCCCCGATGATGTGATTGTGCGCAATATCGCCGCTTTGGGAGAGCTCGGCTGCCAGATCGATCTGGATGATTTTGGCACCGGCCACGCCTCGATTGGCGCAGTGCGTCGCTTTAACGTCAGCCGGATCAAGATTGACCGCTCCTTTGTCACCAAATCAGACCGCGATCCCGAGCAGCAGAAAATGGTCGCAGCCATCCTCACCATGGCCGAACGTCTGGAGCTTGAAACCCTTGCCGAAGGGGTGGAAACCGTGGGCGAACATGCGCTGCTGGCCCAGCTTGGCTGCAACCATGTGCAGGGATATGGCATCGGGCGACCGGTACCATTTGATCAGACCCTTGACTGGATCGCCGCCCATCAGGCCAAGCTGAAAGATCCACCCGCGATTGGTGGCAGACCCTGATCACTGGCGAATCTACGGGCTTGCAGCTGCTGCAGGCCCGCTTGGTTTTGACCGGATCACCCGCATCCAGCCGCGTTCCGGGGAGATAAAGCCCGTTTAGATCGGTTTCTGCTTGACCTTTGCAAGCCATGTCTGTTGAACCACCCTGTCATTCGCATGCATGAGGTGGCAGTCCCAGATGGACGATCAGAATAAGAACCTAATTCTCGCAACTGTGTTGAGCGGCGCTGTGCTGCTTGGATGGTACGCTATTTTTCCACCAGAAGAGCCCGAAGCGGTCTCTGAACTGAACCAGGCAGAGCTGACACCGCCTGCAGGCGCATCCGTCACAGCTCCGGCTGCTGCAGTTGCCCCTGCCGAGGCCAGCACGCTTGCCACCGCGGCAACCAGTTCAGATGAGGACGCGCCGCGTCTCACCATCGACACGCCCCGGCTCGAAGGCTCGATCTCGCTGAAAGGCGGTCGCATCGATGATCTGTCGTTCAAAGACTACAACGTCACCAATGATCCCACCTCGGACATCGTAAGCTTCTTGTCACCTGTTGGTGGCACCAATGCTTATTATGCGCTCTATGGCTGGGCACCGGGTGCCGGTCTTGGGATCGAAGACGTGCCAAGCGCCAATACGCTCTGGTCCGCGCCTCAGGACGCCACGCTGAGCCCCGACAGCCCGGTTACGCTGAGCTGGGACAACGGCAAAGGCCTGATCTTTAATCGCACCATCTCGGTGGATCAGGACTATATGTTCAAGGTCGACCAAAGCGTGACCAACAACAGCGACGCCTCTGTTGCGCTCGCGCCTTACGGCACGCTGGCCCGCCACGGTGAACCCGAAGATCTGAAAAACTTCTTCGTGCTGCACGAGGGCCTGATCCGCGAAGCCGACGGTGAACTGGCCGAAGTCAAATACGACAACATCCAGGATTTCGACGTTGATCCGCGCGATGGCTCCAACTCCGAAACCGTTGCAGTCGAAGACTATGGCTGGATTGGCTTTACCGACCACTACTGGATGGCAACGCTGATCCCCGAAAACGGCCAGCCGTTCCGCTCCATCGCCAAATATGATGCGCGCCGCGACATCTATCAGGCCGATGTGGTGATGCCGACGCTGACCGTTGCTGCGGGTGAAACCGCTGCCACCTCGACCCAGCTGTTTGCCGGTGCCAAAGAATGGGCCACCATCCGTGCCTATGAAAAAGGTGGCATCGAAGGCTTCCTCGACAGCATCGACTGGGGTTGGTTTGCCTTCCTGACCAAGCCGATCTTTGCGGTTCTGCACTGGCTCAACCAGATCATTGGCAACATGGGTGTGTCGATCATCGGCCTCACCATCTTGATCAAGATCCTGGTGCTGCCGCTGGCGTATAAATCCTATTCGTCCATGGCGAAGATGAAAGAGCTGCAGCCCAAAGTCGAAGAGCTGAAAGAGCGCGCCGGAGACGACCGTGCCAAGATGCAGCAGGCGATGATGGAGCTCTACAAGAAGGAAAAGGTGAACCCCGCCGCGGGCTGTCTGCCGATCCTTATCCAGATCCCGATCTTCTTCTCGCTCTACAAGGTGATCTTTGTAACGCTTGAATTGCGTCACGCGCCCTTCTTTGGTCCGTTCCAGGATCTCTCGGCACCTGACCCAACCTCGATCTTCAACCTGTTCGGCACCTTCCCCTGGGCCGCTCCAAACCCCGAAAGCATCCTTGCGCTGATCTTTATTGGTGTACTGCCGATCCTGCTGGGTGTTTCAATGTGGCTGCAGCAGAAACTGAACCCGGCACCCACAGATCCAACCCAGCAGATGATTTTTGCCTGGATGCCTTGGGTCTTCATGTTCATGCTGGGTGGCTTTGCGTCGGGTCTCGTGGTTTACTGGATCGCGAACAACACCATCACCTTCTGCCAGCAGTATGTGATCATGCGCAGCCACGGCTATAAGCCGGATGTGTTTGGCAACATCAAGAAGAGCTTCAAACGCAAGGCGAAATCGGAGAACGAATGAGCCATACCGTTACAGAGATCTGGCGTCACACGATCAAAGCACATGGTCGTGAGATGCTGGAGCAGGTAGAGATGACCGCCGGGCAAGCATTGCCCGGCGATCGTCTTTGGGCGGTTGCCCATGAACGTTCTGATGCCGATGGCACGGAATGGGCACGCTGCAGCAATTTCACCCGCGCTGCCAGCGCGCCACAGCTGATGGCAATTTCATCACGCTATGATGATGCCAGCGGTCTGATCACCTTGAGCCACCCCAGCGCCGGTGACATCACGTTTGATCCCGATGGCAATGATGCTGCCTTTCTCAACTGGGTGATGCCACTGATGCCCGAAGGCCGAGCCGAACCTGCGCGGATGGTACGCGCCGAAAGCCGCGCCATGACCGATACGCCCTACCCGTCGGTGACCCTGGCCAATCTCGCCTCGCACCGCGCAGTCGAAACGGCCATTGGCACGCCGCTGTCACGCCACCGCTGGCGCAGCAATATCTGGTTTGATCTGGATGACGCCTGGGCCGAAGAAGACTGGCTTGGCCGCGAAGTTCAAATCGGCGAGGCCATCTTTGCCGTGCGCGAACGGATGGAACGCTGTCAGGCAACGGCGGCCAACCCGGACACCGGTGTGCGCGACGCTGAAACCCTCAAAACTCTCAAAGATGCCTTTGGCCATCGCGATTTTTCCGTTGGTGCAGAAGTCATCCGCGCAGGCCACATTCGCCTGGGCGATACCGTAAAGGTGCTGTGATGCAAATGCAGTTTAGCCTGGCCGAAGCGCCAGATGATCTCTCTCTCGAAAAAGGTCGCAAACTCTTTGCGGGCGAATCCGAGTTCCTCAAAGGTGTGGTGGCCATGAATGGCCTGCCCGAAGCCGACCGCACTGAGGTCTGCTTTGCCGGGCGTTCTAATGTGGGGAAATCCTCCCTGATCAACGCGCTCACCGGCACCAAAGGGCTTGCACGCGCCTCCAACACGCCAGGCCGCACCCAGGAGATCAACTTCTTCATGCAGGGGCCCGAACATTATCTGGTCGACCTTCCGGGCTATGGCTTTGCCAATGCGCCGCTGGATGTGGTTGAAAAATGGCAGAAGCTTCTGAAAAGATACCTCTCCGGTCGTCAGAACCTGCGCCGTGCCTTTGTGCTGATTGACAGCCGCCACGGTGTGAAAAAGGTCGACGAAGAGATCATGAAGCTGCTCGACACCTCCGCCGTGACCTTCCAATGCGTGATGACCAAGGCCGATAAGGTCAAAGCCAAGGACCGCGAACAGGTGATCGAACAGGTCAAAGGCGCGCTGGCCAAACACCCCGCTGCCTATCCGGAAATCGTGCTGACCTCATCGGAAAAAGGCGACGGTATCTCGACATTGCGGGCCATTATCGCCAATCTCCCCTAAAACTTGCGCCCATCTCGGCCCAAATAAAATGATAAAGCCTGGCGGAGTATCGCTCTCACCGCCAGGCTCTTTTCTCAAATACTCAAATCCCGCAGCCAGCCACATAAGCTGGCTTACACGTGCTGCGCCCCGTTCACTTCGATCTCTGCACCAGAGATATAAGAACTCTCCTGTGAACACAGGAAATAGATTGCATCCGCCACTTCCGAGGGTTGCCCCAGTCGCTGCATTGGCAGTTTTTCGACAATTTTATCGGTTCCGGGGCTCAGGATAGCGGTCTCGACCTCTCCCGGTGCAATTGCATTGACGCGCACGCCCATTGGGCCAAAATCATGGGCCATCTCCCGCGTCAGCGCCGCCAGCGCCGCTTTGGATGTGGCATAGGCCGCCCCTGCAAATGGATGCACCCGGCTGCCCGCAATCGAGGTCACATTCACCACTGATCCTTTGGCCGCCGCCAGCTCATCTTTCAGGCCACGCGCCAGCACCACAGGCGCAAAGAAGTTCACATGGAACACCCGCCCCCAATCCGCCAGATCGGTGTTCAGCGTGCTCAGCCGCGCGCCGCCCTCACCTTTGGGGGAAATACCCGCATTGTTCACCAGCGCATCCAGATGACCACCCAGTTTTTCCTGAATGATCCCCAGCGCATTGATGGTATCAGCCGGGTCTGACAGGTCCAGCTCAACATGATCTGCGCCATCTGCCCCCCAGGGGCATTCCGCAGGCAAAGCATTGCGGGAACAGGTCAGCACCCGCCACCCTTCATTGTGAAATCTGCGCACGGTGGCATGGCCGATTCCACGGCTAGCTCCGGTCAGCAAAAGCGTTTTCTTCCGCATCTGCTCTCTCCTGTATGGATTCTCCAGCGAATCTAGCGAATGCACCGCCCGCCGCAATGGAATAACGTACACAGGCCTTGGCAGCGGGCTGAATTGCCCGTAAACCCATCCGCCAAAGGGATGATAGAGCGATGAAGAAACAGGATATGAACCGGGATTGGATTGCTACCGCGGAAACACTGTCAAGCGCCCTGCCGTATCTGCAGCGCTATGATGATGCCATTGTTGTTGTCAAACTGGGCGGTCACGCCATGGGCAGCGATGAGGCAATGGAAAGCTTTGCCCGCGATATCGTTCTGCTCCGACAAGTTGGCGTGAACCCGGTGATCGTCCACGGTGGGGGTCCGATGATCAACGCCATGCTCGAAAAGCTCGAAATCAAGAGCAACTTTGTCAACGGCAAACGGGTGACAGACGCAGCCACTATGAACGTGGTGGAAATGGTGCTCTCTGGTGTGGTGAACAAACGCATTGTTCATGCGCTCAACCGTCAGGGTGGCCGCGCCGTGGGGCTTTCGGGCAAAGACGCCAATCTCATCACCTGTGATGTGCCAAACCCGGCACTGGGCTTTGTGGGGCATCCGGCCCAGATGGATCCCACCGTGCTGCGCGATCTGTTTGAAAAAGACATGATCCCGGTGATTGCCCCCATTGGTGTGGGCCAGAACGGCGAGACGCTCAATATCAACGGGGACACCGCCGCAGGTGCCATCGCCCAGAGCCTGGAAGCGGATCGCCTGCTGCTGCTCACCGATGTGGCCGGGGTGAAAAACGCCGCTGGGGATGTGATGACCGAGCTCAAAGCCTCTGATGTCGAAGCCATGACCCAGGATGGCATTATCGCAGGCGGCATGATCCCCAAAACCGAAACCGCACTCGAAGCGGTGCGCGGTGGCGTACGTGCCTGCACCATTGTTGATGGCCGGGTCCAGAACGCGGTCTTGCTTGAGCTGTTCACCG
Source organism: Tritonibacter aquimaris (assembly GCF_009617595.1). Lineage (GTDB taxonomy): Bacteria > Pseudomonadota > Alphaproteobacteria > Rhodobacterales > Rhodobacteraceae > Epibacterium > Epibacterium aquimaris. Next base: position 47,988 of record NZ_WIXK01000006.1, on the reverse strand, counting down.
ACCACGGTGCAGGCTCGATGATCCGCGCGTAACCGCGCCAACACCACAGTCGCGCATTTGATTTTGTTAGCGCGCGCCAAGATGCTATCCTGTCGCCCAAGATGCAGGATAGCATATGCCTTTGACCCAATACGCACAGATCGAAACCGCGGCCCAGTCGCTGGGGCTGATGATCTATGGTGCGTTGCATCCGGGCGCGGGCATCGAACAGCTTGATCACGGTACGCTGATCTTATTGGGCTGCAACACCAACTTCTGGCCGCAATTTTGCCAAAGCCCGGAATACCGTGACGGCCGCGCCGACCCGGTTGATCGCTGGTCGCGCCGTGTCATCACCCAGCTGGCCGCAGATCTTGGCGCCACGCAGAGCTATTACCCCTTTGATGGTCCGCCCTATGCGCCTTTTGTCAATTGGGCGCTTGCCTCGGGGCGTGCTTTCACATCCCCGTCGCAATTTCTGGTGCATGATCAGGTAGGACTGTTGATTTCCTACCGCGGGGCCCTCCATTTTGATGCAGAGTTTCACATACCAGCACCCAGGCTGGCACATTCTCCTTGTTTGGATTGCACCACTCAAGGCTGCATTAATACCTGCCCAGTTCAAGCAATGGTTGACGAAGGCCCCTATGAAGTGGCAGCTTGCCACAACCATCTGGACACAATCTCCGGATCCAGCACCTGCCTGTCGCAAGGTTGCATCGCCCGCCGCGCCTGCCCGCTGTCAGAAGGCGCCGGGCGCTCCCCTGCTCAATCTGCCCACCACATGAGGTATTTTCATTCAAGATGACCTGCACTTTGATCCTGACCCGACATGCCAAATCTGCCTGGGACACCAGCGCCCCAAGCGACCATGCCAGGCCTTTGAACAAACGCGGCACCCGCTCAGCGATCGCAATAGGCGCATGGCTGCGCGATCATGATTACATGCCGCATCAGGTGATTTCCTCTTCCTCGCAGCGCACCCGTGAAACCTATGATCTGATGGAACTCGACGCGCCCGCGATCTTTATTGAACGGCTCTATCACGCCAATTCAGACGTGATGTTTCAGGTGCTGCGCGAAGCAGAACATAAAAACATCATGCTGCTTGGCCATAATCCGGGCATTGCCGCTTTTGCCCATGCCATCCTCAACCACGCCCCGGCCCATTCCCGGTTTGAAGATTATCCAACCGGTGCAACGCTGATTGCTGAGTTTCCTCTGGAAAGCTGGGCAGATCTGACCTGGGGCAGTGGCCGCGCATTGGATTTTGCAGTGCCTCGGGAACTGATCGGAGCCTGACAGGTCTTCGCCCCCTGCTGCCTCCCATCAACACTCTCGCGTTTTGGCCCCCGCAGGCGGCGCCACGAATGATGGCGCATTCTGGCCAACCACACACTGGCGCCGCGCCGCAATCATCAGCGCATCTGGCACCGCCTCCTAACTGCAGCTGCACCATACTGTTTCACCTTTTTAAAAATACTCCGGGGGCTTGGGGGCAGAGCCCCCATCAATACTAAAACTTGGGCAGAGCCCCCAATACCAGCACTCGGGCAAAGCCCCAGCTCATAAAACCAGAAAGGCCGGGCAAATGCCCGGCCTTCCCACTGAATAACAGGTCAAATCAGTGACCCAGGATCTGGCTCAGGAACTGCTGGGTGCGCTCGCTCTTTGGATTGTTAAAGAACTCTTCCGGCTCGTTCTGTTCCACGATCTGGCCATCCGCCATAAAGATCACCCGGTTCGCCACCTGCCGCGCAAACCCCATCTCATGGGTCACACAAAGCATGGTCATCCCCTCCTCAGCGAGCTCGATCATCGTGTCCAGAACCTCTTTGATCATCTCAGGGTCCAGCGCCGATGTGGGCTCGTCAAACAGCATGATGCGGGGTTTCATACACAGCGAACGCGCAATTGCCACACGCTGCTGCTGCCCGCCCGAAAGCTGGCCCGGATATTTATGGGCCTGATCCGGGATCTTCACCTTCTCAAGGAAATGCATCGCCGTCTCAACGGCTTCTTTCTTGGGCGTTTTACGCACCCAGATCGGAGCCAATGTGCAGTTTTCCAGAATGGTCAGATGTGGAAACAGGTTGAAGTGCTGAAAACACATGCCCACCTCAGATCGGATCTTGTCGATGTTTTTCAGATCCGAGGTCAGCTCAGTCCCGTCAACAATGATCTGGCCTTCCTGATGCTCTTCCAAAGCATTCAGACAGCGGATCATGGTTGATTTGCCCGAGCCCGAAGGCCCTGCAATCACGATCCGCTCGCCTTGGTTGACGGTCAGGTTGATGTCGCGCAGCACGTGAAACGCACCGTACCACTTGTTCATATTGGTGATTTGAATGGCAACCTGGTCGCTCACCTGCATTTTGGAGCGGTCGATTGCGCGGTCAGAAATAAGTTCAGACATCTGTGCGAACTCCTTAATGATGGCCAGTCTGGAGCTTTTTCTCCAGATACATGGAATAGCGGGACATGCCGAAACAGCAGACAAAGAACATCAGCGCGATAAAGCCATAAAGCTCCCACACCAGACCGTTCCAGGCGGTATCAGCACGGATAGCAGTCGACAGACCCAATGGATCGAGCAGGCCGATCACCGACACCAGCGTGGTGTCTTTGAACAGGCCGATAAAGGTCGACACGATGCCCGGGATCGAGATCTTCAGCGCCTGCGGCATGATGATCAGCCGCTGCGCCTGCCAATAGTTCAGGCCAAGACTGTCGGCCCCTTCATATTGGCCCTTGGGCAAGGCTGCGAGCCCGCCGCGGATCACTTCGGCCATATAGGCCGCAGAGAACAGCGTTGCCATGATGATCACCCGCATGATGATGTCGAAATCGGTGCCCGGTGGCATAAAGATATTGAGCAGGGTCGAGGCCACAAACAGCAGCGTGATCAGCGGCACGCCGCGGATGAACTCAATAAAGCCGACGCAGATCGATTTCACAATCAACAGATCCGACTGACGCCCCAGCGCCAGCACGATGCCCAGCGGCAGCGAACATGCAATCGCCACCACGCCAATGGTCAGCGACAGCATCATGCCGCCAAAGGCACGCGATTCCACATCCATCAGGCCAATGGGCAGGATCTCTCCCAGTTGCCCAGCCACACCAGCGGCTAGAAACAGCCACCAGATTACCGCCGCCAAGACAGAAGCAACAAGCCCAACAAGCGCGCCGAACTGCGCTTCAAGCGCCTTGTAGACGATAAAGCCGATGATAAACCCAGCTGCGGCCGACAGCGGCGCCCAGATGGTTCCACCCCACAATAGCCAGGGCATGATGAACGGGTACGCCATTGAAAAGTAGATCATTTTCTTGGGCATACGTTCCGAAAACAGCACCGGAGCCAGCGCCACAGCAAAAAGCACAAAGGCCAATACAGGACGCCAGCGCAGATCTGGCACCCCTTCAATGCTGCCATTGGGATAAAAGCCAAACAACAGCTGCTCCCAGCGATCCCGGATCACGCCCCAACAGGCGCCGCCATTGTGCCCATCACGGCCAAGATCATGCAGGATGGTACGGCATTCCGCCAAAGAGGCCGCCCCCCAGGTGGGTGAAATCACCCAGCCCAGCAGGTTGACCAGCACGTAAAGGATAAACGCCCCGGACACGACGGACAGGATTGAATTGGAAATGCTGGAAAACAGGTTTTCGCGCAGCCAGCCCACCAAACCTACGGTGCTGGCTGGTGGCGCTTTCTGTGGCAGCATTTCAGTGCGAACAAAAGATACATCGCTCATATTACCGCTCCACCAGTTTGACACGTTCATTGTACCAGTTCATGACCAATGAGATCGAAAGGCTGATGCTCAGATAGATGATCATCCCCAGCAGAACCGTCTCCAGCTCACGGCCGGTCTGGTTCAAGGTGATGCCCATCAATGTGCCCGTCAGATCCATATACCCCACCGCAATCGCGAGCGAGGAGTTCTTGGTCAGGTTCAGGTAGTTCGAAATCAACGGTGGAATGATCACCCGCAGCGCCTGCGGCAGGATCACCAGCGACATGATACGATTTGGGCGCATCCCCAGCGCACCGGCGGCTTCGGTCTGGCCTTTGGAGATCGCCAGAATACCGGCCCGCACGATTTCGGCGATAAAGGCCGCAGTATAAAGCGACAGCGCCAGCCACAGGGCAATCAAGGAGTTGCGCATGTGAATGCCACCCTTGAAGTTGAACCCCTTCAGCTCAGGATAGCCAAGGTAAAACCCCAGAACTGCCAACAACAGGGCCGATGGCAGGATCACCACAGCGGCACGGATATGCCAGATGGTGGGGCGAATACCGGTGTTTTCCTGCTTCTGGTCTGCCCATTTGCGGATTTTGGTGGAGACAAACAGCGACGCCCCCAGCACAAACAGAAACGCAATCAGATCCAGCGACACATCAAAACGCGCGCTGCTTTCACCAAACAGCGACAGGTTGCCAAGCGAATTGTTGAACAGCGGCTCCGGGATATAAACACCCCGGTTGGTGACCGCGACGGTATCAAACAGCGACATGGTGGCGTCTGGGTTTTCACCCCGGAAGGCCCGTGGCGCCGGTAAGGTCTCGATCAGGATTGCCATGATAAAGACAATCCACAAAAGCACCGGCACATTGCGGAAGATTTCCACATAGATCGTGGTCAGCTTGGCGATAAGCCAGTTCTTCGACAGGCGCGCCACGCCAATGATAACACCCAGCACCGTTGCGGTGACACAGCCCAGGAACGCCACCAGAAGTGTGTTCAACAGGCCAATGATCGCGGCGCGGAAATGGGTATTTTGTGAATCGTAGTCCAGCAGACGCTGGTTGATGTCATATCCCGCAGTCTCGCCCAGGAACTTGAAACTGGGTTCTTTACCCAGAGCCGCCAGGTTTTCTGCGGTATTGCTGAAGATCCAGCCAAACATCAGCAAGAAGCTGATCAGCGCAACGACCTGAATGGTCATGGAGCGATAGCGGGTATCGTAAATCAGCATCGACAGCCGAAAGCTTTGCTTCGGCGGGTCAGAGAGAGTTGCCATAAAATGTGATCCCCAAGACATGCAAAGCCCTGCTGGCACGGTTGATCCGGCTCTAAAACGGCTTTGATGCGTTGTTATTAGTGGTCAGGGCGCGGGATGCGCGCCCTGACTCATGTGTCTTAACGGAATGGCGGAGCGTACAGCAGACCACCTTCGGTCCACTGAGCGTTCAGACCACGCGCCAGACCAATCGGTGTGTCTTCACCGATGTTTTTGGCAAACAGCTCACCGTAGTTGCCGCCAACGGCAATCACGTTTTGCGCCCAGGTTGCGTCCAGACCCAGCATCTCGCCCAGGGTACCTTCGGTGCCCAGCAGACGGTTGATTTCAGGGTTCTTGGTGCCCGCAGCCATCTCGCTCAGGTTCGCTGAGGTCACACCCAGCTCTTCTGCAGCAACCAGCGCGTTCATCGACCAGCGTACGATGTCAGCCCAGGCGTTGTCGCCATGGCGTACCAGCGGACCCAGCGGCTCTTTGGAGATGATTTCTGGCAGCAGCGCATGTGCACCTGGATCATCAAAAGTGGCGCGGGTTGCCGCCAGACCGGATGCGTCGGTGGTGTAAACGTCGCATGCGCCAGCCAGATACTGCTGCTGCGCTTCGGCGTTGGTTTCGATCGGCACCGGCTCATAGCTGATGTTATTGGCGCGGAAGAAATCCGCCAGGTTCAGCTCGGTGGTGGTGCCGGTCTGAATGCAGACGGTGGCGCCGTCCAGTTCAGTCGCAGAGCTGACGCCCAGCTCTTTTGGCACCATAAAGCCCTGACCGTCATAGTAGTTGACGCCCACGAACTCGAGCTTCAGATCCACATCACGCGAGAAGGTCCAGGTGGTGTTACGCGCAAGCATATCAATCTCACCCGAAGCCAGCGCGGTGAAGCGTGTCTTTGGTGTTGTTGGCACAAATTCAACAGCATTGCCGTCGCCCAGAACCGCGGCTGCAACAGCCCGGCACACAGCCACGTCAAAACCTTGCCATTCCCCATTCGCATCCGGTGCCGAGAAGCCGACCAGACCGGTGGACACACCACAGTTCAGCTTACCACGGGATTTTACATCATCCAGTGTCGCTGCCGCGGCCGCACCAGCTGCCAGACCGGCTACGGTCAGGGCACCAAAAAATACGGTTTTTTTCATTTTTACCTCTTCCTGATTTTCCGCACATTTGAGGCGGTTTTTTCCCAGGTGTTTGCCACATGAGATCAGATCGAACCCAGGCTTAGACCCAAGTTCGATTTAAGTGTGTGATCAATCATCAACAAACGTCAAGAGTGCTATCAAGATTTTCGATGTTTGCGCCGGTACTCTGTACAGAAGCGAGGCAATCCAATCAGGGGAATAAGGGTTTTATGATGTTTTTATGACGGTTTGAGAGAGGTCAAAGAAGCGTTTGGCATGCAAGAACTCACCTTGTTTCAGGCTTGCAAGCTCTGCGGCTTCATCATCTTTACCCCATTGTTCTTCTTGCCATTTTTCATCAAGACGCGAGATCTCCCAAATCTCTTGTGCGGGCTTCCAGCCCAGCGCTGCCGCAAAGCCAAGCACAAGCGAGCCGGACATGGACACAAGATCGTGAAACGCCGCCAATTCAAAGTTGTTAAACGCATGGGTTTGGCTGCGCAGCTGCGCCAATGCTGCAGAATCCTGCGGCGCATGCAGCACCCCGGCCCGCGGCGCAAGGCGTGCGTTCAGCTGTTTGGCCGCCCAATCCAGTGCCGGATCCCAGACCTCGGCCTGTCGCTGCACCAGTTCCACCGGGCTGTCTGCGCGGTAACACAGCAAATCCGAATCACCATATTCTGCCAACATGTCAGCCACTTCACCGTGCTGATGCGCAACTTTATCAATCGCCGCATTGGCGGATTTGGTGCAGGGCATGGTGGTGGGGTTCACATGTTCTTCCTGCGCGTCCCACTCAGACGCAATTGCATCAGCCATCGCACGGGTGGGCACAATCAGCGCAGCTTTTGCGGGTGTCTTCACCTTGCGCCCATCCAGCGCCACCGCAAAGCCTTCGCCCTCTTCAACGGCGCAGGCCTCTTTCCAGAATCGTTTCTGCTTCCACTCGCTCATGTCTTCAGCCTTTCCAGATCTCGTTCAACAGCGCAGGCAGTTCTGCAAAATCGCGGATAATATGATCCGCCCCCAGCCGTTCTGCTGGATGGAACCCCCAGTTCACCGCAATGGTTTTCACCCCTGCCGCGCGCCCCATATCAATGTCATATGATGTATCGCCAATCATCACCGTGCGTTCCGGCGCAACACCGGTTTCCGCCATTGCCGTCATCACCATCGACGGGTGCGGCTTGGAGGGATGATGATCCGCCACCTGCCGGGTGACAAAACAGCTCAGCTCATGTGCATCAATCAACGCATCCAAGCCCCGCTGCGATTTGCCGGTGGCCACCCCCAGCAAATATTCCGGCACCGCATGCAGCGCCGCCAAAGCCTCAAGCGCACCCGGATAGAGCGGCGAATGCCCACGCCCGGCCGCCTCGCGCGCCGCCTTATAAGATGTCTTATAGCCCTCAACGATGCGCGCCTGCAGCGCAGCAGACAGATCCGGCACCAGCTGCGCCACCGCCTGCGGCAGTGACAGCCCCACAATGGATAGAATGTCACCACGCGCAGGCACTGCCAGATCCAGCGCCTCAAAGGCTGCGCTCATGGCGCCCACAATTGCACCCTGGCTGTCCACCAGCGTGCCATCCACATCAAACAGAACCAGATGCAGCTCTGCCATCAGCGCAGGCTTTCAAACGGATCCTCGGCCGCCAGATCTTCACTCCAGCCAAAGGTATCCCAGCTCGCCTTCATATGTTCTGGCAGCTCGGCGGTGATCGACACGTGTTTCTTGGTCACCGGATGCTCAAACGCCATGCGACGGCAGTGCAGATGCAGCTTCTTCGAGATCACACCACCAATCTGTGCGCCCCAGCCATCACCCTGGTTCTCCTGACCAGAACCGCCATATTTGCCGTCGCCTGCAATCGGATGGCCAATTTCCGCCATATGCGCGCGCAGCTGGTGGGTGCGGCCGGTGATCGGCTCCATTGCCACCCATGAGGCACGGCTCGCCACCCGATACAGCGTGGCATATTGCGTGTGCGAGCGTTTCGCCCCCGGCGTGCTGTTCACATCATCCAGATGCACCGCAATCATCTTTTCGCCTTCACCGCTGCGCCCATGCCCCGGCGCTTTGACCAGGCCACATTTCACTTCGCCCAGATAGGGCGTCGGCACGCCCGCCACCAGCGCCCAGTAAATCTTGCGCGTTGCGTGATGGCGAAACGCTGCGGTCAGCGCCTGCGCCGCCAAGCGCGTGCGCGCCATGATCAACACGCCGGATGTGTCTTTATCAAGCCGGTGCACAAGGCGCGGCTTTTCATCCAGATCAAATTTCAGCGCCTCCGCCAGCCCATCCACATGGCGACTGGTGCCGCTGCCGCCCTGTACTGCAAGGCCCGCTGGTTTGTTGATCGCAATCACCGCGTCATCTTTATAGATCACACAGCCGCGGATCATCTTGGCATCCGCCTCCGACACCCGTGCTTCGCGCGGCGCCGCTGGTTTCAGATCGCTTGCAGGCAAAGGTGGCACCCGCACCACCTGCCCCGCTTCGACCCGGCTGTTGGCCTTGACCCGGCCCCCATCCAGACGCAGCTCACCCTTGCGGCACATCTTTTCAATACGGCCCTGGTTCACATGCGGAAACAAACGGCGCAGCCAGCGATCAATCCGCTGACCGCTATCATCCTCGCTTACGGTAATCATCTGTACGCCGCTCATCTCACAACACCCCTCGTGCCAACATCAGTCCCAAAAACAACGCAACAATCGAACAGCCCACCGACAGCCCCACATATAACGCAGCCTGGCCAATCGCGCCCCGCTCCACCAAAGTCACCGCCTCCAGCGAAAACGCCGAAAACGTGGTGAAACCACCCAGAATGCCCGTCATCACAAATGGCGACAGATGGGTCAGCCCGCGCTGCGCCGCCAGCACAACAAAGACCCCCATCAAAAAGGAGCCAAAGATATTGACGCTCAGAACCCCCAGGGGAAATCCCGTCACCCCAAAGAGCCGCGCAACCCCGACACCGGTCAGATAACGGCACGCCGCGCCCATTGCGCCGCCAAGCGCTACATATGCTACTGTTGAAACCATAGCGCCCCTTCGCGCAGGCAGGCGCAGATGTCAAGTTTCCACTGTGCATGGCACGAATGACAGGGTCGCAACGCCCGCGCTTTCACCTTTTTACAAATACTCCCGCCGGAGGCAGCGCCCTAAAAGGGCGCTCAATCCCCGTTACGCTGCGCCCGCAGACGCTCGAAATACTCAAGCCGCTTTTTCAGCTCACGCTCAAAGCCGCGCTCCACTGGTTTGTACAATTCCGGCCGTTCCATCCCGTCGGGGAAATAATTTTGCCCGGAAAACCCATCTTCGGCGTTGTGATCATAGGCGTAGCCCGCGCCATAGCCCTGCGCTTCCATCAATTTGGTTGGCGCATTGAGAATATGTTTCGGCGGCGGCGCGCTGCCGCTTTGTTTGGCAAGCCGCCGCGCCGCCTTATAGGCCATGTAATGCGCGTTGGTTTTTGGCGCGAGCGCCAGATAAACCACCGCCTGCGCCAGCGCCAGCTCCCCTTCGGGGCTGCCAAGGCGCTCATAGGTTTCCCAGGATTGCAGACAGACCGCCTGCGCCTGCGGATCCGCCAAGGCGATATCTTCCACCGCCATCCGGGTCAGTCGGCGCGCCAGATAGCGCGGATCTTCACCCCCTTCGAGCATGCGCGCAAACCAATACAGCGCCGCATCCGGATCTGATCCGCGCACCGATTTATGCAGCGCAGATATGAGGTTATAATGTTCATCACCGGATTTGTCGTATTTTGCCGCCCGTTTCATCAACCGGCTGGCGAGCTCTTCGCGCGTCAGATCCGCCGCTGTGCGCCAGGCCGCAACCTGTTCAATCAGATTAAGCAGCGCGCGCCCATCGCCATCGGCCATCTCGCGCAGGGCTGCACGTGCGTCCGCGCTCAACGGTAAGGCCCGCCCCAGATCACCTTCGGCACGCTGCACCAGATGCTCCAGATCTCCGTCCTCCAACCGCTCCAGCACCAAGACCTGCGCCCGCGACAACACCGCCGCATTCAGCTCAAACGAGGGGTTCTCAGTAGTGGCCCCCACCAGCAAAATGGTGCCATCCTCCATATGGGGCAAAAACCCATCCTGCTGCGCCTTGTTAAAGCGGTGGATCTCATCAACAAACAGCAATGTGCCCTGACCGTTCTGGCGTCGGATCTTGGCTGCTTCAAACACTTTGCGCAGCTCGGGCACCCCGGTGAAAATCGCAGAAATCTGCACAAAATGCAGATCGGTTTCCTGCGCCAGCAGCCGCGCGATGGTGGTTTTGCCCACACCGGGCGGACCCCAGAAAATCAGCGACGACAGCGAACCTGATGCCAGCATCACGCCCAAAGGTGCCTCTGCCCCCAAAACCTGGCTCTGGCCGATCACCTCAGCCAGCGACTGCGGCCGCAGCCGATCCGCCAAGGGGCGTGGCGGTTCCGGGCGCTCTGGCGCGGCAATTCCTTTTGGGGGCGGGCTGTCAAAAAGATCTGTCATACACCACCATCATGGATCACAGGCGGAAGCGCAACACAACCCGCTGCCCACGCCGCATCAGCTCCAGCTGCATCCAGCGGCTTTTCTCGCGCAGCGCGCGTTCCACATCTTTGGGGCGCTCAATATCATGGCCGTTCACTTTGACCATAATATCACCCATCTGCACCCCCGCACGCGCGCCATAGCGCCCCGGCGCGGTCACAACCACACCTTTGGCGGAAAACGGCAAACCCATGCCCGCAACCACCGCCGGGTTGATCCGCGCCAGTTCAAGCCCCGGAAAGATCGAGCGCTCCCCAAGGATCAAGGCCTCAGCTGGCGGATCGCTTGGTGCCGGGCGCATCGCCACCTCGATGTTCTCTGCCGCGCCATCACGCAGCCGGGTGAACATCGCGGTATTGCCAAGCCCCGCCACCGTCATGCGAAAGACCATCTCGGGTGGGGAATTTACCGGCTCCCCATCCACTTGGGTCACCACATCACCCACCTGAAATCCCGCGCGCGCAAACGGGCTTTGGGGATGCAGATCGGAAATCATCATGCCTTCAACCAGGCCCAACCCCAGGCTTTCGGCCAAATCCGCATCCATCGGCTGACCGGTCATCCCCGCCCAGGGACGCTGAAACGCCTCAGAGCCTTCGCGCGCCTGACGCATAAATTCGCGCGCCAGATTGGCCGGGATCGCAAAGCCAATACCGTTAGAGCCACCAGAGCGGCTCAGAATGCGGGTATTGATGCCAATAAGATCACCGTTCACATCAATCAGCGCACCACCGGAATTGCCCGGGTTGATCGGCGCATCGGTCTGAATGTAATAGCCGCGCCCTTCACCCGAGGCGGTGCCGGTGCGCGCAAGGCCGGAAATAATGCCCGAACTCACGGTCTGGCCCACCCCAAACGGGTTGCCGATTGCCAGCGCCAGCTCTCCCACTTCTACCCGGTCGCTGTCGCGCAGGTTCAGAAACGGCAGGTTCTCTGCGTCATCAAGCTGCAGGATCGCCAGATCCGAAGATTTATCCGCCAGCACCACACGGGCGTTAAATTCCCGCCGGTCATTGGTCACCACCCGGATTTCGGACGCGGTGCCCACCACATGGTAGTTTGACACCACAAAACCATCGTCCGAGAGGATCACCCCAGACCCCAGCGAGTTCTGCACCCGTGGCCTGCGCTGGCTGAAGCCGCGAAAGAAATCATCAAAGAACGGATCATCCATAAACGGAGAGCGGCGGCTTTCGCCTTCGGTGATGATCTTGGCATAGATATTGACCACCGCAGGCGCGGCCTCTTTGACCAATGGCGCAAAGCCCAATGCGATTTCGGCCTGCGACGCAGGCACCCGCGTTTCTGCCTGAACAGGCAGGGCTCCCAGCACAACAATTGTAAGCGCTGTCAAACAGTTACGAAACATTCAAACTCCCCAAGTCACCTCTTGGAGAATATGCTCATCAAATCCAGGATGTTCAAGCCTTTGGACCGGTCCGGCAGCTCCAGTTCACAGTCGTCCCGATCAATCGGCTATTTCGTGCGCCTTAGCTCGTAATAGGCCAGCACTTCGGGTGCACACAGTTCCAAATCATGGCCCATCCCAATAAGTGTTTCCAACAAGGCATCAGGGATTTCCCGCCCCCAGTCCACCGGATCACCATCATCCTGCGCATCCACAAGAGCATGATATTCCCCTTGGATTGCATCCAAAAGGCTGGGCGGTTCTCCGTCAATCTCAAGGTGGTATTTGTCCCCTGATGAACCATCGTGGGTGACTGACCAAGTACATTCCCCGTCGTAGTAACTCGCCAGCCAGCTTTTGTTGGTGTCATAAAGCACCGTAGAGGCGAGGAAGAGACCATCAAAATCTTCTGCGTTGTCTTTGATGAACCGATCCGCGAATGTCGTGTCGTGCGTCTTGATGACACTCCACCCGGTCATTTCATGTTTGGCCACCCAAGAGCCCCCTTCAGGGGCCTCTTCCTTTGGTGGCAAGACCGTTCCGCCGAAATAAACACCGAACTCTTGCGGCTCCATTTGCGCTGCAACAATTGAACTTCCAGAGGCCATAAAAATCATTCCTAAATCCAAATCCCTAAATGAGTTGAGGATGCGGCACACAGGCACATCTCGTCCAATCAACAAAAAGAGCGCGCCGAAAACGACGCGCCCAAGATGCCCCTGATCAATGGGGACAGGGAGAGAACTTCAGTTCACAGGTCTTACCCCGCCAGCCGCGACAGGGCCGCACGGCGGGTTTCAACCGCCTGTGCCAGCTTGCGCAGTTCAACCTCAGTGGCGTCCCAGCCCAGGCAGCCATCGGTGATCGACTGCCCGTAGGTCAGCTTGGACAGATCGCCGTCTTTGGGCAGATCCTGACGCCCGGCCACCAAATGGCTCTCGATCATGATGCCGGTGATGCGGCTGTCGCCTGCAGCGATCTGGCCACCCACATCTGCCAAGACATCCGGCTGTTTCTCTGGATCTTTGTCCGAATTTGCATGGCTTGCATCAATCATCACATGACCGCGGATACCGTCTTTTTCCGCCATTCTGCAGGCCGCATCTATCGCATCGGCGTCGTAATTTGTGCCGCCACCGCCACGCAGGATCACATGGCAATCGGGATTTCCGGCCGTGCCTGCAATTGCCGCTTTGCCCGATGGGGCCAGCGCCATGAAATGATGCGGCCGCGCGGCTGAGCGCACCGCATCCATCGCGATTTGCAGATTGCCACGGGTGCCGTTTTTGAACCCAACCGGACAGCTGAGGCCCGAGGCCATTTCGCGGTGAATCTGGCTTTCGGTTGTGCGCGCGCCAATGGCGGCCCAGGCCACCAGATCCGACAGGTATTGCGGCACATGTGCATCCAGAAACTCGGTCCCCACCGGCAGGCCAAGGGCGCTGATCTCTTCACACAGGTGACGCGCGCGATGCAGCCCCACATTGATGCGGAAGCTTTCATCCAGACCCGGATCGTTGATCAGACCTTTCCAGCCGCCAATGGTGCGCGGCTTTTCGAAATAGACCCGCATGACAATTTCCAACTGATCCTTCAGCGCCTCACGCAAGGGCGCCAGACGCCGGGCGTAATCCAGCGCCGCATGTGGATCATGGATCGAGCACGGGCCCACCACCACAACCAGCCGGTCGTCGCGCCCATGCAGCACGTTCTGGATCGCCGCACGCCCGGCGCGCACGGTATTGAGCGCTGCGGGCGAGGCGGGCACTTCGTTGATCAATTCACGCGGTGAGGTCAGTTCTTTCATTTCGGTGATCCGCAGATCCTGGGTTTGCTGTGTCATTTTGCTGTCCTTTGGGAGGAGGGCCCACGCGGCGGAAAACAAAAAAAACCGCCTGCGAGCTATCGAGGCGGTTTGGTGTGGAATTTGCGTTTTCTGGTTAGTTCAGAACGCGACAGATCCTCCGACCGCCTGTTGGCGCGGATAATAAAAATACCAGAAGGTGGCGAAGTTCTGTGTCATGGCGAGAACGCTAACGGAGATTCGTTATTCTGTCGACTGCAAAGTTTTGTTTGTTTTCAAGGCCCCGCAACAGGGCCTTGGGCCGGATCAGGCCGGAGCCCCCCGTCGCGCCTGGCTCACATCAAAGTTCCAGGCGATCAAAACATTGGTCACAGCCGCCCCCAGAAAAGACACACTCAACAGCTCCCACGACAGCACAAACGCCGCGCCAAGGAAAATCGCCGCATCCACACACAGCTGAAACCACCCCGCCTTAAAGCCGGTTTTCTGCTCAACCAGCAGTGCCAGAATGGTGCCACCCCCAGCCGAGGCCCCATGACGAAACAGCGCAATCACCCCAATGCTGCCAAGCGCGCCACCAACCCCCGCGGCCACAAATGGGTCAAGCCCGTCAAACTGGATAAACTGCGCCAGCTGCGGTGCCACAATCGAAATCCCGCTCACCGCCGCGATGGTGCGAAGGGTGAAATCCGCGCCGCGCTTGACCCAGGCCAGGGCAAAAAACGGCAGGCTGACCAGGAAAAACAACGCGCCGAAATTCAGCTCCACCACATAAGACAGCAACAGCGCCAACCCGGCCAACTGCCCCGTGACCAGACCCGCAGACTTCAGAAACAGCAGCGCCAGCGCACACATCAGCACGCCAAAAAGAATGCCCTGAATATCATAAAGCGAAATAGGAGAACGCATGGCGAAGCCTCATGTCCAAAATGCCAGAAGGGGATGCTGCACCTGCAGCAACCGCCTCCATGTCGTAGATCATTGTTGACTTGTCAACTTAAAACAGGACGCCACGTCACTTCTGTCAAAGGTCAAAACACAAAACCAAAAGGGCAGAACGCCCTGCCCTTGATCCCGGTCAACAACCGCACAGCTGCACTGACCTATAAAATACCCGCTGCATATTCGAGGACAGTCTAATGATGTCACGTCGAAGATTTATGACCACCGCCATACCCCTCGCGGGCCTTGGTGCTGCAATGGGCTCCTATGGGTTCTGGCCCCGGCTCGATCGCTATCACAGCGAGGTCGAACACCAACGCCAGCTGCTCTCGGAAAACCCCGACCTGCCCGCGTTGATCCGCCTGTCCACCCTCGCCGCCAATAGCCACAACACCCAGCCCTGGCGCTTTCGGGTGGCGGAAAATGCCATCACGCTCAGTCCCGATTTCAGCCGTCGCACCGCAGTGGTGGATCCCGATGATCACCATCTCTATGTCAGCCTGGGCTGCGCCAGCGAGAACCTTAGGATTGCCGCCCGCGCCATAGGGCGACCTGCCGAGATCTCGCTGACCCAGGCCCCGAGCATCACGTGTCACCTTGGCCGCGCCAGCCCACGCGCGGATGCGCTCTATCAGGCGATCCCTTTGCGCCAGTCCACCCGCGCCGCCTTTGATGGGATGTCGCTGTCGCGCGAAGATCTGGAGCTGCTTCGGGTGGCTGCGCAACAAGACGGGGTCCAGCTGATGCTTTTCACCCAAACCAAAGCGCTAGAGCAGATCGGCGAATTTGTGGTCGCGGGCAACAGCGCCCAGATGGATGACCCCGCATTCATTGCAGAGCTGCGCCGCTGGATCCGTTTCAGTCCGCAAACCGCGCTCGACACCGGGGATGGGTTGTTCAGCGCCTGCTCCGGCAATCTGGCGCTGCCAGAGTGGATCGCCAGCCCTCTGTTCAACAGGCTGTTCACCAAAGAGGCCGAAAATAGGAAGTACCGCGATCACATCCGCTCTTCTGCCGGGGTGGCGGTGTTTGTGGCGCAACAGCCCGACCCCGCCCATTGGATCAAGGTTGGCCAGAGCTTTGAACGCTTTGCGCTTCAGGCCACCGCGCTTGGCATTCGCACCGCCCATATCAACCAACCGGTTGAAGTGCCCGGCCTGCGCACAGAGTTTGCCCGCTGGCTTGGCCTGCCCGATCAGCGGCCGGACCTTGTTGTCCGCTTTGGCCGTGCGCCCGCACTGCCGATGTCGCTGCGCCGCCCGGTGCGCGATGTCATGCTTTGATTGGGGCGCAGCCCAAACCATAAGGCCCGCACAAACGAAAAACCCCGCCCTGTTGCCAGAGCGGGGTCAAAGTTCAGGTTCTAAAACCTGAGATCTTCTTATTCGTCAGCAGCCGCTTCTTCTGCAGCAACGCGGGCTTTGTCGCCTGCGCCTTTTGCATCAACGTCACGATCAACAAATTCGATGATCGCCATCGGTGCCATGTCGCCATAGCGGAAGCCAGCTTTCAGGACACGGACATAGCCGCCCTGACGGTCTTTGTAGCGCGGGCCAAGAACCTCGAACAGTTTCTCAACATACTGGTCCTGCTTCAGCTTGGACGCGGCCTGACGGCGTGCGTGCAGATCGCCACGCTTTGCCAGAGTGATCATTTTTTCAATGATCGGGCGCAGTTCTTTTGCTTTGGGCAGGGTAGTTTTGATTTGCTCGTGCTCGATCAGCGAGCCGGCCATGTTGGAAAACAGGGCTTTACGGTGCTCATGAGTACGGTTCAGGCGGCGGTAACCACGTGCGTGACGCATTTGTTTGTTCCTTCAATCTGCGTTTTTGCTTTGTCAGGCAGCTGATGCGTGTCAGCCACTCACCTTGGGGCGGATGCCCATGTATTCCCCGGCAGATCCGGGCATTGCGAAAGGGGCCAAAGGCCCCTCTCAAATCTTTCTGCCGCGCAGGTGGATCCCAAACTGGTGCCCACTTTGGCTTGTGCGCGTTTAGAAGCTGTCTTCGAACTTCTTCGCCAGATCTTCGATGTTGTCCGGTGGCCAGTCCTCAACGTCCATGCCAAGGTGCAGACCCATGCCCGACAGCACTTCTTTGATTTCGTTCAAAGATTTGCGGCCAAAGTTCGGGGTGCGCAGCATTTCTGCTTCGGTTTTCTGGATCAGATCGCCGATGTAAACGATGTTGTCGTTCTTCAGACAGTTTGCCGAACGTACAGACAGTTCCAGCTCGTCCACTTTCTTCAAGAGAAGCGGGTTGAACTCGAGACCATCGTCTTCGTCCTGGCGGCCTGCGGATTCCGGCTCGTCGAAGTTGACAAAGATCGACAGCTGATCCTGAACGATACGGGCCGCAAACGCGAGCGCATCATCGGGAGTGATGGAACCATCGGTTTCCATCTTCAGCGTCAGCTTGTCATAATCCAGAACCTGACCTTCACGGGTCGGCTGAACGTCATAGGAGACCTTCTTGACCGGTGAATAGATCGCATCGATCGGAATAAGACCGATAGGCGCATCTTCGGGCTTGTTCTTGTCAGCAGAGACATAGCCTTTGCCGGTGTTGACGGTCAGCTCCATGAACAGATCGGCACCATCGTCGAGGTGGCAGATCACGTGCTCACGGTTCAGAACCTCGATGCCAGCGGTTTCGGCGATGTCACCTGCGGTCACAACGGCCGGGCCTTTGGCGGAAATCGACAGGCGCTTGGGGCCTTCTACTTCCATGCGCAGGGAAACCTGCTTGAGGTTCAAAATAATGTCGGTCACGTCTTCACGTACGCCAGCAACGCTGGAGAATTCGTGCAGAACATTGTCGATCTGTACGCTGGTGATGGCGGCGCCTTGCAGCGAGCTCATCAGAACGCGGCGCAGCGCGTTGCCCAGAGTCAGACCAAAACCGCGTTCCAGCGGTTCAGCAATAATTGTGGCTTGACGTGCGGGGTCGTTGCCAGGCTTGACTTCAAGCTGCGTTGGCTTGATCAGCTCTGCCCAATTCTTATGGATCATGCAGTCCCTCCATTCCTGTCCGCCCTCCATGTCCCTATAAGGACGGACGCCCGAGGTTTATATGAAGCCTTAAAGGGCCCCGCGTGATGCAAGGCCCTAAAGAGTTGTATCTTAGACGCGGCGACGCTTTGGTGGGCGGCAGCCGTTGTGTGCGATTGGGGTCACATCACGGATCGAGGTGATGTTGAAACCGATCGCCGCCAGAGCGCGCAGTGCGGATTCACGGCCGGAACCGGGGCCCTGCACCAGCACTTCCAAGGTTTTTACACCGTGGTCCTGGGCTTTCTTGCCTGCATCCTCAGCGGCCATCTGTGCCGCATAAGGGGTAGACTTACGAGAGCCTTTGAAACCCATGGAACCTGCGGAGGACCATGAGATCGCATTGCCCTGTACGTCAGAGATCAGGATTTTGGTGTTGTTGAACGAAGAGTTCACATGTGCAACGCCGGTGGCGATGTTCTTGCGCTCTTTACGTTTAATGCGGGTCTTATCACGTGCCATTGACTGATCCCTCCCTTACTTCTTCTTACCAGCAATAGCCTTTGCGGGGCCTTTGCGGGTACGAGCGTTGGTGTGGGTACGTTGACCGCGAACCGGCAGGTTACGGCGGTGACGCAGGCCACGGTAGGAACCAAGATCCATCAGGCGCTTGATGTTCATTTGCACTTCACGGCGCAGGTCACCTTCTACGGTGTAGTTTGCGTCGATGTGCTCGCGGATGGCCAATACTTCAGCGTCCGACAGTTCGTTTACACGACGGGTCGCATCAATGTTGACAGCTTCGCAGATGGCTTTGGCGGAGGTGGTGCCAATACCGGTGATATAGGTGAGGGCGATCGGAACCCGCTTTCCAGTCGGGATGTTTACGCCGGCGATACGTGCCACGTTATATCTTCCTTTTACAGTTGCGGTTCCGTAGCTCCAGAACCTTTTTTCACAACATAAGCCCGAAAGCGCCTGCCTTCGGGCCTAACGAATCTGATTAAGCATCAAAATCTGCTGAATCCAAGCTAAATCAAGATGATTCTTATTGAGGAATTCTGATTAGGTGGTTCCAGTGCTCGCGTCAAGACCCTCTGCGCGGGTCTATCCCCAGCCTCATCGATATGCCCAGATTTCGCCCATTCTGCATCGCAGCACCCTAGAAACTGTGCAGATGCAGCATATCCAAATTTTCACATCATTCAGAAACCTAAATATGACGCTAAACAACGTCACTTTTATGTTGAGAACTCACTCAACTTAAGGTAGTTAGGCGGCATAATTATGTAAACTTACTAAGTATCCCATCGGGCAGGGCAGATAGAGTGATCAGCTGTTGTTTCAAAGCAAAGGCGCGGTTTCCGATATTTTCGGTCCACGACCTGGATATTATGCGCGCAGGCATACGCAATTACCAGCGCAACAATGTCACAGGCTTTCTACTGCGTGAGGACAACAGCTATCTCGGCGTGGTGGAAGGCAGCGATCAGGCAATCGACAGGCTGATTTCGCACATCTCCCTGGATGATCGGGTGTTTGGCATCCATGTGCTCAGCCGTGATGACACCGCCAGCCGCGACTACCCGTCCTGGTCAATGGGATATATCGATGCCCAGAACCTGTGCCGCAGTTCCAAAGCGATCCGGGAATTTCTGCGACGTGAGACCAGCTCACTCCAGCATGACCAGCTGCCTGCGATACTGAAGCACATGTGCTACCTGCGCCAGCGCCAGGACCTAAAAGACCAAAGACTGCGCGAATCTCCCCCGCCCGCCCAGATGGATGCAATGGCGGTGGGCTAATAGCCAAGACCAGTGTCGGGCCGAAGCCTGTCAGTGAAACATGCAAAGACCAAAGTTGAAGACATCACATGTTCTGAAACAGGAAGCGCAATGCTGTTCCGTCTGCTTTACAAGGCCAAGGCCACCTACCCGCCCTATACGTTCCACGATCTTGATATTCTGCGCGCGGCGACAGAATTTAATGGGGCGAACCAGATCACTGGCTTTCTTGTACGCAGCCAGCACGAATATGTTCAGGTGCTTGAAGGAGAACGCAGCGCGGTACTGGATCTGGTGCAGCGTATTGCCCGCGATCAGCGGCTGTTTGACTATCGCGATATCTGGTCCGACAAGATCGAGGCACGCATGTTCAGCCAGTGGCATATGGGTTACCATATCATTGGCCGTCAGGAAAATGGGCTGCCGCACCGGCTTAACCTGCTGACGGTGAACAGTGCCCCCTCGCTGAAACAACGCGCAATCCACGAGCTGGCGCAGCTCGCCCTTGAGCGATATTCAGAGCCGTCGCTGCAACAATAACCCAAAAAGAAAGGGCCGCCTATTGGCAGCCCTTCTCAGATCTTTTTGCATCGCCAACACGGGCGACACTGAATTATTTACCCAGGATCCAATCGATCGATTTCTGCACGTCTTCGATCGACGCCAGACCATCAACACGCTGCAGGTTGCCCTTGGCGTAATAGTAGCCAATCAGCGGCGAGGTCTTTTTGTAGTATTCCATCAGACGGATCTTCAGGCTTTCGGCATTGTCATCAGCGCGCACCGGCTCACCTGCGGCGGCGGCCTCTTTGGCGCGGTTGACGATCCGGTCCACCAGGACCTCATCATCGACCTGCAGCTCAATAACGCTGTCGACCTTCATTTCCATCTCAAGCATCAGCTTTTCCAGCGCATCCGCCTGCGGCAGCGTGCGGGGGAAGCCGTCAAAGATGAAACCACCTTCAGAACCCTGTTGCAGCTTTTCACGGATCAGACCGATCACAATCTGGTCGGTGACCAGCTTGCCTTCGGACATGATCTTCGCAACTTTCTGGCCCATTTCGGAGCCGGAAGCCTGCGCATCGCGCAGCATGTCCCCGGTGGACAGCTGAACCATGTTGCGCGTGGCCACCAGATTTTTTGCCTGTGTGCCCTTGCCCGCGCCTGGCGGGCCCAAAAGAATAATATTAGTCATCGACGTGCCGGTCCCCGTCTCGTGCGTTTCTTGTTACGCCCACGCAGCTGGCTCTTTTCAATCAAGCCTTCATATTGATGCGCGAGCAGATGGCTCTGTACCTGTTGGATCGTGTCCATAGTTACCGAGACCACAATAAGAACAGAAGTGCCACCAAAGTAGACCGGAATTGACAATTGGCCGCGCAGAATCTCGGGAAGGAGGCAAACTGCCGCAAGGTAAGCAGATCCCAGCACCAAAACGCGGTTCACAACATACTCAAGATACTCGGCCGTTTTGGCACCAGGGCGGATGCCCGGAACAAAACCATTCTGATTCTTCAGGTTGTCCGCCACATCTTCGGGCTTAAACGCCACGTTGAACGTGTAGAAATACGCAAAGAACGCGATCATCGACACGAAGAACAACAGATAAAGCGGCTGACCCGGACCAAAGTTTGCCAACAGCCAGGACATCACCGGACCTGTTGCCGCACCGGTCGAGAAGGTCGCGATTGTGGTTGGCAGCAGCAGCAGTGAAGAGGCGAAGATCGCCGGGATCACACCCGCTGGGTTCACTTTGATCGGCAGGTGGCTGGAGCCGCCATCATAGACTTTCATACCCACTTGGCGACGCGGGTATTGAATGTGGATCTTACGCAGCGCGCGCTCCATGAAGACCACAAACATGATGATACCAACGATCATCAACATCACGGCCAGGATCACCGCAGGGCTCAGCGCGCCGGAGCGGCCAGATGCGAAGAACTGCGCAATTGCCGAAGGCACTTCGGCGATAATGCCAACAAAGATGATCAACGAGATACCGTTGCCGATGCCGCGGTTGGTGATCTGTTCACCCAGCCACATCAGGAACATGGTGCCGCCGATCAGGGTGATCATACAGGCCAGGCGGAAATACAGGCCCGGATCGGTTGCCAGTTCGCCGCTTTCTAGCGAAACCGCAAGCCCGTAGGACTGCGCGGTTGCCAGCAGCACGGTGCCGTAGCGGGTGTACTGGTTGATTTTCTTACGGCCCTGCTCGCCCTCTTTTTTGAGCTGTTCAAGCGCAGGCACCATAGAGGTCAGCAGCTGGACGATGATCGATGCCGAAATATAGGGCATAATGCCAAGGGCAAAGATCCCCATCCGCCCAAGCGCGCCGCCGGTGAACATGGAAACCATGCCGCCGATGCCCGCGCCTGCGGATTCCATAAACTCTCGCAGGGCGTTGGTGTCGATACCCGGCACCGGAATAAAGGTGCCCAGACGGTAGACGATCAATAGTCCAATGGTGAACAGGATGCGATTACGCAGGTCTGTGGCCTTGCCCAGGGCGGCCCAGCTGGTGTTCGCGGCCATTTGCTCAGCTGCTGATACCATGTAATTGGTCTCTTCTTGCAAAAACGCCGCCCTGAACCGTTTTCCGGCTCGGACGGCGTGTTGGAAAACTTAAGCCCCTATGTAAGCAGCAATTGCGCTGCTCACAAGGACAATAGCCGGTTTACTCGGCCGCAGCGGCTGCAACGGTCAGTGCACCACCTGCTTTTTCCACCGCCTCAACAGCCGCTTTGGAAGCGCCGGTGACGGAGATAGTCGCTTTTGCGGTGATTTCACCTTTGGCCAGAACGCGTACACCGTCCAGCTTGCGGCGCACAACACCAGCAGCAACCAGGCTGTCTTCGGTGATGGAGGCTGCGTCCAGCTTGCCTGCGTCGATGAACTTCTGGATCAGGCCCAGGTTGATAACCGCGTATTCTTTACGGTTCGGCTTGTTAAAGCCACGCTTTGGCAGGCGTTGGTAGAGCGGCATTTGGCCGCCTTCGTAACCGTTGATCGAAACACCCGAACGGGATTTCTGACCTTTGATACCACGGCCACCCATTTTACCTTTGCCGGAACCCGGACCACGGCCAACGCGGGTGCGTTTGGGGGAGGCGCCAGGATTGTCGCGCAATTCATGCAGTTTCATATCGCTTCTCCAGTGCCGGATGTGACCCGTTGAAGCGTAGCAGGGTCAAACGCGGCTTTTTTTGCTTGTTGATTCTTGCGGTGATGCAACACCACCGGGGGCGTATAGACGGGATAGGCGTTTGGATCAAGTGCCCAGAGCTTGCCCACACGCGTTGCTGTAACTAAGCTTGTTGTATTCAAGCTGATGATATTCACAAATGGGCCATGTCTTTTCTGTTTTTGCGCAAAACCAGCAGCCCCGGCAGCAAAATCCGAAGAATGTGGACATTGGCGTCACTGGCTTTATGCGCCGTTCTGATTGCCGAAAATTTCAGCCCGGTTTTTGTGGATGATTACCCCCTGATAGAAATGATCGGCGCGATCATATTTGTGCTATGGGCGATCGCCTATTTCTGCCTTGTGGTGATCGCCATTCCATTTTTGACTTCACAGAATTTCTGGCCGAACCCGATCAGATTGGCTCAGGACACATTGGTGTCCGCAGCTTTGACGATTTTAACCTTTGCAGTCTGTTATCGCCTGCTTGGCATCATTGGCCCAGAACCGGATGTCTCACCTTGGAGCCATGTCTATTTTTCAACGGTGACTTTTTCGACCTTGGGATATGGAGACTTCCGACCAGACACTGGGGCACGTGGATTTGCAGCGCTACAAGCGATTATCGGCAATCTGCATTTGGGGATGGTTGTTGGTGTGGCGTTTTTTGCGGTCAGCCCGGAGCCAACCAAACGCCGCCGGATCAAAAGACCATTGCAACCACAACTACGGCGCCGGCGGAAAGAGCCACGCACATGATGGAGGTTCCAACGAGTTGGATCGTCTTATAGGTTCTGACGCTCATGTGATGTCCTCCTTTCCTAATCTCAGCTCCAACATATCATGTTTCGCTGCGGGTTTTCACACTTTAACGCAGTAAATCACATTATCTAATGAAAATAATGCCTCGCCGAGCAAATGTCACCGCCTGCATCAACTTTCGCGGCCAAGGCCCCTGCCCTGTCCGGTCGATCTTGTGTTCTGATCCGGTTTTCCGGGGTCTGGCGCATCAATTATAAAAGTGGCGGCGCCGCCGGGTGGATGGTGGATTGGGTGGCCCCAATGCAAAAGACGTCTTCTGACACCCGGGGATGATAAGCCCGGGCCCTGATCCGCGTGCCGGGGGTGTAAGGCCCGACAAGTGTTCATGAACAAAAGCAGGCTAACAAGCGCGTCTTAAGCGATGGAAAATGGGGCGTACGGTGGGGAGGCAACACCCCTTTGTGCGGATACGTGGCACGCCGCCCAGCCGTGCAGAAAATGGCGTTTTATCAAAGCACAAAGGGCCCGCAATATGCAGGCCCCGGCAAGGATTTCAGTGTTGCACTGATCTAGCTGGCGCGCGCTTAGCGGCCATAAACATGTTTGGTCACGAGTGTCGGGATTTCCCAGCGGGCCACACCGATATCAGACAGTTCGCGATCTGACAGCTGGTCCAGTTCCTGGAAGGTGACGCGGTATTCACGCGCGAGCTCACGGCGCTGTTTCAGCGCGTCCCAAACGGCTGACAGAGAAACCAGAGGAGAAGAAGTGGTGTTAAGTACTGCGGTAGCCATGTGCCTAGTCCTTTGCGTCGGTGGCCCGGACCCATTCCGGTGCCTTAGGTCAGGCGCTTCGTCTGACACCCCCAACTTAAGGCCCCTGTCGGTCGCTAACAATTGCCACTTCGGACTGCCCGTTATGCAGGTGCAGCATAGATAGGCTACTTACGATTTTATTAAATCAGCGCCTCATGCACGTCGCTTGCAATGGGGGAAAACGCATCGCGCGCAATGGGGGCAATCAGGATGAACAGCCAAGGCCCTTCCTGCCAGCGCGCAATGGTCAGACCATCCTGATCGAGATAGCGCACCGAGGTATGCGCCTCCTGATCGGCTTTGGTCATATAAAGGGTCATGCGCTCACCAGAGGCGTCTTCATACATGTATTGGCCCGCAACCTGATCGCCAAAGGGCAGCATCCGCCCGCCAACAAAGCTGAGCCCGTGGGTTTCCAGCTGCGGCACGTTCATCTCGCGGCCCATGCGTTTGGAGAGCCAGGTTTCCAGATGCTCTGTCTCGCTTGCGGGCACTTCCACCGCGTGGCGCACCTCGGCTGAGAACATCCGATGCGCGGCTGTTGCCCCGGCCACCGCCTGAATCACAATGGGTTGGCGCAGGGTTTCTCCCTGATAGGCGTTGAAGCCATAGCCAGAGAGCCCGCCAAAGATAAACATCGCCGCCATAGCCGCGATCTGGCGCAATGGCAGGGTTCGGGGTTGCGGAGCGGGTTTGATCAGCCGCTCCAGATGGGCGGGATCTGGCGTTGGCACCGCCTGCGCCAAAAGCTGATCGGTCTCGGCCCATTTTTCCAGCCGCTGCAAAAGCGCGGGCGAGCTGTCCAGCTCCTGTTCAAACGTCAGGCGTTCGCTTTCGCTCATCTCACCATCGAGATAGGCGCTGATCTGTTCTTCGACATTTCTGAAGCGGTTCATTTCACGCTCCTAATCCCATGGGCCACCGGGGTGGCCTCTGTGTTCAAATGGGCCCGCGCGCGGGAAACCCGAGATAAAACAGTGCCAATTGGCACCTCCAGCACATCAGCGGCTTCGCTGTAGGTCAATCCGCCAAACGCCACCAGCTGCAACGCCTGACGCTGAGTTTCTGGCAAATCCCGCATCCGGTTCATCACCACCCGCAGCTCATCGAGATCCTGCCAGGCGGCATCAGACACCGCGCCGCCGTGTTCATTTTCAAACGGCACCTCAGCGCGCCGCCCCTGGCTGCGGTAACGGTCGCGAAACAGGTTCAGCAGGATTTTCATCATCCAGGGTTTCAGCGGCGCATCCGCCTGCCACATCAGTTTCTTGCGCAGGGTGCGTTCAACGCAGTCCTGCACCAGATCATCCGCCTGGGCGTGATCGCGGGTCAGCGAAAACCCGTAGCGCCACAGGTCCGGCAGGGCCTTGCGCAATTGAACATCAAACCCGGACATGGGTCACCTCATCCAAGGCACCCGGCCGCGCACGCGGTGGTGCGGGCCGGGCGCAAGATCATTTAGGGTTTCGCGATATGCCACACACCTTTTACACCATCACCAGTGGTCTGGCCCGGCTTTTTATCTTTGATCCACAGATAGAGCGGCTGGCCCTTATAAGCGATCTGCGCGCCGCCATCTTTGCGCATGATGGTGGCAAAGCCCTGGGGCAACTCTTCGCCCTCTTCCGCCAAGAGCGGCGGCCAGGCGGTAGCGCATTTGTCATAGCAGTTGGACACGCCGTCACCATCCTTGTCGAAGGTATAAAGCGTCATGTTGTGACCATCGGTGAAATAGCCATCTGCGGAGGTTTTCACCCCATGCGCACCATGCCCGGCGGCAACGGCCAGAGTGGCGGAAAGGGCAAGCAGAGGAATAGCAGTGAGAAAACGGTTCATATCAGGCTCCATATCAGATCACCTGCACGCGACAGGTATATATGCTACGCCCCTGCCCTGAGGTTTATTCCCAAGTTTTTTGGGAAA
The DNA here is from genome assembly GCF_009617595.1 of Tritonibacter aquimaris. Lineage (GTDB taxonomy): Bacteria > Pseudomonadota > Alphaproteobacteria > Rhodobacterales > Rhodobacteraceae > Epibacterium > Epibacterium aquimaris. Next base: position 21,702 of record NZ_WIXK01000006.1, on the reverse strand, counting down.
AGCAGCAGCTGGCCCATTTACCTGCATCACTGCCAGCCGCGGTCACAGCTTGGGCGGGTCGCTGTGGTGGTATTCCGTATTGATCTCACCACGTACCAAGACAAACAAACGCGCAACGCCTTTCCCTGTTCCCCAAACCAACCCCGTATCCAATTCAACAACTGCGGCAACATCGTTTACGGGAAACCCCGGTGATGCGGTCCAGATCTGCCCCGACTGACAAAGCGCAAACGGCATTGGGAAATGCCCGCCATCGCCCGCGTTGCTGAGAACGGTGTTCAGATCTTCAAGCGTTGGCAGCCGCCAACCAAGATCTTCGGCGATACGATCTGCCTCAAGCCAGGAAACCTCTGTTGCAGGGCCTTCGCAGCCTGAGCTATTTGCGATTTGCCCGTGCAGACACATCTGCCATTCAAGCCCCGTCGCAGGATCCGAAACGATGCCATTTTGAGCTGTTAATCGCGCGCTTGCCGGGCCCGATAGGCAGCTTGCCGAGGCGCTGATTGCGGTCGCCAATAGGGCTACGGCAGAAATACAAATCTGTTTCATCTGAGGCGTCTCTACGAAATATGCATGTTAAAGAATGTATATTTCCACGCTAGGTTTGCCGGTTCGCCCAGTAAAGCTGCCTAAAAGTCGTATGTGATTTCACGTCCGTTCAGCCCTGAGCCCCGGTGCAGCGCCACTGCGGCAAAAGCTCTGCCAGACACAAAAACACCCCCGCACCAAGGGCACGGGGGTGTTTTTAAGTCATGTCATGAAGATGCGATTAATCGCGCTCTTCGATGATCTCAACCAGATGCGGGATCTTGTTGACCATACCGCGTACCGAAGGGGTATCTTCGAGTTCACGGGTCTTGTGCATCTTGTTCAGGCCCAGACCAACCAGGGTAGCGCGCTGGTCGGCGGGACGACGGATCGGGGAACCGATCTGCTTGACGACGATGGTTTTAGCCATGGTTCAGTCTCCTTACGCTTCAGCGGATTCTGCAGCGGCGTCTGCTGCCGGTGCCTGGTCACGTTTGCCCAGGATGTCAGCAACTTTCTTGCCACGACGCTGTGCAACGGAACGGGGGCTGGATTCTTTTTTCAGCCCGTCGATGGTTGCGCGGATCATGTTGTAAGGGTTCTGAGAGCCGATCGACTTGGAAACAACGTCTTTGATGCCCAGCATTTCGAACACAGCACGCATCGGACCACCGGCGATGATACCAGTACCTTCAGGTGCGGTGCGCATAACAACTTTGCCCGCGCCGTGACGGCCGTGCATGTCGTGGTGCAGAGTGCGGCCCTCTTTCAGAGGTACGCGGATCATCTGACGCTTAGCTTGCTCAGTCGCCTTACGGATCGCCTCAGGTACTTCTTTGGCTTTACCTTTGCCAAAGCCAACGCGGCCCTTTTGGTCACCAACAACAACCAGAGCAGCAAAACCAAAGCGCTTACCGCCTTTTACAGTTTTGGAGACGCGGTTGATCGCGACCAGACGGTCAGCAAATTCCGGTGTTTCTTCTTCGCGGCGGCCACGGCCACGGCGATTTTCACGTTCTGCCATTTGGCATTCCTTTCAGAGCGTGGATGTGACGGATCACATCAATTTTCCAATCCTGGTGCAGAGCAAGCCCTGCCCGGATCATCGGGGCCGCACAGCAACCCACATTCATAAGAGCTCGGGCGCCCCAGTAAGGGACGCCCAAATTACTTAGATCTTCAGACCACCTTCACGCGCAGCGTCGGCCAGAGCCTTCACTTTGCCGTGAAAGAGGAAGCCACCGCGGTCGAAATACGCTTCGGATACGCCAGCCGCTTTTGCGCGCTCTGCGATCACTGCGCCCACTTTGGTCGCCGCTTCTACGTTGTTCTTGCCAACGAAACCCAGGTCTTTTTCCAGGGTAGAAGCTGCGGCCAGGGTCACGCCACGTACGTCGTCGATCAGCTGAACAGAGATGTTCTTGTTCGAACGGTGTACGGACAGACGCGGACGGCCTGCGTTTACTTTGCGAAGCTTGTTCCGAACGCGCAAGCGGCGTTTCAGAAACAGTGTACGTTTGCTGTTTGCCATGTTGAGCGTCCTTACTTCTTCTTGCCTTCTTTGCGGAAGATGAACTCGTCCTTGTACTTGATGCCTTTGCCTTTGTAAGGCTCAGGAGCACGCCATTTGCGGATGTTTGCCGCAACCTGGCCAACAAGCTGTTGGTCGATACCTTCCACAACGATTTCAGTCTGCTTCGGTGCGGTGATGGTAACACCATCAGGCGCATCGAATTCGACATCATGGCTGTAACCAAGGTTCAACTTCAGGGTGTTGCCCTGCATCTGAGCCCGGTAACCAACACCGTTGATTTCCAGTTCTTTTTTGAAGCCGGTGGTAACACCAACAACACAGTTCTGGACCATGGTGCGAGCCATGCCCCACTGCTGACGGGCACGTTTGGACATGCCACGTGGGTCAATTTTGACCACGTTTTCTTCAACAGTGATGGCGACATCATCAGTGGCAGTGAAGGTACGGGCGCCTTTCGGGCCTTTCACTTCGATGGTCTGACCGGACACAGAGGCGGAAACGCCGCTGGGCAGGTCTACTGGTTTTTTACCAATACGGGACATCGAATACCTCCTTAGAAGACGGTGCAGAGCACTTCGCCGCCAACGTTGGCTGCGCGTGCGCTTGCATCCGACATCACACCCTTGGGTGTGGAGACAATCGACACGCCCAGGCCCTGACGGACTGATGGGATGTCATTGACGCCCATGTAAACGCGACGACCGGGTTTAGAAACCCGCTTCAGTTCACGAATTACAGGTTCGCCTTCGTAGTACTTCAGGCTGATTTCAATCGCCGGATGACCATCTGAACCAGTGGTCTTCTCGTAGCCGCGAATGTAGCCCTCGTCCGCCAGCACATCCAGAACCCATGCGCGCAGTTTGGACGCAGGAGTGTCTACAACGGATTTGCCACGCAAAGATGCGTTGCGGATACGGGTCAGCATATCACCGATAGGATCGTTCATAATGCTCTCTCCTTACCAGCTCGATTTGACCATACCAGGGATCTGACCAGCAGAGCCCAGGTCGCGCAGCGCAATACGGCTGATCTTCAGCTTACGGTAGTAAGCGTGAGGACGGCCGGTCAGCTGGCAGCGGTTGTGCAGACGGGTCGCGGAAGAATTCCGCGGCAGTTTCGCCAGTTTCAGACGCGCTTTGAAACGCTCTTCCATCGGCTTGCTTTCGTCATTTGCGATTTCTTTCAGCTCGGCGCGTTTGGCAGCGTATTTGGCCACCAGGCGCTCACGCTTTTTCTCGCGTGCGATCATGCTTTTCTTAGCCATGTCTCTATCCTTCCCGCGCTTTAGCTGTTGAAGGGCATGTTGAAAGCTTTCAACAGTGCCTTTGCTTCAGCGTCGGTTTTCGCTGTGGTGGCGATTACGATGTCCATGCCCCAAGGCTCATCAACTTTATCAAAGTCGATTTCTGGGAACACGATGTGCTCTTTCAGGCCCATGGCGTAGTTGCCACGACCGTCAAAAGAAGTGCCGGATACGCCGCGGAAGTCGCGGATACGCGGCATCGCAATGGTGATCAGACGGTCGAGGAATTCGAACATCCGGTCGCCGCGCAGGGTCACTTTTGCACCCATCGGCATGCCTTCACGAACGCGGAAGCCAGCGATAGAGTTCTTCGCAACGGTGGTCAGTGCCTTCTGGCCCGCGATTGCGGTCAGGTCAGCCTGTGCGGATTTTGCTTTTTTGCTGTCTTTAACAGCAGCGCGGCCGCAACCGATGTTCAGAACGATTTTTTCCAGCTTCGGGATCTGCATGTCGTTCTTGTAGGAAAATTCTTCCTTCAAGGACGCGCGGATGCTGTCCGCATACAGAGCCTTCAGGCGCGGGGTGTAGTTTGCATTATCAAGCATTATACAGTCTCCCCGGTGGTTTTGGCGAAGCGGACTTTCTTGCCGTCTTCCTCACGGAAGCCAACGCGGGTCGCTTTACCGTTGCTGTCCAGCAGAGCCAGGTTCGACAGCTGGATCGGCAGAGCCTTAGGAATCCGGCCACCTTGGCTGTTTTGGGTCTGGCGTGTGTGGCGGATCGCCATGTTCACACCTTCGACCACTGCTTTGCCGGCTTTGGGGTCAACGGAGGCGATGGTGCCTTCTTTGCCTTTGTCCTTGCCAGCCAGAACGATCACTTTATCGCCTTTGCGGAGTTTAGCAGCCATAATTACAGCACCTCCGGAGCAAGCGAGATGATTTTCATGAAGTTTTTCGCGCGCAGTTCACGAACAACCGGGCCAAAGATACGGGTACCTACCGGCTCGTTGTTGTTGTTCAGGATTACGGCAGCGTTGCGATCAAAACGGATCGCGGTGCCGTCTTCGCGACGTACTTCTTTGGCGGTGCGAACGACAACGGCCTTACGGACGTCACCTTTTTTCACGCGGCCGCGCGGGATGGCTTCTTTAACCGAGACAACAATGATGTCGCCTACGGAAGCGTATTTACGCTTGGAGCCACCCAGAACCTTGATGCACTGAACTCGGCGAGCGCCGGAGTTGTCAGCAACATCCAGGTTTGTTTGCATCTGGATCATGTGGTTTCTCCCGACCTATGGGGCAGCGATGCGTGCTGTGGTCCCCAGGGTTTCGACTAACTGTAAAGTTTAGTCGCCAGGAGCCTGAATTTCAGGCTCTTAGGCTTCCAGAACTTCCCAGCGTTTCGTTTTCGACTTTGGTGCGCATTCGATGATGCGGACTTTGTCGCCAACCTTGAATGTGTTCTGCTCATCGTGGGCCCGGTATTTTTTGGACTTACGGATGGTTTTCTTCAGAACGGGGTGCGTAAAGCGACGCTCGACCGAAACAGTCACGGTTTGAGCGTTTGCGTCGGAGGTCACGACGCCTTGCAGGATACGTTTGGGCATCTTTGAAGCTCCTTATTCAGCCGCTGCTGCAGCTTTTTCGTTCAGGATGGTGTTCACACGAGCGGCGTTGCGGCGTGCCGCACGGATACCCGAAGTGTTTTCCAGCTGACCGGTTGCCTGCTGAAAACGCAGGTTGAAGCTTTCTTTTTTGTAAGAAGCGAGCAGATCGCGGAGCTCATCCACGGTCTTTTCGCGAAGATCCTTGGCGTTCATCGCCTTTCGTTCCTTTCCTTGGCACCAGAGAGCCCCTTATGACGGGTAACTCTTCAACCTGGTGGGTTATGTAAATTCGGGTTTTGCCCCAAAGGGTTAGCCCCGAAAAAAGAGACCGCCAAAAGGGATTCGCACGCAAACCCCTCAGAGCGATGGGTTCCTATAAGGGTTTAAGGGGTTGGGGGCAAGAGAAAGATTGGCTTCCGGTCTTATCCTCCAGGTTTGTGAGCTTCTAAAAAATCATCAACCGTTTCAAAAAAACCTACAGTGCTCTGCAATCCCTCTAGATCATTCAAAAACAAACGCCCGGCTTCCGACGGAACAAATGATGCGTTCGAAATCTCTACTTTTGTCACTTCCTCAAGATTGATTTTTTGAAGACCCATACTCAAATCGCTGTTGTCGTCTGCCACCAGAACATCGCCAAACAAAAACTGACGACTGCTGGCAAAATACGCATAAGGAGCAACGACAAGACGGCTTCCACTAGCATCAACAACAATTAGCGTACGCCGCCCTATAGCTTGGCGAACTTTTTCAATTGGTTCCTGGCACAGTGCCACAGGATTGTACAAAGCCGCATTCCATAAACCCAAGCCAATTCCCAACATCATCTACCCACCTATATCTATATATTGTGCATACTGATTCCACTTTTAGCATAAGTTGATTTTGTTCGCAAATGTTTTTGCATTGTTCTCATTTGTTCCGGAGGCATAAAACGTCGTTCGAACACTACAACCACCGCGCTTCCCTGGCGCGAATTCCACAACAGAAAAGACTTTCACCCGCGCAATTCAGGAGAAACTGAGCCCTTCCGAAAGCAGAGCAAAATGAAGACAATTTGTTCTACTTCCCGCCACGGATTCAAGGCTGCCAATAGTTTGGAACATCCGAAATTGCTAAGCAGCCGACAGAAACCACTCCAAAGGACAAGACCATGATTAAACCCAGCCCTGCTTTCAAAGACAACATCGCCCTCCTGCCCGCCATCGACGGGCTTGCCCGCATCGATCTGCTGGACGCAAGCGGGGCGGTTGTGGCAACCATCGAAAATAAACCCGGCAAACAGGGCTCACTGGCGGTTTATCAGTATCTGGCGCAAAGCTTTGATGCATTGGATGCCAGCGCCGCCGCCCACGGCGTGGAGGTTTTTGCGGAACACACGGAAGACGCCAAAAATCGCCCCGGCGCGCATCCTAACATTGATCTGCTGCTGGACATCATCAACGGTGGTGGCACGCTGACGATCCGCATCGTGAAAGACTAGTCACGCTTGCATGACGCGGCTGCGCAAGGTCGCGTTCAAACATCCGGGCAAGAGCTGTCTTGGAGCTTTTGCCCGATTGATCCTCTGGTGCCCAAGTGGGGGCTGAAACAGGGCAGCGACCAGATACTGCCGTTAAAATCATGCATTTTATATATGCATTTCAGACCACTATGCGATTCTTACATGGATTGCCCGCACGAGACCTACTGAGGCAATTCACCACGCCTGTGCCAAGGTTTTCGCGGCCCTATGCCGCATAAAGTCGTATTGCGCCCCCTCACAAAACCCGGCACCAATAGCGGAGAGATCGCGCAGCATCCCTGCCCCAACGCCAGAGATGCCGCCATCGCTTTGCGTCTCACCGTGCGCACCAAGGCCCCTCCTGGGTTACACGGTATCGGGCGCAGTTTCCGTTGGTGTCATTCTTGATGGCACATACCGCCAAGATTACAGAAAGGCTTTGCCGCAATGTCGACCCTTACCCGCCGCACCCTGCTTGCCGCCAGCGCAGCCACTTTGATCCTGCCGATGCCCGCTTTTGCCGAGGGCACTGTCGAGATTGAGATGCTGAACAAACATCCGGAAGACAAAAAGCGCCGCATGGTGTTTTACCCGCTGATCCAGGTCGTCCAGCCCGGCACCACCGTGAAATTTGTTGCGAGCTCCAAGGGCCACAACTCTGCCTCTATGGATGGTATGATCCCCGAAGGGGTTGAGCCGTGGAAAGGCAAGATCAACCAAGAAGTTGAGGTGACTTTTGATAAGCCCGGTTTCTACGGCTACAAATGCACCCCGCATGTGAACCTTGGCATGGTTGGTCTGATCATTGTCGAAGGCGAAGGCAAGATGGACAACTATGAGGCGGCCAAAGCCGTCAAGCACCGCAGCAAGGCCGCCAAGATCTGGGATGAGATCTGGGCACAAGTCGAGGCAGATGGGCTGGCAGCCTAAGTTCTGGCACAGGTGAGATACAGAAAAGCCCCGCATTCGCGGGGCTTTTTTATTGTTGCTGCAAAGGGTCTAAATCAGGCCGCGTTCAGATAGCCGACAGACAGGGAAATCAGCGCGCCCACATGCACCACCATAATGGCGCGATCCTTCCACATCACCCCAACGGCAAACCACAAAAAGATGCCGCCAAAGAAAAAGAAGATATTCCACGGCACCATATTCAGCCCGGTCAGACCATAGCCAATCAGCTGCACAACGGTGGCGAACCACTTCACCACATCCACCGGTTTCATCGTCATATCAGTGTCTCGCGTTTACGCCCAGGCGTAGTTGAAGCTGACCGAGATTCGTTCTTCTTCGGCCATATTGAGCGGCACCTCATGGCGGATGAAGCTTTCCCAGAGCAAAAGCTCCCCCACTTTGGGGGCCTGATAGACAAAGGTGCGCAATTCCTGGCGTGCGTCCTTGTTACGCGGCGGATGCGCCATCATCATCGCAGAGCGCGGATCTTCCAGTTTCAGCGCAGAGGCCCCATCGGGCATCGACACATAGGTGGTGCCGGAAATCACCGAATGGGGGTGAATGTGGCTGGCGTGGGTGCCGCCTTCGGGCAGGATATTGATCCAGAGATCTTCCAGCTTAAGCTCGCGCCCATCGAGGTTGAGCTCAAGATCTTTGGCAAAAGCCGCCACATGCGCATCCAGGCTTTTGACCAGATCGGCAAAGATCGGAAAGCGCCAGGGCAGATCGGTCAGTGACGCGTAGGACGTGTAGCCGGGGTAGCCGTTTTCTTCGCACCAATCCTGGCCGGCCTCATCATCTTCGGCGATGACAAGGCAAGAGTTTTCCATCTCATCCGGGTCGATCTTGGGACCGTGCTCGGAGAGATTTGCGCGATAAAGACGGGTAACAAAGAGGGAATCAATCTGGGCCATAACCCCTCTTAGCCTAAGCCCTCCACCGTGGCGAGAGGCGTAAAATCATATGCGTGCCATGCATAAATTTGCTCTCCACCGTCGACAGATCGCTTTTCCGTGATAAGCTTGAAGCCAGGAAACGCGCGCTGGTTCTTTTGGAGGAGGAGGGCAAGCGATGCAGGAAGCATCTAATACGGCTGCTTTGGACCCAAGATCACACTCTGCAGAACACACTGCAGGGCAAGGCGAGCCGCCGCTTGGCGTGCCCGAAATGGGCGACGTGGGCTTTCATACCCTGCGTGAGGCGCTGCGGCGTGGCTGGCGCGATATGCGGCGCGCGCCGCTGTTTGCGATAGCCATTGCCGGGATCTATGTGGTGCTGGGCTGGGCCATGTTCTGGATTACCGAGGCCACGGGCCAAACCTATTGGCTGGTGCTGGCGGCGGTGGGGTTTCCGCTGTTTTCACCTTTTGCTGCCGTTGCCTTTTATGATGTGAGCCGTCGTTTTGCCCGCGGGGCGCCAATGGATATGGGCAAGACCCTCACCGTGGTGCTGCGCCAGTCCAAACGGCAGCTGCCATCGATCTGCGCCATTATTGTGGTGATGTTCCTGTTCTGGTTTTTTGTTGCGCATATGATCTTTGCGCTGTTTCTCGGCCATTCCGCGATGACCAATGTGTCCTCATCGCTGGAAATCTACACCACGGCACAGGGGCTGAAGATGCTGGGCGTTGGCACCCTGGTCGGCGCGGGGTTTGCGCTGCTGCTCTATATGATCACGGTGTTGGCATTGCCGCTGCTGCTGGATCGGGAGATCGATTTTGTCACTGCCATGATCACCAGCTTTTCCTATGTGCAGCAACATCCGATGGTGATGCTGCCCTGGGCCGCGTTTATTGCGGGCGTCACTTTCTTGTCGATGCTGCCCGGCTTCTTTGGGCTGTTGCTGACATTGCCCCTGCTCGGCCATGCCACTTGGCATCTTTATGACATGCTGGCCTATGGCGACGCGGAGCGCGGCTAGCGTCCCCTTGGCAAGGCGGGTAAAATCACGCACAAGTCTCTTATTTGTGAGGCTTGTGCCATGCCCAATTACATCTCCATTTTAGACGCCAGCCGCCATTTAAAGACCGCCAAACGGGTCACCGTTGTGGGCACCTCAGCGGGTGGGAAATCCACCCTCTCAGCCAAGATCGAGGCGCGGCTTGGCCTGCCCCATGTGCCCTATGATCGCGACCTGTGCTGGCTGCCGGGCTGGCAGTTGCGCGACAAGGCAGAACGCGCAGACCTTTTGGCCAAATTCACCGCGCAAGAGCGCTGGGTGATGGATGGCACCCAGATTTCAAGCTTTCCGACCCGCCTGCCCCGCAGTGACCTGCTGATCTGGATGCGCCCACATCGGCTGCAGGCGATGTGGCAGCTCAGCCGTCGTGTTCTTCGCAACTACGGCCAAGTGCGCCCGGACATGGCCCAAGGCTGCCCCGAACAACTGCCCGACCGCGCGTTTTTATCCTACATCTGGAACTTTGAACGCGATCAATCCCCACGCATTATCGCAGGCATTGACCGGTTTGGTGCGGATCTGCCGGTCTGCGTTCTGCGCGGCAACCGCGACAGCGCCCGCCTGCTTGCGGGGCTTGAATGACCCTTCGTAAAGCCAGCAGAATTCACATTCCCACACTGCCATGTGAAAGCGCGTCAGTGCGAAATTAAGAGATTTTTAACCTTTGGATCCTGTATGATAGCGGCGTTACCTCTTTGATTTTTAACTGTTAATTCCCAAAAATCTAGAACAGGATTCTCCCATGACCACAACGCTTGTTGGTACCGCCTACCGCATCGATGGTATCGCACTTGGTGCAGGTGACGTAATTGCTGCGGGCAGCAACCTCACCGCTGTTGAGCTGCGCACCGTTGACCCAGATAACAATGACTTTCAGGTCACCCCACGTTCCGTGATCTTTGAAGGTACCGTGAACGAAACCGTGCTGCGCCAAGCTGAAGCGATCGATTTCTTTGCCGATGGTGTGCAGATCGCCTCTGAATCGCCTGCCTTTGAATTTGTCTCGCTCAACACCGATGCGGGCACTGTCTTTGGCATCACCTTCTCTGCAGGTGGTGACACCTATTTCCTGCCGCGCAATGATTTTGCTGTTGATGGCATCAGCCAGGTCACCGGCGATTCACAGATCCGCTCCAATAACGTTGCCTTCGACCAGCTCGATTTTGGCCTGCTGCCCGAAGGTGCAACCGCCTTTGAAGGTCGCGTGTTTGGCAATGGTGCCATTGATGCGCCGGGCCTTGGTTCTGTGCGCACTGTGATTGATACCGATTCCATCGCGCTGAACCCGGAAAACAGCACCGAAATCGACGCGTTCAACGCCTCTGTTCTGGTCACCGTTGAATTTGCTGATGGCAGCAGCCTCAGCGGCGTGCGCGCCCTGCAGCTTGGCCAGATCGAGTTTGTGAACAACCAAAACATCGACAGCCGCGCCTTTGCGCTGGATGTGGCCGACCTCAACGCGTCCGGTCAGAGCCTCGACACCGTTGTGAACGCTGAGTTTGAAAGCTTTGCCAACCACACGCTGTCTTATGCTGACATCGGCTTTGCGCCGCGCGGCACCACAGTTGTGGATGACACCCCAACCCCGACACCAGAGCCCACACCAGAACCCACCCCCGAAGTTGAAACCATCGTGATTGAAGGTGGCAACGACCGTGATCGCCTGTATGGCACCGACGCGGATGAAGTGCTGATCGGTGGCGCAGGCAATGACCACCTGAAAGGTGGCAACGGCGCGGATACCTTTGTGTTTGGTGCAGAAAGCTCCAACGGTGCGCGTGAGCGCGATGTCATTACAGACTTTGACGCGAGCGAAGATGTAATCGTACTGGAAGAAGGCACCATCGTGCGCCGCGCCTATGAACGCAACGGCGATCTGCACATCCAGCTGGATGGCGGCGACCGCGATCGCATCATCGTGCGTGACAATGACAAAGATGCGCTCGACAGCATCGTGTTCACAAACGACGATTTCCTGGTCTAACCCCCGCCGGGATTAAGACTGATCCAATCTGAGTAAACGACCTGCCCCACACGTTGGGGCAGGTTTTTTGTTGCACCAGCCCCACCCATAGAAAAACCCCCGCCAGTTGCCTGACGGGGGTTCTTTTGGTCCCGAAGGGAGGCAAAGACTTACCAGTCTTCGCGCACCACAACGCGGGTTTTGATCGGCAGTTTCATCGCTGCAAGGCGCAGGGCCTCACGGGCGATGTCTTCTGCAACACCGTCGATTTCAAACATCACGCGGCCAGGTTTAACCTTGCACGCCCAATAGTCGACGGAACCTTTACCTTTACCCATACGAACTTCGGTTGGCTTTGAGGTAACCGGAGTGTCAGGGAAGATACGGATCCACACACGACCTTGACGTTTCATGTGACGGGTCATTGCACGACGTGCAGCTTCGATCTGACGTGCAGTTACACGCTCAGGCTCAAGAGCCTTCAGACCGAATGTGCCGAAGTTCAGATCGGAGCCGCCTTTTGCCAGACCGGAAATCCGGCCTTTGTGCATTTTGCGGAATTTAGTACGCTTTGGCTGAAGCATTCATCTTCTCCTTAGCGGTCGCCGCGACGGTTACCACCTGCACCGCGAGGTGCCGGGCCGTCTTGGACTTCTTGGGATTTGCGATCACGCGCCTGCGGATCGTGCTCCATGATTTCGCCTTTGAAGATCCATGTCTTGATCCCGATGATACCATAGGGGGTCATGGCTTCAGAGTGTGCGTAATCGATGTCAGCACGCAGAGTGTGCAGGGGCACGCGGCCTTCACGGTACCATTCGGTACGCGCAATTTCAGCACCGCCCAGACGACCCGCAACGTTCACCCGGATACCCAGGGCGCCCATGCGCATAGCGTTCTGAACCGCACGCTTCATGGCGCGACGGAAGGACACACGACGTTCCAGCTGCTGAGCGATGGACTCGCCAACCAGCTGTGCGTCGAGCTCGGGCTTGCGAACTTCAACGATGTTGAGGTGCAGCTCGGAGTCGGTCATTGCGGCAAGTTTCTTGCGCAGAACTTCAATGTCTGCACCTTTCTTGCCGATGATGACGCCAGGACGTGCAGTGTGGATTGTCACGCGGCACTTTTTGTGCGGACGCTCAATGATCACACGTGCAACACCAGCTTGTTTGCACTCAACTTTGATGAAGTCACGGATGCGGATGTCTTCGAGCAGAAGATCACCGTAATCCTTAGTATCGGCGTACCAGCGGCTGTCCCAGGTGCGGTTGACCTGGAGGCGCATGCCGATCGGATTGACTTTATGTCCCATTAGGCTTGCTCCTCAACTTGACGCACCGTGATGGTGAGCTCCGAGAACGGCTTTAGGATTTTACCGTAACGACCACGAGCACGTGGGCGACCACGCTTCATGACCAGGTTTTTACCCACATAGGCCTCGGCAACGATCAGCTCGTCGACGTCCAGGTTGTGGTTGTTCTCAGCATTCGCAATCGCGGACTGAAGGCATTTCTTCACGTCCTGTGCGACCCGTTTGTTGGAGAAAGTCAGGTCGGTCAGAGCCTTCTCAACTTTCTTGCCACGGATCATTGCGGCAACCAGGTTCAGCTTCTGCGGCGAGGTCCGGAGCATGCGCACTTTGGCCATTGCTTCGTTGTCTGCCACGCGGCGGGGATTTTTTTCCTTACCCATGACTTACTTCCGCTTCGCTTTTTTGTCCGCAGCGTGACCGTAATAGGTCCGAGTCGGGGAGTATTCACCGAACTTCTGACCAATCATGTCTTCTGAGACGTTGACTGGGATATGTTTTTTACCGTTGTAAACACCAAAGGTCAGACCCACGAACTGGGGCAGGATGGTGGAACGGCGCGACCAGATTTTGATCACTTCATTGCGGCCCGATTCACGTGCTGCTTCGGCCTTTTTAAGGACGTAAGCATCAACAAAAGGACCCTTCCAAACAGAGCGAGACATAGATTAACGCCCTTTCTTCTTGGCGTGGCGCGAGCGAATGATGAGCTTTTGCGACGCTTTGTTTTTGTTACGGGTACGCTTACCTTTGGTGTCCTTACCCCAGGGTGTAACCGGAGTACGACCACCGGAGGTGCGGCCTTCACCACCACCGTGCGGGTGGTCGATCGGGTTCATCGCAACACCACGAACGCTCGGACGCTTGCCTTTGTGGCGCATACGACCGGCTTTACCGTAGTCCTGGTTGGAGTTGTCGGGGTTGGAAACCGCACCAACGGTTGCCATGCATTCCTGACGCACCATACGCAGTTCACCAGAGCTCAGACGGATCTGAGCATAACCACCGTCACGACCTACAAACTGTGCGTAGGTACCGGCTGCACGGGCGATCTGGCCGCCTTTGCCCGGTTTCATTTCGATGTTGTGAACAATGGTACCGATCGGCATGCCCGAGAACGGCATTGCGTTGCCCGGCTTGATGTCGGCCTTGCTGGAGGCGATGACCTTGTCACCCACGGCCAGACGCTGCGGCGCCAGGATGTAGGCTTGCTCACCGTCGTCGTACTTTACCAGAGCGATAAAGGCGGTACGGTTAGGGTCATATTCGATGCGCTCAACAGTGGCGGCAACATCAAACTTATTCCGTTTGAAGTCAACGATCCGGTAGAGACGCTTTGCGCCACCGCCGCGGCGGCGAGAAGTGATCCGTCCGGTGTTGTTCCGGCCGCCCGATTTGGTCAAACCCTCAGTGAGAGACTTGACCGGACGCCCTTTCCAAAGCTCCGAACGGTCGATCAGAACCAGCCCACGCTGGCCCGGCGTAGTCGGTTTATACGACTTAAGTGCCATGCTTTCTGTCTTCCGTTTAGCGTGCGATACCCGAGGAAGAAATGGGATACCGCTATGTGAAAGCCCCCTGCCTTGCTGCGCCTATTTGCGTGACGCGACCGGTTCAGGTGACCAGAGTTCTAGGGCCCCGAAGGTCCCCACTTGCAAATATCAGAGGCCCCGGAACGAATCCGAGGCCACACGATGGATGGGCTTTAGCAGGGTTGGAGGGAGGTGGCAATGGCACTCGTCTACTTTGCCTTGGCTGTCACTCTATTACGCTTCCTCAATCGCCGTTTATCCAACTTGGTAGCCAACCGACCAACAATATTCACATATAACCAAGAGTGCCGTTTCGCCACTTTCCGCTCACCCGTAGGCAAGAAGTTCGAGGATTCTTTTTTCGCCTGGACGTCAATAACCTCAACCCTATCGAACTGCAGGCCATCTCTCAGAATAGCATCTTCGAAGACCGCTTTAACCTTCTCAGCCGCTTCCAAAGACTCATTGGTCCCCCCAAGGTCCCTGTACCATTTAAACTTTGCTTCCCCAGGGTACAGAGGGAGTACTTGCTTCTTTTCCGTTCCGTCATAGAGGTTCACGAGGTACAGGACATTTCCGCCAAAGCCTCTGCCATCAAAGAGCGCCCGCCGAGCTTCGAACGTCACATTCATGTAGTTACTGAACCACGCATGCACTGGGTTCCACAAAGGAATTGGCCTTTTAACAACAAGTCGGCCGTCTGACGTTGACAACATTAATCGGTTCTTTTGGTAACGATCATCTATTAGACCGTTTAAGTCGAACTTTTTCATGTTGAAACTATAGAAATCGACGGGATCGTAGGTCCGTTTAATGACTTCAAACGGCTTTATTATCGTTGGATCGTCTTCGAAGGATTCGAGTTTTATCGTGAAATTGGGCGACAGCTTGAGATATATCGCGAAAACAACAACCGCTCGATCTTTCAAGTTCTCCAAGATAACCTCGTTAACGTACTTGTCTTCAGTAGCGATACTACCTGAAGTCAGCCTGTAGTTCCCACGAATGAACGCACCTTTCTTCTGCCAATAAGTTCTCGCGCTGAAATATACGGCAACAACAGAAAGTAAGAGTGCAACAAAAGCTGCCAAAGTAGACAACGCTTGTAACCAAGCCAATTCTTGATCAGTAAACTGGTACGAAAAGTTCATCAGTGCTCCATGGTAGTCTCCACCTAAAGTACTGGTGGAGCAGCATGCTTCACAACAATGCAAGCTAAATAAATTAAGTAACCCAAGTTCGATTGTTCAAGCGCCAGCGCCGTCCCGCGGGGTGGCGGTCTCAACGTGGCGTTTGGCAGTTTATCCCGGCCAAATCCGTAGAGCTTCTCCGACACCCCAATCCGCAGCCAAAAAGCGCCGCCCCATGGGGGCGGGACGGCGCTGGCGCGGCGGGCTCCGCCCTTGATTCCGCGCCGGTACTCCCATCTGTTATCTTAGCCCCCTAAACCCGCAGCGATCCCAGCGCGCGGCGGCGCATCAGGGGCT
Organism: Tritonibacter aquimaris; assembly: GCF_009617595.1. Taxonomy (GTDB): domain Bacteria; phylum Pseudomonadota; class Alphaproteobacteria; order Rhodobacterales; family Rhodobacteraceae; genus Epibacterium; species Epibacterium aquimaris. Next base: position 6,078 of record NZ_WIXK01000006.1, on the reverse strand, counting down.
CGGATGTCACCGCTTTGAGCTGCACTGCCCACCGGACCAACTGAACTTTGCGTGATCCACCCTACGGCAGCCCAAGGCGCGCAAGCCATTGATCCACCGCCTGCGTATAGTCATTTTTCGCGCCAAGGCGCGCGTTTACCCCGCGATGGGCGTAGGGCACCGACAGTGCCTCAACCTGCGCATGGGCGCTGGCGAATTCAACCGCATAGGCGCAGGGAAAGCTGTATTTGGTCGAGCAGGCCACCAGCATCGGCGGGTCCTCAGGATCCATGAAATGCGCAGGTGACGCCCTTTGCCACAGCGCGCGGTCCTCGCCAAAGATCGCGGCAAGCCAACGTCGCGGTGGCCCGGCCATGCCCTGGGTCACATCAAGTGCTGCGGTATCCAGTGACACAATCGCCAGCGGTTTGGGCAGGCCTTTGGCGCGCAACAGATCCTGCTGCACCCCCAACAGCGACGCCACATGCGCGCCAGAGGAATGCCCCATCAGGATAATGCGATCAGGGTCGCCGCCCCAGCTTTTGGCGTTTTCCACCACATAGGCAAAGGCCGCGGCGAGATCGTCTACCTGCTCCAGCGGGTCGGCCTCAGGCAGCAGACGGGTTCCGGTAGAGACAAACACATAACCTTTGTTGGTGAAATGGCGTGATTTATTGAACCACACATTGGGCCAGCGCCTGCTGCCGCCGCTCCAGCCGCCGCCATGCAGCATCAAGATCACCGGCGCGTTTTCCGCGCCTTTTGGGGCGTAGACATCCATCCGCTGATTGCGGTGGGGCCCGTAGGCGTAGTCCTCAAACAAGGTGAGATAGGCCAGCCCCACAAGGCCAAGCACTGCAAGAGTGAGAATCAAAATAGGTTTCAGCATCGCCCTGCCCGGTTCTTTGATCACAGGAAACCTAAACCAAAACCGCAGATGCAAAACAAAAAAACCTCTGCAATTGCAGAGGTTTTCCCGAGACTAGCCCAAAGGCCAGCACCTGAACTTAGCTTATACCAGTTCCAGGTTGGTGGCGCTTTCGCGGCCGTCACGGCCTGCTTCCACGTCAAAGGTAACTTTCTGGTTGTCGGCCAGGCCGGTCAGGCCGGAGCGCTCAACAGCAGAGATGTGTACAAAGACGTCTTTGCCGCCCTCTTCAGGTGCGATAAAACCAAAACCTTTGGTGGAGTTGAACCATTTTACGGTGCCAGTAGCCATTCCGCATTTCCTTTTCATGTAGGGCTGCCCACACTATGTGGCAGCACGGCCGCGTCGAGGCAACATCGATACCTATCGCCGCAAGGCCAGAGAAGAGTCGAGAAACGAAAACGTAGCACGTGTCCAATGATGCCTCTTGGCCCTGAGGTCAACAAAAAACCTCATAAAAAGGGGATTTTACGCCCATATTTTCCATAAAAAAAAGCCCCCCACCACGAGGGTGAGGGGCTCTTTGAGAGCTTGAGAAGGCCAGTCTTTACAGACCGGTGGACACGTCGATTGTGTTGCCTTCTTCCAGGGTTACATAGGCTTTTTTCACGTCTTTACGCTTGCCCAGCTGGCCGCGGAAACGCTTAACCTTACCCTTGGTGATGGTGGTGTTAACCGCTTTGACCTTCACACCAAAGAGCGCTTCAACAGCTTCTTTGATCTGGGGTTTGGCCGAATCGATTGCCACTTCAAAAACCACAGCACCGTTTTCGGATGCGAGGGTGGATTTCTCGGTGATGATCGGCTTGCGGATCACGTCGTAGTGTTTTGCCTTGGCACTCATTTCAGGCGAGCCTCCAGTGCTTCGACACCTGCTTTAGTGATCACCAGGGTGTCACGCTTCAGGATGTCATAGACGTTTGCACCCATCGTTGGCAGGATATCCAGACCTTCGATGTTGCGCGATGCCTTCAGGAAGTCTTCGTTGACTGCTGCGCCATCGATGACCAGCGCGCGCTTCCAACCCAGGTTTTTCACCTGTTTGGCCAGTGCGGCTGTTTTGCCTGCAGAGGCTGCGTCTTCGATGATGACCAGTTCACCCGCTTTTGCTTTTGCGGACAGCGCGTGGCGCAGACCCAGCTTGCGGAACTTCTTGGGCAGGTCGTGGCCGTGCGAACGCGGTGTCGGACCTTTGTAGATACCACCCTTGCGGAAGATCGGCGCATTACGGTCACCGTGACGTGCGCCACCGGTGCCTTTTTGGCGATAGATCTTCTTGGTCGAGTAGCTGGTTTCCGAACGGGTCAGAACCTTGTGGGTCCCGGCCTGTGCGTTGTTGCGCTGCCAGCGAACCACACGGTGCAGAATGTCTGCGCGCGGCTCCAGACCAAACAGGTCTTCGGACAGCTCAATGTCGCCAGCTTTGGCACCGTCGAGTTTGATCACGTCAAGTTTCATGCTTCACCACCTTCCGCGGGAGCTTCCGCAGATTTAACAGCAGCTGGGAACGGCAGACCTTCAGGGGCCTTCTTTTTCACAGCGTCTTTGACGGTAACCCAGCCAGATTTTGGACCAGGTACAGCACCTTTGATGAAGACCAGGCCACGATCGGCGTCAGTTTTCACAACTTCAAGGTTCTGGGTGGTTACACGGGCTGCACCCATGTGACCGGCCATTTTCTTGCCTTTGAAAACTTTACCAGGATCCTGACACTGACCGGTTGAACCGTGCGAACGGTGTGAGATCGAAACACCGTGTGTCGCGCGAAGACCGCCAAAGTTGTGGCGCTTCATCGCACCAGCGAAACCTTTACCGATGGAGGTACCGGTTACGTCAACTTTTTGACCTGTCAGGAAGTGCTCTGCAGAGATTTCTGCACCCACTTCGATCAGGCCTTCAGCCGGAACGCGGAATTCAACCAGCTTACGCTTGGGTTCAACTTTGGAGGCGGCAAAATGGCCACGCATCGCTTGGGACACGCGCTTCACTTTTGCGGAACCTGCACCCAGCTGAACTGCAGTGTAGCCGTCTTTGTCTTCGGTACGTTGAGCAACAACCTGCAGACCATCCAGCGAAAGAACGGTTACAGGGATCTGCTTGCCGTCTTCCATGAACAAGCGGGTCATGCCCACTTTCTTTGCGATAATACCAGAGCGCATATAATCTACCCTCCGATCTTATGACTGCAGCTTGATTTCGACATCAACACCAGCGGCGAGGTCGAGCTTCATCAGCGCGTCCACGGTCTGGGGAGTCGGATCAACGATGTCGAGCATACGCTTGTGCGTACGGATCTCAAACTGATCGCGGGATTTCTTGTCAACGTGGGGACCACGCAGAACAGTGAATTTCTCGATCTTGTTCGGCAGCGGGATCGGGCCACGAACGGTGGCGCCGGTGCGCTTGGCAGTGTTGACGATCTCTTGCGTGCTGGCATCCAGTACGCGATAGTCAAATGCCTTCAGCCGGATACGGATGTTTTGGCTTTGCATTATAGTAATGCCTTTATCCAGGCGTTGGAGTTGAGAGGAGGGCATGTGACCATCACGAAACCCTCATCGAACCCAAAAGGCGGGAATCACCCCGCCTTTGCCCCGCAATACGGGATGGCGCTCTTTACGCCTGAAACACCTATATGGCAAGGGGGTTTCGCAGCGAAACGCGTTGCGTAGAGGGCGTGCGGTGGCTGCGGCTCCCGTTTACCATTTCGAGGATTTTCTCAACCACGCCGACAACGACTCCCGCGCGGCGCAGATCTCCTACTCACGACTACGATTGAGCCCCGACATCGGAAGACGGGCCAACATAGGGGCGGCGCTATTTCACCGAGATCCAACCAACACCCACATGCGCATCACAGTCAGCACCATAGGCAACAAGGCCGAGGCAGGTTACCCGACCCGCTTTAAACTTCACGTATTAAGTGCGCGGCGACTTATACGCGCAATATATCTGCCAAACCGCAACCTGATATCACAGCAGATACACGATAGAGCTTTGCGGTTTTAATATGAGGAAAATGGCAGGGGCATCAGGGTTCGAACCCGAGACCTACGGTTTTGGAGACCGTCGCTCTACCAACTGAGCTATACCCCTACGGTGACGGTGTTCCTAAGCCACTGCTGCGAGCGTGGCAAGAGGGAAAACGCCAGAAATATGCAACAAAGGCGCGCAAGGCTGGCGGGCGCGCGGGCTTCGGTCTATGACAGGGGAAAAAGGATGCCCGCACGTGAGCCTGCGCAAGAAAATCGCCGACAGCCCCCGGTTCAATCGCACCGTTGAGGGCTTCTTTGCCGCCTATGTTCGATTCGCCTTTCGCACCTCGCGCTGGGAGCGCACGGGCTTTGAGGCGATGGATGACTGTGTGCGCAACGGCGAGCCAGTGATCTTTGTGCTCTGGCATCAGCGTTTGATCATGGCACCCTATCTGTTTGATACCTCATTGGGGCGGATTTGCGCGCTGACCTCATCGGCGCGGGCTGGGCGGCTGGCCGGGCAGATCCTGGTGCGACTGGGGTTTGAAACCATCCCGATGAGCAGCCACCGCCGCCATGTGGCGCTGTCACGCGAAGTGCTGCGGCGCACCAAGGATGGTTGTTCCATCGGCATTGCTGCAGATGGGCCGCGCGGTCCTGCGCGCCAGTCATCGACCGTGCCGATCGTCTGGGCGCGGATGACGGGTTGTCGGGTATTCACGGTTGCTTTTGCCGAGCGCCGGGTGCTGAAACTGCCGACCTGGGACAAGCAGATGCTGCCCCTGCCCTTTTCGCGCGGCACATTGATCTGTGAGGAATGGACCCAAGAGGTGCCCAAGAAACCTACAGAGGCTGAGATGGCCGCGCTGCAAACCGCCCTGTCTGAAGCGCTGGATGGGATCACCGAAAAAGCCGACCGCGCGGCGGGGCGGCGGGTTTAAGGTACCAGATCAATCCGGAACAAAGGGCGACTCGCAACTATTTGCCTCATGCACTCTACCAGAGGTGGTTTCGCAGCGAAACGCGTTGCGCGGCGAGCGTGCGGTGGATACAGGTTTGTTATTTTTTTGAATCGCTAAACAGGAAACGTACAGCGACGTAGCCCATTCCGACTACTTGTAAGAAAGTCTCTACTGTCACAGCAGTTATAAACCACTCATACTCCAAAAAATTCAGCCACCCCGCACCAACGAATACCGCAAGACACCCGTTGAAGAAGATAAGCGCACTAATCCAAGCGATTATCCATGACGACCAAGTTTTTCTTAGGTCAAAAAACTCCCTAAGCCCCTGAACTCGCACGGCTGCCTCAACTGCCTCCGCACGCCTCTCGAGTTCCTTTGCTTCCACCTGCCCAGCAACGAGAGCCTCGTCTTTCTTGGACAAGGAGGGCTCAACATTGGATATCCCAATGGCTTCGGCAGAAAACAATCGCTAAGATCCTATACTTTTTTGACTTTTAGGACTTTGCCAACCAAGGGTTACGGTGCAGTGTGGACAACCTATTTTCGATAACATCCTCAGATACCGCAAACATACGCGCCAGTTCGCCGATATCAGCGACATCTCGATATTTTTCGAGCAAATCTAAAGGCACTAAGAAATTTGCCGCAAATTGATCAGCCTCGACCTCTTCAATAGGCTTCTCGCCTTCGTGATTATTCGAGCGATACACCGGTTGGTAATTCTGAGATTCAATATAGTCTTGGTGCATCAAAGCATGCCCTAGCTCATGAGCAATTGTGAACACCATGCGTCCAGCGCTAATTTCACGGTTAACAACGATCTTGTCTTCCGCTTTATGGTAGAAGCCAGATATTTCTTTATCATGAGGAGCATCAAAAGAGGCGTAAACTACTTCGATTCCATTGCTTTCAGCTACAGCTTCAGGATCATAAGGAGGGAACCTAGGCAGTTCGGCTCTTGCGCGTTTTGCCTCTCTGGATGCTCTTTTAAAGTTCGGAGTACGGGTCATAAAAAACCTCCCAAACATCATTATAGCAGACGATACATATGATAGGCGCGAGCACTATGTCAAGTGTGAGGTAGAGTCAACATTTTAGAGCCACTAAATCGGCAATCCAAAAAGGGCGTCCCAAAGGGACGCCCTTTCCGTAGCCATATCAACGAGTGATTACTCAGTGATTTTGGACACAACGCCCGCGCCAACGGTGCGGCCGCCTTCGCGGATCGCAA
>NZ_WIXK01000005.1 GCF_009617595.1 Tritonibacter aquimaris | reverse complement strand
AAGCGGGCGTAGCTCAGGGGTAGAGCATAACCTTGCCAAGGTTAGGGTCGGGCGTTCGAATCGCCTCGCCCGCTCCATTCGGTCAAATAACCGCCAATTTGGCGGTTTTTTTATTCCCCCTCCAAGCTTTTGATCAAATTTCCTTTGACCGGATCGTTTTTCCAGTGAAATGTGGATCAAATTGCCGCAGCTGATCGGCCCAAAACAGACCAGACAGACCACAGGAGTTCCCCATGGCACCCGTTGTATACCCAACCACAAACTTGGCCGCGATTGAGCAACTCAATCTGGTTCGTGGCGAAGGCATCTATGTTTTTGATGACGCGGGCAATAAATTCATAGAAGGCATGGCCGGGCTCTGGTGTACATCGCTGGGCTACAGCAATCAGGAACTGAGCGCCGCAATTGCTGAGCAGCTCAACACCCTGCCCTTTGCCCATTCTTTTGGCGGCAAAACCCATCCGGCGCTGACAGAGCTTGCGGAAAAACTGCAAGCCATGGTGCCGGTTGAGGATGCTTATATATTCTTTGGCAACTCAGGCTCGGATGCCAATGACTCCCATTACAAAATGCTGCGTTACTATTTCAACGCCATTGGCAAACCGGAAAAACGCAAGATCATCACCCGCGAACGCGGCTATCACGGGGTGACAGTGGCAGCCGGAGCGCTGACCTCGCTGCCTGCAAACCTCGCGTATTTTGACGCGCCCGTCGAAGATCTCAGCATCCTTCGCACCGATGCGCCACATTACTACACTGGCCGTCAGGGCAATGAGACCGAGGCGCAGTTTGTGGATCGCATCCTCAAAAACCTCGAAGATCAGATCATTGCCGAGGATCCCTCAACCATTGCTGCAATGATTGTGGAACCCATCACCGGGGCCTCGGGTGTGATCGTGCCCCCAGAAGGTTATTATGAGAAACTGCAGGCACTGCTGCGCAAGCATGACATTCTGGTCTGGGCCGATGAGGTCATCTGTGGCTTTGGCCGCACCGGCAATGATTTTGGCTGCACCACCATGGGGATCAAACCCGACCTCATGACCTTTGCGAAACAGCTGAGCTCAGCCTATTTTCCGATCTCAGCCGCAGTCATCCCCGGCTGGATGTATGAGGCAATGATTGAACCCTCCAATCAGGTTGGCGTCTTTGGCCACGGCTACACCTATTCCGGCCACCCTGCCGCCTGTGCGGCAGCGCTGAAGACGTTGGAAATCTATGAGCGCGACAAAATCTTTGAACACGCCGCCGAGGTGGGCGACCACCTGCAGGCGAAGCTACACGCCACCTTCGTCGATCACCCGCTGGTGGGCGAAGTGCGCGGCAAAGGGTTGATCGCCGCGCTTGAACTTGTGTCCAATAAAACCACCGGAGCAAGCTTTGAAAAAGGCGCGGCGGGCGCGGCCGCACAAAAGGCCTGCGAACGAAATGGCGTGATCTTGCGGGCGGTAGGCGGCAATGCGCTGGCATTTTGCCCACCGCTGATCATCACCAAGGCTGAAGTGGACGATTTGGTGAACCGGGTAAAATCTGCGCTAGATGAAACCTATGAAAGCCTGCGCGATCAGGGGCTTATTGCTGAATAACCGCTACAAAAGCAGACACAGCGTCATCTTTGTGCCCCCTGGGCGCAAAGAGGACCTGTGATATGGATCTCACAAATTAACTAATTTCATCATTTATTCGTGATTCCTTGTGAAATTAGGTTAGTTTGAAAACTGTAATGAGTTCCCTTGTTTTATAACAGACCGGGCGTGCAGCAGTTTTTTTTCGCACGCTCGGTTTGCTGTTTCTGGTGTGTGATTTTTTATTGATCACCGTGTGATGCAGTTTGGGTAGTTCGGTTTTAGATTGTTTTGCATCGCACGGTGCTCACTCCCCTTCAGACACATCAACACCCTATGCGCACCACCTTTTCAAATTGATGCGTAAATCGCGCGTATTGCAGCGAATGCGATCTCAAGGCTTGGCGCTTTTCGCCACACGGCCTATAAGCGCTGCGCAGAACCTAAAGGATCGCCTCATGCGCACAGCAACCATCAGCCGCAATACGGCCGAGACAGAGATCACCGTGGACATCAATCTCGATGGCAGCGGATCGTATGACAATGAAACCGGCGTTGGTTTCTTTGACCATATGCTGGACCAGCTGGCGCGCCACTCGCTGATTGATATGACCATCCGCGCCAAGGGCGATTACCACATTGATGACCACCACACGGTGGAAGACACCGGCATTGCGCTGGGTCAGGCGCTGGCACAGGCGCTCGGGGATAAAAAAGGCATCAATCGCTATGGTGAATGCCACCTGCCAATGGATGATGCACAGGTACGTTGCGCGCTGGATCTGTCAGCGCGCCCGTTTCTGGTGTGGAATGTTGACCTGCCCACCCAGAAAATCGGCAGCTTTGACACCGAGCTTGTGCGTGAATTCTTTCAGGCGTTTTCGACCCACGGCGGCATCACCTTGCACATCGATCAACTGCATGGGTTCAACAGCCACCACATCGTAGAAGCGGCGTTCAAAGCCGTGGCGCGCGCCTTGCGCCTGGCGGTTGAGACCGACCCACGCAAGGCGGATGCGATCCCATCCACCAAAGGGGCGCTGTGATGCTCACCGCGATTATCGACTACGAAAGCGGCAATCTGCATTCCGCCGAAAAAGCCTTTCAGCGCATGGCGCGTGAACTGGATGCGGGTGAAGTTGTTGTCACCTCTGACGCTGATGTTGTGGCGCGCGCCGATCGTCTGGTGCTGCCCGGTGATGGTGCCTTTCCCGCCTGCGCCACAGAACTGCGCGGCCATAAGGGCATCTATGATGCAATGGTTGAAGCCGTTGAACAAAAGGGCCGCCCGTTTCTGGGGATCTGCGTCGGCATGCAGCTGATGGCCACCACCGGCCATGAATATAAAGACACTGATGGTCTGAACTGGGTCGGCGGTGATGTGGTAAAAATCACCCCGAAAGACGCTGCGCTGAAAGTGCCGCATATGGGCTGGAATGAGCTGGTGATCAATCACGATCACGCGGTGTTTGATGGCATCACTGCGGGTGATCACGTCTATTTCGTGCATTCCTACCATTTCCGTGTGAACGATCCGGCCGAACGTCTGGCCCATGTGGATTACGCCGGTGATGTGACGGCTGTGATTGGCCGTGACACCATGCTTGGCATGCAGTTTCACCCGGAAAAAAGCCAGGATGTGGGTTTGCGCATGATTGGCAACTTCCTGACCTGGAAACCCTGATCAAAGTGCCTCCCCCTTGCGCACCGCCATGGGGGAGACGCCGTAAAATTTGCGAAACGCCCGCGAAAACGCCTCCCCCGAGGCATAGGCATAGCGCCGCGCCACCGCATCCACACGCGCGCCGCGCTTCAGATCCCGCTCTGCTAGAATAAGCCGCCACCGGCGCAGATAGCCCATCGGGGTTTCGCCAACCTTCTGGGCAAAAAGCTCAGCAAAGCGCGACAGCGACAGCCCGGCTTCTGCGGCAAGGCTCGCATTGCTCCAACTCACACCCGGCCGATCATGGATCGCCACCACCGCGCGACTGATGCGTGGATCGGCGAGCCCGGCCAACAGCCCGGCCGTGGTAGCGCCGCGCTGCATCTGATCGCGCAAAAGGCGCACAATCAGCACTTCGGCCAGACGGTTCACCACCGATTGCGCCCCACAACGGCGCGCGGCCACCTCAGACACAATCAGCGACACGATGCCCTGCGCCTCAAGGTTTTCACGAATGTCATAGGTCACCACATCCGGCAGCGCCGCAAGGAATGGATTGACCTCAGCCGACCATTCTACCGCCCCCGCCCAAAGCACATTTGACGCCGGGCGCGCGCAGCCCTTGGTGAAATACTTCAACGCGACCGCGCGTGCGGTTTCATCCCCCAGCGCCACCAGATTGCCCTGCGCCGCATCCGCCGTGGAGACTGAGAGCTGGAATTGGGTCATCAAAGTGGTAAGTCGATCCATGATCAGGTGTTCCGGTCAGGTTTTTCGGATTTTTCTTTCTTTAAAATGTGTGACCTTCTGAATCAACCCAAACCCAGATGGAGCATTGATATGCTGATCCCACGCCAGAAGACCCCTGATCTGAAACTCCCCACCCTAAGCCATGGTGATTTCGATCTGAGCAATGAGACCGCTGAGCGCGGCACAGTGGTGTGTTTTTACCGCGGTCTGCACTGCCCCTTGTGTGCCAATTACCTGAAAGAGTTCGAAAAGCAGGTGGATGCCTTTGCGGAACGTGGATTTGACGCGATTGCGATAAGCTCCGACGGCAAAGAGCGCACCCAGCAGATGGTCGAAAGCGTCGGCGCCGAGAAGCTGCGTTTTGGGTATGATCTGTCGCTGGATGTGGCGCGCGAATGGGGGCTTTATACTTCTGAAGGGCGCGGCAAGACCTCAATCGGGATCGAAGAGCCTGCGCTGTTTTCCGAACCCGGCCTGTTTCTGGTGACATCCGAGCAGACGCTGTATTACGGCGCGGTGCAGACCATGCCCTTTGTACGCCCGCATTTCCGCGAGCTGGTGGCAGCGCTGGACTTCACCATCCCCAACAACTACCCGGCGCGCGGTGAATATACCGGCGCGGTCTGACCCCTTTTGCGCGCGCCGGTGCGGCGCGCGCTGTGCTGCCTGTGCCACCGCCCATCACAAAACGCGCGCAAATATGGACAGGACCAGCACAATCAGGCAAAGGTGCCAAACGTTTTCACCACCTAGAGCCCTGAACACGCGCCCATGTTTGTTCGTCTGGAAAAGTTTGACCATGTAGAAGGACAGCATCGCTATTGCGTGCTGAGCCTGAGCCAGACCCTATTGGGGGAATGGTGCGTGGAACTGGCCAGTGGTCCATTGGGGGACGCGGGCGGCACCATCCGGCGCAGCTATTTCAGCGACTACAATGAGGCGCTGGCGCTGGCCGAAGAAAACCGCGCCCGCCAGATCAAACGCGGCTTTGTGCCTATTCCGGTGCAACTCGGCCTGTTTTGAGCATTTGCAATTGCAGCGCACGCGGTGCAAAAGAGCCCCACCTTCTGACATGACAAAGGCGCTGCTCTTATGATCCTTTACCCAGCCATCGACCTTAAAGACGGCCAGGCCGTGCGCCTGCTGCACGGCGATATGGATAAAACCACCGTATTCAACGACAACCCCGCCGCACAGGCGCTGGAGTTTGTCAAAGCGGGCTGTGACTGGCTGCATCTGGTGGATCTGAACGGGGCCTTTGCCGGAGAGCCGGTGAACGCCGCGCCGGTGGAAGAGATCTTGAAACAGACCAAAGTGCCCGCCCAGCTTGGCGGTGGCATTCGCGACATGAAAACCATTGAAAACTGGATCGACAAGGGCCTTGCACGGGTGATCCTGGGCACGGTTGCGGTGGAAAACCCCGATCTGGTGCGCGAAGCCGCGCGTGAGTTCCCCGGCAAAGTGGCCGTCGGTATTGATGCGCGCAACGGCAAAGTGGCGACCAAAGGCTGGGCCGAAGAAACCGATGTTATGGTGACTGACCTGGCAAAATCCTTTGAAGATGCAGGTGTTGCCGCGATCATCTACACCGACATCATGCGCGATGGCGCAATGAAAGGCCCCAATGTGCAGGCCACTGCGGATCTGGCCAATGCGGTTTCCATCCCGGTGATTGCTTCGGGTGGGGTTTCATCGTTGGATGATCTGCGCGCACTGAAATCCTGTGGCGCAGCGCTGAATGGTGCGATCTCGGGCCGTGCACTCTATGATGGCGCGATTGATCTTGCTGAGGCCCTGAACGTGCTGAAAGGCTGATCCAGCCCAGCGTCAAAACACAAAAGGCGGTGCGCCCTGCACCGCCTTTTTTATTGCGCATCATCGGTGGATTATTCGCCCGCCGCCTTGGCGGTCAGCTTGCCCAATGCGCCTGCCATTTTGGCGAGGTATTCCGCCTCGTTTGACACGCCGTCCAGCTTACCCAGCATGGCCTTTGGGTCTTCATAAGACAGCCAGACATCACCCGCGTCATCGGCATAGACCAGCACTTTCAGCGGCAAAAACAGACCAGCCAGCGCATCATCTTGCATCGCAGGGGTGCCAAGCTTTGGATTGCCAAAAATCAGCACTTCTGATGGTGCCAGCTCAAGGCCCACCTTTTCGGCACCACCCGCGTGGTTTACGCGGGCAAATACGGTTGCGCCCGCACCGTTCACTGCCGCTTCCAGCGCATTCATGGTTGTTGGCACATCATGCGCCGATTTCACCTGCGCAATCTCTCCGGCCTGAACCAAAGCAGGCATGACAATCGCTCCCACCACGGCAGCTCCCAATTTATTCATCTCTAATACTCCGATTGAACGCCGCAGCCAAAACGCACTGCGCACTGGTGTTTTAAACCGCAACCCCCTAGAAGCATCCTGAAAAGGCACAGGATCACGAAAATATGCTCAAGACCCGGATTATCCCCTGTCTCGATGTTGCTGATGGCCGCGTGGTCAAAGGCGTGAATTTTGTTGGCCTGCGCGACGCGGGCGACCCGGTGGAAAGCGCCAAAGCCTATGATGCGGCGGGCGCGGATGAGATCTGTTTTCTCGACATTCACGCAACCCATGAAAACCGCGGCACCATGTTTGATGTGGTGCAGCGCACCGCAGAACAGTGTTTTGTACCGCTGACCGTGGGTGGCGGGGTGCGCACCAAGGATGATGTGCGCGCACTCTTGCTGGCGGGCGCAGATAAAGTGTCGTTCAATTCGGCCGCCGTGGCCAACCCGGATGTGATTGCTGAAAGCGCCGATCAGTTTGGCAGCCAGTGCATTGTCTGCGCGATTGATGCCAAAACCGTCTCCCCCGGCAAATGGGAGATTTTCACCCATGGCGGGCGCAAGGAAACTGGCATTGATGCGGTAGAATTTGCGCGACTGGTTGCGTCAAAAGGCGCGGGTGAAATCCTGCTGACCTCGATGGATCGCGATGGCACCAAAGCGGGCTTTAACCTGCCGCTGACCAAGGCAATTTCTGATGCGGTCAATGTGCCGGTGATTGCCTCAGGCGGTGTGGGAAATCTGGATCATCTGGTGGAAGGCGTCACCCAGGGTGGTGCTTCGGCGGTGCTGGCAGCGTCGATCTTCCACTTTGGCGAATACACCATTCAGGAAGCCAAAGAGCACATGCAGGCCGCAGGCATTCCGATGCGTCTGGAGGCCAGATCATGAGCCTGCTGCACGATCTTGAACAAACCATACTGTCGCGTAAATCTGCCGATCCCGACAGCAGCTGGACCGCGAAACTCTTGGCCAAAGGCCCCGAGAAATGCGCCGAGAAATTTGGCGAAGAAGCCATTGAGGCCATTATCGAAGCCATCAAGGATGACAAAGACAAGCTCGCATCTGAAGGCGCGGATGTGCTGTATCATTTCCTGGTGATGCTGGCGGCGCGGGATGTGGCGCTGGATGATGTGTTGCAGGTTCTGGCTGAACGCCAAGGGCTGAGCGGCATTGCCGAGAAGGCCGCCCGTCCCAAAGGCTGATCTGAAATCTGATCCAACGGCAATCCCTGCCCCAGCGAGACCGCGCCTATGCCACCTGATCAATCAGGCGGGGGTATTCGATTTTGGGGCAGCGATCCTCAATCACGCGAACACCGCGTGCACGGGCTTTTTCTGCGGCCTCTTCGTGGGTGATGCCCAGCTGCATCCAGATGGTCTGCAGCTCGGGAAAGGTATCCAGCGCCTCGTCAACGATTGCGGGCACCGCATCCGCGCGGCGGAAGATATCAATCATATCAACCGGCACATCGATATCGCTGAGGCTTGCGCGAATCTCTTCGCCAAACAAGGGCTTGCCCGCGTGGCCGGGATTAACCGGGATCACCCGATAGCCTTTGTCGACCAGATAACGGCCAACATAGTTGCTGGCACGGTCCTCTTTGAGCGACGCCCCCACCAGTGCAATCACCCGGCTGCCTTCAAGCGCCTGTTTGATATCGGTGTCTGTGGTCATACTGCCCGCCTTTCATTCCATTTTTCATATGCATCCTGCAAGAAAAACGCGCCCAGTCAACATATGTCGCCATATGTCAGACCCTGGGCGCTGAGTACGGAACGAGGGACAGTTAAGGATCCACGGGGGTTCCAGTCCAGCGGATCTACTCTAAAGATGGGATTTCGCTTGGGTTTTTAAAGCCACAATCGCGATTTTGTGATGAGGTAACGTTTTATTCCCGCAGCAGTTCGGGCCAATGCTCTTGCGCGGCCTGCATGTGCTGGGCACGATTTTTTTCCCAGCGCGCCTGCACTTCCGGGCTGTGGAGCATGTAAAGCACCCCGTCGCGAATCTCAAATGCGGTGGGATCACCCGAAACCAGATAGCCCACCGACACCCCATATGAGCAGTAGCCGCCAAAACGCGGCGCATAGGCGCGTGGATTGGCTTCAAACAGCAACTGATGCGCCTGAGAGGCAAACAGCCAGGTCACCCCTTTCCACATCACCGAGTAAGACACATCGCCGCGCAACGGCTGATCGGCACGGAAATAAGACACTGGATCATAGCCGCCCATCGCATAGCCCATTTCCTGATAGAAAATGGGGTGAGACAATGGCCGTGGCTTAGCGGCAGCCAGGGCTGGCGTCAGGGCCAGCGCAGTTGCAACCATAAGAAATTTCCAGCGTCGCATTTAAACATACCTTTGTGCGGCAAACTCAGAACCGGAATACCAATGTGCTGAAGTTGTGAATGCAATCAACGGGGTATCGCGAGGATGTGATCGTGGAGAGGCACATAGAGCACAAAAGTAACGTGAATTTATATCCATCGCGCATTTAGCGCCAATTTGTACGGATAAATATCACGCTATGACTGCACCTCTCCCCGATTAATCACCCACGCCGTGACGCATAAAGCGCAACCGCCGCAGCGTTTGAAACATTCAACGAGCCAAAGCCGCCTGCCGCGTCGATTTTAACCAGCTTATCCACGGTTTCCTTGGTTTTTTGCCGCAATCCCGGCCCTTCGGCACCAAAGACCAGCGCGATGGGATCGCCGCTGCGCCCTTCAACCGCGCTTTCGATGGTCTCTTCGGCTTCGCCATCAAGACCAAGCACGTAATAGCCCATCGATTGCAGCTCGATGATGGCGTCCGCGAGGTTGCGCATACGCAGATAGGGCTGACGTTCCAGTGCACCGCTGGCGGTTTTGGCCAAGGCGCCGGTTTCAGGCGCAGAATGGTGACGGGTGCCAATAACAGCACTGGCGCCCAGCACTTCGGCCGAGCGCAGGATCGCGCCCACATTGTGTGGATCTGTCACCCGATCAAGCAGAACCACCCGTGGGGCCTCTGCTCCGATGCAGTTTTCAACCAACCCGCCCCAGTTCAGAGGCTTCACTTCAAGCACAGCGCCCTGATGGACGGAATTGGGATCGATCGGCGCTTTGAATTTGCGCGGGTCGACCACTTCGGGCTCCATGCCGCTGGCAGCGATGGCATCGGCCAGTTTATCGCGTGCATTCATCGTCACCATCAGGTGCAGTTTTTCGCGCTTTGGGTTCATCAGCGCATCACGCACCGCATGCAGACCAAACAGCCAAACCGTTTCAGCCGCTGCCGCCTTTTTGGCCTGTTCTTTTTCCACGACCCACTTGGGTTTTTTAGACATTTTGGTCTCCGCCTTAAAAATTTTGAGGTCAGCACGTTTTTTGGTGCTTTTCGTGTTGACGCCCGCAGGTAGCGGTATTAATCACGCCTCCACGTTAGGTGCAACACTCACCTGACAGTGGGCGACAGGCCGCAAGGTGTGGCAGGGGACTGTAACTCCCTCGCGGAGACGCACGCCTGGTTCGATTCCAGGGTCGCCCACCACTAACTCTCTCTGAGTTCAAGAGATCGAGTTAGTGGTTTGGTTTCAAAAGACTTCATGCAATATAGACCCGCACAGATCGTGACGCGCGCTGCACGCCTATTGTGTGGATGGCTCTGTTTGGTCCCGTTTCGCGCAATTGGGTTAAAGCGTGGACAAAAAATTTTGCGCACTTTCGAGATAGTCATTTTGTGTGTCGGCACTCATACGATCCCAAGTGCGATACAGATGGCCAAGACGCGGACTTGCCCCCAGGCTTTTACGATTTCGCTGCGTAAAATCCCAATAGAGCGAATTGAACGAGCTGGCACCCTCCCCCGCCAGCGGGGCAAAATTTCCGGTCATCATCAGGCGCTGGATATGGTGGGCATAGGCGTGATCGCGGCGCGC
Organism: Tritonibacter aquimaris; assembly: GCF_009617595.1. Classification (GTDB taxonomy): domain Bacteria; phylum Pseudomonadota; class Alphaproteobacteria; order Rhodobacterales; family Rhodobacteraceae; genus Epibacterium; species Epibacterium aquimaris. The sequence continues at coordinate 390,337 of NZ_WIXK01000005.1, read as the reverse complement.
TGACAGACGGTATTCGCCGGGATCCAACACAGTCGCACGCGCTACAGTCAGCCCCGCACAGCGGCCACCAAGACCACATCGCAACCGGGATCCGCCTGACAGGCACTGGCCACCAGCGCTACCATGGCACGGGCTTTGCGGCCCAGTCATAGAATGCGCCGCTGTCATTGGGGGTCAGGCCATCAATGACACCCAGCAGATTGCCCGCGGCCTTTGCGGGAGGCACGTTTTTATGGCAGAGGTATGCGCTGCTGAACTGTGTGGCGACGGTGCCCGGATGCAACGCAACGCAGGTCAGATGTTTGTGGGTGCGCGCCAGCTCAATTGCGGCGGTTTTTATCACCTGATTGAGCGCCGCCTTGGACGCACGGTACGAATACCACCCCCCAAGCGTATTATCACCAATCGAGCCCACCCGCGCTGACAGCACGGCGACTTTGGCGGCGGTTTTACGGGGCAGCAGCGGGCGCAGGTGTTTCAACACCAAAGCGGGGCCAATGGTGTTTACCGCAAAAAGATGCTGCATTTCTGCGGCCGTGAGATTGCGGATGGTCTTTTCGGGCCCCGCCTCAGCGGCAAGGATGCCTGTGGCCACGATCACCAGATCAAAGGGCGCATCAAACCGCGACAGCTGCGTTTGAATGTTATCTTCGTCTGTGATGTCAAATCCATCCTCTGCGCGCGACAGCGCTGTCACCGTATCACCACGTGCCCGCAGGGCCTGCACCAGGGCGCTGCCGATTCCACCAGATGCACCAATCACCAATGTGTTCATCTTCACCTGCTTTCATTCAATTGCATGCGGCTGTCTAAAAACTGTGACGCGCGCCCAAACACGGTGCCCTAATCAGCCATGTCTGCCCGTGCGCGTGAGCCAGGTAAAGACCCGAACCATATGTGGGCGGACGCGCAGAAACAGGCGGTAGAGCCGCTCCATCAGGGCAATCACACCCGGAACACGCGCCAACTTTGCCAGCCAGCGCCAGGCTGGAATCGCGCGCCATACTTCAACAAACGCGCGTGCGCCCGAAAACTGCTGCCCGGCGGCGGTGCGAATGTGAAAACGGGAGCTGGCCTCAGCCCGCGACAATCTGGCATCCCCGGCAAAGCTTTGATCGGACACGTCAACCAAGTGGAGCCGCCCATCGCGATCGCGTTTTTTGTAATGTGCGATCTCGGCCTGACAAAGCGGGCATGCGCCATCATAAAACACGGTCACAGGATCACCTTCGGCTGTGCTCATTTCAGCAGCGCTTCTATATCGCGGCGGATCTTGGCGGAACCGGGCTTGACCATCGAACCATAGGTCGCTGCAACGGTGCCATCTGGCGCGATCAGCACTTTGTAGAAATTCCAGCGCGGCACAAAGCCAGCCTCAGCCTTCAGGGTTTTATAAACCGGATGTGCAGCGTCGCCTTTGACCGAGGTGATGGTGGTCATCGGGATATCGAGGCCAAACTGCGTGTCGCAGAACTGCTTGACCTCGGCGTCGCTTGTCAGTTCCTGACGGAAATCCCCTGAAGGCACCGCCAGCACCACCAGCCCCTGGTCGCGGTAGCTGTCATACAGCGCCTGCAGCCCTTCATACTGACCCGTAAAGCCACAGCGCGAGGCGGTATTGACCAGTAAAACCGGCTGACCACGCCATTGCGACAACGACAGTTCGCCACCTTCGATCGCCTCAAAGGGCGCATCCAGATCAAGTGCATGCGCTGGCAGCGCACCTCCCAGTAACATCAGCATCAAAACAATCCGCAACATAATGGCACCTCCTGTATTGGGATACGGCGGAGGTGCCATTTGGGATCAGTATAGCCGCAGATATTATGCCTTTAGCGGATTATAGATCGCGGATATAGTCAGTCACAGCCGGGCGCACCGATTGCACCCCACGGTGACGCGCACCAGCGATGATTGAGCGCAGCTCATCCAGGTCGACCTTCATCAGCATGGATTTCACCGGACCAATTGAGGCCGGGCGCATTGACAGGCTGCGCATACCCATCGCCGCAAAACAGACAGCTTCAACCGGACGACCCGCATCTTCGCCACAAAAGCTCAGCGGGGTGCTGGAGATGTCGCAACGCTCTACGATGCGTTCAATAAAGCTGAGAAAACTCACATTGAGCGTATCAAACCGGTTGCGCACGCGCTCATTCTCGCGATCAGCGGCAAAGAAGAACTGCTTTAGATCATTGCCACCAATTGAGATGAAATCCACCTCGTCAAAGAATTTCTGCGGCGCAAAGGCCAGCGATGGCGTTTCCAGCATCGCCCCCACATCAATGCGTGCAGGCAGTAGATGGCCCAGCCTGCGTTCACGCTCAACGGTTTTGTCGATCTCAGCACGTGCCATGCGGAATTCATCCGCCTGGGCGACAAAGGGGAACATGATCGACAGCTCCCGGCCCTCTGCTGCGCGCATCATTGCCTGCAGCTGCATCCGCATCATACCGGGCTTATCCAAGCCAACCCGCAGCGCGCGCCAGCCCATTGCCGGGTTTGGCTCATCGGTGGGCGTCATATAGGGCAGCACTTTGTCAGAGCCGATATCAAGGGTGCGAAACACCACGCGCTTGCCTTTGGCCGCATCCAGCACACATTTATATTGCGTCACCAGATCGCCGCGTCTTGGCATTTTGCTGCGCGCAAGGAACTGCAGCTCGGTTCGAAACAGCCCAACCCCTTCGGCCCCCGAGCTTTCGAGCGAGGGCAGATCAGCCATCAGACCCGCATTCATCACCATACGCACGCGCTGCCCGTCGCGGGTGACCGCTGGGCTGTTGCGGATCGAGGCATAGCGTTCCTGCGCCTTGGCCCGCATCGCCATCTTATCACGCAGCGCGCTGCGCACGCTGTCATCGGGGCGCAGGTGGACCTGCCCCACTTCGCCGTCCACAACCACATAATCGCCGTTGAGCGCCTCAGTGGTCATGCGTTTGGTTTGAACCACCAGCGGGATCGCCAGCGCACGGGCAACAATGGCCGCATGAGAGCTAACCGCCCCCTCTTCAAGCACGATGCCCTTTAGGCCGCGACCATATTCAAGCAGCTCACCGGGGCCAATATTGCGCGCAACCAGAATGGGATCGGCTGGCATTTCAGCGCCGGTTTCCTTGCCCTGCCCGGTCAAGATCCGCAGCAGACGGTTGGAGAGATCATCCAGATCGCTGAGCCGTTCGCGCAGATACGAATCCTGCACTTGCCCCATACGGGCACGGGCCAGAGATTGCTCTTTTTCGACCGCCGCTTCGGCACTGAGACCGCGGGCAATATCTTCCTCCATGCGCCGCATCCAGCCTTTGGAATTGGCAAACATGCGATACGCCTCAAGCACCTGCAGCTGTTCCTTGTCGCCGTTTTTCGACATTTCCAGCATTTCATCGACGCTCACCCGCAGGGTGTCGACGGCCTCATTCAGACGCTCGCTTTCGCGATGGGGATCATCGGCAATCGGGTTTGTCACCACCACGCGGGGCTCATGCAGCCAGACATGGCCTTCGGCCACACCTTCCTGGGCCACAACCCCTTTGAACAGTACCGGATTCTGGTGCAGCGGCGAAAGCGCCGCGCCCTCACCGACAAAGGCGCCAAGCTCGGTCATTTCGGCCAGCACCATAGCAACCACTTCGAGCGCGTAGACCGCATCAGACGAGAATTCACGCGCCTCTTTGGATTGCACCACCAGCACGCCCAGCATCTCACCCAGGCGCTGCACTGGCACCCCAAGGAAGGAAGAATACCGTTCCTCGCCCGTTTCAGGCATATAGCGGAAACCGGGCGCATTGGGCGCATCGGCGGTATTAACCACTTTGCCGGTTTTGGCGACGCGGCCCACCAGACCTTCACCGATGCGCAGGCGGCTTTCATGAACGGATTCGGGGTTAAGCCCCTCGGTGGCGCAAAGCTCAAGCGTTTCAGCATCGCGGAACAGGTAGATCGAGCACACCTGCGAGCCCATACTATCCGCGATCAGATGGGTGATACTGTCCAGACGGGCCTGACCGGCATCGTGACCAGCTAGCGCCTCGCGCAGACGGCCAAGCAGCCTGCGGCTTTCGGTTTCAGTTGTCTCGGACATTCTGACCCTTTCCAGGACTCACGTATTCAACAGCCCATTATCATAATGGTCATGTGACTTTGGAAAGCATCGTTGCAATCTAAGCCCCCTCCAATCAACGCATTCCCCAAGGCCTCCACCAGAACACGCTGAACTCGCGGTAATGTGCGAGTGCGTGCCGCCGGATGCAAGCAATTTCCTCGCTGCTTTGCAGCATGTGACCCTTGGGCAAACCGTCGCTAGACTTTGTTTTTTATTATAAAAATTGATTTTGGGGAATTCACATGTGCAATGCGCAAAAGGAAAAGCGTCCCTTGCAGAATACCGCACAAAATATATGCGTTTTTTTGCAAGGAACGCTCAGATATGTGCCAAACCACAACCAAAATTGCGGCGTTTTCATCGAAAGTGGCTGACGCCTGCCTGCACAAGAGAGCGTCAGACGTCTAAAGTTTTAGGCTTTTTCCAGCTCAAACGCATCATGTAGCGACTGAACCGCCAGTTCCATGTATTTGCGATCGATCAGAACCGAGATTTTGATCTCGGATGTGGTGATAACCTGAATATTCACACCTTCATCAGAGAGGATTTTGAACATCTTCGCTGCGACACCGGATTGCGAACGCATGCCGATCCCCACAACAGAGACTTTGGCGACCTCAGTGTCGGCCACCAGCTCGGCGTAATTCAGCTCACCCTGATCCTTGATCGCCAGCAACGCCTGCTCAGCACGCGCAACCTGATCGGTTGGACAGGAGAAGGTCATATCGGTGCGACCTTCCTCAGAAATGTTTTGGATGATCATATCCACGTTGACGCCTGCTTCAGACAGGGTGCCAAAGATGGTCGCCGCGATGCCGGGGCGGTCAGCCACCGAGATCAGGGTCATTTTTGCTTCGTCACGGGAATAGGCGACGCCGTTTACAACATTGGATTCCATGATTTCCTCCTCGTCGCAGACCAGGGTGCCGGCCTCGTCGGATTGTTCTTCAAAGCTAGACAGGACGCGCAGTTTCACCTTGTAGCGCATCGCCAATTCAACAGAGCGGGTTTGCAGGACTTTTGCGCCCAGCGACGCAAGTTCCAGCATTTCCTCAAAGGCGATTTTATCCAGTTTGCGCGCCTTGGCGCAAATACGTGGATCGGTGGTGTAGACGCCATCCACATCAGTGTAGATGTCGCAGCGCTCCGCGCCAAAGGACGCCGCAAACGCCACAGCCGTGGTGTCTGAGCCGCCGCGGCCAAGGGTGGTGATACGGCCTTCGGGGCTGATGCCCTGGAAGCCTGCCACAACCGCAACCTTCATACCTTCGCCGAATTTGGCGGTGATATTGTCGGTTGGGATCTCTTCGATCCGGGCCTGGCTGTGGGCCGAGTTGGTCTTGAGCGGCACTTGCCAGCCCTGCCAGCTGCGCGCGGGCACGCCCATTTCCTGCAACGTCAGCGCCATCAGGCCCGCGGTTATGTTTTCACCAGAAGACACCACCGCATCATATTCGCGCGCGTCATAAAGCGGTGACGTTTCACCAACCCAGTTCACGAGCTCATTTGTCTTGCCGGACATGGCCGAGACAATAACGATCACATCGTAGCCTTTTGCCACTTCTACGCCAACGCGTTTGGCGGCGCGGCGAATGCGATCCAGATTGGCGACGGAAGTCCCGCCGAATTTCATCACTAGAACGGGCATTTGACAAACCTCCCGTGCGCTCTTGTTGAAAAGTATCGCGTGTCTTTAAACCTGGTACAATACATTCGCAAGCTTGAGGCATTGTAGCAATACAATCACCTTACACTGCTGTTTTCATACGTATTTCAGACGCGCTTAGGTTAGGAACGCCAAAACCGCACGGTCAACATTGCATAGACCGCCAGAAGTTCGAGCCGTCCGATCAGCATGGCCACGATCAAGATCCATTTTGCAGTGTCGTTTAAGGGCGCAAAATTACCCGACGGTCCAATGATATCGCCAAGCCCGGGTCCAATGTTCGCCACCGCCGTCGCAGCACCAGACACCGCAGTGACAAAATCAAGACCGGTCAGCGTCAACATCCAGGCCACGATGCCCAGTGTCAGCACAAAGAAGATAAAGAATGAAATCACCGAGCTGAGAACATCTTGCCCCACCGGGCGGCCTTCGTAGCGGGGAAAGAACACCCCATGTGGTGATCGGATCTTCTGAATCTGCACCCGGATAGAGGCGATCAGCAGCTGGTAGCGGAAGATCTTTACCGAACATGCTGTTGAGCCCGCGCAGCCGCCAATCAGACCGATAAAGAAGAACATCATGATCAGGAAATTACCCCAGTTCATGTAATCCACGCTGGCGTAACCGGTGCCCGAGATGATCGAGGTGATATTAAAAAGCGCTTCGCGCAGCGCTTGCTCGGGATGGTGGGGAAAGATCGACACCAAGAGCACGGTGGTCACCAACACCAGCACCCCAATCGTCATCAGGAAGCCACGGATCTGGGCATCCTTGAGCAAAGGTGTGGTCTGACCGTTGATCAACTGCACATAGCGCACAAACGGCAGCGCGGCGAGGATCATAAAGACAGATGCGGCATATTCGGCTGGACCAGAGAACGTGCCAAAGGACGCATCATAATTGGCAAACCCACCGGTGGAGGTGGTGGTCATCGCATGGCAGATCGCATCAAAAGGGCCCATGCCAAGCCCGGCATAGACCACGGCACATGCGGCGGTGATCGCCACATAGATCAGTGAAATCTGCCCCGCGATGGCCTGCGCACGGGGCAGGATCTTCCCCATTGTATCAAAGGCTTCGGATCGAAAGATCTGCATACCACCCACGCGCAGCTCGGGCAGGAACACCATGGCGACAACAATGATACCGATGCCGCCCAGCCACTGTAGCGTTGCACGCCAAAGCAGCAGCCCGCGAGGCAGATCATCCAGCCCGGACAAAATAGTGGATCCAGTGGTTGTGAGGCCCGACATGGCTTCAAAAAACGCATCAACAAAGCGCAGATCCGTCGCACCAAGCACCAGAGGGATCGCCCCAAACACCGGCAGCGCCGCCCAGACCGCCGTGGTCAGGATAAAGGTCTGACGGATATCCAGCCCCTGCCCCACCCCATTGGCACAACACAGCGCCAAGGCGCCGCCAACAAGAATGCAAATCATCGCACTCTCCAGAAACACGGGCCAGTGTCCCTGTCCGTCGAACATGTCGACCAGCATCGGGAACACCATGGTGCATCCCAGAATGCTGACCAACAGGCCGATCACATATCCAATGGGGCGTAGGTCTAACATGAGGCGCAGCGTTGGCGCTGCGCGCTCAAACTGTCAAGTCATTGATTAACCGGATGAGGATGAACAGTAGGATTAATCAGACGATCCCTTGGGGCCAGGTTTTTCAGCTGGCATTGCCTGTGGCTTGGACGGGGAGCGGGTTGTGCGCCGGTTTGGCGTAGATTTTTCCTGCGTTGCGGGCTCACGACGGCTGGAAAATGCCTCTGTTGGCTTATCCGTTGGTGCGTTTGTCGCTGTGGGTTTGGCTGCGGCGGTTTTTGCGACGGCTGGCTTGGCAGGCGCGGGTTTGGGTGCCGCTGGGGCAGCAGGCGCAGGTTTGGCTGCCGGTTTAGCTGCGGGTTTCGGCGCTGCTGCTTTGCGCGCTGCGGGCTTGCGAGCGGGGGCAGGTTCGGCCGCTTTTTCAGCAGGTTTTGGCGCTGCGGTTTTGGCGGCAGTTTTGGCTGTGGTTTCTGCGGAAGCGCTTGCATTTGATGCTGGCTTGCGCGCGGTCGTCGCCTTTTTTGCAGGCGCCTTGCTGCTTGGCTTGGCTGCGGGTTTAACAGGCGCCACCGGCGCGCTGGTTGTTACGCTTGGCGTCAGCCCCCAGAACGCCTGATAGAGTTTGGCAACGGCCTGCGCCTGACGCATCTGCTCAGTCGGGGCCTGCAGCATGGCATCCGCCATATCCTGCCAGAGTTTCATCTGATTGCCTGCCATATAGCCCAACCACTGCTGTGGAGAGTGCGTCTGTTCTGGGAAAAATGAAAAACGGATCATGGTCTTCTCCTTACGTCGTACCCACCCTTGGGGCGTCGAAACAAAAGAAGAGAGCAGCTGTACATAGAGCATCCATACCGATGCCAGTGTGACAGATCTGTTTGAACAATCCACCCCCTCCAACTGCCTTTGAAGCGCGGATCACCCCAAAGGTTTGGAAAAAGCGTAGCAGCAAATTCGCGCAACACAGCGTAAAAAATGCCGCGTTGCAGCAAAAACTTTTTCTGAACGCTGAAACTCTTGGCAGCGCCCCGTCACGCCAGCACAAAATCGCCCACTTCAAGGAAGCAGGCGATGCATCTGTTATTTATGTTGAAGCGCCGTACTCAGCCCTGGTGGATCAGGCTGGAGAACTGATGCGGATCCAGACTGCGCGTTGCAAATGTTGGCCCCTGCGTCAGCACGCTGATTGCATCATGGCTGTGAAGGCTTTCCTGATGGCTGGCAACAATGCGGAAATCTGCAATACGCGAATCGTTTTTGAGCGCTTCGCAGAACAGCCGCGCCGCATCTTCGACAAAGATCGGGTTGGCGGCGTTGAGCTCGGCAAAGGCTTGTTCGTCTTCACGTTTGACCATCACCTGCGTCTCGGTTGGCACCGCGACACGGCAATGATCGATCAGATCCTCAAACCACAAGATACCCGCGCTTGGATCCGACAGCACTGAAATGCGCGCCACCGAGCGTTGCGAATGCGGTGTCGCCAGCTGGGCGCGCGCCTGACGGGCATGTTCCGACAGTTCCAGCGAACAGGGACAGGTGGAGGAGTAGACATAATCCAGATGGGTGATCGCCTGACGCACCCCATCGATATGCACAAGCTCCAGCGCGATGTCGTAATATTGATAACCACTCAGCCCGGAGCGCAGGCTGTTGATCTTTGCCGGGAACGAAAACCGCATCTGAAGGCGGGCATCCAGACTGCCAAGATCAGTGAGATAATCATCAAGCGCATCAGCAAGAACATGAAAAGAAAACGTTTTTTCAGCATGCTTGTAAAAAGAACGCATGATGCGGGACATATTGATGCCCTTTTTCTCAGCATCAAGCGACACAGTGCCAGTGACCGATGTTTCCAATGTCAGATCTCCGCCATCACGGGTGTGAAAACGGATCGGCAGGCGGAAATTGGAAATGCCCACATGTTGGATCTGTTCTTTGGCACCCCGAATGAGGCTTGCGGGGCCATTTTGCAGATCCGGCAGCGTGGCACGGTATTCCGCATCGGCGACAAAATCTGCCGGGTAGTCACGCGCAAGATCCGGGTAGTTTGACACTGCGCGATCTGGCAGAAGGCGCGCCACAGCGGGATCCAGTTCGGCAATTTCAACCGCGCTCACCGTTTTGGCCCATTGGCGCAGCACGTCCAAGGCCGCCTCAGCCGCCCGGCGATCCGGGGTTTCAGCCAGTTCGCTGGGATGGATATTCATGGGTAGGATCCCCTCATAGCAGCTTTGGTTGCGCAGGTTTATCTGTGTAGCCCAATACGCCATAAAATACAAAAGGGATGCGAAAAATACGGCATTGCAGCCATTCGTTCTGACATCCCGGACCTATCTGCCAAAAAACACACGAAAAAAGGGAGCGCGCGCCCCCTTTTTCCACCGGTTTAGTGATCGTTCTAAATGGCTTAGCTCTGCGCCACCTGAAGTGCCTGAGACAGGTCTGCGATCAGGTCATCTGCATCTTCCAGACCCACAGAGAAACGCACCAGACCCGGCGTGATGCCCAGATCGTCTTTTTGCTCATCGCTCAAACGCTGGTGGGTGGTGGTTGCCGGATGGGTTGCAATGGATTTCGCATCCCCCAAATTGTTGGAAATCACCGGAATTGTCAGCGCATTGAGGAACTTGAACGCGGCGTCCTTGCCACCTTTGAGATCAAGCGACAACACGGTGCCGCCCTTGCCATCAAGCTGGCTCTGCACCAGTGCATTTTGTGCATGGGTTGGCAGACCAGGGTAGATGGTACGCTCCAAAGCTGCGTGCCCTTCCAGCGCGGTGGCAATTTTCAACGCGCTTTCCGCCTGTGCCCGCACGCGCAAATCGATGGTTTCAAGCCCTTTCAGCATGACCCAGGCGTTAAACGGGCTCATGCAGCCACCGGTGTGCTTCATGTAGGGTTCAACCGTGCCGCGGATCAGCTCTTTGGAGCCGATAATGACCCCACCCAGCGCGCGCCCCTGCCCGTCGATATGTTTGGTGGCGGAATAGATCACCAGATCCGCACCCTGTTCGATCGCCTTGGAAAACACCGGAGTGGAAAACACATTGTCCACCACAACGGTTGCGCTGACCGCATGGGCGATCTCGGCCACGGCCGCCACATCAATCACCTCAAGCGTGGGGTTTGACATGCTTTCAAAAAACACCGCCTTGGTATCCGGGCGCACAGCCGCGCGCCATTCGTCCAGGTTGGTGCCATCCACAAAGGTTACTTCAACGCCGTAACGGGCAAGAACGCCTTCAAGAATGAACAGACAAGAGCCAAACAGCGCCTTGGCCGACACCACATGATCGCCCGCTTTCAAAAGCGAGGTAAGCGCACCGCTGACCGCGGCCATGCCGGATGCAGTGGCAAATGCATCTTCGCCCCCCTCAAGCATCGCAATGCGGTTTTCAAACATCGCCACGGTTGGGTTGCCATAACGGCCGTAGATGAACTCATCTTCGCCAATCTCGACAAAACGCGCTTCGGCTTGCTCGGCGGTGTCATAAACAAAACCCTGGGTCAGAAAGATTGCTTCGCTGACCTCATTATATTGGCTGCGGCGCGTGCCCCCATGAACCAATTTGGTGCGGCTGTTCCAGTTCTCGCTCATTGTGTTATCTCCTGCGCATTGGCGCGCATAAAAAAACTCCCGTTTCGGCCAAGCGAAAGGGAGTCCTTCTCGTCCTGACCTCTTTAGCGGCAGATTTAACGTGGTCCGCAATCCGGCTACAAATCACCACGGTCCTTGCGGACATGTTGTTGCTACGCCGCGATCACCAATGCGTCAAGCCTCCACATCGTTACCGAGCTGTCACGGCGGCGTCATGTGCACGTCACCTGCCCGCCTTACCCAATTGCGCAACAATCTTATCGCTGAGGTGTAAGATGGCAGTGCTTCGGATTAATGCGGTTGGCGAGACCCCTCATCTTCATGGCTCTCCCGCCTCAATAGATACAGTTCTGGATCAGGCAGCACAGGGCAGCGGCCCCGTCGTTTTGATGGTGCATGGGTTTAAGTATCAGCCCTACAGCCGCAAACACTGTCCGCATCGTCATATTTTCTCGCTCGATCCGGATCATATGCCGTGGAAGTCACCGTCATGGCCGCGCCAGCTTGGCTTTGGGCTTGGACATGCGGATGAGGGTCTGGCGATTGCCTTTGGCTGGCGTGCTCGCGGCACCTTGCAACAGGCACAAGGCCGCGCGATCCAGGCCGGACGTGCCATGGCCAAGGTAATTGCGCATCTTCAGCAGAAAAACCCAACCCGCCCAATTCATATCATTGGCCACTCTCTGGGGGCGGAAGTTGCCTTTGAGGCGCTGCATCACCTGCCGGAAAATGCTGTTGATCGAATCCTGTCGTTGACAGGTGCCAGCTATCAAAGCCGGGCGTTGCGCGCGTTGGAAACACCTGCTGGGCGCAGCGTGGAGTTGTTCAATGTCACCAGCCGCGAAAACGACCCTTATGATTACCTGTTTGAGCTGCTGACACGCGCCCCCAAACGAGGAGAGCGCGCCATTGGTCAAGGTCTCGCGGCACGTAATGCGCTGACGTTACAGATCGACTGTCTTGAAACGCTGGCAACGCTGGCCCGCAACGGCAGCAGCATCGCCAAACCACAGCGCCGGATCTGCCATTGGTCATCATACACCCGCGCGGGAACGTTAGGGTTTTACAAAAAACTCATGCGCAAACCTGCTGATCTGCCGCTGGCAGTGTTGCGTCAGGAATTGCCCGAGCAGCTCGACACCCGTTGGTCGCGCATTTTTGCACCGCGCCCACAACCTGAACCTCGGCCACTCTGGCAACAGCTCTAGGGGCACAGGCTACATTCGTTTTGCATTTGGCTCGGGATGGGAACAACACCCCTTTGATCCCACAGTGCAAAAACGTACAGACCGCGGTGATTAAATTAACATCGCCATGTTTGCTCGCAGTGCGCGCGATGCGTTCAGCCTTTCATGAGCGGGGCGTAAGAAACTGCTCCCTACGCTGCCGGTGACACCTTAATTGATGGGGCGCCGCACTCTACATCGGTCATCCGTTTCGCCAGATCATTAATACTACGGCGTCACACGCCGTGGTCGATCGCATCTCTTCGGTCTGAAAAAGTCTCTGCGGCAGACACCAACGCCTGTCTTCGCGGCAGGCTGTAGCAGTTTTGGCGCGCGTTGGGTGAATTCTGTTCGCTTAAGCCAATCTCTTGTCGATTCGACCCGTCTCATCCGCAGTCCACTGCCTCAATAAGAATACAGTTTCTCGTCTCACTGTCTCTGCTGACTACACATCACTGCGTTGGACGGAATGAACAGCGCGACCTAGGGACCCCAGGACAGCTCTCCCTTCATGCAGACAGTTAAATTGTACATTTTTAATAACTTAGCTCGATTAATTTAAAAATAGAAAATGCATTAGGTCAAATAAAAACAGAAACCAGGAGAGCCACTCAACTCATTAATAAACCATTAACAATTCATTAATATCTTATTTAAAAAGTTAATAACGCCAATAATCATTGCAAATAATCTGAATCCTCGCAAATGTGGCCAAAACAAGTTAATAATTTAAATCACTGCAAGCTTTCAATTGCGCTGATGGTGAAGGGATTCGATATGAAAACGCGTATTTTCTCAGCGGCAATAACACTACTTTTTGCAGCCAACTCTGCCCCAGCAGCCACTTATTATTTCGAACAAAATTACTCCGAAGGCGCTAAACTCAGTGGTTTTTTTGAGGCCGTGGATCTTGACGGCGACAATGTGCTGGGCAGCCGTTTTGACGAGGTCCAGTCGTTTACCGGGCGTTTCTCGGGCAACTCACGCGTGGCGGCTTTCACCTTCACCAATCTTCTGGGCTTGCTGGTCGATCTCAACAGCACTCCCATTCTGGGAGATGCGCTGCCTCGGGTGGACGAGTGGCTTCTCGCCTCAGACGTGGTCACTGGGGCCACCGTTTTGGTCAGCAGCCAGCCCTCTCTGCCAGGCTGCGATCCCATTGCCTGTGGGCTGATTGCCTCCAATACCGGGAGCGATAGCAGCACGGGCAATTTTGTGGTCGCCCAACAATCAAATAATGGATCAATCGCGCCAGTCCCGCTGCCTGCGACGGGCTTTTTGCTGTTTGGTGCATTGGCGGGTGGGCTTGCTCTGCTGCGTCGCAAGTCGTAGCCGATCCTGCCCATTTGGGTGATAGATCAACGAAATATCATTTTTCACAAACACAAAGTGGAACTAACCTGCTGGGCATATCAAGTTCACGTAGCGGTACCTTATGACGCCTATTGATCTCTATTACTGGCCCACACCCAACGGCTGGAAAATCTCCATCGCACTGGAAGAGTTTTCCCTGCCCTATCGCACCCAGCTGATTGATATCGGCCAGGGTGACCAGTTTGCGCCTGCGTTTTTGAGCATCGCGCCCAACAATCGCATGCCTGCCATTGTGGATCCTGAGGGGCCGGATGGCGCGCCGGTCAGCCTGTTTGAAAGCGGTGCGATCTTGCAATATCTTGTGCGTAAGACCGGCCAATTTGGGGGCGATACCCCGCGGGCGCAGGCCGAAGTCGAACAATGGCTAATGTGGCAGATGGGCGGACTCGGCCCAATGGCCGGACAAGCGCATCATTTCCTCAAATACGCCCCCGAAGACATCACCTACGCCAAGAACCGCTATCGCACAGAGGTTGCCCGGCTTTATGGCGTGCTTGATCGCAGGCTTTCGGATCGTGAATTTGTGGCGGGAGACAGCTATACGATCGCAGATATGGCGATCTGGCCCTGGGCATCGCTGTGGCAGGGGCAAGAGCAGGATCTGAGCGACAAACCAAATCTGGCACGTTGGCTACAAGACCTCTGGCAGCGCCCTGCTCTGCGCCGTGGGCGCGCATTGCATGCGGATCTGCGCAAGGACCGTTCTGACAGCTGGGTAGTCCAGGATCTCTTCACAAAATAGGCGCGACATTTGCCACGCCTTTCTTAATAATAATGTCGCGCCTCTGGCGCGTCAGGTTTAGCCGCGCCAAAGGCGCGGCCAGGCCCAACCGCAGCAGATCCGCAAGGATCGCACTGCAGGCGGGAGCTCAACCCTCTTCGCTGTCCTCAATCCCGTAGGTCTGAAACACTTTGGCATGGGCCATGAAAAAGACGAACATCGCTGCAGACAGACCAAAGGTCTTGAAATAAACCCAAGTCTCTTCGCTTTGGGTCCGCCAGATCAGCTCATTCAATACGGCCAGCGCAAGAAAGAAAAAACACAGATGCCGCGTCAGTATCATCCAGCCCGCATCCTGCATCGGCAAGGCTTCCTCCATCACCACCTTCAGATAGCTGCGCCCGCGCAAGAGCCCCACGCCCAGAATACCGCCAAAGAGCAGATAAATCATGGTCGGCTTCATCTTGAAAAACCGCTCATCATTGAACCAGATTGACAGCCCCCCAAAGACCACCACCAGAACCATCGTGGCGATCTGCATTTTTGACAGATGCCCGGTGAGTTTCCACAAGATCCCGGAACAGATCACCATCAAAGGTACAAACAGCGCCGTCACCACAATAAAGCCGCCGTATTCTGTGCCCCCAATGGTAAAGACCTCATCCTTCAGCTTGAGATAGCCGATGAAAAACAACAACACCGGGCCGAACTCCAGCGCGGGCTTTATCCAAGAGGCAGTTTTTTTCTCGCTCATCTGTTCACTTCCAGTTTTGCAGCACTCAGCCGCCCATTTCCACAATCACCGCGCCCAGCGCAATGAGCGCCATCAGGATCAATCGTCTTGGTCCAACGGTTTCTTTCAACACCACCCAGCCAATCAAGGCTGCAAACACGGTGGAGGTTTCGCGTAAGATGGCGGCTTCCCCAACTTTGTCCAGTCGTGTGGCCATCATAATTGAGCCAAAAGAGGCAAAAGCCACCAATCCACCAACAAAGCCACGCAACATCAGCGGTGGCAGGGCTGGGCGCGCGGCCATAGCACCCCAGCGCAGCGCGGCGATCCCCGGAAACACCAGCCCATCAATCATGAAAAACCACGCCAGAAAGGTAAAAGGATCCGCGGTTGCGCGAATACCATAAGCGTCATAGGTGGTATAAAGCGCCACAAACAGGCCGGTAACGCCCGCCAGTGCCAGCGCAACACCCAGCGTGTCACGATTGCTTTCAAGAAACAGGTAGTTGTAAAGCGCGAGCCCAAAAATCCCAGCAAGCAGCACCAGCACGCCAAGCCATTGGATCAGCGTGAACACCTCATCAAAGATCAAAAATGCGCCAATCACCGCAAACAAGGGCCCGGTGCCACGCACCACAGGATAGACCACCGTGTAGCTGCCTTTGGTATAAGCAAAGGCCTGCAAAAGCTTATAGGCCGTGTGGATCACAAAAGCGCCCAGGAAGATCAGCCACATATGCGGCTCGGGCCAGGGCACTACAAACAGCGCAAAAGGCGCAGCCATCACGCAATAGGCAAAATCAATCGCCCCGCGCGACAGCCACGGATCATGACGCCCCTTTTGCAGCGCGCCAAAGACCGCATGTAAAAACGCAGCGGACAGCGCAAGCACAAGTGCCAACTGGTGACCGGCCTCGGTCCCTTCCAAAGAGATCAGCCAGTCGCTCACATCTTAGCTCTTATCAAGGCCTGTAAGTGCTGCGGCAAATTCTTCGGGATCAAAGGGCTGCAGATCGTCGATCTGCTCTCCCACGCCAATCGCGTGGATCGGCAGGCCAAACTTATCCGCAAGCGCCACCAACACACCACCTTTGGCGGTGCCGTCGAGCTTGGTCATCACCAGCCCCGACACATCCGCAAGTTTCTGGAAGGTCTCAACCTGATTGAGCGCGTTTTGCCCAGTGGTTGCGTCCAGCACCAACAGCGTGTTGTGCGGCGCGGTTTCATCCTTTTTGCGGATAACGCGGACGATCTTGGCCAGCTCTTCCATCAGATCGGCGCGGTTTTGCAACCGGCCTGCGGTGTCGATCATCAAAAGATCCGCACCTTCTGCTTCGGCTTTGGTCATGGCGTCAAATGCAAGGCTTGCAGGATCAGACCCTTCCGGCGCGGTGAGCACCGGTACGCCTGCGCGGTCTCCCCAGACCTGCAGCTGTTCCACGGCGGCGGCGCGGAAGGTATCACCGGCAGCAATCACCACCGATTTCCCGGCGGCTTTGAACTGGCTGGCAAGCTTGCCGATGGTGGTGGTTTTACCCGCACCATTCACACCAACCACCAAAACCACCTGCGGGCGTTTTTCATAGATCGGCATGGGTTTGGCCACATGTTCCATCACCCGCGACACTTCTTGCGCCAAGAGTTCCTTGATTTCACGGCTGGACAGGCGTTTGCCAAGACGCCCCTCTGCCATGTTGGAGGTCACGCGCAAGGCGGTATCAACCCCCATATCAGCCGCGATCAGCAACTCTTCGAGCTGTTCGAGCATATCATCATCCAGCACCCGGCGCGGCTCATCCTTGGTGCCGCGACCGATGAGACGCCCCAGAAGGCCGGGGCCTTTGCTGGCTTCTTTCGGTTCTTCCTTGGGTTCCGCTTTGACGGTTTCAACCGGCTTTACGGGCGCTACGGGCTCGGCAGGTTGAACAGGTTCTGCGGGGGCAGGTGCCTCTTCGACCTTGGGCGCAGGAATAACCTCAGGTTCAGGCGCAGCTGGCGCACTGTCCGCGCCCTCTTCCACAATCGCATCAAGACCCTTCTCCAGTTTCGAAGAAGATTTGAACATCCGTTCCTTGAGCTTTGAGAAAAACGCCATTGAGCACTCCAGATCATGGTTTGCATTCCACCTAATGCGGAATGACGCGACATGCAAAGCCATGGGGCCAATGGATGAGAAAAAACCTATACCTGTTTGCGTTTTTGCACGAGCCGCCCCGTAAACGCGCAATGCAATATGACCACAGGACGCCTGTTAGAGCAGCCGGACACATAAATTCACCCGCAGTGGCGCAAAATCTGCCAAAGTCATTTCATGCGCGATTCTATTTTTATTGCTTTATTTTCAACCTGTGCCACCTGCTCTTTGGCGGAGCCACTGACCGGGCAGGCCTTTGACGCCTACACACAAGGCAAAACGCTGTTTTTCAATTCCCACGGCCAGCCTTACGGCGCAGAAACCTACCTGCGAAACCGACGCGTGCGCTGGTCCTATCTGGATGGCGATTGCAAGGAAGGCCATTGGTTCCCGGTCGGTGCACAGATCTGTTTCGTCTATGATGGCAATGACACCCCCCAGTGCTGGAATATGAACCTAAGCGACAGCGGGCTCAGTGCGATCATCGAAGATGAGAGCGGCCGAACCGAGCTGAATGAAGCTGCGGCAAACGGGCGGGAACAGATCTGCCCCGGCCCGGATGTGGGGGTGTAGCCTAAAACAGGCTGCCCTGCCCCGTATCTGCGGGGTTCACCGGTTTGGGTTTTGCTGGTTTGCTCTTTGCTGACGTGGTTTCACCAAGACTGGGGGCTGAAGGCTTCGGCGCGGAGCCAGCCTCGCCAACAACAAACACACCATCGCCAAATTCAATACTCAATGCGGCTGATGCCTCTGCGTCTGCGCGGCGTGTCACAATACCCGCATCATTGCGCACAACCGCATAGCCGCGTTCAAGCGTTGCTTTGTAGCTGAGGATTTCGAGCTGTCGCCCAGTTGCCACCAGCGCCTGCGCGCGACGATCAAGCCGGGTTTTCTGCGCCGCTTCAATGCGTTGCGCAAGGGTGTTGAGGCGTTCGCGTTTTTGGGTGAGATCGCGCTCAATCGGCCGGGTTGAAAGACGCGACGACAGGTTGCGCAGCTTATCCTGACGGGTACCAACAAAGGCCCGCAGGGTGCTAGGGCGCAGCGCTGCGGCGCGTTCGCTCAGCACCACGCGACGCCGTTGCACGCCAGAGATCAACGCATTGGGAAGACGGTCTGCCACCCGATCCAGCCGCTGACGCGGCGTTTCCAGCAGCACTTCAGGACGCGGCAAAGCGCGGGAGAGATCATTCAGGCGCTGGCGGCGCAGTTGTACTGTTTGACCGGCGGCGCGCGAAAGCCGCGCGCCCTGCTCCGACGTCCACGCCAACAGATCAAGCCGTACTGGCACCGCCAGCTCCGCCGCCGCCGTGGGTGTGGGCGCGCGTTTATCGGACACGAAATCTATCAAGGTGGTGTCGGTTTCATGGCCCACGGCTGATATCAGCGGGATCTCACTGGCGGCAGCTGCGCGGGCAACGATTTCCTCGTTAAACCCCCAAAGGTCTTCGATTGAACCACCGCCTCGGGCGACAATAATCAAATCCGGACGCGGCAGTGCACCACCGGGGCTGAGCTGGTTAAACCCTTCAATGGCGCGCGCGACCTCTGGCGCGCAGTTCTGCCCCTGTACCGCCACCGGCCAAACCAGAACCTTGCGCGGAAAACGATCGCGCAAACGATGCAGAATATCGCGGATCACCGCCCCCGAGGGTGAGGTCACAACCCCAATGAACTGGGGCAGAAACGGCAGCGGTTTTTTGCGCGCATCCGCAAACAGCCCCTCGGTTTCAAGCTGTTTCTTGCGCTTTTCCAAAAGCGCCATCAACGCGCCCTGCCCGGCAACCGCAACCTCATCCACATTCATATTGTATTTGGACTGCGCCCCAAAGGCAGTGAGCCGACCAGTGACAACCACCTCAAGCCCCTCTTCGGGAACAACCGACAATCCCGCGACTTGCCCTTTCCAGGTGGTGCAGGCCAGAACGGATTTTTCATCCTTGATGTCGTAATACAGATGGCCTGAGCGCGCTTTGAACACACGGCCAACCTCGCCCTTCACCCGAATACGACCAAAAGAGCCTTCCAATGTGCGCTTCACCTCACCGGAAAGTTCGGAGACAGTGAATTCAGGAGCATTTTGCCCCGGCTGGGGATCATCAAACAGGTCAGACATGGGGGATCAGGGCTCGGCGAATGGGATGGGTTCTTGTTTTAGGCTCGCGCGCAGCATATGACACGCCGCAAGCAAGGCCAAGCAGATCGGAGACAGCGCAATGAATATCCTCATCCTCGGCAGCGGCGGGCGCGAACATGCGCTGACATGGGCCGTGAAACAGAACCCAAAATGCGACAAGCTGATTGTGGCACCGGGAAACGCAGGCATTGCACAGATCGCCGAATGTGCGGATCTGGATATTCTTGATGGCGGCGCGGTTGCGCGTTTTTCCGAGGAAGAGGCCATTGATTTTGTGATTGTGGGCCCTGAGGCCCCGCTGGCCGAAGGGGTGGCGGATCGCCTGCGCGAAGCGGGCATTCTGGTCTTTGGTCCGTCAAAAGATGCAGCGCGGCTGGAAGCTTCCAAAAGCTTTACCAAGGAAATCTGCGACGCGGCCAATGCGCCCACCGCAGGCTATGGCCATTTCACCGATGCAGAGGCCGCCAAGGCACATGTACGCGAAAACGGCGCGCCGATTGTTGTCAAGGCCGATGGTCTGGCAGCGGGTAAAGGCGTGATTGTGGCGATGGATGAACAAACCGCGCTGGACGCCATTGATGACATGTTTGGCGGCGCTTTTGGTGGTGCCGGCGCAGAAGTGGTGATCGAAGAGTTCATGGAAGGCGAAGAAGCCTCGCTTTTTGTTCTGGTTGACGGCGAAGATGTGCTCTCGATCGGCACCGCGCAGGACCACAAACGCGTGGGCGAAGGTGACACCGGCCTGAACACCGGCGGCATGGGAGCCTATTCCCCTGCTCCGGTGCTGTCGGCTGAGATCGAAGCAAAAGCGATGGAAGAGATCGTGAAACCCACGATGAAAGCCATGGCGGATCGCGGCATGCCCTATCAGGGCGTTCTTTATGCCGGTCTGATGATCAAAGACGATCAGCCACGTCTGGTGGAATACAACGTGCGTTTCGGCGATCCGGAATGCCAGGTGCTGATGATGCGCCTGGGCGGTCAGGTGCTGGATCTGCTGCAAGCCACCGCCGAAGGTCGCCTGAAAGACGCGCAGGTGAACTGGGCCGACGACCACGCCATCACTGTGGTGATGGCAGCAAATGGCTATCCCGGTTCATATGAAAAAGGGACCGAGATCAAGGGCCTGGATGCGTTGCCAGAAGACAGCGAAAACATGGCATTTCACGCGGGCACCAAAGCCGAAGATGGCAAGGTTCTGGCCACTGGTGGGCGCGTTTTGAACATCACTGCGCGCGGCGACAATCTGCAAGAAGCCCGTGATCGCGCCTATGCGATGGTGGATCAGATCGACTGGCCGGAAGGGTTTGTCCGCCGCGATATCGGCTGGCGCGCGCTTTGATCTGATACGCGCCCATTTACACATTGAACTGCAGGCGGCATTTTACGCTGCCTGCAGTTCGCACAGTCGTCAGCGCACATCTCAAAGATGCCTTTCGCAAAGACGCCGCAACACTCCACAAAACATCAATAAAACAGGTTCAGAAACGCGACGTTTCACGCAAATTTCCTGACCGCGCGCTTTTTTCATACGCCTGCGCCGCTATAGTTTCTTCCACCCGCGTTTTGTTTTTCTAGCAGATGGAGTACCGATGGCCGCAGCGACATCCCAGCCAGGTTCCCCCCAAAAGGATACCACCCAGACTGCGCCCCAGATCCCAGCCCGCCCCCTGCTTGAAGCCGCATTTGATATGGCTCCTATTGGCCTGGTGGTGACTGAAAATCGCGTTCTGCGCGAATGCAATAACCGCTTTTGCGAGATGTTTGGCTATGAACGTGCGGAGATGATTGGCGAACTTTTTGCGTTTCTCTACCCCTCACGAGCCGAGTTTGAAAACATCACCCACCGAGGCCGTGAATGCCTGAGAAAAGGCACGCTCTATTGGGATGAACGGGTGATGCGGCGTAAAGATGGGGATTTGTTCTGGGTCCGGGTGCGCGGCCATAGCTTTACCCCCAATAGCCCATTGGCACATGCGGTCTGGAGCTTTGCCGACCTATCCGCCAGCCGCCCCTATCACCCGCTGACGCGACGCGAACGCGAAGTCTACACGCTGCTCGCGCAGGGGATGACCAGCAAGGAAATCGCCCGCGAGCTGAGCCTCAGCCACCGCACCATAGAAGTCCACCGGGCGCGGCTTTTGCGCAAAGTAGGGGTAAACAATACCGCTGCGCTGTTTTCATCACTGGGCGATATTTCCGGCGGCCATGTGGTGGGAAGCTAGCCCCGCAACGATCACAGCCGCCCTCAGCCCTCATAAGCGCGTGCGCGTTTCAGTCATCGCAGGCCAAAGCGCGTTTCAGTTCCGGATCTTTTTGAAACGCGCCAATCACCCGGCTCTTGAGCTGATCTGCCTGTAGCACGGTGGCCACGACGGACTGCCAATGGGCATCAGCGGTGATCAGCTCAACAGTATCGCCACAGCGGCGCAGACCTGAGGTAATGAAATCCTGACCGATCTGGTGGTTTGTCAGCCCTCGCAGCGCGGCGACTTCCACCAGTGCGCCATCCTGATAGCGCCAGATGCGCAGGGTTTTGGCCAGATGCGGGCGGTCGATATAGGCCAGCTCCACCAGGCCATCCCCATCCAGATCCGCAGCCCCAATCGGCGCAAGCCAGCGGTTTGAACGCCCGATGTGCGGCGTTTCTGCAATCTTTTTACCGCTGTGATCATAGATCGCAAGCTGGGCACCGCGCGCCATATCCGTTTCCACCACCATGACCTCGGCCTGACCATCAAGATCAATATCAACCAGCCGTGGTGCCAGATCTTCAAAGACGTGATCTTTGGGCAAGACCACCTCAATTGATCCCGCCGCAGATGTGATCCGCAGGCTGCCATATTCAATGGCATCCCCCAGCACCCCATGTGCATAGCGGCGGGTCGGCTGATCAAAGCTTGCAGCTGTTACCGTTTCGGCGGCAACAGCCCCAGCCGTCATCAGCCACAGGCTCAACATCAGCCCGGCGCGGCGCGCAAGAGCTGGCCTGTATTGATGCGGTAGACGCCGCGCTTTATTCCAGACCTCTGTCGAAAAAACCGGCATCTTCCATATCTCCGTTGTTACATCTGTTTTTCAGGCATGTGCACCACCAGACCATCCAGCGCGTCCGTCACCTTAAGCTGACAGGTCAGGCGCGAACGTGGCGGTTCGGGCTGAAAGGCGAAATCCAGCATATCTTCTTCCATGTCATCCATGGCGGGTACTTTTTCCACCCAATCCGGTGCCAGATAGGCATGGCACGTCGAACAGGCGCAAGCCCCGCCGCAATCTCCATCGATGCCGGGGATATTATTGTCACGCGCGCCTTCCATCACGGTGAGCCCATTGGCCACCTCCACAACATGTTCTGTGCCGCTGTGTTCGATGTAGGTGATTTTCGCCATTGTTCGTCTTCCCTTCCTCGGTACTTGCAAACGATGAGGCCCGATGCCCCTGATACAGCCCGTGATGCAACAGCTACACGGACAAAATTGCAATTGCCTAGGCTCATGCCCAAATTCATCCTGTATATGGTGACATTCCCCCAGAAAGATCAACCATCTGCACGTCGTTTTCGCATCTCTCTCATCCGGATGAGATCTGCGAAAAAGCGAATATGTGCCCATCAAACCCAAATCACACCAAGCACGCTCAGTTCGGCAGATCTGCATTTGCGCTTGCTTTGCGAGCGCGCCGCAACATTGGCTGTTTGCGCTGGCTAACAACATCGTCTAACCTCGCGCAAAACGAGCAGCGACCACGCAGAACTATCTCATAATCACATGTTGTTTATTCCCGCCACTTTTGCAAACGGACTGCGGATCGCAAGCCTTGTGCTGTGCTGTAGCGCCTGCACGGCCACGTTGCCGCCGGGGCAAACTGTGCGCAGCGCAGCTGTAAAAGCCCCGCCCGGCGCCGCAGCAGGCACGTGCTGGGACACTGAAATCATTCCCGCACGGATTGCCACGCTGACCCAGCAGGAGATCATCTCTCCGGCGCAGACAGATGCCAATGGTCTGGTGGTCGAGCCAGCAGTTGTGCGCACGGTGACCCGGCAGGTGGTGACCCAGCCGCGCCAGGAGCGCTGGTTTGAAACCCTGTGCCCGGCTGAACTGTCTCCGGATCTGCTTGCCTCGCTGCAAAGGGCGCTGAGCGCACGTGGGCATTATAGTGGCCCGGTCACTGGTCAGCGCGACCGTGCCACAAAAGACGCCATTTTAAAGTATCAAAGGCGTCAGGGCCTTGAAAGCGGCACCTTGTCACTTGAAAATGCGCGCAAACTTGGTTTGATTTCAGTTGCACGTTAACCTGGGCGCGACATCAGCCTGTGCTGCAGTATAACAGGTCGGCCTTCGACCAACCCATGGCCCATCTGCCATCACAAGGAGCGCCCATGGCGGAACTTCCTACAACCGGATTTCTTTCCGGCGCCTCAGACAGGCTGCGCGAGACTCTGAACCGTCAGGCGCAGGAAATGCAGCTCGCCCCCGGCGACACATTGTTTGAACAAGGTGACGAAGGCACCGCGCTTTATGCGGTGATCGATGGTGAGCTGGAACTGTCGATCCTGTCGTCCACCGGGCGTAGGCATATTCTGGATCGGATTTCTGCTGGTGCGGTGTTCGGTGAAATTGCGCTGTTTGATCCGGGGGTGCGCACAGCGACCGCCACCTCTGTCGGACGGTCCACCCTGCGCAGGCTTGATCGCAAAGACGTGTTGACCCAGCTGCAAAACCACCCGGAGCTGGCCGAAGACATGTTGCGGCTTGCTGGGCAGCGCATGCGTTGGATGAGCACCCAGCTCAATGAACAGGTCTTCTTGCCACTGCCGGTACGACTGGCGCGTAAACTTCTGCACCTGTCGCCAGAAGGGCAGAACGATTGGCTGAAACTGTCGCAGGCAGAGCTTGCAGAATATGTGGGCGCTACCCGCGAAGCGGTGTCCAAAACGCTGGCCGGATGGAAACGAAACTCTATTCTGGATATTCGCCGCGGTGGTGTTGAAATTCTCGATCATGCCGCGCTCGAAGAGCTGGCCGAACTGGATATGATTTAAGCCCGACCAGATCATCAGAACGAAAAAGGCCGCAGCATCTGTGCTGCGGCCTTTCTCATTCCGGCCCCATAATACGGGCCAATACGCGGGAGCCAGAAAGCTCCCACGCGATGTTAGTCGAGGTTCAGCGCAACGAAGCGTGGATCCCCATTGCGGCGCACCAGCAGCAGCAGTGACTTGCGACCTGCATCTTTGACCTCTTGGATGCGTTGCTCAAGCGCAGCAATGTCACCCACGGTCTGTTGACCGGCTTCGGTGATCACGTCACCCGCACGCAGGCCTTTTTCAAAGGCTTCTGATGCTTCATCAACCGACAGGATCACCAGCCCATCAACGTCACTCTCGACATTGAGTTCACCGCGCATCTCTTCGGTCAGGCTACCAATGGTCAGGCCCAGCAGCTCTTTTTCGCTGGTCTCAGGCTCAGAAGGGCTGCCATTTTCGGGTTGCTCATTGCGCTCTGCGTCTTCACGGCGGCCCAGGGTTACACGCAGGGTCTCGGTCTTGCCGTCACGGAAGACAACCACACGCACGGTTTTGCCCACTTCGGAATTGCCAACCTGGCGCACCAGGCCACGGGTATCTTCAACGTCAACGCCATCAAAGGTCAGGATTACGTCACCAGACAGCAGACCTGCTACCTTGGCTGGCCCTTCCGGCACATCGGTTACCAGCGCGCCTGCGGCATTTTCCAGCCCCATCGCTTCGGCCACATCAGGATCCACATCCTGAATGCGCACACCAAGCCAGCCGCGACGGGTTTCGCCGAACTCTTTCAGCTGTGCCACAACCTTGCTGACCACGTTGGAGGCCATGGAAAAGCCAATCCCGATTGAACCGCCATTGGGCGACAGGATGGCAGTGTTCACACCAATCACTTCGCCATCCATGTTAAACAGCGGACCACCGGAGTTGCCGCGGTTAATCGCTGCATCGGTCTGGATGTAGTCGTCATACTGACCCGAAAGCGCTCGGTTACGGGCCGAAACAATCCCTGCAGACACAGAGAAGCCCTGCCCCAGCGGGTTGCCCATGGCCAGAACCCAGTCACCTACCAGCGCCTCATCGCTATTACCAAACTGAACATAGCTTAGCGGCATTGGCGCTTCGACTTTCAGCAGGGCCAGATCGGTATTGCGATCGGTGCCCACAACGGTTGCAGGCAACAGCTCGCTTGGCTGGCCCTCGCCGGGGAAAAATTCAATCTCGATCTCATCTGCACCTTCAATCACGTGGTTGTTGGTGACAATGAAACCATCCTCGGAAATCACGAACCCCGACCCCAGCGCAGAGGAACGGCGCGCACGGCGGTCTTCGCCACCACGGTCTTGGAAATCACGGAACAGATCTTCCAGCGGTGAGCCTTCGGGCACGATGCCTTGCGGCCCTACACGACCTTCAACCACTGTCGAGGTGGTGATGTTTACAACAGCTGGGCTCACCTTTTGTGCAAGCGGAGCAAGGCTCTCGGGGCGCGCCTGTGCGCCCATCGCCTGAAGCAACATCAGTGCCACGGCCATCAGCGCCATGCTCAACATGCGCCAGGGTGCGCTAGGCCCGTTTGAATCTTGTGCAAAAGTAACTTGTGGCTGCACGGAACTACTCCTTGTCATAGCCAAATTCATCTTTGGTCAACGGTCGATGGCAGAATGAGGAACAGAAAACCCCGGCCCATGCATCGCCGTATGACATGCTCAAGCAATGTAGTGTCTCCAAACCGCCCTGCAACGCATGTTGCACAAATTCAAAACGAAGTGAAAGCGGTTGAAACAAGTTGAGACAGATATAAGTGCGGCGTCGGTGTAAACCGCGACCATTGAAGTAGACTTGGCAAGCGCCACGCCCCGCACATCCCAAAACCTCACTATCAAGGCTGCGCTGCCCGCAACAGCAATGTACGCGCAATCGCCTTATGAAATGGGGTGATCAGAAAGAGATAGACATATCCAAACCAATGTTTACGCCGCACCAATGTGGCCAATCGCACCCGCTGATCCGCACCGTTTTTGGGGGTTTCCACCACAACACGGAAATCCAGATGCCAGTCGTCAAAGCCACAAACCACCGCATCTGGCCCGCGATACAAGACGGGAAAAGCGCCCAGTTTTTCCCCATCGATTGAGATTTCACCGCCCTCTAGCCCAACCAGGCCCACGATTTTATTGCGCAAACTGGTGAGGGCACGCACCCAACGCGGCGGTGGCGCATCAAAGATGCGCGCAACAGCTCTGGTCGCATCCATACCCGCCTCTCCGCTTTTGACTTCGAAACAATCAACCCAATTGGCTTGTTCCAAATGCCTGCTCGGCAGCGGGTAGCTGATCTCCTGTATGTTTGTCGCGCCCATGCCATATACCTCCTAAAACACATAAAAAACGGGCAGCGCCAATTCATGCCTCACGCCCTTTCACCGCGAAATGGGGATGATCCCCGCAGATGCAATTGCGACAAAAAAACCGGCCCCCAAACGGGGCCGGTTCAAACATTCAAAACTGGTGAAGCCTTACTGGCCGTTGCCTGTCGCAGACTTCAAATAGTTGAAGAACTCACTGTCAGGTGACAGCACCATAGAAGAGTTTCCAGATTGCAGCGCCGCGGAATAAGCATTGAGCGAGCGATAGAATTCAAAGAATTCCGCATCCGCACCATAGGCCTCGGCAAAGATGCCGTTGCGCTGCGCATCCGCTTCACCGCGAATGACCTCGGCTTCGCGTTCGGCCTCAGAGACCAGCTCAACCTCGGTACGATCCGCCTGTGCGCGTACACGCTGGGCTGCTTCTTCACCACGGGCGATCTCGTCTGCGGCTTCACGTTCCCGTTCTGCACGCATACGGGCAAAGGTGGCTTCCAGGTTGGCTTGCGGCAAGTCGGTGCGTTTCAGGCGCACGTCGATCACCTCAAGGCCCAGAGAGCGCGCCTGTGCAATTGCACCGTTGCGGATCCGCAGCATAAGCGCGGCACGATCAGAAGACAGGATGTCGTTTGAGCTTACAGAACCCAGAACTTCACGCGTTTGGTCACGCATGATCTTGTCCAGACGACGTTCCGCACCAAAGACACCTTCGCCCGCAACCGCCTGACGGAATGCATCTACATCTGAAATGCGGTAGCGTGAGAATGCATCCACCACCAGACGACGATCATCAAGCGGGGTGATTTCCAGCGGGCCAACTTCGAGGCTCAGGATGCGGTCGTCATAGCGCACGACCTCATCGATAAACGGCGCTTTAAACGCAAGCCCCGGATCTTCCTGAACCTGAACCACACGACCAAAACGCAGTACCAGCGCCTTTTGGCGTTCGTCCACGATAAAGATCGAAGACAGAGCCAGGAACAGCGCCCCAGCAAGGAGAACGATCAACAGATTAGATTTACGCATCAGTTGCCCTCCGAGCCAGAACGGCGCAGTTCATTGAGCGGCAGGTAAGGCACAATGCCAGAGTTTCCGCCTGAGTTCTCATCCAGGATGATCTTGTCGACCCGGCCAAGAACCTCTTCCATGGTTTCCAGATAAAGACGCTTGCGCGTAACTTCTGGCGCCTTGGTGTATTCTTCCAGAACCGCGGTGAAACGGCTGGCTTCACCCGAAGCTTCGTTCACAACGCGTGCACGGTAGGCTTCGGCTTCTTCCAGAGTCTGCGCAGCCTGACCACGTGCCGCCGCGAGTTTGCGGTTGGCATAGGCATCAGCCTGCTTTTCCAGACGGTCGCGTTCCTGACCAGCAGATTGCACTTCGCGGAAGGCATCTTTTACCGGTTCTGGCGGATCGGCGCCATCGAAGTTAACCCGGACGATGTTCACACCGGAATCGTAGCTATCCAGCGTAGCCTGAATGAGTTCTTCCAGACGGTCACGGATCACACCACGGTCGCGGTTGAGGATCGGTGCAAGTTCGGACTGGGCGATAATTTCACGCATTGCCGATTCAGAAACCGCGTTAATCGTTGTCTGCGCATCCCGAAGGTTGAACAGGAACTTCGCTGGATCCGAAATATTCCAAACCACCTGGAAATCCACATCAATGATGTTTTCATCCCCGGTCAGCATCAAGCCGGCGTCAGAACCACGCGAGCCTGCGCCGATGTTTTCGACCTGCTCAACCCGAACCTGCAGCACTTCGCGCGTAACCAGAGGCCAGGGCGCAAAGTTCAGACCAGGCTGGCCAGTTTGTGAATATTCACCCAGGAACAATTCAACCGATTGTTCTTCTGGTTTCACGGTGTAGATGCTGCCAAAGATCCAGAGACCGGCCGCGACAACCGCACCAAGTGCAGCGGTGCCTTTGGTAAACAGTGGAGCACCACCGCCGCCATTACCACCACGTGAGCCGCCGCCGTTTCCGCCGCCGCGACCGCCCATCAGGACGCGCAGCTGCTCTTGGCCTTTTTTCATCAGCTCATCGATTTCGGGGATCTGGGGATCATCCGGGCGACGGCCACCATTGTTGTTGCCGCCTCCGTTGTTATTGCCCCGGTTACCTCCCCCAGAAGAGCCTCCGCCGCCCCAGGGGCCACCATTATTGCCCGCCATATGTCTCCTATCCCTTAAGAGTTCCACCGTTCAGGTGATTGGCCGCCCGCATGGCGGCCTCTCTGTAACCTGAACGTTTTTTTTCAATTTTCAAGTTTCACGCACCGGTGTTTTCATTGTTACCAGTTCTTCCGACATGGTTGGGTGAACTGCAACAGTACGATCAAAATCTTCTTTGGTTGCGCCCATTTTTACGGCGATACCCGCAAGCTGGATCATCTCACCCGCGCCCGGCGCAACAATGTGACATCCCAGCACCTTACGCGAGGCCTTGGAAACCACCAGTTTCATCATCACCTTGGCTGCACGCCCAGCAAAGCTTTGCTGCATTGGCTTGAATGAGGTGGAATAGACCTCGATCGGCTCCTGTTTGGCCGCGTCTTCTTCTGAAAGGCCCACGGTGCCCATTTCTGGCTGGGTAAAGATCGCCGTTGGGATCAGATCGTGATCCGGGCTGGTGGGGTTGCCGTTGAACACGGTTTCGACAAAAGCCATGCCTTCGCGGATCGCAACCGGGGTGAGGTTTGCACGGTCCGTCACATCACCCACCGCATAGATCGAAGGCACTTTGGTCTGACTATAGGCATCAACCTTAACCTCACCTTTTGAGCCAAGCTCAACCCCCAGTTCTTCAAGGCCAAGCCCGTTGGAATTGGGTGCGCGACCGGTGGCATACATCACCACATCAAAGCTGGTTTCGCGCCCCTTAGTATCGGTGACGCGGATCTTGTCGCCGTCTTTCACCATGGAGACCACATTAGTCTCAACCTGGAGATCAACGCCTGCTTCGATCATGCCCGCGGCAACGGTGTTGCGCGCCTCATCGTCAAAGCCGCGCAGAATTTGTGGGCCGCGATAGAACTGCGTGGTTTTAACACCCAACCCATTCATGATGCCTGCAAATTCAGATGCGATATAGCCGCCGCCCACGATCAGGATGTTTTCGGGCAGCTGTTTCAGATGGAAGATCTCATTTGAGGTGATCGCCAGCTCATGACCGGGGAATTCAGGAACTGTTGGCCAGCCGCCTGTTGCCACCAGAATATGTTTGGCAGTTTTTTTGGTGCCATCCGCCAGTTCAACGGTATGTGCATCAAACAGCTTGGCCCGCTGATCATGACTTTCCACGCCGGAATTGGCCAAAAGGTTGCGGTAGATCCCTTCCAACCGGTCAAGCTCGGCATTCAATTTGCCGCTGAACGCATTCCAGTCGAAACCGTTTTCGGTGATGTCCCAGCCATAGGCACGACCATCTTCGACCATGCTTGGATACTCAGAGGCGTAAACCATCAGTTTTTTTGGCACACAGCCGCGAATAACGCAGGTGCCGCCATAGCGGCTCTCTTCGGCGAGGCCGACCTTGGCGCCACCACCAGCAGCCACCCGCGCCGCGCGCACACCACCGGAACCGCCACCAATTACAAACAGATCGTAGTCAAAGCTCATGACCATTGCCCCTTCAAAGTCCTATAGACGTATCCCACACTGGAACACCAATTGCCATACGCCCAGTTGGGCGTTTTGACCCAGGTTTCAACCAGCTGCAGCCAATGCACCAGATTTAACGCTGTGTTTTGCCCAGATAGTCGCAAACTTGTGAAGAGGATGTAAAAATCTGCACCTCAGTGCAGATCATGCGGCCTGTCACATCGCCCTCTGGGCTGCTGGCTGCAGGGGCGATCCCAGCCCGGCCAATAGTGGTTGAGCGCGGCAAAAAACGCGCGCCGCTGTGCATTGTCGCGCTCAGGCATAATCAGCGGCAGGCTGGCGCGGTTGCCGTCGTTATCCCAGAACACAAGCTTCGCAGGAGAGCGCAACCCGCCCCGACGCGGATCATAGGCCTCGATACAGGCCACATCCCGCCAGCGCACCCACATGCCATTCCAGTGGTGATTTGCGGATTGAATGCCAAAATCTGACACGATCAATACTGTTTCAGGCCCCGAACCCGGGAGCAGATGATACTGCACCCCGATGATCGCGGCCCCCACAAGCCAACCCAAAACGGCAATGCGATCCGGCGCCCACTCCGTACCATGCATGGACACAAAATAGAGTTGTAGCAAAAAGAGCCCGACCCAAAGCACTGCGCAAAAGATCAATAACCACATCTGCAGACCACCGCGGTGCCGCGTCACAACAACTTGTGGTGCGTCTTTGTGTTTTTTTGTGGGATGAGAAGGCATTAGCTCGGCACGACGATCACTTTACTACAAGTGCCTCATCATGAAAAATGACACAGGTAATTACAACTAAAAGATGATCAATTTCACAGATTAAGGAAATTATCCCACTGGTGTGACACAGAAACACTGCACCAGGTGCGCGCACCACTCACGTTGAACCGATACAGAGGCAGGCCAATATGCGCAGCTGCCCCCGCAAGCCAAACTTGCAACTGCGCTCGGAGTACAAAACAGGCCCCTACACATCTGTTCAGTCGATCAAATCACCAAACAGATTGTCTTCTTCTGCAAAATCAAGCCGATCCCGCTCCTCGGTGCCTTCATTTATGTCACGCACCACCACTGTGCCATCGCCGTGACCGATCACCACCCGGTCGCAGATATCGATGAAGAGGCCGTTCTCGATCACCCCGGGGATTTGATTGAGCACCAACGCCAGCTGGCGGGCATTGCCGATCCGATTGAGGTGGAGATCTAGGATATAATTGCCCTCATCACTAATAAATGGATCAGAACCGTTCATCCGCAGCGTGGACGTGCGCCCCAAAACATCCATCGAGACCAGCGTCTCTTCCAAGAGGGCCTGGCTGGTCTGCCAACCAAAAGGCAGCACCTCAACCGGCAAGGGAAAAGCGCCAAGCGTATCAACAGCCTTGCCCGCATCGGCAATCACCACCATCTGATCAGACGCGGTTGCAACGATCTTTTCCTGCAGGTGCGCGCCACCGCCACCTTTGATCAGGTTGAGATCATGATCAAACTCATCTGCTCCATCGATGGTAAGATCCAGCCACTTGGCATCATCCAATGTGACCACGTTGAGACCAAGCTCGCGCGCCATATTGGCCGTGCGTGCTGAGGTTGGCACCGCTGAAATCCTCAGCCCATCCTCTTGCACCATTTGTGCCAGACACCGCACAAGCCAAGCGGTGGTAGACCCGGTGCCCAGCCCCAGTCGCATACCATCTTCCACCATATCTGCCGCCCGTTTGGCTGCGACAAATTTTGCCTTGTCGATAGGGGAAAGATCGCTGCTCATCGCGTATACTCCATCGCTTGCTGTCAATTGATACATAGGCGTTTATAGCCTCTCAAGCGAGCACTCATAGGAGCGCTATACGCAAAAATACGATATACCAAATATATGCGTGTGCCCTTTTGCAGGCAGTCACCTATGCGCCTGCATAGACCCCCAGTCCCCCTTCCAAGAGCCTGCCCCCCATAGGCCCAACTCATCGTTGGCTTGAACGGCACGCAAACGGTGTAGCGCCGATCGCTTTGGGCAAAGCCCTAAGCGAAACCACCCTTGCAATGAAGCGTAAAAACTGTACGTGTTTCCTATAGGAAACGTCGCAAACAAACCATACCACCTGCACGCCGTTGAGTAGGGTAATCACATGAAACCCAGCTATCGCCTCTTTTATGCTCCAGACAACGCCTCGCTGATCATTCGCTTGGTGCTGGAAGAGCTACAGCTGCCCTATGAGACCCATTTGGTGGACCGCACGGTTTCGGCGCAGAAATCGCCGGAATATCTCGCCGTGAACCCGAGCGGTAAGATCCCCGCGCTGGAGACGCCAGATGGGACCATTTCTGAAGTTGGCGCAATCTTGCTTTATCTGAGCGAAACGCATCAGGCATTGGCGCCTCAAAGTGGCGAAAAAGACCGGCCTGCGTTCCTCAAATGGTTGTTTTTCATCTCAAACACGCTGCACCCAGACCTGATCATGCAGTTCTACCTGCATCGCTACGGGCCCGAAGACACGCAGCCGGAATTGCGCAAACGCACGTCCGCCCGACTGCAGACGCATCTTGGGCTGCTCGATGAGCTTGCAGGGAACTCCAGCATCCTCGGGGCAGACAGGCTTTCGGTTCTGGATTACTATGTTGCCACCTGCCTGCGTTGGTCCGCGCTCTATCCGCAGGGGGAAACCGGCTGGTTCGACCTCACCGATTATCCGGCGCTTCATGCCTTATGTGAACGCCTGGAACACCGCGCCGCAGTCCGCGCCGCAATTGACGCCGAGGGCCTCGGCCCCACCCCCTTTAGCATGCCGCACTATGCTTGCCCGCCAGAAGGAGCCGCTCTTTAATGTTTCTCTCCGTTTTTGACATGTTCAAAGTGGGCATCGGCCCGTCGTCTTCGCACACGATGGGCCCTATGGTGGCCGCCGCACGGTTCTTGCAGATGATCCGCGAAGCGCCGTTTGAACCCGCTGGCCTCAAGGCCTCGCTGCATGGATCGCTTGCCTTTACCGGCGTGGGCCACGCAACTGACCGCGCCACTATCCTGGGGCTCGCGGGGTTTGAACTCGACAGCTATGATGATGACAAGGCCGAAGCCTGCCTGGCCGAGCTAGCCAAGACGCACCAGCTGTGTCCACCGGATCTGCCGAAACTGCGCTTTAACCCCAAAACTGATCTGATCTTTGACTATGATCGCGCGCTGCCGGGCCACGCCAATGGCATGATCCTGATGGCCACCGACGCCGAAGGCGATGTGGTCATGCAGGAGGTGTTCTATTCCATTGGGGGCGGCTTTGTACTGACCGAGGATGAGCTGGCCCATGGGGGAGACACTGATGACGGTGCGCCAGTACCCTTCCCGTTCAAATCGGCTTTGGAAATGCTGAAGATGGCCAAGGCGAGCGGCAAATCCATCGCCGAAATGAAACGCGCCAATGAGCTGTCACGTCAGGATGCAACCCATCTGAAAACGGGCACCAAACGCCTGTGGCAGGTGATGAATGATTGTATCAACCGCGGGCTTGAACGCGACGGCATCCTGCCCGGCGGGCTTAACGTGCGCAGACGCGCGAAGAAGATCCATGAAACACTTCTGGCGGAACGTGGCATGAACCTGGTTGCGCCGCACACCGTCAACGACTGGATGAGCGTCTATGCCATGGCCGTGAACGAAGAAAACGCGGCAGGTGGTCAGGTTGTCACCGCCCCCACCAATGGCGCGGCGGGCGTGCTGCCTGCGGTGATCCGCTACTACCTTGATCACGTGCCCGGCGCATCTGAACGCCATATCGAAGATTTCCTGCTCACCGCCGCAGCCATTGGTGGGTTGGTGAAATTCAATGCGTCAATTTCTGGCGCGGAAGCAGGCTGTCAGGCCGAAGTTGGTTCTGCCTCGGCCATGGCGGCTGCCGGGCTTTGTGCCGTTATGGGCGGCACGCCGGAACAGGTGGAAAACGCAGCAGAGATCGCACTTGAACACCACCTGGGCATGACCTGCGATCCGGTTGCCGGTCTGGTTCAGGTACCCTGCATTGAACGCAATGGGCTTGGCGCGATCAAAGCGGTTTCGGCCGCCTCACTTGCCCTGCGCGGCGATGGGGAGCATTTTGTTCCGCTGGATTCCGTGATTGAGACCATGCGCCAGACCGGGGCAGACATGCATGAAAAATATAAGGAAACCTCGCTTGGCGGGCTTGCGGTGAATATTCCTAACTGCTGATCCACACGGACCTTCACCAACCTTAAGAATAGGTATGCCCAGACTGTGCAAGCAGCCTGGGCATACTTACAGTCGGGCCTAATACATATGTAACATGAACAACTTTTGCTTGTTTGGAAAATTCTAACTCGCTAGCGTGCGTTCATGATAGTTGACCGTCCAGTCCGTGGCATTGCCCTCATGTTTGGTTTTTGCCTGGTTGCCCCCATGGGGGATGCCGTAGCCAAACTGCTAAGCGATACCCCGCTTGGAGAAGTTCTGCTCGTCCGCTTTTTTATACAGAGTTTGATCCTGTTTCCGCTGATCTGGATCAGCAAACGCCATTGGCGTATTCCGGCGGGATTGATGGGCCTTGTGGTGCTACGTACAGTTTTACACATGCTGGGCATTGCAACCATGTTCACCGGTTTGCAGTATCTCCCGCTGGCCGATGCGGTGGCGATTGCCTTTGTCTGCCCGTTTATCCTGCTGCTTTTGGGGCGTATCTTTCTGCAAGAAGCCATCGGCCCCCATCGACTGGGCGCCTGCGCGGTTGGGTTTCTTGGTACATTGATGGTGGTACAGCCAAGCTTTGTCGATGTGGGGCTACCCGCACTCTGGCCTGTTGCAACAGCTGTGATTTTTGCACTCTTTGTTTTGATCACACGTAAGGTCGCCAAAGCCACCGATCCTTTGGGTTTGCAGGCGGTGTCCGGCGTTGTTGCCTGCGTATTGTTGATCCCAATCCTAGGCGTTGGGCAAAACTGGCAGGTTGACGCACTGCAACTTCCGGCTCCAACACAACAACAATGGGGGTTGCTGCTCTCCATTGGTATTCTGGGAACGCTTGCGCACCTGCTGATGACCTGGAGCCTGCGCTATGCGCCTTCAGCTACGCTAGCCCCGATGCAATATCTTGAGATCCCGATTGCCACGTTGATCGGCTGGTTGGTGTTCAACCAATTCCCCAACACATTGGCGGGTCTGGGCATCATGGTCACAATGGCGGCTGGGCTTTATGCGGTCTGGCGCGAACGCCAGGTCAGCCTCACACAGCCAGCAGAAGCCTAAGACAGATAGATATCTATCAGCGGCTTTAGGTAGTGTTTGGGCAACATCACCATCAGCCCCTGCCCCGCAGGTGTCAGGCTGATGGGCCCCAAAGCGCGATTGGATGTGCCGATTTGGCTTATCGGATCAAAAGTCAGCGCATCAATGGGCCATTCCAACCCGGTAGAGCGCGCCTGAACCCGTTGCAACGGATAAAGCGACACCACGTCACCTGCCGCCATATCCAACGCAATGGGCCTGCGCAGATGAAACAGAACCTCATGTTCACCGACTAAGATACAGGGGCTTGGATGTGGCTGCGCCAGCACATTCAACGCAGCCAATTGATGATCAATCCGCGCGCCCAGAAACCCCACTCCAATCACCAATGGCGCGTTGATATGGCGTAGAGCTTTGTCAAAATCTGTGGTGTCTTGCTCGGTAATGTGAACCATGCGTGCTTGGCCCAATGCCGCACGCGCGCCATCGGAAATGGAGTCGAAATCCCCCACCACTGCTTCGGGTTTGACCCCCAGTTCCAGCGCCATATTCGCGCCACCGTCAACGGCGACAAACCGTGGTGCAAGCCCCAGGGCAAGCCTGAGATCTTCCGAATCCACCGCGCCACCGCCCAGCAGCGTTACCGCCTGGTCCTGTTCAACAATCAGCATAGCCATAAACAGTTTCTCGCAGATTCGGAAACGAGCCACAATGTGAACACAAAATGATACGATCAATTGCACGGATTCGGGCAGAATTTGTCGTTCTGACCAATAAGATGAATGACATGACTTTGGCGAGGACGAGCTAAGAAATGGTACAGAACAACAAAGTACTGACGGTGTCCTACGGAACTTTCTCCTGTACGTTGGAGGGGTTTGAGGATTCCTTTGGAACCATGAAGGCGATCGCTGAATATTTCCGCGACCTCGCCTCAGACGACAGATATTTTGGTGCTGAGCCACCGCAACCGGATGCAGACATGCTGGCCCGTATCGCCCAGCGTGAAATTGCCCGCCAGGTCGAGGCCCGCACCTCGAACGCTGGCATCCACCTGCGCGCAGCCAGCGAAACCACCTCCGATGCACCGGCCGTGGCGCCAGTCGCAGAAACGCCTGTCGCGGATGTGACTGCAGCGGACACCCCGGTTGCTGAGGCAAAGGTCGAGACAGCACCGGTTGAAACCGCAAAAATCGAAGCTCCTCAGACCCAGCCTGCGGCAGAAACGGTCACAGCCCCGGCAAAAGCCGCGACATCTGCAGCGCTTGCGGAGCCTGAAACGCTGGAGGCAGAGCAGCCTGCGCCCGTTTCTGAGGACACTGCAGCGTCTATTGAGCAGCCCCTGGAAGAAGAGGTGTCTGCAGAGGTGCCCAGCGAGACCGCCCAGGACGACGCGCAAGAAGAGACTGCCGCAGCAGCCGTCGAAAGCAACTACCCGATCATTGCCGATTCCACCGTGGAATTCTTTGACGCTGACAGTGCAGCAGCTGACAGCGCACAGGTTAACGAAGAAGCTGCCGAGGAAGAAGAAACCCCAGAGGAAGACGACAACCTCGATTTTGCAGAAGGTGCCTTGGAAGAGGCTGATGCAGATACAATTGAGACTGAAACAGCTGAAGTTGAAGCATCTGAACCAGATGAGGTTCAAGAGCCTGAAATCGACCTGGATCAGATCGCAGCAGTGGTAGCTGAAACCGCTGACACGCAACCAGAAGCCGCCGAGGTTCTGCCGGCAGAAACTGTTGAAGTCGCCGAAAAACCAAAACCCGCCGCCAACAGCATCGCCGCCAAACTGCAACGCATCCGCGCAGTGGTGTCGCGCACCCCAGCGGACGAGTTCTCCGAAGATCAGCACGCTGAAGCGCTGAAAACCAAATCTGATGACCTCTCCGCAGCACTCGAAAGTGAACCCGCTGACGAGGAAGGGCTCGACAATGACGATCTGATCGAACGCGCACTGCAAGAGCTGAAGGCTGACAAAGCCGCGACTGAAGACGTCGCCACCGTTTCTGAGGATGCGCCAAAACAAAACGCGCCAGCAGCAGAAAGCGCACCAGAAACCAAACCTCGCCGTAGCCGGGTGATCCGCGTACGCCGCAGCGCCGTTGCGGAACCTGCTGCGCAGAAGGCTGCCGCCCAGAAGACGGCGGCACCCGCTTCCAGCCTCAGCGCTGATGATGAGGACGATCTGCGTCAGGAACTGGCCGCAGTCGAAGCTGAGCTGCTCGCAGCCACCGGCACCAAAGAGACATCAGCGCCAGAGGCACCCAAGCTTCCTGGTAGCGATGTTTCCCGCCTGATGGCAGCCGCTGATGAGAAACTGGACGATCCGGACGCCGCCGCCTCCCGCGAGGCCTATGGCCATATGCGCGCAGCTGTTTCCGCGGCTCAAGGTGACAAAAACGATGATGCCGAAGATGCCTCAGCGGATTACCGCAAGGATCTGGCGAGCGCGGTGCAACCACGCCGCCCGGTGGTGCGCCGTCGCAGCGAACGCCCCGCGGCCGCTCAAAATCAGCCGCTGAAACTGGTGGCAGAACAGCGCATTGATGAGCCCAAGCCAGCCGAGGCCAAAGTGGTGGCCAAATCGACGGTACGCCCGCGTCGTGTCACCACAAGCATGAAACCCGCAGCACCTGAAACCTCAGATAGCAACTTTGCCAAATATGCCCATGACACAGGTGCGGTTGAACTGCATGAAATGCTCGAAGCGGCCGCATCTTATCTGAGCTTTGTCAAAGGCCAGGATGTGTTTTCGCGCCCCGAGCTTATCAACAAGGTCCGTGCAACCGGTACCGAATTCAACCGCGAAGACAGCATGCGGTCCTTTGGTCGGCTGTTGCGCGATGGCAAAATCGCTCGCCGTCAAAACGGCCGCTTTGCCGCGTCAGAGGAAATCGGCTTCCAACCGCAGGGGCGCGCGGCTGGCTAAGCTGCCAAGGTCTATTCAAACAACAAAAGCCGCGGAGAGATCCGCGGCTTTTTTATGTCATTCAAGCATCTGAAACCAGTGGTTCACATGCCATCCTTCACGTGTCGGGATCGTCTTTTCCAACCCCACGGAAGACAAATTTGAACGGCAAGATCCATAGGATCCCAAGCGCCACATAGATCAAAAGCTCTACAAGAATATGGGGGCGCTCAAACAGCGCCACCACATTCACCGCCGCAATAATGTAGAGCGGCATGCCAATGAGCAAAATCACCAACGCCCAGCGCCGCCGAGCCTTATATTTCAGCCCCTTTGCCATCAGTCAGCAAACGGATCGGTCACAAGGATGGTATCATCGCGCTCAGGGCTGGTCGACAACAGTGCCACAGGGCACTCGATCAGCTCTTCGACGCGTTTCACGTATTTGATCGCATTTGCGGGCAGATCATTCCAGCTGCGCGCGCCTTCGGTGCTTTCGGACCAGCCCGCCATCTCTTCATAGATCGGGGTGCAACGGGCCTGCTGGTCTGCGGCTGTTGGCAGGTAGTCCAGACGTTCACCATCCAGATCATAGCCGACACAGATTTTCAGGGTTTCAAACCCATCCAGAACATCAAGCTTGGTCAGGCAGATCCCTTTGATGCCCGACGTGGCACAGGTCTGGCGTACAAGCGCGGCATCAAACCAGCCACAACGACGCTGACGGCCGGTAGTAGTGCCGAACTCATGACCACGGGTGCCGAGACGTTCGCCATCCACATCCGGGTTGCCTTCGCTGTCGAGCAGCTCGGTTGGGAACGGCCCTTCACCAACGCGGGTGGTATAGGCTTTTACAATGCCAAGCACATAATCGATTGAGCCGGGGCCGATACCCACACCGGTTGCCGCCTGCCCTGCGATCACATTTGACGATGTCACAAAAGGATAGGTACCAAAATCGATGTCAAGCAGCGCGCCCTGCGCCCCTTCAAACAGGATTCGCTTGCCCGCTTTGCGCTTGTCGTTCAGAACTTTCCAAACCGGCGCAGCATAAGGCAGGATCTTGCCTGCGATCTCTTTCAACTGGTCAATCAGCGCGTCACGGTCGATCGGCTCAACACCCAGACCTTTGCGCAGTGGATCATGGTGCTGCAGTGCACGATCAACACGGGCGATCAGTGTCGCCTCATCCGCCAGATCGGCCACACGAATAGCGCGACGACCAACTTTATCTTCATACGCCGGGCCGATACCGCGACCGGTGGTGCCGATCTTGGTGCCCTTAGAGGCCGCCTCTTCACGGGCGCGATCCAGCTCTCCGTGGAACGGCATGATCAGCGGGGTGTTTTCCGCAATCATCAGCGTCTTGGGGTTGATCTCAACACCCTGTGCACGCACCGTCTCGATCTCATTCATCAGATGCCAAGGGTCCAGCACCACACCATTGCCGATAACAGACAGCTTACCACCGCGCACCACACCGGAGGGCAGCGCGTGCAGCTTGTAGACCTTGCCATCAATCACCAGCGTATGGCCTGCGTTATGACCGCCTTGGAAGCGCGCAATTACATCGGCACGTTCGCTGAGCCAGTCAACGATCTTGCCTTTTCCTTCATCACCCCATTGGGCGCCCACTACCACGACGTTGGCCATCTCAGGTCCTCTGCATGTAGGTTAAAACCGAAGCCCATATAACGACCACGCGCGGCCGTGGGAACCACAAAACGTAGCATGACCGTTACATACCCACGCCAAAATAGCTGAAATTCACCAAACCGGCCCGATCAGCCATCGCAACTTGGGAGATGTGCATACATAATCGCGTCGGTGGCACAGGCCACCAACGCGCAGTTTATCAAGATCCTCAGGACGGCGAATAGGGCAGCGAGGAGTGGTGCAGATTGATTTTCAGCTCACCATTCTCATCTTTGATATATCCAAAGGAAAACTCCACCTTGGTTTCCACCCCATCCGGCCCGGTGAAGTAATAGTTCCCCATTGCCATCGCCGTATCATCGCTCGTGTAGATGCCGTTGTTCTCCCAGCGCACTTTGGTCCAACCTTTGATGGCAAACCCTTTATCTTCGCTGCCAGCGCTGCCGATGAAATAGCTCAACGCGCCATCAAAATCCGCGCGGAACTGTTTTTGCGAGGCCAGCGTGGGTTTGAACATCACATCACTTAGACCATAGGCATAAAGCGTATCGATATGTTCTTTGGCGAGGCTCTCAAAATCGCCGCCCGCTTTATGCGTCGCGGCAATGGCTTCGATCCCTTTGCCCCAGGACAGCTGGGCATCAATCACTTCTTGCTTGCTGATCGCTTCGGCAGAGGCAGCACCAGATACAAGCACCACAAAGGCAGCAGCGGTAAGAGGTTTCAGAAATGTCATGTCGTATATCCTTGATGAACAGAATTCGTCCGCGTCTGAGCGCTTGGCTCGGCGCGGCACTGCCAAAGATATGCTGCAGGGGTATCGGCGTGCAATAAAATACACAATCAAGAGTTGAACTTAACGATAACGATCAATCAAATACACTTTATCGCGCGCATATCGCACTAAATTCTGATGCTTTCCCCGCAACATACAACAAAGCCCCCCAAAATCTTGGGAGGCTCATTGGGCACTGGGCCCTCTGCTTTAGCTATGCCTAAAGGCTTATGCCGGGGAATACGGCATGGAAGAGTGATGCAAAACAATGCGCAGATTGTTGTTGTCATCCAAAATATAGGAGAAGGAATACTCAACCTTGGTGACGTTGCCATCGGCACCTGTCAGGAAATAGTTCCCCATGGTGAGTGCCATGTCACCTTTCAGATAGATACCGGTGTTTTCCCAACGGATATCCGTCCATCCCATGATGGCAAAACCGTTGTCCTCGGTGCCTTCCCGACCGATGAAATAGCTCAACGCGGCATCAAAAGTACCACGGAACTGGTTTTGCGAAGCAAGCGTTGGCTTAAACATGACATCAGCGATATCGTAGGCATAGAGTGTCTCGATATGCTGTTTGGCGCGGGCCTCAAAATCACCGCCCGCAGCATGAACAGCTGAAATTGCGACGATTCCATCTCCCCAGGCTTTCTGTGCATCCAAAACAGCCTGTTTGCTGATCCCGGCACCAAGCGAAGTTTGATTTGCCATGTTAGTAGTCCTCCGTAATTTTCAAAACCGCAGGGCTCGCAAAATAACACACCTATTTTGCACCTTTCGCAGCCAGCGATATATAGCAACCCCCCGTGGAAACAAATGCTCAGGGCAGGAAAACTGCCCTATTTCACG
Organism: Tritonibacter aquimaris; assembly: GCF_009617595.1. Taxonomy (GTDB): domain Bacteria; phylum Pseudomonadota; class Alphaproteobacteria; order Rhodobacterales; family Rhodobacteraceae; genus Epibacterium; species Epibacterium aquimaris. Next base: position 348,650 of record NZ_WIXK01000005.1, on the reverse strand, counting down.
TAAGGTCGCGTTACGTTGTTCCTTTCCTCTCGTGGAGCGCGAACCAGCACAATTCCCATCGCGGCGCAGGTGATAAGCACCATGCCAACCAGACCAAACGCGCTCGGGAACACTTGAAAGAACAGCAGATCAAAGCCAAGTGCCCAGATCAAACCGGTAAAATCAAACGGAGCCAATGTGGAAACTTGGGCCCGCGCCACCGCCTTATTTGAAACGATATGCCCCACTCCACCAAGGACACCAGCGGCGATGAGGTACATTATTTCGTCTCGCTGAACTGCTTCCCAACCAAAGGGCGCGGTGCACAGACCAAACACCATGGCCGTCAGCGCAAAGTAAAACGCAATTGCTGTACTGCTTTCGCTATGGGTCATTGTTTTGGTATGCACCCGCACAAACGCCATGGTCAGCGCATAGCCCAAGGCGGCCCCAATGCCGATGATCGCACCTTCCCCCGGCAGCTCCAACGTATCCCACAACAGAAACATCACCCCGCCAAACCCCAGCCCCACGGCAAAGATTACCGAGACCGTCAGGCGCTCTTTCAAAAAAAACGCCGCCAGCGGCAGGGTGAAAATCGGAGCCAGATAGGCAATGGCTTGAGCGTTGGCGACCGGGAGATAGGCGAGTGACAAAAAAGAAAGCGCCATCGTAAACGCCCCCAGCAGCCCGCGTGTCACATGCAGCATCGGTCGCTTGGTGCGGATCCCTGCCGGAAAGTCGCGCCGCCACATAACATAAAGACAGATCACCAACAGCGCAAAGCCTGAGCGCCAGAACATGATCTGCCCCACCGGCACGCTCTGCGCCACTTTATGCACAACCGCAGACATGGCGGTGATCAAAAACACCGACAGAAGCCGTAGACCAATACCTTCAAAAAATGTGTTTTTCTGCACGATAAAACGCCCCACCTCATGCACCGAATACCGCGAGCCAGATCCGGCTCATCTATAACACCCCCCAACAGTACACGGCGCGCGTAAAACCTATATATGTCGGATGACGATGCGCATAAGAACAGCGCAACTCAGGCTCTGCCCTTTTCACGATCGCTCCATTCACCAGAGCACGCCATAAAACCCCTGCATTCCCTCTTGCTCCTTGCGCCAATCTTGCATAGATACCGCCAGATACTCAGCCAACTGCCGCAGGGTCCCATGGAAAACGTTGTACTTATCATCCACCTTCTTCTGGCCCTCGGCCTCATTGCCGTTGTGCTTTTGCAACGTTCCGAAGGCGGTGGCCTTGGCATGGGCAGCTCTGGTGGCAATGGTGCCGTGTCTGGTCGCTCTGCTGCGACCGCGCTGACCAAACTGACCTGGATCCTTGCTGCGGCCTTTATCTGTACCTCGATTGTGCTGACTGTGATCTCTGCAAGAAATGCAGGCAGCTCCTCGGTGTTTGATGGTGGCCTCCTGCCTCCGGCAGAAGATGTGCCTGCCTCAGCTCCAGCCGCCCCCTTGGGCAGCGATCTGTTGCCGCCTTCTGCGGGCGATACTGCGCCGCTGGTTCCCAGCGCGGACTGATCTACAAGACCTAGAATTCACTTAGGGAACCGTAACATCATATTGCGGTTCCCTTGCGCATTCTGCGCGAATCTCATATATACTGGAGTCCCGTGATACCGTGGTTTTTACAGCCACAGGGCACTCTGTTTTTGAAACTCTCACGGGGGCAGCCGAACACTCATGGCGCGTTTCATCTTTATCACCGGTGGTGTAGTCTCTTCGCTGGGCAAAGGCCTGGCCTCAGCCGCGCTTGGCGCATTGCTGCAGGCCCGTGGCTATTCTGTACGTCTGCGCAAGCTCGACCCCTATCTGAACGTCGATCCGGGCACCATGTCGCCCTTTGAGCACGGCGAGGTCTTTGTCACCGATGATGGTGCGGAAACGGACCTCGATCTCGGCCACTACGAACGTTTCACTGGCGTTCCCGCCCGCAAGACCGATTCAATCTCATCCGGGCGCATCTATACCAACGTCCTGGAAAAAGAGCGCCGCGGTGACTACCTGGGCAAAACCATTCAGGTGATCCCGCATGTGACCAATGAAATCAAAGACTTCATCTCCATCGGTGAAGATGAGGTTGATTTCATGCTCTGCGAAATCGGCGGCACCGTTGGTGACATCGAAGGGCTGCCCTTCTTTGAAGCCATCCGCCAGTTCTCGCAGGACAAACAGCGCGGTCAGTGTATCTTTATGCACCTGACGTTGCTGCCCTACATCAAAGCCTCGGGTGAGCTGAAAACCAAGCCGACTCAACACTCGGTGAAGGAGCTGCGTTCGATTGGCCTTGCGCCTGACATTCTGGTGTGCCGCTCGGAAGGGCCAATCCCACAGAAAGAACGCGAAAAGCTGGGTCTTTTCTGCAATGTGCGCCCCGACAGTGTGATCGCGGCACAGGACCTCAAATCCATCTACGAGGCCCCCCTCGCCTATCACCGCGAAGGGCTGGATCAGGCCGTGCTCGACGCCTTTGGCATCGCACCGGCCCCCAAACCCAACCTCGCCCGCTGGGAAGATGTGGCCGACCGCATCTACAACCCCGAAGGCGAAGTGCGCGTGGCGATCGTGGGCAAATACACCCAGCTCGAAGACGCCTATAAATCCATTGCCGAAGCGCTCACCCATGGTGGCATGGCCAACCGGGTCAAGGTGCGCATCGATTGGGTGGATGCGGAACTCTTTGACAAAGACGATGCCGCACCCCACCTGCAGGGCTTCCATGCGATCCTCGTGCCTGGTGGTTTTGGCGAACGCGGCACCGAAGGCAAAATCAAAGCGGCGCAATACGCCCGTGAAAACAACGTCCCCTACCTTGGCATCTGCCTCGGCATGCAGATGGCCGTCATCGAGGCAGCGCGCAACGTGGCTGGCATTGCTGAAGCCGGGTCCGAGGAATTCGATCACGAAGCAGGCCAGAAACGTTTTGAACCGGTTGTCTACCACCTCAAGGAATGGGTGCAGGGCAATCACAAAGTCGAACGCTCTGTTGGCGACGACAAGGGCGGCACCATGCGTCTGGGCGCCTATGACGCCACCCTGACCGAGGGCTCCACCGTTGCAACCGCCTATGGCGCCACCGCGATCGAGGAACGCCACCGCCACCGTTATGAGGTGGACATCAAATACCGCGAGAAACTGGAAGCCTGTGGTCTCAACTTCTCAGGCATGTCGCCAGACGGCCGCCTGCCCGAGATCGTGGAATGGGCCGACCACCCCTGGTTCATCGGCGTGCAGTTCCACCCGGAGCTGAAATCCAAACCGTTCGACCCACACCCGCTGTTCAAGGATTTCGTCCGCGCCGCGAAAGACGCGTCAAGGTTGGTTTGATCACGCGATCATTGCGAATAAAAGAAACGCCTCGGAGAGATCCGGGGCGTTTTTTTGTTGTGCAACAACACCAAGCCAACCGTTCCAGTTTGTGTGGGGTACGTTTCAACAGCAGATTTCGCCCCTCCCAAGCGCCCCCAACTCAAATGAGATACAGGGTCGAAGACTTATTTTGATAACAAGTTTTCGAAAGAGAGCAGTTCTCGGATCTCCTTGTCGCCTATCAATTTTGCATATTTACCGATCCGGCCAGAAAGAGAGGCAAGTACAGGATCATTGGTTCGAGCAATAAACGCATCATGTGCACACCCAGCGAGCAACCGATTGACCGTTTTCAACTCCAACGGCCATTCCTTTCCCTTCCGCCCAACTATCGCGACCTCAGACGAAATAGGTACGATGATCGTATGCACAGCATTCTGTGGCTGGGCAAAGGGCGTACAATCCTTGAGACCGATGAAGGCACAACAAGTGTCGGGAAGAATCAATTGCCCAACCTGCGGGCGGTATACAGTGTATTTAAATTCTAATAGTGCTTTTACCCGAGGGCTTTCAGACTTGATTTCTAGAATGGCTTTATTATGAGATTCTTTGACTACATCGGGCAAAAGCTTTGCCAGTAGAAAGGCTTCGGCTACCATGCCATCGAGCAAACTCTCAAACACTTCAGTCGGCAAGTGATCGAAATAGACCTCAATCTGCTTCGAGAGAAGTTCACGTTGACTATTGGGAACAAAATTCGTTGCGAGAAGTTCGTTTATCTGTTCCGGGTTTCGTTTTAGATAGTCTCTCGCCATCGTTTTCAATTTGGCGGTTGAGCTAAAATGATCTCCCAAAACGAACTGAATCCGTTCAAGTAAGCTCGAAAGTTCTGCGCGTAAGAAGTTCGATCTGCTTTCAAGATGCGCGATCAACGGTGCAACAAACATGGCAGATAACTCTTCGCCATCGTCCAGTACACGTGCGTCTTGTATCTTGCCCTGCACAGAATTTTCAAATTTGGTGATACTCTCATCCGTTTCCGAACCCTCCGGCCCATAGAAGAACCTATCGGCCCCAAAGTTCCGCGTACCTTTTCGGCTTGGTATAACACCTTTATGGTAAACCCAGATGTGATGATCCGCGCCCTTCTTGTCTCCAAACCCACGCTGCAACATCCGCCAGACATGGTGGTGTTGTTTTCCTGCCATTGGCTCTTACTCCTACTACGAGCGGTGAAATATAACTGATATCTGTTTCCACTACTCGCTCCGTTTTGGCAGCATAGTTCTGTAGGGCACCCCCATAAAAAGCATCAACCCTGCCAACCAAAGCGCGGCGCAACACTGTGCAGCTTGAAAAACTCCCCCGGCAAAGCACAAAAAAGCCGCCCCAAGGGACGGCCTTTTTTATTACCTATCACCACATTGGCAGGCGCACGCGCTACTCCAGATAGGGACGAATGCTGCGGGCGCGGCTGGCGAGTTCGGGTTCGGGGGTGTAGATCGGGCGCAGCGCATAACATTCGTCGCGCGCCAGCTCATCGATGGTTTGCTGTACCCGTTCTTCAACCGGTGACATCGACGCTTTGAGCTGCGGCCCGCTGACAAGCTGGCCCTCCACCGCGGCGATATTGCCAAAATCAATCTCTGAACGCAGCCAGGCCAGCGCCTCTTCACGGGTGGGGGTTGTTTTGACAAATGGCAGCAGATCAGAGCGGATCACATATAGGTCAATGTCGCGAACCTCGCGCCCCTCAGAGCGGGAATATTGCACCATTGACTGTTCAAGCTGCTGCCTGAACCCTGTCGAGAAGAAGAAGCGGTAGCAGTCCTGGCGGGCAATCCCCAGCTTTTGTTCAGCAAGCTGATTCAACATTTCCACCCGGTTGATGTCTTTCATGATCGCGTCGACCTCGCGGCGGAGTTTCCATTTTTCCGCCGGACAATGATCTGCCAGCAAACCAATGTTTTTATCCTTTACCGGCAAAGCCGAGCTCAGCGCTTTTTCCGGGGTCAGATGCGCACACAGGCCCCCTTCTTCTGCCCAATTGCCATGTTCAACCAGATCGTTTTTCAACTCATTTGGAATCACCACACGATAGAGCAGCCGATCCGTCAGCGGCTCATTGGTGAAAATCGCAGCCCGCGCAACCTGCAGACGACCATCGCGTATCGCCGAGGAAAGAATATCTTCGCTGCTGGCGTTTTCGGCTTCATAGCCCCAGGCCGTCAGGTGTTTTTTCGGATCACTCAACAAGTCCAGCGTCTGCGCATCAGGCTTTTTCTCAGTCGCATCATCGGCTTGCAGCCCCTCTAAAGACGCGACAACAAGCGAAACACCGGGCACATAGCGCTGCGCAGTTTCAGGCGCAATCAGCGCCCACAACAGGGCAACCGGTACCAGCACACCCAGCAACCAGGTAAAGACCCCAAGAACTCGGTCGAACCAATACAAATATACATTCATAACTCTTCCTCAGAACTAGTAAGATGCCAAAATTAACCCGTTTCCACAGGGTGACTAAGTTAAAATCTAGTTAAACCTTGTTTGAATAACAGAATTAATAAAGCTCTCGGAAAAAACAAAAATCGCGCGAAAAATTAAAGACGCTGATGTTTCAGCGTACATTCATCGCATGCAATCCAACGGCAAGAATACACCTCACAGACTGCAGTATAGTTATTTATTTACAATGCGTTATTATCCAAAATGATCAAACAACCCCAAATGAGCTGACCGTTTTAAAAACACTCTGGAATTGCAAAATAATTCAATCTTTATAGGACGTTGCCGCTTAAAAAGCTCAAAGAAGCTCCGCAAAGCCGCAATTAAAAACGCCCTCCGTGATTGACACGAAGGGCGTTCAGAGATTTGACAGTGCCGATTGGCGCTGATGCGTTCTTAGAGCGACGCCTCATAGATTTTAGTGATATTCGCGCCCAGCGCCGCGTTGTACTCTTCGTCAGACATCGCGGCATTCAGACCTTCGGTCAGCGCGCGGCTGAAGGATGCGATCATCTTGGTGTTATTCGACAGTTTCTCACATGCGTCCGCTGTGGAATAGCCACCCGACAGCGCCACAACACGCACAACGGCAGGGTGGTCGGCCAGGCTGTCATAAAGACCAGCTTCTGTTGGGATGGTCAGCTTCAGCGCTACTTTGGTGCCTTCTTCCAGCGCGTCAAGCTGCGCCTGGATCTCACCTTTCAGCAGCACTTCGGCTTCTGCTTTGGTGGCAGAGTTGATGTCCACCTCAGGCTCGATGATCGGCACCAGACCCGCTGCGGCGATCTGTTTACCCACTTCGAACTGCTGCGCCACAACGGCTTTGATGCCAGCAACGTTGGCTTCTTTTACCACCGAACGCATCTTGGTGCCAAAGATGCCTGCTTCAACGGCACGTGACAGCAGCGCGTCCAGTTCCGGCATCGGCTTCATCACCTGCACACCGTTTTCCTCGTCTGCAAGGCCCTTGTCGACCTTCAGGAACGGCACAACGCCACATTTTTCCCACAGGTACTGTGCGGTGGGCAGACCATCGATGGCGCTATCCATGGTTTTTTCAAACAGGATCGCGCCAAGGATCTTGGCTTTGTCAAAAGACGGCGCGGTGATGATGCGGGTACGCATCTTGTGGATCTCACCAAACATCTCATCATCGTTGGAATAGGCGTCTTCATTCACACCATAAAGCGCCAGCGCTTTGGGGGTGGAGCCGCCGGATTGATCCAACGCTGCAATAAAGCCATTGCCTGTAGAAATCCGATCAAATTGTTCTTGCTGAATAGATGCGTCTTGAACCATAACGTGTCACTCTCCGAAGAATGGGGTCTTTGGCCCCGTCTATAGCGTGAATTGGCCCACCCTCAATGTTTAGTTGCGCTAACATTGGTAGAAATTTGGCTTCGGCGATTTCACGCCTGCTTTTCACCCGCTGTACTGCGCGACAGTGACCTGATTTTCCACGCATTGACACGGCTCCGGCAACAGCAGGAGGGCACGGGCTTTTTCGCGGTGCCATGCTTGCGATTGCGGGGCAATACGCATTAACTCTGCAGCTATGACTGGTCCTCGATATACCCCGCTTGTTGCCGCGCTGCCTGAAACCGTGCCCTTTGTTGGCCCCGAAGAGCTGGAACGCCGACGCGGCGTGCCTTTTGCCGCGCGCCTTGGGGCCAATGAAAATGGCTTTGGCCCGGTTCCTGCAGCGGTTTCAGCAATGTCGCGCGCCCTTGGAGAGGTTTGGAAATACGGCGATGCCACCAGTTTTCACCTGCGCGCCACCCTTGCCCAAGAGCACCGCTGCGAGATCGACAATATCGTTGTTGGTGAAGGTATCGATGGGCTGCTGGGCATCTTGGTGCGGCTTTTGATTGGCGCTGGTGATAAGGTTGTCACGTCCCTTGGTGCCTATCCCACATTTAACTATCACGTGGCGGGCTGTGGTGGTGTTGTGGAAACCGTACCATATCTGGAGGATCACGAAGATCCCAAAGCGCTGTTTGCCAAGGCGCGTGAGGTGGATGCAAAACTGGTTTACCTCGCTAATCCCGACAATCCGATGGGCAGCTGGCATCCCGGCGCGGCCATTGCTGCGGCGCTTGAAGATCTGCCGGAGGGTTGCCTCCTCATTCTGGACGAAGCCTATGTGGAATGCGCGCCTGCTGGCACCGCCGCGCCCATTTCAGCAGATGATCCTCGCGTTATTCGCATGCGTACCTTCTCCAAGGCTTACGGCATGGCTGGGCTGCGCATTGGCTACGCTGTGGGGCATATGAATCTGATCCGCGCCTTTGATAAGCTGCGCAACCATTTTGGGGTGAACCTTCTGGCCCAAACAGCAGCGCAGGCCGCGGTTCAGGATCGGAAGGGGCTGTCAACACGGGTAAAAGAAATCGCCACTGCGCGTGAACAGATCAGCACCATTGCCAGAGACAACAAACTGATGCCCCTGCCCTCGGCGACCAATTTTGTCACCATTGACTGTGGCTTTGATGGTGAATTTGCAAAACGGGTGATGGATGGGCTGTTTGAACTTGGCTGTTTTGTCCGCATGCCCTTTGCCGCGCCACAAAACCGCTGCATCCGTGTGTCCTGTGGTCCCGCAGACGAGCTGGAGACATTTTCCCAGCTTTTGCCCATCGCACTAAAGCACGCAATGGGCAGCACTGGACGTGCCAAGGGCGAGCCCTAGATCAATTAGAGTGGGTTCACGGCTTATTAGCTGTTTTGCCCTATTCTATCTGGATCGTATGGAGGCTTGTTCAATGCAGCAACGCGAAGACCAATCCGACTATCTTTCCGCTTTTTGCATATTTGCATCAGTGATCCTGTTTTGGGTGCTGATGATTTTATGGGCCGCATTTGGCATGGTTGCCGTGGTCGCCGCTGCGGTGCTGATCAACCATTTGATCGGCCGCATGCAGGTTGTCCTTGATGAGGCAGCACCCTCGCAAAAGCAGCACTAGCCACCACTGCTGGTCTGCAAAGCGGAAAACACCTAAATCGCGCCGGTGGGGCGCAGTTTCATACGGCCATCTGGCGGTATGGCACAGACCTTTTGCCCCAACGCGCATCACTGCACTGATAGATTGATGCGGCTCACCCATGGTGCGCCGCAATCAACAGATCTATTGTGCCATTCAGCCTCCAGCACAATGGTGGGCTGTGGCGCTGTGCACCGGTTAGCCAACCATCGCCAATATCGGGCGCCAATATCGGGCTGATCGACAGTATCGAACTGATCGACGAACCGGTCAGTAACGCCGCGCGAGGGGGGCCTTAGGATTGAGCTCAGTCACGCCGCGGCTGTGCCAGTACACGTGCTGCGGCCTCAATTGCGCCCGCGCCATGTTCAATGCCGCATGCCGTCATTGCGGTTTCGACGCCGCCCAAAAGCCCCATGATCATATGGCCGCTGACATGCCCCATATGACCAAAGCGGAAATGGCTGTGCCAGTCTTCATGCCCCCAAGGCACCTCGCGCAGGCCAATGCCCAGCGTCAGACCAAGGTTTTCTTCACACCACACGCGCAGACGCGGCGCATCCTTGGGCGTCAGTACCAGTGATGTCACCGCATGTGAGCGCCGTGCCGCATCTTTAACCTCAAGACGCAGATCGCCCCCCTGCCCCCAGGCCTCGGCGGCAGCCCAGATCGCCCGCGCAAGGATTTCATGGCGCCGCCAGACGTTTTCAAGCCCTTCCGCATGGATCAGATCAAGCGCTGCACGCAGACCATACAGATGCTGCACCGGAGCGGTGCCGCAGAAATACTGGTAAAACAGATCTGGGTTGGCGCGCGGTTTCCAATCCCAATACGGGCTGACCTGCGCCATCTGATCCCGCATCGCCGCAGCCTTGTCGCTGAAGAACACAAAACCCAGCCCCGGTGGCAGCATCAGCCCCTTCTGACTGGCCGCAATCACCAGATCAACACCCCAGGCATCCATCTCAAATCGTTCACAGCCCAGTGATGCAATGCAATCTGCCAGCAGCAGCGCCGGATGTCCCAATTCATCCAAAAGCGCACGCAGCGCGGTAAAATCATTGCGCACCGACGATGAAGTATCCACATGCACCGCCATCACGGCCTTGATCTGATGATCAGTATCGTTGCGCAGAACTTCACTGAGCCGCGCCAGATCCCAGGGCGCGCCCATCGGGCTTTCGATTTCATCAACGCTGATGCCCATCTTGGTCGCGGTTTCCACCCAGCCCGCGCCAAATCGACCATTGGACAGCGCAACCATCTGCTCCCCGGGCGCGGCCAGATTGGCCAATGCCGCTTCCCAGAGGCCGTGACCATTGCAGATATAGATGGCTGCGTTTTGGCTGGTACGGGCGACGCGTTTCAGATCATCAATAATGCCGGGCACCATTTCCACCAGCGCCCCCTCATAGATATTGGAGGACGCATGATGCATCGCGCGCAGCACCTCATCGGGCACCACCGAGGGTCCGGGAATAGCCAGATAGGGTCGTCCTGCGGCGAGAGAAAGAACATCTGTCATGATTTTTGCCTTTATCTTTCGGCCCGTTGGCCGGATGTCACCTTGAACCCTATCCTGCCCGAACCACAGGTCAAATTGGAAATGCTGTAGCGTCGAAATATCCGACGACATCCTTGGTTACGCTGCGAGATTGGGCACAGGCATGCGCGCAGACAACACAACCAGAACCTGCAACAACCCGTCGAGCGCTTGCACCCCTGACCCGAGCTGCTTAAATGGCGCAGCTCATACCGTTTCCACGGCAGATCGAGCACCCTGTTTGACAAGAGGCGACCTGACATTATGAGCACCCCCCATAAATCTTCACGCGAACTGATGGGTTGGCTGTGGAAAGGTTACCTGCGCCCATACATAGGGCTGCTTGGCGTTGCCTTTATCTTTATGCTGATCGAAGGCTCCACTGTGGGTGGTCTTGCCTATATGATGCAGCCAATGTTTGACCATGTGTTTGTGGCAGGCAATGGGGATGCGCTGTTCTGGGTCAGCATGGCCTTTCTGATCATTTTCTCCGTTCGCGGCATCACCAGCGTCTGCCAAAAAGTGATCCTCGCAAAAATTGCTCAAACCTCGGCCGCGCATTTGCGTCGCGACATGTTGGCGCGAATGATCCGTCAGGATCCCTCTTTTCACCAGAGTCACCCCCCAGGGGCACTGATCCAGCGCATTCAAACCGATGTCGGCGCGATCAATCAGGTTTGGCGCTCGGTGATCACTGGCGCGGGGCGCGATGTGACCCAGCTTTTTGCCACACTCTATGTGGCCTTGATGGTGGATTGGCGCTGGACGCTGATCATGCTGGTAGGGTTGCCGATGCTGCTCATTCCTATTGCCTCAGTCCAGCGCTATGTGCGCAAAAAAGCATCCCGGGCCCGTGATCTTGGTGCATCGCTTGCAACCCGGCTGGATGAAATCTTTCACGGCATAGTCCCGATCAAACTCAACAGTCTGGAAGAATACCAAGAGGAACGCTTTGCGCATCACACCGACGAATTTGTCCGCCAAGAGGTAAAGGCGCAATTCGGCACCTCTTCCATTACCGGCATGATCGATATTATGGCTGGTCTTGGCGTTATGGGCGTGGTGCTCTATGGCGGCCAGCAGATCATCGGCGGCGAGAAAACCGTTGGCCAGTTCATGAGCTTTTTCACCGCCATCGGCCTGACGTTTGATCCCATGCGCCGCCTCGCAAACATGAGCGGGGTCTGGCAGGCAGCCGCTGCGGCAATGGAACGGATCAAAGGTTTGATGGATGCCCCAATTGAGCTGACCGAACCGGAAAACCCCAAACCTGCCCCCAAAGGTCTACCGGAAATTCAGCTGGAAAACGTCTCGCTTGAATATGGCAGTGCGCGGGTGTTGCGCAATCTGACACTGGTGGCCGAAGCGGGTAAAACCACTGCTTTGGTTGGCGCGTCCGGTGCGGGTAAATCTACCATTTTCAACCTACTGACCCGGCTTGTGGATCCTGTTGAAGGCCGTGCCACCCTTGGCGGGGTTGCGGTGAATGAAATGGCTCTGAAAGATCTGCGCGATCTGTTTTCCGTGGTCACCCAAGAAGCGCTGCTGTTTGATGAGACCCTGCGCGAAAACATCCTTCTGGGCCGCACCGATGTAAGCGAAGAAGCACTACAAGAGGTGCTGGATGCCGCCCATGTCAGCGACTTTCTCCCCAAGCTGAGCGACGGGCTTGATACATTGGTGGGGCCGCGTGGATCGGCGCTATCGGGCGGGCAACGGCAGCGGGTGGTGATCGCGCGTGCCTTGCTGCGAAATACTCCGATCCTGCTCCTGGATGAAGCTACCTCTGCGCTGGATGCGCAATCCGAAAAAGTTGTTCAATCCGCGCTCGACAAACTCTCAGGTGGGCGCACCACTTTGGTCATTGCGCACCGTTTGTCGACCATTCGCTCGGCTGATAAGATTGTGGTGATGGAACGTGGTGAAATCGCCGATCAAGGCACCCATGAAGAGCTGCTCGAGCGTGGCGGCATCTATGCCGATCTGTACCGCTTGCAGTTCCAAGACGGCAAAACCCTGGTGGATCCCGAAGGCGTGGCCGCGCAGCTGCCCGAAGCCGTTGCAACCGCTACTGCACCTGAAACCAGCTGGCTGCGCAGACTGGCCCGTCGTTTCAGCCGCTAGGCGCTATTTACGGTAGGATGCGGCGAGCCGTTCCGCATCCGCTCCCATCGCGTAGCGCATCAATGTCCAGAGGTTGCGGGATCCGCGCCGGATCCAGCCATCGCGCTGATAGCGTTCGGCACTGGTGATGGCAAAGGCCGCAAGCTCACGCATATCCGGCAGGCGGCGCACAATTTCCACATCTTCCATCAATGGCTGGTCCGGATAGCCGCCTTTTGCCGCATAGAGCGCCGCTGGCACCAACAGCCCCTGATCGCCATAAGGCAGCCCCAAAACGCTTGAGCGCAAATTAGCCCAGCCCGCCACCAGCCGTGGACGGATGCCTCTGGCAGAAAAGCGCAGTTTGAAATGCGCCGGGCGATGGGCGTGCTGTTGCAAATGGTCCGAAACAACCGCACTCCACCCTTCAGATAGCACGGTGTCCGCATGCAGTACCAAAAGCCAGTCACCCTTGGCCGCAGCACAGCCCCGGCGCAACTGCCCCCCGCGTGAGGCCGCGCCTTCAACAATACGCGCGCCCGCTTCATCCGCAATCTTCAGCGTATCGTCGGTTGAGCCCCCATCACTAATGATCAGCTCATGAATGAGCCCGCTTGCCAGCCCTTCCATCAGCGTCTCAAGGCTTGCAGAAAGATGCGCGCCCGCATTCAATGTGGGGATAACAACAGAGATCGGCGCAGGCATTTCAACATTCCTCAATTTTTCCTGTTGCTTTCCCATAGCACACCCAGAGATAAAAGCACCCCGCAGCCAACTCAAAGAGGCCCAAATGTCCGCGCGAAAAATCATCCGCCTGAGCGGGGCAGATGCCCGCCCGTTTCTGCAAAACCTTGTGACCAACAATATCGACCTTATCGATCAGGGGCTTGTCTATGCAGCGCTGCTGACGCCGCAGGGCAAATATATGGCAGATTTCTTTGTGTTGGCGGATGGCAAAGATGTGCTGGTTGATGCGGATGAAAGCCAGGCAGATATGCTGGCGCAGCGGCTCAACATGTATCGCCTGCGTGCAGACGTAACCATTGAGATCAGCGAGCTGCAGGTGAAACGCGGCACCGGCCCCGCGCCTGACGGCGCGCTGATGGATCCGCGTCACCCTGATCTGGGCTGGCGACTATATGGCGATGAGGCAGGTGATGATGGCAGCGACTGGGACGCGATCCGGGTGGCCAATTGCATTCCCGCAACCGGCATTGAGCTGGATAGCAACAGTTTCATTCTGGAAACCGGGTTTGAGGAATTGAATGGGGTCGATTTCCGCAAAGGCTGCTATGTGGGCCAGGAAGTCACCGCGCGGATGAAACACAAAACCACCCTGCGCAAAGGCCTGAAAGTGGTTTCCATTGAAGGCGCGGCGCCAGTGGGGACTGAAATAACCGCCGCAGGAAAGCCGGTTGGCACGCTTTTCACGCAATCGGGGGGCAAGGCGATTGCCTATCTGCGCTATGACCGTGCCAAAGGGGAGCTTTTGGCTGGTGATGCCACGCTCAGCTGGGAGGGCTAAGGCGATCTTAAGGCGCGTTCCCTAAGCTACCAGCAATCTGGATTGAATTGGTGTGTGGTATGGGTGTGTTGAAATGGGTACTGGCGGCAACGCTGCTGGCCTGCCCTGTCGCGGCGCAGGAAAGCTACTGGCAGTATGGTGATTGGGCAGTGCAGGTCACAGCCTTTGATACCCGTGAGGATTTGCGGGTGGAGTGTAGCGCCCACACCGGCGGCGATGGCATGCCCAGCCTGCGGCTGTCGATTTCAAACGGTGATGCTGGCCCGCCCGAGCACTACCCGCAGCTAACATTGCATGAGACCGCCCCCCGCGGCCATAACACCCAGATGCAAAATGGTCAGGCCGTGGTGATGATTGTGGATCAGAGCCTCGCTTATTACGCATTGGTGGATGGCTATTTTGACGAACACGGGATCTTGAACGCAACGGCTGAACTGCGCTGGCAGGATGCGGTTTACGCGCTGATTGGTATGCAAGCGGGCCAGCAAATGGATGTGCGCCTGCTGCAGCCTGATCGCGCCAGTACGCGGATAACGCTGGCCTCGCTGAATGGATTTACCGCAGCCTACGGCAAAATGATGGACAGCTGCGGCCATTCCCTGGAATTGGTTGAACCCGCGCTGGATTGACCGCCAACGTTCAATTTGGCACCGCATCCTCCCCGCGAACGCTATAAATTCTCCACACCGGAACGCCCTGTGTATCGGCCGCGCCCGATGAGCGTTGGGTTTGAGCGTGTCTTTAGACCGGGCGGTAACGCTGTCAGCCCCCCTCAGATACAGCTCGGGCGCAGCCATGCCTCAAGGTAGGTTCGTAGCCGAACCTGCATCGGCATCTCATTGTTGGCGGCACAGAAATCCAACGCGATGGCCTGAATAGCAAAGGCCTGGATCCCTTCGGCGAGAATAGCCGGGGGCACATCCTTGCGGAAAGATCTGGTTGCAAGCCAGTGACTGAACAAAACGTGCATCCGGGTGAAGGTCTGTGAGATTGGCCCAATCTCTTCTTTTGCGGCCGCGCCCGAGTGCCTGAGGATGAGGTCAAACACATAACGTTCTGACGTCATAAAGCTGAGCAACGGATCAAGACCACAGATCAACGCATCCACTGATTCTGGCGCGGGGCGCTGCTCAATCTCATCAAGAATGTGATTGATGTAATCCGCGATGATCAAATCCATCAGCGCATCTTTGTCACTGAAATGGGCAAAAAACGTGCCCTTGGCGACCCCTGCTTCCTGCACAACTTCTTCGACGCGCATCGCCGCAAAGCCTTTGGCGTCTATAGCAGTTTTTGCCGCCGCAATCAGTTTCGCACGGGTGGCGAGGGTCCGTTTTTGCACAGGTCTGTTCATACCCTCTCAATAGCAACTTTTCACGCGGGCACAAACCATCAATTGACCGCGGTCATTTTTTCAAATATGACCATGGTCAATTATTTCACCTTTGGAGCCCCTCATGCCTGCGAAACGCATTCTAATCCTGAACGGCCACCCGGCGGAAACGTCGCTCTCGAATATGCTTGCTGATACCTATGAACGGGCTGCGACGGAGGCGGGCCATGAGGCACGCACAATGCATCTACACGCGCTTACGTTTGATCCCGATCACGGATTTGCTGGCTACAAAGAGCACAAGCCGTTGGAGGCCGATCTAGTGGCCTTTCGCGACAATCTGGAATGGGCAGATCATGTGGTTTTGACCACGCCGATGTGGTGGGGCGGTCTACCCGCCAAACTGAAAGGGTTGCTTGACAGGGCACTGCTGCCGGGCTGGGCCTTTGATACGCGCAAGCTGAAATTCGGGGGGATGCCCACCCCGCTTTTGACAGGAAAGACCGGTCGGGTGTTTGTCACCTCAGATACACCGGATGTCTTTTTTGGCCTGCTCTATCGCAAGGCGCTGCTGCGCCAGATCAAGGGGCAAATCTTTCAGTTTGTCGGAATCAAACCTACGCGCATCACCCATTTCGCCCCAGCTGGCAGCGCCGAACCCGCGAAAATACATGCCTGGCTGGAGCTTACAAAAACCCTCGCGGTTCAGGGGAAGTGATCGCCTGATTTTGGCAGATGCTTCAATTTACGCTAAGCCCTCTGCCTCAGCTTGCAACAGCGCGTGGACCTGCGTGGCCTGATACTGTGCTGTACATTGGCCTGATTTATTTGGGGGAGCGTTTTCAAACAAAAAACCGGGGCAATGCTGCCCCGGCTGTATTTCACCCAAGATCTGAGACTTAGAAAAAGCCCAGTTTGTTGGGATTGTAGCTGACCAGCATGTTTTTGGTCTGCTGGTAATGATCAAGCATCATCTTGTGGGTCTCACGTCCAATACCCGACTGTTTGTAGCCACCAAAGGCCGCGTGTGCCGGATAGGCGTGGTAGTTGTTGACCCAGACGCGACCCGCCTCAATGCCACGGCCAAAGCGGTAGCAGCGGTTGGCATCGCGCGACCAGACACCAGCACCGAGGCCATAGAGCGTGTCATTGGCGATTTCCAATGCTTCCTCATCCGTCTTAAAGGTACAGACCGACACAACCGGGCCAAAGATCTCTTCCTGGAAGACGCGCATCTTATTGTGGCCTTTCAGGACGGTAGGCTGGACATAGAAACCTTCTTCCAGATCGCCACCAAAGCGGGCAGCGGCACCACCGGTAAGCACCTCTGCGCCCTCTTCCACACCGATCTGCAGATAGGAGAGGATCTTGTCTTGCTGCTCTTGGCTTGCCTGTGCGCCAACCATGGTTTCCATCAGACGTGGATCACCTTGTTTGATCGCTTTTACCCGTTCAATGGCGCGGGCCATGAATTCTTCATAGATGTCTTCGTGGATCAACGCGCGCGATGGGCAGGTGCAGACTTCACCCTGGTTAAAGGCAAAAAGCACAAAGCCTTCGATCGCCTTGTCGAGGAACTCGTCATCCTGATCCATCACATCCTTAAAGAAGACGTTGGGCGATTTACCACCCAGCTCCAGCGTGACAGGAATGAGGTTCTCGGTCGCGGCCTTCATGATGATCTTGCCGGTTTGGGTTGAACCGGTGAAGGCGATCTTGGCGATACGGTCCGAGGTTGCCAGCGCAGCCCCCACTTCGGCGCCATAGCCGTTCACAACGTTCAACACGCCATCTGGCAGCAGATCCCCCACCAGTTCCATCATCACCATGATCGCAGCCGGTGTCTGTTCCGCTGGTTTCAGAACCACACAGTTGCCTGCAGCCAGTGCTGGTGCAAGTTTCCACGCCGCCATCAGGATCGAGAAGTTCCAGGGGATGATCTGGCCCACAACACCAAGTGGTTCGTGGAAGTGATAGGCCACGGTGTCATTGTCGATTTCCGACATGGTGCCTTCCTGGCCGCGCAAAACACCTGCGAAATAGCGGAAGTGGTCAATCGCCAGCGGAATATCAGCCAGGGTTGTCTCACGGATTGGCTTGCCATTATCCCAGGTTTCGGCCTTGGCAAGGATGTCGAGGTTCTCTTCCATGCGATCTGCAATTTTCAACAGCAGATCAGAGCGGGCGGCAGGTGCGGTGGTGCCCCAGGCTCTGCGGGCAGCATGGGCAGCATCCAGTGCAAGGTTCACATCTTGTGCATCTGAGCGGGCGATCTGACCAACCACACCACCGGTGATCGGGGTGACATTGTCAAAGTAACGGCCCGAGACCGGGGGGACGAACTTGCCGCCGATATAGTTGTCGTAGCGGTCTTTGAACGGCGAGGTCATATCGCCTGCGACTTGGGTCATCTCGTTCATCACATTTCCTCCTGTTGCGCGACTCTCCTCTGTCGCGTCCTGGGAAAACGATGACTCCTGTAAGGTGAGATGTCATCTAGGACAAAGGGCGTAGATCGGGGCGCATTTGCCACAAAATCCGCTGCTGTTTTTTTGGGCAACCTTCGTAAATTTGCAGGAAATCGCGTAAATACACATAAAAACGCCCCGCAGCCAGAAGCTGCAGGGCGTAATCTTGCCGTAAAAAATGCGTGTTTTAAGCGCGTTCTGAATATTCCATCGTTTCGGTGTTCACCACGATCATCTCATCTTGGCCAACAAACGGCGGCACCATCACCTTGACGCCATTGTCGAGGATCGCTGGTTTGAACGAATTCGCCGCGGTCTGACCTTTGACCACCGGCTCGGTCTCTACGATCTTGCAAACAACCTTTTGCGGCAAGCTCGCATTCAATGCCTCAGATTCATAAAACTCCACAACGATGGTCATACCATCTTGCAGGAACGCACGACGGTCGCCGAGAAGATCCGCTGGAAGTTCGATTTGCTCGTAGGTTTCGGAATCCATGAAGACCAGCATTCCGTCGCTTTCGTACAGAAATTGTTGATCTTTTTGCTCCAAACGTACGCGCTCAACTTTGTCAGCAGAACGGAACCGCTCATTGAGCTTGGACCCATTACGCAAGTTACGCAGCTCTACCTGTGCAAAGGCGCCGCCCTTGCCAGGTTTCACATGGTCGACTTTTACAGCGGCCCAGAGCCCATCGTTATGTTCCAGAACGTTGCCGGGGCGGATTTCATTGCCGTTGATTTTGGGCATGGGAAATGCCTTTCGGGTGGTTGTTGAACTGTTACATGCCCCTATATCGATCAGGGTAACAACTATCAAGAAAACGATCAGGTAAACGGCGAGCAACATGGCTACGACGTAAGGTATGCGCAAAACGCATAAGAGGGTTGCAATATTTATCTACCCGAATCGTCACAAAATCGCCATAAGGGGCGCCACGCCGAAAAAACAGAAAATGCAATAGCAAGAACAAGAAGGAAGCGAGATGCGAGATTTCGTTGACGGCACCGCTTATAATAATGAGCAAGGCAACCGTGCCCGCAAACTCTTTGCAGCTGTCGTGCTGGCTGCGCTTGATGACGCCATTGCGGACGACAAAAAATATGGCAATGGCCCTGAGCAGATTGCCCGTTGGGCCCGTTCGCGTGATGGGCGCGAAGTTCTGACCTGCGCCGGTATTGACCCCAATGAACGGGTTGTATCCGGTCTGATGGAATTTGTTGGCCGCGGGGTGCGGACCTCTGTTGCACTGTCGCGCGAAGAAAGCGAACGTCGCAACGCTCAGGCGGAAGCTGCCTAAGCATATATATAATGTCTGCCTCTGCTCGGGCCTGGCATTATAAAGCTGCTAAAAGAAAAACGCGTCCGGTGGGGGCGCGTTTTTCTTTTTGGGGTACGTGTTGTCAGGCTCAGTCCACAAAGAGCAGATACATCAGGCTGGACGTCGCAAGCTCCATCATCGCCAATACACCAAACCCTGCGCGCGCCCCCCAGCTGCGCCCCCGCCAGAGCACTGCAAAAGCTGCAAGACTTGCCGCCAGCAACACGGGCTCCAGCAAATGCGCATGGTGACGACGATCCCAATAGCTCAGCGGGGAGTGAAAGACCCAGTCGGTAAACGGCCAGAAATTGGGCCGCCCGTCCCCCGCATGCATGGTGAAATCAAGCCCGATATGCAAAAGCGCAGCAGCGGTAAAAGCCACCATCCAGCCCTGCCCGCGCCAGAGCGCCAAGGCAAGCAGCGCTCCCCAAATCGGTATGGAATTGTCGATCGCAAAGACCTGTTGCCATGCCTCAGAAAAGTAAAGTGTATCAAACACATGGTTTATTGGCACGCCTTGTACATTGATGGCCCAGGCGCTCATCAGGTAAAGCGACAGATCCGGCGTAAGACTGCCTGCAAGCGCTGCCGCCATCACCCTACGTCCACCGTTACGGCCAAACAGCGCTGCACCAACCAAAAGATGTGCGGGTGTGTTCATGTGGTCTTCCTATGACGCTGATGGGCAATGTTTGGTGGTTTTTGCCTGATGGTTTTCGGGCTGGCTCGGTTTATGGTCTGCGAACGGAATCAGAAATGTTTTTTCCACAGTTAAGGATATGACGTGACACGCGCAATCATGGTGCAAGGCACTGGCAGCAATGTTGGCAAATCTTTGATCGTTGCAGGGCTTGCGCGCGCGTTTACCCGCCGCGGGCTGAAGGTTGCGCCGTTCAAGCCACAGAACATGTCAAACAATGCGGCCGTCACCCCGGAAGGTGGTGAAATCGGCCGGGCGCAGGCCTTGCAGGCCAAAGCGGCCATGCGCGCACCGCACACGGATATGAACCCGATCCTGCTAAAGCCTGAAACCGACACTGGCGCGCAGGTGATTGTGCAAGGCATAAGGCGCGGCACCCGCGCGGCAGGCTCTTTCATGCGCGATAAAACCGGCTTGTTGGACGCTGCACTGGAAAGCTTTCACCGCCTGGCTGCGGATGTGGATCTTGTGTTGATTGAAGGCGCAGGCAGCCCGGCTGAGACCAATCTGCGCCAAGGCGATATTGCCAATATGGGCTTTGCCCAGGCCGCAAATGTTCCGGTGGTCCTGATGGGTGACATTCATCGCGGTGGGGTCATTGCGCAGATCGTGGGTACACAGGCCGTTCTGGATCAGGCGGATCAAGACAAGATTGCAGGCTTTGCCATCAACCGTTTTCGCGGTGACATCAGCCTGTTTGATGCGGGGCGTGATGATATTGCCCTGCGCACGGGCTGGCCCTGCCTCGGCGTGGTTCCGTGGTTTTGGGACGCGTGGAAATTCCCAGCCGAAGACAGTATGGATGTGGCCTCGCGCGCGGGCGGTGAATTCAAGATCGCAGTGCCGCAGCTGGAGCGCATGGCCAATTTTGATGATCTCGACCCCCTGGCCGCAGAACCTGACATCAGCGTCGATATGGTCGAGCCGGGCCGCGCCCTGCCGGGCGACGCCGATCTCATCCTTATTCCTGGCAGCAAATCCACCCTCGGCGATCTGGCTTTTTTGCGGGCGCAAGGTTGGGACATCGACATTCACGCCCATGTGCGCCGCGGCGGTCATGTGCTGGGGCTGTGTGGAGGCTATCAGATGCTGGGACGCTGGATCGATGATCCAGAAGGTGTAGATGGCAAACCGGGCCGCGCTGAGGGGCTGGGGCTCTTGAACGTAGAAACAGTAATGGCGGGTGACAAGCGGGTGCGCCAGACGCTGGCACAGACCAAGGACGGCGCGCTGAAACTCAGCGGTTATGAAATCCACATGGGGCGCACAGATGGGCCGGACTGTCACCGCGCCTGGCTTGACGTAGAGG
The DNA here is from genome assembly GCF_009617595.1 of Tritonibacter aquimaris. Taxonomy (GTDB): domain Bacteria; phylum Pseudomonadota; class Alphaproteobacteria; order Rhodobacterales; family Rhodobacteraceae; genus Epibacterium; species Epibacterium aquimaris. The sequence goes on along the minus strand of NZ_WIXK01000005.1, from coordinate 327,544 downwards.
GCCGCGCAGAAGGGGCCCAGTCTGAAAACGGCCGTGTGCGTGGCACCTATCTGCACGGGCTGTTCGAAAGCGATACGTTTCGTGCTGATTTTCTAGGCAAGCTCGGTGTCAGCAGCAACGGCAGCTATGATGCCAGCGTAGAAACCGCCCTCAACGATCTCGCGGATCATCTGGAGCGCTATATGGATCTGGATCAACTGCTGACACTGGCAGGCCCTGTATCAGCCCCCACCGCTGGCTAGGCGCTGCTCAGGTTATACGCCGCATCTCTAGCCATACCTGACGCGACACACAGGGGGCGGGGTGGCTCCCGCGCCCTTCAGCGCAATCATATAGATTACGCTTGGGTCTTGGGGGTGGCAGCGCTTCGCGCTGCCACCCCAACTGGAGAAGCCCTCCTGATAAGGAGAGCTGAAACGGGCGGGAGGCCCTCCCCCAACGTTTGAAACGTACTGCGCGAAAGTTATTGATTGGACTTGGCGTGCTATACCGCAACAGATCTAACTGTGGTGGCCAGATTTGGCCTTAGTCCAGATTATGAGCCGCCAACGCGCGCTGGATTTCGCGGCGGACGAGTTTGCGTACATTGCGCGTGACCCGTTCACCCAATGCGCCCTGCAGCTCGCTGCGCACGATATCAACAACCATCTCACGCAGCATCTCTTCATCCACCACGGCTGTGTCCTCAGTGGCTTCCAGCTGGGTGACAACGGCCTCGGTGGTATCCTCTTCCAGCATCTGCTGAAGTGGTTCTACTGGCGCGTCCTGCTCGGGCGCTGAATGCGCCTCAGCGCGCACAAACTGTGGCACCTGCTTCGCTGCATCAGCAAATGGTGCGGTTGCGCTGGCATCCGGCTCCCAGATCTCATCCTCTGCCGCATCATTGGCGGCTTCCATCTCTGCAATTTTTTTCACAACCGCAGCTGCGCGATTGCGCTCAGGCGCGGTTGAACCTGCAAACGCGTTCGCACCATTGGCATCCCGCACATGGCCATTTAGCCGCGTGGCCGTCTCACCATCATTGGGGTTCAAGGCAGCCTGAAACAACGTCGCGCCAGGCTCTTTCCAAGGTTCTTCCTGCGATAGAGCCGCATCTGCTTTGAAAGATGCATCCTCTGCGCTGGGGATGTCCTGCGTTTGGGACACATCTTGGTCAGCATCATCTGCCTGCGCATCGCCAGCCTGTGCATCGCCAGTTTGCTCAATATCTTCTGCTGCGGCGGGCGCGTCCTCTTCCATCACCCGCAACGCTGGGGTCAGCACCAGCCGAGGCGCCGGAGAACGTACGCGGCCGCGCGAGGCGCGATTTTCCGCGTTCATCCGGGTTTCATCACTCACCAAACGGCGAATGGAGGAAAGAACATCTTCAACACCTGCGTGCTCTACCGGATCGGACATGTTTTCCTATCGACTCTTGCCTGTTGCAGGAACTCTAGCCTGCTCAATCTATTACGACAACAGCCCATGGTTCTCCATGGGCTGTCTCTCAGGTCATTATCTCGATCTAGCGTCGAATTTGTGCGCCGAAATCACTGTTTTCCAAGCGCTTTCAGCACCCGGTCCAGATCCTTGCTGCGCTTACTGCCCGCGCTAGGTGCATCTTTCACCAGGTTATAATACAGCGTCGGGTCATAAATCTCGACTGCAAGCCCCAGATGTTCGGCGGTCAGAAGGCCCTGAGATTGCAACAGGTTATAGGCAGCGAGCGACAGGTTTGCCCGCGCTTGCACCCGGTCTACTTGCGCATCGAGCAGTTCCTGTTCAGCTTCAAGCACATCCAGCGTTGTGCGCGCGCCCAAGGTGGCTTCTTCGCGCACGCCATCAAAGGCTACGCGGGCCGAGCGCACTTGCTGCTCAGAAGAGGTCAGACTTGCTCGGGTTGCATTGAGGTTGGCGAAGGTCGCGGAAACCCCCTGCTCGATCTGGCGCTGCACAGTGATCAGCACGCCTTTCTCTGCATCCATACGGGCTTGATCTGCACGCACGGCAGCCTGGCGCCCGCCCCCGGCATAAAGAGTCTGACCCAGCTCAAGCGACACACCACGGTTGTCTGTATCGGTGCGTTGATTGAAGGTTTGAGTGTGGCCGACGTTACCGCGCAGCGTAATGGTTGGCCCCAGGGCTGCACGGGTACTCGCAATACGCAACTGCGCCGCTTTTACCGCATGCTGTTGTGACAAAAGTGCCGGATGGTTGCGCCGGGCCAGTGCCTGCGCATCACGTTCCGAGCGGCTGGCGCTTGGCAGTGGTGGCTGGCCCTGGATGGTGCCAGGTGCATTGCCGACCACCTGTTTATAGGTCGCACGTGCCGCAGCAAGATCACCGCGAGCCTGGGTCAGCTCCGCCTGCGCGCCAGCAACACGGCTTTCGGCAAGCGATACATCGGTGCGGGTCACTTCACCAACATCGAAACGGTCTTGTGCTGCGCGCAGTTCTTCCCGCAGCAGGCGTAGGTTGTTGCCCCGCAGGCGCACGTTTTCCTCTTGGAACAACACGCTGACATAGGCGTTCACCGCACTGAACAGCACCTGTTGTTCAACGTTCAACAAGTTCTGCCGCGTCGCCAGCACCACTTCTTGGGCCGCACGCTTGGTCAGTTTTCGCTGGCCGCCATCCCAAAGCACCCAAGATAGGTTTGCATTAGCACTGAATGTATTGGTGTCATGGTCCTGCAGCCCGAAGGTGCCCGGCCCACGGGTATATTGGTGTGACGCAGTGAGCGCCCAGTTCAAAATCGGACGCAGCGCAGCCACGGCCGAGGCCACGTCTTCATCCGCAACCCGCAACAGCGCGCGGTTTTGATCCAGCAGGCCGCTGGTTTTGTAAGCCCCTATCAAAGCATCCGAAAGATTATCGGCTTTCAGCGCGCTGGGAGCGCCCAGCACAGCAAGCATCCCGCCGGCCATCGCCGCCGCCCGTACAGTTCCCTTGAGTGCAAAAGAGACTGAGCCCCTGCGGGACCGGTTTGCAAAAAAAGTCTTGAGCATGTGACTGCCCCCTATCTGCCGCCGCCCCCTGCCGTGTGGCAAATGGACGTGATTAAAATATGACAGGCTGCCAGACAAATTGCCAAGCACCACTATCATCCACAGGTATGACGCCGGTCCCCAGATCCAGACGTCAGCTCCCCTTAGGCAGATCCAAGACAGATCTTGCCCTTAAAGAGCAAATTCCTTGGCAGCTTCAAAGCCGGGCAGAACCGGCGCAGTGGCATTAAAATCAAACCGCCAGGAGGTCTGACCGTTGGATTTATAGCCGATTTTCACCTCTCCGACCGAGCCGCTCATGAACAGGGCCGCAATGCGCCCGCCATCCTTGAGCTGATCCAGCAAAGAGTCAGGCAGTGTTTCCACCGCCCCTTCTACAAAAATCACATCATAAGGACCGTGTTCAGCGGCCCCTGAAACCAAGGCACCTGGATGCACAATGGCATTGTCCGCGCCCACTTCCAAAAGTTGCGCCGCCGCATCACGCGCCAGTGCTTCGTCTTCTTCTACGGCAATGACCATCTGCGCCATGCGCGCAATCACCGCTGCCGTATAGCCCAGACCACAGCCCACGGTCAGCACCAGCTCATCATTGTTGATGTCCAGCGCATCCAGCGTCTTGGCGAGCGTGCGGGCCTCGACCACAACACGACCATCCCCCAACGGCACGTTTTGGTCAGCATAGGCCCCTTCCACCTGCGCATCCGGAACAAATGCCTCACGAGGAACAGCCAGCATTGCGTCAATGATCGGGTACTTGGTCACATCTGACGGACGGACCTGGGTATCAACCATCATACGGCGACGTTCGGCGAATTCACTCATTGGCTCAGCTCATAGATAACTTGGCGGTTACACCTTTGTGCCACAGGCGACCCGGCGGAGCAACGATTCCAAGTAATTTCCACGCGGATGTGACGCGGGAAACTCACTTTCGTTTGACAAATTTGGTTAAGATTACAATGCGCTGACCTTCGACGCGGCCTTCGATGTGCTCGGGATTGTCTTGCACTAGGGAAATATTGCGCACCGCGGTGCCCCGTTTCGCGGTAAAACCTGCGCCTTTTACCGGCAGATCCTTGACCAAAACCACGGTATCGCCAGCCTCAAGCGGGGTGCCATTGCTGTCTTTATGGGCGCCATCATTTGGCGTCCCTCCGGCAGGCATCGCATCCACCCAGGCCTGGGTCTCTTCATCCAGCCAAAGCTGTTCCCGCAGATCGCGGGCCCAGTCATGATCCGACAAGCACGTAAGCAGCCGGGCCGACAACACCTGCACCGCCGCCTTTTCGCTCCACATCGCGGTCGAGAGACAACGCCAGTAGTTGGGCTGCAATTCCCCAGAGAGCTGCTCAGCACAGTCCTGACAGATAAGAGCCTGGCCATCGTCCGGACCACCGGGCACATCAAGCGGCAAAAGCGACGCATCCGCGCCGCAAAGATCACAATTCATCAGCCAGTTACTCCAACAGCATGTCAGAGCGGTTTAAAACACTGTGGCATCGGTGAAAAGGTCCAAGGTGCCGCAGCTTAGCGCAGCTCATAAAGCCGCTTGGCGACCTGCCACGAGACCGGCACCGCCAGCACAAACCCCAGCGCAGCCGCGATCACAATAGCAGACACCGTCACCTGCCCGATAACCAGTGCAACCAAAACGCCGACACCAGAGAGGGTGGTGCCAATCAGCAGGTGAAGAATCAAAGCGAGGCGGGTCATAGGCTGTCTCCATGAGATCTGGCGCGTTTCCTTTAGAGGAGTGTAGCGACGCCAACCACCGGGGCTTTGATTTGGATCAGAGGGGACGCATCTAGGCGCAGGGCTGGCAAAGAGAGTTGCGCAATGCTTAGGGATTTGAGTTAGGGGAAATTTCGCGGGGTGATCAAACGGGTGTTACAGACAGTCCGGGATCACACGTAGAGGGCAGCGCCCGACCGAGGTGGGGGCAAAGCCCCCGCCTGGGGGGCGGGCGGGGGCTGCCCGGTCTGGCGACCGGACTAGATAGATTTATTTTGCAGAACTTCAGAAACCGGGTAAGTCCACACGCCTGAAACCATACTGCCCGCCAGCCAGTTCTAGCCGTGAGTAATTCAGTTCAGGCCCAAGCACATCAATAACTTGAGATGCCAAACCATCCCCTGCCCTATTACCAAAAATGACGCCGGAAAGCCTGTAGCCAGGAACGTTGCTATAACCGCAGTTCCCAGACGGGCTGACCATGCGGAATTCTTCTTCATACCTCCAAACAGCTGCCTTTGAGAGTACAGCTAGTTCCATTTTTTCGCGTGCTATAGCTGCGATGTCACTGCGGTGTGTTTGGAAACGCTCATTGAGAGTAAAATCGCTGACCCCATTCTGCAAAGCATCATGCAGTTTCATATGAACATAAAATTCGGAAGGCGAATAAATTGGGGGCTGATCAGACCAATACTGGACCTGCAGAATTGGCGGCCCAACAACATCTAAGCGCTTCAGGTCTTTTTCGAATTCCAGACAAATCCCAGAATAACTATTTGCATAGTGAGCCCACATCAAAGGGTTTTTCCAAGACCTATTGAAAGAGGCTTGCGTCACATCCTTGGCGACACGATCGCCAAAAAGAGGAAGTTCCAGATGGGATCTACTGATGTCCGTTTCTGTGACCTGATCCGGCAACAAATTCCCTAAGCTGTATTTTTCTTCAAGGTAGCATTTGTATTCATAGATATTCGCAGTGAATTGCTCGGCAGTCTCGACGTCAAAACGAAGTGTTCCCTCAAAGGGGTCATTCTGCTTGCAAATAAAGTTCAGCCATACCTTGTTATCAACGAGATGCTTCAGCTCATCAGTAAAGTACCCCGGCGAAGTACTGCGGTATCTATAGAGCCTATCTGGCAGCAAGACTGCATCCCTCTAGAATTAGACCACCTTCAAGCTGGAAAATCTACCAACCATGAAGAGCTTTTGAAATACTGTGGTCACATGCCCGCACTCGTAAAGAACCCCGCGCCGGGGCGCGGGGTCAAAAATCAATCATCCATTTTCAAAGCGCTGATAAACGCCTCCTGCGGAATATCCACCTTGCCGAACTGGCGCATCTTCTTCTTACCCGCTTTCTGCTTGTCCAGAAGCTTGCGTTTCCGGGTGGCGTCGCCGCCGTAGCATTTGGCGGTCACGTCTTTGCGCAGCGCCGACAGGGTTTCACGCGCGATCACCTTGCCGCCGATGGCCGCCTGGATCGGGATTTTGAACATGTGGCGCGGGATCAGATCCTTGAGCTTTTCACACATGGCCCGGCCGCGCATCTCTGCCCGGTCGCGGTGCACCATGGTTGACAGCGCATCCACCGGTTCATCGTTGACCAGGATCGACATTTTCACGAGATTGTCCTCGCGGTAGCCGGTCATCTGGTAGTCAAAGGAGGCATAACCCTTGGTGACCGATTTCAGGCGGTCGTAGAAATCAAACACCACCTCGTTGAGCGGCAGATCATAGACGCACATGGCGCGGGTGCCTGCGTAGGTGAGGTCTTCCTGAATGCCGCGGCGATCCTGGCACAGCTTCAGCACGTCGCCCAGATATTCATCGGGCACCATGATGGTGGCCTTGATCCGCGGCTCTTCCAGGTGGTCCACCTTGGACATGTCGGGCATGTCGGCGGGGTTGTGCAGCTCCATCATCTCACCGGGCTCGTTTTCCTTGCCCTTCATATAGATGTGATAGATCACGCTGGGCGCGGTGGTGATAAGCTCGATATTATATTCGCGCTCAATCCGGTCGCGGATCACCTCAAGGTGCAAGAGCCCAAGGAAGCCACAGCGAAAGCCAAAGCCCAGCGCCGCAGAGGTTTCCATTTCAAAACTGAACGACGCGTCATTCAGCGCCAGTTTATCAATGGCGTCGCGCAGGTCTTCAAATTCAGAGCTGTCGACCGGGAACAGGCCACAGAACACCACAGGCTGCGCCGGTTTAAAGCCATCCAGCGCGATCTCAGTCCCGTGGCGATCATTGGTGATGGTGTCGCCCACGCGGGTGTCACGCACCTGTTTGATCGAGGCGGTGAGGAAACCGATCTCACCGGGGCCGAGGCTGTCGACCATCTGCATTTCCGGGCGGAACACGCCAACGCGATCCACATGGTGCAGCGTGTCGTTGGACATGAATTTGACCCGCATGCCCTTTTTCAACGTGCCATCCATGATGCGCACCAGAACAATCACACCGAGATAGGCGTCATACCAGCTGTCCACCAGCATCGCTTTGAGCGGCGCATCCAGCGTGCCTTCGGGGGCGGGCAGTTTTTGCACGATGGATTCGAGGGTTTCGCGAATCCCCTGCCCGGTTTTGGCAGAGACCTGAATCGCCTCGGTCGCATCAATGCCGATCACATCTTCGATTTGTTCGGCGACGCGATCACAATCAGAAGCGGGCAGGTCAATCTTATTCAGAACCGGCACGATCTCATGATCGGCCTCGATTGCCTGATAGACGTTTGCCAGCGTCTGCGCTTCAACGCCCTGGGTGCTGTCCACCACCAGCAATGAGCCTTCGACTGCGCGCATGGAGCGGGAGACCTCATAGGCAAAATCTACGTGGCCGGGGGTGTCGATCAGGTTGAGAACATAGTCCTCACCGTCGTCCGCCTTGTAATCAATTCGAACGGTATTTGCCTTGATGGTAATCCCGCGTTCACGTTCGATGTCCATACTGTCGAGCAGCTGCTCTTTCATATCGCGGTCCTCAACCGTGCCGGTCTCTTGGATGAGCCGGTCGGCAAGCGTGGATTTACCGTGGTCGATATGGGCGACGATTGAAAAGTTACGGATCTTTGAGAGCTCTGTCATGGGTTTGGGATATGGTTCGATTTTGCGTCCCGGTCAAGGATGCGAATGACCCAGAGGCAGGAATTTTGAGACAAGACGTAAGGAGTTTGAGGACCTATGGCGGTTGGCACGGTAATGCAGGTTGATTTGGACGATATTTCATCGGAGCGCGAGCTCTACGGTTGGATGGCCACTCAGCCAGCTGAGCTGAGCCGTGCAATGGCGGCGCGCTCGGCCTTGCGCAGCTTGCCTGCGGTGATGACACGGGTGGAGCGTATGACCACCAATGCCAATGCGGGCGCATCGCTGGTCTCATGCTTACGGGCAACAATTGTGACCTGCGTGTCAGCCCATCGTTTGGATGGGCCAAGCGAAGCCTTGATTGACGCAGCTGTCGCAGCTGCCAACGCAGCACCGCGCATGTACCCATCGGTGACAGATCGCACCGCAACGCTGTGCGCAATGTCTGCTGCGGAATCGGTGACCTGCAAGGCACGCGCATCTGTGGCCGATGCTGCTGGTCAGGCGTTGAGCCTCTCAAGTGATACGGCACGGTCGTCCACTTTGACCGCTGGGCTTGCGCCGTTCAGCTCAGAAGCAACTGTCATTGGCGATGCCAAAGCGGGTCAGGATACCCACGGTGCGGAACTGTTTGAAACCCGCCTCTGGACCACCGGCAAAGCGCCCATGCCGATCCTTGAGTATTGGGAAGGCTTCTCCAAAGCAGCCCGCGATGAACCAACCTGGACCTATTGGGTCGAATGGTATCAAGGGTTTATGTCCGGAGCGCCGCTGGATTGGGAGCTGCAGGAATTGGTCGCGCTGATCGATGATACGATCTGGCGCGCAGGCGCCGAAGCGGTGGGCATAGAGATCGAACGCATCCGCACGGAAATCGCCGCCAAAGCCGCAGCAGCAGCCGAGGCCGAAGCCGCCGCCAAGGCCGTCGCGGTGGAAGAACAGCGCCAGCTGCGCGGTGCCATGCCCGCATCTGTGGATCACCTGGTTGCCAATCGCACCATTGCACTTGCGGTGCTTGATGGGTTGAGCGCGCAGGTGGAACTGTCGCAAAGCCTTGTTGCCAGCAGTGCCACCATCAGTGCCCCGCTGGCCAAAATGCAAACCGGCCTGAGCCAGGTCTGCAATACGCTGCGTACCAGCACGCCTGACGCACTGAAACAAGAAAGCACCCTCATGGGTATGCGAACGCAGGTTGCCCATTTCAATATGGCGTTTCAGCAGTTTGAAGCCGCAGTGCTTGCCCTGAAACACAACCGCGCCGATCTGCCTGCCCCGGATCAAAAGGTACTGACAGCCCTGCTGAACCAGCGCGCATTGCTCGGCTCTATGGCCAGTGGTCTGTCTGTTCTCGCCGGGCAAGATCAAAGCCTGCAAGACCGCTATGAGGATTTTGCTGCAACCTGGCTGGATCTGGCGAAAGCTGCATAAAAATTTCTTCAGCTGCTGTTTGGGCAAAAACCCGCGCAGCAGCTGTTTTCGATTTGAAAGCATTGCGTCTCGTCCCGTCCTGTCGCATCAATAAATATCTTTCAAAAGCTGATCTTAACCAGTTTGAGGCGGCACACCTTATAGGTGCAAGCCGCAACTCATCACAATCTGGAACAGGCGAAATAGCGGGGCAGAATCGATGACACGTATCTTTTTGATGGTTGGCGCAACCTGTATGACGCTGGCGGCTTTTGTACCGCTCACTCCCGCCAGTGCAGATGTGGAACGAGCCTGCCGACAATCAGATCGCACAGCCAATCGGAACCTGTGCAATTGCATCGGCCGCGTTGCTGATAATCAGCTGTCTCGCCGCGAACAGCGCACCGTGGCAAAATGGTTTAGCAACCCGGATGAGGCGCAAAGCGTGCGCCAATCAAGCAATCGCAGCGATGAGGCACTGTGGAAGCGCTACAAGGCGTTTGGTGAAACAGCCAGACGGATTTGCGGCTAATTCATCACGAGCCAAAACAGGGCTGCTCATTGCTGAGCGGCCCTTTTTCTTTCGGCCCTATAATATTCCGCCAGCGCGATATTTTTTGCACGGCTGCACGATCAATAGGCACCTTGCGCGTTTCCTGACTTTGCTTTGTCGAAATATATGGGCATGTTACGTGAATGCCATAAGACAATGAAACGCTTGTCTGTGACTGAATTTCCCGTTGAAGTTTATGGGGAAAAACCGGTGGACTCGCACCTTTTTCCTAAATGCGCGCAACGGTTACTAAGTGCCAGATTTTTTTGGAGCGCAAATATGTTGTTAAAAGGGGTTACCCTGCGGGGGCTTGAAGTTTTTGAAGCTTTGGCAAAGACAGGGTCGGTGGCACAAACTGCAGAAATTACAGGGTTGAGCCAACCCGCCGTCAGCCAACAATTGCGAAATCTGGAAAAAGCACTGGGTGGGGATCTGGTGGATCACGGACGGCGCCCCATGGTTGTAACCCCGGCGGGGCGCAATTTTCTAAGCCGCGCGGAATTGGTTCTGTCAGAACTGCGACTGGCTCAAAGCGAAATGTCGGTGATGGATCTGACCCATCTCAGCACCCTGTCGATAGGTTTGATTGATGATTTTGACAATGACCTGACACCACGCCTTGCAACCATCCTGGCCGACAGCATGACCCAGTGCCGGTTCAAGATGATCACCGCCTCAAGCCTGGAAATCAGCCGTGCGATGGATGCACGTGAACTGAACATCGCCATCGCCGCATCAACAGGTGAGCCCCGCAGCGGCATCACCGAATATCCGCTGGTACGAGATCCCTTTATTCTGGTTGCCCCCAAGGGGTTGCTGGGCAGCGCTGAAGTCGACATTGATCGGCTGAATACCCTGCCCTTCCTGCGCTATGCCCGCGAGCAGCTCATTTCGCAGCAGATCGAAGCACAGATGCAGCGCGCGGGATTTGCCTTTGAGGAGCGTTTTGAAATTGGCTCCCATCTGGCGCTGATGGCGATGGTAGCACGTCGGATCGGCTGGGCCGTCACCACACCACTGGGATATATGCGTGCTGAGCGTTTCCATGACCAACTCGAAGCGTTCCCGCTGCCATTTGGCGCGCTGGAACGTACAATTTCGCTGTTTGCAGCGTCAGATTGGGCAGATCGGGTGCCACGTGATGTCGCCACCACCAGCCGCCGCCTGGTGCAAAGCCAGATGATCGACAAAGTCGTGGCGCGCCTGCCCTGGCTCGCAGGTGAGTTTAAGGTCATCAACGACTGACTTTGCACGGGCTGCGCTTGTTCAGCCCGGAGCCAAAGCCTGTTTAAGCCCGGCGGCCGCGATCTCTATCAGATCGAGGCAGGCATCAAATTCACGCGTGTAATAGGGATCGGGAACATGGCTTGCCCCGGTCTCTGCCGCGTAATCTGTGAGCAAGACCACCTCTGTGTCAGATCCATCTGGGCGCAAAGCTTCGATATTTTGCAGATTATCCTGATCCATTGCCACGATGAGATCAAAAGCCGCAAAATCCCCCGCCACAAACTGACGCGCGCGAAGATCTGAAAGATCCAGCCCCCGCATCCGCGCGGCGGCCTGCATTGGGCCGTAGGGCGGCTCGCCGACATGCCAGGCAGAGGTGCCAGCGCTGTCAGTCTCACATTCAGGACAAAGACTACGAAACACGCCCTCAGCCGCGGGGGAACGGCAGATATTGCCAAGACAGACAAACAGAATACGCTGCGCCATTTGGATCACCTCACGAAGTTGGATGCAAAAAGGGCGCGAGATCCCCGCGCCCAAATTGTGATTTAATGATTGTGGCCAGAGTGATCCCCGTGACCATCGTGCTTGTGGTCATCATGTTTATGCTCACTGTGCTTATGCTCGCCGTGGCCAGCATGACCCTTGCGGCTAAGATCAACAGGCACCACAACTTCGATCTCACCGGCTTTTTCAAACACCAGTGTCAGTGCAACTTCATCCCCGTCACGAAGCCCCTTGTGCAGCCCCATCAGCATCACATGATCACCACCACGTTTGAGCGCGTGATGCCCCCCAGCAGTAACAGCAAAGCCTTCGGGCACATGCAGCATCTGCATTACGCCATCATTGCCTTCTTTGTGGGTGTGCAGCTCAACGCGGGCCGCGATATCGGATTTGGCGTCAATCAGGCGATCATCCTGCGCGCCGTGGTTGTCAATTTCAAAGAAGATCGCACCCACTTTGGCGTTCGGAGAGGAGACGCGCGCATAGGCGTCTTCGATGGCCACACCATTGGCTTGATCTGCGAGCGCTGCACCGCTGAGCATCACAGCAGCAGCGACGGCGATGAATTTAGAGGTAAAAGACATGTGTTTTCCTTAAGTGTCAGACTGTAATTAGGGATGAAATTAACAGGCTGACGGGCGGTGCCCGGGCGCTTGAACTTGGGGCAAGCCAAGTGGTGCAAAAGGAACGTACAAGGATTGGCGCATTGCGCGCTGTGGACTGCGGCGCTCGCCATTCCAGCAGCGCGGGCATCAGCAGTGATGCGCTCATGACCACACAATCAGGACAGACGTGATCAGGGGCGGTGGGTTGGCCATCCGCATCCACATAGATCGAGATCACCCCATCACCGGTGCAGATAACCATCCGCCCGGCGGCATCCGGCATAACCATGCCAGCAGCGGCCCCCTGCCCCATCAGGGTCACACTCAGCATCAAAGCCAAGCTCAGGTATATCCGCAACAGATGTCTCATAGACTTCTTATGCCGAGGCGATCAGCACATCACAAGAGGGACACACGCGACAAAAACGCCGCCTGGATAACCAGACGGCGTTTTGTATTCTACGATCGTAAAGACGCGTATTAGGCTTCTACAGCCTGCGCTTTTGCGATTTCTTTTTTCACTTTGAGCGCGTTGGTGGACAGCTCTTCGTCTTTGGCTTTTGCCAAGAAGGCGTCCAGACCACCGCGGTGATCAACAGAGCGCAGTGCAGCAGCAGAGATGCGCAGCTTGACGCCACGACCCAGGGTCTCGGACTGCAGGGTAACGTCGTTCAGGTTCGGCAAAAAGCGACGTTTGGTTTTGTTGTTCGCATGGCTGACATTGTTGCCAGTCATCGGGCCTTTTCCGGTCAGTTCGCAACGGCGCGACATGAGTTTATCCTTCGTTTCTGGGGCGGAAGAACCGAGGCCGACCAAATTGCCGAAACATCGAATCAACTGCCAAATCACAAGGGGCGCGGCCATTGGCTGCGCCCGAAAACTGGTTGGATGCGTTTAGGAGGAATCGCGGGCGGGGTCAAGCCAAATGAAACGGATTTATGGTGCCAGCCAGTGTTTTCCCGCAAATGCATGCGCTGCACCGGCATCTACTGTGCTTTTGCCGCGCCCACAATATAAAGAAAGCCCCTGATGGGGCTGTCTTGAGTATTTATATAAAGATGAAGCCCGTCTGGCGCTATGACTGCGCCAATGAGGCAAGCAATTTGCGCGCAGCATGCGTTGGTGCCATATGCCCCTGCCCCACCTGGGCGCTGAGCTGCGCCATGCGTTGACGCACATCGGGCGCATTCAACTGTGCCAAAAGCGCGCTGCGCACTTCCTGATCAAACCAATAGGCCGCTTGTGAAGCGCGACGGCGAGTCCAATGGTGATTGTCCTTGCGCCATTCGATCAAGGTCTGGATGGTCTCCCAGGCGTCTTGGAGGCCATCTTTTTCAATCGCGGACACCGTTTTTGCACAGGGATAACCATCGGGATCCTGCGGACGCTTGCGCAATAGGCGCAGCGCACCAGCATAATCGGCACAGGTGCGGGTGGCGGCTGATTTCAGATCACCATCGGCTTTGTTCACCAGGATCATATCGGCCATTTCCATAATGCCGCGTTTCACGCCCTGCAGCTCATCGCCCCCCGCAGGTGCCAGCAAGAGCAGGAACAGATCCGAAAGCTCTGCCACAACGGTTTCTGACTGCCCCACACCAACGGTTTCGATCAAGACAACGTCAAAATTAGCCGCCTCGCAGAGCGCGACCGCCTCACGGGTGCGACGCGCCACCCCACCAAGATGATTCTGGCTGGGCGATGGGCGGATAAAGGCGTTTTTCTCGCGGCTCAGATATTCCATCCGGGTTTTATCTCCAAGGATCGAACCACCAGATCGGGTAGAACTTGGATCCACTGCAAGCACAGCTACCCTCAGCCCCATTTTGATCAGCATCATACCGAAGGCTTCGATAAAGGTGGATTTGCCAACACCCGGCGTACCAGAAAGGCCAATGCGCAGCGCTTCGCGGCCTGATTGTTGCACCTGCTGCAACAGCAGCTCAGCATCGGCACGGTGATCGCTGCGACCGCTTTCGATCAGGGTGATGGCGCGGGCCAGTGCGCGCCGCTCGCCATTGAGGATCCGTTCCCCCAATTGTGCTATCTCATCACCCATGCGTCAGCCTCCCTCTTTGTTGCCCGAGTTCAACCGGAGCCGCGCCCGAAAGTCCAGTCTTGGATTGGCAGAAATGAGTGTTAGCGCACCAAGTCAAAACCCCTGACGTAACGCTCCTGCGATTTGCGCGCGAAAACAGCTTGGGGTCGCACCTGCACTGGACCTTTGACGCAGCTCTGACAATAAGGAGCTATGTCACAAAAGCTTCCCATCGAATCCGCCCTGCCCGACCTGATAGCCGCGTTGCGCCAAACCGGTCGTGCGGTTTTACAGGCCCCACCGGGGGCGGGCAAAACCACGCGGGTGCCGCTCGCGTTGCTGGATGCGAACCTCTGCGCGGGTAAAATTGTCATGCTGGAGCCACGCCGTCTGGCAGCGCGTGCCGCCGCAGAACGGATGGCAGAAACCCTGGGGGAGCCGGTAGGGCAGACCGTGGGCTACCGCATGCGCGGCGCAGCCCAAGTCAGCAAGGACACCCGGATCGAAGTGGTAACAGAGGGCATCCTGACCCGGCTGCTGCAGCGCGAACCCGATCTGCCGGGGATCTCTGCGGTTATCTTTGATGAATTCCATGAGCGTTCGCTGAATGCTGACTTTGGCCTGGCGCTATGTCTCGAGGTTGCGGGTGCGCTGCGCGATGATCTGATGCTGATTGCCATGTCTGCCACATTGGATGCGGCACCTGTTGCTGCTTTGATGGATGCGCCAATGGTGACATCCGAGGGGCGCAGCTTCCCGGTGGAAACGCGCTGGTTGGAAAAACCTCTGCCAGCCAAAGCCCGCAGGATCGATGAGATGGTTGATCTTATTGTGCGCGCCGAACGTGAAAGCCGCAAAACCGGCGGCGCTTTGCTCGCGTTTTTGCCCGGCGAAGGCGAAATCCGTCGCGCAGCTACCACCTTGTCCTCGCGCCTGCCAGAAAGCTGCGAAATTCGCCCCCTGTTTGGCGCGCTGCCCTTTGCAGAACAGCAGGCGGCCATTCGCCCTGCCACACAGGGGCGCAAAATCGTTTTGGCCACGTCGATCGCCGAGACCTCGCTGACCATTCAGGATGTGCGGGTTGTGATTGATATGGGGCAATCGCGTCGGGCGCGGTTTGACCCCGGCTCCGGCATGTCGCGGCTGGTGACCGAGCGGGTCAGCCGCGCCGAAGCCACCCAGCGTCAGGGTCGTGCAGGCCGGGTGGCCGAAGGTATCTGCTACAGGCTCTGGACCAAGGGCGAAGAAGGCGCGCTGATGGCGTTCCCTCCGGCAGAGATTGAGGCGGCGGATCTTGCGCCACTGGCACTTGAGCTCGCGTTATGGGGGGCTAGCCCAGAGGATCTTTCGTTTTTGACCCAGCCCCCAGTTGGCACGCTAAGCGAAGCGCAGGCATTGCTGCGCATGCTGGGCGCGCTTGCTGAGGATGGGCGCATCACCGATCACGGCAAAGCTCTGGCAAAACTTCCGCTGCACCCACGCCTTGGACATCTGCTGCTGAACGCAGGCCCTGCCGCCGCGCCGCTATGTGCGCTGTGCGGCGAACGCGATCCTTTGCGCGGCGCGCCACCGGACCTGGCGCTCCGGCTTGAGCTTTTAAAAGATGCCAAAGCCTTTGCCAGCCGCCGCCCCTATCAGTTTAACCGCCAAACGGTTGAGCGGATCAAATCTGAGATCAAACGCCTGCGCCGTCAGTCTCCGGAAGTATCGCGCGACCTATCGCCTGCCGCAATGGCCGCCTTGGCCTATCCGGATCGCATTGGCCAGCGTCGCAAGGGCGATATCGCGCGTTTTGTGCTCTCAGGTGGGAAAGGCGCAGTGATGGAAAGCGCCGACGGCCTGGCGAGCGCCCCGTTCATTGTGACGCTCGACACTGATGGCAACCCCCGTGAAGCGCGCATTCGGATGGCCGCGCAGATCAGCCTCAGCGACATCCGCGACCTGTTTGCAGATCAGATCACCCAGGTGGATCTGTGTGAATGGTCCAAACGCGACCGGCGCGTGGTCACGCGCAAACAAGAGCAACTTGGCGCAATCGTTCTGGATGATCAGATTTGGAAGAACGCCCCCCAAGACGTGGTCGCCCGCGCGATGTTGGATGGTGTGCGCGATCTCGGGTTCAAATTCTCCCCCGCGGCCAAACGATTGGTGGCGCGGGTAGAGCTTTTACGTGAGGCCGGACATGACCTTCCAGATTTTTCAAATGATGGCCTTATGGCCACGCTGGAGGACTGGCTTTTGCCGATGCTTGGGCGTGAACGCAGCCAGGAAGACTGGAAACGGTTTGATCTGGTGCCCGCATTGCAAGCCGCGCTGAGCTGGGAGCAGTCGCAGCTTTTGGAACGTGAAGCTCCTGCCAGTTTCAAAACGCCGCTTGGTCGCAAAATACCAATTGATTACAGCGGCGAGATCCCCGCCATTGAGGTTCGCCTGCAAGAGCTGTTTGGCGTCACACGCCACCCGACCATCGGCACAGAACCACTGAAAGTCACCCTGCTGTCACCCGCACAGCGACCGATCCAGATTACCCGCGACATTCCCGGTTTCTGGGCCGGCTCTTATGAGGATGTGCGCAAGGACATGCGCGCGCAATACCCCAAACACCCCTGGCCCGAAGATCCCACCGAGGCAGATCCCACGTTACGGGCCAAACGTCGTCCCACCGCAAAATAACGCGCCACACCTATCAAACGGCAGCAATTGCAAGAAATTTGCAATGAATTGCAAATAACCCGGCTGTAGTCTTCAGAAGCGACGGTCGAGGCCTTGAAAACCTACATGTTATCGTTACATTCCATCAAATTTCAGAGGAAGCAGACAATTCTGTCCCCGTCGATGACATCTTTTTTCCCAACAAAGGTTTGGGAAGAATACCTGCGCCCGCTCATCCTGCGCCCTCGTCGGTTGCAGGTTGCAGCCCTGTGCCTGCGTGGCAGCGGTGACAATCGTAAGGTTTTGCTGATTACCAGCCGTGACACCGGTCGCTGGATCATCCCCAAAGGCTGGCCGATGAACGGCAAGACCTGTTCAGAAGCTGCGTTGCAAGAAGCCTGGGAAGAGGCTGGTGTCATCGAAGCTGAAATTGATGACACGCCAATTGGGTCGTATAACTATTACAAACGGCGCGACAATGGCACCCGCGAGCCGGTGACAACATTGATCTATGCTGTAAATGTGCACAAACTGGCAGACAGCTACCCCGAAGCCTCGCAGCGAAAGCGAAAATGGCTCTCGCCGAAAAAGGCTTCAACACTGGTGGCTGAGCCTGAGCTGCAAGAACTGCTCGCTGCTCTTTGAGCACAGACGCCAAAGGAACCGCAATGTCCAACGCCCCTTCTCCCAAAGGGTGGCGCACCCTCGACAAGGATTTGAGCCGGATCTCACAAGTAGAGCTGGCCGCAACCTATGTGGCACGGGGCGTCATCGGCAAAGCGGCGGCCGCAGGTTTTGTTGTGCTTGCGGTGCTGCTGGCTGCGGCCTCGATGGGCCATCTCGACAATATGGTTGTGGTACTCGCGGCAACGGTGCTTGGGGCCTATATGGCGCTCAATATCGGGGCCAATGACGTGTCCAACAACATGGGGCCCGCGGTGGGTGCACGCGCGCTGCCGATGGGGGCTGCCATATTGATTGCCGCTATTGCCGAAAGCGCCGGAGCGCTTTTGGCGGGCAGCAATGTGGTGCACACGATCTCTTATGATATCTTGCAGATCGAACATATCACGGATGTTGACGCCCTGGTTTGGGCTATGCTCGCAGCATTGATGTCTGCGGCGCTTTGGGTGAATTTCTCAACTTGGGTTGGTGCGCCTGTTTCCACCACACATTCAGTTGTTGGAGGCGTTCTGGGCGCGGGGCTTGTTGCGCTTGGCTCTGACGCGGTGAACTGGCCTCTGGTGGCGTTGATTGCAGCAAATTGGGTGGTTTCGCCCTTGATGGGGGCGGTGATTGCGGCGCTGTTTCTGGCCTTTGTCAAAACTCAGATCGCCTATAAAGAAGATAAAATCGCTGCCGCCGCCCGGTGGGTGCCTGTGCTGGTGGCAATTATGGCAGGCGCCTTTACCAGCTATTTGATGATCAAGGGCGTGGACCGGATATTCACCTCTGCACCGACCAGCGCGCCTTTGGCCGGGTTGGTGGTTGGAGGCCTCACCTATGTGATCACCGCACCGATCATTCGCCATCGTGCCAAACAGCTGGAGAACCGCAATCGCGATCTCAAAACCCTGTTCACCCTGCCGCTGGTGATATCCGCAACCCTGCTGTCTTTTGCGCATGGCGCCAATGATGTGGCCAATGCGATCGGGCCGCTGGCTGCAATTGTCCACGTGACCCAGACCGGCAGCAGTGTGGCCGACGTAGAGGTTCCGCGCTGGGTGATGGTGATTGGGGCCTTGGGAATTTCTTTTGGTCTGTTTCTCTTTGGCCCCAAGCTGATCCGCATGGTGGGCGACCAGATCACCAAGCTGAACCCGATGCGGGCGTTCTGTGTGTCGCTTTCCGCAGCGATCACGGTCATTTTCGCAAGCAGCCTCGGCCTGCCAGTGTCTTCGACCCATGTGGCGGTTGGTGGCGTATTTGGCGTTGGTTTCTTTCGCGAATGGCATATGGCACGCCAGCGTAAAAAGAAGAAAAAGAACGCCCCCGTTGCCTTGGCCGCAGAAGAAGGCCGCCGTCGCAAACTGGTACGGCGCAGCCATTTCATGACCATTATTGCAGCCTGGATGTTTACGGTCCCCGCCGCCGCAGCCCTATCGGCAATGATCTTTAGCCTGATCCGGCTGGGGCTTATGTAACGGCAGCAGACGTAAAAAAGCCGCCCCGAGAACTGGGACGGCTTTTTTGCCGTATGTATAGCGGCGCACTTAGACGCCCAGACAATACCGCATGACAGCTTTTTGCGCGTGAAGCCGGTTTTCGGCCTCATCAAAGATCACCGACTGCGGGCCATCCATCACCGCTGAGGTCACCTCTTCTTCGCGGTGCGCAGGCAGGCAGTGCATAAACAGCGCATCGGGTTTTGCATGTGCCATCAGCGCATCATTCACCTGATACGGGCGCAGCATATTGTGGCGGCGCTCCTTGGAGGACTGGCTGTCATGCATCGACACCCAGGTATCCGCGACGACCAGATCCGCACCTTGCACAGCTTTTTCAGCATCACGTTCAATGGTGATGGTTGCGCCTGCTTTGCGTGCAAGACCGATGAACTCATCCTCGGGATCAAGCTGCGCAGGCCCTGTGAAAGTCACATCAAAACCGAACTGGCCCGCCGCATGCAGGAAGGAGGCGCAGACATTATTGCCATCGCCGGTCCAGACAACCTTTTTGCCTTTGATCGAGCCACGGTGCTCTTCATAGGTTTGGATGTCGGCCATGATCTGGCAGGGATGGGTGCGATCCGTGAGCCCGTTGATCACTGGAACAGACGCGTATTCCGACATTTCCACCAGCACGCTTTCATCAAAGGTACGGATCATGATCAGATCCACATAGCGGCTCAGCACCCGCGCGGTATCGGCAATGGTTTCGCCATGCCCCAGCTGCATATCCTTACCGGAAAGCACCATGGTTTCGCCACCCATCTGGCGCACTCCCACATCAAAGGACACGCGCGTCCGGGTGGAGGGTTTTTCAAAAATCAGTGCAACCATATGGCCCGCAAGCGGTTGTTCATCATCAGGCGTGCCCTTGGGGCGGCCAAGGCGCGCTTTTTTCATCGCATGGGCCTGATCGATAATGCCGCGCAGGGCGACCGGGTCGGTTTTATGGATATCGAGGAAATGGTTCATATCGGTCTCATTTTCAGGATCGGGCTTATGTGGGGGCCAGCCCCCACACCCCCGGAGTATTTGGGAAAAGGTGAAATCAGCTGGTTTTGACCTGGCTCGCGGCCCTATCCAGACGGGCAAAGGCCTCTTGGATGTCATCATCCGTCAGGTTAAGCGCGGGCAGCAAGCGGATCACATTGTCACCTGCAGGAACCGTGATAAGCTCAGCGTCATAGGCCGCTTGCACCACATCAAGATTGCTCACCTTGCATTTCAGCCCAAGCATCAGGCCCGATCCGCGCACGGCATCAAACACCTCAGAATGGCTTGCCACCAAGCCTTCCAGCTTCTGACGCAATAGCGCGGCCTTGCGATTGACCTCTGCGAGGAAGTCTTCATTGGCGATCTCGTCCATCACGGCGCAGCCCACAGCACAGGCAAGCGGGTTGCCGCCATAGGTGGAGCCATGGGTGCCCGCCGTCATGCCGGAGGCCGCGTTTTCTGTTGCCAGCACCGCGCCAAGTGGGAAGCCGCCGCCGATGCCTTTGGCCACCATCATGATGTCAGGGGTGATGCCTGCCCATTCATGAGCAAAGAGCTTGCCGGTACGGCCCACACCACATTGTACCTCATCAAGGATCAACAAGATCCCCGCTTCATCGCAGATACCGCGCAGCGTTTTCAGCTCGGCATCGGGCACCGGGCGAATGCCACCCTCGCCCTGCACAGGTTCAATCAGAACTGCGGCGGTCTGATCAGAGATGGCGTCTGTCACCCCATCCAGATCACCAAAGGTCAAATGTTTGAACCCCGGCAACAGCGGACCAAAGCCTTTGGTCATCTTTTCGCTGCCAGCAGCCGCGATACCCGCAGAGGAGCGACCGTGGAAAGATCCGTCAAAGGTGATGATCTCCACCCGTTCAGGCTGGCCTTTCTCATAGAAGTATTTACGCGCCATTTTGACGGCGAGTTCACAGGACTCCGTACCGGAGTTGGTGAAAAACACCGTGTCAGCAAAGGAATGCTCTACCAATTTGTCTGCCAAAGCCTGCTGCTGCGGGATCTCATAGAGGTTTGACACATGCCAGAGGTTTTGCGCCTGGCTGGTGAGTGCATCCACCAGTTTCGGATGGGCATGGCCCAGCGCATTTACCGCGATACCTGCGCCAAGATCCAGAAAACGTCGGCCGTCAGCCTCCACCAGCCAGGAGCCTTCGCCTTTGACGAAGTGCAGCGGGGCGCGCGAATAGGTTGGCAAGACGGACGGGATCATTGGATCATCCTTTTTGGAACAGTAAGGCCAAATCAGTGCAACAGCCTGGCCTTTGGGTCAATTGATTTGAAAGGGTGATGTGCACAAAACAACAAGGCACGGGGATCAAACAGGGCCATGGCCCAAGCAACTGCTATCAGCGTCGGCGTCGCAAGGACGTGGTATATGCGCGTTTGATCATAGAGCAGTTCCATAATGGAGGAAATGACACTTGTGAACCCCTTTTGTCACCTCATTCGGGCAAAATGAATGCACGGCAATTTTACACGCACTCGCCCCCACTGCGACCAGACGTTGACAATAACCCGCTGCGCGCGCCTGATGCGGGTATGACACATATATGGGCGGTGCCGAACTTCAGGTTTTTGTTTTCCGCAACCGCAATTTCCAATCTGGGTGATGGGATTTCGGCGCTTGCGTTTCCGTGGCTGGCGACTTTGATCACCCGCGATCCAATGCTCGTGGCGATGGTGGCATTTGCGGGCCGCCTGCCCTGGCTTTTATTGAGCATCCCCGCTGGAGTCTGGACGGATCGGCGCGACCGTCGCCAGTTGATGGTGCGCGCGGACCTCTGTCGCATGATGCTCACGTTTACGGTGATTGCATTAATCCTTGCACTGCCGCCGTTGCCCGCATCTGACCCTTTGGTTTATATTCTGGCGCTCAGCACATTGGCTTTTCTGCTCGGCGCGGCAGAAGTACTGCGCGACAATGCTGCACAAACCGTATTGCCAACTGTCGTGCCCAAAGACGCGCTGGAACGAGCCAATGGCCAGCTCTGGAGCATTGAACAGATCATGGGCAGTTTTGTTGGGCCACCTTTGGCGGGGATCTTGATATCTTATGCAACCCCCGCTCCCTTTGTGGTGGACGCGCTGACCTTTGCAGCTGCGGCTGCGCTGATCTGGGCCATGCGGATCCCTGCGCGTGCACCGCGTACACAGCGCAATTGGCACCAAGAAGCAAAAGATGGCATCCAATGGTTGCTACGCCACATAACGATACTGCGCCTTGCTTTGATGCTGGGGATCATGAACCTATTGTCGATGATGACCCTGGCGGTACTTCCCCTGTTTGTTCAGGATGTGTTTGGACTGACGGCTGCGCAGCATGGCCTGCTGCTGACGGCTGGTGCCGCGGGTGGGGTTCTGGGCGGGCTGATCAGCCCGATGATTGCGGCACGAAGCGGTGAACGACAGGCATTGCTGTTGGCGTTGCCTCTTATGGCAGTTGCGCTGGCCGTTATTGCCGCGGCACCTTCTGTGTATTGGGTGGCCGCCGGTCTGTTTTTGGAGATGTTTGCAGCGCTGTTGTGGAATGTGGTGACGGTCTCTTATCGCCAACGCCACATCCCTGATGACCTGCTGGGACGGGTAAACAGCCTCTATCGGTTCTTTGGCTGGGGCATGTCACCTTTTGGCGCGCTGTTGGGGGGCTGGATGGTGGCTTTGACCGCACCGATGCTTGGTGACCTTCTGGCCCTGCGCCTGCCCTATGTCATTGCGGCCGCAGGAATGGGCGCGATGTGGTTTTATGCCATGGCACGGCTGCGGCTTTGACTGTAGCGCGTTGGGCAAAGTTCAGTCTTGCCAAATCAACAAATGCAACGCATCGCTAGACCATGAGCAAAACACCCCAGCAAAACCCGCCTCTTGCCGCATTGTTTATTGTTGCAGCAACGGTCTTCATCGCCGCGACGTCGCTGCTTGCAAAGCTTCTTGGCACTGAAAGCCTGGGCGCACCGCTGCATCCCCTGCAGGTCAGCCACGGGCGTTTTGTTTTTGCCTTTTGCGCAATTACCACAGCGGTTGCAGCAATGCGGCCCACACTGAGCAAACCATATCTGCCGCTGCATCTGGGGCGGACACTGTTTGGCTGGGGCGGGGTTACGCTGATGTTTGCAGCGGTGGCCTATATTCCGCTGTCTGACGCGACCGCAATCACCTTTTTGAACCCGGTGTTTGCCATGCTGCTGGCCATTCCCCTGCTCGGCGAGCGTGTCGGCCCCTGGCGTTGGGGGGCTGCAGGCATTGCGATGATTGGTGCAATGATCCTGCTGCGGCCAACACCCGCAAGTTTTCAACCCGCCGCGCTACTGGCGTTGGGCGCCGCGGTTGTGATGGGGATGGAGCTGATCTTTATCAAAAAGCTCACCGGGCGCGAACGCCCGCTGCAGGTGCTTTGGATCAACAACGCAATTGGCGTAGCGATCGCGAGCATTGCAGTAATTCCAGTGTGGCAGATGCCAACCCTGTCTCAATGGGGGGCGCTGGCAGCACTGGGTGTCTTGATGGCCTGTGCACAGAGCTTTTTCATCAACGGCATGGCGCGGGCGGATGCCTCGTTTGTGGCACCGTTCGCCTATGCCACGCTGGTGTTTGCCACGCTCTATGATTTTGCGATCTTTGCGCAGGTGCCTGACTGGATCAGCGTGATAGGCGCCTGCGTGATTCTAAGCGGGGCTGCGCTTTTGGCCTGGCGCGAAGGGGTGCAGCGCGCTCAGGCTTTGAGACGATAACCCGAACGCAGCATTGTCCAGCCCAGCGTGCAAATCGCCAGCGCCGACAGGCAACACACCACAAAGCCAAGCAAAGGTGAGCTGTCCGAGGTGCCGATAATACCGAATCGCACGCCATCGATCAGGTAAAACACCGGATTGAGATGGCTCAGCGTGCGCAATACCGGCGGCAAAGCGTCAACCGAATAAAAAGTTCCCGACAAAAATGCGAGCGGTGTCACAATAAAATTGGTGATCGCCGCCATCTGATCGAACTTATCGGCAAAGACCCCGGCCACAATACCAAGCCCGCCCAAAAAGGTTGCGCCCAAAACCACATAAAGAAGCGCGACCAGCGGATGCGCAGGCACAATGCCAAGCACCAAATAAAGGCCAACAGCAATACCCAGCGCAACAAACAAACCGCGCGCAACAGCGCCTGCTAGGTAGCCTATCAGCACCTCAAAACCAGACAGCGGTGGCATCAGCGTGTCCACGATATTGCCCTGCACCTTGGAGATCACGATCGACGAAGATGTATTGGCAAAAGCATTTTGTATCACCGTCATCATCATGATGCCCGGTGCCAGAAAATGCAAAAACGGCACCCCCATCACATCCCCGCGACTGGGGCCAATGGCGATATTGAAGATCATCAAAAACAGACCAGCGGTCACCAGTGGCGCCATCAAAGTCTGTGTCCAAACCACCCAGAACCGGGTGATCTCGCGGCGTGCAAGTGTTCTGAGCCCCAACCAGTTTACGCGGCCAAAACGACGTTCCATCCCGCCGACGCGATATCCATAATCTGCCATTTTCGCCCCATCATTGCTGTGCTATGTGTGCTGCTGTGCTGTGGTTATGTTGCATAGCTTATGTAACAGCAGGCGCAAGATACCTTGTAACTCTCAATTCAGTGATTAGAATAGACCGCTGATAAGGAATTCGATGGCGGCCGCAGCATGCTGAGGCCGCTATTAGCTTTGAAAGGCAAACTATGTCCTGGACAGACGAGCGCGTCGAACTGCTCAAGAAAATGTGGGGCGAGGGTCAATCGGCCAGCCAGATCGCCAAGGAACTCGGGGGCGTGACCCGCAATGCGGTGATCGGCAAGGTCCATCGTCTGGGACTGTCCAACCGCGCAACCAGCACCAAAAGCGCTGAGGCGAAGGAAAAGGCACCCGCAGCAAAGGCCGCGCCCAAGCCAAAGCCGCAGCCAAAGACCGAGCCTGCGCGCCCACAGACACCTGCTCCGGCGGCGGATGCGAAACCTTCGCTGCCCGCGCGCAAACAGATCATTCCCGCAGGCCAGCCCCTGCCCCCGCAGCCTTCGGCCAATGAAATCAGCCCCGAAGCGCTGGCCAAGGTGAATGAGATTGAGAAAAAAGCCAAAAAGCTCACCCTGATGGAGCTGACCGAGCGTACCTGCAAATGGCCGGTGGGTGATCCCGCAACCGAAGATTTCTGGTTCTGCGGCCTGCCGGTGCAACAGGGCAAACCCTATTGCGAAGCCCATGTGGGCGTGGCCTTCCAGCCCATGAGCACCCGGCGCGATCGCAAACGCTGATCAGACGCAATGATTGAACAAACACCCCGCAGCCTAAGGCGCGGGGTGTTTTCATTTGCACTGCATGTTGTTTCTGGCTCATGGTGGCACCTGTCATCTGATGAGGACCAACACCACCCATATGCGCCGCTTTCGCCTTCCCTATCTGGTTCTATGCTGTGTGCTGATCACCGGGCTGCTGTTTCGCCTGTCCTATGATTATTTTGTCGCCGAAGAAATGGCACGGGCCGAAGGGCGGCTGTCGCTGTATCAGTCGACCGTTGACGCAGAGCTTGAACGGTTTTCCCATCTCACCCATGTTTTGGCCCGCGACAGCTATGTGCGCGCCGCATTGGACCAATCCGCCACCGTCACGCTGAATTTCCGCCTGGCTGAATTTGCCCAGCGCGCGGGGCTGGAAGCGATCTATCTGATGGACACGGGTGGGCGCACAATTTCCGCATCAAACTTTCGCACACCTCTAAGTTTTGTGGGCAAAAACTATGGGTTCCGCCCCTATTTCAAATCCGCGCTCGAAGGGCGGCAGGGCCGGTTTTACGCCATTGGCAGCACCACCGGCACGCCGGGGTATTTCATCGCAGATCCTGTGCGGCGCGACGATGGGACAGTGATTGGCGTGGTGGCGATCAAGGTTGGGCTGAAAGCCCTGGCCGAAAGCTGGCGCAGTTCTGGCGAAAAGGTCTTGTTGGCAGATGATCGCGGTGTGGTGATCCTGTCGTCGATGCCGGACTGGCAGTATAAACTTTTGCGACCCCTGGCACCGGAGGCGGCAGAATACATAAAAACCACCCGGCAATTCGGCAGCTATAGATTAACACCCCTGGATTGGCACAGCGAGCCTGAGCAGCGCGCGCGCATCGAAGATGACACCCATCTCCATGTTCACGCCCCATCAGGTATTCACGGCTGGGAAGTGCATTATTTCGCAAGCGATGACCGCGCCGTTGCACGCAGTGGCCTGATCACCGCTGTGGCAGCGGTGGCGGCGGGTCTGGCGCTTGGCGCGCTGCAGCTGTATCGCACCCGCCGCATTCGCGAGGCGCTGCGCAGATCTGAGCGCGAAGAAAGCAGCCTGCGCGCCACCAACGCACGTCTTGCCCATGAAATTTCGGAACGCCGCCTCACCGAGCAGCGTTTAGAACGCACTCAAGAAGAGCTGAACCGCGCGGGCCGATTGGCCGCTTTGGGGCAGATCTCCGCCTCTGTTACCCATGAACTTGGCCAACCCATCGCCGCCATGCGCAACCATCTGGTGGCAGCCCAGATCAGCGGCGCGCAGAACCCTGGCGCGATGCTCAACAATCTCACATCGCTGGTGGATCGCATGGACGGGATCACCCGGCAGCTAAAGTTCTTTGCCCGTTCCGGCAAAAAGACCTTCGACAAAGTTGAGATGGAAGGCGCATTGCGGGCCGCGCTTGAGCTTATGGCGCCGACCTTTGAGCAGCAAAAGATTGTGGTTGAGACAAACATTGCCACTGGCCTGCCCAGTTTGCGCGGCAACCGGCTGCGGCTAGAGCAAGTGGTGGTCAATCTTTTGCGCAACGCCGCGGATGCAATTGAAGGCGTAGACACCCCAAGGATCCATCTGGATGCCAGACATCAAGACGGCAGCATCGTAGTTGAAGTGCGTGATAATGGGCATGGATTGGGCGCAAATACCCTGTCCGATCTGCAAGAACCTTTTGTGACCACACGTGAAAGCGGCCGCGGCATGGGGCTCGGGCTTGCCATATCTGCACAAATTGTCAAAGAACATGGGGGCGAGATGAGCGCCGCAAACCGCAAAACCGGCGGGGCCTGTTTCTGTGTCCGCCTCCCGGTTGTGGAAAGCCCGAACACGCAGGAGACCACATGATCGATCAACGCCCCAACAGTATTTTGGTGGTGGACGACGACAAGCAAATGCGCCAGTCGCTTATGACACTGTTAGAGGCTGCAGGCTGGCAAGTGGAATGTTTGTCGCGCGCGGATCTGGTGCTGGACTATCTAAATGATGCGCGCCCGGATGTGATTTTGTCTGATGTGCGTATGCCCGGCATGTCCGGGCTTGAACTTTTGGCAGCGCTCTCCTTGCGTGAAGGTACGCCGCCGCTGGTGCTGATTTCCGCCCATGGCGATATTCCGATGGCGGTGCAGGCGGTACAGGACGGCGCCTATAGTTTTCTGGAAAAACCCTATGAGCCGCGCCGCCTGTTGCAGGTGTTGCAAAACGCAGCTGAACGCGCCCGCATGCGCCAAAGCAATGCACGCCTTACGGAACGCCTGATGCAATTGTCGGGCCTTGATCGCAGCGTGCTTGGTCAAACAGCGCATATGGAACACCTGCGCCGCGATATCTTAAACGTGAGCGACATAGGTGTATCGGTGCTGCTCAAAGGTGAAACGGGCACCGGCAAGGATCTGGTCGCCCGTGCCCTGCACGATCTGGGCCCGCACCCGGATGGGCCGTTTCTGGCACTGAACTGCGCCGCCCTCTCGGAAGAGCGGTTTGAAGCCGAAATGTTCGGCGTTCATGGCAAAAACAACGGCCAGCTGCGCGGTGCAGTGGGTGGCACGCTTTATCTTGATGAAATCTGCGCCTGCCCTTTGCCGGTTCAGGCCAAACTGTTGCGCGTGATCGAAGAAAAAGAGATCTTGCCGATTGGCGCACCCAACCCGATCGCGGTGGATTTCCGCGTGTTGTCGTCAACCAATGTGGATCCGGAACAGGCGGTTGCAGCCGGGGATCTGCGCGCGGATCTGTTTTACCGGCTCAATACTGTCATGGTGGAGCTGCCCCCGCTGCGACGGCGCCGCGATGACATTGCCCTACTGGCGCGTCATTTCCTCAATCAGGCGGCACGGGTCTATGACCTGATCGCCCCCGAGCTGAGCCACGATGACCTCGCCGCGCTTTTGGCGCATGACTGGCCCGGCAATGTGCGCGAACTGCGCCATGCCTGCGAACGCAGATGCCTCACCGCGCGCCGTGGCGGTGGCACAATGATGCAGGCCATTCATGGCGCCGCCCCTGCTGAAGACAGCCCCACCACTTTGCGTGAGGCGGTAGCAAGTTTTGAGCGCGAGCTCATCGCCAAGGCCATTCGTGACCATCATGGGCGCATGGATGACACCGCAGATGCGCTGGGGATTGGGCGGCGCACGCTGAACGAAAAGATCGTCAAACTTGGCCTCGACAAAGACGCGCTTTTGTAAGCCATTCATCCAAGATTAGCAGCCTGCGGAAAGCCGCAGGCCCAAGACACAGCCGCGCGCGATTTCCTTCATAGCCAAACTCTGTTCAGTTTTAGACACTCTGTATCGAGATTTCAGAATGCATCTGGGAGGAGACAGAATGCGCAAGACCCTTACACAAACAGCTATTGTTGCTTTGACCGTCGCTTTTGCCGGTGAGGCTATGGCCACCGAGTGGAATGTATCGCTGTGGGGCAAACGCCGCGCCTTTACCGAGCACGTGGAAAAGCTTGCTGAGCTTGTGAATGAAAAAACCAATGGCGAGTTCACCCTGAACATCAGCTATGGTGGCCTGTCCAAAAACCGCGAGAACCTTGACGGGATCGAAATTGGCGCGTTTGAGATGGCGCAATTCTGTGCCGGTTATCACCGCGACAAAAACCCCTCGATCACCGTGCTGGAACTGCCCTTCCTGGGCGTGACCTCTCTGGCACAAGAAACCGAGCTGTCGATGGCGCTGTATCAGCACCCGGCAGTTGTTGAGGATCTGGGCCGTTGGAACGCAACCCTGCTGATGCCGTCGCCGCTGCCGCAGTATAACATTGTGGGTGTGGGTGATGCGCCTGCTTCGCTGTCTGACTTTCAGGGCCTGACCGTACGTGCGACCGGTGGTATTGGCGCTGCGATGGAAACCATCGGCGCGGTCCCTACCTCCATGTCTGCAACCGAAGTGCGCCAGTCTATGGACAGCGGCGTGATCAAAGCGGCCAGCTTTGCGCCCCACGCGCATATGTCTTACGGCACCATTGAAAACGCCACTTGGTGGACTGCAAACCTGAACCCAGGCACGCTGAACTGTCCGGTTGTGGTCAACAGCGACGCGCTGGCGGGTCTGTCAGATGAGCACCGCAATGCGCTGCTGGATTCCGTGCCCGAGGCGCTGGATTACTATATCTACAACTACAACAACAAAACCATGGATGCATGGGGTCCGGCTCTGGATGAGCGCGGCATCACCCAGGTGACCTTCTCCGAAGAAGAAATCACCGCGTTCAAAGATGCTGCAGCCGCCCCCGCAGCCGCAGCATGGATCGCAGAAAACACCAAACGCGGCCTGCCTGCACAAGAGCTCTATGACATGGTCACGCGTATGATTGCCGAAGGCAAATAAGACCACCCTCTCGCCCCCGACAGCGCCAAAGCGGCCTGTTGGGGGCCTTTTTATTTCCCGAACATAAGGAGCGACCCGCATGGCCGGATCCTCTCTCGTTCTGTCTGATGACAGTCTGCTGAGCCGAATTGACACGCGGCTTTATGCATTGGAAAAGCTGTTCGCCCTGCTCAGTGGTTTGGCGGTTTTTTCCCTGATGTTGCTGGCGGTGGTTTCTGTCAGCGGGCGTAACGGTTTTAACGCCCCCCTGCCCGGTTATGTGGATTGGATCGAACAGGCGATGCCGCTTATTGCCTTTATGGGTGTGGCCTATACCCAACGTGATGGCGGCCACATTCGCATGGATATGCTGGTGGGCGCATTGCATGGGCGGGCACTGTATCTGGTGGAATTCATCACAACCCTGGCAATCCTCTTGCTGATGATCCTTCTGGTCTGGGGCACCTGGGCGCATTTTCAGCGCAGCTTTGATTTTGCATCCCCGATGTGGAGCCGCGACAGCTCGATGGATATTGCCCTACCGATTTGGCCCGCGAAACTCTTGGCACCGGTTGCGTTTTCCATCCTGTGTCTGCGCCTTTGCCTGCAGCTATGGGGCTATGCGCGCGCATTCATACGCAATGACCAGACCCCTGTTGCAATCCCGATGATTGCCGACGCCGCCACCCAAGCCGCAATGGAAGCCGAGCATGTCTCTGGCCATGATGAGACCGAGGGACGCTGAAGATGGAACCTATTGAAATTGGATTGATCGTCTCTGGCGGCATGCTGGTGCTGGTGGTGCTTGGCATGCGCGTGGCCTTTGCGGCTGGCCTTGCGGGTATGATCGGGCTCATTTGGATCTTCTGGGCCAAGTTTGGCTATGATCCGGGCCGCTTTGGCAAAGCCTTGACCATTGCGGTCAAAACCGCAGGACAAGTGCCCCATTCCAAAGTCTCAAGCCAGGCGCTGTCGCTGATCCCGACCTTTATCCTGATCGGCTACCTTGCCTATTACGCAGGCCTCACGCGGGCCTTGTTTGAGGCGGCAAAACGCTGGTTTGCCTGGGTTCCGGGCGGGCTTGCGGTCTCAACCGTGTTTGCCACCGCAGGCTTTGCAGCCGTATCTGGGGCCTCCGTTGCGACCTCAGCTGTCTTTGCCCGTATCGCCATCCCTGAGATGTTGAAAATCGGCTATGACAAACGTTTTGCTGCGGGGGTTGTGGCCGCGGGTGGCACATTGGCCTCGCTTATTCCGCCCTCTGCCATTTTGGTGATCTACGCAATCATCGTCGAACAAGACGTGGGCAAGCTTTTGCTTGCAGGCTTTGTGCCCGGCGCGTTTTCAGCGCTGATCTACGGCGCGCTGATCATTGGCATGGCCCTCACAATCAAAGGTTTCGGCCCCGCTGTCAGTGGATTCACGTGGAAGGAACGTTTCACCGCGCTGCCGCCAGCGCTGCCGATCCTGTTTGTGGTCGCGACTATTGTGCTCTTTGTCTACAACCCCTTTGGCGGCGATGCCTGGGGCACCCCGACCGAGGGCGGCGCGATCGGAGCCTTTGTTGTGTTTCTGATGGCGCTTTATCGTGGCATGCGCTGGAGTGAGTTCAAAGACGCGCTGCTGGAAACAGCCAAACTGTCGGTGATGATTTTCACCATCATCTGGGGCGTATTGATCTACGTGCGTTTCCTGGGGTTTGCGGATCTGCCCGGAGCCTTTGCCGATTGGATCACTTCGCTCACCATGTCACCGATGCTGATCCTGATCTGCATTCTGCTGGCCTATGCGGTGCTGGGCATGTTCATGGACGCAATTGGCATGCTCTTGCTCACACTGCCGGTGGTCTACCCTGCGGTGATGGCGCTGAACGGCGGTGAGTTTGTCTCAGCCGCGGACAGTAGCTTTGGCATGTCAGGTCCGATGTGTGCGATCTGGTTCGGGATCTTGGTGGTGAAAATGGCAGAGTTCTGCCTGATCACACCACCAATTGGCCTGAATTGTTTTGTGGTGGCGGGCGTTCGCGATGACATCAGCGTTCAGGACGTGTTCAAAGGCGTAACACCTTTTTTCATCGCCGACGCGCTGACCATTGCCGCACTGGTGGCTTTCCCTTCCATTGTGCTTTGGCTGCCAAGCCTCGCGTAAAGGCGCTGACCTAAGATCAAAAAAGCCCCGCAGCGGTTGCTGCGGGGCTTTTTCGTTTCAAATGACACCTAAGCTTGCCAACTTAGCCTTTTTCAGGCGCAGATGAGGTAAATTGCGGAATAGTGCGATCAGAGGCTGGGGTGTCATCAATGCCAACCCAGTTGTCCTCTGCCAAGTTGATGTTGCCGGGGATATCTTCTTCCCAGAAACCAACCACGTTTTTGGTGATGTTCAGATACAGTTTGTCATCGACAATGCGCCACAGATGCGGGTTTGCTGGCACTTTACCACCGCGCGACACGCCATAGGCGCAATGCCCATCATATTGCGGCGCGTAGTAAGACGGGTTGCTCACAAACAGATCGCGGTTCTCAGCCGAAGCAAAAGCAAAGGTGGAGCCATTGTAGTCAGCCGTGAACTGTGAGGAGCCAGGAACCGCCAGCGGCTGCGGCGTGCCAACGGGGGTTTGCTCCAATGAGCGATAGGCCACAACATCATAGCCGGACACCGCAAAACCGGTTTCATCCACATATTGATCACCTGCAAATGCCGGTAGGGCCAGCGGGGCGGACAGGGCGAGCGCCGCCACTGCGGCCAAAGCAAAACGTTTCATGTCAAATCCTCTATTCGATGTTTGAGGTATCGTTAGGCTGCAGCCGTGCATCTGTGCCCGGCCGGTACCCTCTGACCATATGCGTTTTGTCACATTTGCGCATCTGGGGGTCACAGCCATGTGTCCAGCTTGGAGCAGCTGTGAGAAAGTCGTAATATAAACCCGTAAACAAATTTTGGTATTTTTTGCGCGGGCCATCCTTCCAGTCATTGGAATTTTCACACCATGTCATATCTAAGGATCTGCGGCGGCTCGCACGGGCCGCCTCAAAAGATCAGCACCATTCCATCTAAAGCAGGCCTTTGGGTGGCATCAGGGTTTACAGAAAGCGCATATCGATGACTGACAACGCATATACTCCGCCAAAGGTTTGGACCTGGGACGAGAGCAATGGCGGCAAATTCGCCAATATCAACCGTCCGATCTCTGGCCCCACCCATGACAAAGAGCTGCCGGTTGGCGAACACCCCTACCAGCTTTACTCACTGGCGACGCCCAATGGGGTAAAAGTCACCGTGATGTTTGAAGAGCTGCTGGAAGCAGGCCACGCTGGCGCGGAATATGACGCCTGGCTGATCAACATTGGCGAAGGGGATCAGTTCGGCTCAGGCTTTGTTGAGGTGAACCCCAACTCCAAGATCCCGGCGATGCTGGACAAAACCGGCGACGCTCCGGTGCGGGTGTTTGAAACCGCCTCCATTCTGGTGCAGCTGGCTGAAAAATTCGACGCCTTCCTGCCAAAAGAGGGCGCCGCCCGTACCGAAGTGATGAACTGGCTGTTCTGGCAGATGGGCTCCGCGCCTTACCTGGGCGGAGGCTTTGGCCATTTCTACGCCTATGCGCCCGAAAAATTCGAATACGCCATCAACCGTTTCACTATGGAAGCCAAACGCCAGCTTGACGTGCTCGACAAGCAGCTGGCCAACAACACCTATATTGCAGGCGAAGAATACACGATCGCAGATATTGCGATCTGGCCCTGGTATGGCGCGGTTGCGCTGGGCACGCTTTATGATGCGGCGGAATTTCTGGACGTAGAAAGCTATCCGAACCTGCAACGCTGGGCCAAGATGATTGCCGCACGTCCGGCCGTGCAACGGGGCCGCAAAGTGAACCGCACCTGGGGTGAGTTGCATGAGCAACTGCATGAGCGTCACTCAGCGGATGATTTTGAAACCAAGACGCAAGATAAGCTCGCGCCTGCGGAGTAAAATGCCCGCCTTGCCCGTTGCGCTGTTTCGCAGCGCGACGGGCGCAACATGAAAACGCCGCGCCTCTGGCGCGGCGCTCGGCCCAACGGGAAGAGCGTTTTTCCAAAACGCGATGACGGGCGGGAGCGCCCCCTATCTTAGGCGCGGCGGCTTGTCCGGGTCAGACCCAGGTGCTGCCCGCTCAACTTTGGGCTCCACCGGTTTTGGCAATTCATAACGCAAGCCAACACGGGCAAGACGCCCGGCCATTTCATCAGAGCTTTGGAAAAACCCCACATCCAACGCGCCCGCTTCAATGCCCGAGAAAATCAACGCCTCAGACACCGCCTTGGCCAAAGCGTTCTCAGCGCCGGACTTTGCACCCACAAAACCCAGCAGATGCCCCTGACCGCCCGTGTCATAGCGCAGCGCCACCAGATACGCACTTTCAGCAAGCCCCGCCGCCATGGCCAGTTTGGTATCAATGGCCGTCAGTAGAACTTCGGGCAACCCTTTGGGGGGCAACACCTCTTCCACATTGGCCTCTACCGTTTCTGGCGCATTACCAAGCGTGTCACGCAACCAATCAAGCGCCTCCGCAGGCACGAGCATTTGTGATCCGTTCTCAACCTCAAGATTCAGCCCCAGACCAATTTCCGCCCCCTCAAGCATCTGCACAATGATACGACCAGAAAGGGCAACATAGGGCACAATTCTCCCGGCAAACCCGGCAAGGCGCTCTTCACGGTCAAACACCAGCACAAAGCTGCCCTGTTCGGTCTGAAACACCTCGGGCTCCACCCGCTCACCTTCCGGCTCAGACGCAAGCAGCAAGAACAGTTCACTATCCGCAAGCCGCTCATAAAACCGCAACCGCGCCACATCGTCATTCGGAGCTGCCATCATGGCAGCATGGGCGATATCAAGCGGTGTTGTTTCACTCATTGCGCATCACTTCCTTTATGCGGGTCTGCAGCACGGGCAGAACCTCCGCCTCAAACCAGGGATTTTTCTTCAACCAAGCAGTATTGCGCCAGGACGGATGCGGCAAGGGAAACACATCTGGACCAAAAGCGCGCCAATTGGCCACTGTATCGGTCACTGAGCCGCGCGTGCCAAGGTGAAATTTCTGTGCATAGCCGCCGACCAGAATACGCAACCGCACATCTGGCAGGGCGTCAAACACCCGGCTGTGCCAGCTCTGCGCACATATAGGTGGTGGCGGCAAATCAGAGCCCTTGGCGTTATACCCTGGAAAACAAAAAGCCATTGGAACAATCGCAAGCTGGTCTTGATTGTAAAACGCGGCCTCATCCAAACCAAGCCATGCGCGCAGCCGATCCCCCGATGCATCTGCAAAGGGGCGGCCTGCTTCATATACCCGCATCCCCGGCGCCTGCCCCGCAATCAAGATCCGCGCCGAAGGGCGAAACCACACAACCGGGCGCGGCCGATGGCCCGTAGGCGTGGCCGCAAAACGGGCCGAACAAAGGCGGCAATTGCGTATTTCCTGTGCAAGATCCTGGCTCATAGACTTGGCTGATCCCTATTCCCCGTCGCAGAGGACAAAGGCAATGTTAAGTAATTCGGTGCAAAATCGCTCCGTCGCCCCTGTTTTCAAGCAGGCGGACTATAAAGATGGGATCGAAACATGGAAACGCAAAGGGCCTACAGCTTTACGAAACGATGAGACATAATAAAAACAAAGTCGTCATATAATTGGTTAACCGTCTCAGAGTACACTTTGTTCTAACCCCAATTGGACAGTGCTCAGACGCCCCAGAACAGCACCCGTAAGCGGGGCAGTTAGAGCAGTACCGGAATGAGTGATGCTGGAGTTTGAAAACGTAAGCAAGTCCTTCTGGACCGGCACGCAGCGCAAGGTCATCCTTGATCGCGTGTCTTTTCGCGTTGAACTCGGCAACTCCATTGGCATCCTGGCCCCCAATGGCACCGGCAAAACCACATTGATCAACATGATGGCGGGGCTTGAAAAACCCGATGAGGGCAGCATCCGCCGTTCCTGTCGGGTGTCGTTTCCGCTGGGTTTTATGGGCGGCGTTGTCAGTCGGCTTTCAGCGATGGAGAACGCGCGTTACATCGCCAAACTCTACGGGTTGGATCCTGACTACATCGAAGCCTATTGCCGCTGGCTGTGTGGTCTTGGTGAATATTTTGATCAGCCCTTAGGCACTTATTCCTCAGGGATGCGGGCAAGGTTTAACTTTTCGCTGATGCTGGCGCTGGAATTCGATATATACCTGATCGACGAAGGCATGCCGAGCACGACAGATGTGGAATTCAACAAGAAGGCCGGATCCATCCTGGAAGAGCGGCTGAAAACAACAACCATTGTGATCGTGTCACACCAAGCGAAGACGCTTGAAAAATTTGCGCGCACCGCCGCCGTATTGCTGGACGGCCAGCTTTATATGTTTGACACCTTGGAAGAAGCGAAGCAGCTCTATGACTATGAAACCCAAGGCTAAAAAATTTCGCATCCGCCGCTCTGCCAAAACCGAGGCCCGCGGTGAGACGCCCAAGCCCATTGCGCCGCCACAACCGCAGGCGCGCCCTTCTGCTGCGCCGCAGACCCCGACCAGCCAGTCAGCTGCCAAACCCGCGACCACAGGCCGTGACGGCAGCATGAATACGGATATCGACGACATCCGCAAAGAAGGTCTGACCGGTCGCCAACTGCGCATGGCGCGCCGCCTTGCGCAGAAACATGGGCTGGATCCAAGCTCCGATTTTGACGCGGTGCGGCTGCTGCGCCGCAAAGGTATCGATCCGTTCAAACATTCCAACATGCTTGAACTGGTGGTGGCCAGAAACGAAGCGCAGCCCGATGGTGTTCCCAAAGCGCCCGGCAGTGTGCAACTGCCGCAGACCGTGCCCGCGTCAAAGACCACCCTGCCCTCAACCGAGATGAGCCCCGCCGAGCGGCGCAACCGTGAAATTCTAGAAATTCAGCGCGACATCGCGCGCCGCAGACGTCGTCGGCTTGGCCTGTTGCTGGGGCGGCTCAGCTTCTTTGTGTTTATACCCACAGCGATCGCAGGCTATTATTACAGCGTGATGGCGACGCCGATGTATTCGTCAAAATCAGAGTTTCTGGTGCTTCAGGCTGACAGCGCCTCTGGCGCGGTTGGCGGCCTTTTGAGCGGCACCCAATTTGCCACCAGTCAGGATTCGATTGCAGTACAGAGCTATCTGGAATCCAAAGAGGCGATGCTGCGGCTGGATCGCGAAAGTGGTTTTAAGGCGCACTTCACCCAGGATTGGATCGACCCACTACAGCGTCTGGATCCCGCGGCCTCCAATGAAGACGCCTATAAAATCTACGCGCGCAACGTCAAAATTGGCTATGATCCCACCGAAGGCACGGTCCGGATGGAGGTTTCTGCCGCTGATCCCGAGGTCGCAAGCGAATTTTCGCGCAGGCTGATCGGCTATGCGCAAGAGCGTGTAAACAACCTGTCCCAGCAAAAACGTGCGGACCAGATGGCCGATGCAGAATTCACTCTTGCAGATGCCGAAGCCAAACGACGCGCCGCGCAAGAGCAGCTTGTGTTGTTGCAACAACAGGGCTCGGTGCTGGATCCAGAAGGGGTAATTGCCTCCCTCAGATCGCAGATTTCCACCTTTGAAGTGCAATTGCAGGAAAAGCAGCTGGAGCTGGCTGCGCTACAAGACAACAGCCGCCCCAATAAGGCAAAAGTTGCGGGCGTAGAAGGAGATATCCGCCGTCTTGAACGTGTGATTACGCAGCTGAATGCGCGTATGGTCGATGCATCACAGGGCGAAAATTCACTGGCCAATATCCGGGTTCAGATCCAGATGGCACAAGCAGATCTTGCCACCCGCGATCTGATCCTGCAATCCGCATTACAACAGGTGGACACCACCCGGCTTGAGGCCAACCGCCAGGTTCGTTACCTGACCACATCGGTTGAGCCGGTTCCCAGCGAAACCCCATCCTATCCGCGCAAATTCGAAAATACAGTTTTGGCCTTCTTGATCTTTTCCGGTATTTATCTGATGTGCTCGCTAACAGCATCCATTCTCCGAGAACAGGTCTCATCATAAGCTATGAAACATATCGATATCGCCGACATCACCATTGGCAATGACCAGCCGCTGACCATTATTGCTGGCCCCTGCCAGTTGGAAAGCGCAGACCACGCGCAGATGATCGCAGGCACGATGAAAGAAGCCTGCGCCAAAGCGGGCGCGCAATATGTGTTCAAGGCCTCGTACGACAAGGCAAACCGCACATCGCTCTCGGGCAAGCGCGGCATTGGCATTGATCAGGGGCTCAAGGTGCTTGATGGCATCCGCAAGGAATTTGGCGTTCCAGTGCTGACCGATGTGCATACCGAAGCGCAATGTGCGCTGGCGGCTGACGCGGCTGACATTCTGCAGATCCCCGCGTTTTTGTGCCGCCAGACCGATATGCTGTTGGCTGCAGGTAATTCTGGTGCGGTGATCAACGTGAAAAAAGGGCAGTTTCTCGCCCCGTGGGAAATGGAAAACATCACCACCAAGATCCAGAGCACCGGCAATGACAAGATCATGCTGACCGAACGCGGCGCATCTTTTGGCTATAATACGCTGGTTGCGGATATGCGGTCGCTGCCAATCATGGCGCAAACCGGCTATCCCGTGGTGATGGATGCCACCCATTCGGTGCAACAACCCGGTGGCCGTGGCGGATCCTCTGGTGGACAGCGTGAATTTGCGCCGGTGATGGCACGGGCCGCAGCAGCAATTGGCGTTGCTGCAATCTTTATGGAAACCCATGAAGACCCGGACAATGCGCCCTGCGATGGGCCCAATATGATCTATCTTGATCAGATGGCAGAGCTGGTACAGACCCTGATGCAGTTTGACCAGATTGCCAAAGCCAAACCGGTTGTGATCTAAAAGCGATAAGGATTTCGCCTGCCTGCGGCAGACGACTCACGCGCCCGCCTTCGGCGGGCGCTTTGGTTTTCAAAAGCCCTGTTGCGCCTTTTTTGGCCCGCAGCAGGGCGCAACATCAAACAATTGGATGTCGCGCTGCATCAATTGCCGCCTAGGAATTTCAGCAACTGATCTTTGGCTTCTTGTTCGATACGGTCTTTCAGAACTTCGTTCAGATCCCGCTCAGGCGCAACCTCAGTGTTTAGCTCTTCGCTGAGCTTCTCGCGCAGCTTTTCCTTGGCTTGATCTTTGACCTTGGTTTCCACTTCTTTCAGCTTTGGCTTAATCGCTGCATCCAGGTCAGGGCGAATTTTAGGATCATCCCAGGGGCCTGCCACTTTGACCGGAATGGTCAACCCATCCTGGGCAGAAAGCTCTGGCTTGAACAGGAAATCCAGTCTCTGCTCACCGAGGTCCACATTACCCACACCAGTCACCTTAGCCCCCTTAACGCTGGCGAGCAGATCCGTGCTATTCAGCACCCCATCCTGCATCGTAAAGCTTGCCGATAGCGCGTCAAACACAGTGCTGCCGCCATTGCCACCACCAGAGCGCATCAAAGCCTCAAGATCAAACCCGGTGTAGAACCCTTTCCCAACCTCAAACCAGCCCTTGCCCGAGAGCGTTTTCATAATGGCATCCATCGAGTTGCCAACGCCCAGGAAATCCAATTCACCAAGCAGTTCACCGTTCAGACGATCAAAATCAGCCGTCTGACCCAGGGCCTTTTCCAGATGGACGCCGTTAAAACCAAGCGCGCCCCCCACCGAGAGCCCATTGCGATTGTTGGCGACAAGCTGGCCCTGAATGGTGCCGCCAAAGGCCTGAACAGGCAGCATTTCCAACACCGCCCGGGCGCGATCAATGCTCAGCAACACTGAGGATGCGCCCAGTTGGACATCGCCCGCACGCAGGCTGTTAAAGCCCAGGGCAATCTTGCCGTTCACAAGCGAAAGTGCAGAGGCATCAATGGGGTCTTTTGACCAGCCACTATTGTCTTTCACCTCCCCACCCGAAGTTTCCCCGGCAACATCGGGCAGCTTGAGATCACCAGCTTTGAGACGCAGGTTCAATTGCGGCACTTTGGCTGCGAGATCGAGATCAAGTGCACCGCTAAGTTGATTATCCAGTGCGGTCAGATCCATGTCGCGCACGCTCAGCTTTTTGTCAGACGTATAGGTGATATCACCAGCAAAAAGCGCGGTACCTGCCAAAGGAAGATCAATGCCAACGGCCGCTGAGGCTTCTTGCGGCGATTGGGCATCAATTGTCAGGCGTCCTTTGGCATCCCCGGCCAGATCCGCATTGCCATCAAAACGGGCCTTTGCCCCCGGCATATCCACAGACAACCCGACCGAAGCAACACCGCCCTGCAGGAACTGCGCAAATGTTCCGATCTCTCCCTGAAGACGTACAGGCTTGCCTTCAGGGCGCAGAGTAAGATCAATTTGCGCGGTGCCTTGGGGGTCAGGCCAATGGGCCATGAGATCAATTTGCTTCATCTCGACCACCTCTGCCCCATGCGCCGCATAGCGCAGGCTTGCCCCTGTCAGCAGCAATTTATCAACCGAGACAGCTGTATCCGAGCTTTCACCAGACGATGCAGCAGCAGATCCACCTTGATCGAACACCCAATTGCCAACCCCATCGGCGCGGGTTTGGAGGTTAAGATGTGGCAAAACGGCGGAGACTTCGGTGACTTTTACATTACCGCGCAAGAGATCAGCTGCCGCCAAACCAATTGTCAGGCGCTCGGCCCGCAATAAGGGCTGGTTGTTGCCCCATTCGGCATTGGCAAGGCTCACCCCATCTGCCTTCATTCCCAAGGTTGGCCAAAAGGTTAAACGCACGGGTCCAGAAAAAGTCAGCGTGCGTCCGGTCTGTTTTTCCAACTGTTCTGCTGCTAGAGCGGCGATTTTCTCGCCCGGCAACAACAGAACCACGCCCAACCCTAACGCAATCGCCACAAAGACTGCCGAAATAAGCCGAATGATCAATCGCATAGAGGCCTCCTGTAATGCGTGCACAGATTAGGAAGCTCTCTGGGTGCTGACAATGCGCAACGAGAAAACAAATAAAAAAACCGCGCCTTGTAGCTATACCAAGGCGCGGTCAATTCATGATCTGCTCAAGCAAGGCCAACCTATGTGACGGCCTGGCTCAAATTCAGCTTAGGCTTTGCGCTTTTTGCGGCGCGCAGCAGCCAGGCCACCAAGGCCAAGCAAAAGCAGTGGGCCAGCAGCCGGTACAGGCACTGGTGCCGGTGCGGAGTCAACTGCGCTGCTTGTGGTTGAGAAGGACACATCTACTGCGCCACCGTTCAGCTGTGCAGTGAACGACAGAGTACCGTTCGTGGCGTCGAAACCGTTGCCGGAAATCACACCCAAAGCGGTAAAGGCTTTTACGGTGCCATCTTGGAATGCGTCAAATACGCTGGCAACAAAAGAGAAACCGCCAACTTCCCAGATTGTGGATGGGCTGGTGAAGTCGATATCGAACAAGGTCGCGGTGTCGCCGAAGCTCACGTGTCCAGCAAAATCGCCGTTCGAGAGAATAACGGTACCTGTATCGGTCAAGTCGGCATTGCCGCCTGCGTTAAAGGTAGAACCTGGGATATTTACCGCGCCTGCGATATCTACCTGACCGGAGATCGTTGCTGCATTCGCCGCGAAGGGCAGCGAAATCAGTGCGGCAATGATACCGGCTCGTTTCAATTGGCTAATCATAAAACCCTCATTACTTCTTTTCGCAATTCGCGAGCGATCCTCTGACAAGTTTTCGCCCTACTTCTGCCACAATAGACAACCTCAGGACGGGCCGCAAACGTTTAAATTTACGGAAACAGTTATGGCGCTACGAACATCATTTCGGCGCAAGGTATAGAAAAATATTGGTTAAAATATTATTAATCAAAGTGTTAACATCTCACACTTTAAGTAGTTTCACACAAAAGTTTAGCACGTTAACTTCGCGTTCTCGTGAAAGCCAACTCCCATCTGAAATCACGAAAAATAAGATATCTCGAGAAACAATAAATTAGTTAACGAATAAATTAGCTCTTCAAAAACCGCGACTTAACTCATTCACCAAAGTACGAAGAACAAGATCACGCTCTGTTTTGCCCAGTTTGCCTTGTCACAAAATTTCCACACAAGAAAAACATTGTTTCCATCACGACAAGTGAGGACTTTCTCAAGAAATCTTCTCTACTCCACCGTTGGAAAGCCAATTTAATGCGCCGAGCAATGGAATCGATCTCTTTGTGGTGGCCGCGAAGCGACGCAAACACACGCCAACACAGCTGATATGCCCGTGTTGGTCTGGTTCTGTGAGGCAGTATTCGTTCAACGATAGCCCCTGGGAAGGCTCTCACCGGCACAAAGATCCTTTTCACATGGGCACTCTGCGTATTATACGCCCGGCATGACCAGCAATCCGCCAGATCTACGCCCCGACCTCGCCCCCAAACCCACGCTTGCAGAGACACCACGCTCAGACCAGCCCACGCTTGGCATGGTCTCGCTGGGATGCCCCAAAGCGCTGGTGGACAGCGAGCGCATCCTGACGCGACTGCGCGCAGAGGGCTACGGGATCTCACCGGACTATGCCGGGGCGGATGCGGTGATTGTCAACACCTGCGGCTTTCTCGACAGCGCTAAGGCGGAAAGCCTGGATGCAATTGGCGAAGCGCTCAAGGAAAATGGCAAGGTCATCGTGACCGGCTGCCTCGGGGCAGAGCCAGACTATATTCGCGAACATCACCCGCGCATTCACGCGGTGACCGGGCCGCATCAATATGAGCAGGTGCTGGATGCTGTACACGATGCGGTGCCGCCTGCCCCGGATCCCTTTGTCGATCTGCTGCCCGCAACAGGGGTGAAACTGACCCCGCGCCATTTCAGCTACCTCAAGATCTCCGAGGGCTGCAATCACAAGTGCAAATTCTGCATCATTCCCGATATGCGCGGCAAGCTGGCGTCGCGCCCGGTACATGCGGTGCTGCGCGAGGCGGAAAAACTGGTCGAAGCGGGCGTGCGTGAAATCATGGTGATCAGCCAGGACACATCTGCCTATGGCCTGGATCGCAAATACTCCACCCACCCCTGGAAAGGCGAAGATGTGCGCAGCCATATCCAGGATCTGGCGCGCGAACTGGGACGTCTTGCCCCCGCAGATGAGCTTTGGGTGCGGATGCATTATGTCTACCCTTACCCGCATGTGCGCGAATTGATCCCATTGATGGCAGATCCTGATCTGGCGCTGCTGCCTTACCTAGACATTCCGTTTCAGCACGCCCACCCGGATGTTTTGCGCCGTATGGCCCGCCCAGCAGCAGCAGCCAAAACACTGGATGAAATTCAGGCTTGGCGCGCCACCTGCCCCGATATCACCCTGCGCTCTACCTTTATTGTAGGCTATCCGGGCGAAACAGAGGCTGAGTTCCAGCACCTATTGGATTGGCTGGACGAAGCCCAGTTGGACCGGGTTGGTTGTTTTAAGTATGAAAATGTTGATGGCGCCCGCTCCAATGATCTGCCGGATCACGTGCCAGAGGCGATCAAAGAAGAGCGCTGGGAACGGTTCATGGAAAAGGCACAGGCCATTTCCGCAGCCAAGCTCACGACTAAAGTGGGCAGCACCTGCCAGGTGATTGTGGATGACATCGACGCAGATGGCATCGCCACCTGCCGCACCAAAGCAGATGCACCAGAAATCGACGGCAATCTTTTCATCGATGAAGGCACTGATGCTTTGTCGGTGGGGGATCTGGTGACTGTCGAAGTGGATGAAGCCAGCGATTATGATCTATGGGGACAGATCCGACGCTAAACAACTTGTAAGTGTGGATACTAAGTTAACTTTATTGAAATCCACACTTACTTTTAAATCGGGGCAAAAAGAAAACCCAGCGAGATTATGCCTCTCGCTGGGTATCCGCTGGCAGATTTTCACGCGCGGCGACCGCCGCATGATCCTCATCGGTGACCCTGAGCGCTTCAAACAATTGCTGATTGGCGCAGAAATCTTGTACGTTTTCCTGCTGCCCATCGCGCAGCACTGACATGTGTAATGCGCAAGCTTTATCGCATGCATTGTTCTGACACCGCGAGATGATTTCAGAGTAGCGCCGCGGGTCCAACCTGCCGCTGCGCAAGGCATCCCGCAGACTAACCCCAATAGATTGCGCCACCTGACCAGACAACCAGATGTGGCGATAGAGGTTCCCACCTGCGGAGACACCTCTATATTCTTTATATTTTTCAGGCATTTACTGAGAAACCTGCTGCAAATATGAAAACAAGTCCGCATTGCGGCAATATTCTGGTGCTTGGAGGCCCTGCATGGCCTCAGCGGTTCCATCG
This sequence comes from Tritonibacter aquimaris, assembly GCF_009617595.1. Taxonomy (GTDB): domain Bacteria; phylum Pseudomonadota; class Alphaproteobacteria; order Rhodobacterales; family Rhodobacteraceae; genus Epibacterium; species Epibacterium aquimaris. The sequence continues at coordinate 283,686 of NZ_WIXK01000005.1, read as the reverse complement.
GAACCGGCCTCACCGGCTTCTCGCTGTGCCAACCAGCGCTGACAGGCCCCCGGCGCACTACAACGTGCGCAGCGCAAAACACCCTCGGCGATCTCTTCAAATTGCAAACGCCCTGCAATGGCCTCTTCCTGCAAGTCCAAACCCAAGGCCTTGCCCATATGGTCAAACAAACGAGCATGGTGCCTTAACTGCGTAGAATCCGCCATCTAAGCCTCCTTCTCAAAACATACATAACGGAGGCGCAGTATAAGATATTTCACAGGTACCAGTTTGATTTGGATCAACTAAAACAAAAATATCCAATACACCTTACCGCATAAAGTGTATCGATACATTTCCTATGTAATCGCTCAGGCTTGGGGGTCGAGCTGTTCAAGATAAGCGCGGGTTGCGTCCTGAACCCGGCGAAATCGGTCTCCGCCCAGCTTTTTTCCGCCATACCAACGGGTGACAATAATCACGTGATCTTTGAGCTCGTCCCGCTCCATCATCCGCAAGATCACCATGCCCGCGCCGCTTTCACCGTCATCCGCCTTTAACCCGCCGCTTGGCAGGCAAGCGGCCCAGGTATTATGGGTAGCCTTGGCGTAAGAGCGCTCTGCCTTCAGCTCAGCAAGCACCTGATCCACATCAGAGCGGCTGCGCACAGGCGCTCCGCTCACCGCGTATTTGGAGCCTCGGTCGGTCAATATCACCCCAAGCCGCACCAGACCTTCGCCTGCGGTGCCCGTCACTGGAGCCCATTCCGGCGGATGGTTGCATTCACCACTTTGATCCGCTCTGGGTTGGGCGGGTGGCTGCCAAGAAAGCGGTCACCGGGATCTGGCAAACGGTAGAAGAACTGCACCCCAACGCTGGGCTTATAACCTGCGCGATGGGTGATAATGGTGCCCAGCTCATCCGCTTCCAGCTCAAAATCTTTGGAATATCCGCGTGCACCAACTGCCGCGCCCACATCCTGCGCATTGGCCACATCCGCCGCAGTCCCACCAGCAAGCGTTGCAAGGCCACCAAGGATAATCGCGCCAGAAATCGCATTTTTACGCTGCCGGGCCAGGTGGTTGCGGATATGGTGCGCCGCCTCATGCGACATTACAAACGCCAGCTCATCCTGATTATCGATCTGCCCCAACATACGTTTGGTAAAGGTGATCACCGGGCGGCCGTTTTTGTTCAGGCTTTGGTAGGCGTTGGGCGGAGCGTTGGGATCGGGCTCGATACGCACAAGGAAATCACAATCCAGTCCCGAGGTCCGTGTTCGGCATTCCCGCTCGGCCACGGGCTCCACCTGGCGCTGCACCCGAGAAAACTCAGCCAGCGAAACACCCCGCACAGCAACCGCTTCAGGTGGCGGCGCAGTTTGTACATTCTGGTCCAGTGCCACCGTGCAGGCCGCTGGGACAAAGGCCAACAACATCAAGATCCGACGCATCAAACTTTCCTTGCTTCTTTTCACAATGATATCGTGCGGATTGGCTCAAGATCAATCTCAGCCGCGCAGATAAAATGACCATGAAACTACAGATTTATGTTACATAGCTTTGCCTTGCCAGCTGCAAAAAGAGCTGGCAAGCTGGATATATGTTTACCATCGAACACGAATTCGACGCGACGGTTGTCACTCTGGTGGACGAAGGCAGCACGCCCCTACAGGAAGATGTTGTCGTAAACGCCTTCTCTGAATGTGTGACAGTCGAACAGTTTGACCCCACCTCTGATAAGATCCTGCGCCTGACGCTCAGCCATGCCCAGGTGCGCGATCTGGCAGCGGCGCTCGACCTGCCCGAGGGCATCTATCGGCTGGTGCCGGACTGATCTTACCAGTTCGGCCGCGCCCGCGCCATCCGGCTTAAAGCACGCGAAACAGCTTGTCGCGCGCAGTTGCGCCGCGCACCAGCTCCAGATGTGAGGGCGCGATGCCTAGCGCCTTTGCCAGCAGCGACCGCACCGCCTCAGTGGCCTTGCCGTTTTCCGGCGCAGCCGTGACCATCACCTTGATCGTATTGTCAGCAACAACGATCCCATTGCGGGCCGCCTTAGGCGTGACACGTACCGCAATTTCTGCGCCCGAAACCGCACGCGCGCTCAAATCCGGGAGCTGTTTTTGCTTGGGTCGTCCCATTGTCTGCCCCTTACCTTGTGTGTCCACCTCAGCGCCGATAGGTTCGCCTACACCAAGCCCGCGCTCATCCTCAAGCTTTTGACAGATGCGCCTCGCACTGCCCGGCAAAAACACCTTGAAATTTGCTGCCCCAACTCCGACATAAGCAGCGCCCATGTAAAAAGGTTTCACATATGAGCACCCGCAATGACGCCGCCCTTGAATTCCTACTCAGCCGTCGGTCGCGCCCGGCGAAGACGCTGCAGGAACCGGTTCCCAACCGCGATGAGCTGGACACCATCCTGACCGCAGCCAGCCGTACCCCCGACCATGGTGCGATTGTGCCTTGGCGCTTTGTTGTGGTGCAAAAGCCCGCGATGGTGCGTCTGGCGGATCTGGTGGAAACCGCAGGCAAACGTCTGGGCAAAACCGATGCCGAGATCGAAAAAGGCCGCAGCCAGTTTGAGATGAGCCATCTGGCCGTTGTGGTGGTTGAGGTGCAAAAACCGTCTGCCAAAGTCCCCGCAATCGAGCAAACATATGCGGCCGCAGGCGCCTGTCTTTCGCTGGTCAATGCCGCGCTTGCCTCTGGCTGGGGCGCAAACTGGATTTCGGGCTGGGCCAGCCATGAAGCGCAGTTCTGCACCGAAGCCTTTGGCACAGAATCCCATGAGCGCGTGGTGGGCATCGTCCACCTTGGCACCGAGAGCAAACGCCCCCCGGAACGCCCACGCCCCCAGTTGGATCAGATCACCAGCTGGATTTCAGAATAAGCCGCCTGGCGGCACAAGCGGAAATTAGTCATGATTTTGGATGCGTTTTTTAAAGCTTTGGCACAGGTCGGAGACCCCCGATTTCGCCATGTCCTGCTCAAAGGTCTTGGGCTCACCATTGCGCTGCTGATGGGGATTTACGGGCTCTTTTATACCGGGCTCAATCTGTTGGTAGGGCCTGAAACCAACCTGCCGCTTTTGGGCACGGTCACCTGGGTTGATGATATCCTTTCCTGGGGATCGCTCCTGATCATGATGCTGCTGTCCACGGTGCTGATGGTGCCGGTGGCCTCTGCAATCACCTCAATGTTTCTGGAAGACGTGGCGCAGGCGGTCGAAGATCGCCACTACCCTTATCTGCCCCAGGCAAATTCGGTGCCCTTTATGACGGCGCTGAAAGATACCTTTAGCTTTCTGGGTGTCCTGATCGTGGCCAACGCGCTGGCGTTGATCCTGTATTTGATCTTCACCCCGGCAGCGCCCTTTATCTTTTGGGCGCTGAATGGGTTCTTGCTTGGACGGGAATATTTCACGCTGGTGGCGGCGCGCCGCATTGGCATGGAGGCCGCGCGCAAATTACGCGCAAAACATGCAGGCACTGTCTGGCTTGCGGGCGGGTTGATGGCGGTGCCCTTGTCAGTGCCGCTCTTGAACCTGGTCATCCCGATCCTCGGTGCGGCCACATTCACCCATTTATTTCACCGGGTGAACATGTCACGACCCGTTGCCACGGCGTAAGACACCAGCATAAAGGGGCCAATCGGCCCCTTTTCTTTAGTTCAGCAGATAAAGTTTCTCGACCGAGATTGCGCCGGTCAGAATAATCGCTGCAAAAATTGCCCATAGCACCGCAGCAATCCCTGTGGTGATCCAAGCCTTCTTTTTCAGATGATGTTTTTCCGGCGCGCCCGCATGGGTGCCGGGTACAATCTCGCCGCAATCCCCCTGTGTCTCAACCCGAAAGGGCAAGACCACAAAGAAAGTCATAAACCAGACGATTGCATATAGGACCAATCCTGAAACCACGCCCATGTGGGTCTCCTCCCCTCAGCTCACCTCGCCCCTCATGGGGCAAGGCATTGATCTAGGAGTGTCTCACACTTCTTCCAGCTCGACCAGACAGCCGTTGAAATCCTTGGGGTGCAGAAACAGAACCGGCTTGCCATGTGCGCCGATCTTGGGTTCGCCAGAGCCAAGCACCCGTGCGCCCTGCGCTTTCAGGTGGTCACGGGCTGCCAAAATATCTTCGACCTCATAACAAATGTGGTGAATGCCGCCAGCTGGGTTCTTTTCCAGAAAACCGTTGATCGGAGAGTTCTCACCCAGCGGGTACAGCAGTTCGATCTTGGTGTTTGGCAGTTCAATAAACACCACAGTCACGCCGTGATCCGGCTCGTCCTGCGGTGGGTTGACCTTGGCTCCCAATGTCTCGCGGTATTGCGCAGAGGCCGCCTCAAGATCCGGTACGGCAATCGCCACATGGTTCAAACGTCCAATCATCGCTTCCCTCCTCCTGATGTATTTGGATTGAAATCCTTATGCGCGCCGCACCGCAGCAAGGCAAGAGTGACACCACGCCCGTTTGCGCCACCATCGCCTTGCTCGCGCAAATGCGTCTGCGGTTAACCTCTAATTAGCCTCGTTTCCCTAGCCTCAGGTCAGATCACATTCGATCAGGAGCATGTAACACTATGGACGATTCGGAACTGTTTGCCGCCGCCCGCCGTATGTCGACCACCCGTCGACCGTTGCTGGGACTGACCATCTTGGTTGTTGAAGATAGCCGCTTTGCCTGCGAGGCGATGCGCCTTTTATGTTTGCGAAGCGGGGCACGCATTCGCCGCGCGGATTGTCTGAAATCAGCCCGCCGCCACCTAAAAGCATACCGTCCTTCTGTTGCGATTGTAGATCTTGGGCTGCCGGATGGCAGTGGTGTGGATCTGATTGCTGAAATTGCAGAAACCAGCCCGCGTGTGGGTGTGATCCTGGGCACCTCCGGCGATCTTGGCCGCGAGGATGAAGCGATGAATGCGGGTGCTGATGGGTTCTTGCAAAAACCGATCTCTACTCTTGGTGAATTTCAGGGTGCCATTCTACGCCTGCTGCCGGAAGACTGGCAGAGCCGCCGCCCCATCGCGCTGTCAGATGAAGTGATCGAGCCTGACTTGATGGCGCTTCAGGATGATCTGGCCCATGCCGCCGACATTCTGAAAGAAGGGGGTGATGTCGGAAACATCGAATATGTCGCGCAGTTTGTTGGCGGGGTTGCCCGCAGCATTGGTGACGAACCACTTGCAGATGCGGCAACCGGCCTTGCTGCCGCGCGGGCAAATGGCCAGCCGATTGACACAGCAACCGCAACCATATCAAGCCTTGTGCAGGACCGCCTTCAGGGGCGCGCTGCGATCTGAGATGGTGGAAACAATCCTTGTTGGCTCCTTAACGCTGGTGATTGTACTGGCGGTACAATCCCGCCTGTCCGCACGCCAGGTGCAGCGCACAAAAACGCAGCGCTAACACGGTGTGCCACAAACCCTTTCAGCACGGCTACAGAGATCTGTAGCGGATGCGTTCTCTCGCCCACTCTTTAAGGGCAGGCTTGCGGGAGAAATGCATCCTGATTGGCGGGATCTATTGGCTCAAACCGCAGATGACGTTTTGACCAATTGTAGTGTTCAGGCGTGCCACCGGGCACAAATAATACCGCATGAAAAAGTTCAAAATCATCTACTGTGCTGTTCCAAAAGGACGCTAGAATTGGCAGGCGCATATCCCAGAGGGAATCCAACTCCTCGCTGTATTCAAAGCCAATCGGCTTGAGGATGCAGCTCATGCGCCCTTCCAAATCAACTCCGCGATGGGCGTTGAGCGCAAAGGCCGAAAGCCAAGACCATATGGCCAAGCTCCCAAGGATAGCCGCATAAACCACTGTGCGGCTTCCCTGCCCATGTTGGGCGCGCAAGATCCCAACCAGTAGCCGAACATAGGCAAGGGCACCCACGTCCAGAAACAACCAGACTTCAAGCCCTGCTTCGATTTTAAAAACGAGACCAAGCAGAACGAATAAAATCGTTTTCAGCAGCAAAAGCACCGAACATAGGTTCAAAAGCAGCTCGGGCCAGCGGCGGTGTGCTACTCGGCTCGCGCCCAATTGAACCAGCACCGCCAGCGCGGGCAACGCAATCGGAAATGCATACCCGTGGTCAACCGACACCCATCCAGAGAGCCAGAACAAAACCACGGTGAGAACAAAGAAATGTTTCAAAGTCATTCAGCAAAAATTGGCATTTTTCGAGAACGCTAGAGATGCCTTCGGCACGATCAAGCCAGAGTTGCACACATGACAGAGAATTTACCCCAAATGCCCGAACAGTAAAAAACGGGCCGCCAAACTGGCAGCCCGTTTTTGAAAACTCATACGGATCCGCGCCTTAGTCTTGCGGGATCACCCGTAGGTTCAGCTCCATCAGCTGCTCAGCCAAGGGTTCCGACGGGGCTGACATCATCAGATCTTCGGCGCGCTGGTTCATTGGGAACATGATCACTTCGCGAATGTTGGCTTCATCCGCCAAGAGCATCACCATCCGGTCGATCCCTGCCGCACAACCACCGTGGGGCGGTGCGCCATATTGGAAAGCGTTAACCATGCCGCCAAAGCGTTTTTCAACTTCGTCCTTGCCGTAGCCTGCGATTTCAAAGGCTTTGAACATGATTTCCGGGCGGTGGTTCCGGATCGCACCCGACACAAGCTCATAGCCGTTACACGCCAGATCATACTGGTTGCCGCGCACATCCAGCGGGTTGCCTTCGAGCGCTGCCATCCCACCTTGCGGCATGGAGAACGGATTGTGTTCAAAATCGATCTTGCCGCTTTCTTCGTCCTGTTCATAGATCGGGAAGTCAACGATCCAGGCAAAGGCAAAGCGGTCGCGCCAGTTTTCGTCTTCAGCTGCTTTGGGGGTTTCTTCCCAAATCACATTTCGGGCCCGGCCCGCGATGGATTCAAACGCCTTGGGTTTACCACCCAGGAAGAAGGCCGCATCGCCAACCTCAAGACCCAACTGCTGGCGGATCGCCTCGGTACGCTCGGGGCCGATGTTTTTCGCCAGCGGGCCAGCGGCTTCCATACCGTTGCCCTGATCGCGCCAGAAGATATAGCCCATGCCAGGCAGACCTTCTTGCTGTGCAAATTTGTTCATCCGGTCACAGAATTTGCGCGAACCACCTTTGGGTGCGGGGATTGCGCGGATCTCAGTACCTTCCTGCTCCAGAAGCTTGGCAAAAATGGCAAAGCCAGAGCCGCGGAAATGCTCGGAACAATCCTGCATCTTGATCGGGTTGCGCAGGTCCGGCTTGTCAGAGCCATACCATTTTGCCGCATCCTTATAGGAAATCTGCGGCCAGTCCTCGGCAGCGTCCACCTTGCGGCCCTTGCCGAATTCTTCAAACACGCCCGCAATCACCGGCGCGATGGTATCAAACACATCCTGCTGGGTGACAAAGGACATTTCCATGTCGAGCTGGTAGAAATCGGTGGGCGAGCGATCGGCACGCGGGTCTTCATCGCGGAAACACGGCGCGATCTGGAAGTATTTGTCAAAGCCCGACACCATCATCAGCTGTTTGAACTGCTGCGGCGCCTGTGGCAGGGCGTAGAATTTGCCCGGGTGCAAACGGGAAGGCACCAGGAAGTCACGCGCCCCTTCCGGGGAAGACGCGGTAATGATCGGGGTTTGATATTCGTTGAACCCCTTGTCCCACATACGTTTGCGGATCGACTGGACCATATTGGCGCGCAGCAGCATGTTTTGCTGCATCTTGTCGCGACGCAGGTCGAGGTAACGATAGCGCAGACGGGTCTCTTCCGGGTATTCTTGTTCGCCAAAAACCATCAGCGGCAGCTCTTCAGAAGAGCCCAGCACTTCGAGGTCGCGAACAAAAACTTCGATTTCACCGGTGGGCAGCTTGTCGTTTACCAGGCTCTCGTCACGTGCTTTTACGGTGCCGTCGATACGGATACACCATTCAGAGCGGACTTTTTCCACCTCGTTGAATACCGGGCTGTCCGGGTCACACAGCACCTGGGTGATACCGTAGTGATCGCGCAAATCGATAAACAGCACCCCGCCGTGATCTCGGATCCGATGGACCCAACCCGCCAGGCGGACGGTCTCTCCCACATGGGATTTGTTCAAATCGGCGCAGGTATGGCTGCGATATGCGTGCATCTTTATCATCCCTCTGGACGGCATCTATGGTCGCGGTGAGAAAGCGCGCCTGAGCGGTAAAGTCAAGGGAGCATGGCGCGCGATCCCCTGCTTATCGCATCAAAATGGCCGCACCACGTTGCCGGAATAGAAATAGGCCCCCATTCCCACGGTAAAAAGCAGATTTCCCGCAATGGCATGCAACAGCACCGCATAGAGAAATGAGCCACGGGTGCGGTAGGCGTGGGAAAACACGAAACTGCCGATAAATGTGATCACGGCGACCACCCAGCTCCAATACATCAGATGGGCGAAGGAGAAGACAAAAGCATTCAGCAGATTGGCCTGCTCCCCGCTGGGAAGGATCGCGCGGTAGCGGCGAAAGAACAGTACCCGAAACAACAGCTCCTGCGGCAACGCCGACACCAGCGGGTAAAACAGCCAGATAATGCCCAGTAGTTCCGGCCGCTCTTTCACCAATAAGAACGCAGCCTCGGGCCGCAACAGTTGGATGATAAAGGTGAAGCCAAGAATGCAGATCAGGGTAAAACCCAGAAATTCACGCCAATGCCAATTGCGCGCCCCATCCAGCAGCCTGCGCCAGTGAAACCTTGGTGTCAGCGCAAGCAGCAAAAGCCCAAGCCCGGTAAAGGCAAAAAGCGCGGGAAACATCTGGGTTGGCGGCAAAAACACCGCGATCAGCAGGGGCGACATCATGTAGAATAGCCCAAATTCCAGCCACAGCCTCTGCTTGACGCTCATATGTCCTGCCCTGCTCTTTCTACCATATCCGGGGCGCATCCCGCGCCGCGCGTTTCAATATCTATTATTGTCTGCTGGCTCATCCACTGCCTAGCCCGCAGAAGTAACAAATATTCTAACTCGGATATGTAAAGATGGCCCTTTGGGCGCGACCTACCTTTGCGCCGCCACCTGGAACTCATCGCTCCATTGCCCCAGGGTTTCACCGCGCAGGCTGTTCACCAGATGCACCGCCCGTGCACCGGCAAGATCCCCCATATGCAACACCGCTTCCTGAACCTGCCCGCTTTCGATCAGGCTTTGCCGGTAAACCCCCGGCAAACATCCCGAAGAACGCGCAGGCGTCAGCCGCTCCCCCGATTTGGTGGTGATGACAATATTGGTGATGGTGCCTTCGCAAAGCTCTGCACGTTCATTCAGGAACAGGATTTCATCCACCCCGTTAACCATGTTTGCCCGTGCCTCGTTATATTTCGCCCGGCGGCTGCTTTTGTGCTGCAAAAACAGATCACCGCTTTGCAACCGGTCGGTTGAAACAGTAAACGCCCAGCTTTTTGCGGCCGCTGGCATGGGCGCCGTGGTCACTTCGAAATGCCCATTTGGGCCCAATTGAAGCCTGCAACGTTGCTGCAGGTCAGCGGTCAGAGCAGACAGATGTGCGCGCGCCGCTTCACGTTCAAACGGAATGCCAAAATACCGTGCCGAGGCTTCTAGCCGATTGAGATGCAGCTCCAACCGCTTAATCCCCTGCCCCGGAACGAACCCAAACGTCTCGATCAGATGGAAATCGGCATCGCCTTCAATCAGATCCGCGCCGCAAACCGTGCTTTCCATTGCGTTTCCTCATATTCCGACGCAGCGGTGCTGTCCCAGACCACGCCACCCCCCACATCAAAGCGGGCATCTTCACCGTCCACCAGAACAGTCCGGATCGCCACGTTGAACTCCGTGCGCCCATCCGGCGCGGCCCAACCAATGGTGCCACAATAGATCTCACGCGGGGCTTCTTCCAGCTCTGCCAGAACCTCCATCGCGCGAATTTTCGGCGCGCCGGTGATTGAACCACAAGGATAAAGCGCGGCAAAGATTTCACCAAGCCCAATTCCCGCCTGCAGCTTTGCCCGCACCAGTGACACCATCTGATGCACGGTTGCATAGCTTTCCACATGGAACAGCTCAGGCACATGCACGCTGCCGGTCTGAGCAATGCGTGAAATATCATTGCGCAAAAGATCCACGATCATCAGGTTCTCGGCGCGGTTTTTCTCATCATTTGCCAGGAACTCTTTGCGGCGCGCATCCTCTTCGGGGTCAGCACTGCGCGGCTGGGTGCCTTTCATTGGGCGGGTTTCAATGGTGCCATCCGCGCTGATGCGGAAAAACAGCTCTGGCGAGCGCGACAACAGATCCGGCAGGTCGGACTGCTCCACAAATACCCCGTGACCCACAGGTTGCGCCTGAACCAATGCAGCATATAGCGCGGCCGCACTGCCTTGCACCTTTGCATCAATGGGATAGGTCAAATTGGCCTGATAGAAATCACCCCGGCCAATGTTTTCATTCACCACCGCAAACGCCTTGGCGTAGCGGTCTTCGCTCCAACGCGGCGTCAGCTGCTTTAGCCCGGCTGCGCCCGGCGCCAAGGCCTCGGGCGCGCGCGGTGCATCATAGATCCCAAAGCGCAACAGCGGCAGCGCGCGCTCGGCTGGCAGATACTGTGCCAGACGTGGCTCAAGCACATAGCCCAACTCATAGCTTGCATAACCCGCAACCCAGGCCCCCGCTTCGCGCGCGGCCTGAACAGCTGCAAATACATCTGCAACCTCATCGCCATTCCAGGCGCTCAACACCGTTTGAGGCCCGCAAAACAGGCTTCCATCCCCCAGGGGACCACAATCAAAACGCAGCTTCATGTCGCAACTCTGTGTCATAGCAACGCGATATAGTGTATTTCTCATCGGGAAAAGGCAAAGAATACGACATCCCCCCGCGCCATTGCGGATCGCGCCTTATCCACGACGAATGCACATTCGCCCCTTGAACCTTTTGCGCCGCTCCCTATAACGCAGGACAATTTGGGCGCTTGGTGGTGCGCCCGACTCGTTACTAATGCGCGCGGAACATCGAAGGGTAAAAGCCTATGCCAAAGAGAACGGACATCAAGTCGATCATGATCATCGGGGCGGGCCCCATTGTGATTGGTCAGGCCTGCGAATTCGACTATTCCGGAGCCCAAGCCTGTAAAGCCCTGCGTGAAGAGGGCTACCGCGTTGTTCTGGTGAACTCGAACCCGGCAACCATCATGACCGACCCTGGTCTGGCGGATGCAACCTACATTGAGCCGATCACCCCCGAAGTGGTCGCCAAAATCATCGAAAAAGAGCGCCCCGACGCACTGTTGCCGACCATGGGAGGGCAGACAGGTCTGAACACCTCACTCGCGCTCGAAGAAATGGGCGTGCTGGAGAAATTCGGCGTTGAGATGATCGGCGCGAAACGCGACGCCATTGAAATGGCCGAAGATCGCAAACTGTTCCGCGAAGCGATGGATCGTCTGGGGCTGGAAAACCCACGCGCCACAATCGTTACCGCGCCGACGCAGGAAAACGGCAATGTGGATCTGGAAGCCGGTGTGCAGCTGGCGCTGGAATCGCTGGAAGACATCGGCCTGCCCGCGATTATCCGCCCGGCCTTCACCTTGGGTGGCACCGGCGGTGGTGTGGCTTATAACAAAGAAGACTACATCCACTACTGCCGTTCCGGCATGGATGCGTCGCCTGTAAATCAGATCCTCGTTGATGAAAGCCTTTTGGGTTGGAAAGAATATGAAATGGAAGTGGTCCGCGACAAAGCGGATAACGCCATTATCGTCTGCTCCATCGAAAACGTGGATCCTATGGGCGTACACACCGGTGACTCGATCACCGTGGCACCTGCGCTGACGCTGTCGGACAAAGAATACCAGATGATGCGCTCTGCCTCGATTGCGGTTCTGCGCGAAATTGGTGTGGAAACCGGCGGCTCCAACGTGCAATGGGCAGTGAACCCAAAAGACGGCCGTATGGTTGTGATCGAGATGAACCCACGGGTGTCGCGCTCCTCTGCGCTGGCGTCCAAGGCAACCGGTTTCCCGATTGCAAAGATCGCAGCAAAGCTGGCCATCGGCTACACGCTCGATGAGCTCGACAATGACATCACCAAGGTGACGCCAGCGTCGTTTGAACCGTCCATCGACTATGTTGTCACCAAGATCCCGAAATTCGCCTTTGAGAAATTCCCAGGCTCCGAGCCTTACCTGACCACCGCGATGAAATCCGTGGGCGAAGCCATGTCCATCGGCCGCACCATCCACGAAAGCATGCAAAAAGCGCTCGCGTCGATGGAATCCGGTCTGACCGGTTTCGATGAGGTGGAAATCCCCGGCGTAAAGGTTGGCCTGTGGGAAGATGCGGCCGCAGATGACAAGGCCGCTGTGGTCAAAGCCATCAGCCAGCAAACCCCAGACCGCCTGCGCACCATTGCACAGGCCATGCGTCACGGTTTGACCGATGCTGAAATTCAGGGCGTTACCAGCTTTGATCCTTGGTTCCTTGCTCGTATTCGCGAAATCATCGACGCTGAGCGCGACATTCGCAAAAACGGCCTGCCGGTGCGCGAAGATGAGCTGCGCGCCGTTAAGATGCTGGGCTTTACCGATGCGCGCCTCGGTCTGTTGACCGGCCGCGACGAAGACAATGTGCGCCGCGCCCGTCTGAACCTTGGTGTTAAAGCCGTGTTCAAACGCATCGACACCTGCGCCGCAGAATTTGAAGCCCAGACACCTTATATGTATTCAACCTATGAAACCCCGGTTATGGGTGAAGTTGAATGCGAGGCCCGCCCGTCTGAGCGCAAAAAGGTTGTGGTTCTGGGTGGTGGTCCAAACCGGATCGGCCAAGGGATCGAGTTTGATTACTGCTGCTGTCACGCGTGCTTTGCGCTGGCGGATGCCGGTTATGAAACCATCATGATCAACTGCAACCCCGAGACCGTGTCGACCGATTATGACACCTCGGATCGTCTGTATTTCGAGCCGCTCACCTTTGAACATGTGATGGAAATCCTGCGCGTTGAGCAGGAAAACGGCACATTGCATGGTGTGATCGTTCAGTTTGGCGGCCAGACCCCGCTGAAGCTGGCCAATGCGCTTGAATCTGAGGGCATCCCAATTCTGGGCACCAGCCCTGATGCGATTGACCTTGCCGAGGACCGTGAACGCTTCCAGGCGCTGGTCAACGAGCTGGGTCTGAAGCAGCCGAAAAACGGCATTGCCTCTACCGATGCGCAGGCGCTGGAAATCGCCGAAGAGATTGGCTTCCCGCTGGTTATTCGCCCGTCTTACGTTCTGGGTGGTCGCGCGATGGAAATCGTGCGCGATATGGATCAGCTGAAACGCTACATCGCCGAAGCCGTTGTGGTATCTGGCGACAGCCCGGTTCTGCTCGACAGCTATCTTGCTGGCGCGGTTGAGCTGGATGTGGATGCGCTTTGTGATGGTGAAGCCGTGCATGTGGCAGGCATCATGCAGCACATCGAAGAAGCCGGTGTTCACTCTGGTGACTCAGCCTGCTCGCTGCCGCCCTACTCCCTGTCCAAAGAGCTGATTGCAGAGGTCAAAGAACAGAGCTTCAAACTGGCCCGCGCGCTTAACGTGGTTGGCCTGATGAACGTTCAGTTCGCGATCAAAGATGGCGACATCTACCTGATTGAGGTGAACCCACGCGCTTCGCGTACCGTGCCGTTTGTGGCCAAAGCCACCGACAGTGCAATTGCCTCGATTGCAGCGCGCCTGATGGCGGGTGAGCCGCTCTCGAACTTCCCGCTGCGCGCGCCTTACAGCGAAGACGCAGGCTATGACGTCAACACCCCGATTGCCGATGCGATGACTTTGGCTGATCCGGATATGCCTTGGTTCTCGGTCAAAGAAGCAGTTCTGCCCTTTGCCCGTTTCCCAGGCGTTGACACCATCTTGGGCCCGGAAATGCGCTCCACCGGTGAAGTCATGGGTTGGGATCGCTCATTCGCGCGCGCCTTCCTCAAGGCTCAGATGGGCGCAGGCATGGTTCTGCCCTCCAGCGGCACGGCCTTCATCTCGATCAAAGACGCGGATAAGACCCCAGAGATGGTTGAGGCGGCGCAGATTCTTGTTGCCCAAGGCTTTGATCTGGTTGCCACCCGCGGCACCCAGGGCTGGCTTGACGGCCAAGGCGTGCCTTGCGCGCTGGTCAACAAAGTCTACGAAGGTCGCCCGCATGTGATCGACATGTTGAAAGATGGCAATGTTCAGCTGCTGATGAACACCACCGAAGGTGCGCAAGCGGTTGAAGACAGCAAAGAAATGCGTTCGGTCGCGCTTTATGGCAAGATCCCTTACTTCACCACCGCAGCCGGTGCCCATGCGGCAGCGATGGCGATCAAGGCGCAGGCCGAAGGTGATGTAGAGGTGAAAAGCCTGCAGGGCTAAACCCAACTATCAAACACACAAAACGCCCCCCTCGTTGAGTGGGGCGTTTTTTTGTGCGCGACAGATTGTTGGCGACGGCAGCACAAACAATAAACCCCGGACACATGACCGGGGTTTTCAACTGAACTGTCTGTTCGGGGTGCGCTGCCAGGCGTGTCTAGTCTTCGCCTTTCATCGCCTCTTTCCAATGGCGGCGGCACAGCGATACATAACTTTCGTGGCCACCGATCTGCACCTGTTCCCCATCGGTCAACACGCGCCCGGTTTCATCTTTACGCACAACCATCGTGGCTTTCTTGCCGCAATGACAGATGGTGCGCACTTCCCGCATTTCATCCGCCAGCGCCAAAAGCGCCGCAGATCCCGGAAACAGCTTGCCGCGAAAATCCACCCGAAGCCCATAGCAAAGCACCGGCACATTGAGTTCATCCACCACTTCCGAGAGCTGCCAGACCTGCGCATCACTCAGAAACTGTGCTTCGTCGATGAAAATTGCTGCCAGCGCCTGCTCTGCTGCTACCGCCTGAATGCGCTGAAACAGGTCATCCTCGGGCGCAAAGGTATCCGCCTCAGCCGCGATTCCGATTCGCGAAGCGATCTGCCCCTGGCCGCTGCGGTCATCCACCGCCGCCGTCAGTAGGTATGTCTGCATATTATTTTCACGATAATTGTGAGACGCTTGCAAAAGCATGGCCGATTTACCGGCATTCATAGTCGAGTAGTGAAAGTAGAGCTTGGCCATGCGCAAAGTTCTAAGGCGTAGGCACAGATTCTAAAAGCCTTCGCAACTGGAAACACTTTGGTTTCGCCCCCCGGTTCCGCGCAAGCACCCAAGACGATCCAACAGGGCAGCGCAATGCGCGAAAAACCTGCTAAGCCTTTGAAAAAAAAGGCATTCCGGCTTTGATCGTCAACCAAACAACCCGCCAATTCTGGTGGTTCTGCAAAACCAAAACCCAAAATCGGCATCGCGTTACCAATACCCACGCAGCCGGAATGCTCAAATGGCAGAAAAATTGCCTTAGACACAGCCGTCGCCCACTCACATCAAACAACGGCCTTCACCCAAGAGGAGTGCGCGATTGCCACGCTGCACCTCTTGCTCCCCCACTAAACCCGGTAGGGATAGCGTTAATTTCTCATTTCCTTTACACATCGTGAATGGGAAATAACTCCCTGAGTTCCCCAAGAACACGGGGTGAGAACGAGTTTCGAAGGACGAGAATGGCAGACATAGGCGCATATCTAAAAAAACATACCGAAGCGCTGGTAAAAGACGTGGGCATCGAAGCTGCCTGCGAAATCGCTGGGAAATCCAAGGCCACCCTGGGGCGGTACTACTCGGACAACAGCGAACACGCCGATCGTTTCATCCCAGTGGACACCGTTGCACGGCTCGAGGCCTCAGCGTCGTACCCGCATGTAACTTCAGCGCTGGCAGATCTGCGCAATATCACCCTGTCGTATAGCCCAGAAGCCGATGCGGCGGATCGCTCAGGTGGGGTGAATGCAGACGTGATCGCACTCAGCCAGCGGTTCGCAACTTTGATGAGCGAATATCAATCTGCGATCGCAGATGGTATTATTACCGTGAATGAGGCAAAACGCCTATTGAGAGAGACAGTCCTGTTGCAGCAAGTGTTGATCGACATGAAACTGCACCTGGAAGAAGAAAGTGCCTGATAAACCCTCCTCCACTCAGATCGGGGACCGTCCTGATCTGACCGATTTGCCTTCGGTTCAATCCGAAGCCTTTGCCCCCATTGATGTCGCTGCTTTGGCAGCGGCAGATGATCCGGGCCACGCGCCACGGATCTTGCTTCTTTATGGTTCCCTTCGTGAGGTGAGCTATTCGCGCAAAGCAGTGGAAGAATGCGCCCGTATTCTGACAGCACTGGGCTGCGAAACCCGCATTTTCAACCCTTCAGGGCTACCGTTCCCAGATGATGAGGGCGCCGCGGAGCACCCCAAAGTGGCGGAACTACGTGAACTTGCAATCTGGAGCGAGGCGATGGTCTGGTCGTCACCTGAACGCCACGGCGCGATGACCGGGGTGATGAAAACCCAGATCGACTGGCTGCCGCTGTCCGCCCAGGGTGGCATTCGCCCAACCCAGGGCAAGGCGCTTGCAGTGATGCAGGTCTCCGGCGGCTCACAAAGCTTCAACGCCGTAAACCAGATGCGCATTCTGGGGCGCTGGATGCGTATGGTGACGATCCCCAACCAGAGCTCGATCCCAAAAGCCTGGCTTGAATTCAAAGAAGGTGAACGCCTGCCAGAAGGCCCGTTCTACCGCCGTGTCTTTGATGTGATGGAAGAGCTGGTGAAATTCACCTATCTGGTGCGCGGCCGCAAAGACTATTTGGTGGATCGCTATTCGGAACGGGTTGAAACACTGAGTGAAACCCACGAGCGGGTGTCAAAGCTCTAACGCTCCCGTAGCGCAAAAATCTCCACGTTAAGTGCTCCCGCCAAGGGGGCACTCCCGCGCCCGCGCGGGCCTCGGCACTGCCGAAACCCGCTTATGCGGCCTTGGGCCCAGCGCCGGGCTTTGCCCGGCGCGGCTCAGATCAATGGCACCAGTGGAACACCGCCGCAGGCTGACAAAACAAGCAGCGCTGACAAAACCCAAAATACCCGCATCAAAAATCCTCTCAGGCTCAAATCAACTATCATAATAAACGTGCCGCATGCACAAGACGCCCCGCAGCCCCTGGGCTGCCATGCCCAACAGGTTATGGTGTGCGCAGCACAGTATCACTTGGCGGGAGCGCTGCCTCTAGCGCGCCACAACCAGATTGGGCAGGTCCTGTCCGGCGCAGAAGGCCTTGATATTATCAAGCGCCATTTGCCCCATATCACTGCGCACCTCTTGTGCGGCTGTGCCCAGATGCGGCAGCAAGGTTACATTCTCCAGCGCTTTCAACGCCTCTGGCACCTTGGGCTCAAACTCGTAAACATCGAGCCCCGCCCCTGCGATGTTGCCTGCCTGCAAGGCCGCAATCAGCGCCGCCTCCTCCACCACTTCGCCGCGGGCGATATTGATCAAAAACGCCTCTGGCCGCATCGCCGCCAGCACCTGTTCATCGATCAGATGGTAGGTTTCTGCACCACCTGGCACCGCAACCACCAGAAAATCGACTTCTGCCGCCAGTGACACAAGATCAGCAGCACGGGTTGCAGGGAATTCCAGCGTCTTGTCACTGCGCGCGAGATAAGACACCCGCATGCCAAAGCCAAAGTGACAACGCCGCGCAATGGCCTGACCAATGCGCCCCATGCCCACAACACCAATATGTTTGCCGCTCATATGGGTGCCCAAAAGTTCAACGGGGTGCCAGCCGTTCCATTGGCCTGCGCGCAATATGCGCTCCCCTTCACCGGCGCGGCGCGCGCTCATCAACATCAAGGTCAGGGCAATATCAGCGGTCGCATCGGTCACCGCACCCGGCGTATTGGTAACAGCCACCCCCGCAGCCTCGGCAGCCGCAATATCGATGTGGTTATAGCCTACCCCGAAATTGGCCAGAAGCTTGCAACGGATATCCCCACCCGCTGCGGCAAAGATATCCGCTGAAAACATATCGCCGAGCGACGCAAGCACCACGTCATAGTTCTGCAAGGCCGTGATCATCTCAGCCGGTGACATTGGCGCGGTCTCAAGCCGTTGATCCGCACCAAAATCTTCCTTGGCACGCGCTTCCACATCCGCGGTCATGCGCCGTGCAATTAAAACCTTGGTCAATGCAGCCTCCCGCCTAGAGGCACATCCGCCACATCATCGGGGCCGATCAGCACCACCTCGCCGGTGGCATCGGGTAAGCCAAGCACCAGCACCTCGGACATGAACGGGCCGATCTGGCGCGGCGGGAAATTCACCACTGCCAACACCTGTTTGCCTATGAGGCTTTCCACATCGTAATGCGCGGTCACCTGAGCTGAAGTCTTCTTTTCGCCAATGTCGCCGCCAAAATCGATCCACATCTTAATCGCGGGCTTGCGCGCCTCGGGAAAGGCTTCGGCATGCACCACACGGCCGGTGCGCACATCAACCTTCTGGAAATCCTCAAATGTGATCTCAGCCACGTGATAGCTCCTTTGATCGGTTTGATGCCGCCGCAACCGCGCGTTTCAGCAAGGCGGGGAAGCCCTCTTCTTCGTTCATCAGCACCTCAAGCGCGGCCTGGGTGGTGCCGCCGGGGCTTGTGACATTCACCCGCAGCTGATCGGGCCCCTCTGTGGCGGTTTCCGCCAGCGCACCAGCACCTGCCACCGTTGCCTGTGCAAGCTGCAGCGCCAGCTGGGGCGACAGCCCCTCTGCCACACCTGCTGCCGCAAGCGTTTCAATCAGATGGAACACATAGGCGGGACCAGAGCCAGACACCGCTGTCACCGCATCCATCTGGCCTTCGTTTTCAAGGCGCACAACTTGTCCCACCGCAGACAACAACAGGTCCGCTGCGTTCAGATCCAGCGGGCTGCAGTGTTCATTGCCGATGATTGCGGTGATGCCACGGGAAATTGCCGCAGGAGTATTGGGCATTGCGCGCACAATCGGCGTGCCTGTGCCCAGGATATCTTCAAAGGTTGCGATCGAAATCCCGGCAGCCACCGACACAAACAACGTGCCACCCCCGCCATAAGATTTCAGCACCGGCAGCGCCTCGGCCATCATTTGCGGCTTTACCGCAATCAGCACGATCGCAGGCTTTTCCGGAAGGCTGGCGTTTACGTGCACGCCACTGTTTTGCACCCAATCAGACGGGTTGGGATCCTGCACCCAGACGGATGTGGCAGGCAGCCCCCCGTCCAGCCAGCCCGCCAACATGGCAGAGCCCATTTTACCACAGCCCAGCAGCACCAGGCCGCGCTCAACTACATCCGATGTCACCATGGGTATGCCCCTCCCCTATTATCGTCAGGTTTAGGGCAAGTCTTACGCCCGCCCGTAAGCCTCTGCAATGGCGACCTGCATCGCCTCAGCTGGCGTGCGTTCACCCCAGACATTCATCTGAATCGCCGGATAAAACCGTTCGCAATTGGCAACGGCCATTTTCATCAGCTGGTCGATCTGTTGGGGCAGAACCATCTGGCCGCCGCTCAGCAGCAGGCCGTAACGGTACAGCATCAGCTTGTGATCCGGCCAATAGGTAAAAGATCCGGTCCAGCACTGATCATTCATCTTGTTGATCAGCTCATAAAGTCCGGTAAGACGCGCCTCGGGCGGCTCCATCTCAAAGCTGCAGACCATGCGCAGCGTTTCTTCGTAATCGGACCAGGCAAGGGTCAGAGAATAAGTGCGCCACTGGCCTTCAACCGCCATGGCAATCTGATCATCCCCGATACGATCAAAATCCCACTCGTGATGCGACGCCAGGTGTTCGACAACATCTATGGGATGGGCTTCTTCAAAAAGTTGATGCTCGGAAAGGGACATGGGTCCACCTCTTTCGCTCTAATCATAAGGAGTGGCAGCACCCCTAAGGTTAGCTTTCAGCTCTATAAGAAGGGGCAGAATACCGCTTCTCTACAAAATATGGTGAAGATCGAAGCCTCATCTGGCAACCCCTTTATTTGGGGATAACTGCAATAAGTTGTGGATGACCGGAATCTATACGCAAAATATTGCCACTACCCAATTTCGGCAGCCCAACATCCAAAATCCTGAAAGCGCGATACAAAACGGCGATCGCCACAAACACGCAAACACCCCGCTAAAGACAGGCAAAGGAGCAGCTGCGCCCCTTTGCCGATCTACTTTTAACGGTTGTCCAGTTGTGCCCGTACCGATTTACGGCCCTTTTCGGAAATCCGATAGGGGCAGGAATGGCGGGATTCGATCAAGCGTTTGCGTCTGAGTTTGGCAAAGATCTCCAGCGTACAATTGCTAAGGATCATACCATCACGGGTGAGGCACATAACCTCAAGCACCCGGCCATTTGGCCCGCGTTCATAACAAATCCGCCCACCCTGGGCCAAAGCGTGCAAAACACGCTGTTCGTTTTTTGAGATATTCATTGATAAAGCCTGTGTCATCCACACAGATCCCACCCACGCGCAGCGTCGGTCGAAGGATCTTGTCAATGCCCTGCAACACGCAGGGCGATCAGTGATGAGCCACAAGCTCCAACATCAACAATTCCATATCAGGTTGTTTATGTTCCTGTCATAGTTTTACCAAAAACAGATGAAAACCCTGACTGCAACATCGCCGAAGCCCATACCGAACTGTGACGCGAACACCACAATTGCATACCGTTGAATACTAAAAATATTCAATACAATCTCGCAGCACTTCAAAAACTTGTGAACAATACCCATATTTCAACCACAAGGTTATTTTTCATATATATCAGAGAGGTACATTATGATCTTCTTACCTATCTTATCGATATTCATCATCGCCGCTGGATTTGCTCTGCGCCGCGCCTTTGATTTCAATGAAAACCGCAACCTGGATGGGCTGGTCGGCATTATTGGTCTTGGCCTTAAGGCGGGGGGGATGTTGCTATTCGTGATCTCCACCTTCAACGGCATGTTCTTTTATGCCGAGCCTGGTTTCAAATACCACGTGCGCACCATCCTCGGCGAAGAGAAGATGGTCTCAGACACCGGCTATAACACCTATCTGTTTGGCCGCTACAATGCGTGGAAAAACGCAATGTCCGTGCAGGCGTCCACCTCTGGCAACGGTGGCGTTAATGCGGAAAATAATAGCGCCCAGATGAGCGCGGATCTGGCTCCGAAGTCTTTGGTCTTTCTCGATCAGGTCGACGCGTTTGTGTCTGCCACCGCACGTTTTGAGCTGCCGTCTGATCAGGATGCGTTCCTGCGTCTTGCGCGCCAGTACCGCACGCCGGAAAACCTGCTGCGCACCGAACTTGTGCCCGCCTTTGAGGAGACACTTGGCGCCAATGCCGCGCTCATGTCAGCCGAAGATTACTTTCAGGGTGGCAAGACCGAGTTCAACAATGAATTCCAGCGCCAGATGGAAGATGGCATCTACCTTGTGCGCCGGATCGAACAGCAGGTTCCAACCGGTGAGAGCCGCAAAGGCTCGGCCAATGCCTCCCTTGGCAAAGATCAGGAAGAGTTTGGCGAAGACACCAAAACCATCTTTGTGGTGCAAAAGCTGCTCGACAGCACCGGCCAGCCCCGCCGCAAGGAGCAGAGCTTCACCAAATTTGGCATCACCGTCACTTCTGCACGTGTGACAGACGTGAATCCGAACAAAAAGTTCAAAGACCGTATGGCCCTGCGCCAACAGGCCGCAGCTGACCGCGCCATTGCCCGCGAACAGCGCATTCAGGAAGAGGAGCAGAAACTTTTGGCGGTGGCCCGCGGTGAGCGCGAAGTCGCAGAACGTCAGGCCGCGGCCAAAGTGATCCAGATTGAACGCACAACCGATGCGGAAACCGAAAAACAGCTGGCGATCACCGCAGCCGAGCGGGAACGCGAAGCCGCCCGCATTGCCAAGGAACAGTCTGAAATCCTGCTGGAAAAAGCGCGCATTGATGCGGAATCGGTGCAGGTTGCCGCCGACGCCGAAGCCTATGCCAAACGCCAGATCCTTGCGGCGGATAATGCGCTGGCGCAGAAACTCGATGCTGAGGTTGAAATCCAACGTCTTTGGGCGGACGCCTTTGCCAAACGCAATGTGCCCACCTATGTCTTTGGCAGCGGCGGCGCGGCGGGCGGCGCGCCGGTAGGATCGGATGATGAAGCCTCGCGCCTGTTTCAAATCCTGACCCTGCAGGCCGCGGAACGGCTTGATTATGATCGCGAGATTGCGGATCAAAAATAGCCACGCCACGTAGTGAATGACCTCTCAACGCGCTCCACCTGGGGCGCGTTTTATTTGGTTTGAACTCGCCGCAGGACTGGGGTCAAATCACGCTGACATCACTGAAACAACTGGCGGATTCGCCCCCGATGCTGCTCAATTCCCTGATTGTTGTGACCTGCGTTATATGCGGCGCTGTATTGATGTGGCCACGCCTTGCCCACGCGCCGCTGTGGCGCGCCACCATCACGCCGCTGGCGTCGATCATCGGCAGCGGTTTTCTGGTGCTGGGCCCCATATTGAATGCCTCATACGGCGCTTTCGCACCGCTGGTGATGGCGCTTCTGTGTCTGCTCGCATCTGGGTTTGGCCGCACGATCACGTTTAATATCCGTTGGCTGGAACACCGTCACAGCGAGCCGCGCCTCCACCGCGTGATCGAAACAACAAGCGCCTGGGCGCTGGCCTTCGCCTATTTTGTCTCTGTGGCTTATTATCTCAACCTGTTGGGCTCATTTGCGCTGACACTGACAGACACCAATGATGCGTTTCACGCGCGCCTGGTGACCAGCGGCGTGTTCGCATTGATCCTGCTGGTGGGCTGGAGCCGTGGTTTTGGCGCATTGGAGCGGATGGAGCAGATCTCAGTTGGGGTAAAACTGTCGATTATTGCTGGGCTGTTGTTTGCCCTGATCTGGTCCTTTGCGGATCACCTTCATCATGGCACGCTGGTCTGGTCTGCGCCAACGCAGACAGGATGGGGTGCGGTCACGCTTGGCTTTGGCCTATTGGTCACGGTGCAAGGCTTTGAAACCGCGCGCTATCTGGGCGACAGCTATGACGCCGACACCCGCGTGCGTGCCCTCAAACTGGCGCAGATCCTCTCCAGCGTGATCTATATGATCTATATCCTGTGCCTGACCTTCATCTTTGCCCCTGATGCAATGGCGCTGGAAGAAACTGCGATTATTCCGCTGATGGCAGTGGTTGCCCCGATTCTGCCGATGCTTTTGGTGGCTGCCGCACTCAGCGCGCAGTTCAGCGCGGCGGTGGCCGACACCGCCGGATCTGGCGGATTGATTGCCGAGCTCACCCGCCATCGCCTGCCCGCCACTGCGGTTTACGCGCTGCTCACAGGCTTTGGGCTCTGGCTCACCTGGCAATCAGATGTGTTTGAAATCATCACCTATGCCTCACGCGCCTTTGCACTTTATTATGCGCTGCAGGCAGGTCTCGCGGCTTTGCGCGCCAACCACACCGGCCAGAGCATGCGGACGCTGTGTTTTGGCGGGTTTGCGCTGCTGGGTGTGATGATTGTTATCTTTGGCGCCGCCGTTGAATAAATAAAAAAACACGCCCGGATCCGGACGTGTTCTGACGATGCTCACCTGCGCCGCACCGGCCTTCTGGTGCAATCAGCCCTGGAGCTTTTCTTCGATTGCAGCCAGACGCGCTGACAGGGCTTCGTTTTCTTCGCGGGCCTTCTGCGCCATCGCACGCACCGCATCAAATTCTTCGCGGGTGACAAAATCGCGATCTGCCAGCCAGCGGTCCACCAGGCTCTTGGCGGCGGTCTCTGCCTCATCGCGCGCACCCTGTGCCACACCCATGGCATTGGTCATCAACTGCGAAATATCATCCAGGATCTTATTGCGAGTCTGCATTGGTCTTCTCCATGTGACGCTTACCCCCTATATGGGCAAGCAAACCAATAACGGCAAGCCGTTGACTTTGGCCCTGATGCAAAGGCATGGACCCTATATGCACGCTTTGATCCCTTTTCCCGAAATTTCACCCGAATTATTCTCGGTTTCTATCGGCAGCTTTGAATTTGCCCTGCGCTGGTATGCGCTTGCCTATATTGCTGGCATTCTGATTGCCTGGCAGCTGGCGGCAATGGCGCTGAAACGCCCCGCGCTCTGGCCCAGCCAAACCGCCCCGATGCAGCCCAAACAGGTGGAAGATCTGATCACCTGGATTATTCTTGGGGTGGTTCTAGGCGGTCGCCTGGGTTTTGTGCTGTTTTATCAGCCGTCCTACTACCTCTCAAACCCGACGGAGATCCTGCTGATCTGGCAGGGCGGCATGGCCTTTCATGGCGGGCTTTTGGGCGTGGTTGCGGCCGCGTGGATTTATGCGGCGCGCAATAACATCCCCACATTGCAGATGGCGGACCTTGTGGCCCATGCG
The DNA here is from genome assembly GCF_009617595.1 of Tritonibacter aquimaris. Lineage (GTDB taxonomy): Bacteria > Pseudomonadota > Alphaproteobacteria > Rhodobacterales > Rhodobacteraceae > Epibacterium > Epibacterium aquimaris. Next base: position 259,367 of record NZ_WIXK01000005.1, on the reverse strand, counting down.
GTGGCACCGGGGCTGATGCTGGGGCGGCTTGCAAATTTCATCAACGCTGAACTCTGGGGCCGTGCCACAGATCACCCCTGGGGCGTCGCCTTCCCCGGCACTTTGGCGCAAGATTGCGGCCAGGCCCTGGGTGAACTTTGCGCGCGCCACCCCAGCCAGCTTTATGAAGCTGCACTCGAAGGATTAATCCTGGGCGCGCTGATCCTGTTTCTGGTCTACCGCCGCGCGGCCTTTCTGCGCCCAGGTTTTATCACCGGTGTATTTCTGGCAGGCTACGGCGCGGCGCGGTTTGTGGTCGAGTTCTTCCGCCAGCCCGATCTGCAATTTGTCTCTCCCGGCAACCCGCTGGGGCTGGCTTGGCATATCGATGGCTACGGGTTAACCCAGGGGCAGGCCCTGTCACTGCCGATGATCGCGCTTGGTGCCTATCTGATCCTGCGCGCCCGCAGCAATAAGATGGCCACCGCATGAGCCTGCTCAACCATCTCATCTCCCGCATTGAAAGCGACGGCCCGATGACGGTGGCGGATTATATGTCTGCCTGCCTGCTGCACCCCGAATTTGGCTATTACACCAATCGCACCCCTTTTGGCCGTGAGGGTGATTTCATCACCGCACCTGAGATCTCGCAGATGTTTGGCGAACTCTTGGGGCTCTGCCTGGCGCAGTGCTGGCTTGATCAGGGTGCGCCTGCACAGATCACCCTTGCGGAGCTCGGCCCCGGTCGCGGCACCCTGATGGCAGATTTGCTGCGCGCAACCCGTGCAGTGCCCGGCTTTCATGCCGCGATCAATGTCCACCTGCTCGAAGCGTCACCCAAGCTGCGCGACATTCAACAGCAGGCGCTCGCACCTTATAATGTGACCTTCATTGATCACCTGGTGGATCTGCCGGAACAGCCGCTTTACCTTGTGGCCAATGAATTCTTTGATGCGCTGCCCATTCGCCAATTCATCCGCCAAGGGGATCACTGGGCCGAAAAACGCGTGGGCTATCGTGACGGCGCGCTCAGCTTTGGTTTGGGCCAACCAAGCCCGCAACCCGCGCTTGCCCATCGTCTGGAAGACACCAAAGATGGCGACCTGGTAGAACATTGCGAAGCAGCACAGGTGGTCATGGCAGAAGTCAGCCAGCGCATTGAACATCACGGCGGCGCGGCACTGTTGGTGGATTACGGCGACTGGCGTTCCCTTGGTGACACGCTTCAGGCGCTGCGCGCCCATGCTCCCGCAGATCCGCTGCACACGCCGGGCGAAGCTGACCTTACCGCACATGTGGATTTTGAGGCTCTGGCCGTTGCCGCCCAATGCGCCCACAGCCGTGTCACCCCGCAGGGCGTGTTTCTAGAGCGGCTTGGCATCACAAACCGTGCGCAAATGCTCGCAAAACCGCTCAGCGGCGACGCGCTTGAGACGGTGATTCAGGCACATCGACGCTTGACGCACCCGCAGGAAATGGGAAACCTGTTCAAAGTGATGGGGCTGTTCCCCAAAAGCCAGACACCCCCACCTGGATTGAATACATGACACTGGAAATTCTTACATCTGACCTGCTATCGCCGGTCCACCACGGTTTTTTCACCCGCAGGGGCGGCGCCTCTTCGGGGATCTTCAAAGGGCTGAACTGTGGTCTGGGATCCAGCGACCAGCGCGAAGCCGTGCTGCTCAACCGCGCCCGCGCGGCCGAGGCGATGGGCGTGGCCGTCGAAAACCTAATTGGTGTGCATCAGGTGCATTCGGCGGATGTGGTTACCGTTCACGGCGCGTCAGATGCACGCCCGCATGCAGATGCTTTGGTCACAAATCAGCCCGGTCTTGCCCTGGCCATATTGACCGCAGACTGTCAGCCCGTGTTGTTTTGCGACCCTGACGCCCAGGTCATTGGCGCGGCCCATGCGGGCTGGCGCGGCGCATTGGATGGCGTGCTTGAAGCAACCGTTGAAGCAATGGTGGCATTGGGCGCAACACGTGAAAACATCCGTGCCGTTATTGGCCCAACAATTTCACAGTCCGCATATGAGGTGGGGCCTGAATTTTTCGACAGTTTCATGAGCCAAGACCCAAACCACGCGCAATATTTCATTCAGGGTGAAAACGATCGCATGCTGTTTGATCTGCCCGCGCTGGGGCTGGCAAAACTGCGCGCAGCTGGCATCGGCCAGGCCGCATGGAGCAACCATTGCACCTATAGCGATGCGGAGCGGTTTTATTCTTTCCGCCGAACCACCCACGCAAAAGAGGCCGATTACGGCCGCCTGATTTCCTGTATCCGCCTTTGAATCAGACCCGGTTTAACCTGTGAAAATCCAAACAATCCGCAGCCTTTAATCCTAAAATCGGCGGCGGACATATTCCAATACCCGTTTTCGGCCACATTCATCGGCGCTAACATAGACAGCCAACAAATCCATATTGAAATTTAATACATTAATTCATCTTCGTAGCGGCATTCTATCATAAGATATCGCTGGTGTGTCATTCCCCTCTATTTCCTCGCCCCAGCCACATTCAGGGCACATTGCTTACCGATATATTGACCTCACAGGTAGCGTATATTGTTAACGAAGGAGCCAGAATGACGAGCCGTTTTTTAAAATCCGTTATTGCTACAGCCACTGCTGCCCCCCTGCCACTGCCGTTCTCTCAGACGTATAGAACGGCTTCTGGGCACAGCCTACGTAATCACAACGTTCAACAATCTCCGAAAAAGCCCGCCTGATCTTCAAGATACGCTCCGGCAAAATTAGCAGCAATTTTCGGTCAATTGCATTCGCAAACTTCTGATTATTTAACGCTTAGTGACATTTCGTTAGGGGATTAGCCCTAGCTTTCATACCTAAGAAACTTCAACGGATCTGCCTCCCTCCAGTGACACTATTTTTGACCACGATTGCTAACTTGCGGCTCAATCCAGCCCGGCGCCTGCCAAAACAGGCGCAAGTATCCTGGCCAAAATCTCACCAGCAGAGCACCGTCGAGACAAGAACAAAGGGTCGTTCCTAATGACCATTCCTCATTCGCTGCAACGCGCGGCGGCACAAGTTGTTGAAACCCGGGCCCTGCTACAGGACCCTGCGTCCATGCGCGGCGTACAAAAACCGCAGCTGCGCCGCTACGATGTGATGAGCCTGCTGCCCAATGGCGATATTTCCGAAACACGCCACACAGCCCCGGTACTGCCGCTGTTTGAAAACGCTTTCACCGCTTTTTGTCGCGGCTCATTGGTGGACACCGAACATGGTCCGGTCGCGGTCGAAGACCTGCTGCCCGGTGATCCGATCCTAACCCAGGAAGGCGACGCACAGCCGCTTTTGTGGAAAGGGCGCACCACCATTTTGCCCAGCCGCCCCAATGCGCGCGGCCATAAACAGCGTTTGATCAGCTTTATGCCCGACAGTCTGGGCCTGTCAAAACCAGCTGGCTGTGTTGTTGTTGGTCCTTCTGCACGTCTGTTGCGCACCCCTGCTCGTCTGCGCAACGACGAGTCCACCGCGGGTCTTCTGACCCCGGTGGGCGAATTTCTCGATGGTATGAATATCGTCGAAACCGCACCGCCAACGCCGGTCGAAATGTTCCACCTCTGCTTGCCGCAACACAGTGTGATCCGTGTTGGTGGGCTTGAGTTTGAAACCTATCACCCGGGTCCAAACGCGCTCAGCCTGGTGAACCACGCAATCAGAACGCTCTATTTCAACCTCTTCGCCCATATCGGCACCCTGCCCGATTTTGGTCCGCTGGCCTATGAGCGGGTGGATACAGCAGATCCGATGCGAGACCGGCACCCCAATCTGGCCTGACGGCCAGATCTGCACATAAAAAAAGGGCATCCCTGCCCTTTTACCGTATCTTTGTGGAAAGCTCTGATCAGGCTTCGCGCGCCAGACGCTCTTCTAGGATGTCAAACGGCACGCCAGGTTCATCCTTGGCACCGCGGATCACCAGGGATGTTTTTACATTGGCCACATTCGGCGTGGTCAACAGCTGCCCGGTCAGGAAGCTCTGGAAGGTGGACAGATCGGGCGAAACACATTTCAGGATGAAATCCACTTCCCCGTTGAGCATGTGACACTCACGGACCAAGGGCCAGCCCCGGCATTGCTCTTCAAAAGCGCTGAGCTCATGTTCGGCCTGGCTCTCCAGCCCCACCATCGCAAAGACCTGCACTTCAAAACCAAGCTCGCGCGCGTTTACATCCGCATGATAACCTCGGATATAACCCGCCTCTTCCAGCGCACGTACCCGACGCAAACAGGGCGGCGCAGAGATTCCCACGCGTTTGGCCAGCTCCACATTGGTCATGCGCCCATCAGCCTGCAATTCAGATAGAATCTTGCGGTCAATGGGATCGAGACGTGTTGTGACCATGTGTGTGCTCTCCTTAAATCGAGTTTGTTATATCAGCCACCAGTATTTGCGCAATATTATTTCACACAGGCGCATCATTATTTCGTCACCGTAAATTCAGGAACAAAAACACCGGGAAATTGTCAATGCTGGGACAGCAGTCTTTGCCACCATCAAGGGGTTTAAGAGCGCGCCGCGCGCAGCTATATGCATCAGCGATCATAGGCAAGCCCGTTTGCCCAGCTATTTTAAGGATTTCAAATGTCTGAGACGCGCCACACCAAGGTTCTGATCGTTGGCTCGGGTCCTGCGGGATATACCGCCGGGGTCTACGCCAGCCGTGCCATGCTCGAACCCATTTTGGTTCAGGGGATCGAACCGGGTGGTCAGCTGACCACCACCACCGAGGTGGAAAATTTTCCCGGCTTCACCGAAGTTCAGGGCCCTGATCTGATGATCAAGATGCAAGAACACGCGCAGGCCATGGGCTGCGAGATCATCGGTGACATCATCACCTCGCTTGATACCAGCAAACGCCCCTTTGTTGCCAAAGGCGACAGTGGCACCACCTATACAGCTGACGCGGTGATCCTTGCCACCGGCGCGCGCGCCAAATGGCTGGGGCTGGAATCGGAAGAGAAATTCAAAGGCTTTGGCGTTTCCGCCTGTGCCACCTGTGATGGGTTCTTCTATCGCGGACAGGAAATCGTGGTCATCGGTGGCGGCAACACCGCCGTGGAAGAAGCGCTGTTTCTGACCAACTTCGCCTCCAAGGTCACGCTGATCCACCGCCGCGATGAGCTGCGCGCCGAAAAAATCCTGCAGGACCGCCTGTTCAAGAACGAAAAGATCGAAACCCTCTGGTTTCACCAGCTCGAAGAAGTCTACGGCACCGACACCCCGCTGGGTGTTGAAGGGGTCAAAGCCAAGAACGTCAAAACCGGTGAAATCACTGACATTCCTGCCAAAGGTGTGTTTGTGGCCATCGGTCACGCCCCCGCCAATGAGCTGGTGAAAGACGTGTTGGAGCTGCACAACGGCGGCTATGTCTCTGTCAAACCCGGCACCACCGAGACCTCGATCCCGGGCATCTATGCCGCGGGCGATCTGACCGATCACAAATACCGCCAGGCGGTGACCTCTGCGGGCATGGGCTGTATGGCCGCGCTTGATGCTGAACGGTTCCTCGCCGAGCAGGAAGACTAAAATAAGACCTCCGTTTAGGCGGCGCTTTTGCGCTGCCTAAACGCTTTGCCTGTATGGTGCGTGAATTGGGTGAGTTGCACCTATATCCGTACCCGCAGTGTGGCGTTTCTTGGTGCAGCCCATATGCGCTGGCGGCGCGCCTCTGTCATAGATATTGACACAAAGCGAGCGCCGCGTTTTAGAGCAGGTGGTCATCCCTTTGCCACCTGCTTTGAACAAAATGTCAAATCTTTCAATTCGTCACAGAATAGCCAGTCAAAGTGACTTGACCCCGCCACCATCTGCGCCACTGTTTTGGAACAATGATGTGAGGGGGTTTTAAGTGTCGGTTCGGTTGTGGCAAGGCAGCAGACAGACCCGGTTGCGCATTGCCAGCGGTCTCATTCTGCTGACCTATGCGTTTTTCCATTTTGTGAATCTTGGCCTTGGCCTGTTGTCGCATGAATGGATGGACGCGATGCAACAGCTGCGCACCTCGATCACCCGCAGCCTGCTCGGCTCGGTTATCTTGATCGGCGCGTTGCTGACCCATGCGGGGCTTGCAGCCTATGCAGTGATCCGTCGCCGCACCCTGCGAATGGCACCTGCGCAATGGATGCAGACGATCTTTGGCTTTTTGATCCCATTTCAGCTTATTGGTCACATCGTATTTACCCGCTACGCGCATGAAATTTATAACGTAAACGACAGCTACGGCTATTTGATCCTGCTGATTTGGGGCAGCGACGCTGGCTGGAACCAGGCCGGGCTACTGCTGTTGGTCTGGATCCACGGCTGTATTGGTCTGCATCATTGGCTCAGGCTGACACCGATCTGGAAACAGCTGATCCCCTATGCAATTGGTGTTGCGGTCTTTGTGCCGCTCTTTGCATTGTCAGGCTATCTGGTTGAAGGCCGCCGCCTGTCAGACCTTGCCTATGTTGATGGGTTTGCTGCTGACATGCGCGCGGATTTCAACGCACCCGACGCGGCAGAACGCGCAGATCTGATCTGGCTGATGGATGGCGGACGTGACATCTATTGGGCCCTTCTGGCGGCGCTGGCTGCCTTTTATCTGCTGCGACGGTTTCTGCTGCATCGGCGCGCGGTCAAGATCCGCTATATTGATGGCCCCACCGTTGATGGGGATCGCGGCATGACCCTGCTTGAGATTTCCCAAACCCACGACATCCCCCATACCGCGCTTTGTGGTGGCAAAGGGCGCTGCACCACCTGCCGCGTGGTCATCGAAGAGGGCGCCGACAGCCTGCCGCCACCATCGCTGGCCGAGGCCCGTTCTTTGCGCGCGGTAAATGCAGATCCCAGCATGCGCCTTGCCTGCCAGATACGCCCGACCCAGCCCATCACCGCCTACCGCGTGTTCCGCCCCACCGGCACCCGCCGTCGCTCTCATACCAGCCAGGGAGAGGAGCGCCAGCTCGCCATCCTGTTTCTCGACATGCGTGGCTTTACCCAACGCACTGCCGGGCTTTTGCCCTATGATGTGGTGTTCCTGCTCAACCGGTTCTTTGATGCGATAGTGCCGGAAATCACCGCCGCTGGTGGCCATGTCGACAAATACATGGGCGACGGGCTTCTGGCGCTGTTTGAAACCCATGATCAACGCTCTTCGGCGCGCGCAGCGCTCAAGGCTGCGATTGGCATTTCCGAAGCCCTGGACACATTCAACCAGGGTCTGGTGGACGCAGGCGACATCCCGGTGAAAATCGGCATGGGGCTGCATCTGGGTCAGGTTGTTGTCGGGGAAATCGGCAGCGGCACCAGTGCGCCGCGCACCATCATCGGTGGCACAGTAAATGCCGCAAGTCGGCTGGAAGCCATGACCAAAGAGCTTGGAGTTGAGCTGCTGGTCTCCGAAAGCCTGTTGCAGGCCGCGCATATCACCCTTGCAGGTAAGGAATTGCGCACCTTCGAATTGCGCGGCGTTGCCCTCCCGGTACGGGCCTGGCCGCTTGAACGCGCCACCAAATTACGTGGAGAACTGCCCACATTTACGTGATTTCGGGCGAAAAACGCATAAAAACCGTCGCGCAATGAATGCTATTCGCCTGCAATTCCCACTCCAGCCAAAACCACGTCCTGCTGCAGCTGCAAAACCCCGAACAGAGGTCCAGCTGCGTCCTCACAGGCACATTCTGTCCTTTTTCCCCGGCCCTGGTAGACTCATTAACCCGCATGGCGCTATGTCCGCACTCGACGAGGTCTGGCCCCCGCCGACCCAGCGAGAACGATGAGAGAATTCGTATGTCCACATTGAGTAATCTGGCTCCGATCCCGGAGCTGTATGTATCCTATGACTCAGCCCAGAAGCTGAAAGTTGAAGCTGGCAATCTCAAAAGCCACGATCTGAGCCCGCGCCAGATCTGTGACCTTGAGCTGCTGATGAATGGTGGTTTCAACCCGCTGAAAGGCTTCCTGTCCGAAGAAGATTACAACGGTGTTGTTGACAATATGCGCCTGGCTGATGGTCAGCTCTGGCCGATGCCAATCACATTGGACGTCTCAGAAGATTTCGCGGCATCGCTGGAAGTTGGCGAAGACATTGCCCTGCGCGACCAGGAAGGCGTGATCCTCGCCACCATGACCGTGACCGATCGCTGGGAGCCCAATAAATCCCACGAGGCCGAAAAAGTCTTTGGTGCCGATGATGTGGCTCACCCGGCGGTGGACTATCTGCACAACCAGGCTGGCAAGATCTACCTTGGTGGCCCGATCACCGGCATTCAGCAGCCGGTGCATTATGATTTCCGCGCCCGTCGCGACACCCCCAACGAGCTGCGCGCCTATTTCCGCAAAGTTGGCTGGCGCAAGATCGTGGCGTTCCAGACCCGCAACCCGCTGCACCGCGCCCACCAGGAACTGACCTTCCGCGCCGCCCGTGAATCTGAGGCAAATCTCTTGATCCACCCGGTGGTTGGCATGACCAAACCGGGCGATGTGGATCACTTCACCCGCGTACGCTGCTATGAGGCGGTGCTGGATAAATACCCGGCGTCCACCACCTCCATGAGCCTGCTGAACCTGGCGATGCGCATGGCTGGCCCGCGTGAAGCAGTCTGGCACGGTTTGATCCGTAAAAACCACGGTGTGACCCATTTCATCGTTGGCCGTGACCACGCAGGCCCCGGCAAAAACAGCCAGGGCGAAGATTTCTACGGCCCCTACGACGCCCAGGATCTGTTCCGCGAGCACGAAGAAGAAATGGGCATCGAAATGGTGCCGTTCAAACACATGGTCTATGTGCAGGAACGCGCCCAATATGAGCCCAACGACGAGATCGCAGATAAGGATGATGTCACCATCCTGAACATCTCTGGCACTGAGCTGCGTCGCCGTCTGGCCGAAGGTCTGGAAATCCCCGAGTGGTTCTCCTTCCCCGAAGTGGTGTCTGAGCTGCGCAAAACCAAGCCACCGCGCGCCAACCAGGGTTTCACCGTCTTCTTCACCGGCTTCTCCGGTTCTGGCAAATCCACCATTGCAAACGCTCTGATGGTCAAGCTGATGGAAATGGGTGGCCGTCCGGTAACCCTGCTGGATGGGGATATTGTGCGTAAGAACCTCAGCTCTGAGCTGGGCTTCTCCAAAGAGCACCGCGACCTCAACATTCAGCGCATCGGTTATGTGGCGTCTGAAATCACCAAAAACGGTGGTATCGCCATCTGTGCGCCAATCGCGCCTTATGCGGCAACCCGCCGTCAGGTGCGTCAGGCGATCGAACAATACGGTGCCTTTGTGGAAGTGCATGTCGCCACCTCGATCGAGGAATGCGAACGCCGCGACCGCAAGGGGCTGTATAAGCTGGCGCGCGAAGGCAAGATCAAGGAGTTCACCGGGATTTCAGACCCCTATGATGTGCCGCAAAACCCCGAGCTCAGCGTTGAGACCGAGAATGTCGAAGTCGACAACTGCGCCCATCAGGTGATCTTGAAGCTGGAAAGCATGGGCCTGATCAAAGGCTGATCTCTACCAGATTGGATAGCGTTTTAAAAACGGCCCGCCTTTTGGCGGGCCGTTTTGCATTCAGCTCAGCGCGAGCTCAGTGCCACAAGTGCAGCACCAAGTGCAGCGCAAACCCGATCAGCACCACCCCCGACAGGCGGCGAAACCACAGATAGCCCTGCGCCGACATACCCCGGCTGCGCCACGCCCCCGCCAGCAGCGCATATGAGCTGAGCGACAGGATCGACAGCGCACAATAGGTGCCCACAAACAGCACCGCCTGCGGCCAGAGCGGCCGATCCGGCCGCAGCACCTGCGGCAACAGCGCCAGATAAAACAACAACGCCTTGGGGTTGCTCACCGCCAACACAAAAGCCTCCCACCACAGCGCCCGCGCGCTAACCTGCACCGCGGCGACCTGCGTGGCGGCACGACCCCAGATCAGTTTTACCCCCAGCCACACAAGGTAAATCACCCCAAACAGCTGAAACCCGGCCAACATCACAGGCGCGCCAACCACAATCGTCCCCACCCCGCTGGCGCAGGCCATCCCCCCCACCGCCAGCCCCAGCGCATTGCCCAAAATCGTAGGCACCACCCGGCGCGCACCAAGTTCCGCAGCGCGGTTGAATGTATTGAGATTGGCAGGCCCCGGCGTCACGATATTGACCGCTGAAACCACTGCAAAACCACTCCAGATCATCTGCATATTTTCCCAAAGCTGACATCAGCATCAGAATAGGTTGCAAAACACATGATGTGGGCGCAGCATCAAAAGCAGTTTGATAAATTTTGCACCGTATTGGAAATCAATATGCCGATAGAGCCTTCAAAAGAGAACCTGCTGGATCCGCTCGACCGCGCTATTTTACAGGCGCTCACTGTGGATGCGCGCATCAGCTGGCGCGATCTGGCGCAGCAGGTGGGCGTCTCGGCCCCCACCGTGCGCGACCGGGTGCACCGGCTACAGGACAGTGGCGTGATCGAAGGGTTTTCGCTGCAACTGTCGCCCAAGGCGCTTGGCTATACGCTTGAGGCGGTGTTGCGCCTGCGGCCGCTGCCCGGCAAACGCCACATCGTCGAAGATCAGATCCGCGCCACCACCCGCATTATTCACTGCGACAAAGTCACTGGCGAAGATGGCTTTGTTGCCCGCCTGCTGCTGCGCGACATTTCCGAGCTTGATCCCATACTGGAAACCTTTGCCCATATGGCCACCACCAACACATCGATTGTCAAAAGCACCCCGGTGCCGCAGCGCCCGCCGCCGCTATAGCTGGTCTGGCAGGTTTACTTCACCCGACATCAGCACAAAGCCCTGCCCCGCAACTTTGACCCCGGTGATAGCATCCGTGCTGCCCGCCCGTGTGACTTGCGCCTGTCCGGGACGGTTCATGCCGTGGCCCTGCTCGGCGATAAAGCTCTCTTTCGCCATCAAGCCGTGGTGCCAAAGGTAGGCTGCCATCGCCCCGGTGGCAGAACCTGTAAACGCATCCTCCGGCGGGCTGGGTGGTGCCATCAGAAGGCGCGAAAACGTATCCCCTGCCCCGGTTGCCCCCTCAAGCGTCACCAGAAACGGCTCCATCATATCGATGCCATCCGCGCCAAGCGACTGGCCCAGCGCTGCCAATGCATCCAGGTTCAGTTCTGCTGCCTCAAGGCTTGCACGATCTTTCAGCACCGTGATGCAAAACGGCAAACCAGTAGAGACCTTCTGCGGTGCACCCACAATCGCTGAGACCGGCAAAGAAACTGCCGCCGCCACCAGTTCAGGATCGGCCAACGGGCCAAACTCCGGTGCGATCTGGGTCATCTCAATGGTATCGCCGCGAAGATCAATCTTCACGATCCCCGCCTGGGTTTCCAGCGTCAGTTGCGCAGCCGTGATCATGCCACGGCTTTGCAACGCAGCCACGGTGGCAATTGTGGGATGGCCCGCAAAGGGGATTTCACGGCTGGCCAGAAAATAGCGCACGTGGAAATCCGCCACATCAGAAGGCCCCACAAAGGTGCATTCCACCAGGGACGTTTCGCGCACATAGGCACAGGCCACGGCTTCGGGCAGATGTGCACCCCCATGCACCACAGCGCAGCCATTGCCACCAAAGGGTTGGTTGGTAAAAGCATCTACCCAATCAAAGGCATAAGGGGTCAAAGACATTCATAAGCTCCGTTTTTTGTTAGCTTATGCGCAGCAAAAAGGCGGGTCAAAACCCGCCTTTGTATGAATACATTGATGGTGCTGCACCGGCGCTCAGCCATGTGATCAAAATGGAGCCGCGCGGCAGCTACGCAAAGGCACGGTTAATGCACTGGCACCGGGGCGCAATCGTTTTGCCGTGCCAGAATAAACGCCATGCGGCGGTCTGCAACAACGGCCAGCTGCTCTCCACTGTCGTTATGCACCGCGTAAAGATGGCTGCGGCCTTCGGCATTGACCTGCATTTCCTGCGGCAGCTCTGCAACGTCAACGGATTTCACATATACAACCCGCTGAGCACCACCCGCATTGCCAAACTGTTCCTGCATCTTACTGCCCCTTTCTGATATTGATGGTCTGCACCACAGTTTCCGGGCGCGACTGGGTCAGGTCAACGTGCAACAGCCCGTTTTCCATCACCGCTTCGCCCACTTCGACCCCATCGGCGAGCACAAACATGCGCTGAAACTGACGCGCGGCAATGCCACGGTGCAAAAACACCCGGCCTTCGCTGTCATCGCGCTGACGCCCGCGGATCACCAGCTGGCGATCTTCGATGGTGATGGCCAGATCTTCTTCGCCAAACCCGGCCACAGCCAGGGTGATGCGATAGGAAAAATCCGACGTCTGTTCGATATTATATGGGGGGTAGCCTTCATTGCCAGATTTCGCCGAGCGCTCCAGCAGACGTTCAAGTTGCTCAAATCCCAAAAGATGCGGATAGGAGCCCAAAGTAAGTTTAGACACGTTTTTTCGTCCTTTATTCTAAAGCGACGTCTTCTTGCCGACCCCAAAGCGGCGGTGCGGCTCGTTTCAATATGGGGAGTTTGATGAAATTCACAAGGCCAACCCTCTCTAGGCCTAGCGAAAAACCAGTTAAAAACGTATAAACGGACGTGCAACAATTTTTGTGATCCGAGACACTCCATGAATCTGCCCCCAGAATCTGCGCCAGCTGATCTGTCCATGAAAACCGATGAGGTTTTGCAAGTTGAACTGGAGGTGCTGCGCCGCCAGCACAGGGATCTGGATGAGGCCATTATGGCGCTCTCCGAAAAGGCAGGCAGCGACCAGCTGACCATTCAGCGGTTCAAAAAACAAAAGCTGCAATTGAAAGATCTGATCTCGAGAATCGAAGACCGGCTGACCCCCGATATTATCGCCTGATCCACCGCAGCGCCCCTTGCGCGTTGAGAAACAGGTAAGCCACCAGTTGATGCGTCTTTGGTGTGGTGCAACGGGGTCCTCCCGCCCACTGCGCTGATGCGGGGCTTTGCCCCGCCTGCACAGCCGTTGGGCGTGGCAGCTGACCTTGCGGCCAGCTGCACCACCGAGCGAGGTTATCAAACACCTCAAAACAGGGCGCATCTTTGTGTGTCGTACTGTTGCAACCATCGCCCCACATGCAACCTATGATTTAGCTCGCTCACCCTATTGTCATCTCGGTGCCAGCCCCCATCTGTAGCGGCATGGAACCAGCACAGCCTCACACCCTCCTTCAAAACATGATGCGGACCTATGAAGGGCCGTCTCACAGCGTTGTCGCCATGAGCCTGCGGCACGGAGAGCAACATTTCCTCAGCTCAGGCATCGCTGCTGATGCGGCTGCAGATCAGATCTATGAGATCGGCTCGATCACCAAAGTGTTCACAGCGATTTTGCTGTGCCTCTTGGTGGAAGAAGGCAAGATTGACCCAAACGCCCCCCTGCGTGATATCAGCGCTGATCTGGCCCATGTGCCGCTCTGGATCACCCCAAACAGTCTGACCTCACACACCAGCGGCCTGCCGCGTATCCATGTGCCGCTATGGTCGGCCCTGCTCAACCCCCTGCCCCAGGATCCCTACGCCAGCTTTTCGCGTGCGGACCTCTTGGAATGGCTGCAACGCTGGGCCAAAACCGCCACCCAGCCCAAGCCGCGCCATCTTTATTCAAACCTCGGGATTGGCCTATTGGGCGAGGCCATGTCGATGCTGGAAGGCACGCCATTCACCGCGCTGCTCACGGAGCGGGTGCTTACACCGCTTGGGCTCAACGACACGGGCGCCACGCTCACGGGCACCCAGCTTGACCGCTTTGCCCAGCCCCATAATACCAAAGGCAATCCAGTGCCGCCCTGGACGTTTCAATCCATGGCGGCGGCGGGCTGCCTGCGCGCAACCGCCCGCGATCTTGCACTGTTTTCCCAGCGCATCATCGCTGCGCATCAGGCTGTAGAAACCGCGCTGGATCGGGCGATCTGCCGCGCAGCGGAGCCTATATTTGGCCTTGGCTTCAAAGGCAGCACCAAACCCGCAGCGCAATGTTCCGGCTGGCTCTCCATGACGCTCGACAAAAACGCACCCGGATTTTTGCACCATGATGGCGGCACGGCGGGATCCACCGCGGCGCTTTATATCTGCCCTGAAAAAGCCTCTGCCTGCGCCATACTCTCAAACACGGGGCTCGCCGCAAGCCTTTGGGGCAATGCCAAGCTGAGCTGGTCAAACCAGCTGCGACAGGCGCATAACTATTTTGCCGCGGAGTAATCCCCAAACTTCATCTCATCCACATGCTACATACATGACCTGCGCACGCCGCGCATCGCGCGGCGCCCGGCCCAACGCCCTTTGCGCATGTTTCATGCACAAAAAGGGGGGCGGGAGCGCCTGAGATCGCGCAAAAGACGCGCAAGCCGCACAATAGGAAATACGTGCCATTCCCCACTCCCCCATTGCGCCGGCAAAAAGCTTCTCTATAGTGCGCGCGCACCTGTTGCCGCCACCCGAAGGAGCCTTTTTATATGGCCGATGTTAAAGTAGGCATCATCATGGGGAGCCAATCCGACTGGCCCACGATGAAAGAAGCCGCCACCATCCTTGATGAGTTGAACGTGGCTTATGAAGCAAAAATCGTTTCGGCGCACCGCACGCCGGACCGGCTCTGGAGCTATGGCAAATCTGCCGCAGAACGTGGTCTCAAGGTGATTATTGCAGGCGCTGGCGGTGCCGCGCACCTGCCCGGCATGGTGGCCTCAAAGACCCGCGTGCCTGTTGTGGGCGTGCCGGTTCAGACCCGTGCCCTGTCCGGCGTCGACAGCCTGTATTCTATTGTGCAGATGCCCAAAGGTTTCCCGGTGGCCACCATGGCCATTGGTGCCGCAGGTGCTGCCAATGCGGGCCTGATGGCCGCGGGCATTCTCGCCAACGAAGACGCAGATCTTGCCCAGCGTCTGGACGACTGGCGCGCCGCGCTCTCGGCCTCAATCCCTGAGGAGCCCAGCGATGACTAATTCGCTGCCCACAGGTGCAACCATTGGCATCCTTGGCGGTGGCCAGCTTGGGCGTATGCTCTCGGTCGCGGCAGCGCGTCTCGGTTTCAAAACCCATATCTTTGAACCCGCCGCCAACCCGCCTGCAGCACATGTGGCTGACCGCGTCACCACCGCAGACTATGATGACGCTGATGCGCTCAAAGCCTTTGCCGCTGCTGTGGATGTGATCACCTATGAGTTTGAAAACATCCCCACCACGGCGCTGGATCTGCTGGAAACACTGCGCCCGATCCGCCCAGGTCGCGAAGCGCTGCGGGTCAGCCAGGACCGGCTGACGGAAAAGAGCTTCCTGCGCGATCTTGGCCTGAAAACCGCCCCCTTTGCGGATGTCAGCGATTTGGCAAGCCTTGAAGCCGCCGTCGCAGACCTTGGCACTCCCGCAATCCTCAAGACCCGCCGTTTTGGCTATGATGGCAAAGGTCAGGCCCGGATCAAATCTGATGCGGATATCGCGCAGGCCCATGCGGATATGGCAGGAGCGCCTGCGCTGCTGGAAGGGTTTATTGACTTCAGCCATGAGATTTCGGTCATTGCAGCGCGTGGCGCGGATGGTCAGGTGGCCTGTTATGATCCCGGTGAAAACGTGCACCGCGATGGGATTTTGCACACCACCACCGTGCCTGCGCGCCTGTCTGGCAGCCAGCGCATGGATGCGGTGCTGATGGCAGGGCAGATCCTCAATGCGCTCGATTATGTTGGCGTCATGGGGGTTGAACTGTTTGTGACGCCGCAGGGCCTGATCGTGAATGAAATCGCCCCTCGCGTCCATAATTCCGGCCACTGGACCCAGAACGGCTGCACCGTCGATCAGTTCGAACAGCACATTCGTGCGGTGGTGGGCTGGCCCTTGGCAGAAGGCAGCCGCTATGCGGATGTGGTGATGGAAAACCTCATTGGCAGTGATGTGGAACGCCTGGCCGAGATTGCCAAGGAACGCCATGCGTCGATCCATATGTACGGTAAAGCAGAAGCAAAACCAGGTCGTAAGATGGGGCATGTAAACCGGATCAGCGGCGCCAAAACATAAGGGCTTTGCCCCTCTTGGCTGCGCCAATTCACCCCCAGAAATAACAACCTGAGTATTTTTGAAAAGATGAAGATGCGGTGAGAGAGATCTCAGCGCATCTTCTAGTTTATCAGCGTATTTTTGACCAGCTCCGCCTTGCTCCAGTGGGTGTCGCTTTGCACATGCCCCGCGCGCACGTATTTACCCATATGAGTTGCCATATCCCCCTCAGCAAATGCATCTGACACCCGCAGCACAAAGCCTTCCTGGGTGTTGAAATCCATATCTTTCACCACCTGCGCCACAAGATCCTCGTGAAACACCCCCTGATACAGCACCGGCACCGGCGTAATACCCAGTGCCTGAAACCGCGCCAAAGTATCCGGCCAGGATTGGAACACGCCGCCCACGCTCCATGCAAAGCCCAGAAAATAGCTTGGCAACGCGTCATAAGAAATGCTGTGGCGCGCAAAAAGATATTCACCAATGATACGTTCATCGGGAGCAAGCTCTGGCGCAATGGTCGCGGCAAAGGCTTTGATCCAATCGCGCGACGGGTGGTAGCGCGCGTCCAGACTGCGGGGATGGGTGCCCCCTGCATGAAGAGTGGTGTTTTCACCATCCATCTTTTCGGTGATCACCACCTGCGAGGCGGCGCGCAAAACATCTTGATGCGGCACGCGCCGGTCATCTTTGCTCAACCCCGGTGACTGCGGCAGATGGTAGGTGCGCCCGTATTTGCGTGACATGGGTTTTCCTTTCTCATCCAACACATGCCAGATCCCGCACGCGCTGTCAGGTCAGGAATATAGCGCCCCTAGCGCAAAAAACGCGCTGCAATCGCCCCGTTCATATAGCTCACCACACCGCCAGACAGCGTTGCTGCCACCCGTTTGCTGTCAGCCTCCAGAATGGTCAGATCCGCGCGCAGGCCCGGTTTGATCTCACCACGATCCTTCAGCCCCAACACATCTGCCGGGCCGCGCGACACCAGATGCCAGGCTCCGGCAAGATCCAGCACCCCGCTGCGCTCCAGCAAAAGCGCGGCGCGGCGTGGGCTGGGATAGTGGTAATCTGACGCCAGCGCATCACACAGCCCCTCGGCAATCAGATCCTTGGCCGATACATTGCCATTGTGGGATCCCCCGCGCACCACGTTCGGCGCGCCTAAAATGATGTAATCACCACCCGCGCGCGCAGCCTCTGCTGCCTCTTGCGTTTCGGGAAACTCGCTGATCTTCACCCCACGCGCGCGCCACTCGGAACGCCCTGCCTCGCTTTGATCATCATGGGAGCCCATGCGCACATCACGCGCGCGCAGCAGCTCACATAGGGCATCAAGCGCCGCTGGCACCTCATCCCGGCGCGCGTGCATCTCTTGCATCATTGCCAGATGCACATCCGGGTTGCGTGCGGCCTTCAGCGCCTGCCCCACCAGCCGGGGTGGTTTTTTACCTGCCGCGAGTTTTGCATGGGGCAGATGGTCGTTGAACACCACATAAGGCAGATCATAGCGCGCAATCAGATCGGGCAGCGCGGCGTAGTCATCAATCATATGGGTTTCAAACCGCAGCTGCGGCATCAGATCAGTCGCGACTTGCCCCCGCACCGCAGCCAGCGCGGTAAACACGCGCTCCGCATACTCTGGCGCGCGCAAGCCCCCTTCCCAGCTGTAAAACTGCGCGAGCACGGCCGTGGAGATCCCATTGGCCGCAAACTCAGCCTCGGCTGCAAGCACGCCCTGATCCATCTCATTCATCGCACCGCGACGCGGGGCCAGATGACGTTCAAACCCGTCGCCATGCACATCGACAATGCCCGGCAGCACCAGAAAACCCTTGAGATCCACCTGACGCGCCTGCGCAGCGTCGCTCAGCTCAGCGCCGGTGATAGAAATGCTGCCCGCTTGGTCCAGCCCGTCGGGGCGCAGCACATCTGCGCCCACCAATGTGATGTCCAGCCCGCTCATCTTTTGTCCTTGCCTTGCTCAGTGGTGCCAAAAACCCCATCCCGCCAGCCAAGGGAAGGGTCAAAACGCGCCTCAGATAAAAAATGCACGACCTGCGCAATCACCACCGGATCATTCATCATAAACGTATGGGTCACCGGCAGCACGATCTGGGCTGTCATTCCTTTAGCTGCGGTGCTTTTGACAGAAACTTTGCCATCATCCTTGCCGGGGATCAGCGCCGAAAACAGCGGGTTCAGCGAGCGCGTGCCCGCAATCACCCCCAAGGGGTAATCCACCGGCGGCAGCTGCTGGATCAATGCGCCATCACCAGTGCCAAGCTCCATCCCCGCGGGGCCGTTCAAAAGCTCAAACAGCGCCCAGTCGCCCAGCTCATCCACCAGTTCGCTGCCATGATTGGGCGGGCCCAGCATCACCACGCGCCCCAGCGTTTCGGGCCGCCTCTCTGCCAGATACAGCCGGGTCAGAATGCCGCCCATGGAATGGCTGACAATATGGGAAGTCTCTGCACCACATTGCTCAAACGCCGCTGGCAGGGTTTCGCGGGCAAGCTCAGACACGTTTTTGCGGGTGGAGGGATAGCCCGGACGCACCACACGGTAGCCTTCGCGCTCTAGCGCGGCCTCCATCACCAGAAACGACGCCTCACTGCGCGCAAGACCATGCAGCAAAATTACACAGTCAGCGGAAACGGGGGCCGCGCCACATAGGAACGCCGCCACAACACTGGATCGAAACACATTCATAAGCCCGAGATAAGGCCCGCGCATCCCAAACAAAAGAGGCTGTGTTCAGGAGGTCGCCACAACCTTGGGCTTGGGGGCCAAAGCCACCAGCGCAATGCCACCAAGGATCAACGCCGATCCAATCACCAGCGCAAGCCCCACCGGCTCTGCCAAGAACAACGCGCCGCCGAGAATAGCCAGCACCGGCACGCTCAGCTGTACGGTTGCAGCCACCGGTCCCGGCAGCTGCGGCAGCACCGAATACCACAATGCATAGCCCAGCCCGGATGTGATCGCGCCCGACACCACCGCCAGCACGGCGCCCTGAAGGGTGATGACAGTGCCACCGCCCACATAGAGCAAAACCGGCAGGATCATGACGCTGGCCCAGCAGAAATTCAGCGCAGTTGACACCAGCGGCACGCTGACACCACGCCCAAGCAGTGAATAGATCCCCCAGCCCAAACCAGACACCGCCATCAAGGCCGCAGCCAAAAGATTGACCTCAGCCGCGCCGCCACGAGGCCAGACCACATAGGCCAGCCCCACCAGCGCCAGCGCCGCCCCCATCAGCTGCAACGCGCCGGGGCGCTGGTTTGTGAACGCGCCCCAGGCAAACATGGTGATCTGCACCACCGCAAACAGGATCAAAGCCCCAAGCCCCGCATCCAGATCCTTATAGGCCAGCGCAAACCCAACCATATAAAGCGTGAGCGACGCGCCGCCAAACAGGCTCATACGGCGCGGCTGTGCAATCTTTAGCCCCCGCGCCCGGCACAGGATCAGCAGCATCACCGCACCAGACAGCAGCCGCAGCAGGCCAAACCCGGTGGCATCCATCAGGCCATTGCCCACAGCAGCGCGCCCCAATACGGAATTGGCGGCAAAGGCAATCAGGGTGAGGCAGAGAAGAGTCATCAATCGCATTCGCCCTGCTTAGCGGCAGGGCACGTGCAATACTATCCTCAATCGGTGGCGACACAGCGATCACACAGCGATCCGATGTCACTTCACCGTGTGCAGCCGTTAGGACGACGCAGCCTGCGGCGCAGATGGCTCTTGCAGCAGCAACGCCATTTCCCGGCTTAGCAATTGACGCAGCACATTGGCATTGCGGCGCAGCAGTTCAGCATAGTGATCCTGGCGAATGCTGGCGCGGCTGCTGAGGATCCACAGGGTGAAATCGTCAAATTCAACCCCATCCAGCGGCACCAACGCCTCATCCTGGCGCGCAATAAATTCAGGCAAGATCCCAATCCCCTGCCCGGCTTTGACCGCAGCCGCCACCATGGTCAGGCTTGGGCAGCTGACCCGGCGCGTCTGCCCCAGCTTGGGCCAGACCAGATCCGGCACCGCAAGCTGCGGCGTGTCCACCGCAAAATGGCAGGGCGGCTGCTGGGTTTTCTCCGCATCAAACAGATCGCGGTGGCCATACAGGCGGAACGCCACCTGCCCCACCTCATGTCCCACCACATTGGGGCGCAGCTTATGACCCAGACACAGCGTCAGATCATTGCCGCGCACGCTTTGATCGGTGACATTGGTGGCGGTGCGCAGCTGAATGGGCTGCTCCGGCAGCTGATCCTGAATGCGATACCAGATCGGCAACAACAAATGTTCAAACAACAGATCCGGACAACACAGAACCAAAGGCGGCACCATATCCGTGCCTTTCAGCGCCGGTCGCCCGCGCCGCTCAACCAGTTCCGCAATACTGCGCGCCTGATGCGCCAACCCAAGGCCCGCATCGGTTAGGGCCCAGTCCTCCCCATGGCGCAAGATCAGCTCCGAGCCCATCCGGGTCTCAAGCTGTTCGATCCGCAAATTTATCGTATCCTGGCTGATTCCCAGCGCCTGTGCTGCCGCGGCTGACGTCTTGGCTTCACCAACCGCAAGCAGCACCGCCAGGTCTCGCCAGATATCTGGCTCTGGCTGTTCCATAAGGATTTCTACCGTTTAAAGTCACGCTCTGCCAAGGGTGGCAAGATCACTCATTACGGGAATGATGCATATTTTATGCTCGCAAGTCTTGTTTTTACCAAGATGTTACAAACCGCCTGTGCCCGCGCAGCAACAAACACCCCACAGCGTAGCTACACCCAGATCCGCAAAACCGCGCTGCCGCTTTGACCATGCCACATTCACCAGATGGCTGCTGTAAGGCCTAATTCACCTGTTCGAGCCTGTTCAACAGATGTTTGGCCCAGGCCATATGCTCAGCCACACGCGCATTGTCTTTGCCAAGGGCTTTCACCATCTCCAGATCCGCGATCCCTGCCCGAAGTTCCGCAGGATCTTGCGCCGCATCCCCCAGCTGCAGATGCATCGCCGCCCGTGCAAAATGGTATTGGGCGCGCGGGCTGTCCTGGCGCAGCAAAATCGCCGCATCATAATCCGCGATGGCCGCGCGCGGCTGGCCAAATTTGAGCGCCAGCAAATGGCCGCGATAGTAATAATCCACCGCCTTGCCCTCACCCGCCTTGATCAGATCACTGAGCTGCTCATAGGCGATCTCAAAATGAATGCGCTCCGAGCCGTGATCATAGTAATGCCAGGCCCGCATTCTGCGCGCATCTGCATCCCCTGCCCGCAGGCGCACATAGTCATCACAAGCCTTGGCCTGCGCGTCAAAATTCAACGCCTCTTCGCTTGGATGGCTGACCCCTTCAATACAGCCTCGCTCGGCCACGATCTCTGGTGTTACCTCAGCTGGGGGCAAAATGCCCGCACCCGCGGCTCCAAACAGTGCGGACAGCGCCAGCGCCACAACGCTCACATATCTCATGGTGAATACACCTACAAATAAATCAACCTATAGATGTATTCATGAAGGCGAATTCAGGCGATTTTAAGATGCTCGCGCAACTGTGATCTGCCGCTTAAAACCCCCCCTGGCGTCGCAGGTGCTGCGCCAATGCCTGACGGGCGATTTCGGCGGTGGAAACACCATGAAGATCGGCAAGATCCGCCAGCTGTTGCTGGGTCTTGCGCGGCAATTGTAGCGGCAGCGCAGTCTGTGCTGTGGTCAGTGGCTGCGGCCTAAGCCCCAGCAACAGCTCCTGTACAACCACCCGACGCAGCGCATCCCCCAGCCCACGGCGCGCCAGCGCCCTCAGGGCGACGCGTTCCTGCGCACTCATTGGCACCATCATCCGACGTCTGGGATCTTTGCGTGACATATCACAGCTATTTCCGAGCCCGCCACAAAAGGCAAGCACGCAGAAGAAACACCCACACAAAAGGCCACCCATCGGGGTGGCCTCAGATCTCTGCTAGGTTTTGCGAAATCAGCCGCGACGACGGCGCCGCAGTGCGGCCAACCCACCAAGCCCCACAAGCATCAGCGGCAATGCCGCAGGCAATGGCACTGGCGCAATCGAGCCATCCCCGGAGGTCAGTCTCAGCGAGAACCCATCAAGGCGTTTGGGGTCAAATATAAACGTATCGCTGATCGACAGGCTCCACTGACCAAATGCATTTTCGCCAATCAGATCCGCAAGCGTATCAATCGGGCGGAACGTGCCGCTGGTTGGGGTTCCGCTCACGGTGCTGGCGGCTGTGTCAGAAAACAGCACAGAAAACGCACCAAACGCGGAGCCCGAGTAGGTTCCCGTTGTCACCAGATCAATCGCTGTCCCGGCTGCGCTGGTCAGGGTCAGGCTCAGCTCATTGTTGAACGGAAATCCCACGCTGGTGCAGGGGCCAGTCGCAGAGCTGTAGCTGCCGCCACATGTCGAAAAATCCACCTGAATTTCAACATTCGAAATCGGCCCAGTCTCGGTCACATCAAACAGATGGGTGCGGGTTGAGTTGTCCGCGATCAGCCCCAGGTTATTCGCGCTGTAGGTCGCAGCAGAGGCCGCACCAGTCAAAGTCACAGCTGCAAGCGCCGCACAGAAAACACTCTTAAACTTCATTTCTTTCCCCCAAAAATGGATGGATCGGATGGGTTACTCATTAAACGTGCAGATCAGCCTAGACGTCAAAAACAACATTTCAACATAAAAAATTAATGTTTTCAGGAGAGAAACAATGGCAAAGGCCCGCTTGAGATTGACCGCAACATTGGCCCGAAAAAGCCGGATGGCATCAACCGGGCTGGGCGAAAAACGCCCCTTTGCCACTTTCCCCGCAGCGGCAAAGATCAAAATAACACTTTAAATTCGAATCATTCGGGCACCCAAATCCCCCCTTCACACCAGCCCAATTGCGCCAGAAAACAGGTCAGATGAACGCCCTCGATCGCCTTAAATCCGTAAATACCGAGGCCGAGCCAGATAAGATTTTCGACAGTTAGACTGCCGGATCCTCAGCATAGCTCGGCCTCTCTTTCTCACCGTTTCGGGCAGTTCTTGCTGTTAGATAGCTGCCTCCAGCCCGGCAGTCGCCGCCGTGGCAAAGGGGTAGTCATTATAGCCCATCTCACCACCCTGATAGAACGTGGTGCGATCAACCGTATTGAGCGTGAGCCCCGCGCGGAAACGGTGCACCAGATCAGGATTGGCCAGAAACGCCTCGCCAAAGGCGACCATATCCGCATGGCCCGCGCGGATCGCGGCCTCTGCCCGCGCCTGAGTGTAGCCATTGTTGGCGATATAGCGCCCGGGAAACAGGCGGCGCAGCTTGACGTAATCCACACTCTTGGGGGCATCTTTGATGTGGCCAAACACATTCATGCTTGCCTCGGTCACATGAAGATAGGCCAGACCCCGATCCGCAATCGCCGTCACGATGGTTTCAAAATGCACCTGTGGGTCTGAATCTGACATATCGTTGAAGCTGTTTTCCGGTGACAGTTTCAGCCCCACCCGATCGGCCGGATAGACCTGCGTCACCGCATCCAGAACCTCTTGCAGCAGACGCAGCCGGTTCTCAATCGTGCCGCCATAACCATCTTGGCGCTGGTTGGTGCCATCGCGCAGGAACTGATCAATCAGATAGCCATTGGCGCCATGTACCTCCACACCATCAAACCCTGCTGCTTTGGCCTTCAGCGCCGCCTGATGGTACTGCGCCACCACATCCGCCATTTCCCCCATCTCCAGCGGGCGCGGGGTTTCAAACGGCAGATAGCCCTGCGCCGTCACTGCAACTCCTTCGGGTTTCACCGCCGAGGCCGAGACCGGCAATATGCCACCTTCTTGATGCGAAGGGTGTGAAATACGGCCACAATGCTGCAGCTGTGCAAACATATGCCCCCCGGCAGAATGCACCGCATTCAACACCCGCAACCAACCTGCGGTCTGGGCGTCAGTAAACAGTCCGGGCGTGTTGGGATAGCCCACCCCCTGCTGTGAGATGGGTGCCGATTCCGAAATGATCAGCCCCGCGGTGGCCCGATCGCCATAGTGGCGCACCATCATCGGGCTTGGCACCCCTTCCGGCGTGGCGCGGCTGCGCGACAGCGGTGCCATCACCAGCCGGTTGGCCAAGGTATGCGATCCCAATGCAAGCGGAGAAAAAATATGATCCATAATAGCTTCCGTGATTCTAGGTCATTTGACCTAATCAATCTGGGACAGTTGACCTAATTAATCAACCGCAATGCCACCACCGCCGCCACAAAAAAGGGCCCACCAATCTGGTGAGCCCTCCTTTGCAGCCAATTCCCGGCTACAGATGTGACAAAGGCTCCCCAGGGGGAGCCTTTGCACTGCAGTGTAGACAGAATTTCCGGTGGAAATTCGTCTTACATCATGCCGCCCATGCCGCCCATGTCGGGCATTGCAGGTGCGCCTGCGCCTTCTTTGGAGGGCTTGTCTGCAACCATAGCTTCGGTGGTGACCAGCAGACCTGCAACCGATGCCGCATCTTCCAGAGCGGTACGGGTTACTTTTGCAGGGTCGATCACGCCGAAGGAGAACATGTCGCCATATTCTTCGGTCTGTGCGTTGAAGCCAAAGGAGGTTTCAACGGATTCACGGACTTTGCCCGCAACAACCGCACCGTCAACACCGGCGTTTTCAGCGATCTGGCGCAGCGGCGCTTCGATTGCTTTTGCGACGATTTTGATACCAGCGTTCTGGTCAGCGTTTGCGCCTTCCAGACCGACCAGCGCTTTACCAGCCTGAACCAGAGCAACACCACCACCAACGATGACGCCTTCCTGAACGGCCGCGCGGGTCGCGTTCAGCGCATCGTCAACACGGTCTTTGCGCTCTTTTACTTCTACTTCGGTCATGCCGCCAACGCGGATAACCGCAACGCCGCCTGCGAGTTTCGCAACGCGCTCTTGCAGTTTTTCACGGTCGTAGTCGGAAGAGGTTTCTTCGATCTGGCCGCGGATCTGAGCAACACGTGCTTCGATCTCTGCTTTCTCACCAGCGCCGTCCACAACAGTGGTTTCGTCTTTGGTGATCTGAACTTTCTTGGCGGTGCCAAGCATGTCCATGGTGACGTTTTCCAGCTTCATGCCCAGATCTTCAGAGATCACCTGGCCACCGGTCAGGATCGCGATGTCTTGCAGCATGGCTTTGCGGCGATCGCCGAAACCAGGTGCTTTAACAGCTGCGATTTTCAGACCGCCGCGCAGTTTGTTCACAACCAGAGTTGCCAGCGCTTCGCCTTCAACATCTTCTGCAATGATCAGCAGCGGCTTTTGCGACTGGATCACAGATTCCAGCAGCGGAACCATGGCTTGCAGCGAAGACAGTTTCTTCTCGTGCAGCAGGATCATGCAGTCTTCGAGTTCTGCAGTCATCTTGTCAGGGTTGGTGACAAAGTAAGGTGACAGGTAACCACGGTCGAACTGCATGCCTTCAACAACAGTTGTCTCGGTTTCCAGACCTTTGTTTTCTTCGACGGTGATAACACCTTCGTTGCCAACTTTCTGCATCGCGTCTGCGATCTGCTGACCGATTTCCGCTTCGCCGTTGGCAGAGATGGTGCCCACTTGCGCAACTTCGTCGCTGTCTGCAACCGGACGTGCAGAGGCTTTGATGCCTTCAACAACCTTGGCAGTTGCCAGGTCGATGCCGCGCTTCAGATCCATCGGGTTCAGGCCAGCAGCAACCTGCTTCAGACCTTCTTTAACGATGGCTTGTGCCAAAACGGTTGCGGTGGTGGTGCCGTCGCCTGCTTCGTCGTTGGTACGCGAAGCAACTTCTTTCACCATCTGTGCGCCCATGTTTTCGAACTTGTCTTCCAGCTCGATCTCTTTGGCAACAGATACACCATCTTTGGTGATGCGCGGTGCGCCGAACGATTTGTCCAGAACCACGTTACGGCCTTTGGGGCCCAGGGTTACTTTAACAGCGTCGGCCAGAATGTTCACGCCACGCAGCATTGCATTGCGGGCATCGGTGTCGAACTTGACGTCTTTTGCAGCCATGTTCTTTCTCCTTCGAGAATTAAGTTAGAATATGCGAAATAGGGATCAGAGAAGCGCGAGGGCTTACTCGATGATGCCCATGATGTCGCTTTCTTTCATCATCAGCAGCTCTTCGCCGTCGACGGTGACCTCGGTGCCGGACCATTTGCCGAACAGGATCTTGTCGCCAGCTTTAACAGCCATTGCGATCAGCTCACCGCTGTCCTTGCGTGCGCCTTCGCCGGTTGCGACGACTTCGCCTTCAGAAGGCTTTTCTTTTGCACTGTCGGGAATGATCAGGCCGCCTGCGGTTTTTTCTTCGCTTTCGGTGCGACGCACCAGCACGCGGTCATGAAGCGGTTTCAATGCCATCTTTGCAGCTCCTTAAGCTCAAAGTTTGTTTCTCTAAACACCCGCCCCGCCCTTCTTGGAAGCAGCGGATCCGGATCATTATCACTCACATCGACTGAGTGCTAACGGCAAGGAAGCTATGTCTGGGATTGGGTCCTGTCAACGGGGTCATTTGAGAAAATCTCTCGCTCTTTAGAAAGCCTGCGCAACAGGGCGTATCACGGCGCATTACTGCCTGCTGGAAACCATACCATTGTCCGCAAGGCGCGAATTTGGTGCAAAACGCCTACTGCGCTGGCAACCGCATCGGATACTGCGCCGGGTTCTAAGTAGTCACCTTATTGGTGACAGCACGGGCCAAATTGATGGCAGCACGGGCCAAATCACATTTTTTGCGCCCCGAATCGAATGGATTTCACAACCAAAGATCTGTTCTCCCCGCCAATGACATCCAGATCCAGCCGCGAAATGTGCCGCCATTGTGGCAACAGTATGCGCCCTTCGTGCCGCCGCAGAAAAAGTCGAAACAATACCCTAGCGCCAATATTCAATGTTTCAAATTTAGCGGATTGTTTGGGTATGAAAAATTAAAAATACTTTGAGATACACCGAGCATCCGAAATATCAATTATGAGGAAATGGTGATGAAACACCACATTCTAGCCGCTGCTCTCTGTCTTGCATCCGCTGCAGGTGCTCAGGCAGCCACCATTGCATTTGGTCCCACCGCCCAAGACGGTGCTGGCCCGAATATTGAGTTCAACAATCTTCTGGCTCTGCCAACTGTCATCGGTAATGCAACCTTCACGTTCTCGGTGCGCGGCGATCTGAACTGGTTTGGCGAATATGTCGATGTATCCATTGACGGTTTCTCGCTGGGCCGGGTGTTTGACAACAACCCTCGCAACGATGCCTTTGATTTCTATCGCGACCGCGCCACCCAGCAAACCGAGCTGCACACCGGATCCGCCACCATTGATCAAAGCGTCTTTGCCAATCTGGTCTCTGATGGCGAACTGAACATCCTGTTTGATTTCAGCCCCTTAGTAGACTGGAACGGCGCCGTGCGCCACCTGTCGGGCTCGATCACATATGATGCAGGTGTCGACAATAGCATCGCGCCTGTGCCGCTGCCTGCTTCGGCTGCGCTGCTCATCGGTGGGCTTTTTGGCCTTGGCGCTCTGCGCCGCCGCAAAAAGGCCACACGAATTTAAAAAAAGTAAATTCACCAAGGTCTCCAATACCCCTTTTTCAGCAAGACCTTTTCAAAAATACATTTCACAAATCAAAGGGAGGCTCTGGCCTCCCTTTATTTTTTGAAAGAAACCCAACACGGGCAACCTTTATACAAAAGGCCCCTGCGCAAGCTTTCGCAGCGTTCGGCACTCAACCCGCGGGTTCTTCACCGCTATAGGCCCAGTCTTTCAGCCCCTGCATCCCTGCCGGGCTCAGCTGGTAGATCCCGGTCTGAACCCGTTCAAACCAGCCATAGTGGTTTTTGGCCATGATCTGCGTCGCCTTGGGCACGGCCACCCCTTTGGCAACCGCGGCACCTTTGCTGGCGCCATGTTCGGCCAGATAGGTGGCACAGGCCAGCGCGTCCTGACGATAGGCGGTGACAATGCCGTGCCGGGTGGCTCCGCCTTGGTTGGGATCACCGCGCAGCCGGTCAAATTCACGCAAAAGTCGCGCCTGTTTCACCTTGGATTTGCGCGGCGCATAAGGCCCCGGATCACATTGCACCTCAGCCCGCCCATCACCCCGCACGGTGATCAGCCCCAGCCCCAGCCGACGACACATCGCAAGATTGTCGCGCAATTGCCGCCGTGCCTGCTGCCCGCTGGGGCGCGGCACCGCAATATAAACCAGATCCGTCACCGCCAGCCGGGCAATCGCCTGATGAAACAAAGACAGCGAAAACCTGAGCTTCAGCTCCACCACCACCGGGGGTTCATCGGCGCGGCGCGCCACCACATCGGCGGCCCCCACCTCGCCCTTCACCTCATAGCCCTGCCGTTCCAGCAGCGCTTTGATCGGGGCATATAGTTCATCTTCGCGTTTCATGGCACGATGATTGGCAGGTTCAGCAATAAGTGACAAGCAATCGCCCCCACCCCTCTTGCCAAGGTGGGATTTTGATCGTTAGCTCAACGACACATGCAGACATTAGGATCAACGATGAAACAGCTGTTGCGGGCCGTAACAAAACACCTGCCGCGTGGCTTGGGGCTAACGTCTGGCGTAAGACTGGGCCTGGGGCTGGGGCTGGCGCTTCAGGCCAGTGTTGCACTGGCCAATTGCACCGGCATTGACTACCGCAACCACCTGCCCACGGCTGTGGCTGAAAAGCTCGCCAAAGATATGGAGCGCACCCCCTTTGCCCGTGGCAATCACTGGGTGGCGCAAAAAGACGGCCAGACCCTCAATATCATTGGCACCATGCACAGCGGCGATCCCCGCATGGCCCGCATCATGCGCAAACTGCGCCCGGTGATTGCCAAGGCCGATGCGGTCTTTTTTGAAGTCACCGCCAGCGCCGTCAGCGATTTCCAGCAGGATTTCATCAAGAACCGCAATGCGTTCCTCTTGCCCAATGAGCGCACCCTGGCAGATGTCTTATCCGCCAAAGGCTGGGCCCAGTTTCAGGCCTATGCGCAAAACGCAGGCTTTGACATCCGCGCGGTGGAGCGGCTGCAACCCTGGGCCATCAGCACGTTTCTGGTACAAAGCAACTGCCGCAGGCTGGGCTTTGGGGTGAACCGCGGGCTGGATGATCGCATTGAACGCTTTGCCATTCGCAAGGGCATCCCCATTGGCGCGCTCGAAAATGTGGGCGACAGCGTTACCGTTATGGCCCGTATCCCTGTGCGCGATCAGGCGCGGATACTGGAAACCGATATTGCGCTGCTGCTCTCAAACCGCCCAGAAGATGCCACCCCGATCGAGGCTTATTTTGACCAATCCGTCTGGCAGGCGTTTTTGCTGCAGCCGTGGATTGTGCAGCATTATGTGGACACCCCACCCAATGAATTGGTGCGGCTGGACAAGCTGTTCAATTCCGCACTGCTGACCCGGCGCAACCGGGAATGGATCACCAGCCTGACCAACCTCCCCGGCGAGCGGGTGGTGGTTGCGGTGGGCAGCGCCCATCTGCCGGGTGAGAACGGCATTTTGAACTTGTTAAAACAGCAAGGCTATACCCTGTCGCGTGCCGCGTTCTGATCACGGCGTTTGGGCGATGGCAAAGCCTGTGCTAACACTCAGCCCAAATCATCGCCGCACAACCCCACGGACCCCATGGGACTAAGATCACAATGCTAAAGAACACGATTACAAAATTTCTTCTGCCACTGCTGCTGGCACCAAGCCTGGGCTATGCCGCCTGCAATGGTCAGGATCTGCGCCAGAGCATGGCCGCAGAGCTGCGCCAGTCGGTTACCTCGGAAGTGGCGGCCATTCCCTTTGCCGAAGGCAATTTTTACCGCGCCCAACGGGGCGAACGCATCCTCAATCTGATTGGCACCGTCCATATCAATGATGCGCGTCTTGATCCGTTGATGGGCGTGCTGGCTCCGATGACGCAGGATGCGGATGTTGTGTTTCTCGAAAGCACCCCGGATGACATCCAGCAGATGCAGCTGGATCTGCTGAAACTGCCGGAACTGACTTTCATCACCGAAGGGCCAACCCTGATTGATCGCCTGCCAGCCGATGACTGGGCCGTGCTTGCCCATAAGGCCGAGGCTGCGGGCATTCCACCGTGGATGGCGGCCAAGATGCGGCCCTGGTTTCTGGCGACTGCGCTGTCGTTGCCCCCATGCCTGCGCGACGGCACAAATGTTGAGCTTGGCCTCGACAAACGCATCGCACGGGTTGCCCAACAGGCCAATGTGCCGCTCGCCTCGCTTGAGGACGCGCTGGAAGTGATCCGCATGATGAACGAAGATCCGCTGGATGTGCAACTGCGCCAGATGCGGCCGCAGATTGCGCTCATTGGTGGCGGCGGCGAAGGTGCGGACAATATCACCACCATGCTTGCCGCCTATTTCGATGAACGCGTGGCCGAATTTCTGGCCCTGACCCATGCGGAGTTTCTCACCAGTGGCACCCTGCCCAAAGAGGACGCCGAAAAGATCTGGGATGGGTTCATGGACCGGCTGCTGCGCCAGCGCAACGAAGCCTGGATGCCGGTGATTGAAGCCCAAGAGGGCAACAATATCGTGATTGCCGTTGGTGCGCTGCACCTGTCAGGTGAACATGGCTTGCTTAAGCTGTTGCAAAATAGCGGCTATACAATTGAGCGGATGCACTACCCGGACATCCACTAAACCGTACAGATCCTGCCCCCCCTTAGCAGGGGGGCACCGCACGCAGTTTCAGCTGCATCACCTTATCTGCCCCAAAAAGCCCCGACAGAAATTCAAGCCGGTTGGGCACCTGCTGTTCAAGCTTTGTGCGCACCGAGGCAGGCAGCCGTTCGGGGTGGTGGAAATAGGTCATGGCAAACAGGGCCGTTTCCGCCAGATCCTCTCCATCCGGATGATTGGCCGCATAGGTGGTGACAAAACCCCCATCGCGACGCTGTGCTTCTTTCCAGCCTTTATTGGATGCAAAGGCGTGATCCAGCGTGGCATGCACCGTTTCGTGAAACACGGTTTCTTCCAGATCATGGGTACGTATGCGTTTGGCCATGTTCTGATCATACAGAACAAAGAACCGGCCCAGATCTTCGGCAAATGCGGTTTCATCGCCTTTGTGGATCACAACATGATCCAGGTTCACCCGCATCAGGCTGGGCAGACGTCCAAGCGGCCCGACAAGCTGTTCAACCACCCGCTTGGCCGCAGTGCGATCGCCAATGTCGGGATGCACCCAGACGCCAATCTGCGCCCCATCCTGAAACCGGGTTTCAAACACATGGACCCCATCCGCAAACAGCGCACCACCGCGTTTGTCCGGCATCTCTTTGCGCTCTTTCCCGACATAGCGCATGCAGTGAAACAGGCTGGGGTCAGAGGTTTTGATAAAATCGATATCGTTGGACACCACCGAATTGGGAAACAGCGGCTCGGCGCAGGCCAGCGCAGGCATCAGGGAAAGTGCCAGAAAAGCAGAACGCAACATTGCAAAACCCATAAAATGAAATCTGATTTCAGGCTGCCCGGACCCGGATACATACGCAACGGATGAATCCCCCACCCCCGAGCCACGGTCCCTTTTGTCGCAGGTTTTCTGCACCGCAACATGTACAGGTGACAAGGCGCAAGCTTGTGCCTATAAGGCGGCTAAACCCGATATATCTACCCTAAGGAGTGCCCACATGACCCTGCAGGTTTTTGGCCATAAATCCCCCGACACCGATTCCACCGGCTCCCCGCTGATCTGGGCCTGGTATCTGAACGAAGTCAAAGGCGTTGCCGCCGAAGCCGTTCTGCTGGGTGAACCAAACACCGAGGCTGCGTTTGTGGTGGAAAAATGGGGTTTTGACAAACCCGCCATCAAGACCGAATTCGCAGCAGGCACCCCGGCGATCATCGTTGACACCAACAACCCGGCCGAACTGCCCGCCAACATCAACGAACTCGACGTGCAGGCGATCATCGACCACCACAAACTGGTTGGCGGTCTGGAAACCAAAGGCCCGATCGACATCACCGTGCGCCCGCTGGCCTGCACCGCCACCATCATGTATGACCTGATGGGTGATGACGCGGCGAAAATGCCCGACAACATCAAAGGCCTGATGCTGTCATGCATCCTGTCCGACACGCTGGAATTCCGCTCCCCGACCACCACCGATCACGACAAAGCGCTGGCTGAAAAGCTCGCGGCTGAGCTGAACCTGGATCTGGGTGCATATGCGTCGGAAATGTTTGCGGCAAAATCCGATGTCTCCGCATTCTCTGATGCAGAACTCATCCGCATGGATTCCAAAGAATACGCGGTAGACGGCGTGAAATTCCGCGTCTCCGTTCTTGAAACCACCGCACCGGAAATCCCGCTGAACCGTAAGGCCAGCCTGATGGAAACCTACGCCACCGTTCAAGCCGAAGATGGCGTGGATCAGGTGCTGCTGTTTGTGGTCGACATCCTGAAAGAAGAAGCAACCCTTCTGGTGCCCAACGACGTTGTGAAAACCGTTGCTGAAAAAAGCTTTGGCGCAAGCGTTGAAGGCGACAGCGTTGTTCTGCCCGGCGTCATGTCGCGCAAGAAACAGATCATCCCGAACCTTAAGGTCTGATCTCCCCTCCAGATGGTCTGAAACAGATCATGGTTTGATACAGAAAACGCGCTCCAACCGGAGCGCGTTTTTTTCATGCATGGCAGCCTTGCGCGCAAAAACGCTATACATCTGCGAAAAAATCCTCTAGGGACGGCGCTTCACTTCAGGCTAGCCACAGATATGCCCAGCGAATGGATCGGCATCGATTGGTCAGACCTGACCTATGGCGCGGGGTGCGCCAGACATATATGATCGGATCCTTACGTGAAACTTTCCATCAAACAGGCGCTCGAGGCGCGTGGCTATACCTCTTTGACCCCCGTTCAGGAAGCAGTGAGCGACCCGGAACTGGCGG
Source organism: Tritonibacter aquimaris (assembly GCF_009617595.1). GTDB lineage: Bacteria > Pseudomonadota > Alphaproteobacteria > Rhodobacterales > Rhodobacteraceae > Epibacterium > Epibacterium aquimaris. The sequence continues at coordinate 226,428 of NZ_WIXK01000005.1, read as the reverse complement.
GGCTCGACCTTCTGGTTTCAGCGCAGACCGGCTCGGGCAAGACCGTGGGCTTTGGTCTGGCGATTGCGCCCACCGTGCTGGGCACCAATGATCAATTCAAAGCAGCAGGCGCACCGCTGGCGCTGGTGATTGCCCCGACCCGCGAGCTGGCGCTGCAGGTTAAACGTGAGCTCGCGTGGCTTTATGGTCAGGCCGGTGTTGTGATGGCGTCCTGTGTGGGCGGCATGGACATGCGCGATGAGCGTCGCAGCCTTACACGCGGGGCCCATATTGTTGTGGCAACGCCGGGCCGTCTGCGCGACCATATCACCCGTGGCCACATCGACCTGAGCGCGCTGCGTGCTGTGGTGCTGGATGAAGCCGATGAAATGCTTGATCTGGGTTTTCGCGAAGATCTGGAGTTCATCCTTGGCGAAGCCCCGGAAGAGCGTCAGACGCTGCTGTTCTCGGCCACGGTTTCAAAGCCGATTGCCAAACTTGCCGAAAGCTACCAGCGCGATGCACAGCGCATTTCCACGCTGAACGCCAAAGAGCAGCACAGCGACATTTCCTATCTGGCGCTAAAGGTTGCTCCGCAAGATGTGGAAAACGCCATTATCAACGTGCTGCGCTATCATGAATCGCCCAATGCGATTGTATTTGCCAACACCCGCGCTGCCGTCAGCCGCATGGTGACTCGCCTGTCAAACCGTGGTTTTTCTGCGGTGTCGCTGTCGGGAGAGCTGACCCAGAGCGAGCGCGCCAATGCGCTGCAGGCGATGCGCGACGGGCGGGCCCGGATCTGTGTGGCAACCGATGTGGCCGCGCGCGGCATCGACCTGCCCAATCTGGATCTGGTGATCCACGCCGATCTGCCCAAAGCCTCAGAAACCCTGTTGCACCGCTCAGGCCGGACCGGCCGCGCCGGTCGTAAAGGTGTCAGCGCGCTGATCGTTGGCCCCAAATCCATGCGCAAGGCAGATCGTTTGCTGCGTGACGCCAAGCTCGAAGCAGAATGGCAGGCCGCCCCCAGCGCAGATGAGGTGCGCGCCCGCGATCTGGAACGGATGCTTGCAGATCCGTCATGGGAAGAAACAACACCTGACAGCCTGGCAGAGGCCCGCGCGGCGTTGATCGAAAAGTTCGATCAGGAAACACTGGCAGCAGGTTATCTGCGCCTGTGGTCGCAAGTGCGCACCGCCCCCGAAGAACTGTCAAACCCCGATGATCGTCAAAAGCGTGAGCCACGTGCCCCCTTTGGCCCCTCAGTCTGGTTTGCAGTCAAAGGTGGCCGCGCCGCCAATGCCGAACCGCGCCGCATTCTGCCGATGCTGTGTGATCTAAACGGTCTGAGCAAAGAAAACATCGGTGCCATCCGCATTCAAGAAGACGAAAGCTTTGTTGAAATCCAGGAAGGCGCGGCTGATGCGCTGGCACAGGCCATCGAAGTCTCTGGTGCGCTGGCCGATGGCAGCCGGGTGACCCGTCTGAAAAACGCCCCGAAACTGGAGCCCCGGCCCAAGCGCAGCTTTGGCAAAGGTGGTCCCGGTGGCCGGGATGGTGATCGTGGTGGTTTCAAAAAGCGTGACGACCGTCCCCGTGATGACAAGCCCCGCGGCGAGCGCCCCTCCTACAAAGACCGCGACAACCGCAGCTCCGACGCGCCACGTGCAGCCCGCGCCACCGAAGCCAAGCCCCGCAAAAGCTATGATGGTGATCAACGCGGCGACTGGGGGGATAAGAAACCCCGCCATAACGGTAAATCAGATGGCGACGCACCGCGCGCAAAACCCCGTCACAAAGATGGTGACCGGTTTGATCGCCCAAAATCCGGCGGGAAATTTGGCGACCGTGATGGTGGCAGACCCGCAGGTCGACCCTCTGGAAAACCAGGTGGAAAACCAGGCGGTAAACCCGGTGGCAAATTCGGCGATCGCGATGCTGGTGCCTCTCGCGGCAAACCTGCTGGTAAATTCTCTGACGGGGCAAAATCGCGTGGCTTTGGCGGCAAAGGTTCAGACGCCAAACCCAGCCGCAAAGGCCCGCCGCCCCCAGAAGGCAAGCCCAACAGCAAGAAAAACAAAGCCCGCCGCGCAGCAGATCCCAGCCAGCGCATGGCCCCACCGCGCGCCAAACGCTAAACATTGAGTTGCTCTGATAAAGCCTCCCTTCGGGGAGGCTTTATGCGTTGTGACGACGCCCCTTTAGGGGCCTGAGCCACAACGCCCCCGCGCGCGAAAGACTGGCCAAACCCCTGCCCCTCTGCCATAGATCTGCCAACGCAAAATTGGCCAAAGGGGGCGCATATGTCTCAGATCATCCAAAACCTCGCTGAGGTCTCGCAAAACTACCGGGCGCTGTTTGTCGATCTTTGGGGCTGTGTTCACAATGGCATCACCGCCTACCCCGATGCGGTCAAGGCGCTGCAGAGCTATCGCAAAAGCGGCGGCATTGTGGTGCTGGTGACCAATTCGCCAAAACCGCGCGCAGGCGTGATGGATCAGCTCGGCCAGTTTGGCGTGCCCGAAGATGCCTATGACACCATTGCCACCTCAGGCGACAGCGCACGCGCGGCGATGTTCACCGGCGCTGTAGGCCAGAAGGTCTATTTCATGGGCGAATGGCAACGCGACTGGGGCTTTTTTGAACCCCTCAATGTGATCGACAACCCGATTGAAATCACCCGCGTGCCGCTTGCCGAGGCCGAAGGCATTGTCTGCTGCGGCCCCTTTGACACCCAGGCTGATCCGTCGGTGAATCGGGCTGATTTCCTGCTGGCCAAAACCAATGGGCTGAAGCTGCTCTGCGCAAACCCCGATATCGTGGTGGACCGCGGCCACACCCGGGAATGGTGCGCGGGCGCTTTGGCCAAGCTTTACACTGAAATGGGCGGCGAAAGCCTCTATTTTGGCAAACCTTACCCGCCGATCTATGATCTGGCACGCCGTCGCCTGGCGGAAGTGGACAAATCTATTCAGGACGATGAGATTCTGGCGATTGGTGATGGCCCCCATACCGATATTTCCGGTGCCATGGGCGAAGGTATCGACAGCCTGTTCATCACCGGCGGCCTGGCGGCACAGGAAACCAAAACCAACGACCAACCCGATCCCGAGGCGCTAAAAACCTATCTGGATCAGGAAAAATCTGCCCCCACCTTTAGTATTGGTTTTCTACGCTAACGCAGATTTCCCTTGATTTTCTGCAGCTGCAAAGTAATTAAGTTACCCAAGCTTATACTTTGCAGCCTGAAAATTACCTGCCCGATCCTTTGGCAGGCCATCCCAGGGGGGAGTTGAATGTTGGACAATCTGCCGCGCGGAACCATCTGTATCGAAGATATCGAAATGGGCATGGTGCGTTACCTGCGCAAAACCATCACCGATGAAGATATCGAAAAATTTGCCCAGGTCTCGACCGATCGCAATCCGGTGCATCTGGATGAAGACTATGCGCAAGACACTATTTTTCAGGGCCGTATCGCCCATGGCATGCTGACCGCAGGTCTGGTTTCGGCCGTGATCGGCGAGCAGCTGCCCGGCCATGGCACCATCTATATGAGCCAGTCGCTGAAATTCCTCGCGCCTGTCCGCCCCGGTGATTTGGTGCTTGCCGAGGTCGAAGTCACCGGCATTGAAATCGACAAACGCCGGGTAAAGCTCGACTGTCGCTGCATTGTGGATGGCAAAAAGGTGCTGGTTGGCGAAGCCACGGTGATGGCGCCGTCGCGCAAATTCGACTGAGCCCACGGCCACAAACAGCAGACATAGCTTTAGAACCGGTGGCCACTGTGGCCGCCGGTTTTTTGCAGGAATTTTCGTGATCTAGATCCGTATATAAGGACCCGGTGATAAAAGTGGCGGCGCGCCACCAGCGGATGTGGGACCGGGGATGCCATCCCCCGGCTCTGCCCAGTGCACCAGACATGACCCAAACGGGCCCTGCTCCTTGTCGTCTACGACGCCAGAAAGACTGGCGAAGGATCAATCGCAATCAGGCTGCCACAGCGGCTTTAACGGGTTCTGAATGGGGCGTACGCCCCCCACGCAACACCCCAGCTGCGGCACGGGCAAACCGCTGGGCTCAATCGCAACCCGCCCATCACCTTTTTAAAAATACTCCGGGGGAGCAGATCGCAGATCTGCGGGGGCAGCGCCCCCAATCTGAAACGGTGTTTTTCAATCCAGAGCGCTTGCACGGCGTGGCGCATGGCGCTAGGCATGCGCATATGCGGATCATTCGAGACTTCCAATTCGTCGAGCCCCGGGACAAGGGTGCAAGCGTCGCCATCGGCAATTTCGATGGCGTGCATCTTGGCCATCAGGCGGTGATCGATCTGGCCCGTCAGGCCGCGCCGGTTGCCCCACTGGGTGTAATGACCTTTGAGCCGCACCCCCGTGAATTTTTTGCCCCGGATGCACCACCGTTTCGCCTGATGTCAGCTGAGGCCCGCGCCTCGCGGTTGGAAAAACTCGGCGTTGAACTGCTGTATCAGCTGAATTTCAACGCAGCCCTGTCGTCGCTGTCACCAGAAGACTTTGCCCAAAATGTCATTGCTGATGGGCTTGGCCTGTCTCATGTGGTGGTCGGGGCTGATTTCTGCTTTGGCAAAGGCCGCAGCGGCACGGTGGAAGATCTGCAGCGTTTTGGCGATGCTATGGGTTTTGGTGTTACCATCGCGCAGTTGATGGAATATTCCGACAATACCGTTTCATCGACGGCCATTCGCAATGCGCTCAAAGAGGGGCGAGCGCGGGATGCGGCGCATATGCTGGGCCATTGGCACCGCATCGAAGGCGAAGTGATCGGCGGCGAACAGCGCGGCCGTGAGCTGGGCTATCCCACTGCCAATATGTCCATCGATGGGCTGCACCCGCCCAAGTTTGGCGTCTATGCGGTGCTGGTGGATGTGCTGGATGGGCCGCATCAGGGCAGCTACCACGGTGCGGCATCCGTTGGGGTGCGGCCGATGTTTGATGGTGATCACCCCAATATTGAGACCTTCCTGTTTGATTTCACCGGCAACCTTTACGGGGCAACGCTCTCGGTTGCGCTGGTGGAGTATCTGCGACCGGAGTTGAAATTTGACGGGCTCGATGCGCTGATTGCGCAGATGGAGGCTGATTGCCTGCAAAGCCGGGCGATCCTGGCAGCCCTATGAGTGCAACACGCAAACCTGTAATCCAGCGTCAGGGTCTGGCGCGGGAGTTCTGGAAAAAGAAACCGCTGGCCAAACTGTCAAAACCCGAATGGGAAGCGCTCTGTGATGGCTGCGGCAAATGCTGTCTCAACAAGCTTGAAGATGAAGACACCGGTGAGGTGGCGCTGACCTGCGTTGCCTGTCGGCTGCTTGATGATGACACCGGGCTGTGCAGCCAATATCCGATCCGCCATCAATTTGTGCCCGAATGCATTGTGCTGGCGCCAGAAAATCTCGACACCCACGCCTATTGGATGCCCGAGACCTGCGCCTATCGCCTGCTTTGGGAGGGCAAATCACTGCCGGATTGGCACCCGCTGATCACTGGCGACCCCAACAGCGTTGAGGCTGCGGGCGTCTCGGTGCGCGGGCGCACCGTGTCAGAGTTTGAGACCCCGATGGAAGAGTGGGAAGACTATATCATCAATGAGCCGGTCTAAAGCTACGCCCGGTCAGACGTAATTGCTGTACATAAAGCGATAGTCCGCCATGCTGTCGTAGCTGCTCCAGCCGCCTTCGAGGCTGATCACATGTATATCGCCGAAGAACTCAGCACGCTCTTTGATCTTTTCCGGATCATTAAAGGGACGGCGTTCCAGAGCTACCCCCAGATCATGCCAAAGGTTCACATTTTGCAGACTCACCCGCATCCAATCTGCAAACAGATCTTCCTGCGTCTGTGAAAATTGCACCAACTCTGCCTGATGGTACTGCAACCAACACAGCGCTGCTCTGCTCATCGTGGTGCGAACGTATGTATCCGCCATATACGCGTTGGCGCAGGCTGCAAGAGCAATCGCCATATTGCGCACAAGTGCAGCCTGTAGCGGCTCTGCATGGTCGATCGCAGCGATACACGCCAGCACCGGATCTGCATCCAAAGGGCTGTCGGGTTCGATCACGCTCGCAAATATTTTGCTCAGCGCCGCCCGGCTCTTCTCATTCCAGTCAGCACTATTGTAGCGGGCCGCACAATCGGCCAGCACGGCAGCGCCGAGCGGTTCATCAGGTGCAGAGATTGCCCCACCCTTTTGCAGATCCGCATTGCCTTGCCAAGACAAGGGCCGCAGCAGCGTGCTGTCTTCTGCAAGACGGAGCCCGGCAATCTGCGCAGGCAGCTCCGGCAATGGGGCAAGTTCAACGTGCGGCTTTGCCCCGGCGGGGGGCCATGTTTTCAACTTGCGCAGATAGGCAAACAGCTCGTCTGTGCGCGCATTGCCCGCGTCAACCGAAGCAATGTCGCCAAACCCCGCTGGATCCATCCGGGTTAGCGGCGTGTCGCGAAACGACACCCCCGTCACATCACAGGCCAGCCGCGGCATGCTGCGGTTTGGGCGCAGCGGGGTCAGATCTTCGATCTCTGAGCCATCAAGATACAGGTCATACAGTTTGAAGCCTGCAATCGGGCTGATATCGCGCACCTTGGTCTCGGCGAGGTAGACATACTGCAGCTTGCGCAACGTAGCCAGCGGGCTGAGATCTTCGATGGGGCAGCCGTTCATGCTCAAAGTTGTCAGCCTGGGGCTGCCAACAAGTGGCGACAGATCAGAGACACCAGTGCCATCACAGCGCAGCCGGGTCAGTTGCTTGGCCGCGCTGAGCGGGCTCAGATCTGATACCGAGGTGAAGCTTGCGCTCAGCTCTCCCAGGCTCTTGTGGCTGGCCAATGCATCAAGGGTGTCAATCTGCGTGTGATCCAAATTCAGCCAGCGCAGGCGCGAGAGCTTTGCCAGTGCCGAGATATCGCGCACAGGCGTATTGTTGAGCCCCAGCGAACGGAGCTTCTTGCATCCTGCAAGCGGGCTGATGTCGGCCACCTGACTGCCAGAGATGCAGAGTTCGCTGAGTGATTTCATATTGCGCACAAAAGACAGATCATCGATCTGCACATTTTGCAGCACCAGCGTTTCAAGTTCGGTGAGCACGGCAAGCGCGGACAGGTCACGCACTTTGGTGCCGCTGAGAAAGAGCTCTTTCATGTCTCGAAACTGCGCCAATCGCGAGACATCTTTCACGTTGGTTTGGGTCAGGCTGACGGAATGGAGCGCCCCCAGCTGATCTATGGTTGCGGGCAATTCCGTTAGGCTGCTGCGGTCGCCCGGCACAAATTCAAGCAAGATAGCCCGCTCGCCCCCTGCGTATTCACTTGTGAAACGAAAGGGGTCTTCACGAAACGCGACATTCCAATCGGTGAGAAACTCTGGGTTATTCATTTTAGGGGCTCAAATCACATTCTGAAATATGAATGACATTAAAACCCATCTGATCTGCCGCAAGCACGAAACGCACACATTCTGGTGATGTCTCTCCCTCTTTTGATGCAAAGACCGCCCCACGCGCCAACCGTCCCGCGCCGGTCAGAGCGCCCTTGCATCCCCACAAACCGAGGCACCGGCGCGTGAAAACCATCTTGTTGACGCACACAATTTTGCGAGCGCTCACGCAGGATGAAGAAATCAATAGGCTTTCAACTTTGCGCTCATGGCTTGCCGTGGTAAGCGGGGCTTACGCATCACGAATCTGTCACAATCTGCTATAGCTGCCGGGGATACAGCCCATGCCAACCTTGACCGAACCCAAGCTCATCTCTGGGAACGCGAACCTTCCGCTTGCCGAATCGATTGCCCGCCGTATGAGCCTGCATCGCGGCGTTGATCAGGGGCTTGTTGACGCCCGTGTCGAACGTTTCAACGACGGCGAGATCTTTGTCGAAGTGTTTGAAAACGTTCGCGGCGAAGACATGTTCATCATTCAGCCGACTTCAAACCCGGCCAATGACAACCTGATGGAGCTGTTGATCATTGCTGACGCGCTGCGCCGTTCTTCTGCGCAACGTATCACCGCAGTGATCCCTTACTTTGGCTATGCCCGTCAGGACCGCCGCACCAAGGCGCGCACGCCGATTTCCGCGAAACTGGTCGCCAATATGCTGGTGGAAGCTGGTGTTGAGCGCATCCTGACCCTTGATCTGCACGCAGCGCAGATTCAGGGCTTTTTCGATATTCCGGTGGACAACCTGTATGCCTCGCCGATCTTTGCGCTGGATGTGAAAAACCAGTTCAAAGACCAGATGGACGATCTGATGGTGGTCTCGCCTGATGTGGGTGGTGTTGCCCGCGCGCGTGAGCTGGCAAAACGCATCAATGCGCCATTGTCGATCGTCGACAAACGCCGTGAAAAAGCCGGCGAAGTGGCCGAGATGACCGTGATTGGTGATGTCACCGACAAGATCTGCCTCATCGTTGATGACATGTGCGACACTGCTGGCACCCTGTGTAAAGCGGCGCAGGTGCTTTTGGACAATGGTGCCAAGGAAGTACACGCCTATATCTCCCACGGGGTGATGTCTGGCCCGGCGGTTGAGCGGGTGTCGAACTCGGTGATGAAATCGCTGGTTCTGACCGATTCCATTCAGCCCGCAGAGCCGGTACTGAACGCGCCAAACATCCGCATCCTGCCCACCGCGCCGCTGTTTACTCAGGCGATCCTGAACATCTGGCACGGCACATCGGTGTCTTCGCTGTTTGAAGACAAGACGCTGATCCCGATCTATGAGCACCTGACTGCAAGTCGCTAAGATCCACAAGTTTCTCTGCAAGGTCGTCCCCATTGGGGGCGGCCTTTTTTGTTTGGGGGCGCAGTTTTTTTGAGGGTGCGTTGCAGTGTCAGTCCTGTTGCAGAACACCCAGTGCCGCTTCGTGGAGTGCTGGGGTGGCGCTGGCAACAATCGCACCGCTGGAGTTCAGCCCAAGCGATCCCCCAGCCCAATCAGTGATACAGCCTCCTGCCTCAGTGACAATTGCAACAAGTGCGCAGATGTCATGGGCATTCAGATCGCCACCGTTCAGGCAGAGATCGACCTTGCCCGCCGCAAGTGCCCCATAGGCGGGCGAGCCCGCGTCAAAAGCAGCCCCATCCGCGCAGGCGCGCAGCCGTTCATAGGCCGTTGCCTCGGGGCCTTCAAAACTGTTTTGATTAGCAAGCATCACCAGAGCGCTGGATAGATCGCGTTGGTCGGACACCTGAAGCCTGCGTGTGTTGAGCCAGGCCCCTTGCCCGCGCACGCCAAAAAAGCGTGCATCCATCAAGGGCAGATCCATCATACCCAGAATCGGCTGCCCGCTGTCATCACACAGCGCAATCAGCGTCGAAAAATTTCCAAGCCCCATGCCATATTGACGGGTGCCATCAATTGGATCCAGCACCCATGTGTAGCTGGCCTCGCCCGCGCTATGGCCAAATTCTTCACCCAGGATCGCGTGACCGGGAAAGCTCTGTTGCAGATAGGTGCGCCAGCCCCGTTCAATCGCAAGATCCGCCGGGGTGAGGAAGCTGTGATCAGCTTTGAATTCAACATCCTTGGGCGCAAGCCAATATTTGCGCGCAATGGGGCGGGCCATATCCGCCATGTGATGCGCTGCCTTCAGCGCTGCTGACATATCCAGATCGTTCATGAAACATCCCCTCGTGATCCGCGCCAGCTAAAGGCGGCAGCCCACAGCGGTCAACACGCAGAGCAGAGGTTCAAAAAAACTTCACAAACCAACTGCCGGCTAGGTGAAACGGTGGTCAGCCGGGTCAGTCCACATCCCAATCATCAGCAAAGGGCAGCTCACCAATCGCCAGCCAATTGGCGCGCACCCGGGCAATACGGCTGTCGGACCAGGTGCGAAACACGATCTCAAACCCTTCCGTGGTGATCGCTTCGGCCTGGATATCAGCGCGGATTGCTGCAGTGGTTTCCATATCCCAGAGCGAAATCGACACCTGCACTGCGGGCGGGTGGGCAAAGGGGCTGGCAAAACGCACGGGTTCGCGCCGCTCACGCTTGCCTTTACCGGTCCACATGCTGCCGCCGTTTTCAAACTCTGAAAACAGCATCAGGTCTCCCTGATCAATGCCGGTACGGGGATTGCGTAGTCGTTGCATACAGGTGTCAGGCTTCCAAAGTGTCACAGCGGGTGGCTCAAAAGATGCCACTACTGCGCCGGGTAGCGCAAGCCCGGCCTGATGATGCCACCGCAAAAGATCAGCCCGCAGACAGAAAAGCCGGGCGCAGCACGCCCGGCTGATAGCAACTAGATTTGATTGTACTTATGCGACTGAGCGCAGGTTGATCTGTTGTTCCACCTGGAAATGCGACACCAGCTCTGCAAGCCGCATGGCATCACTGTTGAGCAAACGACTGGTGGAGGCGGATTGCTCTACCAGGGCTGCGTTTTGCTGCGTCACCTGATCCAGCTGGATCATGCCAGTGTTGATTTCCCCAAGGCCCAGGGATTGCTCGGACGCGCCTTCGGCAATGCCGCTGACCAGCCCTGAGATTTCGCTGACCTGCGCCACGATGGTCTGCAGCGCCACACCGGCCTGATCCACCAGTTTGGCCCCTTCATCGACCTGCTGCGAGCTGTTGGAAATCAGGGTCTTGATCTCCATTGCCGCATCAGATGAGCGTTGTGCCAAGGCGCGCACTTCTGACGCCACAACCGCAAACCCCCGGCCTGCTTCGCCTGCGCGTGCGGCTTCAACACCCGCGTTCAGCGCCAAAAGATTGGTCTGGAACGCAATGTCATCAATCACCGTGATGATCTGGGAAATATGGCCCGAGCTTTTTTTGATTTCCCCCATCGCAGCCATGGCGTTTTCGACCACTTCGCGATTGGTCACCGCATCGGCGCTGGCGTTTTGCATGGTGCCTTCAACGCTGCGCGCATTGTTGGCGGCGCTGCGCACGCTGGCGGTGATCTGATCCAGCGCGGCGGCGGTCTGTTCGAGCGTGGCGGCCTGGCTTTCGGTGCGTTGCGACAGATCTTCAGACCCGTGCGAAATTTCCGCAGCGCTGTTTTTCATTGAGCCCGACGCGGTGGCAATCTGGGTGATGGTGTCGCCCAGCGTTTCCAAAGTGTGATTAAAGTTATCCCGCAGCTCTGCATAGGCGGCTGGCAGATCTACTTCGATGCGGGCGGTCAGATCCCCCTCCGACAGTCGTTTGAGCCCACGGCTGAGTTCGGTAACCGCCTGAGATTGCTCATCAAGCTGGCGGGCGGTTTTTTCCTGATCAGCCCGTTGTCTTTGCTGAATGCCCTGACCAAAGTTTTCGACCGCGCGCAGGATATCCCCGATTTCATCCTGACGCGCCTCGTCGGTTGTGGTGCCTGCGCTGTTTTTGCCAGCGTTGAGAATGCTTGCGGGCACCCGGCGGATTGGGCGGATAATGGTGCGGGTGACTGTGGTCAGCGCCGCCAGAATGCTGACAATTGCCACCGCGGCCAGCACCCCATATGAGATCTTCTGCACGCGCTTCTGATCTGCGGTTTCTGTGCGGATCATCTCGTCATTGGCGGCGATTTGCAGGGTAGAGATCTGCGCCAGAAGTTCTGTGAACTTGATGCTGGCATCATCCAACATGTGCTGGATCGCCTTGCTGCGTTGCTGTTCTTCAAAGCGGAAGTTATTGCGGGCCGCAGAAAAATCCCCCTGCCGCGCCAGGCGCAGCGTACGGCTGTTGGCAACAGTATAGAGCGAGACCAGACGATCAATCTGCCCGGCGGCACGGGTGAGATAGGTGATATGCTGGGTCAGTTCATCCTGTGCGAGCTCGGTGCGTTCCAGCGTGTAAGAGAAGCTGAAAATCGAGTTCAGATAGCTGCGCGCGGCCTGCTGAAACTCTTGCCGCAGGGCAATTTCCCCCGCCACATCCAGCCTGTCTGCCGCCAGATTGTTGCGGCGCGTGGCCTCGGACTGGCGCAGGGAGCGGTTTACATCCAACAGAGCGCGGGTCAGATCACCACTGATGCGCATCAGCTCCTGATCGGCCTGCACCACGGTTTTCTGATGCGCCAGCAATGCGCCCGATTGCTGGCCTGCGCGTTCGACAAAGAACAGATTGATGCCCACAAGCACCAGCATCGGAATGGTCACCGCCGTCAAAATGCGACCGCCGAGCCGCATCTGAAACAGTTTGCGCGATAGTTTAACAGCAATATCAGACATATAAGCCTCCTTTCTGGTCACACCTTTGACCGCGATGCCATGGCTTCAACCAGAAGCCGGGCATAGGTGATTGAGTTGTAGACATCCGAAGGGGTTTTGCCGCCCTGATAGGGCGCGATGATCACGGTTTTGCCAACCCGCGCGCTGTGCATCATCGCCATAGTATCGGCCAGTGTGCGCGACAGCACCCGGATGACTTCGGCGGGTGTTTTGGCGCCCTCTTTGCTGGAAGGAACCGAAATGCCACCTTTGACCTCGTAGCTTTGATCCTGCTCGACCAGGGACTGCATGGCGGCAATCAGATCAAGCGCGGCCACATAGGCATCATTTGGGGTGCGCCCGGTGCTGTGAGGGTGGGCTACATCTTCAATCGTCACACCCTTGGCGGCAGCAAGGGTTTCGAGATTTTGTGAGATCGACGCCGCGACGCGGTAGACATCATTGGGCACGGTTGCAGGCACCCCAAGCGCATCCAGTTCAGCCGAGATCTGCATCAATTTGGCATAGACATCTGCAGGTTTTTTGCCGCTGGGCAGCGGCGCGGTGATATCAGAAGCGGGCAGACCATAGGCCGACCGCAGCGCCTGCACCTCCATCAGCATCTGGGCCATGTTGTCTTTGACCTCTTGTGGGGTGACCTGATGCACGGTGGCCGGGGCCAGGCTGTTGCTGTTGAGCCCGTTCATAAACCGCAAGAGCTGCACTTTGCGCCACTGGTCGCGGATCTGAAACAACACATGGCGCGGCGCGGTGGAGTATTGCATCGTCTCTACCGGGGCGGCTTTGGAGAAGTTTTCCGCGTTCAGCTGCTGCAGCTCCTGCAGGATTTTATCGGTAACCTGAAACACATGGTTGGGGGTTGCTTCCTGAGCCAGAAGGGGCGCGGTCCAGCCAATAAAGGCGGCCGCTACAACAGCAGAAACTTTGCGCATCAGCACTACTCCGGGTGGGGTTAATGACGATTTCCGTCGAAATAAATTCCCCCCGAGCCGTAAAATCCAGGCGTTAAGCTAGAGTGAATTCGAAGATATATTTTTTCGCGAATATTTTCAAAACAGCAGGTGCGGTCGATTTAATCGTTACGAGGCAAAATATACATTTTATATGTATAGATTTCACAGCGTCGCATCATCAATATGCATTTCTTGAAATTCAAAGCGGCACCAAATCATTTAATCAACGCGCGAACCGCAGCGATCCGGGCGATTTACAATCAAATAAACATCATAAAAATCAATAAAATAGGGAAGCATCAGTATAAAACGTTCGCCCCAGCGGCGGATCACTGCAATTGCGGACCACAGCAATTAAGGAACATATTGAAGTTACCTTTTAAATCTGATGATGATTTACTTTTGCAATTCTCAAATCAGCCAAGGCACCCAAATCAATTCAAAGGACGCATTGTTGCAATTAACTCAACCGCTTTTATTCCAAACTTGCGCATTTCCGAGCGATTAAGAATGGTGCCATTTTCCGCGAGATACATCCAATCGGTGACATTTAATTTATGACCGCCCGATTCTTCGGGAAGAACGATCGTATAGGTGAGCATGGCGGTGGAGCCTGACACCACGCCTTTGCCTTCGCCCACGATGTCATCGGCGGTGGCGGTGAAAGTGTTCCCCTCCCCCATTGTCAGCTGCCATTCGCGGCTTTGCTGTTTGCCGTTGGAATATGTGAACTCTTCGCGCAGTGTGCCGGTATTTCCCTGCCATTCGCCGGTCATTTCAGCCACAAAACTGTTGGTGACACGGCCATCGGGGCCGAAAATCAGCCCTTCGGAAACCAAGGTGCCTGAGAGCTGCTCTTGCAAAGAGAAACTGGCGGGCTGGCTGGCATAGTCTTCGGGGGTTTGCGCCCCAAAGCTGAAGAATTGCACCCGGATGATGCTGGCAACAAGCAGGAGGAGCAGAAAGAGGCTGAGGATTTTCATGGCGTAAGCTCCGATTTGGGCAGTGCCAGCACAAGGGCAAAGGCACCAAGTTTCAAGATACAGGGGAGGCCTGCGTAAAGAAGCGTGAGGCGCAATAGCGCGGCGGCGTCATTTTCAGCGCCGGGGGTGAAACCGCCCTGTTCCAGCAGCGGCAGCACCAGAAAGGCCGCCAGCGCCAGCGCGAGTTTTCCAACAAAGGACCAAAAGCCAAAGGCGGTGCCTGCGCTGATGCCCGCGCGCGCCAGCGAGAGCGAAAACATCAAAGGCAGCAGCACCATATCCGCACCAAGCGCCGCGCCGGACGTCAGGCAGATCAGGGCAAAACCCAGCTGATCACCGGGGCTAAGAAAGGCTGCCCAGACAAAGGATATAATCGCCAGCGGCATGGCAATCAGCAGCGCTGAGCGCGGGCTGTGGCGCGCGGCCAAGCGGCTCCACAAGGGAACGCTGAGCGCGGCTGCAAGAAAGAACAGAACCAAAAGCGGCCCCGCCTGCCCTTTTAGCTGCAGGCGGTCTTCGACAAAGAACAAAAACAGGGTTGATGTCACCGCCACCGGCAGCGAATTGATCAGTGCAATCAGCAGCAATCGCAGCGCGCCCGCATCCATCAGCCGGGCAAAAGACAGGGTATCGCCCAGCTGCGGTGTACGCCGCCAGATCGGAGCAGACAGCAGCAGCGTTGCCAGCGCCAGCGCACCAAGCCAGAGGCCAAAGCTGTGATAGCCACCCAAGATGGCCGGGGTGATTGCCGCCAAGATCACCCCGGTGAGCATCCCCGCCTCGCGGTAGCTTGCAAGTTGCAACAGCGCAGGCTCCGAGGTGTCGCGTGCAAGCGTGATGCTGCGCCCATAAAGCAGGATCATGCCAAGGCTATAGGCCGAAAACAGCAGTACCAGCACGCCCGCCACCTGCCACAACACCCAAGGCCCCGCCTCAAGCGCAAACAACATGGGAAACCCAACCATCAACCCAAGCGCCGCAAGTGCCGCAAACTGGCGCTGCACTGCGGGCCAGCGATCCACCATCCAGCCGATGGCGGGATCCTGCAACAGATCCAACAGCCGCAGCACCAGCAACAGGCTGCCCAGCGCCCCAAGGCTGATGCCAAGGTCCACCGAGGCAAAGCGCGGCAGATGGATATAAAGCGGCAATCCAGCGGCTGCGAGCATGGCGGCATAAAGGCTGACCCGGGGCAGAGTGTTCATGGCTTAGGCGTGTGCCAATTCGACCTGAACCACATTGGTGTGGCCCACGGCAAAGGACGCGGCGCAGATATCAAGGTAATACTGCCAGTTGCGCAGAAATGGCTGATCATAGCCCAAAGCCTCAATCCGGGGGCGTTGGGCGCTGAAACGCTCGCTCCAGATGCGGCAGGTGCGGGCGTAGTCTTGTCCAAAGGCAAAGCTGTCGCGCACTTTGAGCCCGGCCTTGGCCGCCTGATCCGCAATCACCGCATCCGACAAAAGCATGCCGCCGGGAAAGACATATTGGCGGATAAAATCGGACGAGCGGCGATAGCGGGCAAAGAAATCATCGGGCACGGTGATCGCCTGCAGCACGGCACGCCCGCCTTCGGCCAGGCTGCGTTTGAGGGTGGCGAAATAGCTTGGCCAGTAGCGTTCCCCAACCGCCTCGATCATCTCAATCGAGACGATATTGTGGTATGTTCCGTAGAGATCGCGATAATCGCGCAGTTGGATGTCGGCGCGCCCATCCAGGCGACTGTCGGCAAAGCTGTGCTGGCTGCGTGACACAGTTACGCCGGTGACATGGCGACCTTCTTCGGCCGCGTGTTCGGCAAAACCACCCCAGCCACAGCCGATTTCCAACACCTGTTCGCCTGCACCCAGACGCGACAGAACCCGGCTGTTTTTGCGCCGTTGCGCCGCATCAAGATCGCTGCAGCCGGGGGTAAAGATGCCGGAGGAATAGGTCATGCCCGGATCTAGCCAGAGCTGGTAGAATTCATTGCCCACATCATAATGGGCGCGGATGTTTTTGCGCGACCCGCGGCGCGAGTTCGCCCGCATCAAAGTATCGACAAAGCGAAACTTCATCCGGCTGAACGCGTTGCCGTGATCAAAGCCCTGAAGCTGGTCGCGGTTTTTCATGGCCACGGTCATCAGCGTTTCAATCGACGGCGTATCCCAGAGACCAGCAACATAGGCTTCGCCCAGGCCAACCTGACCATGGGCTGCCATGGCAGTGACCGCGCTCCAATCGTTGATCTGCATCTCGGCCTCGGGGCCCTTGGTGCCAAAATGATGGTTTTGACCATCCGGTGTGCGCAGGTGGAGCTGGCCATCCTGCAGGCGGTCACAGACAGCGAAGAACTGTTTTTTCAGAGCGTTATCCGGCGTTGATTTAAACAGGGACAAAAGCGGCCTCATTGACGTTGGGGGTTTGGGTCAGCTGGCGGGTGATGCGGCGGGCGCTGGCGATGCCATCTTCGTGGAAGCCGTGGCGGTTCCAGGCCCCCGCAAACCAGGTGCGGTTCTGGCCCTGCATCTCGCGAATGCGGCTTTGTGCCTTGAGCGCGGCGGTATCAAACACCGGGTGGTCAAATTCGACCTCATCGTAAATCAGCCCCGGAGCGATTTCGCTGCTGGGGTTCAGGGTAACAAACAGCGGATCATCCTCAGGGATGCCTTGCAGCCGGTTCATCCAATAGGTGACGCCAATGGCACCTTTTTGTGAGCGATACGACCAGCTGGACCAGCAGGCGCGGCGTTTGGGCATCTGGCGCGTATCAGCATGAAGCACCGCGCGATTGGGTTTGTAGCGCACCGCACTAAGGTTGCGTTTTTCGTCCGGGCTGGCGTCATCGCCCAGAATACGCAGCGCCTGATCGCTGTGGCAGGCAAAGATCACCTCATCATAACGGTTGGCTTCAACCCCATCCGCCCAGAGCGTCACCGCAAAGGGATCCCGTTTGATCGCCTGAACCGGAGAGGAGAGCAGGATCGACACGCCGCGTTGTTTAAGCGCTGCTTTCAAGCGTTTGACATATTCGATACTGCCGCCTTTGACGGTGTACCATTGATGCTGACCGGCCCCCGCAAGCAGCGCGTGATTGCGAAAAAACCGCACCAAGGAACGCGCCGGGAACTGATCCACCTCGGCCACTGGCGTAGACCAGATCGCGCCACACATGGGCATAAGATAGTCATCACGAAACGCGCGTCCCAGCCGCAGATCCGAGACCAGATCACCAATGGTTTGATCATCATCTTGCACGGCGGCCTCGGCCCGTTTGCCAAAACGCAAGATGTCACCAACCATGCCGTAAAAGTGCGGTTTCAACAGGTTTGTTCGCTGCGCCAAAAGCGCCGGAAGCGTGTTGAGCCCATATTCCAGACGCCCGCCATCAATGCTCGCGCCAAAGCTCATCTCGCTTTTAAGCACCGGTACATCTAATTCGCGAAACAGCGCGGTCAGGTTTGGGTAGGTTGCATAGTTGAACACGATAAAGCCCGTATCCACCGGCTGATCCCCGCGTTTTCCGGCCACCACGGTGCGGGCATGGCCGCCAAGACGCGCAGCACTTTCATACAGGGTTACATCATGTTCACGCGCCAGATCATAAGCCGCCGCCATACCGGAAATGCCGCCACCAATAACTGCTACTTTCTTGCGCGGTGGTGGTGTTTGATCGAACATGGGGACCTCGTTCCTGTTAGCGTTTTAAAAGAATACGCAGCGGTTGCGCGGCTGGATCAAAAAATATTCATGAATATCAATGCGGGAGTGATCCACCGCCGCTGAGGCACCGTAATCGAGACATCATGTTTGAACTTCTTGAATGCAAAACCTTCCACGCCCGGCGCGGTGGCCCGACAAACGCTTTCACCTATGGGGTGGATTATGTGCTGTGCGATTTGAACGCGCCATCAGGGTTGCGGCTGTTGTCGCGCAACCGGTTTAACCTGTGGTCGATCTGGGATCATCGCCACGGCGGGCCACGTGGATCTGGATCGGGTCTGGCCTGGTTTAAACAAGAGCTTGCGACGCGCGGCTTTCCTTATCAGGATGCGCAGCTGCTGTTGATGACCCAGCCGAGCTTTCTTTGGTTTCATTTCAACCCGGTGAGTTTCTGGCTCGCGCTGGTTGACGGCGTGCCCCGTGCGATCATTGCCGAGGTGAACAACACTTTTGGCCATCGTCATTGTTATTTCTGCGCGCGACCCGGCTTTGCCCCGATCACCAAAGATCAGACGATTGTGGCCGAAAAACTGATGCATGTATCGCCATTTCAAACCGTTGCGGGGCGGTATGTGTTTACCTTTGATTTCACTCAACGTGCGGTAAATATCCGTATTCTTTACGAAAACGGCAAACACGGCGTATTGGCCACCCTGGTGGGGGAACGCCATGCGGCCCGCGATCACCGTCTGGCCTGGGCCGCAATGCGCCGCCCGCTGGGGGCTGCGCGGGTGATGGCGTTGATCCATTGGCAGGCGCTCAAACTCTGGGTGAAACGCGCACCATTTCTGCGCAAACAGCCCCCGCCTGAGCCGCTGATTTCAGACAGCGTTTCGCCCCCCCATGAGCCGGGCGCATGAGCCGGGCGTTTACGGGCAAGCGTTTCTGGCTTGTGGGCGCAAGCGAGGGGCTTGGCCGCGCGCTGGCGAAAGCACTGTCTGACGAGGGGGCGCATCTGGTGCTTTCTGCCCGCAGTGAAACGCGGCTGATGGAGCTGGCAAACACCCTGCCCCATGCACGCGCGCTGGCGCTGGATGTGACCGATGCTGACAGTATTGCAGCGGCCGCGCGCGCCCTGCCCCAGATCGATGGGGTAATCTTTAACGCAGGTGCGTATGAGCCGATGAAAGCGCAGGATTGGGACAGCGCAGTCGCGTTAAAGATGAATGATGTGAATTATGGCGGTGCGCTTCGGGTGATTGGGGCGGTTCTGCCGGATATGCTGCAACGCGATGCAGGCGACATCACCCTGATCGGTTCGCTTTCAGCCTATCATGGGTTGCCCGCCGCGGTGGGCTACGGCCCAAGCAAAGCGGCGCTGCGCAGCCTGGCCGAGACCCTGCGATTTGATCTGCGCGGCACGGGTGTGGTGGTGCGGATCGTCAATCCGGGCTTTATCAAAACCCGGCTGACCGCCAAGAACAGTTTTAAGATGCCGATGCTGATGCAGCCCAAAGACGCCGCAAACCGGGTTCTGCGCGCGATGAAAACCACGCGGTTTCGCCATGATTTTCCACGACCGTTTTCGTGGGTTATCAAAGCCTTGTCATATATTCCCGACTGGCTGATTTATCGCAGATAAAAACCCCGGCTGCAGCGCACAGCCGGGGTTTTACAATGTTTGCTCATTCAGATCTTGAACAAAGGTTGCAGCAGGCGCGGTATCAGTGCGCGGAACCGCAAGGGAGCATCGGTTGCGGCGAGGCAGATACAAGCCTCTCCCGGTCCGGCGATCGGGGTGTGATCCAGGTCTTCATTGGCGATCTCAACATCGCCCACGCCAAAATGGCCGGTTTCATCGCTAAAGCTGCCTTGCAGCACCAAGGTCATCTCAAGCCCGTTGTGGCCATGATCCGGCACTGCCATTCCCGGCGGAATATACAGCAGGCGCGCGGTGCCATGTTGATCGGCTGTCACAATATCCTGGCGCACGCCGCCGCCCATGTTTTTCCAAGCGACCCCGCGCCCGTTCAACGCAGCCATCACCGGCGCCGGATAAACCCCGGATCGTGCATATTGCGGTACTGGTTCAAACGGATCATCCAGCGCCGCCAGCACCGAATCTTTCAACCCGGCAGACAGGGTTTCACCGCCCATGAGCTCCAAAACAGACCCGCCCAGCGCCTGATGCGCCTCTAAGCTTGCGCGGCTGTCAGGTGACATGGAGACATGGGTGGCCACCACCAGCGCAAAGGCATCCGGCAAGGTGCCCGCGGCATAAGAGGCCATGATGTGATCAGGGATTTGGCAGGTCATCAGCGCATCCCCTTTAGCTCGTGTCGCAGCCGTTCCAGACCGAGGCGGATCCTCGATTTGATTGTGCCCAATGGCAGGCCGGTCTCCTGGCTTATTTGCTTGTGCGTCATCTCTCCGAGGTAGGCCTTTTCGATCATCTCTCGCTGCTGGTCATTCAAATGCACCAGAGCATCTTTCAACTTCACTGCTTCTTGTTCAACCGCCATGATCTGGCTGGCATCTGGTTCCGTGTCTTCGGGCTGCGCCAATTCTTCCGGCACCGGGCGGTTTTCTTTGCGCAGCACATCAATCTGGCGGTTGCGCGCGATTTGATACACCCAGGCCGAAACCTGCGCGCGATGGGGATCAAACAGATGCGATTTGCGCCAGAGCGTCAGCATCACATCCTGCACGATTTCTTCGGCCTGCTGCGCAGAGCTGCCGGAGCGCATCACAAAGCCTTTGAGACGGGGTGCAAAATGATCAAACAACTGGGCAAACGCCTGTTTGTCCCGATGGTCCCGCACCGCGATCATCCAGCTTGTATGCTGTGAAAACTCTTGGCTGCCCGCTCTCACCTGATCCGCCGCCTTTTTCACACCGGATTTGGCCACCTGGCCGCCGCCGTTGCGCCCCTGGCTCAACCGGTTCAGCCGCTGTTGCGGCACCGGCGCGGCGGGGGGCTGTGATTTGTTCAGTTCAACTGTCAGCATATTGTGATTACGCGAGACCGCCTAGGATGGATCACTCTCAATTCCAGAAATTATCTGCAGCTGTGCTCTCATGGCTCATTTGGGTGTGATGATCGCCGCCCGCAATATTTCAGCCCCAGATCAGGCTGAGACCTGTAGGAATGAAGAATAATTACAAAGAGCTAGCCGGTTTGACTGGAAATTTGAAAAAAATGCACTTTTGCATAATTTTCCTCTTGCGCCAAAAGAACGGAGCGCGTAAACACCCCCTCACACAAAGAGTGGCCCGTTCGTCTATCGGTTAGGACGCCAGGTTTTCAACCTGGAAAGAGGGGTTCGATTCCCCTACGGGCTGCCACTTCTTCCGCTAAAAATTGAAGATATTGATGCAAAACAGCACGTAGTTTCACTGCGCCTTTATGCGAGCGTAAGCGGATGCGTTGCACCTATCTGGGGAAGTTACACCTGCTGCCCCGCACTGTGTGATGCGGAGCAGGTTTCGCGTGCTACCCGGCCATTTCCATTTCAGATCTGTAGAAAACATGTCGGCCACGGCCCGCATTTTTGGCGGCATAAAGCGCGAGATCCGCCTGATGGATCAACGAGAGCGCATCAAGTGGCACGGAATCGCTGGACAGAGAGGTTCCGGCACTGGCGGAAATGCGACATTCCTTCCCTTCAAAGGGCACCGGTTCTTCCAGTTTTTCAATCAAACGCTTGGCAATGCGTTCAAGCTTGGCGCGGTCGGTCAGACCATCCAGCAGCAGTACAAATTCATCACCACCCACGCGCACAGCAGTATCCGCATCGCGGGTGCATTCCACCAAAACCTTTGCCACCCGCTGCAGCACTGCGTCACCGGCGGCGTGGCCCATGGTGTCATTGACCTGCTTAAAATAGTCCAGATCTACATGCATCACTGCAAAATCGCGACCAGAATTGATCATCCGTCCCAGCACGTGATCCATCGCCCGGCGGTTTTTCAGACCGGTCAATGTATCGGTAAAGGCCTGTTCCTCTGCGGCGATTTTTGCCCCTTGCAGACGCATGTTCAGCTGGCGCGACGCCTCCATCGCGGCTGATTTTGCCTCAACCAGGTAGAGCATCTCAATCGTGAGGTCCGTGGGGGAAAAATCTGCGCTGGTCAGATCATAATCACGCACCGCTTCCAGCACCGAAATTCCGAAAGACAGGTTCAAAAAAGCCCCGCCATCTGGCAGCGGGTGCAACACCCCTTTGAGACCGGTGTGCGGTTCGGTCAGGAATTGCAGGTGCAGTTTTGCACCAGCCGAGCGGATCATATCTTCCATGCTGCGCACCCAGCGCGGGCGGGAAACGGCAATGATCGAGCTGAGCTCTTCGCCAATCCAGACATTATCCGGGCGCAATTTTTTGAGCGTGGGCCCAACAGACTGGATACAGCCATTTGCATCAACAACCACATGCATCGGGCAGATGGTATTTGCGAGGTCAGACAGTTGCGGCAGTGTGATCATAGTGAATGCGCCCCCAGGCTAAAGGAACGCCCTTCGGCAAATTGTGATTCCACATGGGTTACGGCAATAATGTCAGAGTTTTCGCGCGCACCTGCATGTTCCAAAATAACCAAATCTCCGTAATCATCTGCCATTGCACGTAAAATGCCCATCATCACATTGGCATAACCCGGCAGCCCCTTGCTGCAGATCAGTTCAAACTCACCCGGCCCCTTCTCCACCAGCTCAAGCGCGGGCAAATGTAGATCCGCCACCGCAAGCCGGGCGCGATCGGGCAAATCATCCAGCGAATACAGAAATTCTACATAATCGACGCCGCCAAACCTGAGCAGGCGACGCAGCGCCTCGGCCTGGGGATTGGACACAAGGAAAGTGCCCATGTCTTCCAGCATTTCATCAAGCGGACGATCCAGCACGGTTTCCATCGCGGAGAGCACTTTTTGCGATTGCTCATCCGGGTAAATCAACATCGCTTCGAACTCAGAAAATCCAAGCCCGGCCAGATCGATAACCGCCTGCCAGCGTTCTTCGCCGTAGGTATCCTTTACGAAGGCCTGAATAGCTTTGTTGATCAGACCATGCATTGACCTGGCCCCTTTACTGTAATTTCCGTCACTATGGCCCGGGCAGTGTTAACAAAGCCCCAAAACCCCCTGTACGCCGGATATATTTACGTCTCTTCACGGCGGAAGCTGGACAATACTGACATTTTCCGGCCCCAATCTCTATGAAAGCGGCGAAAAACTATCTTCACTTATCGGTTTATACGTCGTGTACGGGGACGCACATTACCGCAAAAGCCTATCGATTCGCAGCTATCCACGCGGGGATTTCGCCGATGTCTTGTAAAACCACATCCGCGTGAGGGCTCAGATGCGCGGCCTGTGCTGTGCCCGTTAAGACACCAATACAAATCATGCCGGCAGCGCGCCCTGCATGAAGGTCATGTAAGCTGTCACCCACCATGGCGCAACGCCCAGGCGCAACATTCACCGCTTTGCAGAACGCCAAAAGTGGATCGGGGTCGGGTTTTGCCCCAAACCCGCTGTCGTGACCCGCAATAAAATCAAAAGAATTATGCGCCCCAACCCGTTCCAGCTGTGAATGCGCGGAAAGCTCGGCGTCATTTGTCATCACACCAAGCTTCAACCCATCCCCCCGCAGCCCGGCCATATAGCTGGCAAGCGGCACCACTTCGGAGATCGGCGCCGTGGCAGCGCGGGTCGCCAAATAGGTTTCAAGCTCGTGCTGGCTGGAGCCTTCACAATGCGGCACCAAAGCTGCGGCGGCCTCGGCATTGGTGGCATAGACCACAAAGCTTGCTGGGAAAAACTCTTGGCGATCAAGATCATATTCCAACGCGGCCGCCATCGCCTGCGCGCGCCCATTATCGCCGCCGGACAGATCTGCAATCACACCACCTGCCCAGCTGTTCCATGTCGCGGCAAAGTCAAACAGCGTGCCGTCCTTATCAAACAATACTGCATCCAATGGCATGGAAAGCCCCTTTCACCGCGCTGCGTTCTGTGAACGCTTTATCAAGTCCAATGCGTTTGCGCACCACCCGGCAGCATTGCCCGCGCCTGCATCGGCAATTCATAGCCGACCACAAGCGCATCGCAACAGCGCATAACCCAAGCGTCATCCATAAGTAAAAAATCCAATACGGATGCGAGGAAATCAGGATCTGCGGCGCGCGCTCGCAGATCTGCCTCACTGCTGCCGGTGGCCCCAAGGAAGACTGGCAAAAGATCTTCCTCTCCCACAAGCCAGGCCAGCGCCTTTAGCGCAAAAGTTTCAGAAGCATGAGCGGATTTCAGCATATGGATACAGATTTAGTGAGTTGGGAAAGGGTTTATTAACCAGTCTCATAAAAACTCGATCTTGAGGAAAAGCAAGCGTTGAGGAGCAAACAGGTGCAGGGAACGGTCCTTGTCATAGATGGGGTGTCCACCAATCGGATCGCGCTGAAGGTTCAGCTCAGCGAGGCCTATTTCGATGTGGTGCAGATCGACACGCTGTCCGCCCTGGGCCCGGTTCTTGCACAAAAACGCCCGGATCTGGTGATCACGGCCCTGTCGCTGCCCGATGGATCCGCCAGTGATGTGAAACGTGTTCTCAGCGCGTCCGGCGCATTTGAGACGGTTCCGGTTCTGGCGATCGACGCGCAGGATGATATGGCAGCGCGGCTTGCGGCGCTTTCAGCCGGGGTTCAAGATGTCCTGCTTCAGCCAGTGGATGACATGGTATTACAGGCGCGCATTCGCAGCCTGTTGCGCGCACGCAGCGCCAAAGAAGAGCTGCGCCAACAGCGTAGCGCTGCCGGTGGTTTTGCCCTGCCTGCGGGCGATTGCCTGCCTACGGGCCTGCTGGAGAGCGCCACGGTTGCGCTGGTGACACAAAGCGTCAGCAAAGCGCATTGCTGGTCGGCGGCCCTGGCGCTGCACTCGCAATTCAAACTGCGCTGCCACAATATGAGCGATATTCGCAGCATCATGACCTCGCCGGTGCCAGATGCAATTGTCATCGAACTTGATGAGGAAAACCCCGGACTGGGGCTTAGGCTGATTGCGGATCTGCGCGCCCGTGCCGCCACCCGGCAATCCATCATTGTGGCGCTGCCCGAAAGCAACGCACCGGAACTTGCGGCCGAAGCGCTGGATCGTGGTGCCCATGATGTGTTGCAATCGGGATTTGTGGCAGAGGAGCTGAACATGCGCCTCACCACGCAGCTGGAACAAAAACTGCTCGAAGATCAGCTGCGCGACAGCATCCGCAGCGAACTCAAGGCGGCCGTGCTTGACCCGATGACCGGGCTGTACAATCGCCGCTATGCCACGCCTTATCTGGAACAGGTGCTGCAACATGCGCGCGACACCGGTGAAAGCTTTGCGCTGATGGTGGCGGATCTGGATCATTTCAAACGGGTAAATGACGCCTATGGCCACCCGGTTGGCGATGCGGTTCTGGTTGAAACCGCTGCTCGGCTGGGCTCATTGATTGGGCCAAAAGACCTGTTGGCACGCATCGGCGGCGAAGAATTTCTGTTTGTGCTGCCAGGACAAAACGCACCGGATGCCGCTGCATCGGCCGCAAATTTATGCGCTGCCATCAACGAGCGCGCCTTCCACATTGCTGGCGTAGAGAAGCCGATCAGTATGACCGTCAGCATTGGCGCGGTGATCGCAACCCACCGCCGCGCCTTAAGTATGACCGCAGCAGAGCTGATCGCAGAGGCGGATCAAGCGCTTTATGCGGCCAAAAATGCAGGCAGGAACCAGGTCAGTCTGAAATCAAACAGCCCCGTGGCCGCGTGATTGCGGCCATTTTTCCCTACTTCGATACTTCGATCACGTTTCCATACCCTAATCACGGGCGTCGGTGTTTGGCGTAATGCCCGGTTTAATGGCCCTTCTTGTGACCGTGGCGTTTTGATCTGCGCTCCATCCGTTCCGCCAGCGCTGCGCGTTCTTCACTGCTCATGTTTTGCAATTTGTTCAGCCATTCCTGACGCACGGTCTGGCGAAATGCGGCCTGACGGCCCGAATGGCGATCCAGCACTTCTATCACCGGCTCAATCACAAAGGGGTCTGCACGCAGGGCCGCAAAAAGATCCTTGCGATCGGCGGCCCGTTGTCCGCGCACAGTTTCATGGCGGCCAGAGGCATGGCGCTTCAGCTTATCGCGCGTATCATGATCCAATTCGCGAAAAAGCATCACCGCAAGCGACGGCGGCGCCCCCCCATCACGGCGATCCTTAAACCGATAGGCAGTGCCTGCAATTGCACCCACAAAGGCAACGTTCAGCGCCAAGGACAGAGCAAAAAACACTTTGCTCCAACGCCATTTTCGAACCTTTTTCTGTTGCTCTGGCTGGCTCATTGGAGATCCTCATCTAGGAGTTCAGACAGGTCAAACCCATCAAAGGCATCGCTTGACGTCGACAGCGTTGCAACTGCGTAATCCACCGGGTCGGGCAAAAAGGAGGGCGGCGCAAATCCGATCCACAGCCCAACAAGGCCCGCACAGACTACCCCACCAAGACCAAAACCACCGCCCAAAAGCGACAAAGCCCATGTGAATCCATGCGCACGCGGCAGCGGACTATCTGGCGCAAATCCAGATTGAACCCGCTCCGCGTCCTGCAAAATGGCCATCTGCAAAGCAGGCGGTAGGGGATCAGCCTCATCTCGGGCCGCTGCGAACAGGTTGTCGAGTTCTGTCAGTTCCTTGTCAGCCATCGGTATACCCCAGTTCTTCTTTGCGCGCGGCCAGAGCCTTGGCCAATCCGCGTTTGGCGCGTGCGGTCAGGCTCTCGACCGCTTCTACCCCGATGTCCATAATGTCGGCGATTTCAGGGTTCGACAATTCTTCGATGTGGCGCAACACCACCGCCTGACGCTGCCGCACCGGCAACTGCATCAATGCCTGCTGTAACGCATCATGGCGGGTTTGTTGCTGTAGTGCTTCCAAAGCGCTGGCGGCATTATCTGCGGGTTCGGACACATCATCGAGACCCAATGTACCGCCCCGCGCGCGCCGTTTTACATCAATGCAAAGATTGCTCACCACGCGGTAGAGCCAGGTGGAAACCTGCGCCTTGCCGGGTTGCCAGTCCGGGGCCATCCGCCACAGGCGTATCATTGCCTCCTGTGTGATGTCTTCGGCCTCGGCACGATTACCCATCATCCGCATTGCAACAGCCAGTGCGCGCGGAGCAAGCCGCGCCGTGAGCGCAGCCGCAGCCGCCTGATCGCCGCGCACGAACAACACCAGAAGGTCATCGTTGCTCAGATCCACCGGCCCCTCCGCCGCTTTCGCGGATGCCCCGATTGGATCAGGGCACCGCTTTGGTCTATGGCGTTGATAAAGCACGCTTTAAGTCAGTCGTGCGCGCCCGCTTTATCTTTGCAGTGTTTTTTAGACCGACCGCCATGCTCTTTGCGTGCGGATTCAAATTCCTCTTGGGAAATAGCACCGTTGCCATCACTGTCCAAGCGGTCAAACCGTTTGGTTGGATCTTTTGGCCCCGGCATTTCTGCAAGGCTCAGCGCGCCGTCACCATCGGCGTCGAATTTCTCGACCATGCGCTGAATGCGGGTCTCAGCGCGTTGCGCACGTTTTGCTGCCAGTTCTTCAACCGACAGGTTGCCATCGCCATCGGTGTCACTGGCGGTAAATTCACGCGCGCGCAGGCTTTGCATTTCTTCCTGCGTCACCTCGCCGTTGCCATCCGCATCGAGCATCTCAAAAGAGGGCCGAGCACCATGCCCTTTGCCCGAGTATGCCAGAACGCTGCCCGCGCCAATCAGGCTTGCGCCGGCTGCGATCAACGCGATGAAAGTGATCTGTTTCATAACCTTCTCTCCTTTGGCAACCGCGCGCTCCGTGCTGCGCGATGCACTATAGAAACGCTGCAGCCCCAAAGTTCCGTCGCGTGACATGGAAAAAAGTTGCGACATGCGGACGCAAAGCCCGCGCGCACGCTTTACATTTGTCAGTGCGACATCAAATGTGACTGCGATATGTAGGAAATGCCTCAGCAGAACCAGCGTAGGAGTTTGCCATGAGCGAGCACGCCCAGCCTAGCCAGACCATTGCCGAAACTGCGGCGCCCGCGAACAGCAATGAGCGCGACACCAAAACCGCCCTGCTGCGCGGCTGGGGCTGCAAATGTCCGAAATGCGGCCAGGGTAAAATGCTGCATTCCTATCTGAAAGTGAACAACAGCTGCGATCATTGCGATTTGGATCTGTCGCTGGCGCGCGCAGATGACGGCCCGGCCTATCTGACCATTTTGCTGGTGGGGCATCTGATGGCCCCTCTGCTGCATGTGGTTTATTTCAAATGGGAGCCTGCCCCCTGGGTGACCTTCAGCACGTTCAGCATTGGCTGTGTTCTGGCCTGCCTGTTCCTGCTGCCGCGCATGAAGGGCATGGTGATCGCCTACCAATGGGCGCGCGGCATGCATGGCTATGATACCAAAGGGTGAATGAAACTTGGACGCGACGATAGATAAATCCAAGATTATCCGCGATGCAGCCACCGTGATTGTATTGCGGCGCGGTGACAACCCCAGCGTCTTGATGGGGCAGCGCGGCGCTAAGGCTGCGTTCATGCCGAATAAATTTGTTTTCCCCGGTGGTGCCCTGGATCGCGAAGACCATGATCTTGCGTTACATGCGCCTTTGGCGGCAGCCACTCAGGCCCAGCTTGATGAGGACGCGCCTGATGGCATTGGCGCGGCCCTTGCTGTCGCGGCCATCCGTGAGCTATGGGAAGAAACCGGCCTGATCCTTGGCCAGAAAACCACATGGGATGCGCCGGAACCCTGGCAGGCCTTCGCCCAAAGTGGCTTTGCCCCCGATGCCAGCGCGCTGCAATTTGTGTTTCGCGCCATCACCCCACCGGGACGCCCCCGCCGGTTTGATGCGCGGTTCTTTCTGGTTGATGCGGCTGAGATCTCCAGTGATCTCGATGATTTTTCCCAGGCTTCAGATGAATTGTCCAATCTGCAATGGGTACCGCTGCGCGACGCCCGCGCCTTTGATCTGCCATTCATCACCCAGGTGGTTCTGGCCGAAGTAAACGCGCGCCTGCCCGATCTTGCCCCGCTCGACAGCGTGCCGTTTTTTCGCAACGATGATGAGGAAAGCCTGTTTTTACGCCTGAACGGCCGGGCACCGCAGGTGCAGGATTAAAGCGTCAGCACCAGAAGCAGGATCGACAGGCCCAGAACACCCATGCCAAGCACTTCGCGTGCGCTGATCTTTTCCTTGAAAAACAGGATTGAGGCGCACAGCGACAGCAGCAGTTCGATTTGTCCCACGGCTTTGACATAGGCTGCGTTTTGCAGTGTGAACGCCCAGAACCAGCAAAACGATCCCGCAAGGCTTGTGAGACCAACCCAAACCGCCACCCGGCGGGCCTGCCACACGCGCGCGATTTCGCTCCGGTCGCGCCACATCAACCAGATCAGCATATAGATCGTCTGCAGGCTGACCACCGCCGCAAGGGTCACAGCTGCGCGCAGCATTGGTTCCGTTTCGGCCATCTGTAAAGAGGCCGCACGATAGCTGACGGCGGAAAACGCAAACAAAACCCCAGAACCAAGCCCAAGCTTGGCGGCGCGGTTGGTCAGATGCTGATGCCACACCCCATCACTGCCGCCGGGTTTGGATAAGATCAACACGGCCAAAAGCCCAAGCAGGATCGCCCCCCAGCCAGCTGCGCTGATCTGATCCCCCAGCACCAAGAGCCCCACGATTGCGGTTTGAATGACCTCGGTTTTCTTAAAGGTAATGCCCACGGCAAAATTGCGCTGTTTAAACAGCGCCACAACGCAGATGGTGGCAAGGATCTGCGACACCGCCCCAATGGAAGCAAACATCCAGAACCGCGCAGAAAGCGCGGGCAGATCGCGCTCTGCAAACGTCAGATAGGCTGCAAGCCCGCCCACGATAAATGGCATCGAGTAGACAAACCGCGAAAATGTCGCCCCCGCAGGGGTCAGCGTGACCGAGGCCAGCACCTTTTGCAGCATAAAGCGGATGGTCTGAAAACCGGCCGCAGCCAGAGCGATAAAAACCCAAAGAGACATGCCGCCCTGATAGCAGTATATGGCTGCGAGAACCAAACATTTGGGACCGTTGCGCAGGCTTGATTTCCACCGCGCATCGGTGGCTTGCCAAATTGCGCCAAACATGGAAATTAACCCCTGATAGCGCTAAAATTGGGTGTTTTTGCTTCTCCCGCCAATGTACCGGCTTGTGCCTATAGTTATCCCCAGGCTTGTCCCCGGAAACCAATTTGCGCTGAATTCGCCTCTCCCGCAGCCTTGTCCACAAGAGTTAGCACAAAGCGAATCGTAGTTTATGAAATCCGCAATCAACATACTGCAGCCCGAAGCGCAGGCCCTGAATACCGCCGTTTTGGTGCTGGATGAAAGCAATACGCTGTCGTTTGCAGCCACCATTGATCCGATGCGTGCTGCCAATCGTCTGGCCGGGCGTCCGGTGTTTGACTGGGATTATGTCAGCGCCTCAGAAGAGCCGCCGATGCTCACAAGTGGCTTGATGGTGCCAAGCTTTCCGCTGGCGCGGCTAGAGCAATGCGACGCGCTGATTGTGATCGCGGGATTTCAGCTGGCACGTCATGCAACGCCAAGCCTGCTGTCTGGCCTGCAAAGGATTGCGCGCAGTGGCACAACCATGATCGGTGTCGATGGTGGCACCTGGCTGATGGCAGAAGCCGGGCTGTTGAACGACCATCCCGCAAGCCCCCACTGGGATACGCTGGAAAACTTCCAACAGCGCTTCCCCGAGATCAAAACCCAAAACGCATTCACCCGATCTGACGGTCGCCTGACCGCAGGCAGCGCCACGCAGGCCACCGCGATGATGCTGCATATCATCGGCGCGCGGCTGGGGTCCGGCTTTGCTGCCCGAATGGAAAGCGTCTTTGTTGAGCCAAGCGCACTGCCTGAGAGCGCAGAAAGCCCTGCCGCAGCTCGCGAAACCTCGCTGACGGCGCAGGCGCATGCGTTGATGGAAACCTCGCTGGCAGCGCCAATGCCGCTGAGCCAGATTGCCGACACATTGGGCACCAGCGCGCGCACCTTGCAGCAACAGTTCCGTCTGCGCCTGAACACCACACCGCAGGATCATTATCTACAGCTGCGCCTGGCTGAGGCACGCCGACTGGTGACAGAAACCAGCCTGCCCTTGATGGAGGTTGCCGAGGCCACGGGCTTTGGCTCGCAATCAAGCTTTGCCCGCGCCTTCCGCACCGCGCATGGGATTTCGGCGCGCGCCCTGCGTCAGGACAGCCCACGTCCACAAAATTCAAGCCTGCTGCCTGCAAGCCTGCGCAATCTCGCAGCCTCACAAAGCCAGCAAACACGCCACTGAATATGGCCAGGGCGGCAGCGCGCCGCGTCAGCGGCGCTTGGCCCAACGGGCGTGGGGATGCCCCGCATCCCCTAAGCCGGGCGGGAGAGCTTCCCCGTCCAGCCACTGATTAATAAGGCATCGGATGGGCGCGATGGGCCTGATCGATCTCGGCGCAGACTGCGTCGCTCAGGGTCAGATCCCGTCCGTCAAGAATATGCTGCAATTGCGTTTCCGTTGTTGCACCAAAGATGATCGAAGCCATAAACGGCCGGGTCTTACACCACGCCAGCGCCATATGGACCGGATCCAGATCATGGCGTTTGGCAATCTCCAGATAGGCATCCACCGCATCAAACACCCGATCTGTCACGCGGCCACCAAGGTTGGCCCCAATGGACATGCGGGACTTCTCTGGCACCGCGCCGTTTTGGTATTTCCCGGTCAAAAGCCCGGTTGCCAGCGGCGAATATGACAAAAGCCCCACGTCTTCATAGATGCTCAGCTCTGCCAGATCGGTATCGTACAGACGGCACAGCAGTGAATATTCGTTCTGGATCGACGCGACGCGCGGCAATCCGCGTTTCTCAGCCAGCTGCAGCCATTTGGCCGTGCCCCAGGCGCTTTCATTGCTCAGACCAAAGGCACGGATGTTTCCTTTATCTACTTGCTCTTGCAGCGCTTCGAGACAGGTTTCCAGATCCCCTTCAACATCACGCAGGCTCTGGCCCGAGTTCCACGGATCAAACGTCCAATTCTTGCGGAACATGTAGCTGCCGCGATTGGGCCAGTGGAATTGATAGAGATCGATATAGTCTGTCTGCAGACGACGCAGCGAGCCTTCGATTGTGGCGGCGATGCTGTCTTTGCTGATGGGGGCACCATCGCGCACGGCTTTCAGCCCTTCACCGGAGTGTTTGGTGGCCAGAACATACTCCGCGCGGCGACCTGTCTTTTTGTTCCAGCGGCCAATGATGGCTTCGCTGTCGCCAATTGTTTCCGCGCGCACCGGGTTTACCGGATACATTTCAGCGGTGTCGAGAAAGTTGATATCCGCCGCAAGCGCCATATCAATCTGACGATGGGCATCATCTTCATCGGTCTGCGTGCCAAAGGTCATTGTGCCCAGGCAATACTCCGACACCATGATATCCGTGCGGCCAAGAGAATTACGTTTCATAAAGAGGTCCCTGTCTGCAAGTTCTGCACCAACCTATGGCGCAATCGATATGTTGCAAGCATCTCTTACATTGCCGCCTCCGATTGCCCGCCAAAGTCAGAGAAAATTAAACCTCAGATTGTATTATGTAGGCCTCCACACCTGGAAACGGAGGTCTGCATGACGATTGAGCCGGGAAAGAGTTTTAGTGCGCTGGTTCAGGCTGCTGAGCAGGCGATCAGTTTTATTTCGGTTGCCGATGCGCGTGCGCAGCAACATGCAGAAGGCTGCGCCTTTATTGATCTGCGCCTGCTGCGTGAAATGGAAAAGACCGGCATCATTGCAGGCGCCACATCGTGCCCACGCGGCATGTTGGAGTTTTGGCTGGACCCCACAAGCCCTTATGCACGCGAGATTTTCACCCAGCCGCTGCGCTTTGTGTTTTATTGCGACAACGGCTGGCGTTCCGCGCTCAGCACTCAGCTTGCCCAGGACATGGGGCTACAGGATGTCACCTGCCTGAAAGGTGGACTGGATGCCTGGCTTGCCGCTGATGGCCCGGTGGAACCTTATCGCTGGTAGCCCTGCAGTTCAAAACAGATGACCAATCGTTCACGCCCATAGACGCCCAGCGCAGCCATGTGCAAGAAACAGGCATGATCGACACGCTCAGCGATATTTTCTCCAAGCTCTCGGTGCAGGGCACTCTATATTTTCGCACCAGTTTCTCTGGCCAATGGGGGGTGGCCGTGCCCGCGTTTGAAAATGTGGCCCGGTTTCATTTTGCTCATCGCGGCGATTGTGTGGTGCATCTGCCGGACAACGGGCGGGCAATACATCTTGCGCAGGGAGATCTGATGATCATTCCCCATGGCGCGCGCCATGATTTGATTTCAGACCGGACGCAGATGAAACGTGCGCTGCCCTTGGATCAGGTCTTACAGGACAGCGGCTACAAGGATGAAGGGCTGCTGCTCTATGGTTCTGACCAGGGTGACCGTGAAACCCAGCTGATTTGCGGTCATTTCTCCTTCGCTGCAAACACCCGCCATCTTCTGTTTGACCAGCTGCCGGATCATATCCATATCCCAAACTATGGTGAGGCGGCTGGGCGCTGGATGGAGGCCTCGCTGCGCATGATGGGGGAAGAAGCAGGTAAATCGCGCTTTGGCGGTGACTTGATTGCGCTGCGTCTATCTGAGGTCATCTTGGTTCAGGCCCTGCGCAGTTTCATTGAAGAGCATGGCCAGGATCATGTGGGGCTGGCAGGGTTTGCGGACCCCAAACTGGCCCGCGCACTGGCGGCGTTTCACCGACAGCCCGCAAACGATTGGACGGTTGAGGGGCTCGCACGCGAGGCAGGCCTGTCGCGCACAGGGTTTGCGGTGCAATTTGCCGAGAAGATGGGCATTCCGCCAATGCAATATCTGACCAGCTGGCGCATGCAGATCGCATGCATCTGGCTGGTGCGACATCGTGCCAGTATTTCCGAGGTAGCAGCACGCACGGGCTATTCCTCTGAATCTGCTTTCAGCCGCGTTTTCAAAAAGGAAATGGGCCAAAGCCCCGCTGCCTACCGCGCCAGCGCATAAATCCCCGTCCTGAACGATCCGTTTCATTCTGCGAACGCCTGGTGATGGGGCGCGCGCTAGGTCGTTCCTATTCTTTATGCTGCCCAATCAATTTGGACAGGCACAGTAGAAAGAGGAAATCCTATGTTGGTAAAATTCATCACCAAATCCATTCACGCCTATCTCGACTATCCGGTGGCGCTCACCCTGATGGTGGCCCCGTTTTTGCTCGGCCTGGGTGAAAGCCACGCTGCTGCCCTGTGGCTGTCGGTGGCGACCAGCACTGCTGCGTTTGTGCTCACAGTTCTCACCGATCATCATCTTGGGGTGTTTCGCGTTTTGCCATACTCTGTGCATCTCGCGGTAGATGGTGCGGTTGGCGCGTCTTTCCTGTTTGCCCCCATGGTGTTTGGGTTTGAAGGGCTGGACGCCTATTACTATTGGGCCAACGGGCTGGCGGTGGCAATCGTTGTTGGCCTGCACAAGGCGGAGCCCGAAGCCGTATAAATCCAGCAAGAGTAGACAACACAGCGCAAGGCGACGGCACCCAGTCGCCTTTTATATTGCGGCAAAACTTGCAGATCGTTCACTCACCCGCACTCAAAGTTCATCATCATTCGCACAGCATTGCGAAACATACAGACCGCTTTCAAATAGCTGCAGAGGGTCACACGCACCCTCCTCTAACCTCTAGTCAAAAGGACTTATTGCTATGATGAAACTTAGCCTTGCTACTTTGGGTGTTGTTGTCGCGCTTATCTCTGCGCCAGCGTTTGCGGCGGATGAGTATAACACGTCTGTTGGTCTGACCGCCGCAGGTGCACAGCTTGGCCTGCATGGGGTTGATCCGGTTGCGTTCATTGACACCGGCAAACCCAAAGAGGGCAGCGCGACACATACAACTGTGCACGACGGTGTTGCCTATTATTTCACCAGCGCCAAAACCCAGCAGAAGTTTGAAGCAAACCCGGCAGCCTATCTGCCGCAAAACGGTGGCTTCTGCACCTTCGGCGTCTCCGTTGGCAAAAAGTTCGACGGCGATCCTGAGTTTGCCGCGGTCATTGATGACAAGCTCTATGTCTTTTTGAACGAAGAGATCTTTGCAGCCTTTAACAAAGACCGCGCTGGCACCATCGCCAAGGCAGACAGCAACTGGAGCAAAATCCGCTCCACTGCGGTTGAGAAGCTCTAATCCAGGCGTCTCATATGTTCCTTACGACGACCCGGAAAATTCCGGGTCGTTTTTATTGCAGGGCTGTTTTCACCAAAACCACAGCAATCAGAGGCTTTGGCGGGCTTTCCCCGCCCGGCTGCTTCCTGTAGACGGTGCATCAACCTCGCATTCTGGATGGACCGCATGGCACGTATTCTCATCACTTCTGCACTGCCCTACATCAATGGGATCAAGCACCTTGGCAACCTTGTGGGCAGCCAATTGCCAGCTGATCTTTATGCCCGTTTCCAGCGTGGCATGGGCAATGAGGTGCTCTTTCTTTGCGCAACCGACGAACACGGCACGCCCGCCGAACTCGCCGCAGCCAAGGCCGACAAACCGGTGGCCGAATACTGCGCCGAAATGCATGAGGTTCAGGCCAAGATCGCCCAAGGCTTTGGCCTGTCGTTTGATCACTTTGGTCGCTCTTCCAGCACAGCCAACCATGAGCTGACCCAGCATTTTGCCGGTAAGCTGGCTGAGGCTGGCCTGATCTCCGAAGTTGCGGACCGTCAGATCTATTCCCATGCAGACGGGCGTTTCCTGCCCGACCGCTACGTTGAAGGCACCTGCCCGCGTTGTGATTATGACCGCGCCCGTGGCGACCAATGCGAAGAATGCACCAAGCAGCTTGACCCAACCGAGCTGATCAACCCACGTTCCGCGATTTCCGGGTCGACCGATCTGGAAGTGCGTGAAACCAAGCACCTGTTCCTGCGTCAGTCGCTGATGCGCGATCAGCTTGATGCCTGGATCGACAGCAAGACCGACTGGCCGGTGCTGACCACCTCTATCGCCAAAAAATGGCTGCATGACGGTGACGGGCTGCAGGACCGTGGCATCACCCGCGATCTGGACTGGGGGATTGAGGTCAAAAAAGGCGACGAGCCCTGGGAAGGTATGGAAGGCAAGGTCTTCTATGTCTGGTTTGATGCGCCGATCGAATACATCGCCTGCGCCAAGGAATGGGCCGAAGCCAACGGCAAGGCCGATAGCGAATGGGAGCGCTGGTGGCGCACCGACAAAGGCGCGGATGATGTGCGTTATGTACAGTTCATGGGCAAAGACAATGTGCCGTTCCACACGTTGTCTTTCCCGGCGACCCTGCTGGGGTCCGGCGAACCTTGGAAAATGGTCGACCACCTGAAATCCTTTAACTACCTGAACTATGATGGTGGTCAGTTCTCCACCAGCCTGGGGCGCGGTGTGTTTATGGATCAGGCGCTGGCGATCCTGCCGTCGGATTACTGGCGTTGGTGGCTGCTGTCACATGCACCGGAAAGTTCGGATTCGGAATTCACCTGGGAGAACTTCCAGCAGTCGGTGAACAAGGATCTGGCCGATGTTCTGGGCAACTTTGTCAGCCGTATCACCAAATTCTGCCGCTCCAAATTTGGCGAAGAAGTGCCCGCAGGTGGCGCATTCGGCGAACAGGAAGAGGCATTGATTGCGGATCTCACCACCCGTGTGCGCGCCTATGAAACCCATATGGAAGCCATGGATGTGCGCAAATCTGCGCAAGAGCTGCGCGCGATCTGGGTTGCAGGCAACGAGTATCTGCAATCTGCCGCGCCCTGGTCCACCTTCAAGACCGACCCAGAGCAGGCAGCAGCACAGGTGCGCCTCGGCCTGAACTTGATTCGTCTCTACGCTGTTCTCAGCGCGCCGTTCATTCCATCGGCGAGTGATTCCATGATGGCCGCACTGAATTCAGACGATTGGGCCTGGCCAACGGATGTTGCTGCCTTCCTCAATGCCCTGCCTGCGGGTCACGCCTTTAGCGTACCTGATGTGCTTTTTGCAAAGATCTCTGATGAGCAACGCGAAGAGTGGCAGGCCTCATTTGCAGGAAAACGCGACTAGCAGTCACGCCAAAACTGAAATTTCAAAAGCGCCCTTCTGGGGCGCTTTTTTTATTTGTATTTCAGTCAGATAAAAACTGACTAAAAAAGTCGGATTGACATTTCTGACAAAACGAGTCAGAAAAGCTCATCCAGCCAGCCTGACACTATGGGCAAGCCCGGAGTCAGGAGATTGGATAGGGCCGGACACCATGGCCGATAAAACAGCGTTGGGTATAAAAGAGATGAACCAGATCAGCACACCTACAGTTACAACCGCAACCGAAGTCTTCCCCACCTTCTACGCAGAAGATCTGACAAAGGGTGGAAATCAGGCGCGTATTTTGCTGAACGGCCAAGTTTATAGCCTGCGTATTACGCGTGCTGGCAAGTTGATCCTCACCAAGTAATTGGCCCCTGGTCGCTGTTCAGGCCAGACGAATAGTTTGACGCCGCGCCGCGGCGTTTTACCTTTTTAACAAACTCAAATGAGCTAGATATGATCTCCAAATTTTTGCGTGGCTCCGCCGTTACCGCATTGACCCTGACCGCCACAACTTCCCTGGCTGTTGAAAAAGAAGCTGTTCTGACCACCTATGCAGATATTGCTCTGGCGACTTATGAGGACAGCCTGACCACAGCGCAGACCCTGCAAAACGCCGTAAACGCGTTTGTTGCAGCGCCTTCGGCTGAAAACCTGCAAGCCGCCCGCGCAGCTTGGCTGGCATCCCGCGTGCCTTACCAGCAGTCCGAAGTCTACCGTTTCGGCAATGCGATCGTTGACGACTGGGAAGGCAAAGTAAACGCTTGGCCCTTGGACGAAGGTCTGATCGATTATGTTGACGCATCCTACGGCGGCCCAAGCGATGAGAACGCACTTGCAGCGCTGAACATTGTTGCAAACCCCGCGTTCAAACTGTCGGGCAAAGAGATCAACGCAGCAAAAATCACCCCCACCCTGCTGGAAGAAACCCTGCACGAAGCAGACGGCGTTGAAGCAAACGTCGCAACCGGCTACCACGCGATTGAGTTCCTGCTTTGGGGTCAAGATCTTAAAGGCACCGAGCACGGCGCAGGCGACCGCCCCTGGAGCGATTTTGCCAAAGGTGACGCATGCACAAACGGCAACTGTGACCGCCGCGCCGAATACCTGACGGCAGCAACCGACCTGCTGGTATCCGACCTGGAATGGATGGTTGCACAATGGGCTGATACAGGTGCCGCACGTACCAACCTGTTCGCTGATGAAGCCGCAGGTATCACAGCAATGCTGACCGGCATGGGCTCGCTGTCTTATGGTGAAACCGCAGGGGAGCGTATGCGCCTTGGCGTGATGCTGAACGATCCCGAAGAAGAGCATGACTGCTTCTCTGACAACACCCACAACAGCCACTATTACGATGGTCTTGGCGTACAAAACGTCTACCTCGGTGAGTATGTGCGTGTGAACGGTGAGCTGGTCTCTGGCCCGTCGCTGTCTGATCTGGTTGCGGAAACCGACGCCGCTCTGGATGCAGAAATCCTGACCAAACTGTCCCAGACCATGCTGGCACTTGGCCGCATCAAACTGGCTGCAGAATCCGGTTTCTCTTATGACCAGATGCTGGCATCCGGCGACGCCAAAGGCGAAGCGCTGATTATGGGTGGTGTCAACGGTCTGATCGAACAGACCCGTTCGTTTGAGCGCGCGGTTTCTGCGCTGAAACTGGCAAGTGTCGAATTTGAAGGCTCTGACTCGCTGGACAACCCAAGCGCCGTCTTCGAATAATAGAAAAGACCTGGATCAGGCGGGGAGACGCCTCGCCTGATCCAATTTACATACAAACATCTGCTTTACGGCGACGAACATATGACTGGTTCAGGCATTTTACCCCAGACCACCCGCGTGTCCGCACTTACACTGGCATCCTTGATGATTGTGCACCCCGTTTTGGCCCTGGATTGGCCAGCTTCCGTTTTTAACGATCCCCATCTAAACACTGTTGCCCGCACCACGGCAGAACAGGCGCGCATCCGTAAAGTCGTCGCTGCGACGACGGACTTTAGCATAGCAGAACAATTTGAGGCGCGCCCGGCCGGGGCCGCCACCACACGCGCGCGCAAAAACCGCGATGCGTTTTCACAACACAGCGCCAATCTGAGCTTTGAACAGGAGCTGGAATTCAAACTGGGCAATGCGCTGTTTGACAAGATCTGGGTGTTTTCGCCTGCATCAACCCGCGCTTCCGATGGTCTTGGCCCGCTGCACAATGCGCGCTCTTGCCAGCGCTGCCACCTGAAAGATGGTCGTGGCCATACGCCACAAACGCCAGATGACACCGCCGTTTCCATGTTTCTGCGTGTTTCAGTGCCCGGCCCCTCCCCTGCGCATATGGCTGAAATAAAAGACTATATCGGCGACGCGCCCGAACCCACCTATGGGCGACAGCTGCAAGATTTCTCGCCTCCCACGCTTGCCCCGGAATACCGGCTCGATATCACCTATGAGGAAATCGAGGTCGCGCTTGCGGGTGGTGAAACCGCAAGCCTGCGCAAACCAACCTACAAAGCTGCGGATCTGGGCTATGGCCCGATGCACAAAGACACGATGTTTTCCCCGCGTGTTGCGCCGCCAATGATCGGGCTTGGCCTGCTCGAAGCGATCCCTGCCGTGGACATTTTAGCCCGCGCCGATGAAAACGATGCTGATGGCAATGGGATCTCTGGCAAGGCCAATCTGGTCTGGTCCGAAGAGTATCAACAGGTAATGCTGGGGCGGTTTGGCCTGAAGGCTGGCAGCCCAACCATGCACGAACAATCGGCCTCGGCATTTTCTGGCGATATTGGCATCTCGACGCCGCTGTTTCCTGCCCATTGGGGCGAATGTACTGTGGCGCAGATCGGCTGCCGTAATCAGCCACATGGCGATGACATCGAACGCGGCACAGAGATTGATCAGAAAAACATGGATCTGGTCACGTTTTATAGCAGCAACCTGGCGGTTCCAGCGCGGCGCAATATGGACGCGCCCGAGGTGCTGCGCGGTAAAGAACAGTTCTATACGGCTGGCTGTACCAGCTGTCACACACCCAAATTTGTCACCCATCGGCTGAATGATCGGGATGAGCATAGTTTCCAGCTGATCTGGCCCTATTCGGACCTTTTGCTGCACGACATGGGTGAAGGGCTTGCCGATCACCGCCCCGAAGCCCGCGCCGATGGCTATGAATGGCGCACGCCCCCCCTGTGGGGGCTTGGCTATACCAAACAGGTGTCGCCTATTGCCGGGTTCCTTCATGATGGCCGCGCCCGCACCATTTTGGAAGCAATCCTATGGCATGGCGGTGAAGCCCAAGCCGCGCGCGATACCGTAGTGGATATGTCACCACAGGAGCGCGGCGATCTGATTTCTTTCCTTGAAAGCCTCTGAGCATGCGATTTTTTCTCACCCTGCCTTTTGTTGCCTGCCTTGTCAGTGCCGCGCACTCCGATGAGCTGGCTGATCCTCTGACCAATGACATCGTGACCACGCAGATCCTTCCGGCGTTCACCGCCCTGTCAGATACAGCCGATGCATTTGCGGCAAACGCGCCGGAGAAGTGCCACTCAGACCCAGAGGCATTTAAAAAAAGCTACGGCAGTACCTTTGATGCCTGGATCCGTGCGAGCCACTGGCGTTTTGGTCCAACTGAAACGGATGCGCGCGGGTTCTCCCTTGCGTTTTGGCCAGACAATCGTGGCCGTATCGCAAAATCCGTAAACGGGGTGCTGCGCAGCGAAAACCGCAAGATATTGGAAGATGGCGCTTTTGCTCAGTTTTCCGTGGCGGGCAAAGGGTTTTACGCATTGGATCACCTGTTGTTTGATGAGGCTGCGCAAAACCTGGCCTCCGCAGACTATCGCTGTGATCTGGCTAGTGCGATGGCGGTTGATATCGCCGCAACCGCGCAAGCCATCAAAGACGATTGGCAGCAGAATTTTACAGCCCTGATGCAAGCCCCATCGCGGCGCTATCAAAGCACCAGCGAAGCCCATCAGGAATTGTTCAAAGCGCTTGGAACTGGGCTGCAGATCATTGATGAGCTGCGTCTGGCCCGCCCGCTTGGCAGCTTTGACGCACCCCGCCCCCGCCGTGCTGAGGCCTGGCGTTCGGGACGCTCACAGCGCCATGTCATTTTGTCACTCGAGGCGCTTGCGCCGCTCGCCCACCGTTTATCGGCGGACGCGCCAGAGCTGCAGTTGCGACTGGATGCAGCCTTTGGCCGCAGCTTAAAACGCGCCCGCGCGCTGGATGACCCGACCTTTGCCGGCGTCTCGGATCCGCAGAGCCGCATTCGGATTGAGGCGCTGAAACAGAGCGTCGTGGATCTGCGCAATCTGGTTACAACCGAGCTTGGCCCCCGCCTGGGTGTGGACGCAGGGTTCAACTCGCTTGATGGCGATTGAGGAGATCTTGTGATGACATCTCGTCGTGGGTTTCTGGCCGGGCTGCTTGCCAGTGCTGCCGCCCCCCATGCCAGCTGGGCCGATGTGGGCTTTCCCGATTTTGTCACCGCAGGTCTTGAGCCTGATGGGCAATATATTCTTGCAGGGTTAAACCAGCGCGGAGCTGTGCTGTTTCGCCATTCTCTGCCCGGTCGTGGCCATGCGGCCACCTCCCATCCGCACCGTCCCGAAGTCATTGCCTTTGCCCGCCGCCCAGGGCGATTTGCCGATGTGCTGGATTGTCGGACAGGTGCGCATCTACTGCGATTAACACCACCGGATGGGCATCATTTTTACGGCCACGGCTGTTTTTCAGCCGATGGAAGCAAGCTTTTCACCACCGAAAATGATTATGAAAACGCGAGGGGCGTAATCGGGGTCTGGGATGGGATCACCTATCAGCGCCTTGGCAGCTTTGCCTCTGGAGGCATTGGCCCGCATGATATGCTGCGCCACCCAGATGGCTATCTGGTGGTGGCCAATGGCGGTATTGAAACCCACCCCGACAGTGGCCGCGCCAAGCTGAACCTCCCAACAATGCTGCCAAGGCTCAGCTATCTGAGTTTTGCAGGTGACCTTCTAGAACAGGTTGAATTGCCCAAAGACTTGCACCTGAACTCCATTCGCCATCTGGCTGTGTCACAGGATGGATCTGTTGGATTTGCCATGCAATGGCAGGGAGATCTGGGCGAGCTTGCCCCAATCGTGGGGCTGCACCGGCGCGGATCGCAGGTACGCTTGCTGGCGGATGGCGATCCACGGGTGCGCAATCTCAATGGCTATGGCGGCTCGATTGCGTTTTCCCCGGATGGGCTGTTTGTGGCAGTCTCATCCCCCCGCGGGAATCGGCTTCAAATCATGAACGTCGAAAGCGGTGAGTTAACCCGTGAGTTTGAAATCAATGATGTCTGCGGGCTTTCGACCACTGCACGCGGCTGGATTGCCACAACAGGTGAGGGAAAACTCTACACGCTGAGCATGACAGGGCAAAAACTACAGACAACCGCAGATACCGCCTGGGACAATCATCTGATCCGCGCCAGTTGAAACGGGGGGAGCCGCGCACAGCCGCCTGGCGATATAATCGCCAGGCGGCTGTGCGCGGCCCTTGGCCTGACCTTTGGTCAGGCCAGCAGGGCTTCGCCCTGCCAACAGGTTAAAATTCAACACCTTTTTGCGCCTTGATACCCGCACGGAAAGGATGTTTGATCTGCCCCATCTCGGTAACCAGATCGGCAATTTCAATCAGTTCTTCCTTTGCATTCCGCCCTGTCAGAACCACATGTGTCATTGCTGGTTTATGTTCGACCAAGAATTCCAGCACCTCATTGAGGTCGAGATATTCATAGCGCAGCGCAATATTGATCTCATCGAGCAGCACCATGGTGTTGCGTTCATCCAAGATCATTTCCTTGGCCTTTTCCCAGCCTTTTCGCGCAGCGGCGATATCGCGTGCTTTGTCCTGGGTTTCCCAAGTAAAGCCCTCGCCCATCGCATAAAAATGGCAAAGGTCGCTGAAGTTTTCTTCGATCAGCGTGCGTTCGCCAGTCGCCCAGGCGCCTTTGATGAACTGCACCACCGCGCAGGGCATCTTATGGGCGATGCAACGCATGATCATGCCAAAACCGGAGCTGGATTTCCCTTTTCCAGGCCCGGTGTGAACAATAATCAGGCCTTTTTCGCCATCTTTTGTCTTCATCATCTTGTCACGCGCGACCTTCTTTTTGGCCATTTTGGACGCGTGGCGGGCCGCCTCTTCTTCAGATATCTCGTTTCCAGGCTTGTCACTCATGCTATACCCTCCTGCATTGAGCCATGTCTTGACAAGGAAGCCCCCAATAGCGCAAGGGATTTATGTTGGTTCCCGGGATCTTCCGGGTGAAGAGGGAATGTGATGGGCTTTGAGCCCCAAAGCAGCCGCCCCCGCGACCGTGACCGGATGAGATTTCCGTACACCACTGGGCCGAGCCCGGGAAGGTTGGAAGTCAATGCCACTAGGCAACATCTGGAAGCCGGGAGACCTGCCAGCAGCATACAACGGGCAGACGGGGTGATCTGCAACCGGTTCCGGACAGCTGTTCACGCTGTCCCGCTGGCTCCCCCTGTTTATCCGAACACCGAAATAGAACTGTAGGGAATGAAGTGTAGATGGTTGAAAATGTGAAACTTTCTGAGGTCACGCTGACCGTCTGTACAACGTGTCGCCGTGAAGGTGTTGACCCCGAGGCCCCGCGCCCCGGTGCCCGCCTTTTGGACAAGCTCAATGGCGCAGACCTTCCCGCAGGTGTTGCGATACAGGGGGTTGAATGCCTGTCTGCCTGCGGCCGTGGTTGCGCCATGGTGCTAAGCGGCGGTTCTGAGCGCTGGACATATATTTATGGCGATATGGACCCCAACACTCATCTCGAAGAGATTCTTGATGGTCTCAAAGCCTATACAGAAACCACCGATGGCCTGGTGCCCTGGCGTCAACGCCCTCAGAGCTTTCGCAAACAGACCATTGCCCGTATTCCCCCGATCAAACGTCCTGAGGCCTGATTCATGACCACCTTGAACAAAATTCCCGTTACCGTTGTCACCGGCTTTCTTGGCGCAGGCAAAACCACCTTGATCCGCCATCTGATGCAAAACCCGCAAGGCAAGCGTCTGGCGGTTGTGGTGAACGAGTTTGGCACTGCAGGCGTGGATGGCGACATCCTGAAATCCTGCGCGGATGAAAACTGCCCGGCCGAAAACATCATGGAACTTGCCAACGGCTGTATCTGCTGCACGGTTGCGGATGATTTCATTCCCACCATCGAAAGCCTGATGGCGTTGCCCGATGCACCAGAACATATCGTTATTGAAACCTCGGGCCTGGCGCTGCCGAAACCGCTGCTCAAAGCCTTTGACTGGCCCGCGATCCGTTCGCGTATAACCGTTGATGGTGTGATTGCGCTGGCGGATGCTGAAGCCGTTGCAAAAGGCCAGTTCGCAACCGATCTGGACGCGGTTCAAGCCCAGCGTGAAGCCGATGAAGGCATTGATCACGAAACGCCGCTGTCTGAGCTTTTCAAGGATCAGATCTCCTGCGCCGATATCATCTTGCTGTCAAAAGCGGATCTGGCGGGCGAAGATGGCGTCGCCGCTGCGCGCAAGGTGATTGAAAACGAAGCCCCGCGTGAATTGCCCATTCTTGCAATGACCGAAGGCGTTATTGATCCGCGCGTGGTGCTTGGCATTGAAGCCGCTGCCGAAGATGATCTTGAAGCACGCCCGTCGCAACATGAGCACCACCATCATCATCACGACCATGACCATGACCATGACCATGACCATGACCATGATCACCATCATGATCACAGCCATGACGATTTTGAGAGCATTGTGGTCGAAATGGGCGAAGTATCAGATCCGGAAGACCTGCAAGATCGTATTGTGAAGATGGCTCGGGA
The DNA here is from genome assembly GCF_009617595.1 of Tritonibacter aquimaris. Lineage (GTDB taxonomy): Bacteria > Pseudomonadota > Alphaproteobacteria > Rhodobacterales > Rhodobacteraceae > Epibacterium > Epibacterium aquimaris. Next base: position 181,625 of record NZ_WIXK01000005.1, on the reverse strand, counting down.
GCGCAAAATCCTGCGCGTCAAAGGCTATGTTGCTGTTGAAGGAAAACCGATGCGGATGCTGGTTCAAGCTGTGGGCGAGCGTCTGCGTGCGCAATATGATCAACCCTGGGGCGCACAAGACCGCAAAACCCAATTGGTGGTGATTGCAGAGCATGACAATATCGACATTGCTGGCATTCACGCTGATCTAGGGGCGTAAACCACAATGCATGTCGTCTTCCGCGAAAGCCACGGATTAGAAGAAAGTGACACTCCACAAGATCTGGGGCAAACGCCTGCGGATCTGATTGTTTTGTCATTTTCAGACAGCGATCTTGGCGCTTTTGCCGCCGGATGGCGGCGTGCTGAACACCAAAAAGAGGGCAGCCTGCCCTCTTTACGACTGGCCAATCTGGTGGCGCTGAAACATCCGCTTTCGGTTGATGTCTATGCGGAACAGACGCTTGAAGGTGCAAAGGGTATTCTGGTGCGCCTCATTGGTGGGGAAAGCTACTGGTCCTATGGGCTGGCCACTTTGCAGGATCTGGCCCGGCGCAAGGGTATTGCGCTGGCGATCCTGCCGGCAGATGGGCGTGAAGATCCCCGCCTTGATGAGCTTTCCACTCTGCCCGTTTCGACCCTACGACGCCTGCAGCATCTTTGTGATGCTGGTGGCGCGGTGGCGGCACAGGCGGCGCTGGCACAGTTTTCATTGGCTGCTGGTCTGTATGCAGGCCCAGTGAGAGGTGCCAAATCCATGCCGGAGCAGGGATTTTACGATCCCGATCTTGGCGTGGTGGACTGTCCTGACCCCGCGGGCAAACCATTGGTTCTGGTTACATTCTACCGCTCCTATCTAACATCTGCCGATACCGCACCAGTGGAAGCATTGATCGCAGAGTTCCGCGCCCGTGGTTATGCGGCCTTTGGCGCCTTTGCGCCAAGCCTTAAAACACCTGCGGCAACCACATGGCTGCACCAGACACTGCCAGCGCTTGCGCCAGTGGCCATTGTCAATGCAACTGCATTTTCCGCGCAGGGGCGCGATGGCAGCGCATCACCGCTCTCAACCACGGGATGTCCGGTGTTTCAGGTCGCGCTTTCGACCGCTCGGCGCAAGGATTGGGCGGGTGCAGATCGCGGCCTGTCTCCGGCGGATCTGGCCATGCATGTGGTGCTGCCCGAAGTTGATGGACGTATCTTTGCTGGCGTCATCAGTTTCAAAGCACCGGGCAAACAGGATCCTGACCTGCAATATTCGCGCTTTGCCCACCGTGCGCACCCGGATCGTATTCGCGCCGTGGTCGACCGCATCACCGGCCAGCTCGCATTGGCAGGAAAACCCAATCACGACAAACATCTGGCGCTGGTGGTTTCGACCTATCCGGGGCGCGATCACAATCTGGCCCATGCGGTCGGTTTGGATGCCCTCGCGTCCTGTGACACCATTCTCGAAACACTTGCAGCACAAGGCTATGCGGTAGACGGTCTTGAACACGCGGGTCTGCGCTTGATGGAAGACACCATCGAGCTGCCCCTTGCGCAGTATATCTCTGCTCTTGAGAAGCTACCGCAAAGCCTGCGCGATGATCTTGCGGCTGCATGGGGCGAACCGGGCGAAGACCCGGATTGTGATGGCACCTCTTTTCGCTTTCGCGCGCTGAAGGCTGGCAATGCAATACTGGCGCTGCAGCCCGAACGCGGCGAAGTCAAAAGCCGCGTCGATGATTACCACGATCTCGACCGCACCCCGCGTCACGCCTATGTGGCGTTTTATCTCTGGCTGCAGTCTGAGGTCGATGCGGTGGTACACATCGGTGCCCACGGCACATTGGAATGGTTGCCCGGCAAAGCGGTTGCCCTATCAGATGAATGCTGGCCCGAGGCGCTGATTGGCAAGCTGCCCGTGATCTATCCCTTTATTGTCAATGACCCAGGCGAAGCCGCACAGGCCAAACGCCGCATTGCCGGTGTCACCATCGGTCACCTGCCGCCGCCGCTTGCACAGACCAAGCTGCCCGAAGGTATGGGACGGTTGGAAAGCCTGTTGGATGAATACTCCACCGCAGATGGGCTGGACCCTGCGCGCCGGGATCGATTGATCGATGATATCCGCGCCGAGGCACAAGGCACCGGTGTTGAGGCAGATCTGGGACTGACCACCGACAGTTCAGCCGCAGAGGCAATCACCCGGATCGACAGTTTTGTCTGTGATATCAAAGAAAGCCAATATGGCGAGGGTCTCCACATATTTGGCAGGGGTGAATGCGGCGACAATGAACGCGCGGGGCTGATCAAAGCCTTGAACGGCGCGCTGGTTGCACCCGGCCCATCGGGATCGCCCTATCGTGGGCGGGCTGATGTTTTGCCCACGGGGCGCAACCTCTTTACCACCGATCCACGCGCGGTGCCGTCGCGCGCGGCGCAGGCGCAAGGGGTCAAATTGGCGGAAGAGCTGCTGCGCCGCCACCTGCAAGATCATGGCGACTGGCCCAAGGGTCTGGTGATTGATCTCTGGGGCTCGGCCACTATGCGCACCGCCGGCGAAGAATTTGCTATGGCGCTGCATCTGGCAGGGCTTGCGCCCAAATGGGACGATGGATCTGAGCGGGTTTCAGGCTTTGAAGTGATCCCGCTTGCGTTGCTGGGACGCCCCCGCATTGATGTGACCTTGCGGGTTTCCGGCCTGTTTCGCGATGTTTTTCCAGGGTTGGCGCAGATGTTTGAAACCGCCGCGGCCGCGTTAGCAAACCGTGAAGAAAGCAACACTGACAATCCCTACCTCACCCAAACACCACGTGTTTTCGGCCCCCGCCCTGGCCAATATGGCCTCTCCATGGGAGCGCATCTGGATGACTATTCACCAGCTGCACGCGCCGCGGCGGGTGAAGCTTGGCTTGCCGCCTCTTCACATGCGATTGATGCCAAAGGCGACATTCACGACGCCCGCGACGCGCTTGAGCTGCGCTTGAAATCCGCCGACAGCTTTGTGCATTTGCAGGATCTGCCGGAAACCGATGTTCTGGTGGCCTCAGACTATGCCGCCCACGAGGCTGGTTTTGCCGCTGCCATGGCGCGACTCGGACAAAACGCACCGGCGCTTTATCACATGGACGCCACCAAGTTTGACAAGCCACAGGCCCGTGCACTCAGCGAAGAGATTGCCCGCGTTACCCGTGCCCGCGCGGCAAATCCCGACTGGATCACGTCGATGATGGCGCATGATTTCCGGGGCGCGGCCGAAATTGCAGCAACACTGGATCATATGGCGGCATTTGCGCATTTGGCTCAGGCGGTGCCTGCGCATCTGTTTGACCTTTATTTTGATGCCACATTGGGGCGCGACGATCTGGTCAAATTCATGGAACAGGCCAATCCAGCAGCGCTTCAGGCTATGCGAGATCGCTTCCGCGCGCTCCATGATGCGGGATTGTGGCAGACACGACGAAACTCTATCATGTCGCAATTGGAGGCCGCTGAATGAGTTCGCCGGGTACAGATACCCCCAAAGTCTATGGCTGGTGCCCGGGGGCCTTGCGCCCGATGGCGTCGGGTGATGGGCTTGTGGTGCGTATCCGTGCCCCGTTTGGGCGCCTTTCACAAGATCAGATGCGCGGTGTTGCCAGCCTGTCAGATCGGTTTGGCAATGGTCTGCTGGATCTTTCTGCGCGGGCAAATCTGCAAATGCGCGGCATCGACGCCAGCAATCACGCAGCGCTCATTGACGGCCTACGCGATCTGGACCTTGTCGATGAAACCACCGCAAGCGAAGCGCGACGCAATATTATCATGACGCCGTTCTGGCAGAAAGATGATGCCTCGCATCGTATCGCCCATCGTCTGAGAAACGCGCTTGCCAAGGCCGAAGATCTTGTCTTGCCCGGAAAATTTGGATTTGCAATCGACGCGGGTGGGACACCTGTTTTACAACAAAGCGCCGCAGATATCCGTATCGAGCGCGGCGCGCAGGGTCTCATTCTGGTTGCCGATGGCGCAGAAAACGGCCAGCCCATCACCGAAGAAAACGCAGCCGACGCGGCCGTTGAACTGGCGCGCTGGTTTCTGGAGCAAGGCGGCGCGCCCAACGGTCGTGGCCGGATGCACCAGCTCATTGCGCGCCGCACGCAGCCCGAAACCTTTGTCGCCAACCGGGTTCAAAACTCCATTGCCCCCCTGCCCGGTCCAGCCGAAAACGGACAGTTGGTTGCACTGGAGTTCGGCCAGATCCCCGCACGCACCCTTACAGATCTGGCAGAGTTTGGCGCAATCCGCCTCACCCCGTGGCGCATGTTTCTGCTGGAAAGCACTACAGAGATACCCGCGCTGCCCGGCCTGATCCTTGACGCAGGGGATCCACGCCTGCATGTGATCGCCTGCACCGGCGCGCCCGGTTGCCTGCAGGCGCATGCGCAAACCCGCGCTTTGGCAGGACAGCTTGCGACACATGTTCCCGCCGGGCTCACATTACATGTATCTGGTTGCGCCAAAGGCTGCGCCCATCCAAAAGCTGCAGATATCACCTTGGTCGCTCGCAGCGCTGACACATTCGATCTGATCACCAATGGCTCAGCCAATGATCAGCCCCTGACACCCGGTCTCAGCGCAGATGCGCTTGCCAAGACCTTGAATTCCGCACCCTGAGAAAGGGCAGCCATGCTCCACACCTACGAAACCAATGGCGCAAAAATCTACGCCGAAAGCTTTGCAACAATCCGAGCTGAGGCAGATCTCGCCCGCTTCAACAAAGACGAAGAAAGCGTCGCAGTGCGCATGATCCATGCAGCTGGCATGGTTGGGCTTGAAGAGCACATCCGGTTTTCTGAGGGCATGGCCGAGGTTGCACGCGCAGCCCTCGCCAAAGGTGCGCCGATCCTATGTGATGCATATATGGTGAGCGAAGGCATCACCCGTCCACGCCTGCCTGCAGACAATGAGGTGATCTGCACCCTACGTGACACACGCGTGCCTGATATGGCCAAGGAAATGGGCAACACCAGATCCGCGGCCGCGTTGGAACTATGGCGTCCAAAGCTCGAGGGCGCACTGGTGGCCATCGGCAATGCGCCCACTGCACTGTTTCATCTTTTGAACATGCTCAAAGATCCCAACTGCCCACGCCCGGCGGCGATTATTGGCTGCCCGGTGGGCTTTGTTGGCGCGATGGAATCCAAAGATGCCCTAATGGAGGACTTGCCAGTGCCTTCGATGATCGTAAAAGGGCGCCTAGGCGGATCAGCCATCACCGTTGCTGCGGTGAATGCGCTGGCCAGCTGGAAAGAATGACTGGAAGCTGAACCATGGGTAAAGTGATCTGCGCCGGGCTTGGTCCCGGGGATCCCGATTTGATGAGTGTACGGTCTCTGCGTGCGATTGAAGGCGCGCGGAATGTGGCCTATTTCCGCAAAGCCGGGCGCAAGGGGCAAGCACGCAACCTTGTTGACGGGCTGCTGCCTGCGGCTGTGGTTGAACACGCAATGGAGTACCCGGTCACGACCGAGATCCATTTCAGCGATCCGGAATATAACCGGCTTCTGTCCACCTTCTATGACCAATGGGCAGATACGCTGGCTGAACTTACACAGTCAGACGATGTTGTGGTGCTGTGTGAAGGTGACCCCTTCCTTTATGGCTCTTTCATGCATCTGTATACCCGCCTCACCGACCGGGTAGAGATGGAGATCATCCCCGGCATCACCGGCATGTCCGGGTGCTGGACTGCCTCGGGCCAGCCGATCACCTGGGGTGATGACGTGCTGACCGTTTTGATGGCCACTTTGGATGAGGATGAACTGGCGACCCGCGCTCAGAACACCGATGCTTTGGTGGTGATGAAAATCGGGCGCAACCTGCCAAAACTGCGCCGCGCCCTAGAGCGCGCAGGCCGCATTGAGGACGCGTGGATTGTTCAGCATGGCACCATGGCGCAGCAACAGGTGCATAAGCTGTCTGAGCTGACCGGAGATGTGCCCTATTTCTCAATTGTACTGATCCACGGACAGGGGCGCAGACCATGACGCAGGGCTGGGTGGTAATTGCGGGCCTCGGCCCGGGTGATGAAACATTGGTCACAGATGAAGTGCGCGCAGCTTTGGCAGATGCGACAGATGTGGTTGGATATATCCCCTACGTAAAACGTATCGAGCCGCGCGCGGGGCTCACCCTACACGCCAGCGACAACCGCGTTGAAGTGGATCGCGCCAGCCATGCTCTGCAGATGGCAACAGAAGGCAAACGCGTGGTGGTGGTGTCATCAGGTGATCCCGGTGTTTTTGCCATGGCCTCTGCGGTGTTTGAAGCGCTGGAAAATGGTCCGGCTGAATGGCTTGATCTCGATATTCGTGTGCTGCCCGGCATCACCGCGATGCTTGCAGCGGCAGCGCAGCTTGGCGCGCCTTTGGGCCATGATTTTGCCGCCATCAACCTCAGCGACAACCTGAAACCCTGGGACCTGATTGAAACACGCCTGCGCGCAGCTGGTGAAGCAGGCTTTGCGATGGCGTTTTACAACCCGCGCTCCAAATCACGCCCACATCAGTTTGAACGTGCATTGGAGATCCTGCGCGACGCCTGCGGTCGTGACACGCTGATCAGCTTTGCACGCGACGTGACCAAGCCAACGCAGAACATCACAACTGTCACTTTGGGCGAAGCAACGCCCGAGATGGCGGACATGCGCACCATGGTGATTGTGGGCAACCGCGATACCCGTCGCATTGGCCCGCATGTGTATACGCCGCGCTACGCCGAATGAAGCCAGGCCAGCACTTCTTCTGCGCTGCTGCAGATCGCGCGCTCGGGCAGTTGGGGCCGGTCGATCATAATGACCGGTATGCCCAGCGCGCGCGCGGCAATCAGCTTGGCCTCGGCGCCACTGCCACCCGCGTTTTTGGCCACCACATGGGTGATGCCATGCTCGGCCATAAGCGCCTTGTCACCCGTTGCATCAAACGGGCCGCGTGCAATCACAACAGACGTGTTTGGCAACGGAAGCGCATCCTTGGGCGGATCCACCAGTCGCAACAGATAATGATTGCGGGATTTGCTGGCAAAGGTTGCAAGGTTCTGTTTGCCAATGGCCAGAAACACCCGCGATCCGTGCTCTGGCAGGGCCGCAACCGCGCCGTCCATATCCTTCACGTGAATCCATTGATCCCCGGCCTCTGCCCGCCATGCGGGACGCTGCAGCGCCGTCAGCGCGACACCCGTACCAGCGCAGGCCGCAATGGCATTTCGGCTCATCTGCTCGGCAAAGGGATGGGTGGCATCCACCACATGGGTGATGCCCTCGCGCGTGATGTATTCCATCAGCCCCGCCACACCACCAAACCCACCAAGCCGCTGGGGCAAAGGTTGCGGTGCCGGGCGCTCGGTTCGGCCCGCATAGGAAAACACCGCCTGACGCCCGGCTCCAAGCCAGTGATTGACCAGGGCGCGCGCCAGTTGCGAGGCTTCCGTTGTGCCCCCCAGGAGGAGAACCTTTGCCATGTCTGATCCTCTCACGAACCCTTGGTTGACTGTAATTGGTCTTGGCGAAGATGGACTGGCCGGGCTGTCAGATGCAAGCCGCAAAACGCTTGCTGAGGCTGAGCTTATATTTGGCGGGCCACGCCATCTGGATCTTGTGCAAGCAGGCGCGCGTGGGCGCGCGTGGCCGGTGCCATTTTCGACCACACCTGTACTTGCAGAACGTGGCCGCAGGGTTGTTGTGCTCGCATCAGGAGACCCCTTCTGGCATGGCGCAGGCGGGTCATTGATGCGGGATCTGAACCCTGATGAGTGGCTCTCTCACCCCGCTCCGTCCACTGCCTCGCTTTTGGCCAACCGTCTGGGCTGGAAGCTCGAAGAGACACTTACGCTTGGTCTGCATGCCGCCCCATTTGAACGCCTGCGTCCAATCCTATCAAAGGGCACGCGCGTGATCTGCACGCTTCGCGATGGGGATGCCCCACGCGAACTTGCCGCCTGGCTCACCACGCAGGGGTTTGGCGCATCCCGTCTGATCCTTGCCGAAGCGCTGGGTGGCCCGCGTGAACGGCTGCGCACGGCCACTGCCGAAAGTTTTGCGCTAGACGACATCACCGCACCGGTTATTGCAGCGATTGATTGTGCCGGAGGGGCCGGCCTGCCACAGGCTTCGGGCCTCGCGGATGATCTGTTTCAAAGCGACGGGCAGATCACCAAACGCCCCATTCGCGCATTGACCCTTTCGGCGCTGGCACCTCGCCCCGGTGAGCTTTTGTGGGATATTGGCGGCGGCTCTGGCTCGATCTCGGTGGAGTGGTGTCTTGCTGCACGCGGCGCGCGCGCAATGACGTTTGAGCCACGCGAAGATCGACTGAAAAACATCACCGCAAATGCTGCCGCCTTTGGCCTGTCTCATCGCATTCTGCCGGTGCATGGCAAAGCACCGAATTGCCTGACAGGCCACCCCATGCCGGATTGCGTGTTTATTGGCGGCGGCGGCTCTGAAACCCTTTTGGAAACGCTTTGGGAAATGCTGCCCGAAGGCAGCCGCATTGTTGCAAATGGGGTGACGTTGGAAACAGAAACCCTCTTGATGCAAGCCCATGCGCGCCATGGCGGCCATCTGTTGAAGGCAGAAATCGCCGAAGTTGCGCCCCTTGGGAGCATGCGCGGCTGGGACCGGGCGCGTCCGGTGATCCAATGGAGCATCAGCCGATGAAGATCGCAGGGCTTGGCTTTCGCAGATCAGTTACACCCGCAGCTTTGGCGGATGCGCTTGCGCAGCTGGGCACGGATGTGGATCAGATCGCTGTGCTTGAAACCAAAGCGCAGGTCGCAGGCTTTGCACGCTTTGCGCCCTCATCAGACATACCTGTTGTTGCTCTCAATGAGGCCGACATCAAAGGCATCAAAACCCAGACCCAATCCACACGGGTCTACGCGCGATTTGGCACCGGATCCGTTGCCGAAGCGCTGGCCATTGCCGCCGCGCGCCAGTATGGATCAGCCAGGCTGATCTGCCCCAGATATATCACCGCAGATGGATCTGCCACTGCGGCCCTAGCGGAGGTTCACACCCAATGACCGTTCATTTTATCGGAGCGGGCCCCGGCGCCGCAGATCTAATCACCCTGCGCGGCCGAGATCTGATCGCATCGTGCCCCGTCTGCCTGTATGCCGGGTCTCTGGTGCCTGAGGCCCTTCTGCAGCACTGCCCTGAGGGCGCGCGGATTGTGAACACCGCACCATTGTCGCTGGATGAAATTATTGCTGAAATCAAAGCGGCCGATGCCGCGGGTCTGGATGTTGCCCGGCTTCACTCGGGTGACCTTTCAGTCTGGTCCGCGATGGGGGAACAGCTGCGCCGCTTACGGGCTGCAAACATCCCTTATGACGTGACCCCCGGCGTGCCATCCTTTGCTGCCGCGGCGGCTGCACTGGGATCAGAGCTCACGCTGCCAGGCGTGGCACAATCGCTGATACTCACCCGCACATCAGGGCGCGCCTCAGCGATGCCCGAAGGTGAAACGCTTGAAAACTTTGCCAAAACAGGTGCCACCCTGGCCATCCATCTGAGCGTGCATGTGCTCGACGATGTGGTTGACCGTCTCGCCCCGCATTACGGCGCGGACTGTCCTGTTGCCGTGATCTGGCGCGCCACCTGGCCCGACCAGCGCATTGTAAAAGCAACGCTTGAAACCTTGATTGAAGCCACTGACGGCGAACGTGGCCGCACCGCGCTGATCTTGGTGGGCCGTGCGATTGGTGCAGATGATTTCGACGAAAGCTGCCTGTATGCAGGCGACTATGATCGCCGTTACCGGCCAGTTGGCACCGATCCCCGTTTCCCGGAAGGAACTGAATGATGGCAAAAGGTATTCTGATTTCCGCGCCATCCTCGGGCACCGGAAAAACCACCGTGATGCTGGGCTTGCTGCGCGCGCTTGCTGAGGACGGGTTGAAAGTTCAGCCCTTCAAAAGCGGCCCGGATTATATCGATCCCGCCTTCCATCTGGCGGCGGCAAAACGCGCGTCTTTCAACCTTGATACCTGGGCGATGGATGACACATTGCTCAACGCGATCTCTCATCAGGCGCAGGGTGCAGATATCTGCGTCGCCGAAGGTTCAATGGGCCTGTTTGATGGTGTCGCCACACAGGGGCAGACCGGGTTTGGATCATCGGCGGAAACGGCCAAACGCATGGGCTGGCCGGTTGTGTTGGTGATTGATGTGGGCGGGCAGGCGCAATCTGCAGCAGCCACAGCATTGGGTTTTAAATCCTATGAACCGGATCTGCCATTTGCAGGTGTGATTTTGAACCGGGTTGCAAGCCCCCGCCATGAGCGCCTGACTCGTTTGGGCATGGAGCGCGCTGGCGTCAAAGTACTTGGGTCCCTGCCCCGGCGTGGCGATCTGGCATTGCCCGAACGCCATCTTGGCCTGATCCAGGCGGTTGAACATCCGGATCTGGAAAACGCCATCTCGGGCTATGCAGAATTTCTACGCGCCCATGTGGACCTTGAGGCCATCAAAGCGGCTGCCCTCACAGGCCCGGAGGCCGCGGCGGCCCCGCTGCCAACGCCCCCAGCGCAGCGTATCGCCCTGGCCCGTGATGCGGCGTTTTCCTTTACCTATCCACATCTTCTGGAAGGTTGGCGCAAGGCCGGAGCCGAGATCCTGCCCTTTTCCCCACTTGCAGATGAAGCACCAGCAGCGGATGCAGATCTTGTCTGGTTGCCAGGCGGCTATCCGGAGCTGCATGGCGGACAGCTTGCTGCGGCTCATACCTTCCGCACGGGGCTGCAAAAACACGCCGAAACCAAGCCCGTGCATGGTGAGTGCGGCGGCTATATGGCGCTTGGCGAGGCCTTGATTGACAAAGAAGGCAACCGCCACCAGATGGCGGGCTTACTGGGGCTTGTGACGTCTTATGAAAAGCGCAAGTTCCACCTTGGCTACCGTCGCGCCGTGTTGCAAAATCCGATGCCCGGCTTTGCAAGCCAGGCCGCGTTGCGTGGGCATGAATTCCATTATTCCACTATTTTGGATGAACCAGACGCGCCGCTGGCGAATGTTTTTGATGCAGATGGCAACCCTGTGCCGGAAACCGGATCGGTTAAGGGCAATGTCACTGGCACCTTCTTCCACTTGATCACCGGGGAAGTTCCATGACCGGCTTTGTCTCATTTGTGTCGTCTGGGCCAGGGGATCCTGAGCTTTTGACCGTAAAAGCAGTAAAGCGGTTGGAAACTGCTGATGCCATCTTGTTTGATGATCTGTCCTCAGGCCCGATCCTGGATCACGCAAACCCCGAAGCGGATCTGATTGGTGTGGGCAAACGCGCAGGACGCCCCTCGCCCAAGCAAAACCACGTAAGCCGTTTGTTGGTTGATTACGCCCAGACCGGCGCGCGGGTGGTGCGGCTGAAATCAGGCGATGCTGGTATATTTGGCCGCCTTGAGGAAGAGATCACTGCGCTGCGGGAAGCTGGCATTGAATTTGAAATCATCCCCGGCGTCACCGCAGCATCAGCGGCGGCGGCGGCAGCCAATATCCCGCTGACCCGACGTATGACCGCGCGACGGCTGCAATACATTACCGGCCACAGCGTGACCGGGGCCTTGCCAGAGCAGCTCAATATGGCGGCCCTTGCAGACCCTGAGGCCACAACAGTTGTTTATATGGGCAAACGCACGTTTGCAGAGCTTGCCGAAAAGCTATTGGCGCATGGGCTGTCCCCAGAGACGCCGACGCTTTTGGCTAGCGGTGTTTCCACACCTGAACAGACCCTGCGGCGCGAAACCTTGGGCGCGTTGCCTGAGCTGCTGCGAAAGCTGGAAACAACCGCACCCGTATTGATACTTTACGGCCCCCTGGCGGAAGACAGCTAGCGGCGCGCCTTTGTCACAACCATTGCTCAGATCCCATCTTGTACCACACCGTTGGAGCCATCGATGACCTCATATACATTGTCTCTTATTGGTATTGGCACCGGAAACCCGAATCATCTGACGCTACAGGCGGTGGATGCATTGAATTCGGTGGATCTGATCCTGATCCCCAACAAAGGGGCGGGAAAAGATGATCTGGCGTCTTTACGTCAGGCTATTTGCGCACAGGTGATCCAGCAGCCGGGCCCCACCATCCTGGAGTTCGACCTGCCCGTGCGCGATGAGGCCACCACAGATTATCGCAAACGGGTTGATGACTGGCACGATATGATCGCTGCACTCTGGTGGCATCATATGCAGCACGCACTACCAGAGGGTGGCAAGGTCGGTTTTCTGGTCTGGGGGGATCCGTCGCTTTATGACAGCACAATGCGTATTGCGGAACGGTTGAACAGCAAAGGCGATATTACAATTGACGTGATCCCTGGCATCACCTCAATTCAAGCGCTGACAGCTGCCCATGCGGAACCGCTGAACCAGATCAACGAGGCCGTAACCATCACCACAGGTCGACAACTGCGCGATGCGGGCTGGCCAAAGACTGCGGAAACCGTTGTTGTCATGCTGGATGGGCAATGCTCATTTAAAAGCCTTGATCCAGCAGGCATTGAAATCTGGTGGACCGCTTATGCAGGGATGGAGAATGAGATTTCCATCGCAGGCCCGCTTAGTGCTGTGAGCGAAGAGATCACCAACACCCGTGCAAAGGCGCGTGCCGAACATGGCTGGCTGATGGACATTTATATGATGCGGCGATCATTGGCCTAAATCGGCAGACCGTTCACCGCCATGTTCTTATTCTTGTAGCGTTTGTCGTTGGTGACATCCGCTCCAAACCATGAAGGTGGCGCAAAGGCTTCTGCGGCTTTTAAAGTATCGAATTCAACTTCGACCAGCAAAAGCCCATCAAGCGCGCCTTCAAAGATATCAAGCTCATAGAGCTGGCCTGTGGGCAGCGTTGCGCTCCAGCGGATTTTTTCCACGCGGCGGCCCGTGGTTTCGGGCCAGAATGTTTCAAATTGTTCCTGGCTTATTTCAGCTTCCCGCTCAACCCGCACGGTGCCCTCGCCAGATTTGAACGTCAGCACAAAGCTACCATCAGTCTGGCGCAGCCGCATCTCCACCGCATCTGTGGGATGGGTGATATAGCCCTGACGGACCTCTGTACGCATGGCTTGCGACAAATCAGGCAGAGCGCGCACCAGAAATTTACGTTCAATTTCCTGCATCAGCTTCTTCTCAATCTCGCGGTTTCAGTTTTTTCAAAACACATGGTATGACCAAACGAGACATTAATCGACTGCCTCCGGTCAAACGAAGGCACAACCAGATGAGACCGTGATGTGATTTCACGCCTATTGTGGTCTCACCGCGCCGTGTGCCATGCCACCATACCGCCTAGCTGAACAATCTGCGAAAACACTGACGTGTCTGGCTACTGTCAAATCGAGCAAAATTTTGCACCACGCGCGCACGTTCTTCTAGCTGTCGCATATGCAAAATCACGATCAAAGCGCCGACACTTTGCGCCGCTTTAAGGGCTGGCTGCCCGTTTAGACGGCCACGCTCCACAAACGTTTGCAAACTTTCTTGTTGCACAGAGTAGTCATTAAAGAGACCCAGATTTTCCTGCATACGTTTCAACGGCTTCAAGATCACCTTGATGTCGGCTGCATCGAATTCTGGCTTAAAGAACTCAATGAGATAGCGCAGCTTTTTGCATGATATTCGCAGCTCATGCACCTGGGCATCAGGCGTTGCATCATCAATTTCTCGCGCCGTTTTGCAGACTTTCTTATAGCGTTTCCAGATAAGTCTCTTGGCGTAGTCTGCAACGCTTTCGTCGCCGTGCTCCCCCTGTAAAAGCGCGTCAGGAGTGTCAAACATGCACTGCAATTCTGCCATATCGCGTTTATATTCGACGCTTTGCAACCGATTGGTCAGACTTGTTAAAGCTGCGCTGCGATCTGCTTCAAAGGCTTCGAACATCAAGCGCAGCCCTTCATGCAGCTTGTCAGGCAACATGTCGAAATAGAGCTCACGTTCTAACAAATAGACATCGAGATCCCGCAATGGTCCGGTTGATGCCATAAGGCCTGAGAAACGCTGCTTAAGCTCAGCGGTGACCGCGTCCTCATACACCCCTTTAAACAGGCTCAGAACTGAACGGATTTTGCGCATAGCAATGCGGTATTCATGCAAGAACTCCGTATCAAAATCCGCAATCACACCAGGCTCGTTCTGTCGCGCTACGGCTAAATATGCGCGAACGATTTGATTGGCCGCATCAAAGGCCGTTGTCGAGGGTGCAAACGAAAGTTTAGGTTTGGCCACATAGTGATCTAGATCAGGAAACAGGGCATCAGTCACTTCAGCAAGATCCGCAGGGACAGCCCCCCTATTCTGCAGCGTCTTATGTAGGTGCTTTGCCGATTTCTTATACCCACGCATCGCATTCACTGTCAGCAATGTAACGGTAGTCTCCCCTGCAGAGAGCACTAGCCAGCCAATCCGCAGATGCGTATTTTCGCTGTCGTCGGCAAATTGTAACATGGTGCAATCAATCTGCCCCTGCCCCATTTCCAGCAGGCATCGCAGGGGCGACATATGCGTAAGCCGCGCTTTGACAGGGCCATCACAGAGATCAGCTACAAAATTTCCACTGCGGGCGGCAGGTTGGCGCCACATTGCACCGTTTGCGTCGACAAGAATTAGTTCCTCACCGACTTCAAGTAAGAGCGCTTTAGAAGCGCGCAGGCTCTGATCAAAACAATCGAGCATTTTAAAGGATGTTGCCGGCACACGCTCTTCAATACGTGTGCTCAGATGATTTGAAAGGTCGCCCCAGTTATCCGACGCACAGGCACCGGAAAAAGAAAGAAGGCGCTTTGACATGACATCAGCTCTTTTTCTTGGACGTGTCCAAATACTCTTCGATCAAGGTTTCAATGATTTTTTGAACACTGGTTTCGTCTTCAATTGCACGAATTTTTAATAGCTTCAGCGTTTTGCGATCTAAGCGCAAGGAGGTATTTTTCTTATCCGACGTGGTTTTATCGGTTTTGTCTTTGGCCATAGAATACCCCCTTTAATGACGTCATGATCTCACTATGCAGAAATGATGTCAAACCAAAGCCTGCCCAGTCGAGCAGTTCGATCATGGGTAACACTTTATGGAAATTCACCGGGTTGGCGCTGGCTTTCGATAAACGAAATCTGCCTGATCCGCTTGCGTTGCTTCTGCAAGCATTTCGAGCACACGCCCATGCATGGGGGAACGGACACAGACTGGATCAGTCGCCTGCGCATCCCCGGCAATGGCCAAGGCCTGACAGCGACACCCGCCAAAATCGATCTCTTTGCGCTCACACCCTTTACAGGGATCCGGCAGCCAATCAGTGCCACGATAGGCATTAAACGCGCGGCTTTTGTACCAGATCTCGCGCAAGGGGCGATCTTGCACGTTTTCAAACTGAAGATGGGGAATGGTTTCTGCGGCATGGCACGGCAGCACCTTGCCTTCAGGTGTCACATTCAGCCCAGCGCTGCCCCAGCCGCCCATGCAGGCCTTAGGGTATTCCGCGTAGTAATCCGGGGGCACAAAATCGATGGCCAAAACACCGCGCAACCGTTCTGCCGCAGCAGTAACTTTTTCTTTAGTGGCAGCGGCTTGTGCACGCGTGGGCAGCAACATGCCACGGTTTTGTGTCGCCCAGCCGTGAAACTGCACACAAGCAACCTCAAGACGGCGGGCCCCCATTTCCTGTGCCATTTCAATGGTGCGATCGAGATCATCCAGATTGTGGCGATGCATCACCGCGTTCAGCGTCAACGGGATACCACGCTCTTTGATCTCATTCGCGATTTTCATTTTGCGGTCAAAGCCGCCCTTATAGCCACCGACCCAATCAGCGATTTCGGGTTTTGTTCCCTGAAGCGACAGCTGAATATGGTCAAGTTCTGCGGCTTCTAGCTGATCAAGCCGCTTGGAC
Organism: Tritonibacter aquimaris; assembly: GCF_009617595.1. Lineage (GTDB taxonomy): Bacteria > Pseudomonadota > Alphaproteobacteria > Rhodobacterales > Rhodobacteraceae > Epibacterium > Epibacterium aquimaris. Next base: position 165,738 of record NZ_WIXK01000005.1, on the reverse strand, counting down.
GACAGACCGATCCCACTGGTGATCAAATTGGTATAAAGCCCTGCATCCCGCCCGGCTTGCGCCAGTTCAATCAGGTCATGGCGCGCAGCCGGCTCACCACCGGACAGATGCAGCTGCAAAACACCCATCTCTGCCGCCTGATGAAACACACTGACCCATGTTTCCGTGCTCAGCTCATTGTTTTTGCGTACAAGTTCCACGGGGTTGGAACAATACGGACAGGCTAACGGACAGCGGTGGGTGACCTCAGCCAAAAGCGCGATGGGGGGCTGCGCGTTCATGACACCACCGAAACAAACATGCGCGCCCGCAATCCGACCAGAAAAGCCTGCACGTCTTTTTCGATCTGATCCACTGGCGCATTATAGGTCTCAGCCAGGTCCGATATTATGTCGCCAAAACAAGACACCCCATCGACCCGGCTGAGAATTGCAATTCCGATAGGGTCAAGCGCAACAGCCTTTTCCGGGGCCAAAAGCACCATACCACCACGCACACGATCTTCGTGCATCCGCACGCCACGGGGCAACACAGGGCAATCCGCTTTGGCAAATGCAAGATCCATCACAACAGCCCCTCTCCTGGCTGCCAGGCACCTGGCGGAATACGGCCCGGTTCCACATATGCCCCCCAAAGCGCATCAAGCTGCGCCCAGAGCACATCTGTTTTGAACATCAAAGCCTCGCAGGCCATGTCAGCCTTTTCTTCGGTATCCGCATGTTTCAGCACCCAAGCGAGGCCAAATTCCACATCTTTAGGCGCCTCGCTCAAGCGTTTGCGGAAATAAGACAGGCTTTCGGCATTGGCGAAATCATAGTGTTCCAGCAGGCCCTCAATGCGGCGTTCATGGATTGAGGGCGCAAAAAGCTCCGTCAACGACGAGGCCACCGCCTGAAGCAATGGCATATCACGCACATAGCGCACATAAGCATCAACCGCGAAACGGGTTGCAGGCAAGATCCCCTGCCCCGAGGCGACGTAGTCTGGATCCAGCCCGACCGCCTCGGCCAGTTTCAACCAGCGACGCAACCCGCCGCCCTCAGCCACGCCGCCGTCGTGATCTTCGATCCGAGAGCGCCATTCGCGACGCATGGCGGGATCACTGCAGCGCGACAGAAATGCCGCGTCTTTCATTGGGATTGCGGCCTGATAGGCCCATCGATTGATCACCCAAGCCCGCACCTGATCCGGGGTGCATTGCCCCGAATGGAGCTTGTGGTGAAACGGGTGTTTGTCGTGATAGCGGGTCTCGCCAATGGCACGTAGGCGGGTTTCGAGCATCTCAACTGTCATAGCATGATCTCCAAACCATCCACGGGCACCACCCAGCCGTTTTCTTCGACAAAGGCGCGTTCTTGGCTGCTGGGCTGCCACACCGGGTTGGTGTTATTCATATGAATATAGACTTTACGGCAGCTCAGGCTATTGAGCATGGCAATAGATCCATCCTCACCGCTGATCGGAATATGCCCCATACGCCGTCCGGTTTTGACACCGGTGCCCGTGCGGATCATCTCATCATCGTCCCAAAGCGTGCCGTCAAAGAACAAGATATCCGCATCCGAGATCTGGCTCAAAAGCGCATCCGTCACCATGGCGCAGCCAGGGATATAATAGGCCACCCGTTTGCCATCCGACAGGCGCACGCCAACGGTTTGCTCTCCCATCATATCGGTTTGAACCTCAGCACCTTCTAAATAGAGCGGCACTTTGCCCGGAACCGGGAACACTATGGTTTCCAGACTGGGCAAAACATCAAACCGGGTTTCAAGCGCGATCTGGTGGCGCGACACTACATTTCGGTTTACCGCTTCAAAGATGCTGTTCTGGGTCAGAACCTCGTGGATATCCCCCGTTGCATAAAGATCAAACGGGGTTTGTTCACGCAGGCTCAACAGACCAGCGACATGGTCTATATCCCCATTGGTGAGCAGGACTGAGGAAATTGGGCTGTGCCGCAATGCTGTTGGATGAAGCGCAGGCGTTGTCTGCAACTGTGTCCGAATATCGGGAGAGGCATTCAGCACAGCCCAATCTGTATCGTTCACAGAAACTGCGAGCGAAGACTGGCTTGCAAAGGGGATGACACCGCGCCGCGCATCGCAGCAATTGGCACAGCCGCAATTCCACTGCGGCAGGCCACCACCTGCCGCAGCGCCTAAGACTATAAACTTCATTTCTGGGCTCCGCCCGTGAAATTCACTTAGAATAGATCCGGCTCGTGGCCACGGCTGCCCTCATCTTCTGAGGGGCTGTACATGTTGATTTCCATGCCGCAGTTGATCTCTTTCAGTGTAGGTGCGCTCCACGCCATATTCGTCTCCTCCGTTGTGTGTATGATTAAGGATATGCAGAGCCAATCAGAGCGCAAATGGTGCTTTGGTCGTAGCACCGCCTCCCAGACCAACGTCGTATAGCGAGCGCACAACGTGCCCCATAGGCTGATTCCATGTTACTACGTTGGATCACATGGCTTTTGATCACGGTATGGTTTGGGGGAGCAGCCCTTGCCGAAGGTCGTGATCGCGACGCTCTCGCTGAGCTGATCATGCCGCCGTTTTCCCTTGGCGAAATGCAGGGCGAGAATGGTGTTTATAACCTGTTGAATTCGGGCGGTGCAGAGGCAGGATATGTCTTTGAGACCGAACCGCTTGCACCGCTGCCGGGGTTTTCGGGCAGCGCAATCAACATGCTGGTGGTGCTGGATCTAGAAGGAAACTTCCTCGATGTTCGCCTATTGGATCACAATGAACCGATCTTTGTGTCTGGCCTCGGCGAAGCCCCGTTTCACAAGTTTTTTGAGCAATACCCGGGCCTTTCCATATCGTCATCGGTGGTGGTGGGAACCCCCTATGGGGACGGATCGGGTAATTCTTCGCTGGTTTACCTGGATGGTGTCACCAAGGCGACCGCCTCAGTGCGCATAGCCCATGAATCGGTGATGGCAGCTGCCTTGGCCGTTGCCAAAGAGAAGCTGCAAGGTATCTCAACTGTACCACCAGCCTACCCCAACCCAGACCTGGATGAGCCGCTAACCTGGGTGGATCTGGTTCACCAAGGTGTGGCGCAACACACTGTGGTGACCAATGCCGAAGTTGACCAATTGTTTGCAGGCACCACTTGGGAAGACGATGATGATGAGGCCACATCTGACCCTGAAGGACATTATCTGGATCTATGGGTGGTAGATGTAGGTCCAAAGTCCATTGCCCGCGCGGTACTCAGTCAGGATGGCTATGAGGAACTGCAGCGGTTTCTGACAATCTCAGATCACGATGAGCCGCTTTTGTTGATCGAACGCGGCCGTCACGGGCTGGTTTCCGACGATTTTGTGCGTAACACCGCCCCCGATTTAATTGCCGCTGAACAGGATGGGTTGCCCGTCGCACTGCGCGATGCGGATCTGTTTGTAGAACTTGCCACCGGTGTGCCCGATGGGGTTGCAATGATCTTGCGCACGGATCGCAGACTTGGATTTGATCCCTCACGCCCATGGCAGCTGAATGTTTCCGCGATACGCGAGCACGGAATTTTTCGCCCCGAAAAAGGCTCTGTGACCCTTGAAGTGGCCCATCAGACGGATGAGCGCTTTTTTCTACGCGACACACCACCCAAGCCGGTTCCACCCTGGCTGGAAGCCCTGCGCAATCGGCAGGCAGATCTGATCCTTTTGGGCGCAGTGCTCCTCGCGCTCAGCACTACATTGCTGGTGAAACAGGATATGCTCGCCAATCAGCGCTATTATACACCGATACGTTTGGCGATTCTTGCATCTGTCGTCGTGTTCATTGGCTGGTGGGGTCAGGGGCAATTGTCGATCGTCACGGTCATGGGCGTTTTGCGCGCAGCACTTGATGGCGGCAGCTACGTATTTTTGCTCTATGATCCGTTCTCGCTGCTGATCTGGGGGGGCGTGATCATCGGTTTTGTCCTTTGGGGGCGTGGTTATTTTTGCGGCTGGCTCTGCCCGTTTGGGGCGCTACAGGAATTTGCCCACCATCTTGGGCGGCTCTTGCGTCTGCCAAGCTACAACCCATCAGCAATGTGGGACAAACGATTGAAATGGGTGAAATATGGCGTGCTGGCCGCTCTTGTTGGCATCACGCTCTGGTCGCCTGACAATCTCGACAAGGCGGCAGAAGTAGAGCCGTTCAAAACCGCCATCACCACATTTTTTGTGCGCGAGTGGTACTATGTCGCCTATGCCGCGCTGTGGCTTCTGAGCGGGATGGTCCTGTTCAAAGGTTTCTGCCGCTATGTCTGCCCATTGGGTGCCGTAATGGCCATTGGCGGCTTGATCCGGGGACGGGACTGGATTGCGCGCAGAACAGAATGCGGCTCCCCCTGTCAGCTGTGCAAAGTAAAATGCAGCTATGGAGCGATAGAGGAAGACGGAAAAATCGCCTATAATGAATGTTTTCAATGCTTGGACTGTGTGACCATTCACAATGACGACGCGCAATGTGTCCCTTTGATCATTGCTGCAAAACGCAAAGCCAAACAGCAGCGCCCCAAGGCAGCAAGCCTTGCGACACTGGAAGGTGCCAAATGATATCTCGTCGTAGATTCCTGACGCTCAGCGCCTGTGTGATCGGCTTTCCGGCCGATGCAAGCCCGACACGTTGGCGTGGGTTTGCCTTAGGTGCAGATGTTCAGATCAGCCTTTATGCGCCCGCTCATCTGGCCCAAACCGCACTGAATACCTGCAAAGCGCAGCTTAAACTGATTGAGCGACAGTTCAGCCTGTATGATCCCAATTCAGCACTGTCCGGGCTCAATCGTGCTGGAAAATTAGCACACCCACATCCCTGGATGCAGGAGCTCTTGCGCCAGTGTGACACTATCCACCGCGCCACATCCGGCGCGTTTGACCCGACGGTTCAGCCGCTATGGCTTGCACTGTCGCGCGGACAGCCAACACAAGCAGCAAGACACGCGATTGGCTGGGAGCGCGTCACACAGAGCCCCGATCAAATTGCGCTAGATAGCGGTCAAGCGCTCACCCTCAATGGTATTGCACAAGGATATGCAACGGATGTCATCAAATCCCAGCTTGCCGCAGTTGGCCTGCAAAAATCCCTGATCAATATCGGAGAATTCGCGGCGCTCGGCGGCCCGTTTCATATTGGTGTCGAAGATCCAAGTGCGGGGCTTGTCACCACGCGCAAGCTTATGAACCAGGCGATTGCCACCTCAAGCCCCGGCGCGCTGCAGCTTGATGCGCGTCATTCACATATCCTGAGCCCCACCGGCGCTGATATGAACTGGAGCACGGTGTCTGTTATGGCGCACAGTGCAGCCCTGGCCGATGCCGCCTCCACAGCGTTTTGCACGATGACAGTTGAAGAAATCAAAGCGGCAAAAAGCAACCTGCCTGAAATCAATGAGGTTATTGCAGTGGATCACGCGGGCCAGATCACAACAATCTGAAACCTCAGCGCAGTTCTGGCGGTGTTAGCGTCAGCCCGTAACGCGTGAAAATGGCGTCCATGCGGCCATCCTGGAGCGCAGCAAAAATCGCATCCCCCACCGCATAGGCCAAGGGGCGATAGGCAAAATGAACCCCAACACCGATATCCCACGATCCCACGGCGAACCCCGGCAAAGGCGGCACATGTACATCGGTGGCATCCGTCAGGCCAAATTCAAGCTGCGCACGCGGCCCCATCGCCGCCATGGTGTTTCCCGCATCAAGTCCTGCCATTGCCTCAGACATGGTTGGATAACGGGTTACGTTTTGGGAAAGTTGCCCGCCGGGAAAGGATGAAAGGTAAAAATCCGCAATGGAATCGTTTTCCACCCCAACCGTATCAAATCGGAAATACGCAGGCAGCGGTGGATCCTCGGGGTAGTCATCCTTGCGATAGGCAATGGCGATTTCTTCGGTGTGATACTGGCCGGTAAACACCACCTGCTCCACCCGGCAGGCAAATTCGCTGTCATAGGGCACATGCAACATGACATTGGCCACCTGGCCGCCAACAATCGGCCCTTTCCAGAGCCAATTGCGCAAATCTGTTGCCAGATCTTCTCCGGCTGCGACTAGATTGAAACGGGCCTCGACGCCAAGCTCTTCGGCAATCAGCCTGCCAATCTCGATATCAACGCCTGTGATTTTCCCGCCGTCTTCCCAAGACCACGGCGGGAAATCTTCATAGGCGGCAAAGGTGATAAAACCACGTTCCTGAATGGTATCAAGATCTTGCCCCACGATGTCACGAGAAGCGTTCTGGGGCTTTGGCTGGGGAATATAGTCAGCGCAGCGCGCCCATGCAGATGACATGGAAACGGCATAAGCCAGTGTTGCGGCGATATATAAATTCCCCAAGCCCATGGTCAGAAACTATTGCTCCTTACTGTGCAGCCGACAAGCCAATTGTCAGAACTTCAGCTGCTTTTGCAAAATCAGGCGCATCTCCCGCAATCAAGTTGGCAGCCCGCCAGGCCACACTATCCGCAATCGGAGCACCAGAGCCGGTTTCGACACTTTCTGCAATCTCAGCGAGCTCAGTTTGCAGCGCGCCAATATCACCGCCGCCAGACGCAGACATAGCCTGCAACTCGTCGCGGATTTCTTTCAGACGTGGTGTCGCGTCATCCAAGGCACCATCATCCGGGCGGGTCTCGATATAGGTACGTATCGCCCAGGCTGCCTTTTGCCCCAACAGATCCCCAAAGCCCGGCATTTTTGTAATACCGTTTTGAGTATATCCGGTGCGGAAGCGCTCCATATACCACTCATCGCCAAATTCTTCGGCTTCCAGATAGCGCAGATCAGGTGCCAAGCCACCGGACACAACACCAAGACCATGACAGCGTGCACAATTCTGATTGTAGCCACTGTCACCGATCTCAATAGCGGTTTCCCACACGTCTTCCCCTTGGTCGCGATAGGGGTTCTCAATCAACCACTCTTCACCCACATCAGGCAAAGCATCTGTATCCATAGGTTGCGGCGCCACATCGCCGTGGGCCAGCGCAATCGCTGGAGCTGCCATCAGAAAAGAAGCGGTCAGCGCGTTTCTCAAAGTCATATCAACCTCCCTTTCGAGCCTTAACCTTGGTCTAACGCAGGCGCTTGCTACTCGGATATTCGACCTTGGTTTAAGGTATGGGGAAAATTCGACTATGGTCCTATGTCTCTTGTCCAGATCAGCGCTTAGCCTGAGAATTGGGAGGAGCACCAATGCTAAGACGTTTGATTGCAACGCTATTTTTAGCAGCGCAACCGATGCTCGCAGGCGCGACATCAATCGACATTCCAATTGTGTTCTTGAAACAGGTACAGTCAGATCGCCCAACGCTGTCAAATCTGGACCCGGTCCCAGAAGATCTTGCGCGTGCGGGGGCTGAGCTTGCGCTGAAAGATAACAAAACCACCGGTCAGTTCCTCGGTCACACCTATGCTTTGACAGTCTTGGAAGTAACAACTGACGCGGATGTTATTGCTTCCGCACAATCTGCGTTGCAGCAATCGCAGCTTTTGGTTCTGGATGTTGCACCACAAAACATCACAACCATTGCCGATCTCACCCAAGCCCAAAACGCTCTGCTTTTTAACGCAAGCGCAGGAGACATTGCACTGCGCGGCAGCGATTGTCGCGCCAATCTGCTTCATTCCGTCCCCAGCGACGCTATGCGTGCCGACGCGTTGATGCAGTTTGCCCGGAGTAAACGCTGGGAAGATCTGGCTCTCATTTCTGGCCCCAATCCAATTGATTTGACCTTTGCCCAAGCCCTGCGCGACAGCGCCCATAAATTTGGCCTGAAGATTTCCGCGGAACTCACCTGGGACATTGACGCAGATATGCGCCGCAACGCGGCACAGGAAATCCCGCTGCTAACCCAACGCTTGGGCGACTACGACCTTTTGTTGGTCGCGGATGAAACCGATGATTTTGGCCGCTATATCCCGTTTAACACCTGGCGCGCGCGCCCGGTGGCAGGATCAGCCGGGCTGATGCCGCAGACCTGGAGCAGGGTCGTTGAACAGTGGGGTGCTGCGCAACTACAAAGCCGCTTCCACGATCTCGCCCAGCGCGACATGCGCGCTCGTGATTATGGTGCATGGGCTGCTGTGCGCAGCATTGGAGAAGCGGTGACGCGAACCGGCAGCGCAGACCCGCAGACCCTGCGCGATTTTATCTTGTCAGAGACATTTGAACTTGCAGGGTTCAAAGGCCGTCCACTCAGCTATCGCAGCTGGAATGGCCAGCTGCGCCAACCGATCCCATTGGTGACGCAACGCGCTGTCGTCACCCAAGCGCCCCTGCCCGGCTATCTGCATCAGACCAGTGAAATGGACACCCTTGGCGCTGACCAACCCGAAAGCACATGTGAGGCCTTCCAATGACATTAAAATCGTTGATCCTGGGCTCTGCCCTGATTCCGTTCTGTAGCTTTGCTGAGGCTGGTGAAATCTGGGTAACCAATGAAAAAGACGACACGATTTCGGTGATTGATGTCGAAACCCTTGAGGTGACCCGCACAATTGAAACCGGTGAGCGCCCACGTGGCATCACCTTCTCCAAGGATTTCAGCCGGGTCTATATCTGCGCCTCTGACAGTGACACGGTTCAGGTGATGGATCCGGACACGGGCAAGGTTCTGTATGATCTGCCTTCAGGTGAGGACCCCGAACAATTTGTGCTGCATCCAGATGATCGCCACCTTTACATCGCCAATGAAGACGATGCGATCACCACAGTGGTTGATATCAAAAGCCGTTCGGTTGTGGCGCAGATCAACGTGGGGATTGAACCAGAGGGCATGGCGGTTTCGCCCGATGGCAAGATCGCTATCACCACCTCTGAAACTACAAATATGGCTCATTGGATCGACACCGAAACCCAAGAGCTTTTTGCCAACACGCTGGTTGATAGCCGCCCGCGCCACGCGGAATTCACGGCCGAAGGTGGCGAACTATGGGTGAGCGCCGAAATCGGGGGAACCGTTTCGATTTTTGATGTCGAAAACCAGTCTGAAAAAGGCAAAATCCGCTTTGAGGTCAAAGGGGTGCATCCAGACCGGGTACAACCCGTGGGCTTTGAATTCACCCCGGATGAAAAAACGGCCTTTGTTGCGCTTGGCCCGTCCAACCATGTGGCGGTGGTGAACGCGCAAACCTATGAGGTGGAAGACTACATTCTGGTCGGACGCCGGGTCTGGCACATGGCGTTTTCCCCCGACAAATCGATGCTTTTCACCACCAATGGCGTCTCTGGTGATGTGACGGTGATTGATGTCGCGAAACGTGAACCCATCAAAACCATCAAAGTCGGCCGCTTTCCCTGGGGCGCAGCAATGCGTCCATAAGACTGCTTCTACGAGGATGAGCTAATGAAACGTGCATTACTTTTTGCTGCTGCGACCTGCGTCGCCCTGAGCGGAACCCATGTCTGGGCGGACGATGATGATGACAAGGGTTTTGGCCTTGCAGGGATTCTGTCGGCCAGCAACAAAGAAGATCTGTCGCCGATTACCCTATCTGCGGGCATGCCTTTGTCAGATGCCCCTTGGGAGCTGAAGTCCGGCACCTACTATGAATTTGAAATCCAAGGCGATGGCAGTCAGGAACTGGCACTGATCGGTCCCGAATTTTTCCGTGCCATCTGGGTCGATGAGATCGTGGTGGAAGGGCTGGAAATCCGCCCCCTTGGTGTCGACAGTATTGAATTTGACGAAGCAGGCGAGATGGAGATCGGCTTTGTCGCGATCAAACCGGGAAGCTACTACCTGAAGGTCCCTGGCAGCACCGGTGAAACCCAGCGTTTGGAGATCACCATCAAGTGAACGGTTTGCAGATCAACGGCTTGAGCTATTCTTATGGCGCCAAGACCGCCCTTTGTGACGTGTCTTTTACCATTGAACCGGGCCGTTTCTGCGCATTGCTTGGGCCAAACGGCGCGGGGAAATCCACGCTGTTTGCCCTTTTGACCCGATTATTCACCAGCCGCGACGGCGAGATTATAGTGGCGGGTGAAAACCTTGCACAAAACCCGCGCAAGGCTTTGGCCCAGATCGGTGTCGTGTTCCAGCAAACCACGTTAGATCTGGATCTCTCAGTTGAGCGCAACCTACGTTATTTTGCAGCGCTACATGGGATTTCCGGCAAAGAGGCTGATCACCGTATCACCGCGTCGCTGGAACGTATGGATATGGTAGAGCGCCGCCACGAAACAGTGCGCGATCTGAACGGTGGCCACAGGCGGCGCGCCGAAATCGCCCGCTGTCTGATCCATGATCCTGCGGTGCTGTTGTTGGATGAACCCACCGTTGGCCTGGATGCGGCCAGTCGGCGCGCCATTACCAACCATGTACATGAACTATCGCGAAGTGCGGGTAAAACCGTGCTTTGGGCAACACATCTGACCGACGAAGTGGAAGACAGTGACCAGCTTGTTGTGCTCCATCGCGGTGCAGTGCTCTCCAATGGGAGTTGCGCCGATTTACGGGGCAAGCTGCTGCTTGCGGATTTCTTTCTAACACAAATCGGGGCAACCGCATGAAGGCAGCGTTTACAGCCCTGCACGCCATCATCTTGCGCGAGGCATTGCGGTTCGTGCGCCAGCGCGGCCGTTTTATTGCTGCTCTTGTACGGCCGCTGGTTTGGCTCATCGTGTTTGCCGCGGGTTTTCGCGCAGCACTTGGCCTGTCGATTACCCCACCTTATCAGACTTATATCACCTATGAGATCTACATCGTGCCCGGTCTTTGCGGCATGATCATCCTGTTCAACGGCATGCAAAGCGCGCTGTCGCTGGTCTATGATCGAGAAATGGGGTCTATGCGATTGCTGCTGACCAGCCCTTTGCCCCGGTGGTGGTTGCTTTTCTGTCGCTTGATCGCCGCCTCTGTTATCTCAATCCTGCAGGTCTATACTTTTCTGCTGATCGCGGCCCTTTATGGGATCAGGCTACCTTGGGAAGGCTACATCCTTGTGCTGCCCGCATTGATTTTTTCCGGCCTTACATTGGGGGCTCTTGGGCTTATGCTGTCATCGCTCATCCGCCAGCTAGAGAACTTTGCCGGGGTGATGAACTTTGTGATCTTCCCGATGTTTTTTCTGTCTTCAGCGCTCTACCCGCTTTGGAAAATGGCCGAAAGCTCAGAGCTGCTGCACGACATCTGTGCTGTGAACCCGTTCACCCACGCGGTCGAGCTGATCCGCTTTGCCCTTTATGGTGAATTTAATCTGGCCGCATTGGGATGGACCGCTTTGGCCGGGGCCATATTTATGGCTCTGGCGCTTTGGGGGTATGATCCCGCACATGGCCTGACCCAGCGCAAGAAATAGCCTTACGACCAAAGTCGCACTGACCCACTCATGGCCCATCTCTACCCTGCTCGCCAAAGGGAGAACCATCATGCGTTACTTTACCATCTGCCTGGCACTGGGCTGCGCGACTCAACTCATGGCTGAAACAACCACCATTGATGATGAGCACGGCACGCTGAACCCCGAGGACAGCGGCTTTGGTTTGGTGTTTCGTAATCTGGACAATGGCGTCACCAATATGACCACCTGCGCCACCGGATATTACATCACGAAATCCGGCCGTCATGCGATGGCACGCGACCTTTTTGAAGCCTGTGCCGAAGCAGGATACACGGGCGCAATGACCTGGATGAGCCAGCTTGATAACAACGGCCTTGGCGGAGAATATAACCCGGATGCCGCCGCCAATTGGGATCGGCGCGCAGCCGAAGCTGGCGACCCCATTGGCAAGTTCAACTATGGGCTGGATCTGATGCGCGGCCACGGCGTGACGCAGGACATGACACAGGGGCGCGCCCTGGTGGATGAGGCTGCCACTGAAGGTCTAGAGATCGCCCGCAGGCTGCAAGGGGCAGACTATGATCTGGATGAGGTCACACCTGATGCAGACAACTGGAAGTATGCACCACTTTTCTAGCCTAAAATCACCTCCTAACGATCTGATAAATAGATACATTCATGGTCGTACGACCATTGGCCAATACCACGAACTTCGGTTGCCTTTGATAATACTCCCCAGCTCGCCTGTTAACTCGCGCGCGGGCTGTGGAGAGGAAAGCCAACGGGAGGAACCACATGAAACGGTTCATAGCAGCGGTTGTTGCGGGCGCACTGACAGCCAGTCTTGCTCAGGCAGGTGTTACCGAAGACGATCTGAAAAACGATCAAACAATTACCGATCAAATTGTGACCAACGGCATGGGGCGCCATCTGCAGCGCTACAGCCCGTTGGAAACGCTCAACAAAGACAATGTGAAAAACCTTGTGCCAGCTTGGGCGTTTTCGCTGGGTGGTGAAAAGCAGCGCGGCCAAGAAACCCAGCCATTGATTTACGACGGCATTATGTATGTGACCGGCTCTTACAGCCGCGTCTATGCAATCGACGTCAAAACCGGCGAGGAGATCTGGCAATATGATGCGCGTTTGCCGGAAGGCATTCTGCCTTGCTGCGATGTGATTAACCGCGGCGGTGCGATCTACGGCGACAAATTCTACTTTGGCACGCTGGACGCGCGTATTGTTGCGCTGAACCTTAAGACCGGCAAGGTTGAGTGGCGCAAAAAAATTGCCGACTATAAAGCAGGCTATTCCTATACAGCAGCTCCGCTGATCGTCGACGGCAAAGTTGTTGTTGGCAACTCAGGTGGTGAATTTGGCGTTGTTGGTATGGTCTATGCCTATGACGCGGAAAACGGTGATCTGGTTTGGACCCGCCCGATGATTGAGGGCCACATGGGCACGCTCAATGGTGAACCTTCGACCATGACCGGCGAGCTCAACGCGACCTGGCCCGGCGATATGTGGAAAACCGGCGGTGGTGCAACCTGGCTTGGCGGGTCCTATGATGCTGACACCGACACGCTGGTTTTTGGCGCAGGCAACCCCGCACCGTGGAACAGCCACCTGCGCGGCGCGGGCACCCCGCTTGAAGGCAACAAAGGTGATAACCTCTATGCGGCAAGCCGTGTTGGTATTGATCCGTCAAACGGTGAAATCAAATGGCACTTCCAGACCACGCCACGCGAAGGTTGGGATTATGACGGCGTAAACGAAGTTGTGCCTTTCACGGATACTGCGGGCAACAAACGTTACGCCACTGCTGACCGCAACGGGTTCTTCTACGTTCTCAACCGCGAAGATGGCGCATTCCTGTCCGCAACCCCCTTTGTCAAAGACATCAGCTGGGCCTCTGGCATTGATGAAACAGGGCGTCCCATTTTCAACGAAGCCAACCGCCCCGGCAACCCATCCGCGGCTGCAGATGGCAAGAAGGGTGAGGTCATCTTTGCTTCGCCCTCGTTCCTGGGTGGTAAAAACTGGATGCCGATGGCCTTTAGCCAGCGCACCGGGAATTTCTATGTGCCTTCCAACGAATGGGGCATGGATATCTGGAACGAGCCGATCACCTACAAAAAAGGTGCGGCCTACCTCGGCGCGGGCTTTACCATTAAGCCAAACTACGAGGACCACATCGGCAGCCTCAAGGCGATCGATCCTTCCACCGGTGACATCAAGTGGGAATATAAGAACGACTCGCCGCTTTGGGGTGGTGTGATGACCACTGCAGGTGGCCTTGTGTTCACTGGCACGCCTGAGGGCAAATTCATTGCACTGGATGATGAAACCGGCGAAGTCCTCTGGTCCTTCCAGACCGGCTCCGGCATCGTGGGCCAGCCTGTCACCTGGGAGCAAGATGGCGAGCAATATGTCTCGATTGCATCTGGCTGGGGTGGCGCTGTTCCGCTTTGGGGTGGTGAGGTTGCCAAGAAAGTGAACTACCTGAACCAGGGTGGCATGATCTGGACATTCCGTCTGCCCAAACAGTTGGCTTCAAACAACTAATCCCTGAATTTACTGACAAGCCAATGAACTGCGCACTTTCGGGTGCGCAGTTTTCTGTGTCGCGGAATTATATACGACCTTTCTCCTAATGGGCTTGCTAGGCGGGTTTTGCTAGCATCTAGTTATACTACTAGCGAAGAGTGATGTGGATGAACGAGTTGCCCGACAATACGCCCCATGAATTCAAGACGGCGCTGATCGTGGACGACCACCCGCTGTTTTGCGACGCGCTTTCGATGACATTGCAGGCCTCTATTGGGATTGCTCAGATCGAAACGGCGCCGGATCTCAACACCGCCATGAACCGCATCAAAGCTGAGGGCGCACCGGATGTGGTTGTGCTCGATCTTAACTTGCCCGATGTAAACGGGCTCGAAGGGGTAATCAGCCTGCGCAATATGGTGAAAGTGCCGATCATTGTGGTGTCTTCGATGGCCGACAACCGCGTCATCAGCTCAGTGATCCACGCGGGTGCGTCCGGTTTTGTGCCTAAACACAGCCAACGCGCCGTGTTTCAGGACGCGTTCAAGACCCTGCAGCAGGGGCAGCGCTTTGTGCCGCCGGGTTACATGTTGCTCGACAAAGAGGCTGAAACCTCAACCGATGATGCGATTTCACGGCTGACATCGCTTACCAATCAGCAAGCGCGCATTTTGCGTTTGATTTGTGAAGGCAAACTAAACAAGCAGATTGCCTACGATCTTTCGATTGCTGAAACCACGGTGAAAGCCCATGTCACAGCGATCATGCGCAAGCTCGGCGTCCAAAGCCGCACCCAGGCTGTTTTGATTGCCAAAGAAGCGAGCTTCGACAGCGTATTGCAAGATCGCAACTGACCTGCGTAAGATAATTGCGTATAGTTCGGGGGAGGAGACCGAATGCGCCAGCAACTTGACGTTGCTCCAGCACTGAAAGGTGCTGGTGATATCGTGCGTTCCGCCTTTGCCAGTGCCAGTGACCCACATGCAATCGAAAAACTGGCGCAAGCGCTTGGGCCGAACGATCTGGAACTTGTAATTCTATTTGTGTCGCCTGACGCAGATGTTGCGCGCATCACTGCGCAGGCTGCCCGCTTTTTTCGACCAGCTCCATACGTTGGCTGCACCACAGCGGGAGAGATCGGAGAAACCGGTTATACCGAAGGAGAGATCGTGGCGCTGGGACTGCCCAGGCGGCATTTCTGCTCGCGAATTCTACCAATCGACAATCTGGACACATACAACAGTCAGGCGCTCATCGACCAGCTTGTGCGCAATCGACATGAAATGGCGCAGGAAACCCCAACTTGGGAGCATGAATTCAGCTTTCTGATGATTGATGGGCTTTCGACCAAAGAAGATGCCTTGGTGAGCGACCTCGCGCCGGGGTTGGGACCGGTGCCCCTATTTGGGGGATCCTCTGGCGATGGCACCGATTTTCAACGCACCTACGTCATCAACAATGGGATAGCGCGCTCCAACGCGGCGGTTCTGATCCAGGTTCGCACCCTTTGCCCCATTCGCATATTGAACAGCGACCATATGAAACCAACACAGGATCGTATGGTGGTCACTGGGGCAGATCCTGACCGTCGCATTGTACGCGAAATCAATGCGGAACCGGCTGCGCGCGAATACGCACGTTTGCTCGGCAAGGATCCAGAGAACCTTACAACGTTCACCTTTGCAGCGCACCCTGTGGTGGTTCGTGTCGGCGGCAGTCACCATGTTCGATCAATCCAGCGCATGTGTGACAATGGTGATCTGGTGTTTTATTCCGCCATTGACGAAGGTGTGGTGCTCACACTTGCGGATCCTGCAGATATGGTAAAACACCTGCAACATGAGATGGATGAGCTGCGCGATCAGGGTGAACCTGCCCTCGTGCTGGCCTGTGACTGTGTTCTGCGCCGACAAGAAGCGCAACAAAAACAGCTGACCCGCGAAATCTCACGTGTTCTGACAGAAAACCGCGTGGTTGGCTTTTGCACCTATGGTGAACAGATCAACTCAATGCACGTAAACCAGACCATGACCGGGGTCGCGATCTACCCGCCTGAGGAGCCCGCCTGATCTATGCTCAACACTTTGATCAATCCGCAGGACTCGCTTGAACGGCAAAACGAAAAGCTGCTGCGCATTGTTGAAACCCTGATGCGTCGGGTGGAACAGGACACCGACGCATCAGGTCTGGCCTATACGCAGTTTCAACGTGCTGTCCTGTTGGAAGACGAAGTGCGCAGCCGCACCAGAGATCTGGAGCGGGCGCTGGATCTGCTCAATCAATCCAACGCAGCACTAACCGCCGCCAACCGCGAGACCGAAGCAGCACGTTCAAACCTCGCCAATGCGATTGAAACGGTGCAAGAAGGCTTTGCGCTGTTTAATTCCGATGAAGAATTGGTGATGTGTAACAGCCGCTTTGGCATGCATATGCCTGATGTGCGCAAACATCTGCTTCCCAGTCTTAAATTTGACGAATATGTGGATCTGGTCTCGCAAAGCCGGTTCTTGGCTTTGCCAAAATCAGAATGCCCCGAAGAATGGGCCAAACGACGTCTCGAACGCCACCACGACAGCAGTGTGATTTTTAACGTGCGCATGACTGGGCATCGTTGGGTTCAGGTCAGCGAACATCGTACATCAGACGGCGGCACGGTGATTTTGCAAACCGATGTATCCGACATTATGCGCCTTGAACGGCGCGAGCGCGAAAAGCTGATGGATGATCAGTCGCGACTGATCCAGGCCACTCTGGAGCATTTGCGCCAAGGTGTCTGCATCTTCGACCCGCTTGGCCGTTTGGTTGGCTGGAACCGCCGCCTGGGAGAGCTGTTATCCATCCCCGCCAGCCAGTTTCAGTTTGGTAGCCGCTTTCCCACTATTTTTGCACAGCTGAGCAATAACTTCGCGTTCACCGATGATATGTGCCCCAAAGACGTGATCGGCTGGGCACAAAATGATGAGGGCCGACCGCCGCTTTCTTATGAAATTACCGGCCCAGACAATCGCTTCCTTGCAGTGTTTATGCAGGAAATGCCTGATGGCGGCTTTGTGACCAGTTTCACCGATGTTTCAGCCGAGCGTCAGGCCATTCGCACCATGACCGAAGCCAAGGAAACCCTGGAGCAACGTGTCCTTGAGCGCACGCTCGAACTGGAAGATGCATTGGGGGATGCGGAACGGGCCAATGCCTCCAAAAGCCGGTTTGTCGCGGCAGCCTCACACGATCTGTTGCAACCACTTTCGGCGGCAAAGCTCTATCTGGCGACAGTTGAACAGGAGTTTTCCAACGAGCCCGCTCAGGCGTTATTGGCCAAAGCTGGCAGCGCGCTGGAAAGCGTTGAAAGCATTCTGGAAGCATTGCTGGACATTTCCAAATTGGATTCGAAAAAGGCCAGCGTTCATATTTCTGCGGTGCCGCTGTGCCAGATACTGGAGCAGCTGCAAGATGAGTTGCGCCATCGCGCCGATGAAAAAGGGCTGGATTTTCGTGTCTTAAACACCTCGGCGGTGGTGATGAGCGACCCAACCTATTTGCGACGCATTCTGCAAAACCTGATGTCCAACGCGATCCGCTACACCGAAGCTGGCCGGATCCTTGTGGGGGTGCGCAATCTCGCCAATTCTATTCGGATTGAGGTCTGGGACACGGGCGTTGGCATAGACGACGCAGAGCAAGGCAAGATTTTCACCGAGTTTCACCGGGTGCATGCAACCGCCAGCGCAGCCGAAGGCCTTGGCCTGGGTCTCGCCATTGTTGAGCGCGCCTGTGGCCTGCTGCGCCACCCGATTAGCCTGCGCTCTACGATCGGGAAAGGAACGGTCTTTGCGGTGGAAGTGCCGCGCGCAACCGAACACGCGCTCCCAAACACCAGCCACGCCCCCGAACCGGATCCAACAGAGGATTCCTTTGCTGATCTGATCGTATTGTTGATTGAAAATGATCAGGATCTGCGAAATGCATTGGCAATTACCATCGAAAACTGGGGCACAAGTGTACTACCTTGCCCCAGTGAAGATGTAGCTTTTGAACTGCTTGAAGAGATCGGCGTGGTGCCGGACTTCATTGTTGCAGACATGCAGCTTGATGATGGTGCATTGGGCAGTGATGCAATCATAAACCTGCGCAAACGCTACGGCTACACCCCAGCATGTCTGATTTCGGCAAACCGCAGTAAGGAGCTCAGCGATATCGCGCATAATCTGGCGGTCAATCTGCTCTATAAGCCGTTTGCTCCAGAAGAGCTGAAAGCAATCATCAGCTCGCTCACCACATCACAAAAAACCTAGGTAGAATGCATGCCGATAGCTCGGCATGCAGCAGAGGTTTAAAACACAAAATCATCTATGGTGAGCGAGTGATCAGTATCGCACACAAGGATCGAAGCCTCTGCATAGGTGATCTTTTGGACCGCCCCATCACCAAATTCTGTGATCGTCAAATCATTGAATTCAAGTTCCAGCGCGGAAAGGTCGATCTTGTCTTGGCCCTGGTCAAAGCCAACAATTACGTCATGCCCCGCATCCGCTGCAAAGAGGAATGTATCGGCACCCTGCCCCCCCATGAGCACATCCTGACCTGAACCACCGATCAAAAGATCATTGCCGCGGCCACCGCTGAGCACATCATCGCCCCCGCCACCGTTCAGGCTGTCTGCGCCCCGGTGCCCGCGCAGCTCGTCATTGCCAACGCCGCCGTCCAGCACATCAGCGCCTTTGAAACCCAAAAGCCTATCATTTCCCTGACCGCCATCCAGTGTGTCTTTTCCACGATTGCCCACAAGCCGGTCATTGCCTTCACCACCCACAATCAAATCGTGGCCGCTGCGCCCGATGAGTTTATCATTCCCCGCCCCGCCAAGGATTTTATCGTCTCCCTGGCCGCCGATCAGGCGATCATTGCCATCTTGCCCGATCAGCTGATTGTCAGCATTCAGCGCGTCTTTGGCCTGTGCGCGAATTGAAAGACGTGATCCACCGCTATCCGCCACAAGCAGTGCGGATCCATCCTCAAACACCATACGATCTGTGTCCAAATCCCCAATGGCAGTATCCAACGTGAGTGACACCCCATTTGATTCCAAGAGCGTCTGCAAGGCACCCTTTCCATCTTCAACAGGTTGGACATTCAGCTCTGCGGCGCTCATCTTAAATTCCAGATCACCTTTGCCAGCATCAAAATGTTCCCAGCTCGCACTCGAAGAGACTGCGATCATCGTGTTTACCAGCAGGTCCTGAACATGCATTTGAGGCTGCGCCATCGTCTCAACCGCGGTGAAAATCAGACCGCTCTCGAGGTGAACAAGCGTCATGCTCTGTGTGCCAACAACACGTCCATTGTGGCCGACCATTTCACCGTCATCAAAACCAACAGCTGCAAAGAACTGTTCAAGACCACCCATCTGATCGGCCGGGACCAGTGTTTGATCCAGAACCAGAGCCTTCATAAACTTGATCATATCCACAGTTGTTGACACTGCTCCGCCATCACCCGTGTTGTCCAACGGCAGATGCGTCACATCAATTTTCTGATCACCGGACTGTAAATAGGAACTGATAATGCCATCGGGGCGACCATAGCCAGGAAGACTGGAATCCTGCATTCCCACCGGGTCAAAAATGCGGGTTTGGAACTCTTCGGCCAGCGCATTTCCCGACACGCTTTCAATGGCCAGCTGCAACAGCACAAAACCGGTGTTGGAATAATCCGTACTGGTTCCGGGTGCAAATTCAGCCGGGGCGTTTTGGTCGATCAAAAACTGGATCGCATCCCACACGCCAACCGGCTGCGGCGGGTCTTGCAAAAGCGGTGCATAAACGCTGGGAGCACCGGGTTCATTAAAGTCGTTAGAATAGTCCGGGATACCAGAGCTGTGCGTCACCAGCTGGCGCAGCGTGACCTCTTCGATGTTTGCAATACCCGCAAGCGGCGAGACATCCATCACATCCGAGAGCTTATCATCAAGCGAGAAGAACCCCTCGCTCGCCATTTGCAAAACAACCGTGGCGGTCATCATTTTGGTCTGCGATCCGATTTCGTATTTTGCTTCATTGGTTGCGGGCGTGCTGTCATCAAGGGAGAGCGTGCCCTGAGCCAGTTCGACACTCAGGCCATTTCGCTCCACTTCCATCAACACCGCCGGCGCATCCCCCGCGTAGCTGGCCATTCCATTTTGGACAGCGCTCATAAATGCGTTTGGGTCAAATTTCGTCATCGTGGTCTCCGTTTGTCAAAGTCAAACAGGCGGCAATGCCCGTTGCGCTTTGAGCTAGCGAAGTTTTCACACTGATCGGTCCCGACCGATGTTTGAGGACAGGAAATCTGTCCCGCCCGATCCAACGAGACAGCGACTATTTACGAAACTCTGACGGGGTTTTGCCGGTCTCACGTTTGAATGCCTTGTAAAAAGCCGAGCGAGAGTTGAAGCCAACATCATAGGCAATAACCAAGATGGTCTCATCCGTGGCATTCAATTGTTTGATCGCATCTTTGATGCGCCACCTGTTCACCAGATCAAAGAAGTTGCTATCTAGGTGCGTGTTCAATGTCTGCGATACATAATGAGAAGTTACGCCGATGTGTTTGGCCAGATCCCAAAGGGATAGGTTTGGATCCCGATATAGCAGGTCATCCGCCATCGCCGCCTCGATCTTTCCCGCGATCCGTTGGGCGCGTTCATCGTTGAGGGCGGATTTTTCGTATTTACGTTGAATTGTTGGCTCCGCAACCGGGGGCTCCACAACCGGCGTGCGGATAAGGCCCGGGCGTTGACGCAGGCCCCAGACCCCAAGCACCCAAAACAGCGCCAACATTGCGACGCTTCCCGATACGGACATTTCGTGCTCAAGATTGGTTTCGGTCAATGCACCAATCCAAATAGATGCGCTGAGCGCGACATTCAGCAGGAGGAAAATTGCGGCACTCACGATGATGACCCAGATCCAGGACAATTCCCGATTTTCGGTGCTCGCAAACACCTCTTTCAAACGTGCCCGATAGGCCACCAAACGCCGCATGGTGAGATAGACATAGGTGCCGATCATCACTTTCAGCATGAGATCACCAACAAAAACCGCCAGTACAATCAACAATAAAACCACAAGCCTAGGATCATCATCAGCGATATCCGCTTCGACCAAATCGCTGGGGAAAAACAACATCGTCCACAGGCACAAGGTCACAATTACCATAGGGATCACATGATAATGCAGCCGCGGCACGCGCTGTACTTCCCCTTCCGAGGTAAGCCCACGAACGTACAGCCAAAACAGGAAGGGGCTGACAACATCCAGCCCGCCAAGCACCAGGCTGAAGCGCATCAACAAATCGAACTCTTCCGCATCCCCGTTCAACACGTTGAGAACAGCAGAAATCCCCTGAAACAGAAACAACATCGCAAGCGGCATATACACACCGGGATCGCGCCGACGCAGCAGCAGAAGATTTGCGCAAAACAGGCAGATGCCCGCAGTTGCCGTGCTCAGCAAAGTATCGATGTATTCAAGTGTCATATTGGGGCCTATATCAAGCAATCATCAAATTTGCAGTAACGACCCGCCGATGTTTTTGAGGGAAACACCCAAGGTCTCAGCCACCGGTTCGCGGCCTTGCTGCAGAGCATGCCGACACATCCTTGCAACCGTCGTCTCTTTGGGTTGGGGAGGACAGGAAACCAGAATTGCGCCAGCTTCAATCGGATTGAGCTGTCCCCCCGATCGAAGGAGACGACGGAGCCAATTTAGCCAGACTATGGCTTGCATGACCTGACAGCTGCGTTGCCTAGGCTTTATCGCGCCGCAACCACATCCGCAGACAGTCAAACCAAGCAATTTGAGGCCAATAATGACGATCCGTTTTTCCAAACTCCACCGGATCACCATGATGCTTTTTGCGACTTTAACGGCCTGCGGCGAAACAGAGCCTAAAACAGCAAGAGCACATTTTTCTCAGGCGAAAAAACGGCCGCGCAAACCAAAAGACCGACGCGAAAATCACGCCGGCCTTCGGAATAAAACGATCAGCTTAGGTTACCAATAGAACCAATCCATATCTTGAATAGTGATCTGGTTCCCTTCGACCTGAACATCCTCTGGCATCAGATCAAAGTTATCAAACCGGATCCGGCTTTCCCCCTCGGTTCCAACCCCAAGCGTCAGGAAGGAATCTCCGCCTTCTCGGGCGATCTGAATCAACGGCACAGAACCGGGTTCCACGAAGATTTCAACCGCGTCGCCCTCACCAAAGTCTTCGATGACATCATTGCCAAAGCCATATTCGCGCCCGGCATATGAGAAGATTTCAAACGTAAATTCATCATCGCCCGCGCCGCCGTTCAGGATGTCATCCCCGGAGCCGCCACCGATAACGTCGCGCGTGTCACCACCCAGGATCGTATCCGCACCGTGACCGCCAAACAGATAGTCAAAGCCATCACTGCCCAAAAGCAAGTCATCACCAGCACCGCCCGACACCGAGTAACCGTTATCGGACGAACTGATCAAAACATCGTCCGACACCACACCCCACGCGCCACCGAACAGAGAAAATTTGAAATCGATCAGCGTGTTATCCGGCAGATCAAACGGATCAACGATGTAGTTCTGCAATGTCACCGAGCTCTCCTGATCGGTGCCTTGCGCCAGCGTCAGGATGGTATCGGTGTCCGTGTAGCTGACCGAATAAGTATATTGCCCGGCCTGATAATCGAGCACACGTAGCTCATCGCCCGCGCCAAAATCAGTGATCGTGTCATTGCCATCGCCAAGATAGAAATCAAACAGA
The DNA here is from genome assembly GCF_009617595.1 of Tritonibacter aquimaris. GTDB lineage: Bacteria > Pseudomonadota > Alphaproteobacteria > Rhodobacterales > Rhodobacteraceae > Epibacterium > Epibacterium aquimaris. The sequence continues at coordinate 143,135 of NZ_WIXK01000005.1, read as the reverse complement.
TCATTGCCACCATTGCCCGAAAGAACATCGTCGCCGGCGTTGCCTTCCAGGACTTCATCCTGCGCGCCGCCAATCAGCACATCATTGCCGTCGCCCCCATAAAGGTTGTCATGTCCTTCAGCGGAAGCGATCAGCGTATCATCTCCCAAACCGCCTGACAGACGGTCAAAACCGCCAGCCGCAATCAACACATCATCGCCTGCAAAGCCTTCCAAGGTGTCGCGCTCTGCACCACCGGTCAGTGTGTCATTGGACACATAATTATAAGGTGTCCCATTGAACCCCCAGGCCAGATCCACTTCGAGGCCATCAAAATCATTGTAAGGATCCAAGTAATAGTTTTGCAGGCGCAGCGTGCTTTCCTGAAGCGTACCCGCGCCAAAGGTCAAAATCGAGTCAGCCCCGTCAAACACCACATCAACGCTGATCGGGACCTGGGAATAATTGAGGAAAGTGACCAAATCGCCATCGCTGAGGTCAACAATCGTATCATTGCCAAACCCGCTGTTCAGCCCAACTTGGAACGTAAAATGATCCGGCCCATCGCCACCAATTAGCAGATCATCGCCATCATTGTGGCCTGAGTAAAACCAATCTTCGCCCGCACCACCATAAATCGTGTCATCCCCAGCACCCGCGAAAAAATTATCACTGCCATCTGTGCCGGTAATAAATACACCTTGATCAGGATCTGAAATCACCTCTCCGCCCAGCACGGAATCACTCAATTGATTTGTTGCAACTGTCATTGCCAACCTCCTTGAAAACAAGATCAAGAAACAACCCAACCCCTTAACAAATCGTTAAATTCATATGTGTTGGTTTCCATTTTTCGAAATTAAAAATTCTATACAATCATGGAAATGCAGAATTTTACTTGCAAAAATAAAAAACCGCCCAAGGTCTGATGATTCCATGTGTTGAAAAATAAAATATACGTGATGGCAACGGATAGGAGATCAATCTTAACGACATCAACAAAAAAGGCAGCAAGCCAACCTTTCGACCCACTGCCTTCTCAAAGAAACAAAGCTCCTAAAACGCATCCGACACCGTTGCGCCGATCACGGCCACACCGTGATTTCTCATCACCAAAACCACATTCCAGATCCTACCCCACCCGCCCTTAAAACCGGGCTGCGTCATTCCCCAAGGGCAGCGGCTATGATCTCCCAGGCAAGTCAGCGCAATCCGCAAAGAGGCGCAAGCCCAGCTGCGCGACATCGACAAAAGAATAGAGACACTACTGACCCGCGGTCTGAAAACGGATAATGCCACCATGATCAGCATGTGAGAGGCAATTCTGGCGGAGTAACTTGCAAAACAAGTGGAACCCAAAGGAGCGTTCGACGAAAAACCAGAACCCTCACTCAATCCCCTTCAAGCCCCTGAAAACCTTGCGAAAGTGACGAAATCACCCTACGGCGCGTTGTCCTCAACTGGCCTTCACTGACCACCTGCAATACTACCAAAATGAGGGGGGGCTAGAACTACGTGCATCGCCTTTAAATTCAAGGCGTTAGATGCATCTGTAGATCTAAGTTTTGAAAATGGTGCACTGGGGAATTCAAACCTAGAACACTTTGATGCCCCTCAAATCATTGAAAAACTTGAGGAATGGGAAAGCGTCCTTGAGGGCAACCCTGAGGTAGCAAGATGGCTGAGATCAGAGCAAAATCAGTCACAAAATAGCGGTTCTTCTAGTGGAGCTAGCACTGTCCTATCTAAGCCGCGCACTCAATTGCGAGGGCCACGCCCATGAGCCGTGTTGCCCCGTTTTCATTGAGATTGACCGACGAGGAACGCCAGAAGCTTGACGCTCAAGCTGGGGCGATGCCCAAGGGTGCATATATTAAGTCAGTGGTTTTTGCCGACGAAGCTCCCAAATATCGTAGTCGGCGGAAACCACCTGTCGCGGAGCAACAGCTCCTGGCTGAGGTTCTGGCGCGACTGGGTCAGACACGCCAGGCCAACAATCTCAATCAGATCGCCAAACACCTCAATCAAGGCACATTGGTTGTCGATCCAGATCTGGAGGCAGATATAAAACGCGCTGTTGCTGAGGTGGCATGGATGCGTGCGGCGTTGATGAAAGCGCTTGGGGTAGAAGAATGATCTTGGTTGCCTCTCAACGCTCTGGGGCAGTTCCCTTGGCAGACCATCTGATGAACGACCTCGACAATGATCATGTTGAAGTAATCGAGATCGAGGGGTTTATGGCCAATGATCTCCATGGCGCGTTCAAAGAAGCTCAGGCAATTTCCAAAGCTACGCGCTGCAAGCAGTTTTTGTTTTCTGTCTCTTTAAATCCGCCTGAACAGGAAATCGCATCCGACAGAGATTTCCGAGACGCAGCAGATCGCGTCGCCAAAGCGGTTGGCTTAGAAGATCAGCCTCGTGCCATCGTGGTGCATGAGAAAAACGGACGCCGACACGCGCACGCTGTGTGGTCCCGCATTGATGCCCATGAGATGAAATCCGTTCAGATGTCGCACTTCAAAGCTAAGCTGAGAGATGTGTCGCGCGATCTGTTTTTGGAGCACGGCTGGCCTCTTCCCGATGGGCTTGCAACATATGGCAACAAGAACCCGCTGAACTTCACCCTTGCCCAATGGCAACAAGCGCAGCGCCAAGGATATGATCCAAGAGAGATCAAACAGATCTTTCGACAAGCTTGGGAACGCAGCGATGGACTTAAGGGGTTTCAAAGTGCTTTGGCAGATCGCGGTTTTTATCTGGCGCAAGGAGATAGACGTGGTTTCATCGCAGTTGATGTGGATGGAAACTTCTATTCCGTAAGCAAATGGGCAGGTGTCAAAGTCAAAGACGTCACCACCAAGTTGGGGGATCCGACACAGCTCCCGTCTGTCACGGAAACACAGAAAGCGCTTCGGGCGCGCATGACCGATCAAGTAAAATCTTACATCCATCAGGTCAAAACCCGCCACGCAGAAGAAATGCACCCCTTCCTGAAAGCCCGTGCGGCAATGGTAGAAGCGCAACGCGCAGAGCGACTTCATGTCAAAAAGCAGCAAAAACAGCGTTGGATAAAAGAAACAAAGGAACGTTCTGCGCGATTGAACAAAGGTTTGCGCGGGCTATTTGACCGGCTCACGGGCAAATCGGCAAACATCAGATATCAAAACGAACGAGAAGCCATGGCCTGTGCCAAAAGAGATCAACAACAACGTGACGATCTGATCACCGCACAGATACAGGATCGCCGTGATCTTCAAAAAGATGCGCGAACGCTGAAATCCAAACACAAAACAGATCGCAAGATTTTGGCCAAAACGATTGCAGACTATTTGCGGCGACCTCCAGCCAATTCAGACCGGAACAGCGTAAATTCCCGCTCACGCAAACGCGCACGTGGGCCAGACCTGTCGCTATAACGGTTTGTCTTTACCCGAATTTACCCCGCCATTACCCACGAGAATCAGAGCCATCCTGTTTGATGTGAAGGGCACTTGTAACTCTATTGAGGAGAAGTGTCTTGAAACACCCAACTCTAAATTCTTCACCGGTTGTGGTGGCTGCATTCCTAACAGCCAGCATGACCATCTTTGTACCAGATGCCGCTGTGGCGGACTTGGTTTGGCACAATGGGCGCTGGGTTGATGATCGTTTTCTGCGGAGATCCAACAACGGTGTATCCATGGAGGTCATGCTCTCGATCACACGTTTTTCAATCATGGCTGGGGCCACCCTTCTGGGCTTTCTGATCGGTTGGTTCTTGTCGCCAGAGGCTAAAGGCGCGCGTATGGCGATCCTTGGGATTCTGGCAGCCACCATTGGCCTTTATGTCCTGATTTTTGACGATGTCTTTAGCTGGAGCGTGTCCTTTCTGGTGGCCCTGTGCGGGTTTTGTTGGGGTATCGGCTATTGGTTGGGTCGGAGTCTCAAAGGACTGATGAAACCGCCGACAACCTTTGGGTCTGCCAAATGGGCAACTCCGTCGCATTTGCAGGAAAAAGGCCTTCTGGATGGAATGGGTATTTTCTTGGGCAAAATCTGGGATGGCACGCGCCTTCGCGATGTCACTTACAAAGGGGACCGGCATTTGTTCACCTATGCGCCCACACGGGGCGGCAAAGGGGTCTCGCAAATTCTGCCCAACCTGTTGCGCTATCTTGGATCTGTGCTGGTGATTGATCCCAAGAGCGAAAATCTTGTTGTGAGTGCCAAGGCTCGGATGGACATGGGGCAAAAGGTTCTGGCAATTGATCCGTGGAACATCGGAGCCGCCAAAGTTGGGTTGGAACCTGCTCGGATCAATCCGCTGGATTGGTTGCAGCTTTCTGACATTGACGCACCTGAGAATGCCATGATCCTTGCGGATGCACTCATCCAAAAGAACGCCAACTCTGATGCATTTTGGCAGGAAGAGTCCAAAGCCTTGCTGCAAGGCCTGAATCTCTTGGTTGCTTTTGACGAACATTATGAAGGACAGCGGAACTTGGGCACTGTGCGCGATCTCCTGCTGCTGACAGGCGATGAGCAGATTGAACTTTTCGCTTATATGGCAGGATCTGTGCATCCCCTGATTGCCAGCACAGGAGCGCGGTTCCTGCAAAAAGACCCAAAGCTCTTGTCCAATGTTATGGCGTCAGCGCAAGCGGAAACACATTTTTTGGACAGTCAACGTGTACGCGAGGCATTGTCTGTTTCTGACTTCGACTTCGCCGACCTGAAGCGTCACCCCATGAGTGTCTATCTTGTTCTGCCAGCGGATCGTCTGGAGCCATTCAATCGCTTTCTGCGCTTAATTGTGCAACAAGCCCTCACGGTTTGTGCGAGAAACATTGAAGATAAACCAGAAAAGCCTGTCCTGTTCATCTTGGATGAAATGCCTGCACTAGGTCGCTTGGCAATGGTCGAACAAGCTTACGGCCTGATGGCGGGGTTTGGCATTCAGCTTTGGGGCATTGCGCAAGACATTTGCCAATTGCGTCGTGTCTATGGTCAAGATTTTGAAAGCTTCATCGCCAATAGTGGCGCAGTCTCCTACTTTGGTTCGCCAGATAAGACTTCAGCGGAGTATTTCTCTGGCTTGTGTGGAGACACCACGGTTTGGAATTTTTCAACGGCAGTGTCTCATGCATTCTCTAGCGCAAGCTCTGGAGGCAGTAGCACAAGCGAAAGCTACACCGACACACGGGCGGCTTCACAGCGCAAACTGGCCTATCCTGACGAATTGCGGCGTATGCCCAGTGATATACAACTACTGCTGATTGATGATGCTGACCCGGTCATCGCACGCAAAATCCGCTGGTTTGAAGATCCTGACTTCAAAGACAGGGGCGTCAACACCCACAAGGTGCAGCCAAATGATGACGAGGTGAAGAGTAACCAGCACGCTTCATAAGCACGCTCACCGCTAAGGAAGGCCAATCATGGCCTTCCTCGTTGACCTTCAATCATGAGACCCATCAATGGACGAGACATCCAAAAAGGCATTTGCCACTGCCGCCAAAACACCCGCCGACAATATCCGCGATAAAGACAATGCACAGTTGGTGCCCAAGCCTCCAACTGGTGCCAAGCACCCACCCAATCTCGCGCCGCCTGGTGCCGTGGGCATTCGCCGCAATTTGGTGCCCAAATCGCAAACCCAAAGCCCAAAACCAGAACCGCAACATAATCGCGACAACGGTTTCGATCACGACCGCTAAACCGCGTGACATACCGCTTAGGATGATGCTCCTAATGAAGGATAGCGCGTTTTGTGCTATCCTTTTTTTATGGGTCAGCAGGAATTTTTAAACTACTTAAGACAGTTAGAAGACAGCGGTAATTTCAGCAAGACCATCAACCGCATCTACACAAATCATCGTGGCATTGGTGAATTGATCATGCTGCCCCAATGCTATTGGGACATCGTGGATTGGCTGGAACAGAAAGGCGACATCAGTTTTGCAGACTGGGTGACCCATTGTAGTGTGAACCCGCACGAGGACTGGTCCCTGTCACATCAGCTTATGTATTGGATTTGGTTTGACCTGTCCAATCGTCATCGAGACGGATTAGAGACACCAGCAGGCATCGTACCCGAAGCACATTTGTTGGCAACGCTGCCAGTAAATGACTTGGCTCCTAAGCACTAACCAAGAGTCAGGCCCATCCAAGTCGCTGTTGTGACAAATGGCATCTCCAATAGTGTCAATCGCGCCCCATCACAGCCCGACAAATGGTCTGCCTTGAAAGTCCAAGCTCCTCGGCGAGTTGATCAACGGAGGCTTCCCCGATATCCAACCGATGGCGCAACAACGCCGCCATATCAGGAGATATGGACCTTGGACGACCGATATGAACGCCGCGCGCCTTGGCAGCCGCCATACCAGCCTTTGTGCGCTCCGCAATTTGCTCACGTTCAAATTCGGCAAAAACAGCAAGCTGACCATAGAGTAATCTTCCGACTGCTGTTGTTGTATCAATGCCCTGGGTGATGGCGACGAAATCGACTTTGTTTTGGCGTAGATCTTCTAAGAGTTGAAGCAAGTGCAATGTTGAACGACCCAATCGATCCAGCTTCCATACAACCAGTGTATCCCCCTCAGTAAGATCCCGCAGCAACGTATCCAACGAACGCCGCGTGACACATGCGCCTGAGACGCCGAAGTCACCATAGATCACATCGCATCCTGCCTCTTTGAGCGCTTCAATCTGCAAAGATTCGTTCTGGTCTTGGTCTGATACGCGGGCATATCCTATCCGACGCCCCTGTGAATTGGTCACTCCTAGTTGCTTCATAAGGTCAGTGTGACTGACTTTGGACATGTGGCAAGCCTCCAAAACCATGTGTTTTTTGCTTTCCAAAAGGGTTCCCTTTTGAACGCAGTGTGAGAGCGGTTTTGCGGTGGTGACGGCGTTCCAGATTTCTGTGGAAAACTTGGCGGCTGATGACTTTGAGAGGGAATTATGTCATGTTTATCAAAAGGGAAGCCTTTTGACGCGTTCAGACCAAAGGACTCCCTATGTCTGCGTCACACACTGAACCAAAAGCTCCAAACGAACCAATTGCCACCCTGCGCAGCTTGGTCGCAGTGATCATCTTGCTTGGCGTGATGTTTGGCAGCACGGTACTTGCCGAAGTCTTTGATAGTGACTTTCCGACCTATTTCGGGACAGCGGCCATGTGCCTACTGCCCATAGCCGCGCTTTGTCTGCTGTATTTTGGTTTTGAACTGGCTTTCTTCCGTATTGCCCTTTGGCTTACCCGCCGCAGGGGCTAGGCCGTAAGGGTTTACTATTCAATGCGCACCCGTTGTGGTCCATCGTCGTTCATATCACGTCCAGCCGCCAAATTGCCTTTGCGACGCTTGTTTTCGCCAAAAGCTTTGTGACCACCAGAGGCTGTGCCGCGAATTCCCCCAAGGATCTGGTTTCCAGCAACCACACCCGCTGCTACCACTTCACGTGATCCATTGATAGGATCGCCTCGGCTGTCGCTAAAGGGAGATACACCCGCTCCCAACCAGCGCAGCATCCCTTTGGGCACATCATCAATCATTTTGAAGCACATCAAAGCGATGTTGTAGACCAAGAACACATAGACGATTGTGTAAACAAACACGCCAAATGCCCCGATGGAGTTGTTGGCAATGTCGCTTTGCGTGATGGCCGTCGCCGCATTAAACAAAGTTGAGAAGAAATAGACCGCCGCGCCAAAGAGAATGTAGCCGCCAATCAGCCCAAATATGATCAAGGCGGGGCGCAGCAAGATCATCAGCAAGAGCTGGTATCCCCCAAGGGCCGCTGGCCCCGGCATACCACCTTCTTCAATCCTCAGATGTGCCAAAGCCCAAAGTGGCATAGCCACGATGGCTTCAAATATTTCCAAAACCCAGCCCATCACCGCAAAGGCAAAGTAAACAAAAGGGATGATTGGCAAAATGTAGGCCAAGAAGATCCCTGCCACCATAGCTATTGCCGCAAGGGCAAAAACAAGCGACGCAGCAGCAGCGGCAAGATCACCGACAAAGGCTACGCCAGCTTTCGCCGGACCGGATGTAGCTGGCAGAGCACCTGCAACACTACCAGAGACAGCGCCACCAACACTCAATGCGGTGCCCAGTCCCAACAAAGCAAACGAGCGGTTGAGCATGCCATGTCCTGCAGCAGCCAGACGCACCATTGGGTCCAAGGTCGGATTGTCCTTCAACTGATAAATATGTTTCGATCCCACAAGAGCAATCAACGTTTTAGACAGCCAGCCCGTCTCCCCCGCTGCGTTGGCCTCTTCCAATCTGGCGTCTTTATAAAGCGGTGAATGTTCTGGAACGCTGTCCACAATAGCGCCGCTAAAGTCATTGGCCGCATGCGTGATGGTTTCTTCGATCTTGCCTGTGATTTGCCCTGGCAATCGGTAACGGCTCACACCAAAGAACTTACCAAGTGCGCCGCGCTCGTTGCTCTCCACATCTGTGGCTTGGAACAAAATATCCAAGGTCGGAATGGCAGAAGCCACCGCATCCATATAGCGCTGATTGATGGTGCCCAACGTTCCATACCAAAGCCCCGCCGCGCCCCAACCGCGATCCACCATCACATCATAGCCGTCGCTCTTGGCGTATTCCGCCTGCGCGATAGAGTCATAGGATGCCAAGATTTCCAGATTGATGTTCTCATGGGTCTGCTCGCTGACCTCTTTGAGCAACTCGGGGATAAATTCCAAAGTGCTCTCATCGCCATATCCGGGCTGCTTACGCACCGGTATGTTATAGGCTGCGATTGCTTCGGCAGCAGGTTTTACTGCGTCTGATATCCGTTTGATCTCTTTGAGATATACCTCTTTGATCTGCTGGTGCACCGTTCCAAGACGCTGTTCGATATCTTTGCCAACCAGAGGCAAATTCCACCACCAACGCTCTTCTTCCAAAGTCACGCTGGTTCCGTCTGCAAAGACGTCAAACTCCGTGGTGGAAACACTGATGCGCCCACATGTGTGATCCGTGGCTTTCTTACCAGCCGGATTGCGTGACCATGACAAGACAACAGCATCCTTGGCATTCCATGCGGCGTTGATCATGGCAGACGGATTGTCAAAATTGGGCGCAACAGACGTACGTCGCCCTGTCACCTGCAGGATCTTTACCTCTTGGGTATCAGAGGCCACCGCCTGATTATACGCGGCAGCACAAACTTCATTCAAGAATATGCGCTGCACCAAAGCAGAGGTGCTTTCTCCAGCAGGTTTGTTCACGATGTTCTGCCCAGCGGTGACAGAGCCCACAAAGGTTGTCCAAGCCTGTGTTCCAAGACCTGATCCCATCTTAGCAACCCACAGGGTGAGATACTGTGCGGAGTTCAATCCGCTGCCAAGCGGCACCAAGAGGCCTAACGCAATGACAAGACGCACTGGTGCCCAGAGGCTGTGGAAGCGACGACCAAAAGGCGTGCCGGTTTTGGCAGCCTCCCCCACCACCGTCATCACAAAATAGATCACGATAATCACAGCAATGACCATGGTGGCGGCACTGTAGAACCCCAGCATAGCTTGCAACGCTGTATAGACAGGTGTTCCCATCGGTTGAGATGCAGCCTCAAACACACCAAGGTTTGGGCCAAAGACCTGTTCTAAAAAGATGAACACCACATCAGTGCTGACATTGTCGGAAGGCGTTGAGAAATAACCACCAGAGGCCATTGCAGGGCGCACATCTAATACTGCCATGGCGGCAATGATGAGCAATTGCACGAAGATCATGACAATCCCAGCGACAACCGCGCAGAAGATCATAATCTGATCCAGATGTGCCCATGACCATTTGAGATGAGAAGCCGCTTCCGCCAACAGGCGCTTTACACCAAAGCGACCGATATTTTGGCTCATCAAAGCCGGATGATTGGCAGGAAGGAGACGTGCGGATCGTAAAACAAGCGCAAGAAAATAGGCAAAATAGCCAAAGTGATATCCAAGGGCGCGCAAACGCGGAATAATCTCTGGTCGTGTGGCATAGCGCCAGACAGCCTGCGCTGTCGCCTTGTTCATTAATCCCTTTTCTTTAAACGTTCCTTCTGTACCCATAGTGCCTCATTTGTTGTGTTCTTAACAATTTACTACACAAATCTTAATTTTTGGTCAATAATGCTTACCAATTATGGACCACTTGAAACTGCACAAACTGGCAAAGGACACAAAATCACGTCTGCCTGACACTCTATCCAGCTCAGAACGAGCGGATTTTTATGTCCTTTTGGGACAAGAGTTGGGGATGCTACATCTCCTCACACCAGAGGCACAGCCGCCAAACCCCAACTTCATTCCTCCACCGGAGAAAGCCCCTGAGCTTTATCGCGATAGAGAAGATCGCACAGAAACCGCACCCGCGTTCACCTATCGTGTCTATCAGCACTGGCTGGGTCGCGGGTTGGCACGCAATCATCTGCTCAGCCTTGACCGCTCTCTTTATGACGCAATCTACAATTGGTTGAAAAAGAAACCGCTTCCCGATTGGCTCGATTTACCTGTGCTGACCGATCTAATCGACAGGCAGTTGGCAGAGATGGGTGTCAAAGAAGGGGAGATGCTGCCGCACCCTTCCTTTGACAACGGCATGCGGGAGCAACTGCGGCTCTATCACGCTGCCAAGACACGTGCGCGGAAGAAAGAGAATAATGGGAAAAGGAGCTGAATGCTCCTCAAAATGATCGTTGGGCTAAAGGATTCACTTTTTGGCGATCACAATGAGACCTTCTGTGAAGCTATATCCATAGCCCCAACCATAACTCCTATGATCTATATTTGATGTGTCTTTTTCAAATTTTCCGGAAGTCACATCGACGACTTGATGAATCTCGTAACCTTCCGCTTCCAGTCCTTTCATGACTTTTGCAAGGTCAGCGCAAAGGGCTTTTGCATCAATTCTGCCAGTTTGATACTGAGTGATTTTTCCGAGGAGTCCTTTTTTTTTCAAGGGTTTTGAACTTTGCGTCGACGTATCTAATCTTTGTGGGCATGGAGTTAATAGATTACTCATATCGGTTAAAAATAACATATCATTAGGTGTTGCTTTCAATGTCGCCAAATAGACCTTCATCGACCATCTGTTCTGCGAGCTCTTTCATGCTGTCTACGTGATACAGATACACATCAAATTCTTCTGGATGGACGTCCTCAGGATCAAAGCTGTGCCCTGCCTCACCAACAGCGATGATGAAGATTTTCTTCTGGTAGTCTTCCCATTCGTCGCAGGCTTTGAAGTAACCCCCAATACTCGCCTGATTGACGCCCCAAGCTTTGGCTAAGGCAAGGTCAATGTCTTCACCATCGATGAACTGGATTTCGTACTCTTCGACCACCTCACCAAAGGCCTTGCGGTTCATCTTCGCCTTGTTGGCGTAGTCTTCAGTGCTTTCAAAATAAAAACCGTTTGCGTCTAGGTCATATGGTTGTGCGTGTAGCTGCGGCATGTGTCTATCTCCTCTCGTCTCTGACGGGTTGCGCATGCAACCGTCTGGCTTCCGCCGAGGAGCGGGGGTGCAAGGATCAAAGGTGCCGAAGGCAGGACCAGAGCCACGCGCAGGTGCAGCGCAGCGAACCGAGCATGGCGAGGCCCCACCCTTTGAACCGCGCGGGGGCGGCAGCCCTAGTCAGTCATGGGGTATTGGGGAGAGGACATGTCTCCCTAATTGAGGGTCAAACGCGCATATCGTTTTGTCGGGTTCAGCTTCGACAAGCTGGCGGCATTCAATCGGCGGACGGTTGATCAGGGTTCTCAGGGGCAGGAACGCCCCTGATGTCGATGGGTGCAGGGAGAGCGAAATCTCACCTGCGAGGGATCAAACACCGATATGTTTGCATGGTCGTGACTGGCTCAATGCCAATCTCGACCATCAGCTTTGGGGGATAAAACGGGGGAGCGCAGCAGCCCCCTTTTCAAGATTGTGTGGTACTACCACACACATCTTGCAGCACATCTTAGTGCTGTAAGATGCCCGAAGGGTCGCAGCGCAAACGGGTCAGCATGACCCACATCTCGCATTGTATATTATGCGACATCTTCCGCCAGGATGAGGCTGCCTTTCAAATCAGGGTTCAATCCACTTATTGATCAGCGCCATGGCCAAAGCCTGCTCTCTTGTCCTGACATTTAGTTTCACCTTCAGACGCCCAAGGTGCATGTTCACGGTAGACTCAGTTATTCCCAACTTATGAGCGATAGAAGATATTTGCTCACCTTGCGAAATGAAGCACAAAATTTCAGCTTGCCTTCGTGACAGGGGCGATGATCGATCTTCTTTTTCCAGAAGAAACTGCAAGCGGGAATGCGCCGCAAAAGAAATCAAGGCCAAGTCGCTGCCTCGCTCTTTGACGAATTGCAAAAATTGTGCAGCTTGATCATCGTAGCCCAGCCCCACTCCTGCGCCCCGGTACTCCCCATCAAGATCAGGCATCGAAAATGTAATGCCGCAACGTTGCCGAAAATGTTCCCATCTCTCTAGCCCCATTTGAATACCTACTGGGGAAGCCTTGGGGTTATATCGATCAATATCAACACCCCAAATAACTCTGGGCACGCCGGACCTTACGGCTTTGACGGTATGTGAGGAAAGTAAGTCTTCTCGGCAGCAATCTCGCTTAACTGCCCAGTCCGGCATGGTCGTAACACGAAAACTATCCTCGTATGTTCCCATGAATGCGTGCACCAGATTGGCACCATAGCCCTCCAGTACATCTAGAAGAACCTGTCCTGCCTGTTCAACAGATTTGGATGTGCCGATTTTTTCCACGTAATCAAGCTTCGTGTAGAGCATTGTAAATGAGAGTCCGCAATATGGAGATTTCTATATATTTACCAAACCAAGTTGAGTTGAAAAAACAAGATCAAAGACGCGGAAATCCGAAGGCAAGATCGACACGACACAAATCGCCCCTCCTCAGGACTACATGCGAGTGTATGAAAATTTGATATTTTTCATACACTTATGGTAAAATTAATCTTGTATGTACGGAAATTTTATGAACTCACGAATACTACTTTCAACGTTTCTGGGTGCTATCATCCCATATGAAGTGCTTTCTCAGGAAACCGGGACAGCCAAGCAGACGCTCAGTCTTGGGCTTGAAATATCTAGCTTCAATGAAGAGACGCTAGATGAAGATGGAACGCAGGTATTCGCACCGCTGCATTATACTTTCTCCAACCAAAGATTTGACTTTGGCGTAAAAACCGCCTTCCTGCATGGTGAACGGAAAAGTAGCCATTCCGGTGGGGCAGGAAGCGTTTCATCACTTTCTGATACCGCGGTTTCGGCGTCTTATCGTGCGTTTGCCGGAGATGTGGAATGGTTGGGCGGTCGGCGCGCCACACTCGCGTTGAACACAGACATAAATCTACCGACTGGCCAAGAGCAACTCTCTGGTTCGGAGAAAAATGCGGTCTTTGATGGCTTCATCGTTGACCATGATCGCTACGGTGAGGGACTGAACTTCGGTATCGGGCTAAGTTCAACTATTACCTTGGATTCCCAGACGCTCTTGGGGTTTGGGTTCAGTTACAATATTCGCGGCGACTATTCTCCTGACGGTGACCAACCTGATCAGGAACTTGCCCCTGGCAACCACAAAGTGGCGAGCATCCAACTGTTGCGCAGCACCCCGCAATATCAATGGAATCTGGGTTACCGAGTTATCGATGAAGACGTAACGAAAGTGAACGGCGTTGCAACCTACGACCGTGCAACATCTCACGAAATTTTTGCGTCTGGGGCCTACGCGATCAACGACATTTGGAGCATCAGATCATCTGCTTCCCTTTCAACACGTGGTGCAGACAGCCTACGCGATGCGACAACTGGTGCATTGGTGCAGGCCGAAAGAGACGACAATGGTGATAGCTCCTATTTTTCCGTAGGCGTTAGTAAACGGCTCAGTGAGCGTGACACGTTAAGTTTGGACCTTAGCCGCAGATATCGGGCAGCAAATGACTTCGATGAAAGTAATTTTTCCTTTGCTCCAAGCCTTGAGCGAAAAGAAATCCGCCTCGGGTACCAACGATCCTTAAATGCACAAACAATTCTCGAAGGGTCATTAGGGTACTTCGAAGTCGAAGAAGGAACTATTTTAGGGTTTTCTGGCCCGAAATACGAAGGTTTCACACTATCGATTGGAGTATCGCATGAGTTTTAAAACAAAAACATCACTTTCCGCTTTAATTTTTCTATCATTGATATTCTGCGCGTGCGGAGCGATCATCTCTCCAAAGAAGGCAATCGCTCAAACCAACGAAGAAATAATTTCAATACTAAAGAACGCCGAACAAGTGAAAGAAAAATTTGTAAGATCTCCAAATACACTAATCAACAAACTTCCACGTTCGGGAGAAACTTATTCAGGCCCGCTCAAGCCTCATAAAGATGAAGTCAAAAGCATACTCGCAGGGGCAGTGTCGTTTTCTGGATGCCGCAACTCAAACCATTATATTTTAGGGTACTTCAACGTTTCTCACAACGTTTGGTTCTTTTTGTGGTTAGATAAAAACGGAAAATTGATTAGCGCGCGCACCACAATTGGGCCAGCACTCAAAGGAACACCGGATAAAAATCGCTGGGTAGACCTTTGGAATCAGAGAGAAATCGCCCCATCAATGCGAGAGGCTTTTAAAATACAATCAAAAGCATTTGCCACTCTGTTCTCTCAATCCATCTGCCCTACACCCGAGCAAATAGATTTCCTCATTCAAGACAATGCGGCAATTACCGGCATGATATACAACTCACAAAAAAGATCCGAGATACCAAAAGAGTTTCAATCCCAAATAATAAGCACAACTCACAATGCGCTCAAGGGGGTGGTTAAGAAAAAAGATCTTGTGATAACCTACACTCACCCCAACGCGCTGGGAATGGATTTACTTTCAATCACTACGTCGAAAAAGAGGCCTGATACACTCATCATTGATGGATGGGAGGAGAAAGATGGGATTCTCCATCAAATCTACAACGAAACCTTCAATCTGGTAAATTAATTAGATGAAACAACTCAAAATAAGTAAGGGCGTCGTTGTGGCTGCATCAATGGCATTTAGCAACCAAGCGAATGCAGAAATAGACCCAGAACCGGTAACGGGTTATTTGAGTTCCGGCGCCGGAGTCCTTGATGTAATAGGCGAAACAGTGGGATCTGGAATAACAAAAAATGCAAAATATATCGGAGAGGCAGTTGGGCAACTGGCGCGACCACTTAGCATTTCAGAGATAGGAATAAATCTAGCGACAGAGAACTATGCTGCAGCGGCCAAGAATTTTGCCGAAATTCCAACCGGCTATGTACTTATCAGGGGAGGAGCTGCCGTTGGGCGTTTAACTGGAGGAGCCAAAGGGGCTCTTGTCGGCGCTGCCTTTGGAGCCAAAGCGACGGCAAAAGTAGGGGATTTTGTGGAAGCGAAAGTCGGTAGCTTTGCAGATTTATTTATTGACCCTCGGGATGGCAGGCAAATTCGAATGGATAACGTTGGTCTCGACCCTGTAGAGTTTGCAAGAGATTTTGATCTGTATTCTGACCGTGCTGAGTACGAGAGAAACCTAGCTATCGAACTCAATCGTCGAGAAAAAGAAGCACATAGTCTAGGCCGTTCGAAGATCAGTACTGAGAGACGAGCCGTGTTGAATTTGAGCGAACTTCAATTACAAAATTCCGTTGCATCACAAACCACGGGCCTTGCTTCACGTATAGGTAGCGCTCGTCCAACCGCCTCTCCTGACCCTGACCTGGAACATATCCTTGCCACGAACCTGACTTCTCCATTCACGGCATCGATTGAAACACCAAACACCCAGTCTTCTGGCGCTTTCGCAGGTACCGAAGGATTAAATATTGCAGGAGCGTTGCGCGTTTTCGCCTTTGACTCTGGTAACCTCGAAGACGGTGACCGCGTCCGGTTAACAATAACGGATTCTAGCGGGAACCAGTTTCAACGCAATATTCTGCTCACGTTTGGTGGAACAACAACAACGAGGCAAGTTCGTCGCGGTTTGGTAAATGTGCGCATTACCGCCCTTAATCTGGGGTCATCACCACCAAACACTGGCGGGCTTCGCGTTAGTGGCGACGTGGCCGGAAGTCGAAGTGGCAATTTCGACCTTTCTGTAGGGCAATCAGGAACTCTGGTTGTGCGTGTTCTTGGAAACTGATCCAATTGGTGGACTGAACCAGATTTTGGAACGCTGGGACATTGAGCGACGACACAGCGAAACCTGATGAACTTTGGCAAGAGATGGCGATAGCGATCTCTTCCGCCTATTCTATTTCCCCTATAAGAATAGTTCCAATCTCATCTTCCGAAGTCCACAAGATTGCGTCGGTCAAACGCGTTGACACAGAGTACATGGTACGGCTGTCAGTGACTTTGGATCGCGAAATCACCGCAGTGATGGATGGGATCTTTCGCGATCCTCTGTTAGTAGATTGGCTGGGCATCGGCAGCATTCAGCGCGTGGCGTTGAGCAAACTGCTCTCCAAGGTGTGTCTGGACTTCGCCTTCTATCATGAGATTGGCCATATTCTAGCAGGTCATGCCGACAAATTGAAAAGTTCGAACCTTGCCTTGCATGAACTTGAGCTGATCAAAAGGAAGACGAAACCATCGATTTCTCGCAAGACACGCCAGATCTGGGAATATGAAGCGGATTTGATCGCCGCTGGCTATATCGCGAAAGACGCTGCGCGGTTGATTGAAGACCTGCAAGCGAATGACGTCGCGCCAGATCTTCGCTTGATCTTTGGCCCTCATCAAATCGCCGTTGAACAGGTAAGCGCCTTGATGATCGTGGCCTGTTACACACTGTTTTGCCATTTGAGAGATACGGCAATGGAGCTGGACCTCGAAAGTTATCACCCAGATCCTTTGGTTCGTGCTTTTGTTGTTCGGGATGCCCTGTATTCAGCTCTGTCAGCGGAATTTCCAATCAACAATGAGCTGTTTGAAATCCTTCTTGGCGCACGTTTTGAAGAATTCGACACCGCCCTAGAAGAAGGTGGCGTTCGTGCCGGGTTCCCGCTCAACGACGCTGGCATTGAGAGAGTAAATTCGGAAATGTCACACCTCGCCAACCTCGCCCGAGCCTATAGAGCAACGGCAACAGACATGGGCTATGTCTCTTGGTCCGAACCGACAAAAATTCGAACCGCGTGAATGTCCAGAATATCAAGCCGGTGGGGCAACCCCTCAGGCGTGATCAGGCGGTTCCGGTTCGATGAGGTTAGAAACACAAAGTGGTGCATCCCCAAATCTTCATCTTCGGTAAGAAAATCATCCTCGCAATCAGCGAATACCGGAAACTTATGTGATCCCTCCGAGACGCGAACAACAAGTTCCTCGCCGTTTTCATCAAGAGGAAATGGGTAGTACGTCCCCTTGTAACCTTGGAATGCCGCAACGAAACCAGATTTCGCAGTATCAAGCTCAAAGCAAAAGCCTTGCCCTGGGCGGACATAGCAATCAATGTGACGTCGCTGGCTTTTGCGTTTAACAAGACTGAGACTTGTGTCTTCGACAACAACACGCAACTTGCCTTTTTGGGCGTGACTGTCGATGAAAGCCTCAACATCGTGGATTTCACGCCATGGAAAAAGGTCCGCATTCAGCTTTTGCGCTTGGTCATAGTGATGTTTGGCTAAATAGGCGTAGAGCATCTTGGACTTGCCGCGCGACATTTTGCCGTTGCGGAAGTTTGCCAGATCTCCCCACTCGGCGTCTCCAGAGATACCCAATGCCTTATTCAGAAACTTCTTTAGTGACAGGGGGGTCGTTGCAGCGACATCTTTGGTCACCTTTGCAAGCGCCTTGCGTTCCGCGATGCTGGATTGCGACCAATCAATACGCATTACGCGATCTCTCCCCGTGTGCCTAAACCGTCGCATACATATGTGCTCGTAGCAATTTGCGAAACCCCGCAGAATACCCGAATTTACCCGCCCATTACCCAAGATGGCCATTGGCTTGCCATGCTAGTGACAGGTTAAGCGCATAGGATCATTGAGAAATATTTCTTGCGCGATGGCAGGGAAATATGATTAAATGTTCCACATATGTTCTCGTTCGTGTGTCCGAAAGCGTGACAACGAGGGACTGATATTTCCCAAAAATTGATTTGAAGAAAGGAGCGTGCATGACCTGTCCGCCAAACAAAACTGATGCCTTGGCATCACCCCGCCCCAGTTTGAGCATCGACTGGGAAGCCTATGCGGCGATGCTGGAAGAATGCGACATGCCGCTCGAACAGCAAAAGGAGCTGATCGAAACCCTATGGGGGATCGTCGTCACCTTTGTTGACCTAGGTTTTGATCTCAATCCCGTGCAGCAAATCTGTGGAGAAGCCGGCGACCTTGGCCAAGAAGAACCTTTGGATGTGGTATCCTTGATCAACCAGAAAACAACAAGAGAGGAGGAATAATGGCAAGAGCAAGCAAACCGAAGAAAGCTGTAATTTACACCCGCGTGTCAGGCGCGAAACAGGTACGCGAAGGTGACGGCCTCGCCTCTCAAGAGAACCGCTGCCGCGAATACGCCACCTACAAGGACTATGATGTGGTTGAAGTTTTCTCCGACGATATGTCAGGGAAATTTGAGCGCCGTCCTGCGATGGACCGAATGCTGGCGTTTTTACGTCTCCATCCCAAAAACTCGGTGGTGGTGATCATTGATGACATCAGCCGCTTTGCCCGAAATGTGCAGGCCCATATCAAGCTGCGCGAAACTCTGTCAGACGCTGGCGGCATTCTTGAAAGCCCTTCTATTGAGTTTGGCGAAGACAGCGACTCGCGCCTAGTCGAACACATGCTGGCATCGGTGGCCCAGCACCAACGCGAGAAGAACGCTGAGCAAACCCAGAACCGTATGCGTGGGCGCATGATGAACGGCTATGCCGTTTTTACCGCGCCAATTGGCTACCGCTTTGAAAAGACAAAGGGGCACGGCAAGCTATTGGTTCGCGATGAACCTGTTGCATCTATCATCCAAGAGGGTTTGGAAGGCTATGCTTCAGGGCGCTTTGCTTCTCAGGTCGAGGTAAAGCGTTTCTTCGAAAGCCAGCCTGCGTTTCCCAAAGACTTGCCGGGCGGTCATATCCGCCAGCAGAAGGTCAGCGATATTCTCAAGCGTGTTGTTTATGCTGGATATATCGAGCATGAACCTTGGGGCATTGAACGCCGCAAGGGCCACCATCAGCCGATTATCTCTCTGAGTACCTATCAGACAATCCAAGACCGTAAGAATGCGCGCGCTCTTGCCCCTGCCAAGCAGAACATCCATGTGGACTTTCCGCTACGTGGGGCATTGAACTGTGCTTGCTGTAATCAACCGATGACTTCCTGCTGGTCGCGCAGCGGAACAGGCAAACGTTACCCCTACTACTGGTGCCAAACGCGTGATTGTTCGCAGTACCGGAAAAACATCCGCGCTGAGAAAGTGGACGCAGGCTTTGAAACCCTGCTGAAAAGCCTGACGCCCTCGAAGAATCTGCTCTCCATCGTGACCGCCATGCTTTCGGATGCCTGGGATCAACGCACGGCTCATAGTGATAGCGGAAAGGCCCAGATCAAACGGGACATTGCACTACTCGACAAACAGCAAGACTCACTGCTGGAAAAACTGGTCGATGCGACCAACGCAAAAGTGGTGTCAGCCTATGAAGACAAGGTTGCCAAGCTGGAAGATGAGAAGCTGCTGCTGGCTGATAAACTTACTCAAAACAGTAAACCAAGATATACCAAGCGTGAAATTTTCGAACTTTTGAAGACGTTCCTCTCAAACCCTTGGAGTATATGGGAGAAAGGCAATCTAACCCTGCGCAAAAACGTGCTCAGAATGACCTTTGAGGCACCATTGGCGTATGACCGCGAAAACGGTTTTCGAACTCCACAAACGTCTGTAATATTTGATTTTTTTGAGAAAATCACATCAAAATGTGAAATGGTGCGGTCGAGAAGACTCGAACTTCCACGGGAGTTACCCCACAGCGACCTCAACGCTGCGCGTCTACCAATTCCGCCACGACCGCACTGTCATTGACTTGGTGAAGGGGCGTATAGACCAGCAATTCGCCCTTGAAAAGAGACAAAATGCCAGAAGCCTGCGTTTTTTCAATCTGATGGTGCGGCTGCTTCGTTTTGGGAACGTCGCAGCCGCTAACCTGTTTATTGAGCGCCCTGATCAGTCACCCAGATTAAAGCTTGGCAAAGCTGGTGCCTGACCAGAAGTCGGAACCGGTTTGACAAGTTGCGGAGCCCCTCCCAGACGTTCTGACGCCAGTTTGATCAAGGCAACGCGCTCTGGCTGACCCGGGGCAAAAACCGGATCACTGCCACCCTCCAGGGCAGCAACCGCCACCGCATACCAGTCTTGCGCACGATTAACTGATGGAGCAACTCCAAACCCAAGAGCCGTATGATGCGCAATCAGCTCTGCATAAGGCCGTTCACCAACACCAGTCATGATCAAAGCCGCACCCAGCGCCACATCCATATTGTCACGACGATAGCCAGACAGCAGACAAATCTGCGCAGTACCACGGAGCTGCTCGATGGACATATTGCTCTGCAGGATGAACTTCTGAACATTGGCCATCACAGTGACGGCATTCGTGCTGGTGAGCTGCGCAAGATAAGGTTGGACCGCGGGGCCAAACTGATCGCATTGACTGTCGACCTGTGCTTGGCTCACCCCTTGTAATGACGCGAGCACCCCTTCGCCGGAATTGATCGCATAAGACCGGGCAAGGCAAAATTGCTCCCCCAGGGCCAGCTCTGGATCTGTCATGTTTGACACCGTCATATAGCCCCCACCAGAGCTTGTGAGCAGGCTAACCTTGCTACAATGACTGGTGAGAGAGGCTTGTGGCGCGGTGGCTTGTGGGGTGTCAAACAGGGTAATGCCCCCCAAACCTGCGCTTGGCGCCTCTCCTGCGGCCAAGACCGTACCCGGTGCCGCGGGTGCAGGCGCAGCTTCGGCGGTCACCACCGGATTGCCACCTTCGTTCATCTGGCAAGAGCCGCGATGGCATGTGAAGCTTGCTGGTGTTACCCCACGGCCCAAGAAATCATTGCGTTGATAGCCATCCGGCGTTGAGGCAAACACCATGACGGTGCAGTGGCTCGCACCACACCAGAATGACGATCCCGACACAGAAGTGTCGATCATATAATCGTTCTTACCGTCGCCATTCATATCAGCCAGCTGAATGAAGCCCGAACGCTGCAACAGTTGCTCCGCTGTTGGTTCCGCGCTTTCGGCAATTTCGTCCACCGCTTCGCTGACCTCGATGGGCAATCCCGCATAGCCGGCGCTTGGCGCGCTGCCAAAGCTTTCGTCGCGCCAGCTGTGCAACAGGCTGCGCACACCGCTCGGGCCTTGCGCGGCTTTGATCACCTGCGGCCCGCCAATCTGTGCCCGACTGAAAGACGTGACCAGAAAATCACGCTCATAAGGGGTCAACTGGCCGGTCGCAGGAAAGCCCATAAAGACCTGATATTGCGAAATCGCTGAGCGGGAGCGGCGTCCCATCACCCCATCTGGCGTCCCGGCAGGGAATGCAAAATAATTCAGTGCGGTTTGGGTTTCGCGGTTTGCCGCGCGCGTCGCACTATGTTTGGTGCTGCTGCGGGTGGAAGTGCGTGCCGGTTTTCGCTGGTTTTTCTGTGCCTCATTGGTGATGATGCCACCAATAATGCCGCCAACCAGCGCAGCCCCCAGATCGCTTGCGCCAGCCTGGCTTGCAGCGGTTGTCATAAATACGGAAGTGGCCAATGCGGCCCGAAGCGCCTTGGAAGACATCGTCCTCACCTCTATGGATTACTCGTAATAGAATCACGTTAGCGCAGCGGCGGACGAACTGGCGAGTCATCTTTACAGATAGGCGCTTCTATTTTGCGATGAATTGAGAAGTCTGGAGACAAACAATGGTGGAATGGATCACATCGGAGCAACTTGTCCCATACGAAGAGGCGATCACATTTATGGAAGACCGCGTCGCCAAGATTGCTGCGGGCGAAGCTGAAGAATGTATCTGGCTGCTGGAGCACCCGCCGCTTTACACAGCCGGCACTTCAGCAAAGCGCGAAGACCTGACAGAGCCGGAGCGCTTCCCGGTCTATGAAAGCAAACGCGGCGGGCAATATACCTACCATGGCCCCGGCCAGCGCGTTGTTTATGTCATGCTGGATCTGAACCGTCGCGGCAAAGATATCCGCCGCTTTGTGACACAGCTTGAAACCTGGGTGATTGATGCGCTTGCAAGCTTCAATATCTCAGGTGAGATTCGCGAAGGCCGAGTCGGCGTCTGGGTCTCACGCCCCGACCGCCCCAAGACCGCAAATGGTCAAATCGCCGAAGATAAGATCGCCGCAATTGGAATCCGTCTGCGAAAATGGGTCAGCTTTCACGGTATTTCGATCAATGTGGAGCCGGAGCTGAGCCATTTCACGGGAATCGTCCCCTGTGGCATCTCAGACTTTGGTGTCACCAGCCTTGTGGATCTGGGTCTTCCGGTCACTCTGGAGGATGTGGACGTGGCGTTACAACAGAGCTTTCAAAAGACCTTTTCTGACCCACACTCAGCAGGCTGACAAACGGGGAAGCGATGCGCTTCCCCATTAAAATATCAGCCCGCCAGAGCTGCGCGAATTTTCGCAGCGTTTGATTTGATGACATCCATGTCACCCATCGTACCCGCCGGGCGCAATGGCACGTTTTCATGTCGCGGCAAGATATGGAAATGCAGGTGAAACACCTCCTGCCCGCCAGCCGCTTCATTGAATTGCTGAATGGTCACACCTTCTGCAGAAAACGCTTTTTTTGCTGCAATAGCAAGCTTTTGCACGGTCTTGATCACCGCACAAAGCTGTTCTTCGCTGGCGTCCAACGTGTTGCGGCAAGCGGTTTTGGGGATCACCAGAAGATGCCCATCAGAACGCGGCATAATATCCATGAAGGCCAGCGTTTCATCGTCTTCATAAAGCTTTTCAGATGGGATCTCCCCGCGCAAAAGCTTGGCAAAAATATTGTCTGTATCATAGGTCGCCATTGCGAAACCCTCCTGCAAAAACCTGCGTTGTGTAGATGTATTCCGTGCCCCATTCCCCAAGGTCAAGCACCTTCTCCTGTCGTTCTTGCCCCTGCACAATCTATGGGATGCGACGTTTATTCTTGATCTAGATCAAACTCGCCCATTGATGCGCTGCGATACGCACACTAAAACTTCTGTGAGAGTTCGGGCCACTGGGAGGTCGTGCGCCCGAATATATGTAACAGGAGGCACCTAAATGGCAGATGCAGCCATACATGGTCATGGGCATGAGGACGAGCGCAGCTTTTTCACGCGCTGGTTCATGAGCACGAACCATAAAGATATCGGCATTCTCTACCTAATCGTTTCGGCACTCGCTGGTCTTATCTCGGTTATCTTCACAGTCTACATGCGACTGGAGCTGATGGATCCCGGGGTACAATATATGTGTACGGAAGGCTTCGCGGCCGATCCTTGCACGCCCAATGGACACCTTTGGAATGTTTTGATCACCGGTCATGGCATTCTGATGATGTTCTTTGTGGTTATTCCAGCCCTGTTTGGCGGATTTGGCAACTATTTCATGCCGCTGCAAATTGGCGCGCCAGATATGGCGTTCCCGCGGATGAACAACCTGAGCTTCTGGATGTATGTGGCAGGCACCGCGCTGGCGGTCTGTTCTGTATTCAGCCCAGGCGGCAACGATCAGCTCGGCTCGGGCGTGGGCTGGGTTCTGTACCCACCACTTTCCGTGAACGAGGGCGGCTACTCGATGGATCTGGCGATTTTTGCCGTCCACGTATCGGGTGCGTCATCTATTCTGGGTGCGATCAATATGATCACCACCTTCCTGAACATGCGTGCACCAGGCATGACCCTGTTCAAAGTGCCGCTGTTTGCCTGGTCGATCTTTGTCACCTCGTGGCTGATCCTGCTGTCGCTGCCAGTTCTGGCCGGCGCGATCACCATGCTGTTGATGGATCGTAACTTTGGCTTCACCTTCTTTGACCCTGCAGGGGGCGGTGATCCGATCCTCTATCAGCACATCCTGTGGTTCTTTGGCCACCCGGAAGTGTACATCGTGATCCTGCCCGGCTTTGGCATCATTTCCCATGTGATCGCCACCTTTTCCCGCAAACCGGTGTTTGGCTATCTGCCCATGGTCTGGGCGATCATCGCCATTGGTGTTCTTGGCTTTGTGGTCTGGGCGCACCATATGTACACTGTGGGCATGTCGCTCAATCAGCAGGCCTACTTCATGCTGGCCACAATGGTGATTGCGGTACCAACCGGCGTAAAGGTGTTCTCGTGGATCGCAACCATGTGGGGCGGCTCCATCGATCTCAGAGCACCGATGCTGTTTGCTTTTGGCTTCCTGTTCCTGTTCACCGTGGGTGGTGTAACTGGCGTGGTACTGTCACAGGCATCGGTCGATCGCGCCTATCACGACACCTACTATGTTGTGGCACACTTCCACTACGTGATGTCACTGGGTGCGGTTTTTGCAATCTTTGCCGGGATTTACTTCTACTTCGGTAAGGTCACTGGCCGCCACTACAATGAACTGGGCGCAAAGATCCATTTCTGGATGTTCTTCGTTGGTGCAAACCTGACTTTCTTCCCCCAGCACTTCCTGGGGCGTCAGGGCATGCCACGTCGTTATATCGACTATCCCGAAGGCTTTGCTTTCTGGAATGAGGTTTCATCCTGGGGTGCATTCCTGTCCTTTGCATCGTTCCTCCTGTTCTTCGGCGTGGTGATCTACTCGCTGTTGCGCGGCGCCAAAGTGACCGAGAACAACTACTGGAACGAATATGCAGACACACTGGAGTGGACACTGCCCTCTCCACCACCGGAGCATACGTTTGAAATCCTGCCCAAGCAGGAAGAGTGGGATCGTTCACATTCCCACTAGAGCAATGCTCTAACATGCAACACGGAACGGGGCTCCTTTGATCGGAGCCCCGCTCTATTAGTGGACCTGCCAATGCCATTTGAATGGACAAAACCCACAACCGCGCCTGAGGCAGAGCTCCACCTGTGGCCTCACCAGTCTTTGACGCCAGAAGGTTATGTTGCCGTAATCGCTACTGCCGCGGGGCTGCTGATCTTGCCGCTCTCGATTGCATTGGGATCCCTGCTGATCTGGGGCCTGCTGCCGTTTTTACTTCTGGCGCTATTTGGGCTGAAATGGGCGCTCGATCTCAATCGCAAACATGCTCAGATCCTCGAAGTGCTGACACTTGGCGACACGGATGCGCAGCTCACGCGTTATGGCCCCGCGAACAAAATCCAAAGCTGGAACTGCAATCGACATTGGGTCCAGGTCAAGATGCACGACAAAACTGGACCCGTTCCCAATTATGTGACGCTACAAGGCGCCGGGCGTGAGGTCGAAATCGGTGCGTTCCTGTCAGAAGAAGAACGCGAATCGCTGTTTGAAGAGCTGCACTCTTTGTTTCAAAACACGCAGCAGCAGCCATAAAAAAACCCGCCGCGTCTGAAACGGGCGGGTTCTGCACTTGTGGTACTTGGGAGATTTAGCAATCGCCGCCAGTACACAGCTGATCTTTCACCAGCGGGCCAACTTTGGCGAAATCCATCTGGCCGGTGAACTTGGCCTTCAGAACTCCCATCACCTTCCCCATATCGCGAATCGATGCAGCGCCACTTTCTTCGATTGCTGAACGGATCGCATTGACCATTTCAGTCTCACCCAGCTGCTTGGGCAGGAACTCCTGAATCACCGCAATCTCTGCCAGCTCGCGCTCGGCCAGGTCCAGTCGCCCGCCTTCTTCATAAGCCTTGGCGCTTTCATTGCGCTGTTTGGTCATTTTGCTCAGAATTGCAAGAATTTCGCTGTCATCGATGCCAACTTCATCACCGTCCACACGGGCGGCAATTTCGCGGTCTTTGATGGCCGCGTTGATCAAACGCAAGGTGGCCAAACGCCCGGTTGCTTTGTCTCGCATCGCTTGCTTCAGGGCATCATTGACCTGTTTACGCGTATCCATGGTTCTCTTCCGTGCCTATAGATCAAGAGCGTTGACCTTTAACCAGTTTGACCAGAGCTGACAAGACAGTGCCATTTAGCCCTAACATTCAAACATCATTCTTGCCGATCATGTCCGATTCAGGATGAGTTTTCGCCACAATGCTTAAGAGCATAGCTTGACCGGCTCTTCACCGCCCTTTACATACCCGTGAATTTTACCCGCATGGAGAGTTGAGTCATGGCCGTCACCGCCCCGTCCAAGCCCACAGCATGTCTGGCGCTCGCAGATGGCACCGTCTTTTATGGCACCGGATTTGGTGCCACAGGTGAGACTGTGGCAGAGCTTTGCTTCAACACAGCCCTGACCGGATATCAGGAAATCATGACTGACCCGTCTTATGCCGGCCAGATCGTGACCTTTACCTTCCCGCACATCGGCAACGTTGGCATCAACCCAGAAGATGATGAAACCGGTGATCCCGTGGCTGCCGGCATGGTGGTCAAATGGGATCCCACACTTGCCTCCAACTGGCGCGCCACCGAAGAGCTGAAAGCCTGGCTCACCCGTACCGGCCGCATCGCCATTGGAGGTATCGACACCCGCCGCCTGACCCGCGCGATCCGTCAGCAAGGCGCGCCCCATGTTGCACTGGCCCACAACCCAGATGGCGAATTTGACGTTGAAGCCCTGGTGGCCAAAGCGCGTGCCTGGTCTGGCCTCGAAGGCATGGACCTCGCCAAAGAGGTCACCTGTGACCAATCTTACAAATGGGACGAAATGCGGTGGGCCTGGCCCGAGGGCTACACCCGTCAGGAAGCTCCGGCACACAAGGTTGTCGCCGTGGATTTTGGCGCCAAACGCAACATCCTGCGCTGCCTCGCGTCAGCTGGCTGTGATGTGACCGTACTGCCCGCAAATGCAACCGCCGAAGAGATCCTCGCCCACAACCCAGATGGCGTGTTTCTCTCCAACGGTCCGGGTGATCCAGCCGCAACCGGCGAATATGCGGTGCCAATGATCAAAACCATTTTGGATAACACCGATCTTCCGGTGTTTGGCATTTGCCTGGGTCACCAGATGCTTGCACTCGCACTGGGTGCAAAAACCATCAAGATGAACCACGGCCACCACGGTGCAAACCACCCGGTTAAAGAATATGAGACCGGCAAGGTGGAAATCACCTCAATGAACCACGGTTTTGCAGTCGATGCACAATCGCTGCCTGAAGGCGTGAAAGAGACCCACGTTTCGCTTTTTGATGGCTCCAACTGTGGCATCCGCATTGCAGACCGCCCAGTGTTCTCAGTGCAGCAACACCCCGAAGCAAGCCCGGGCCCACAAGACAGCTACTACCTGTTTGAGCGTTTCGCAGACGCAATGGCCCAGCGCAAAGCATCGTAAATTCAAGGCGTTCCGCCGTAAATACAGCGGAACGCCATCGCACCGTTAAGACTAAATTAACCACACCGGCCGCTCTATTTATAAGGTATTTTTCCACAGGGATAATACCATTATGGGAGAGTTTCAGGCCATCCGAAAAGCCGCAACAAATGTTGTGGCATTTCCCAAAAAAGGCCCTTTGCTTGGTCAATTGCTAGTGCGCGATAAAGCGATTAGCAGTGATCGTTTGATGCGCGCCTTGATCTTGCAACAGCATCAGCGCGCGCGCCTTGGACATATTCTGATTTCCGAAGGTTGGGCCAGCCAAAACAAAGTGTTAGCGGCTCTCTCTGCGCAGTTTGATCTCCCGGTTGTCAGCCTTTCCGGGCGCAATTTCAACCGACGTCTGCTGGGCCGAAAACCAGCAGCCTTCTGGTTGGAACACTGTGCAATCCCCTGGCTACATCTTGGAAAGCGCGTTGTTATCGCAATTGCACATCCCGAAGACCGCGCCCGCCTCGAAGAGGGTTTGCGCGAAAGTTTTCCACAGCTCAGCTTCGTGCTCGCCCCCGAGGCAGAAATCCGCCAGACGCTTGCACAGCATTTTCGCAGTGATTTAGCCTCAGCAGCCTCCGCACGCCCCCCGAACCGGTTGAGTTGTCGCAGCCTGATGAGCACAAACCGACGCAGCGCACTTTGCCTTTTTGGCTTTGCACTTATCCTATGCGGCACCTTCTTTCCCCATCTCAGCCTGTTGGTTCTGACATCTGCTGCGCTGGTCTTTATGGCGCTTTTTATGTCACTGCGGCTCATAGGTGTGCTCCTCCACCTACGCAGGCGCAAGGAAACAGCCCCGGTGCTACCAACACACAAACAGGGCCTTCTGAGACTGCCGAGGATTTCCATACTCGTCCCGATGTACCAAGAGGCCGATATCAGCCGGGATCTGCTGCGCCGCCTTGGGAAACTGTCGTATCCCCGCACCTTGATAGAAGTATTTCTCGTGCTTGAAGACAGCGACGCGCTGACGAAAAGCGCCGTGAAAAAGGTAGAATTGCCCCATTGGATTGATGTGATCGAGGTTCCGGGCAGCGGTGGGCTCAAAACCAAACCACGCGCGATGAACTATGCGCTCGATTTTTGCCGTGGCGATATTGTTGGCGTCTGGGACGCCGAAGACGCGCCCGAAGGTGACCAGCTGGAAAAAATCGCCCGCGCCTTTGCCAGCGCGCCCAGCAATGTGGCTTGTTTTCAGGGGGTTCTGGATTACTACAACCCAAATGCCAATTGGCTGGCACGATGTTTCACGCTGGAATACTCAGGCTGGTTTCGCATTGTTATGCCCGCGCTTGAACGCCTCGGGTTGATCCTGCCCCTTGGGGGCACCACCATGTTCATTCGGCGTAAAGTGTTGCAAGACATCGGGGGCTGGGACGCCCATAACGTCACCGAAGACGCAGATCTTGGGGTCCGGCTTGCGCGTGCAGGCTATGACACCCGCATGCTGCCCTCGACCACCTTCGAAGAAGCCAACTGTCGACCATGGCCCTGGGTCAAACAGCGCTCCCGCTGGCTCAAAGGGTTTATGCTGACCTATATGGTACACATGCGGGATCCAGCCCGCACGCTCAATGATATCGGCTGGCGTAAATTCATCGGCTTGCAGGCGTTTTTTCTTGGAACGCTTGGCCAATTCATACTGGCGCCGGTTCTGTGGAGCTACTGGGCCTGGTGGCTGGGTCTTGGCCACCCTACCGCTGATATTGTCTCAGCTGCCACATTGAACGTCATGATCGGTTTTATGATCTGCTGCGAAGCGCTGTCGGTCACGTTGGGATTTGCCGCGGCTTTTGCCTGCCGACGGCCCAAACTTGCCATTTGGGCCTTCTCACTCTTGTTTTACTATCCACTGGGTACAATTGCGGTGTTCAAATCGCTTTATGAATTGATCCAACGGCCGTTTTACTGGGACAAAACCCAACATGGGATCCACAGTGATCTGCCCCAGAAAACCGCGCCCCATGTTGCGCTTACATCCGTCACCGCTGCTGTTCGCGCGCCGTTGCATCCTGCTTCAGACGGGTAACAAATGCGACCGAGATATGCTCTTTCAGCGCGCGGTACGCCGCCTCTTCGTCACGGTTTTCAATCGCCGTAACGATGTTCTTGTGCTCCGTTTGCGCAATGCGCCCCCGCCCCTGTGCCGACAGCGAAGTGTTCACCATAAGCGCCATGGTGCGATGCACCAGATCAAGCTGCTGCACCAGATACCGGTTGTGTGAGGCGAGATGGATCTGTTCGTGGAAACGCCGATTGGCCCGCGCCAGATCGGACGGCCTGTCTACCAGTTCATCATCGGCATTCACCATCTCGCGCAGCACACGCACCTCTTCGGGTGTTGCATGTTTTGCCGCGAGCCGTGCTGCCAGCCCCTCAAGCTCACTGCGCACCGCATAAAGCTCAGCCATCTGGTTGTGATCCAGCGATGCAACAATCAACGAGCGCCCATCGCGCTCTAACAAAGATTGGGTTTCCAGACGCTGCAACGCTTCGCGGATCGGGGTGCGCGACACGCCGAACTGTTCTGCTAGATCGCTTTCCACCAATCGATCACCAGGGCGATAGACCCCAACATCAATGGCTTCGAGGATCAGTTCATAGGCTTCTTTGTGGTTGCTGCGGTTCTGGTACATTGTAATCCCTGTTACGGTCCGAATATTATGTCTACACCGCACGTATTTTCGTGCAAGCCCGGCGCAGCTATTGCGCCGTTTTCCCGCAGCTTGATGCCCCAATCATTGCCTCGGGGTACGTCCTGGCCTAACAGGTGGTATGGTTAAACACGCTTTTGCACATATTCGCCACTGGGTTTTTGATTTGGACAACACGCTGTATCCCCCCAAAGCGCGGCTGTTTGACCAGATCGAAACCAAGATGGCGCAATATATGATGGATGTCTTGGGCGTGGATCGCCAGACCGCCGACCATCTGCGCAGCACCTATTGGCGCGAACATGGCACCACCTTAGCAGGTCTGATGACACATCACCAAATCGACCCACTGCCCTACCTGGATGCGGTGCACGATATTTCGCTGGATCACCTGGAAATTGACCACGATCTGGCGGCCTATATCGCTGATCTGCCCGGCAAACGCATTGTCTATACCAATGGATCTGCCCCCTATGCACGCCGGGTTTTGAAAGCGCGCGGATTGGATCAGGTCTTTGATGAGGTCTACGGCGTCGAACACGCTGAATACCACCCAAAGCCTGAGCGTCGCGCCTTTGAACAGGTGTTTGCGCAAGCCGATATTGAAACACACTCTGCTGCGATGTTTGAAGATGACCCACGCAACCTCGCCGCGCCCCATGAAATGGGCATGCGCACGGTTCATGTCGCCCCGGATGCCGCGCCCGCACCGCATATTCACCACCACACCGATGATCTGACCCAATTTCTGCAACAGCTGCAGTGATGCTGCCCTGCGGCAAAAGGCGTATTTGGCCCATAGTCAAGCCGCGCCTATATGAGCGCAAAGACATAGATGAGAGACATGTTATGGCCGCATATGAACTGCCCGAAAAACTGACACCCTTTGAACGCGTGCTGTTTGCGGTGCCCGTATTGGGCCGTATTTCCAAAGAAGTGGCCTATGGCGCCAAGGAAAATCTCTATTATGCGCTGGCGACATTCCTGATGGGCTGGGCTACACTGGTGTTGCTCTTTGGTCTTCCGGGGCTCTACCTGCCTGCCGTGGCCTTGGTACCTGTTATCTTTGCGCTTCTGGTCCTCATTTCGCGCGGCTAAGCCCGAGGCGAATGAACACAGGGTAAATCTGTCACCTGTACTTCCCCTCCTGTGCGCCCTATGTGATGGGGAGGTTTCAGGAGGGCATTCCCATGGCTGACAGCTGCGATATCTTCATTTCCGGTGGCGGCATTGCGGGCCTTACGGCGGCCGCCACATTCGGCTCTCTTGGGCTGAATGTGATTTGTGTGGATCCAACACCGCCTATCACTGAACGCGACCGCAAAGGTGCAGACATGCGCACCACCGCGTTCTTGCAGCCTGCCCAGAACCTGTTGTCTGAAATCGGCCTATGGGATCGCCTGCAAGACCACGCAGCTGCGCTGCAGATCATGCGTATTGTCGACGCAGGCGGCGCCCAGCCCACACCGCGCATTGTGCGCGATTTCAACGCCTCAGATATATCCGAGCAGCCCTTTGGCTGGAACCTGCCGAACTGGCTCTTGCGCCGCGAAATGCTCGCACGTCTTACTGAACTGGAGAACGTCGATCTGCGCCTTGGGGTTGGTGTTGCAAACCGCCAGCTTTTCACCCGCTCTGACAGCGCCAAGGTTGGTCTCAGCGACTGCAGCACGATCACCGCCAAATTGGTACTGGCCTGCGATGGGCGCAACTCTCCGATCCGTGAGGCCGCAGGTATCCCAGTTTCCACCACGCGCTATGGGCAAAAGGCGCTGGCGCTGGCAGTGACCCATGAAAAACCCCATGACAATGTCTCAACCGAAGTGCATCGTTCAGGCGGCCCGTTCACCTTGGTGCCCCTGCCCGACCACGATGGCAAACCCTCTTCGGCGCTGGTCTGGATGGAGCGCGGCCCACGCGCGCAAGAGCTGTTCAGCCTGGAAAAAGAGGCGTTTGAACACGCCATGACCGAACGCAGCGGCGGCATCTACGGCCCGCTGACACTGGCCTCGAACCGCACGATCTGGCCCATCATCAGCCAATCCGCGGCCCGTCTGGACGGTGAACGTGTCGCGCTCATGGCCGAAGCCGCGCATGTGGTGCCCCCAATTGGCGCGCAGGGGCTCAATATGTCTCTGGGGGATCTGATTGTCCTGCGCGATCTGATAAACGAGCGCCCAGATGCCATTGGAGATGCCCAGATGCTGAGCGCTTACCACAAGGCGCGCCACCGCGAGATCATGATCCGGGTGCGTGGCATTGATCTTTTGAATCGCACATCCATGCTGACACCCCGTCCGCTGCGCGATCTGCGCGCCGCAGGGCTCAGCGCGCTTTATTCGCTGCCGCCGGTGCGTCGCACCCTTATGCAGATGGGTCTAGGGGTGCGCTGATCGCCCCCAACGGCCCCGGCCTGCGCTCTTCGGACAACATCACATTTGCCTCCACATTGCCCACTCCGGGCAATGTCATCACCCGCCGCCGCAACACCCGTTCAAAATCAGCAATGTCGCGCGCCACCACCCGCAAGCGATAGTCATATAGGCCAAGCACGTGTTCAACGCTTTGAACCTCAGGGATGGCAGACACCGCGCGTTCAAAATCTTCAAGCGACACCCGCCCCTTGGTGCCCAGCTTGATGCCCAGAAAAACCGTCACACCAAAACCCAGTTTTTCCCGATTGAGATCCAGCCTGCGCCCGCGCAACACCCCGCTGTCTTGCAACCGTTTAATCCGCCGCCATGTGGCCGGTTGGCTCATCCCCAATGCGCGCCCCAATGCGCCCGCGGATTGACTGGCATCCTCAGACAACGCTCGCAGCAGTGCCAGATCGATATCATCATACGCGCTCATATGGGCAGGCTCTCGTCTGATTTGATCCGTGCCACATGCATCAGGGCCTCAATGTCGGCGATATGTGGCAACAGCAGGATCTGGCTGCGGTAGATCCCCTGATAATGCACCATATCCCGCGCAATCACCGTGAGGCGCACATCCACCTGCCCCAGAAAGGTCTGGATCTCCAACACCTCGGGGATCTTGCGTGCGGCTGCAATGAATTGATCAAAGGCCTGCGCAAAGGTCTTATCCAGCGTCACCCGCAGCGACACCTCGACCTCATAGCCCAGCGCGCGCCAGTCGATCTCCATCCGCAGACCTTCGATGACACCAGCCTCGCGCAGCTTCTCGACCCGGCGCGACAAACGTGATGGCGTCAACCCCAACTGATCCGCCAGATCTGGCAGCGAAAGCTCAGGCTCCGCCTGCATACGGCGTAATATTCGTCGATCAAGGTCATCAAGCATGAATTTTACACTATTAGATCAAATCGCGAATGATAAGATCAAAATGTGACGATATTTCACGCAGAACACCCTCGCACCTCTCTGTAAAACCCATATGATCACCTCAAATTCAAACTGAGGAGACGTGACATGCGCGTTTATTACGATCGCGATTGCGATGTGAACCTGATCAAAGACAAAAAAGTCGCCATCCTGGGCTACGGCTCGCAAGGCCACGCGCACGCTCTGAACCTGCGCGATTCCGGCGCAAAGAACCTTGTTGTTGCTCTGCGCGAAGGTTCTGCTTCCGCGAAAAAAGCCGAAGGCGAAGGCCTGAAGGTTATGGGTATCGCAGAAGCGGCAGCCTGGTGTGACGTGATCATGTTCACCATGCCCGACGAACTGCAGGCCGAAACCTACAAAAAATACGTCCACGACAACATCAAGCCGGGTTCCGCAATTGCGTTTGCCCACGGCCTGAACGTGCACTTTGGCCTGATCGAGCCTAAAGAAGGCGTTGACGTGATCATGATGGCGCCTAAAGGCCCAGGTCACACCGTACGCGGCGAATACACCAAAGGCGGCGGCGTTCCTTGCCTCGTAGCCGTTGACACCGACGCAACCGGCAAAGCGCTGGAAATCGGCCTGTCCTATTGCTCCGCCATCGGTGGCGGCCGTTCGGGCATCATCGAAACCAACTTCCGCGAAGAGTGCGAAACCGATCTGTTCGGTGAGCAGGCGGTTCTGTGTGGCGGTATCGTTGAGCTGATCCGTTGCGGTTTCGAAACCCTGGTTGAAGCAGGCTACGCACCTGAAATGGCCTATTTCGAGTGTCTGCACGAAACCAAGCTGATCGTTGACCTGATCTATGAAGGCGGCATTGCCAACATGGATTACTCGATCTCCAACACCGCCGAGTACGGCCAGTACGTCACCGGCCCGCGTATCCTGCCTTACGAGCAGACCAAGAAAGCCATGAAAGACGTCCTGACCGACATCCAACAAGGTAAATTCGTGCGCGACTTCATGCTGGAAAACGCTGTTGGCCAGCCCACCCTCAAAGCCTCGCGTCGTGCCAACGACGAGCACGAGATCGAAGTTGTCGGCGGCAAGCTGCGCGACATGATGCCTTGGATCTCTGCAGGCAAAATGGTCGACAAAGAGAAGAACTAAGTCTCTTTAACGATTGCATTATTGAAGCAGGGTCGGCATCGTCGGCCCTGTTTCTTTTTTGGAATATTGACTGTTTTCAGAGCCCGCCAGCTTTGTTCAGAAATAGGCAATCTTTCCAGAACAGCGCGGTAGATCCTCAGCTGATCAAGCCGTTTTTAATCAAACCCTCCTCCCCGAGCAGCCCATAAGACTGCCCGCAACCACACGAGACAAAACCATGGCGATAGGTGCAGTCAACTGGATCAAGCTGCTGATACTCGGCATCATTTGGGGCGCGTCATTCATGGGCGTCGCGGTTGCGCTGCAGGGCTTTCCGCCGCTGACAATTGCAGCCTTGCGGATCGGGCTCGGTGCCTTTTTCCTAACCGCCGTTGTACTTGTTAATGGCATCGGCTTGCCATCGTTCCGGCAGCGCGAGGGTCGTATTATCTGGCTCTGCGCGCTCATCATGGGAATACTGTCCAATGCGCTGCCATTTTCGCTTCTCAGCTGGGGGATGACCCATGTGGCAAGCGGGTTTGCCGGGGTGACAATGGCGGTGGTGCCGCTGTTTGTACTGCCGCTGGCCCACCTGCTGGTGCCAGATAGCCGCATGAACCTGCACAGCACGCTGGGTTTTGCCGCGGGCTTTGTTGGCGTTTTGGTGCTGATCGGTTTTGATGCCTTTGTGAGCACCGGCGCAGATCTCGAAACCCTTGCGCGCCTGGCCTGCGTGGGGGCGGCGCTGTGTTATGCGCTTGGCGCGATTGTCACCCGGCTCTGCCCAAATGTGAACATGCTGTCGCTCTCTGCTGCAACGCTGATCTGCGGAACCGTTCTGATCTTTCCGGCCGCACTGTGGCAGGAGGGGATCCCGCCCCTGCCCCACTCCGTAACACCGGCGCTCGCGGTCATCGCGCTTGGCCTTTTCCCAACGGCACTGGCGCAGGTGACGCTGGTACAGGTTGCACGCAGCGCGGGTCCTGCGTTTCTGTCTCTGGTCAACTATCAGGTGCCGGTGTGGTCAGTTCTGTTTGGCTTTCTCTTGCTCGGTGAAACCCTGCCGCAGCAGTTTTTTGTTGCACTGGCGTTGATCCTGGGCGGATTGATCCTTTCAAGCCATCGCCGCAAACCCGCACAAGTGTAAAAACGCAAGGGCACGCACAAACAAGCTTGCGTTTACCGAGCCACCACCTAAGGCTTTCCAGGTACAGTGCCTGAGGATTAAATGCCTGAAATCGCCCCTCGTTATTGGATCATGATCATTGTTCTGGGCTTTGTCTGGGGCGGCACATTCATGTTGGTTGAGCTGGCCCTGCGTGGCATCACCCCTTTCTGGCTGGCCGCTGGTAGGATTGGGTTTGCCGCACTGTTGCTTGGCTCGGTCTGGGGGCTGCGTGGATTTCAACTGTTCAAACAAAACACCAGCTGGCCTCCGCTGCTGGTGATTGGAGTTTTCAGCACAACTGTTCCCTTCATGCTGCTGAGCTGGGGATTGCAGCACACAACCTCAAGCTTTGCAGGCATCAGCATGGGCACCGTGCCCCTGATCATTGTGGTGCTGGCGCATTTCTTGCTGCCCGGCGAAAAAATGGGCCCTCGGCGAATAATTGGCACGGCGCTGGGTTTTGTAGGCATCGTTGTTTTGTTTGGTGGCAAAGCCCTCAGCGGCAGCGGTTCACAGCTTGAATGGCTCGGTCAACTCGCCTGCATTTCAACGGCGCTGTGTTATGCCACATCGTCCATTCTCACCCGGCGCCTCCCCGCCATTGATCCGGTCGGGCTGGCAGCCATGCAGTTGATCATTGGTGCCTGCGTGATTGTGCCAGCTGCCTGGACCGTTGAAGGACCACCGCCACTTCCTGATGCGACCACCGGCATATGGCTGGCTGTGCTTGGCCTTGGCCCAACCGCCGCGGCAAACTTTCTTCGCGTTTTGGTCGTGCGTGGCGCAGGCCCCGTATTCATGAGCCTTACCAGCTACCAAATTCCGGTTTGGTCGGTACTATTGGGGGCCGTGTTCTTGAAAGAAGCGATTTCTTACACTCTGATCGTCGCGCTGGGATTTATCCTTTCAGGCATCGCAATCAGCCAGTTCAAAAACCTCAAAAAAATGTTTGGGCTGTAAGCTCGCAAAAAAAGGGGCACGGATGCCCCCTTTTCATAATCTCATAGATCAAAACGCTTAGGCGGCGCTTACAGCCTCAACCGCCTGCACCACGTGATCAACGGTATGGAGCAAAAGCTCCTTGTCTTCACATTCAGCCATCACCCGAATGAGCGGCTCGGTGCCGGATTTGCGAATAAGCAGCCGCCCCTTGCCGTCCAGTTTTTGTTCTGCACTGGCAATTGCATCCTGCACTGATCCGTTTTCAAGCGGGGTTTCACCCGCAGCAAAACGCACGTTTTTCAGCAACTGCGGCACCGGGGTAAACTGACGGGCCAGCTCAGACGCCTTAGAGCCAGACCGCACCATTTCTGCCAGGAAATGCAGACCCGCCATCAGCCCGTCTCCCGTGGTGGCATAGTCCGTCATCACGATATGGCCCGATTGCTCACCGCCCAGGTTAAAGCCACCTTCGCGCATGCGTTCAACCACATAGCGGTCGCCCACCGCGGTGCGCTCCAACGCGATCCCATCAGCCTCTAGCGCTCGCTCAAGGCCAAGGTTGGACATCACGGTTGCCACCAGCGCGTTGCCGCCAAGGCGCCCATCACGATGCCATTGCCGCGCCAACAGCGCCATAAGCTGGTCACCATCGGCAACGGTGCCGGTTTCATCAATCATAATGACCCGGTCCGCATCCCCATCCAGACAGATGCCCACATGCGCACCCTGTTCAACAACCATTTTGGCCGCGGCTTCGGGCTGGGTCGAACCACAGCCAGCGTTGATATTGCGCCCATCGGGTGAAACCCCCATCGGGATAACCTCAGCACCAAGTTCCCACAGGACCTCAGGCGCGGCACGGTGGGCGGCGCCATTGGCACAATCCACCACCACTTTCAGGCCTTCAAACCGGATATCGCGCGAGATCGAGCCCTTCACCCGCTCGCCATAGCGGAACCGTGCATCATCCACCCGGCGGGCGCGGCCGATGTTTTGCGGCTGCGCGCATTCCACGCCGCTTTCAATCAGCGCTTCAATCTCAAGCTCGGCACTGTCAGACAGTTTGAACCCATCCGGACCAAAGAACTTGATGCCATTGTCGTCAGCTGGATTATGGCTTGCCGAAATCATCACACCAAGGTCGGCACGCATCGAACGGGTCATCAGACCAACCGCAGGGGTTGGCACCGGCCCCAGCAGCAAAACGTTCATCCCGGTTGATGTGAGCCCGGCGGTCAGCGCGTTTTCAAACATATAGCCCGACAGGCGGGTATCCTTGCCAATCACCACCCGGTGGCCGCTGCCCTGATCGCGGCGAAAATACCGCCCGACGGCCGCACCAATGCGCAGCGCCATCTCTGCAGTCATCGGGTGAATATTGGCGGTGCCTCGCACCCCATCGGTTCCAAACAGCTTGCGCATTACTCGTGCCTCATCGGTCATCGACCGATCAAGCACCGGCCCCTTTATCGTAGTGCCTGCCACAGGCGAACTGCCTGCGCTGTGGCTGCCACATCATGCACGCGTAGGATTTGCACACCTTGCCCTAGCGCCGCAAGCCCCACGGCAACAGAACCCGGCATACGCGCAGAAGCTTGCGCTGCACCGCCGATTTCCCCGATAAAACGCTTGCGCGAGGCACCCAACAGGATCGGGCAGCCCAAACCGTGAAACAGGCTGATGTATTTCAGCAACGTCAGGTTATGCGCTTGTGTCTTGCCAAAGCCGATTCCGGGATCAATCACGATCTGATCGCGCAAAACCCCAATCGCTTCCAGGCGATCAATCTGGTCAGACAGGAAATCATAAACGTCGAGCAATACATTTTCATATTGCGGATCATCCTGCATCTCGTCCGGATTGCCTTGCGAATGCATGATACAAACGGGCACTCCGGCCTGTGCTGCAAGCGGTGCCAGCGCAGTGTCGAAAGTAAAGCCCGACACATCGTTGATCAAATCCGCTCCCGCCTCCAGCGCCTCTAGCGCTACGGATGCTTTGCGGGTGTCGATTGAGATCGGCGCCGAGGTCTGTTCGCGCAAGGCGGCAATCACAGGCGCGGTGCGGGCGATCTCTTCGACTTCTTCCACACATGTGGCACCGGGCCGGGTCGATTCACCGCCGATATCAAGAATGCTCGCCCCCTGCTCCAGCAAAGACAGCCCCAGCTGACAGGCCGCCTCATCATCCGCATGCTGGCCGCCATCGGAAAAACTATCCGGCGTGACGTTCAAAATACCCATGATCTGCGGAGTGGTCATATCCAGCCCGGCAATAGTTGCACGCCGCGCGGTCAGACGGCGACGGCTGTCTTCCGGCAAAAGGCCCACAGGCAGCACCTGTGGCGGACGCCCACGCTCCAGAGCTTCAACCTCAGAAAACCACAACGCCCCGCCAGCCAGCGGCAAGGCACCCTCAGGGCGCGCCTCTCCATGTCGTACAAGTGGTCGATAATAAATCACGGCTCTCTTTGCTCCAGATCTACAAGCTGATGTGCCACATCAGCCAAATCTTCGCCCGCCAGCTCATCCGAAGCAACGCCAATTGCGACAAACGCACTGGCTTCACATTCACGCGCAAGCCACGCTGCCAAAGAGAGACCCCCAGCAGGGCCCAGCGCAGGCGGGCCTTCAACGGAATCTAAAACCATTTTGGACGGTGCCCAGATTATTTTTTGTTGTTCCCGTACCGCCCAGTCGAGTTCGGCGCGGCTAGAAACCACCCGCAGCGCATTTTCTTGCGCGGCCAAACGCCATGCGTTTTGTTCTATCGCCAGCAAATCAATGTGAAACTGGGCGGCAGTATCCGCCACCGAAGCAACCGGTGCTGCCGGTAGGGCAAACACCACGGGGCCGTCTTCCAACAAAATATCCGCTAAAAACTTCGCGGCAGGTTTCTTGCAGATGACGCTATCAAATGTATCCGGGCTCAAAAACACCACTTTGGGTGTGGCCGCTGCAGAGGCCGCAGCAGGTTCTGGCGCAGTCTCTGTTTTGCTGCGCACGATCTCAACCCCCAGCGCGCCGGGGCCGCGATCCAGCTTTTCGATGCGTACAAACACCCGTTGCGCCTGCGGCTCCAGCAGCACACGCGCAGCTATACGCTCTGACAGCGTTTCCAGCAGATTCAGCCGCTCTGCCGCGAGTTCATAGGAAATAGCCTCAGTCAGACGATCATAAGAGAGGATGCGATCCACATCATCATCCAGATCTGCGGGCAATGGCGCAATCTCGACCACGAGATTAAAGCTCAGCCGCTGGGTCATATCGCGCTCAGCCTGAAAAGCGCCGATTTCCACATCCACGATGTGATTGCGCAGTG
The DNA here is from genome assembly GCF_009617595.1 of Tritonibacter aquimaris. GTDB lineage: Bacteria > Pseudomonadota > Alphaproteobacteria > Rhodobacterales > Rhodobacteraceae > Epibacterium > Epibacterium aquimaris. The sequence continues at coordinate 103,174 of NZ_WIXK01000005.1, read as the reverse complement.
ACAGGCGATCCAACGGGCCTGTTGCGCTGGCAAGTGAACGTGCCTCTGGGTGATCAAAGGCAAGCTGCGTTTCTGAAGTCATCCCCGCGTCCCCTCCTGTTTCGACCTCTGTCCGCTTTGCGCGATCCTAGGCAGACTATGCCGCCTGCCAAGGCCGATGCGCAAACCAAAAGTAAAAACAGGGTCAGACTGCCTGTCTACACCCAAGGTAAATCCAATGAACAGACCAAAACCCAACGACGATGGGGCAATTTTGGCCGATCAGTCCTGCGGGTGCAGATTAATTCTTCGCAGCAGTGCGAAAGCGGTCGTCCCGGTAGAACTTATGCACCCCAATCCGGATCGTATGGGTAAAGCTACGGCTCCAGCGGGGGCGCACTGCAGTGGTGTGGTAATAGGTGGCACCATTGGTCAGCTCAGTACTGGTACCATCCAGAACAGCCCGCGCAACTTTTGCCACACGTTCATAGGCGCGTTTCTCCGCGATGATCTCTTTGTGGCCATCACAGGTGTAAGAGAACTGGCATTGATGCTTGCGCCCGGTGCCTTGGTTCACAACCTTGCAGGCCGTATTCGGGAACTGAGCGCTTTTCACCCGGTTCATGATCACCTCGGCCACGGCAAACTGGCCTTTAACGGTTTCACCACGGGCTTCGAAATACAGCGCCTCAGCAAGACAGGCAAACTGTGCATCACCCTTTGCCTTGGGACGCGCATCCAGCCATTCATTTGTAAAATCCACATTTTCGCCTTTGGCCTGCCGTGTTTTGCGGCTAGGCTCGAAAAAACGCGAAAAGCGATCGGATGGAACATCTTGCAAGTTGGTCTGTTCGCGCTGAAACAATGCGCCCAAATTGGCCTCAGCCTGTGCAGACGAGCACAGGAAGAACGCTGCAGCAGCCGCAGCGGCCAGTCTAACCTTGGTCATATTTCTACCCCCAGAAACACCGCATCCCGGCAAAACCGGGTACATGCGGTCGGATCGTCTAATGGAAACTTTGCAAAAGGTCTAGTCAGGCTTTGGGGTTAGCCAAATTCCCGCGCCAATCCGCCGCTCTGTTAGCGCAGTCAGAGCGACGGAAATTACGCAGAAACCTTTAATTTTCAGCGAGTTTTAGAAGAATTCAAAATTCGGTCCGAAATTGCCAATTGGGCTGCGGCGAGACGCGCAACCGGAACACGAAACGGCGAGCAAGACACATAATCCATGCCAACCGTCCGGCAAAAGGCGATTGATTCGGGGTTGCCGCCATGTTCACCACAAATCGACAGGGTGACGCCCGGGTTGGCTTCGCGGCCGCGCTCCACCCCGAATTTCAGCAGCTCTCCGACACCGTCCACATCCAGAACGTGGAACGGATCTTCTGCAAACACACCCTGATGGACATACTCCGACATAAACCGCCCGGCATCATCGCGCGACAGCCCATAAGTCATCTGCGTAAGATCATTAGTTCCAAAACTAAGGAAGGCGGAATGGGCCGCAATCTCATCGGCGCGCAAGGCTGCGCGTGGGGTTTCGACCATCACGCCCAGGCGATAATCAAAATCACGCCCCCGCTCGAGCCGCACCGCCGCCGCCACCGCATCGATGCGTGCTTTCACCAGTTCAACTTCGCGTTTGGCAGATACCAGCGGGATCATGATCTCCGGCACCACGGCCGCGCCCTCATCCGAGGCCTCCAATGTGGCCTCAAAAATCGCACGCGCCTGCATGTCGTAGATTTCAGGCACCGTCACCCCAAGGCGCACACCACGCAGCCCCAACATCGGGTTGTATTCACCCATTTCTTCGACCCGACGGGTCACTTCGCTCACCGGCAGCCCCAGCGCCTCAGAAAGTTCACGCTGCCCGGATTGGTTTGTAGGCAAAAACTCATGCAATGGCGGGTCAAACAGGCGAATACAGACCGGCAAGCCCTCCATAATGCGGAACAGCTCGCGGAAATCATCGCGCTGCATCGGCAGCAGCCGCTCCAGCACCGCTTCGCGCTCCGAAGGGCTGTCGGCAAAGATCATCTCGCGCATCACCGTCAGGCGACCGGGATCAAAGAACATATGCTCCGTCCGACACAGCCCAATACCCTGCGCGTTGAAATTGCGCGCTGTCAGCGCATCGCGCGGCGTATCCGCATTCACCCGAATATCGATATCACGCGCAGCATCTGCCCAGCTCATCAAGGTCTGAAAGGCACCGTCCTGCGCCGCTTCAACCATTGCAGGCTCCCCTGCGAGGATCTCGCCAGAGCTGCCGTCGATTGTCACCATATCGCCCGCGCGCAGCACCCGGCCATCCGCCGCCCGCAAACGTTTGCGCCGCGAGTCAAACCGCATTGAAGATGCGCCCACAATACACGGCAGGCCAAGCCCACGCCCGATCACCGCAGCATGGCTGGTGATGCCGCCCCTTTCCGTCAGCACGGCCACCGCAGCATGCATCCCGCGCACATCATCCGGCGAGGTTTCACGCCGCACCAGAATACAGTCTTCGCCGCGCGACGCGCTTGCCTGCGCCTCGGCAGAGGTAAACACCAACCGCCCGCTGGCCGCACCAGGACTGGCAGCAATGCCACTGCCGATCAGATCGCGCTCCGCATCCGGGGCAACCTGCCGGTGCAATAATTCATTCAGCGAATGCGCATCGATCCGCATAACCGCCTCTTCTTGCGGGATGATTTGATCTTCGGCCAAGGATACCGCCATGCGCAGCCCACCTCGGGCGCTGCGCTGCACGCGCACCCCATCCAGAATGTGCACTTCGCCGTTCTGGATCACAAATTCAGCCTGCATCTCTTCGCGCAGGCGCACCCGCATCAGCGCTGCATGTTCTTTCAACGCCTCAAACGCATCTGGCGCAAGCTCTTCCAGCGAGGGTCCCCGCTCATCGCGGGCCAGATACATTGCCGCAACCCCAGATCCCAGCGCATCCCGCCCCTGGCTCTGTCCCAGATAGCGGCCGGTTATCTGTGGCTCCCCCGTGTTGGAATTGACCAGCTGCAGCACACCGGATCCGCAGACACCAAGTCCAAGCCCCGGCACCATTTCCTGCACCACAAGCCCAAGCCCCGCATCCGCAGGGGCGCCATTGGCCTGACGCAGCAAACGGGCCGATGTGCCATCCCACGCGCGCGCCATCGATCTGAGCACAGCCCCAAGCTGTTCAGAGCGGTTCTGCGGGAAACTCTCATCGGTCTCCGCTTCATAGGCATGCAGAATTTCGACCAACGCATCCGGGCCGCCGTCTTCCACATCATCAAACACATCCGGATCCAGCCGCGCCACATGGACGGCATAAGACTGTACAAACCGCAAATAGATTGCCGCCGCCGCCTCTCGCCCCAGCTCATCGCACAGATCAATATAGCACGCGTCATTCACCCCAATATTGAGCACGGCCCCCGGCCCGCCCCAATCAGGATCTTCTGATGACGGCCGCACACACAGCAGCGCGCTTTCGGGAAATTCTGCAAGTATCGCATCCAGATCGGGCATTTTGCCCGCGGCAATACCACGGACCGCATCAAATGACAGCGCCACAGTCCGCGGCACTGGCAGATCCAGCCGCACCAGGCGTTGCAGACATTTTGCCCGCCCGCCATGGCTCGTTACATGCATCTGCGCTGTTGGGGTAATGCGCACGGCACCCTGTAGGTCGGAGGTATGTTTCTGCACTGCAGCATCCTTTCGCTACCCACAGCATATCACTGCACAAGCACTTGCATAGGGCTGAGTTTGAAAATCTTTCCGCCTTAACGGGTGCGCCAAGACCGCGCAAAACCTTCATCAGGGCGACCACAAAGCAGCTTCACGCTGCCCTGCGGTCGCTGATGATGGTGTTAGCCTTCGATCTTGCTCAGGTCCGCCACCTGGCCGCAGGCTTTGCGGATATCGCTCAACAGGTTCAGACGATTGCGGCGGATGATGTCGTGATCAGAGTTCACCTGCACCGCTTCAAAGAATGCATCGATCGGGGCCCGCAGGAGCGCCAGGCCGCCCATGGCGGCTGCGAAATCCTCGGCCTCGATGGCCGCGGAGATCGCTCCCCCCTCACCGTCAAGCGCTGCAAACAGGGCTTTCTCTGCCGCATCCTCAGCAAATTTCACATCCGCACCGTAGGAATACTCAACCCCATCTTTTTCTTCCGCTTGGGTCAGGATGTTGTTGGCGCGCTTAAACCCTTGCACGAGGTTTTCACCATCTTCTGTGCTCAGGAAGCCTTGTAGCGCGCGGGCGCGTTTCACCAGCGGGGTCAGATCGTCATTTGCATCCATCTCAATACAGGCGTCGATCACATCGTGGCGGATACCCTGGTCACGCAGGAAGACTTTCAAACGGTCATGGAAGAACGACAGCAGGTTCTCCGACGCTTCACCACTCACCTTTGTCACCGCAGCAACTTGATGCTCCATCTCGTGGCTGCGTTTCTTGGCGCTTTCAAGTTCTTCGCCATCCAGCCCGGCTTCCAGCCCCTTGGCCTCAGTCAAAGCTGCCGACCACTCATTCCGTTTCAGCAGCACCGAAAGCGCCGCTTCAAAGCTGCTCTGCAGCCCCACCCGCACATCGTTTTCCAGCACCAGACGGATCACACCCAATGCCGCACGGCGCAGCGCAAACGGGTCTTTTGACCCAGTTGGTTTTTCATCAATCGCCCAGAACCCTGTCAGCGTGTCGATCTTATCCGCCAGCGCAACCGCAACGGAGACAGGCTCGGTTGGCACATCATCGGATGGGCCCAGCGGCGAGTAATGCAACTCACAGGCATTGGCGACCGCCTGCGGCAGCCCGGCAGCCTCGGCATAATAGCGCCCCATCAAACCCTGCAGTTCGGGAAACTCATAGACCATTTCGGAAGAAAGATCCGCTTTGGCCACTTTTGCCGCCTGCTCCGCCAGATCCGCATCTGCACCAACAACGGGTGCAATCTCCCGCGCCAATGCTGCAATCCGATCAATCCGCTCCGCCTGGGTGCCAAGCTTGTTGTGGAAGGTCACATTTGACAGTTTCTCAGTCCAGGCCGCCATGCCGGTGTCCGATTGCGCAACCCGCAGATCGTTTTCCCAGAAGAACTTCGCATCCGCCAGACGCGCCGAAAGCACCTTTTGGTTGCCTGCCAGAATGGTTGCACCGTTGTCAGCCGTTTCGCGGTTCGCAACGGTGACAAAGCGTTCAATCCGACCCGTCTTTGGATTTTTGACCGAGAAGAATTTCTGATGCTCTTTCATTGAGGTCTGCAAGACCTCTGCCGGAAGGCCCAGGAAATCTTCAGCAATTTCACCCATCAAGACGACCGGCCATTCCACAAGGCCCGCGACTTCAGCCAAAAGCCCTTTGTCTTCAACGACCTCAAGACCCGATGCAAAAGCCTGATTGGTGGCATCCTGCCAGATCGCATCGGCGCGCTCTTTCGGATCCAGCACCACAAAGGCGCGCTTCAATTGAGTGGCGTAGTCGTCAAACCCGGTCACTGTAAATTCTGCAGGTGCCATAAAGCGGTGCCCACGGGTGGTGTTGCCTGCTGTGATGCCTTCGATCTCCAGCGGTACAACCTCGCTGCCCTCATCCTTGCTCAACAGGCATAGGATCGAATGCAGCGGGCGCACCCAGCGCAGGCTGCTGGTGCCCCAGCGCATGGATTTCGGCCAGGGGAAGTTGCGAATGGTGGTTTCCATAACTTCGGCGATAATCTCAGCCGCCGGGCGGCCGGGCTTTTCGATGGTGGCAAAATAGACCGCCCCTTTTGGGGTGTCGCGCTCTTCCAGATCTTCGCGGCCTACACCGGCACCGCGCAGAAAGCCTTCGATCGCCTTATCTGGCGCCCCAACCTTTGGCCCTTTGCGCTCTTCGCGCACCGTGGGGCTTTCGGCCAGCAGGCCATCAATCGCCAGTGTCAGGCGACGCGGGGTGGAAAACGACGCAGCCCCCGCATAGGTCAGACCGGCTTCCACCAGACCATCGGTCACTTTCTTCTTCAGATCCTCTGCCGCGCGTGCCTGCATGCGGGCTGGGATTTCTTCGGAAAACAGTTCAATCAAAAGATCGGGCATCGTCGGGTCCTCGGTGCTGCGCGGTGGCGCATCTATTCTGTGTCTCGCCAGGCGCGCCCGGCGTCAAATTTTTAGTCTCGGGGCGGGCATTCTTCGCCAACGACGGTGCCGTCATAGGCTTTATGGCCGCAATTGTTCAGCTCGTGCCAGGCATATCCACGCCCATCCTGGGTGATCGCCACAATACGATCCACGCCAAAATGGATATTTTTCACCCCGATGAAGGCGGTTGCGCTGCCATTGGCAAGACCTTCGGCAATCGCGGGCGCATCGAAACAGTCAAACCACCCCGGCGCATTGCGCGGATCATGCATATCCGTGACAGAAAACTGTGCCGCCAACGCATCTGGGCGCTGATCCGTGGTGAAACAGGCGCGATAACGAATGGGAGAGCTATCTGCATCAATCGCCTGAAACCTATCATAGGCAATGGCCTGTGGTGCGCTGCCATCAAGCGGCACCAACACCACATCCTGGCCTGGAGTTGGCGCGACCTCATCATAAAAGCCATAGATTTGCAGGTAATAAAGGGCGGCTCCGGCGGCGACCGCCGAAAGCCCTAAAATTACTGCCAGGATTTTACCCATCATTGGCGCGTCTCCCGCTTAGGCTGCACCCTCAGCGGAAAAACCACCCGCCTCGGTCAGTACAAAGGCATCTGCACATTGTTTCGCCAGCGCCCGCACCCGGCCAATATAGGCCTGACGCTCGGTGACAGAAATCACCCCGCGCGCATCGAGCAGGTTAAACATGTGGCTTGCCTTGATGCATTGATCATAGGCTGGATGCGCCATGATAATGCGCTTGCCGGTCTTGGGATCTACATGTTCTTGCGCCAGGATCGCGGCGCATTCGGCCTCGGCTTCCTCAAAATGGCGCAGCAACACGTCAGTATTGGCCACGTCAAAATTCCAACGCGCGTATTCTTCTTCGGTCTGCTTAAAAATATCGCCGTATTTCAGCGCAATCGGCGACTGCGGATCGTTGAACGGCATATCCATCACGTGATCCACGCCCAGCACATACATCGCCAGACGTTCCAGACCATAGGTCAGCTCACCGGAAACCGGCGTGCAGTCATGGCCGCCGACCTGCTGGAAATAGGTGAACTGGCTGACTTCCATCCCGTCACACCAGACTTCCCAGCCCAGACCCCAGGCGCCCAAAGTGGGGCTTTCCCAGTCATCTTCCACAAAGCGGATGTCATGCAGCTCCATATCGATGCCAATCGCCGCCAATGAGCCCAGATACAGCTCCTGCAGATCCGGCGGGCTTGGTTTTACCAGCACCTGATACTGGTAATAATGCTGCAAACGGTTCGGGTTTTCGCCATAACGCCCATCGGTCGGGCGACGCGACGGCTGCACATAGGCCGCGGCCCAGGCGTTTGTGCCCAGCGCGCGCAAGGTGGTCGCCGGGTGGAAGGTCCCTGCCCCAACTTCCATGTCATAAGGCTGCAGGATCGCGCAGCCTTTTGAGGCCCAGTATGTCTGCAGCCGCAGGATGATCTCTTGGAAGGAGCGCGGAGCGCCGGGTGCTTGGGTCATATCTCTTCCCTTTGGGGCATCAAATGCGGCTTTCTTCCTATGAAACTGCAGGCACAGGGTCAACGGCTCAAAACCGTCAATGCATACGCAAAATTACCGTTTAGCGCGTAAAGAGGCCAATGACAGCGCGGTTTTTCCCCGCTAACAGGAGTTCCATTTGATACTTATTGCCGTTAAGAGCCGAAGGAATTTATTTATGACCCGGGATAGAGGCCCCTCCATGAAAAAGATCATCGCCGTTTGGGCGCTGTCCATTCTGACCCTACTCATCGCAGCCCCTGATGGTGCCCGTGCTCAGCAGAACCAGACTGTCTGGATCCAGGTCGCCGCACATCCATCGCTTTCTGAAGCCGAAGCCCGCGCCCGCGAATTTGCCGCGCGCCTGCCGGATGTCTCTGGCTTTTCGCTTGGCGGTGGCTGGTACGGCGTTGTGCTTGGCCCGTATAATCGCGCGGATGCGGAACGGGTGCTGCAGGTTTACCGCAATGAACGCCAGATCCCGCGCGACAGTTTTATTGCGTTTTCACGCAACCTGCGCAGCCAATTCTACCCGGTTGGCCCGGTTCAAACCCAACCGGTGAGCCCGCCGCCACAGCAACAGGCCGCAGTGGAACAGCCCGCAGCCCCCAGCGTGTCACAGCCTCCGCGCGCTGATGAAACCCCAGCCGAAGCGCGCCGTTCAGAAAACCGTCTCAGCCGGGATGAGAAAAAACAGCTGCAGATCGCGCTTAAGGCACAAGGGTTTTACACCTCAACCATTGATGGCTCCTTTGGTCGCGGCACCCGCGCCTCCATGGCTGACTGGCAGGCGGCCAACCTGTTTGAGCCCACAGGCGTTCTGACCACCGGCCAGCGCCAAAAGCTGCTTGATCAATATAACGCACCGCTGATTTCGGTTGGCATGCAACGCATTGAAGATACCGCTGCAGGCATCGCCCTGTCGTTACCATCCAAGGAAGTTGGCTTTACTCGCCATGAATCCCCATTTGCGATTTACGGCAGCACTGGCGAACTTGGCGCACAGGTTCTCTTGATCAGCCAGCCCGGTGATGCGCGCACATTGGCAGGTCTTTATGAAATCCTGCAAACGCTGGAGATTGTACCGCTCGAAGGGCCCCGTAGCCGCAAAGGCAATTCCTTCACCATTGAAGGGCGCGGCAAAGGCATGGTCACTCACGCCCAGGCCACCCTGCGCAACGGTCAGATCAAAGGCTTTGCGCTTGTCTGGCCCACCGGTGATGATGCCCGCCGCAGCCGCGTTCTGGCCGCAATGCAAACCAGCTTCACCCGCCTTGATGGCGTCCTTGATCCCACCGCTGGTGCTGATGCTCCCCAAAGCGTGGATCTCTTGTCTGGTCTGAACATCCGCAAACCTCGCCTGTCGCGCACCGGTTTCTTTGTCGACACCGCTGGCACCGTGCTGACCACCTCGGATGTGGTGGGTCAATGCAGCCAGGTGACGCTGGATCACGACTACACGGCTGAAGTGCTGGTCAACGATACCGCCAACGGCGTGGCCGTGCTGCGCCCGCGTGACCGTCTCGCTCCGATGAGCGTGGCGCATCTGGCGATCTCTTCACCGCGTCTAAAATCCGAAGTGGCCGTTGCAGGCTTTTCTTACGAAGGCATCCTTGGCGCGCCCTCCCTCACCTGGGGCACCTTGAGCGATCTGCGCAGCCTTGATGGCAATCAGGGCATCGCGCGTCTTGCACTTGCGGCACAATCCGGCGATGTCGGTGGCCCGGTGCTGGATACCAACGGTGCGGTCCTGGGCATGTTGCTGCCGCAACAAATCGGCAACAAGCAACTCCCCGAAGGCGTAAGCTTTGCCGCCAACGCCGAAGCCTTGCGCGCCATTCTTTCGCAGGTGAATGTGGCTGCAACCGATCAATCCCCTAGCCAGGGCCAGGTTCCAAATGCGGAACTGGTTCGACAGGCCAACGGGATGACCGTGCTGGTCAGCTGCTGGGAATAAACTCCCAATACTCAGACACAAAAACCGGGCCTCGCGCCCGGTTTTTTAATGCTTGCAAACAAGACCTTGCATCTAGCGTGGACCTCATGAAATCTGCTTGAACGGATCAGGCCCTCAATAGGGCATGATCTGCCCATCCCAGGAATGAAAACACCCGGTTGTATCAAGGCTTAAGCCTTCAAACTCGCTGATCAATCCAGCCGCGCTTTCAATCGTGCTGACTTCGCCCTCAGGCCCGCCCATATCGGTGCGCACCCAACCGGGGTGATAGATCCCCACCGCAATGCCTTCGCGTTCAAGGTCGGTGGCCAGATTGCGGCCAATGCTGGTGACCGCAGCCTTTGAGGCGCGATACGCATAGCTTCCGCCCGGTGCGCGCGCGTGAGAGCCCATTTTTGACGACAAAATTGCGATCTTGGGCGCCTGCGCAAGGCGCAGGTTCGGCAACAGCGACTGCACCGTCAAAAAGACCCCCATCACATTGGTGGCCAATGTCTTGCTCCAGATCTCGGCACTGAATTCACCAAGCTCTGCGTTTTTATCCAGATACACCCCGGCATTACAGACCAAAAGATCCACGGGTTTGCCTTTGATTCGCGCAGCAAACCGCGCCTGCTGGCCCGGATCGGTCACATCCAATTGGGTATCAGCCGAGTGATCGCGTGAGGTGGCGCTCACCTCATGGCCCTCATCGCGCAGCTGCCGTGTTAGTTCTTTGCCGATACCGCGGCTTGCTCCGGTGATGATCGCATGCATGATTTGAGCCTCTTTAGGTTCTAATTAGTTTGTCTTGCGTCCCGGCACGAATGGCAGCGGCAGCACCGGAACACCTTCCTCTATCAATTCCTTGGCCTCAGCGGGCTTGGCCTCACCATAGATTGAACGCTCCGGTGCCTCACCTTGATGCATCGCGCGCGCCTCTTCGACAAAGTTAGAACCAACATAATCCGAATTGGCTTCAACCTTTTCACGTATTTTACGCAAGGCGGCCTCAGCCTCGGTTTGGGCAAGCGCTGTTTCGGGCTCAGGCGGTGATTCTTTTGGGGTTTGCGCGGGCTCAGACGGGGTCTGCACCTCAGCCTCACCCAGTTGCGACGCGGCTTTGCGCCCGGTGCGCACGCGCGGGGCCATCATCGCCTTTTCAACCGCGCTTGAGCCACAAACGGCACATGTTACCATCCCCGCGCCTGACAATTTGTCAAAAGCGGCGGCAGACTGGAACCAGCTTTCAAACTGGTGATCACATGCACATTTGAGCGTGTATTTAATCATGATGTCCCTCTTATCAGGAAACAGTGATTAAATACCCAATGAATGCAAGCGCAAGAGCATTTGCGCGCGAACGGGCTTGGCCTAGGGCGAAAACGACAAAAGCACCTGGGCAAGATCCGTTTCATTCACATCTTCTGCCGCCTGCCTGGGGCTGACCCATTTGCGCTGGCGCTGCCCTGCTTCGGGGAAATCGTCCGCAAGGTCCACAACCTCAACCGGAAACAGGCGTACCCGGCAACGTCTCAGCGGGGCATCGGGATACCATTTGTCATAATCATAACTGCCAAGGCAGTTGCGCGACACATGCCCCTGCACTCCGGCCTCTTCCCAGGCTTCCGTAAGTGCAGTTTCCCAGGCGGTGCGCCCGCGCATCGGCCAGCCCTTGGGCACAACCCATCGGCCAATCCCGCGCGAGGTGATCAATAACACCCGCAGCTTGTCTCTTTTTGTGAACCGGTAACAGAGCGCTCCATATTGCACCGCTACGCGGGTCTCATCTGGAGTAAGGTCGCTCATATTGTCTCCCGAGGCTTGGCGCGCCGTTAGGGATCAGCACGCTCCAGTTGCTGCTGCAGCCGTTCGGACAATTCTAGCTCAGAAATGTCACAGTTTAGTGCAAGTCTGCGGACACCAAAGTGCACTTTTGCAATATTTTGATAGTACTGCGCGTAAACATAGTTGCACGACGCCCCCGCAAGCCCGCCAAGCACCGGAACCGATTGTGCTGCCAGTTTCTGCCCCAACGCCACGCCCAGTTTGGGGGCAACCTGTGCAACCAGTTTTGGCAGGCCACCGCTGCTCAATCCGATGCGGGTGGCAAGGTAGCCACGCTGCTCGGCTGCCAAAGGACCAGAAGACGCAAACACCTGCACCGTGTCAAAGGCGACGCTATCGCTTTTGGGGTCAAACCCTTGTGCCACGGCCTCGCGCTGGATCAGGCGCAGCAGGAAACTTGTGGTCACTGGCAGCTCTGCCAGGGTGCCCGCAACACCACCGGCACCCCCCACAGCGCCCAGCGCGGCACCAATCATGCGATTGCCACGATCCGATCGCAGCGGCAGTCGCCCACCGCCCTGACGCAGGGCAAATTGCAACGCCTGCGCGCTGGCCCCATCCAGACGTTCAAGCACCGGATCCGGCAAACGATTCATCAACTGATCTGCGCGCAGCCCCAGAAACGACAACATCCGCATCCCTGGCCCGTCTGCGGCCGCATAAAGGCGCGCAAGCTTTGCCAGCTCGCGGTCCAGCTCCACCGGGCTAAGCGCCCGCTCGGGCATCAAAATGTCTTGCATATGACGCGCCTCTCCCTCTGGCCTATGGGATTTAAGATCGGTATTTTCAGGCCGGTTTTCAACCCGTCAGCGGCTCCAGCGGCGCACCTCACCCTGTATCCCGTTCCAGGCATTTTCCACCAGCGCAAGCCCCAGTACCCGGTCCGGGTTGGTGGGCGGCGGCATGATCACACCCTCCAGCCGCTCAAAACCAAAGCGCGCATAATAAGGTTGATCGCCAACAAGCATGATCCGATGCCAGCCGCTGTCCTCGGCCTGGGCAATACTGTCCCGAATGAGCGATCCCCCCAGCCCTTCGCCCTGACGCGTCGGGTGTACCGCCACCGGCCCCAATAGAAGCGCATCATGATCGCCCACATGCACTGGCCAAAACCGGATAGCCCCGGCCAGAATGCCATCGCTATCACGCGCAACCTGGCTGAGCCCCAAAACAGGCGGCACATCATTGCGCAGACGATAAGACGACAACGCCTCCCGACCCGGTGCAAAACACAGGTCATACAGGGCTTCGACCTCCCACCGGTCCTCTGGCTGCTCAGATTTTAGCTCAATCACCGCGTTCACCTCATTGTGCCCCGGCAAGAGGGGTGGAATTGCCCCTAGCACGTGCATAACTGTGGCGCAAACACTTGGAGACACCCATGTTCTATCGACCCAGCGACGGTCACGGCCTGCCCCACAATCCTTTTAACGCAATCGTCACCCCCCGCCCCATTGGCTGGATCTCGACCCGCTCAAAAGAGGGCGTGAACAATCTGGCACCCTATTCGTTTTTCAACGCCACCGCCTATGTGCCGCCACAGGTGATGTTTTGCTCCACCGGCACCAAGCCCGACCAGGACGGCACCAAAGATTCGCTGGCCAATATTCGCGACACCGGAGCGTTCTGTGTGAATGTGGTCGAATACGCCATGCGCGATGCAATGAACGCCTCCTGCGCCAATCTTGGCAAAGATGTAGATGAATTTGCCCACGCGGGCCTTGAGGCTGCGGAATGCAGCGAAATCGCCTGCGCCCGCGTGGCGGCGGCACCGGCCGCGCTGGAATGCAAACTCACCCAGATTGAGCCCCTCAAAGGCGAAGCCAATTATATGGTCATGGGTGAAGTGGTTGGTGTTCATATGCGTGATGACTGTCTGGTTGACGGGCGCTTTGATGTGACCCGGTTCCAGCCGCTCAGCCGTCTGGGCTATATGGATTATGCCGCTGTTACTGATGTCTTTAGTTTGAAAAGGCCCGAATAATGCCCCTCCCCGATCACACTCAGCCGATTGAACTCCCTGATGGCAGCCGCTTTGCAGGCACCGTGCTGCTGCAAGACGTGGTGGACAACCCGCAGTTTGAGATCGGGGATTTCACCTATGCGTCCGATTTTGATCCGCCCGAAAACTGGGGCCGCCGCCTTGCGCCCTACCTGTTTCCCTTTTCACAGGAACGGCTGATCATTGGCAATTTCTGCTCCATTGCCGAAGGCGTGCGTTTTATCACGTCCTCGGCCAATCACGATCAAAGCGGGCTCAGCTGTTATCCGTTTCCGGTGTTTTCGCTGGAAACGCGCGCCGGCTATCAGCCAGATACGCGCGACACGGTGATCGGGCATGATGTCTGGCTGGGCTATGGCGCGCTGGTGCTGCCGGGGGCCAAAATCGGCCACGGCGCGATCATCGGTGCAGGTGCAGTTGTGCGGGGCGAAATCCCACCCTACGCAATTGTCACGGGCAACCCTGCCACGGTGACGCGCCATCGGTTTGAACCCGCCGTGATAGAGACGCTGCTTGATCTTGCCTGGTGGCACTGGCCTGCGGAAAAAATTGCACAGGCCGAAGCTGCAATTTTATCGGGAAACATTCAGCACCTGCGCGACATGGCGTAAATCTGCAAGCGTCCAATAAAAAACCGGCCGCGCATATCCTGCACGGCCAGTCGAAAAAGCATGTTTTATAGGGTCTTAAGCTTTGCGCGCTTTACGGCGCAGCAGTGCCAGACCGCCCAATCCACCCACCAGAAGCGGCAGGCCCGCAGGCAGCGGAATCGCAGCTGGAACGGCTGGACCCGCAGACACAAAGTATGCATCAGCAGCTGTATTGAAAGCCAGATCATCCAGCAGCGCCAGATTGTCAAAAGGCTGACCGCTGAAATCAACACCGTTTTGGCCATCTTCGAGCACATAGTTGATGAAGTCCAACGCGCCATCAACAAAGTTAAACTGCGCAAATGTCGGGAAATCCGTATCATTCACAATGCTATAGGCGGTGCCGAACAGGGTGACCGAAATGGTGATCCCGTTAAAAGGGTCAAGCGTGGTTGGACCGGTTGGGGCCACCAGCGCATCATCATAGGTGATCACACCATCGTCAGACAGCAGCGTGCCGCCGGCATCAAACACATGGAAGTCAAAATCAACAACGGCAGCGGAGGCAGCCGAAGTCAGGCCCAGACACAGCGAAGCTGCAGCAAGAAACGTTCTCATTTCAAATTCTCCAATCGTTGAAATTTACACATCGCCGCTCTGTAGCGTAAAGACGTCAAAAATATGATTAACGCATGAACATCTCTGAACCAATCGAAAAAAGGGCGCCGAAGCGCCCTTAAGTTGATCAACAGTCTGCTTCCAAAATCAAAACAGCCTAGTGCCCGCCCAGAACGCCGGTGCGCACGGAGTAATCCACCGCCACCGCATATTCAGGATCATCGTCGCTGTCGATCATCAGATGGCCTGCTTTGGTCAGCAGTTGATGGCAATCCCGGCTCAAGTGGCGCAGAACCAGTTTTTTGTCCGCGGCTTCATATTTTGCCGCCAGCGCCTCAATGGCCTGCAATGCGGATTGATCCACCACCCGGCTGCGGGCGAAATCAACGATCACATGCTCGGGATCATTTGCAATATCAAAGAGTTCGCCAAATCCTTCGGTCGAGCCAAAGAACAGAGGCCCGTCGATTTCATAGACCTTCGCGCCCTTGTCGCTTTCACTGTCGCGGGTGTGGGCCGTAATGCGGCGGGCGTTGTTCCAGGCATAGGCCAGCGCCGAGACAATAACCCCAACCACAACCGCAATCGCAAGGTCGGTGGCCACGGTCACCACGGTCACCAGAACAATCACAAAGGCGTCGGTGAACGGCACTTTGGTCATCACCTTAAAGGAGTTCCAGGCAAATGTTCCGATCACCACCATGAACATCACACCAACCAGTGCGGCCAGCGGGATCTGCTCAATCAGCGGAGACGCCGCAACAATAAAGAGTAGCAAAAACAGCGCGGCTGCAATGCCTGCAATCCGGGTACGACCGCCGGATTTTACGTTGATCATCGACTGGCCAATCATGGCGCAGCCGCCCATGCCACCAAAGAAACCGGTGATCACATTGGACGCGCCTTGCGCGATACATTCCTGGCTGGCACCACCGCGCTTATTGGTGATTTCACCCACAAGGTTCAGGGTCAGAAGGCTTTCGATCAGGCCGATTGCCGCAAGGATCACCGCATAGGGCAGGATGATCTGCAGGGTGTCCAGATTGAACGGAACCAGCGGCACGTGGAAGCCCGGCAGGCCGCCCTCAATCGAGGCCATATCGCCAACCCGCGGCACATCAAGCCCCAGCGCAATTACCAGAATGGCGACGATACCAATACCTGCAAGCGGCGCTGGGATCACACTGGTGATCTTGGGCATGCCCCAGATAATCACCATAGTCAGCGCAACCAGCCCCAGCATCAGCACCAGCTGACCACCGGCCAGATATTCAGCCCCGCCGCTTGCGGGATCTTTGAACTGGGTCAGCTGGGCCAAGAAAATTACAATCGCCAGACCGTTCACAAAGCCAAGCATCACCGGATGTGGCACCAGGCGAATGAACTTGCCCCAATGCATCGCGCCCGCAATAATCTGCAAGATCCCCATCAGGACCACGGTGGCAAAGAGATATTCAACCCCGTGTTCCGCCACCAGCGCAACCATCACCACCGCCAGCGCACCAGTTGCGCCCGAAATCATGCCGGGACGACCACCAATCAGCGCGGTCACAAGGCCAACCAGAAACGCCGCATAGAGCCCCACGAGCGGGTGAACCCCGGCAACAAAGGCAAAGGCAACCGCCTCGGGCACCAGTGCAAGGGCCACGGTGAGGCCGGAAAGAAGCTCAGTGCGGATACGGGAAACGGTGAAACCCTCATCCTGCATGATGGACAGATTTGGGGGGGAAATCTGCTTGGCCAAGAGGCCGAATACGCCGCGTGTCATCAAGTCTACCTGAATTGGGGAAGCTGGAAGTTGATCGCCTGTTAACGCCAAACGCAGCTTCAAGCAAGGCAGCCCAAGCGGCTTTGATACCGGAAACATCGTGGTTTCGCAGCGAAGCGGCGCAATTTTAGCCACAAAAGCCGCCCGTGCAGACACAAAGCCCGGCCTGAGGTTTCGCGGCGAAACCGTTGCCACCCCGGCGCGCGCCCGTTTAACCGATTGTGAACCCTAGATGGGTCCAAGCTGGCAACAACGTGATTTTGCGCAGCCTCCCCCTGCTTTTACACAGGGCTAAAACGCAGGAGCCAGAGATGCGCAAATTTCTTATCACCCTGATCAGCACCCTATGCGCCAGCAGCGTCCTTGCGCAGGACCTGGATGGTGCCGACACCGCCAGCAATTGGCGGGTCACTCATTTTGAACAATTTGGTATCTACCTGTCCTCATGTGATGAACGCATGGAAGGTGACGAACTGAAACAGCGCTGCTATCTGCGCTACGTGGATATTTTTTCACAAAAGCCCAAGTTCGCGGCGCAGTTCATGTTTGTGACCAACGAAGACAACGGTGTGGCGGTCGATTTTGGTCTGGAACCTGGCACCTTGTTTGGCCCCAACGGGTTTCGTATCGAACAAGCAGGTGAAACCATCTGGCGCACTCGGCGTGTTGGCTGCCTTACCGGGCTGTCGTGCAATTTTGCCGGTCGCAATGGCGCTGAGCTGATTGACGCAATGCAAACCGGAGACGCGTTCCGCTTCACCTTCCGCGACAGCCACGGGCAATCACAAGATCTGAGCTGGCCTTTAGAAGGCTTTGCAGCCGCGCTACAGGATTTTCATCAACAATCTGACCTGCGCGGCCTTTAAACCCGCCCTCTTCACCTTTTTATAAATACTCGCGCCGCAGGCACGCGCTTGTCAAAGCGCGCCTCAAAGGTCACAACTTGGCGCAAGAATAGCGCAGGAGAACACCCGTATGAGCAAAGAGACGATGATTGCCGTGATTGGCGGCTCGGGCCTTTATGAAATTGACGGGCTTGAGGGCGCAGAATGGATCACGGTTGAGACCCCCTGGGGGGCACCGTCTGATCAGATCCTGACCGGTAGCCTCAACGGGGTCAAAATGGCGTTTCTGCCCCGTCATGGTCGCGGCCATGTGCACTCCCCGACCGAGGTGCCCTATCGCGCCAATATCGACGCGCTGAAACGCATCGGCGCAACGGATGTGTTTTCCATTTCCGCCTGCGGCTCCTTCCGCGAGGAAATGGCACCGGGGCATTTTGTCATTGTGGATCAGTTCATTGATCGCACCTTTGCCCGCGACAAAAGCTTTTTTGGCAGCGGCTGCGTGGCCCATGTGAGCGTCGCCCACCCCACCTGCCCACGCCTGTCGGATGCGGCAGAAACCGCCGCCAAGGATGCGGGCATCACCGTACATCGCGGCGGCACTTATCTGTGTATGGAAGGTCCGCAGTTTTCCACCCTCGCCGAATCCAAGATGTATCGTGAAAGCTGGGGCTGTGACGTGATTGGCATGACCAATATGCCCGAGGCCAAGCTCGCCCGCGAAGCTGAGCTCTGTTATGCATCGGTGGCGATGGTGACAGACTATGACAGCTGGCATCCGGATCATGGCGAAGTCGACGTAAGCGCGATTATTGCAACATTGCAGGGCAATTCCGCCAATGGGCGCGCGCTGGTCAGTCGCCTGCCCGATCTGCTAGGAGCCACGCGCGAAGGCTGCGAACATGGTTGCGACACCGCGCTGGAGTTTGCCATTCTCACCGCGCCAGACAAACGCGACCCTGCGGTTGTGGCCAAGCTTGATGCGGTTGCGGGCCGAGTACTGGGCTAAATCGGACAGTTGAGATGCGGTTAGATGGTATTGATGTTACGCGCTTTCTGGCCTTTTGCGGCATGGTGCTGGTGAATTTTCGCATCGCAGCTTTGGTGACACCCACACAAGACTGGGTGTCACAGATCACCAATGCATTAGAGGGGCGCGCAGCCGCCCTGTTTGTGGTGCTTGCGGGGCTTGGCCTGTCGCTGGCGCGGCTGTCGCGCAATCAGGTGCTGGCGCGGGCGACATTTCTGTTTGTGCTTGGCTGTCTTAATCTGTTGGTGTTTGAAGCAGACATCCTGCATTTTTACGCGCTGTATTTTATACTGGCCGCGTTTGTGCTGCAGTGTTCAGACCGCGCGCTTTTGTTGGGTGCCACGGGCATCGTTGCGCTTGGATATGCGGCGATATTTGTGCTGAACTATGAGGCCAACTGGAACTGGGAGACTTTGGAATACGCCAATTTCACCACGCCAGCTGGGTTCTTGCGGCATTCGTTTCTCAATGGTTGGCATCCGGTTCTGCCCTGGGCCGGGTTTGTGCTGTTTGGCATGTGGCTCGGACGGCAAGAACTGCGCGCCAGGCCATTGATCATCTGGGGCAGTGTTGCTGCGGTGATCGCAGCCTTGCCACAGCAGCTGACGCAGGACGCTGAAATCATTGAAATCCTTGGCACGGCTGCCCTCCCCCCGACGCCGTTTTATATGGTGTCCGCCAGCGGCAGCGCCTGTGCGGTGCTGGGGCTGATATTGTGGCTGGTGCCCAAATGCCCGAGCCGGTTGCGCACCCCGCTCGCCAGCACCGGACAACAGGCGCTGACGCTTTATATTGCGCATATCCTGATTGGCATGGGGATCATGGAAGGTTTGGGCTGGCTTGATGGATCGCTCAGCACCGGTGCCGTCTTTACCTATAGCATTGCTTTTTGTGTGGGCTGCGTGGCCTATGCGGCGCTCTGGCGGCAGCTGTTCAAGCGCGGACCGCTGGAAATGCTGATGCGGCGGATAACCTAGCAGATTTTCCTTGCCAATGCGCGCGCATTGGGGATTGCTGATCAGAGTTAAACAGGAGAACGCCTGATGGATCTGCAGCTTTGGATTACCTTTGTCAGTGCCTCCGTGGTGCTTTTGCTGATACCGGGGCCCACGGTTTTACTGGTGTTGAGCTATTCGCTTTCTAAGGGGCGTTCGGTTGCGGTGGCTTCGGCGATGGGGGTTGCGCTGGGGGATCTGATCGCGATGAGCGCGTCGCTCGCCGGTTTGGGCGCGCTGGTGCTTGCCTCAGCCACGCTGTTTTCCCTGCTCAAATGGCTGGGTGCGGCCTATCTTGTGTGGCTTGGTATCAAGCTCTGGCACAGTGCGGGCAGTCTGAGTGATTTAGGCAAGAGCGACATTCAGGCACGCGGGGTCTTTGCCCATGCGGCGGTTGTCACGGCGCTAAACCCCAAATCCATCGCATTTTTCATTGCATTTGTGCCGCAATTTCTGCGCCCGAGTGAGCCGCTGATGCCGCAGTTTATGGTGATGATTGCAACCTTTGTCGGCCTCGCGGCGCTGAATGCGCTGGTCTATGCGCTGGCTGCCGATCGTCTGCGCCGCATTGTGGCACGGCCCGGATTTAATGCTGTGATCAGCCGGATGGGGGGTGGTGCGTTGATTGCAATGGGAATTTTGACCGCAAGCCTGCGGAAACCGGCCTAAAAGTTGCCGTTTTTTTCCAAAAACGCGCGGATGAATTGGCGGATTTCACGGGCTGCGGTGGTGTCCAGCTGTTTGCACAGGTCCACAAACTGTTCGCGATCTTCCTTGTCGAGACGCAGTATCAATTGGCTGTCTTTTCGCGCCTTCGTTTCACGGTTTTTTTTCTGCACGTATTCAGCTTTTCTTAAGTGAAATTGACTTTTATTCCATTATGTATATACATGAGATATACACTCATGGTCTTCACGATCAGTTTACGGTTAAAAAATAACGTTACACAAGGGCAGATATTATGAACCTCTACACAGCGAGCAAATTGCTGGTGCGCGATCGTCGTGACTGGCTGCGCCCCCACCTCCCGTGGCTGTCTTCCAAGCTTTATCGCAACTACCTGTCGCGGCACCGGTAATCAAAACCAGTTGTTTTGACGCGACTTTTGCTTGAAATCGCGCCATCATTCGGCCAAACCCAGCTGGCCCGCTGCTGAGCTTTTTGGCGGTTGGCATTTAGTGTCCTGATCAGCGAGCCAGCCGCATGTCAAAAAAGCCTGACGTCAAAGACTATATCCGCACCATTGTTGATTTCCCGCATGAAGGGATCATGTTTCGCGATGTTACCACCCTGTTTGCGGATCCGCGTGGCTTTCGCATGGCGATCGATCAGATGCTGCACCCCTACGCCGGGGAGCGCATCGACAAGGTTGTTGGGCTTGAGGCGCGGGGGTTTATCCTGGGCGGCGCCATTGCCCACCAGCTGAGTGTGGGGTTTGTGCCGATCCGCAAAAAAGGCAAGCTGCCCGGCACCACCATCAGCGAGGAATATAAGCTCGAATATGGTGAAGCGATTGTGGAAATCCACGATGATGCCATCAAGCCGGGCGAGAAGGTTCTGGTTGTGGATGATCTTTTGGCCACCGGCGGCACCGCGGGTGCCGGCATCAAGCTGATTGAGCGTCTGGGCGGCGACATTATCTCTTGTTCCTTCATTGTCGACCTGCCGGAGCTGGGCGGGCGCAAACTGCTGGAAGAACAGGGAATGGATGTGAATGTCCTGTGTGAGTTTGAGGGACTTTAAGTCACGCAGATTTCAGATGTGAACGGGGGCCAAATGGCCCCCTTTTTTACGCGTTTCACCCTGCGGCAAGCACCACACCGGGGTTCATAATGCCATTGGGATCAAGTGCTGATTTGATCGCCCGCATGGCTGCAAGTTTGGTGGGATCGCCGTAATGTTCGAGATCTTTCACCTTAAGCCGCCCGACCCCGTGTTCGGCACTGAAAGAGCCATCAAAGGACGCCACCAGATCATGGACACAGCGCTGAATATCGGCGCGGATATCCGCATATTCACTGCGGTCGCGGCCTTGGGCGGGGAAGGCATTATAGTGCAGGTTGCCATCGCCAAGGTGGCCAAAACAGTTGATGCGCATATCGCCAAGCTGTGCCAGCGCTGCACCGCCCTGTTTGATGAATTCAGGAATTGCGGTGATCGGTAGCGAGATATCGTGACTGACAATCGAGCCAACCGCCTTGTTGGCGATGGGTATATGTTCGCGTACAGACCAGATTTCCTGCCGCTGCGCCTCAGATTGAGCAATGGTGCCATCGCTGACAAGGTCGCGTTCCATCGCAGCCTCAAACAGCTCTAGCAGCGCCGCTTCGGTATTGGCGTCGCGTGCCATGCCCAGATCTATTAACACGCACCACTCAGGTCGCGGATCCAGCGCCTGACGGATGTCTGGCAGGTGTTCGGTCATGAATTCAAGGCCCTGACGGTGGATCAGCTCAAAGGCACTGACGGCCTCGCCAAATCGATCCCGCGCGAGCGCCAGCAGATCAATCGCAGCACTGGGATCGGGCACCACCATCAACGCAGTGCCAAGCCCGCGCGGGCGCGGTGACAGTTTCAGGGTTGCAGCGGTGATCACGCCAAGGCTGCCTTCGGCGCCGATCAGCAGGTTGCGCAGATCATAGCCCGTGTTGTCCTTGCGCAGCCGGGTGAGGCCACGCCAGATATCACCGCAAGGCAGCACCGCTTCGAGACCAAGGCACAGATCACGGGCATTGCCATAGCGCAGCACATTCACGCCGCCCGCGTTTGTGGCCAACACACCACCAAGACGCGCAGTGCCTTCGGCCGCAAGCGACAGGGGAAACAGGCGATCAACATCCGCGGCTGCAGATTGAACATCCGCAAGGATCGCGCCGGCCTCAGCCACCAGAACGTTTTCCAAAGGTAACACATCGCGGATCTTGTTCATGCGTTCCAGCGACAGGATCAGCGGCGCGGGACCATCGGGGGCAACCTGCCCCCCTACAAGCCCGGTACCACCACCATAGGGCAGGATGCCAACCTGCGCCGCATTGGCCATTTTGACAATTGTGGCAACCTCTTCGACACTGCGCGGCAACGCAACAGTGCCCGCCTGCCCGTGATAGCGACCGCGCGGTTCTTCGAGGTAGCGCGGTTCGGCCGGGCGCAGCGTGTCTTCGGGAAGGGCTGCCATAAGCTGATCAATAAATGCGGGGCTGGCAGGGTTCAGGGGCATGGGCACTCTCTCTTCTGCCGGTCTGGCGCGGTGTTACCCGGAATTGGTACGTCCGCGCCGATCATGGCGCAAGGCCGCATAAAGCACATGGGTGCGCCAGCGTCCGTTGATTTGTAGGTAGGATTGCGCCACGCCTTCATATTTGAAGCCGGATTTTTCCAACAACCCGCGTGAGGCTGCGTTTTCCGGCAGGCAGGCGGCCTCTATTCGGCTGAGATCCAGCCGGGTAAAGGCATGGTGGACAATCGCGCCGATGGCTTCGCGCATATAGCCATGGCGGGAAAAAGGCAGTCCGGTCCAATAGCCCAGCGTGCCCGCGCGTGCCGGGCCGCGACGGATATTGTCGAGCGTCAGCGCCCCCACCAGGACCTGATCTTCACGCCGAAACAGAAACAGCGGCAGCGCCGTGCCCGAATTCACAGAGCGCTGCGCCCAATAGACCCGGTTGGTAAAGCTTTTGCGGCTCAGGTGTTCTTCGGCCCAGGAGGGCTCCCATGGAATCAGGTGATCCCGGCTGTGCTGGCGCAAGGCGGCCCATTCGCGAAAATCGGAATGGGCCGGAAGACGAAGCGTCAGACGTTCGGTTTCCAGACGGACCTTGCGACGAGAAAGAAGCATCAGGCAGCGCGCCTCTCCTGCAGTGCCTCCAGCGTCGGCGCAGCAGAAACCGGACCATAAAGCGCCAGAGCGGCGGGCGCTTTTAGCGCATAGGTTTCCGCAAGGGCGCGCACATCCTGGGTGGTGACTGCATCGATTTTGGCAATGGTCTGCTCAATCGAGGGAACCTTGCCCCAGATCTGCACCAATCGCGCCAGACGTTCCGCACGGTTTGACGGGCTTTCGAGCCCCATCAACATGCCAGCCTTCATCTGCGCCCGAGCACGAGCGATTTCCTGTTCGCCAAGATCATCGGCTGCGCGTTTCAGCTCATCGATCGTGACCTGCGCCAGTTCTGCAACCTGTTCACCAGATGTGCCCGCATAAACAGTCAACGCGCCGGTATCAGCGTAGGAACCCGCCTGCGAGAAGATAGAATAACACAGGCCACGGCGTTCGCGGATTTCCTGGAACAGGCGGCTCGACATGCCGCCGCCCATGGCGCTGGCATAGATCTGCGCCGCATAGATCGCATCATCACGGTAGCCGGGGCTTTCGAGTGCGAGGGCGAAATGCGCCTGCTCCAGCGTTTTGTCCTGGCGGTATTCCCCACCAGTGAAACACGCGCTTTCGTGGATGAGGCTGTCTTTGGGTTTCATATCGCCAAACAGCCGTTCAGCCAGGCGCACGATTTCATCGTGATCGATGCCACCAGCGGCGGATAGGATCATCTGAGAGGGGCCGTAGTGTTCGCCAATGAAGCCCTGCAGATCGTCACGGCCAAAGGCGCGCACGCGCTCGGCCGGGCCAAGGATAGAACGACCAATGGGCTGACCGGGATAGCATTGCTCCTGCAGCCAATCAAAGATCACATCATCGGGCGTATCCAGCGACTGGCCGATTTCCTGCAAGATCACATTGCGTTCAACCTCGATTTCGCGCGGATCAAGCACGGAGTTCTGCAAGATGTCGGCAATCACTTCGAGTGCAAGGCCAGTATCCTGTTTCAGCACGCGGGCGTAATAGGCGGTTACTTCGCGGCTGGTGTAAGCGTTGATATAGCCGCCCACATCTTCGATGGATTCGGCAATTTGCAACGCGCTACGGGTTTTGGTGCCCTTAAACGCCATATGCTCAAGGAAATGAGCAATGCCGTTTTGTTCAAGCCGTTCATTGCGCGCTCCTGAGCCGACCCAGACACCGATGGCTGCGGATTGCAGCCCCGGCATCTGTTCAGTCACAATACGGAAGCCATTTGGAAGTTCGTGTTGTTGCACCGTGGCGGAATTGGTCACTGGGCGATTGTCTTTCTGATATGATCCTCAAGCGCGCCCAGATCATTGCTGATACGGGTCAAGCGTTCCGATCTTTCATATAGATCCGACATGCGGCTGGGAAGAGGCGGATGTACATCACTGGCTTTCTCAACCGCGGCAGGGAATTTCGCAGGATGTGCAGTGGCTAGGGTGATCATCGGCACATCAGATTTGCGATGTTCATTGGCAACTTTCACGCCCACCGCCCCATGCGGGCACAGGAGTTCACCAGAATCAGCGTATTCGGATTTGATGGTGGCGAGGGTTTCTTCTTCAGACGCGCGGCCCGAAGCGAATGTGGCCGAGAGGAATTCCATGGCGCCCTGGCTGACCTCAAAGCCGCCGTTTTTCAGCTCATCCATCAGCTGGGCCACGGCTGCGCCATCTTGATCGTAGGCGTAAAACAGCGCGCGCTCAAAGTTGGACGACACCTGAATATCCATCGATGGCGAGATCGAGGGGATAGTGTCCCCTTTGTGATAGCCATTGCCCGACAGACAGCGGTGCAGAATGTCGTTTTGGTTGGTCGCCACAACCAGCTGATCGATTGGCAGCCCCATCTGTTTGGCAATGAAGCCTGCAAAGATGTCACCAAAATTGCCGGTGGGCACGGTAAAGGACACTTTGCGCAGCGGTGCCCCCAATGAGGCCGCTGCAGTAAAGTAATAGACCACCTGCGCCAGAACGCGGGCAAAGTTGATCGAGTTCACACCTGCAAGTTTCACACCATCGCGGAACTCGAAATCGTTGAACATGTCTTTCAAGCGCGCCTGACAGTCATCAAAGTCGCCGTCTACCGCCAGCGCATGCACGTTGTTGGCGGTTGGGGTGGTCATCTGGCGGCGCTGCACTTCTGACACGCGGCCATGGGGATACATGATGAAGACGTTCACCGCCTCAAGGCCGGCAAAAGCCTCCATTGCGGCAGAACCAGTATCGCCCGAGGTCGCGCCCACAATGGTCACGGTTTCGCCGCGACGCTTCAGCGCCACTTCAAACAGCTGACCGATCAGCTGCATGGCAAAGTCTTTGAACGCAAGGGTCGGGCCGTGGAACAGCTCAAGCAGGAAATGATTGGTGTCGAGCTGTTTCAGCGGCGCGCGGGCCACATGGCCAAAGCCTTCGTAGGCGCGGGCGATGATGGCGCGAAATTCCTCGTCGCTGAAGCTGTCGCCCACAAAGGGGCGCATCACGCGGAAGGCCACCTCTTCATAGGACAGTCCAGACAGGGCTGCGATTTCATCGGCGCTGAAGGTTGGGATCTCAGCCGGGACATACAGGCCGCCGTCGCGGGCCAGACCAGTCAGCATCGCCTCTTCGAATGTGAGCTCGGGGGCTTGTCCGCGGGTGGAGATATATTTCATCAGTTCGAACCTTTGGGTTTGAAACCTGCGCGTCGCAGGAAATAGAACGTCATACCGGCCCAGATCGCCGCAAGGGAAAACCAGGTGATGGCATATTGCAGATGATCGTTGGGAATGCCAGTGGCAGTCAGGGGAATGGGTTGAATTGCGTCATGCCCCGGTGGGGTTTGGCGCAAGACGATCAACACAGGTTGGGTATTCAGCGCAGCCGCCATGGTAGCCACATCGCGCGCATACCACACATTTCCGGTTAGATCCGCATCGGGGGTAAAGCCGCTTTGCTCATCCGGCCAATGGAGATTGCCAACCAGCGTGACCGGGCCCAAGGGGCGCGTGTCCTGTTTGGCCGCGCTAGGGATAAAGCCGCGATCCACCAGAATGGGGCCAAGTGTTTTGCTGTTGAACGGAGAAATCACCCGATAGCCCGCGCCGGTTTTCCCAGCGGTCCAGACGTGGATTTCACCTGCCAGAATTTCACCCGTAGCGGCAACGGCGCGGTATTTATCGCGCGTTTCATCTGGAGTTTGAGGCAAAGCCACAGGATCAGCGGCAATGCTGGTTTCCAGTTCAGCCAGCACCGCGTTTTTCCAAGCCAAACGTTGCAGCTGCCAGCTACCAAGCCAGAGCAGCAGCCCCGAGCCCAGAACGCCCACGATGGCCAAAAACCAAAACGCTCGCATGATCCTCATCTTTCTACGGCAAAGGCGCGCAGGAAACCCGCGCGCCTTTGGTTGATAAATCTGCTTTGCGGTGATGAAAACCACAAAGATGTAATCGGTACATTTACCGCCACTTCGCTTAGAGCGCTGAGCCGCCCCAGATGTAGACTGCAAAGAACAGGAACAGCCAGACCACATCAACAAAGTGCCAGTACCAGGCCGCAGCCTCAAAGCCGACGTGTTGTTCCGGGGTGAAATCCCCTTTGATGGCGCGGATCAGGCAGACCCCCAGGAACAGGGTACCGATGACCACGTGAAAGCCGTGGAAGCCGGTGGCCATAAAGAAGTTGGAATAGAACTCATCGCCGCCAAACTGCCAGTCTTCGTGCAGGATAAGTTCAGCGTATTCATAGCCTTGCAGGAAGGTGAAGGCGACGCCAAGCGCGATACCAATGGACAGGCCCTGGATCAGGGACTTGCGGTCATTGTTGTGCACCAGCGCGTGGTGGGCCCAGGTGACGGCGCAGCCCGACAGCAGCAGAACCAACGTGTTGATCAATGGCAGGTGGAAGGGGTCAACCGCATGAATATGAGGCGCAACATATTCGGTGCCGAGATACTCCTCCATCGGATAGATCGCATGTTTGAAGAATGACCAGAACCAGGCGAAGAAAAACATCACCTCGGACATCACAAACAGGATGAAGCCATAGCGCAGTCCAATACGGACAACGTTGGTGTGATCGCCCTGGCGCGATTCAATCACCACCTCGCGCCACCAGCCGTACATGGTGTAAAGCACCATCGCAAAGCCAATCCAGAACGCAGCGGAGGTGATGCCCTGCATCCACAGCACCGCGCCAAACAGCATGATGAAAGCCCCTACTGACGCCACAAGGGGCCAGATCGATGGTGGCAAAATATGGTAGTCGTGATTCTTAGCGTGCGCCATTTACATGTCCCTCACCTAGCGACCAAATTCTCGTTGGAATCTGCACCGACATTCAGGGCTGCAAGCCCCTTGTCCTCTTCGGGCAGATCGCTCTCATAAAACGTGTACGACAATGTGATCGTATGCACGTATTTCGCATCGGGATCCTCGACAATCTCGGGATCCACAAAGAAAGAGACAGGCATTTGCACCCGCTCTCCCGGCATTAACACCTGCTCTTCAAAGCAGAAACAGGCGATCTTTTCAAAATAGCCACCAGCCGAATAGGGCGTCACATTAAAGGACGCGACCCCAGCAATCGGGCGATCTGTTGGATTATAAGCCTCATAGAAGGCGAGACCGGTTTCACCGATCTTGATCTCAACCTCGCGGGCCACGGGTTTAAACTCCCAGGGCATACCGCGTTCTTTGGAAGCGTCAAAGCGCACTGTCACCGTGCGATCAAGCACCACGTCTGAGCCCTGCTCAGCCACGCCGGTGACACCACCAAATCCCGTTACCCGGCAAAACCAGTCGTAAAACGGTACCGACGCCCAGGCCAAAGCGCCCATCACAACCACAACAGACACCAACTGAACCACAGTTTTTTGTTGTGCGCGATCCGTCATCAGTTCGCGCTCCCCTGCGAAAGTTCAGAGGGGAACTGGAACCCGTTGGAGGTGACTTTGACCATGGTCAACGAAAGAACCAATACAACAAAGCCAGCCAGCACGAGGCCCAGGCCTACATTGCGCCCTCTGCGGCGATGGTGCAGCTCATGTTCTTTGTGCAGTGCCATCAGTTACCAGCCTCCAAGACCATAGGGTTTGAGCAGCGCTTCCACCATAATCGCACCAAAGTGCAAAAACAGATAAAGCAGCGAAAGTTTGAAGAAGCTGCGCTCCACCTTGAAGTTGTCTTCTTCGCTCATGTCTTCGTCACGGCGGGAAATTTTCCAGGCGCCATGCAGGAACAGCCCATTCATCACCAGCGCCACGGCCAGATAGAGCGGGCCACCAATGCCGGAGAAGGCAGTGCCAACAGCCAGGATCGCCAGAAGGCCGGTGTAGGCCAGAATATGCAGGCGGGTTTTGCGGCGACCATGGGTCACGGTGAGCATAGGCACGCCCGCGTCATCGTAGTCTGAGCGCATGAACAGCGCCAAAGCCCAGAAGTGCGGCGGTGTCCACATAAAGGTCAAAGCAAACATCAACCAGGGCTCAAGGCTCATGCTGCCGGTGGCCGCGATCCAGCCGATCACCGGCGGAAAGGCCCCTGCCGCACCACCAATAACGATGTTTTGCGGCGTCGAGCGTTTGAGCCACATGGTGTAGATCACCACGTAAAAGAAGATGGTGAAGGCCAGAAACGCGCCTGCAAATATGTTGGTCGCCAGCGCCAGCATAATCACCGAAAGCCCGGACAGCGCGATACCAAAGCTGAGCGCTTCGCTCGCTGCGATTTTCCCAGCTGGGATCGGGCGTTTGCGGGTGCGTTTCATAATGCGGTCGATATCCGCATCCCACCACATGTTGAGCGCGCCAGATGCGCCGCCGCCAATCGCAATGAACAAAATCGCGCAGAACCCTACAACGGGGTGCACGCCCTCGGGCGCGGCCAGAAGCCCCACCAAGGCGGTGAACACAACAAGCGACATCACCCGCGGCTTCAGCAGGGCGAAATAGTCACCAAAGCTGGCCTCGTCTTCGTGTAGGGTGCTGGCGTGTAGGCTTGCGTCAGTCATTGTCCTATAGGTCTTTCTGGTTGCATGCAGGGCCTGATGCGGCCCCGCCAAAAGAAGGTATCAGTTAGGACTGACACGAATATCAGCCCAAAGGCGTATTTGCCCTGCAGCTTATTTGGCTGCAACCTGATAAGATTGACCAATAGACGCGTATTCATCTTTTGCGCCTTGCAACCAGGCCTCATAGGCCTCTTCGCTTACAACTTTGACCGTAATCGGCATATAGGCGTGGTCTTTCCCGCAAAGTTCCGAGCACTGACCAAAGTAGATGCCTTCTTTGGTTGCACTAAACCACAGCTCGGCCAGTCGACCAGGCACCGCATCCTGCTTCACACCAAAGGCAGGAATGGTCCAGGAGTGGATCACGTCTGCGCCGGTAACCTGCATCACAACGGTTTTATTCACCGGCACGACCACAGAAGTGTCAGTGGCCAGCAGATATTCATCTTCGGCGAAGCCATTCTCAGCCAGCTCTTCTTTGGCGAGCATGAAGCTTTCGAATTCAAAACCATGATCCACATATTCATAGCCCCAGTACCACTGGTAACCGGTGACTTTGATCGTGAGATCCGCTTCGGGGATTCGTTGCTGTTTGAACAGCTCGGGCAATGACTGTGAGCCGATCGCAACAAGGATCAGGATAGGAACAATGGTCCAAGCCACTTCAAGCACCGTGTGGTGCGTGAATTTTGACGGATTTGGGTTTCGGCGTTCGTTAAACCGCACAATGGCGTAAACGAGCAGCCCGCCTACAAAGAGAGTGATAATCGTGATGATCCATAGGAGCATCGTGTCCAGTCTCTGCAAACCTTCTGCAAGGTCTGTTGCGGGGGGCTGGAACCCCAATTTGCCGTCCACTGGCTTACCGATGGTCTCAAGCCCGTCCTGCGCCCATGCAGGGAGGGAGTAAAGACCACCATAAAGTGCCGCTAGCATCAAAGCTTTTTTCATTGCGCTGTCCTGATCTTTTGATCGTTTGTTTCGTTCGCCGCTTGCGTGTCGGAGACCTTTCGGCGCGTCATGCGCCTCAATCCTGTTGTCTTTGATCCCGATCAAAAACATATTATCGATCACAGATAAAGAGAATTGCTCGCGGCAAACCGTCGCCTTCTTGATCTAGATCAATAAACCAGAGGATCCCGATGGACCAATCCGACTTTTGTCCCTTTGAGACAAGCCTGCCAAAAAACGAGGCTCTGACGGTACTGAAAACCGCGCTCAACGGCGCGCAAGATGGTGAAATATATGCAGAAAGACGGAAATCGGAATCGCTTGTATTTGATGATGGACGCCTGAGATCTGCCAATTTTGATGCATCCGAAGGCTTTGGTCTACGTGCAGTGAACGAGGATGTGGTTGGCTATGCACATTCTACAGATATTTCGATTAACGCCCTGAAACGAGCCGCAGAAACCGCAAAAATGGCGGTTGGAGCGGGTGGTGGCAGCTGGGCAGATGCGCCTGCAGCTCCCAACACCGCGCTTTACAGCGATTTGGATCCAATCAGCGCCCTGCCCTTCCCGGTAAAAGTAGAAACGTTACGTGACATTGACGCTTACGCCCGCGAATTGGACCCGCGCGTGGTTCAGGTCAGCGCATCTTTGGCTGCATCTTTGCAAGAAGTGGCGATTCTGCGCCCCGATGGCGTAGAGATTCGCGACACCCGTCCGATGACTCGGTTGAATGTATCGCTGATTGTCGAAGAGAACGGTCGCCGCGAAAGCGGATCCGCCGGCGGTGGCGGGCGTGTGGGCCTTGATGGGCTGATTGATCCCAGCAGCTGGCAGGCAAAAGTACGCGAATCGCTGCGGATTGCGCTGGTGAACCTTACCGCAGTCCCGGCCCCGGCTGGCGAAATGGATGTGGTGCTTGGCCCCGGCTGGCCCGGTATCTTGCTGCATGAAGCGATTGGACATGGGCTGGAGGGTGATTTTAACCGCAAAGGGTCCTCGGCCTTCGCCGACCTTATGGGCCAGCGCATTGCTGCACCGGGTGTAACCATCTTGGATGATGGCACAATCCCGGATCGGCGCGGCTCCATCACCATCGATGATGAAGGAACGCCAAGCCAGAAGAACGTGCTGATCGAAGATGGTGTCTTGGTGAAATACATGCAGGACCGCCAGAACGCGCGCCTCATGGGGGTTGAGCCGACCGGCAATGGCCGCCGTCAGAGCTATGCCCATGCGCCGATGCCCCGGATGACCAATACTTATATGCTCGGCGGCGACACCAACCCGGATGATCTGGTGCGCGACATCAAAGATGGCATCTGGGCGGTTGGCTTTGGCGGTGGTCAGGTGGATATCACCAATGGCAAATTTGTGTTCAGCTGCACCGAGGCCTACCGGGTGAAGAACGGTGTAGTGGGCGACCCGGTCAAAGGTGCCACATTGATTGGTGACGGGGCCAATGCGCTGAAACAGATTCGCGCGCTTGGCAACGACATGTCGCTTGATCCTGGCATGGGAAACTGCGGCAAAGCAGGCCAATGGGTGCCAGTTGGTGTCGGGCAACCTTCGGTCCTGATGGGGGGGCTGACGGTTGGTGGTTCGGCAACCTAAACAATTTTACCATTAACCAAAATATGCACCAGATGAGGTGGGCCAAGCCCACCTCTTTTTCTTTTTTAATTTTAATACTTTACCCAACAACCGCACAAAACCTCTTAGTTTTATGGGCGAATGAAGATTTCATTTGGTGAAAGCTGGACAACGTAGAATAGAACCCTTTTTAGGAAAAAGCCAAAAAACTACAAAACATTCACCATCTGTTAACCGGTGTGACCGTAATCATGGTGGTGCAACAAGGTGGAGCAACGGATGATCGAAGAACACACTTCTTCCACTCACCCCCCACTCCCACCCACCACGGAAGATACTCGTTATACGTGGCTTCGCCTGTTGCGCTCTCGGCGTGTAGGACCGGTGACTTTTCACCGCCTGCTCGACACATATGGCTCAGCGCAGAATGCGCTGGCCGCGTTGCCCGAAGTGGCGCGCACCGCTGGTGTTAAAGGCTATGAAATATGCCCAGCCAGTACCGTGGACGCCGAATTGGATGCCGCAAAAGCCGCCAAAGCGCGGCTTTTGTGCTTTTGTGATCCTGAATATCCTGAACAACTGAAAGATCTTGCAGATGCACCGCCGTTGATCTGGGCCAAGGGCGATCTATCGGCCCTCAAACGGCCCGCGGTTTCGCTGGTTGGGGCCCGCAATGCATCCTCACTGGGGTTGCGCATGGCGCGGGCTTTGGCCCGTGGGCTGGGGCAAGACGGACAGGTTGTGATTTCCGGCCTTGCGCGCGGCATTGATACCTCCGCCCATGAAGCCGCCCTTGAAACCGGAACCATTGCCGTTTTGGCGGGCGGCGTTGACGTTATATATCCGGCAGAAAATGCGCAGCTCGCGGACCGAATCTGTGAAACCGGCCTCTTGCTGTCGGAACAGCCCATGGGGTTGCCGCCCAAAGCGCGCCATTTTCCCAAACGCAATCGCATCATCGCCGCATTGGGCCGCGCCCTTGTGGTGGTCGAAGCGGCTGCAAAGTCAGGCAGCCTGATCACCGCCCGCGATGCGCTGGACCTTGGACGTGAGGTGATGGCCGTGCCCGGCCACCCGTTTGATGCCCGCGCCGCAGGGTGCAATCTTTTGATTCGCGATGGCGCCGCTCTGATACGCGGCTCAAAGGATGTGCTCGCAACTCTGCCGCCAGCTGAGGCCCTGCACAAACCTCAGCGCCCAGCAGCGGATGAATTACCGGCTCCGCCACCAGAAAAGCGCAGCTTGAAAGAAACCGCGATGCTTCATCAGGAGATTTTGAACCGGCTCGGCCCGTCTCCGCTGCCGGAGGATCAATTGATCCGCGATCTTGCAACATCTGCCCAAGAGGTAGGGCCCGCGCTTGTTGAACTAGAGTTGCAAGGGGATGTGGATCGCCAACCCGGTGGTCTGATTTGTCGGAAGATTAACAGCGACGACATCTCAAGATGATTCACGTGGATACGCCAATATTTTGCATACAGCTGCGTACTGTTTTGCAAATTCAATGCGCTACACTCATAAAATCAGCATAAATGAGCTATGAAAACATGGGTCATATAGGCGATGTGATGCTGCATGATTGACAATCTCCCCTTGCGCAAGACACTTTGCCCAGCCATAGAACCCGCCGTATACGTCCGAAGAGGTCCTTAATTTATGCCAGTTGTAGTCGTCGAATCGCCGGCAAAAGCTAAAACGATCAACAAATACCTTGGCTCCGATTACACGGTATTGGCCTCCTATGGGCACGTGCGGGACTTGCCCGCGAAAAACGGATCCGTTGACCCGGATGACGCTTTTGCGATGACATGGGAAGTGGGTGCAGACAGCCGCAAACACGTGAAAGCCATCGCGGATGCGCTGAAGACCGACGATGAGTTGATCCTCGCAACTGACCCCGATCGCGAAGGAGAAGCGATCAGCTGGCACCTGCAGGAAGCGCTGACAAAACGTCGTTCGATCAAGAAATCCACCAGCGTTAGCCGGGTGACGTTCAATGCGATCACCAAGGAAGCTGTGACCGAGGCGATGCAAAACCCGCGTCAGGTCGACATGCCGCTGGTCGAAGCCTATCTGGCGCGACGTGCGCTTGACTATCTTGTTGGGTTCAACCTTTCGCCGGTGCTTTGGCGCAAACTGCCGGGCGCACGCTCTGCCGGGCGGGTGCAATCGGTTTGCCTGCGTTTGATCGTTGAACGTGAGATGGAGATTGAGGCGTTCAACCCACGCGAATACTGGTCGGTGAAGGCCGTGATGACCACACCGCGCGGCCAGGAGTTTGAAGCCCGGCTGACGGTTTTGGGTGGCGACAAGCTCGACAAGTTTGATCTGGCCAATTCCACTGCGGCGGAACTGGCGGTTCAGGCGGTTGAATCACGGGATTTCACTGCGCGCTCGGTCGAAGCAAAGCCCGCGTCGCGCAATCCATCTGCGCCCTTTATGACATCAACATTGCAGCAGGAAGCCAGCCGCAAGTTTGGCATGGGTGCGCGACAGTGCATGAACACAGCACAGCGCCTGTATGAGGCCGGGCTGATTACCTATATGCGTACCGATGGTATCGACATGGCACCCGAGGCTGTGACAGCTGCGCGTGCCGAGATCGAAAAGCGCTATGGCGCGGAATATGTGCCGTCTGAGCCGCGCATCTACAAAAACAAAGCCAAGAACGCGCAAGAAGCGCACGAATGTATCCGTCCCACCGACATGGGCCGCGATGCTGCCTCGCTGAAGGTTTCCGAAGATGATCAGCGCAAACTGTACGATCTGATCTGGAAACGCACCCTGGCCTGTCAGATGGCAGGGGCACGTCTGGAACGCACCACGGTTGATATTGCCTCAGCAGATGCGCAGGTTGTGCTGCGCGCCACCGGCCAGGTGATGCTGTTTGATGGCTTCATGCGGGTCTATGAAGAAGGCCGCGACGACGTTGTCACAGATGATGATGACAAACGTCTGCCGCAGGTGATGCAGGGCGAAGCGATCAAATTTGCGGGCTCGTTGCAGGCGGATTTCGAAAAAGCTGGCAAAGACGCAGCTGTGCTGTCGGCCAATACATCGGTGCTGGCGTTGCAGCACCACACCCAGCCCCCGCCCCGTTATACTGAGGCGACGCTGGTCAAGCGGATGGAAGAGCTTGGCATTGGCCGCCCGTCGACCTATGCATCCGTGATTACCACGATCCAGGATCGTGACTATGTACGCAAAGACAAAAACCGCCTATTCCCCGAGGATAAGGGCCGGATTGTTACGATCTTCTTGCTGAACTTCTTCCGCAAATATGTGGGCTATACGTTCACCGCCGAACTGGAAGATCAGCTCGACAATGTCTCTGCCGGAGAGCACGACTACAAAGATCTGCTCGGCCAGTTCTGGCGCGATTTCTCGGCGGCGATCTCGGAAACCTCAGATCTGCGGATTTCCGAAGTTCTGGATGTGCTGGATGATGCGCTTGCGCCGCAGCTGTATCCGACGCGCGAGGATGGCACCGATCCGC
This sequence comes from Tritonibacter aquimaris, assembly GCF_009617595.1. Taxonomy (GTDB): domain Bacteria; phylum Pseudomonadota; class Alphaproteobacteria; order Rhodobacterales; family Rhodobacteraceae; genus Epibacterium; species Epibacterium aquimaris. Next base: position 68,066 of record NZ_WIXK01000005.1, on the reverse strand, counting down.
GCTGCTGTCCGAAATGTGGCACCGGTCAACTGCATCTCAAAACCTCACGTACCGGCGGCTTTGTTGGCTGCGGCAACTACCCGGAATGCAACTACACCCGCCCGATTTCTGGCGAAGGTGCTGAAGGCTATGAGCGCGTTCTAGGTGAAGACGCCGGTGATGAGATCCACCTGAAGTCAGGCCGCTTTGGTCCCTATGTGCAACGTGGCGAGGCCACGCCTGAGAACAAGAAACCCCCGCGTTCGTCGCTGCCCAAGCAAAACAAAGACTACCTGCCGGGCTGGGGCCCGAATGATATCACGCTGGAGCAGGCCGTCACCCTGCTGACCCTGCCGCGTGAGATCGGCAAGCACCCAGACGGTGGTGTTGTTGCATCGAACCTCGGGCGTTTTGGCCCCTATTTGATGCACCAGCTGCCAGATGAAGAAAAACCGGTTTATGTGAACCTCAAAGAGACCATGGATGTCTTTGAAATCGGCATGAACCTTGCCACCGAAATGATCGCGGAGAAACGCGCCAATCCGGGCCGTGGCCGCCGCGCGGCGGCGAAAGCGCTGAAGGAACTGGGCGACCACCCAGATGGCGGCGGTGCAATCCAGATCATGGACGGCCGTTATGGCCCCTATGTGAAATGGGAGAAGGTCAACGCGACCCTGCCCAAGGATGTTGAGCCAAAAGACGTGACCGTTGAAATGGCGGTGGCCTTGATTGCAGAGAAAGCGGGCAAAAAAGCCCCAAAGAAAAAAGCTGCAGCCAAAAAGACCACAGCGAAGAAAACCACCGCAAAAAAGACAAGCACCACAAAGAAGGCAACAGCTGCCAAGGCAGACGACGAAGCCTGATCTGTTTTGAATTGTTGAGAATTAACCGCTGCAAACCAAGCGTTTGTGGCGGTTTTTCTGTGCCTGCGACCGCGCGGAAGTCCGGCGCGTGGCGTTTCCGTAGAAATACCCAAACCTCTCAGTATTCTTGACACCGACAGCCCCAACGCGACAAGTTCGGGCAAATCTCAGTAGTCGGGAGGACTTCATGAAGAAAGTGTATTCCAATGCCGCCGAGGCCCTTGATGGGCTTTTGCATGACGGCATGTTCATCGCGGCAGGTGGCTTTGGCCTCTGCGGTATTCCGGAACTGTTGCTTGATGCGATCAAAGACGCAGGCACCAAGGATCTGACCTTTGCATCCAACAATGCGGGCGTTGATGATTTTGGCATCGGCATCCTGTTGCAAACGCGTCAGGTCAAGAAAATGATCTCATCCTATGTGGGAGAGAACGCGGAATTCATGCGCCAGTACCTGTCAGGTGAGCTTGAACTTGAATTCAACCCGCAGGGCACCCTGGCGGAACGCATGCGTGCCGGCGGTGCTGGCATTCCGGGCTTTTTCACCAAGACCGGCGTGGGCACCGTGATCGCGGAAGGCAAGCTGGAGAAGCAGTTCCCCACCGGCCCCGAGGGTGCGATGGAAGACTACATCATGGAAGAAGGCATCTTTGCCGATCTTGCCATTGTGAAAGCCTGGAAAGCGGACGAAACCGGCAATCTGGTGTTCCGCAAGACCGCACGCAACTTTAATGCGCCTGCTGCGACCTGCGGCAAGATCTGTGTGGTTGAAGTGGAAGAGATCGTACCAACCGGATCACTGGACCCGGATGCGATCCACCTGCCCGGCATTTACGTGCACCGCATCATTCAGGGCGATCATGAAAAGCGCATCGAACAGCGCACTGTACGGGAGGCTTAATCCATGTGGGATCGTAACCAAATGGCGGCCCGCGCCGCACAGGAGCTGCAGGACGGCTGGTATGTGAACCTCGGCATCGGCATCCCGACGCTGGTGTCAAACTACATCCCCGAAGGCGTAGAAGTGACGCTGCAGTCGGAAAACGGCATGCTGGGCATGGGCCCCTTCCCTGTGGCCGGCGATGAGGACGCAGACCTGATCAACGCAGGCAAGCAGACCATCACCGAGCTGCCGCAAACCGCCTATTTCGACAGCGCACAGTCCTTTGCGATGATCCGGGGCGGTAAAATCGCCATGGCGATCCTTGGCGCGATGGAAGTGGCCGAAAACGGCGATCTGGCAAACTGGATGATTCCCGGGAAGCTGGTCAAAGGCATGGGCGGCGCCATGGATCTGGTGGCCGGTGTTGGCCGTGTGGTTGTGGTGATGGATCACACCAACAAACACGGTGATTCCAAACTGCTGAAAGCCTGCACCCTGCCGCTGACCGGCAGAGGTGTTGTTGACCGTATCATCACCAACCTGGGTGTGCTTGATGTGGTTGAGGGCGGCCTAAAGGTTGTCGAGCTCGCGGATGGTGTGAGCATGGACGACATGGTGAAAGCCACAGAGGCCACGCTGGTCGACTAATCCTTGCTCTGACCAGCATTCATAAAGGCCGCGCCCTTGCGCGGCCTTTGTTATTTCAGCGCGTGAAACACGCAACCATCTGAAATCAGCTGCGGCGGTGTTTTACAAAGGCCCCGCGCAACACTAAACGCTGCCAGAACCTTGGGCACATAGTCGCGTGTTTCGGGGTATGGCGGCACCCCTTTGTGATCCCGAATGGAGCCTGCCCCCGCGTTATAAGCAGCCAACACCAGGATCGGGTCCCCTTCGAACTTCTCCATCAGCCAATCGAGATATCTGACACCACCCGCCACGTTTTGCGCCGGGTCAAAGGCGTCTTTCACGCCAAATCGCGCCGCCGTATCGGGCATCAGCTGCATCAACCCCTGCGCGCCTGCGCTGCTTAGCGCATCTGCGCGCCCCGCGCTTTCAACCATCATCACCGCCAACACCAGCGCGGGCGACACCTGTGTGTTTACGGTCTCCACCAAAATAGGAATACCGTGGGCCTTGGACAGATCGTCCAGCGCCTGCAGACGCGGCGCAGCCAGCCCGGACTGTTTCTGCACCGCAAGCAAAGCAGGCTCCAGCCGACCGGGGCCGGAGTTGTCGAGCTTTGGTGACACCTCCTGCCAGAAGCTGGCGAACTTTGCGGGCTGCGGCAGCTGCACCTGCTCAGAACCTCTGACATCAGCCTTGGGAGCAACATCCAGTTTCGGCTCGATCTGAATCAGTATGCGTTTATTGGTGCCCGGCTTGGGCGGGCGCACGGTTTTGGACTTAAACTTTGGAAACGGTGCCGGGGTTTTGCGGGGCGCAACCTCAGCTGTTCCCTGCTGTGGAGATTCGATTGTCTGCGCGTGAACGCTTCCAGCCATCAAAAACACAGCGCAAAGACTTCGCAAAAGGAGCATTTTGCCACCCAGATTAAATAACAATTAAGGAAGTTTTTATCATTCGGGCAGAAATCACCAGAAAAAGCGTATTAAATTGGGCGATTTCGCCACATTTGCGGAGAATTGCCGCTCGCTAGACACGTAAACACACAAATAACTCTCTCTTATTGCGTTTACTTTCAATAACTTACGCCAATCACTTCTAAGAAGTTAAAATTGGGCACGTGAGTCCGATTTTCAGCCCAAATGCTGCCATTCTCCATTGGCTATATATGCACATACCGCAACGGATAGGGGATCCGCTGGTGAGAGAGCCCCCCCGCTAAATGCCGCCGCGGTTGAGTTAAGTGTATATGAGATCCTTTGGAGGGACTAATCATGATCAAATTCTTCAAAAACTTCCGCAAAGACGAATCCGGTGCCGTGACTGTTGACTGGGTTGTTCTGACCGCTGCTGTTGCTGCTCTGGCTGGCGTTGTTTATTCCGGCATCTCCACTTCCACCGAAACTCTGGTTGACTCGACAGGTACTTACCTGGACGCAACCGGTACCGCTCTGGGCACCACCGGCGCGATCGAGTAATCGACCCGCTTCAGCTGAGCTACGCAGGCATTGCTTGCTGTTTCAGTTGGTACGAAAAAGGTTGCGCCAGGGCTTTCTGGCGCGCCTCGAACATTGGATAAGTCGGCGAGAGCAATATGCAACGATATCTTCATAGATTTCGCGACGACGAATGCGGCGCAATCACTGTTGATTGGGTCATCCTTACTGCGGTTGTGATGGCTGCAATCTTACTTTTGACCACACCGCTGCGCGATGGAGCCGAAAACGTATTAGCTGCAATCTCTACCTATATGGATGCAACTGGTACGGATGTTGTCGCAAAAGGTTCGGCACTGGAATAACCGTCCAACGGACATAGCTGCCGAATGTTCGCAAAACACATATCATTCCTAGAAATTGGGAAGCTGGTCAAAAGAATTTGGCACCGGCGCGTTGGGCGCCCTTAACGCTGGAGCTGTACATGCGCGCTGTTTTCGGAATTGTGCTTGTTGTTGGGGTCGCCCTTGCGGGTGGCGCTACAATGATGGTGAAAGACCGCTTTGCAGCCTATAAAACCGCACTGGCTCAAGAACGATCTGCACGGGTAGAAAACATTCCAACCGTAGAGATCTATGTGGCAAATGAACCGCTGAAATACGGTCAAAAACTGCTGCCCGATGCAGTGCGTATGGTACGCTGGCCCAAGGAAAGCCTGCCCGAAGGCACCTTCCAGAGCACCGAGAGCCTGTTTCCGCCGGATCGCCCCGAAGACAAGCGTGTCGTGCTACGTGAAATGGAAATTGGCGAGGCGATCCTTGCCGTCAAAGTGACAAAACCCGGCGAAGAGGCTGGCATTACTTCGCGCCTGGCCCGTGGCATGCGTGCCTTTGCCATCAAGGTCGACGTGGCCTCGGGGGTGTCGGGCTTCCTGCGCCCAAGTGACCGTGTCGATATCTATTGGACCGGTGATATGGTGAATGGCGCCGGACAAGCAATGGGCGAAGTCACTCGTCTCATTCAGTCCAATATCGAACTTGTCGCCGTTGACCAAAAAGCTGGCAATGTTGACGGAACGGTCCTTGCACGAACAGTGACCGTGTCGGTGAAACCAGAGCAAGTGGCCGCTTTGGCGCAAGCACAGTCTACCGGCCGGCTGTCACTGGCCTTGGTTGGAGCAGAGGATGACACCATTGCCTCTGTCATCGAAATTGACCAACGAAAACTGTTGGGCGTGACCGCACAGGAAGCTCCTGTCATCCAACCGGAAGAGAAAGTCTGCACGATCAAAAACCGTCGTGGCACCGAGGTGATTACGGTTCAGATTCCCTGTACCAACTGATTATTTAAAGATATTTTAGCACCTTCTACACAGGACGGCGGATTCGTCGTCCTGTATTACGTCATTAACAACCACTTGGCCGAACTAGCCGCCCGGTGTTAAAAACATCTCTGCATGGCCAAATATCAACCCGGAGTGGCATTCAATGTGCTGTTGCACCGCCTCCACACCGGGCCGTGCTCACACAATGATTATTGCATTAACTAACGCTATACCGCACAGTACCAAAAATCCGGGCAAAAAGACCCGAACCTAGAGGCGTGATCGGAAAGGCAGGTCACATGTCATTTAAACGTTTGTTGGCAGCAGCCCTAACCGGGGTTGCTCTGTTTTCTATGCCGCTGGCAGATAGCGCCGCAGCCAATGGTCTGCGCGTGGTACGTCAGGGCGTAACAACCACTTTGGATGTCCCGATGAACCGGGCTGTTGTTGTGGAAAGCGATTCTCCCTTTGCGGAATTGACCATCGCCAATCCCAGCATTGCAGATATTTCATCGCTGTCGGATCGTTCGATCTATGTTTTGGGGAAAGAGCCTGGCCTGACCACGCTTACCCTGCTGGATCCATCGGGGCGGTTGATCACCAATGTGGATGTGCGCGTGGCCGCAGATGTGAGCGAGTTCAAAGAACGCCTGCGTCAGATTATTCCGGGTGAAAAAATCGAAGTCCGCACCGCCAATGATGGCATCGTTCTCTCTGGCACCGTAAGCAGCGCGGCGCGCCTGCAACGTGCGCTGGATCTTGCAGAACGTTATGCGCCTGAGCGGGTGTCAAACCTGATGAGCGTTGGCGGCGTGCAGCAGGTCAACCTGCAGATCCGCTTTGCTGAGATGCAGAAATCCGTCTCCAAGGAACTGCGGTCTTCTGTTGCGGGCCTCGACACGGATGCAGCGCTTGAAACGGGCCAATGGCTTCAAGGCAATAACTTCCTCAACAATCCAGATGGCGTAACAACCGGCGCAGGCGCGCTTGGTGCCTTGGTTTTCAACTTTGGCATCGGCTCCACCGAACTTGGCGTCCTGTTTGAAGCGCTTGAAAATAAGGGTGTTGTAAGAACGCTGGCGGAACCAAACCTGACCGCACTTTCAGGACAAGAGGCACGCTTCTTGGCTGGTGGCGAATATCCCGTTCCCACGCCTCAAGACGACGATACAATTACGGTTGAGTTTAAACCTTTTGGTATCGAACTTAACTTTATTCCGCGCGTCGTGGATGGTGATCTGATCAACCTTGAACTTAAGGCTGCGGTTTCAGAGATCGACCCAAACAATGCTCTGAACTTGAATGGTTTTACAATCGCTGCCTTTAACCGGCGCGAGACCGCAACAACCGTGGAATTGCGTGACGGCGAAAGCTTTGCGGTTGCGGGGCTTATCCAAGATGATTTTGTCGACAATGTCGCTCAGGTTCCCTGGATCGGCGATGTCCCAGTACTGGGCACATTGTTCCGCAGCACCAGTTTCCGCCGCGAACAAACCGAGCTGGTGATCATTGTCTCCGCCCATCTGGTTTCCCCAACACGCGGCGACGCATTGAGCCTGCCCACTGATCGGGTGAAACCGCCAAGCGAAGCGGAGCTGTTTTTGCTCAGCAAGACGTCGCGCACGCAGCGTGGTGGCGCAGCAGGTGAAGTTGCAAGCCAGGACTTTATTGGCTCTTATGGCTACGTGCTGGACTAAGGGAAACGAGATCATGGTTAGAAAATCTCTTCTTATCATAGCCTTGCTTGGCACCGCCGCATGTAGCCGCGAAGCTGGTGGCTATCTGGATCGTGGAACATTCGGCAATTCGAACCATCACAACACTGCAATCCACAGTGGTGACCGCAGCTATGTGATTGAGCTGGGTCGACGGTTCGCCCGCGAAGTTCCCACCACGATCAACTTTGAATTCAACAGCGCGCAGCTGGATGGCGCAGCCCGTGCAACGCTTGATCGTCAAGCGGACTGGATCAAACAATTCCCCGAGGTGCGCTTTAAGGTCTTTGGTCACACCGACGCGGTGGGCAGCAATGCCTATAACCGCAATCTTGGCCAGCGCCGCGCGAATGCAACCGTGCGCTATCTGGTGTCGAAGGGCATCAGCCGCAAGCGGCTTGAAGCGGTAGTCTCCTTTGGTGAGACACAGCCGATTATCAATACGCAAGACCGCGAACGCCGCAATCGCCGCACCGTGACAGAGGTGTCTGGCTTTGTTGGTCGCCCCTCGCAGTTGGATGGAAAATACGCCGCAATCATCTATCGCGACTATGTAGAAAGCGCGATTGTTGCGGGCACGCTCACCCTGGATGGAGAGATTACGAACAGTTTGGGTACCGGGGAATAAGATCCGTTCAAATTGTGACTATTTAAAAAGCGCCACTTTACTGGCGCTTTTTTTGACTCTTAAACAATTCCTCACATTTGGGGCTTTTTAGCCCCAATCTCGCCCATATTTTCCCAGATCCTCTTTGCATAGGGTGAACTGCGTCTGGAGGAACCGGACCGGACAGGCCTGCAGCAAAAGCCGGGCACACCCATCAAAGAGGACAAAGTTAATGAGCAGCGGCATCCCGCAACCAGAGACAAATTCGATCACCGCCTGCACCGTCAGCCGGGATGTCCAGAATTTTGATCTGTTGATTGAGGATATGGAAACCGCCCTGGGGGAATCTTGGGGGGATCTTTCCTTTGCCGAAGCGCTGCCGTTCTTTGCACAAGATGATGCAAAAGACCTTGAATTCATTGCGCTTGCAATGGATTGCGAGGATGAAGACGATCTTGAACAGCTTGAGGCGATCATCGCCGCCGCCAAGGCCCGCAAGATCAAGGTGATCCTAATTGCAGAGGATGTCACACCAGCCTCGTTGCACAATCTGCTGCGCAAAGGTGCCGATGAATTCATCCCCTACCCGCTGCCGGAAACCGAGCTGCAATCCGCCATTGAACGCCTGAACAGCCAGCCTGTGCCAACTGAACACAAGCCGGTCATTTCCTCGAAGAATCAGCGTGAGGGCGCTGTAATCGCCTGCCACGGGCTTGCTGGTGGTGTTGGGGCAACAATGCTTGCCACCAATCTGGCCTGGGAGATTGCCGACCGTTGCGAGGGGGATAGCCCCGAGGTCTGTGTGCTGGATCTGGATTTGCAGTACGGTTCAATTGCAACCTATCTGGACCTGCCACGCCGCGAAGTGGTGGCCGAGTTGCTAAACGATAGTGATGCTTTGGATGATGAATCCTTCCTGCAGGCGCTGTGCACCTATGAAGACAAGTTGAAGATCTTCACCGCCCCCGCCGAAATGATGCCGTTGGATTTCATTGCGCCTGAAGATGTTGCGCGGCTGATTGAAATGGCACGTCGACATTTTGATTTTGTCATTATCGATCTGCCCAAAACATTGGTGCAATGGTCCGAAACTGTAATGACAATGTCGCATCTTTACTTTGCAGTGCATGAGCTGGATATGCGGTGCGCGCAAAATGCGCTGCGGATCAAACGTCTGCTGCAATCCGAAGATTTGCCGTTTGAAAAGCTGCGTTTTGTCCTGAACCGCGCCCCCAAATTCACGGATCTGGGTGGCAAGAGCCGGGTTAAACGCCTCTCGGAATCGCTGGATATCTCGATCGACATTCTGTTGCCTGATGGGGGCAAACCCGTTTTACAAAGCTGTGACCACGGCCAGCCCTTGGCGCTTTCTGTTCCCAAAAATCCGCTGCGCAAGGAAATTGGCAAATTGGCCCAATCCCTGCATGAGCTGGGCAAAAACGACGCCGAAGCTGCCTAATTGATCTTACAAGGTGATTGATGTTTTCTCGTTATAAAAAGCAAGATCAAGCCCAGCCCGTTAAGGCTTCCCCAAAGGCAGCTCCGAGCGAGCAATCGCAAACCTCTTTGCGCAGACCCATGCAGCCGAAAACCGCGGCCGAAGCCGCACCGCTGGATAAAGAGCGCAAGCGCAAGGAGCGGCTGGGCCAAATCAAGGTGGAGCTGCACCGCGAGCTTCTGGAAAATCTCAACCTGTCAGCGCTAGAACATGCCAATGAGCAGGAGCTGCGCAACGAGATTTCTGCGATCGCCACCGAGATTTTGACAGAAAAGGGCGTGGTGCTGAACCGCGAGGATCGCCAGAGCCTCAACAAGGAGCTGTACGACGAGGTGACGGGCCTCGGCCCGCTCGAAACGCTTTTGCAAGATGATACCGTTAGCGATATTCTGGTAAACGGCCCGCAACAGATCTTTGTCGAACGCTCGGGCAAGCTACAGCTGTCAAACATCACTTTTAAGGATGAAAAGCACCTGATGCGGATCATCGACAAGATCGTCTCCGCTGTGGGACGTCGTGTAGATGAATCAAACCCTTATGTGGATGCGCGTCTTGCTGATGGCTCGCGTTTTAACGCTATGGTGCCACCGATTGCGGTGGATGGGTCGCTTGTCTCTATTCGTAAGTTCAAAAAGGACAAGCTGGGTATTGATGACCTGGTGAATTTTGGCGCCTTTACCGAGGAAATGGCGGCCTATTTGCAAGCAGCTGTGGCAACGCGTCTGAACATCATTGTTTCTGGCGGAACGGGCTCTGGTAAAACCACCACTCTCAATGCGCTATCTTCCTTTATCGACAATGCTGAGCGGATCCTGACGATTGAGGATACCGCCGAGCTCCAGCTGCAGCAAACCCATGTAGGTCGGATGGAAAGTCGCCCGCCAAACGTCGAAGGCAAAGGTGAGGTCAGCCCGCGCGACTGTCTGAAAAACGCGCTGCGGATGCGCCCCGATCGCATCATTGTGGGGGAAACCCGCGGTGAAGAGGTGATCGACATGCTGCAGGCGATGAACACTGGCCATGATGGTTCGATGACCACGATTCACGCGAACTCAGCCCGTGATGGGGTGTCACGTCTGGAAAACATGATCGCGATGGCGGGTATTGAGATGCCAATCAAGGCGGTGCGCAGCCAGATTTCATCCGCTGTGAACGTGATTGTGCAGGCCTCGCGTCTACAGGATGGTTCGCGCCGGATGACCTCGATTACCGAAATCACCGGGATGGAGGGAGACGTTATTTCCATGCAGGAAATCTTCCGCTTCCAGCGTGTGGGCCTGACCCCTGACAATAAGATCATCGGCCATTTCACCGCCTCTGGCGTGCGCTCCAATTTCTCGGAACGTTTCCGCCTTTGGGGGTATGACCTGCCCGCCTCGATCTATGAGCCCACCGTGATGGAGAGCTACTGATGCAATTGCCCATTGAGCCCATTATTTATGGTTTGATCTTCCTGGCGGTGCTTGCATTGGTCGAAGGTGTGTATCTTGTCAGCTTTGGCAAATCGATCAGCCTCAACAGCAAGGTAAATCGTCGCCTTGAGATGCTGGAAAAAGGGGGCAACCGCGAACAGGTGCTTGAACAACTCCGCAAGGAGATGAGCCAGCATATGTCGTCAAAGTCGATCCCGCTCTATTCGCTTTTGGCGGAAAAAGCACAAAAAGCCGCGATTGCCTTTAGCCCGCAGCAACTGATGATGATCATGGCAGCGCTCAGCGCTCTCGCCTTTGTCGGGCTAAGCGTTGGCACCCAAACAGAGCTGAAAATCCGCATTCTGGGATCCGTTCTGATTGGTGTGGGTGGCGTGTTCTTCTGGGTCAATAAAAAGGCCAAAAAACGCATTTCGATGATCGAAGAGCAATTGCCGGACGCGGTAGAACTGATGGTGCGCAGCCTGCGCGTTGGCCATCCGTTTTCCTCAGCTGTACAGATTGTCGCCAAAGAAGTGGAAGATCCGCTCGCAACCGAGTTTGGTATTATCGCCGATGAGGCCGCCTATGGTCGCGATGTGGGGGAAGCGCTGAAAGACATGGCTGAGCGGCTCGGCATTCAGGATATGCGGTTCTTGGCGGTTGCGGTGACGATCCAGCAGCAATCGGGTGGTAACCTCGCCGAAGTTCTGGCCGGGCTTGCAAAAGTGATCCGCGCCCGTTTCCGCCTGTTTCGCCGGGTAAAAGCCATCACCGCCGAGGCCCAATGGTCTGGCCGCTTTCTGTCCGCTTTCCCCCTGCTCGCTTTGATGGCGATTTTGATCAATGATCCGCATTACTACGATGGGGTTATGGATCACCCCTGGTTCATTCCGGCCTGTTTCATTGTGGGCGGAATGTTGACAGTCAATCTGTTTGTCATGCGCATGCTGACCAATATTGAGGTGTAAGCCATGGAGTTTCTGAATTCGATCCAGGCTGTTTTGATCCAACGTTTTGGCGAATTGGGCCCCTTGATTGCGATTGGTGGCCTTGGCATGATCTGCGTCTTGGTGGCGCTTTACATGATGCTGAACCAGCGCGAAGATCCGCTGAAAAAGCTGCAGCGCAATATCCAGCAACAGGGCAGCACCCGCCCACGGGAAAGCCTGCGACAAGGTAACCGCAACGAGCAGCTGGAAAAATTTGCATCCTTCCTTGAGCCGCAAAACGCAGATGAGCTTTCCGCGATGGAACTTAAACTGCGTCAGGCTGGCTATCACACCCGCGATGCGGTGCGTATCTTCTATTTCTCCCAAATGGCACTGGGCCTGATTGGGCTCGCACTGGGATTGGCCTATGTCTACCTGCTCAACGGAGATGTGGAATACGACAGCCAGCAAATGGCCATGCGTATTCTTGGCCCCGGTGCTGCTGCGTATTTTCTGCCCAAATACTGGGTGACACGCCGCATCGCTGAACGTCAAAAAGAGATCACCAAAGGTTTCCCCGACGCTCTGGATATGATGCTGGTCTGTGTTGAAGCCGGCCAGTCGCTAGAGCAATCCATTATCCGCGTATCAACGGAACTTGCCAGTTCTTACCCTGCGCTTTCTGAGGAATTCCAAATCGTTGCTCAGGAAATGAAAGTGGGCAAAGAAAAGGAGCGTGTGTTGCGCGATATGGGCACCCGTTGTGGCGTGGCTGATATTGCCTCCTTCACCACGGTGATGATCCAGTCGCAAAGTTTTGGTACATCAATTGCCGATGCTCTGCGTGTTTACGCGGGAGAAATGCGCGACAAACGCGTGATGCGCGCGGAAGAAGCGGCAAACAAACTGCCGGTAAAAATGACCCTGGCCACCATGATGTTAACGGTTCCGCCGTTGCTGATCATTTTGATCGGTCCTTCAATCAAAAACATCCAAAATCTTGGCAACGGTGGGCCAGTTTAAACCAGCCATTACAGCGCATCAAAATCACCGCCTGTTTCCTACAGGCGGTTTTTTGCATTTGATTAGAAAACCTCTCTTCTTCCTTGCCGGTTTTGGGTAATACTGCGGCCAAAGCACTTTTATCGCGCAGGCCCAATGATTTTTCGCCCTCTTTTCATCGCTATAACACTGGGGCTCACTGGATGCGGCGCATCCGGGTTTGATGAGCACACCGACAGCCCCTGGGCACCCGGAATCGATTTCAGGAAAGAGGCCGCCGACCCTTTGGCAGCGGGCCACCGTTTGATGGCTGCGGGCCAATACCAGCTTGCCTACGAAAGCTTCACCCGCGCTGCCGTCGATGAAGGCCTGTCAGCCGAAATCCTATCAAGCCTTGGCAGTGCCAATCTGGGTCTCGGCCGTCTGGGACAGGCCGAGGAGCTGCTGCGCCTTTCGGTCGAACAGGAGCCAAACTGGCCCGAAAGCCTGAACAACCTTGGCGTTATCCTGCTTGAGCGGCAAAAAACTGCCGAAGCAGCGCAGTATTTGCGCCGTGCCGTGGCGCTTGATAATGGCGAAAGTGACGCGATCCGGGAAAATCTACGCAAGGCACTCGCAAAACTTGATGCAGACCAGCATAATGAGCCCGAAGAACAACAACCTTACAAATTGGTGCAGCGTGGCGGTGGCAGCTACTTGTTACGCAAAACACCATGATCCAGAGCAGTAGAGGACGCCACATGCGCCAGCATCTTGTGCTATCGGCCTGGCTGATTGCAGCAGTTGGTCTATCGGCCTGCACCGATCGGGTGAATGTCGATGAAACCTTGGAAGATCTGAATGTCGTTGATGAGAACAATCTCAACGAAGTCTATCTCACCGTCGCAGATCCCAATGAAGCCGTGACCTATTTTGCGCGCGCCAGCAAAGGTGCGCCGGATCGCATCGACCTGCAACGTGGGCTGGCGCAGTCGCTGATCCGCGCCAAGCGCAATAACGAAGCCGCATCTGCCTGGCAGCGTGTGTTGGAAATGCCGGGGGCCAATGATGGTGATCGGCTCCAGCTTGCAGATGCTCAGATTCGCACAAACAAATGGGACGCAGCCAAAATCACATTGGATTCTGTGCCGCCAACTGTAGAGACCTATCAGCGCTATCGCCTCGAAGCTCTGGTTGCGGATTCCCAAAAAGACTGGAAGCGTGCCGACAGTTTTTATGAAACGGCCGTGGGCCTGACCACGCGTCCTGCACGTGTGTTGAACAACTGGGGGTATTCGAACCTGACCCGCGGTGATTTCAAACAGGCGGAAAAGCTCTTTACTGATGCACTGCGCCAGGACAGTTCTTTGTTTACCGCCAAAAACAATCTGGTCCTGTCCCGCGGTGCCCAACGCAACTACAATCTACCAAATGTACCAATGAGCCAGGAAGAACGTGCGCTTTTGCTCAACACGCTTGGGCTTGCAGCGGTGAAACAGGGTGACATTGAGACCGGTAAGGGCTTGCTGCGTGATGCGGTTGCCACCCACCCGCAGCATTTCGAAGAAGCCGCACGCGCACTTGAAACGCTTGAGGGTGCCTAGATGGGTTTCATGGATCTGGTCATGAACGTGCAGCTGCCTGCGTCCAGCGCTTGGTGGTTTTTGCCCTTCGTGGTGCCAATCTGTGTGATCGTGGCACATTCGGATCTGCGCGGCATGCGCATTCCCAATTGGTGCGTTGATCTGCTGGCTGCGACCTATGTGATCATTGGTCTGATCGCGATGCCAAGCTGGGCTGAGTACGGCTGGCATCTGCTACATCTGCCTATCGGTGTGGCGATTGGATTTCTGTTTTACGCAGGCGGCGCGGTGGGCGCAGGTGATGCAAAATTTGCCGGAGCGGCGGCGCCCTTTGTTGCCTTTGCAGATCTGCGACTGATCGCTGTTTTGTTTGCGGTCAACCTGCTTGCAGGGTTTGCGACGCATCGTTTGGCCAAATACACGTCCTTGCGCCAATTGGCCCCGGATTGGAAAAGCTGGTCGGTCGGTTCAAAATTCCCAATGGGGTTATGCCTTGGTGGCACCCTGGCGATTTATCTCATACTTGCGGCGTTCAACGGGCAATAACCCAGCAGGGTTTTTCCCGAGCATTTTCAGCGTTGGGCGCGATATTGCGCCAAAGGTGCCGTGGTGTTGCCACAGTCCTGAATAATCTGTTGCCTATGGCGAAACCCGCCAATCGAGACAACAGACAGGTACGCGCAATGAATATGCAGGCAACTCCCGTTGTGGCTCCTCCTGCCCCCAAAGGGCTGGAGCAGATGCAGCTGCCCATCGTTATGATGCGGGACATCCTGCTTAAGACAATGTTTCGCAAAAACGCGGACCTCGTTTCCGAAATAGCCGCTGCAATCTGCCTGCCAAGCTCTGTCACCCAAGAGCTGGTGGATATGGCGCGTGAGCAAAAGCTTTTAGAAGCCACCGGGACGCTCAACGCCAACAACGGCAATGAGATGGGCTATCAATTAACCGACGCAGGCAAAGCGCGCGCATTGGACGCGCTCAGCCAGTCCGAATATTTTGGTGCAATGCCAGTGCCGCTGGATGTGTACCGCGAACAGGTTGAACGCCAGTCGATCCGCAATATCCTTGTGACGCGACAACAGCTGACCTCGGCCATGGGACATCTGGTCCTGCCTGACATGTTGCTGGACCAGCTTGGCCCCGCGGTCAGCGCTGGCCGTTCGATCCTGATGTATGGCCCACCCGGCAATGGTAAATCATCGATTTCAAACGGCATCCGCGACGCGCTTGGTGATCATGTCTATGTGCCCCGCGCAATTGAATATGCCGGGCAGGTTATCACGGTTTACGACCCGATCGTACACAACGCGATTGAAGAAGAAGCCGATGATCCAACCCAGCTGCGCCGCATCAAACGTTTTGACACCCGTTATGTGAAATGTGAGCGCCCCACAGTGGTCACCGGTGGTGAGCTGTCGCTGGATATGCTTG
The DNA here is from genome assembly GCF_009617595.1 of Tritonibacter aquimaris. Taxonomy (GTDB): domain Bacteria; phylum Pseudomonadota; class Alphaproteobacteria; order Rhodobacterales; family Rhodobacteraceae; genus Epibacterium; species Epibacterium aquimaris. The sequence continues at coordinate 52,795 of NZ_WIXK01000005.1, read as the reverse complement.
ATCTGGTGTATAACCCCACAGCACGCACCTATCAGGCGCCGCTGCAGCTCAAATCGACCGGTGGGATCTTTATCGTCGACGACCTTGGCCGTCAGGCCGAACCACCACAGGCGCTGGTCAACCGTTGGATTGTTCCCCTGGAAGAGAGCCGCGATATTCTGGCGCTGCAATCAGGTGAAAAGTTTGAAGTGCCGTTTGACACGCTGGTGATTTTCTCCACCAACTTCCACCCGAATGAAATCTTTGACCAAGCCGCGCTGCGCCGGATCTTCTTTAAGATCAAAATCGATGGGCCCAATCAGGAAAACTTCCTGAAGATCTTTGCGCTGGTCGCCCGCAAGAAAGGCATGCCGCTGGATGAGGCCGCGTTGGTTCATCTGCTGCGCAACAAATACCCGACGATTGACAACATCTACGCCAACTATCAGCCGGTGTTCCTGATCGATCAGATGATCGCGATTTGTGACTTTGAAGGCATCCCCTACCAGATGACCCCTGATCTGATTGATCGCGCCTGGGCAAACATGTTTGTCAAAGATGAGACGATTGTTAAATAGCGCGAGCTACGTCTGCTATGTTGTTCGCTCCATTGAATGGAGAGACCTATGCAGATGTTTTGCGCCGCAGCTCTAAACGCGCTTGCAACCCGGGTCACAGAAGCGGCTCAGATGAGCCTCACTCATGAAAAAAGCGAGCCCCGCAGGACCCGCTTTTGAAGCGTTTAAGCTGTGAGCCCTTCGGGCTCTGCCAGATTATTGGCCCGGCAGCAGGCCGTGACCGTGTTGGCCAACAGGCATGCAATGGTCATCGGCCCAACACCACCCGGCACCGGGGTGATAGCACCCGCACGTGCGGCTGCGCTTTCAAAATGAACGTCACCTACAAGGCGGGTTTTGCCTTCGCCTTTTTCGGGCGCATCGATACGGTTGATGCCCACGTCGATCACGGTCGCGCCTTCTTTGATCCAGTCGCCGGGAACCATCTCAGGGCGTCCAACGGCCGCCACAACAATATCCGCGCGGCGCACGACTTCGGGCAGATCCTTGGTGCGAGAATGCGCAATGGTTACGGTGCAGCTATCGCCGAGCAGCAGCTGTGCCATAGGTTTGCCAACAATATTGGATCGGCCAATCACAACCGCATCCATGCCTGACAGGCTGCCATGGTGGTCGCGCAGCATCATCAGGCAGCCAAGCGGTGTACAAGGCACCATGGATTTCTGCCCCGTGCCCAACAGCCCAACGTTAGAAATATGGAAACCGTCCACATCCTTTTCTGGTGCGATCGAATTGATCACCAGATCTTCGTTCAAATGCCCCGGCAGCGGCAGCTGCACCAAAATACCATGAACACTGGGATCAGAGTTGAGCTGATCGATCAGGTTCAGCAAATCCGCCTCGGATGTCTCTGCAGACAGTTTGTGCTCAAAGGAGTTCATACCCACTTCGACGGTCTGTTTGCCTTTGGAGCGCACATAGACCTGGCTTGCGGGATCTTCGCCGACCAGAACAACCGCAAGACCGGGCGTAATGCCATGCTCTTCCTTCAACCGCGCCACATGTTCAGCGACCTGACCACGCACCTTCGCCGCAAAGGCTTTGCCATCAATGAGTGTTGCTGCCATTTTCTTGTCCTTTCCGCAGGCACATTGCCCTGTTTTAGTTCTCGCGGATCACCTGAGCTTCACGCTGGATCGACCAATCGACCAGTTGCCGCCACAGGGCCTTTACTATCTCAGGATCCAGATCGCGCTCAGCGGCCTCACGGCCCACGTTCTCGATCACCTCATCCACTCGTTCTGGGATACGTGCAGGCCAGCCGTTCTCGATCTTCAGATCAATAGCACGGTCTATATAGCCTGCGCGCTCTTTCAGAAGCTCAACCAGCTCCACATCAAGCCGATCAATCTGTGCGCGCAGTTCCGCCATGCTGGAACAGTCTTTGGGCAAAACAGTTTTTGTCATTGTTTCTCTCTCCTGCGGCGCTGGGAAAAAATAGTTTTCCCACGCTCGCAGATGACGCAAATTTTGCCTTAGAACAAGCCTTCGATATCCCCTTTGTCGTTCAAGCCTATGGTTTCTGCGGCTGGTACACGCGGCAAACCCGGCATCGTCATGATCTCTCCACAAATCGCAACCACAAACCCGGCCCCCGCCGACAGACGCACCTCCCGCACCGGCACGCTATGGCCAGTAGGCGCGCCACGCTGGCTTGGGTCAGTTGAGAAGGAATACTGCGTCTTGGCCATACAGACCGGTAGCTCGCCATACCCTGCGGCTTCCCACTCCTTCAGCTGATTGCGGATCGTCGCATCCATCTGCACTTCATCTGCGCGATAGATACGTTTGGCGACGGTTTCGATCTTCTCATGAAGCGGCATTTCATTTGGATAAAGCGGCGCGAACTGATCGCTTTCTGCATCCGCTGCTGCCACAACTGCATGGGCCAGATCTTCGGCCCCCGCCCCGCCTTCAGCCCAGTGACGCGACACAACAGCTGCCACCCCGTGGCCCTGAGCATAGGATTGGACAAGCTCCACCTCGGCATCTGTATCAGCGACAAAATGGTTGATTGCCACCACAACCGGCACGCCAAAGCTTTGGACGTTTTCGATATGGCGGCCAAGGTTTGCACAGCCCACCTGCAGCGCCGCGAGGTTTTCCTGCTCCAGATCATCCTTGGCCACACCGCCGTTCATCTTGAGCGCGCGCACTGTGGCCACAACAACCACCGCAGAGGGGCTAAGCCCCGCCTTACGGCATTTGATATTCATGAATTTCTCAGCACCAAGATCCGCGCCAAACCCCGCCTCTGTCACAACATAGTCCGCCAGTTTCAACGCGGTCTTGGTTGCAATCACCGAGTTGCAGCCATGGGCGATATTGGCAAAGGGGCCACCGTGAACAAAAGCTGGGTTATGTTCCAGCGTCTGCACAAGGTTGGGCTGCATCGCATCTTTGAGCAACACCGTCATGGCGCCTTGCGCCTTGATATCCCGGGCAAAGATTGGGGTTTTGTCGCGACGGTACGCCACGATGATATTGCCCAGGCGCTCCTCGAGGTCGCTGAGATCGCGTGCAAGGCATAGGATCGCCATCACCTCAGAGGCCACGGTAATGTCAAAGCCGGTTTCGCGCGGGAACCCGTTGGAAACCCCACCCAAAGAGGCGGTGATCTGGCGCAGCGCGCGATCATTCATATCCACCACCCGGCGCCACACCACCCGGCGCGTGTCAATCTCCAGCACATTGCCCCAATAGATGTGATTGTCGATCATGGCCGACAGCAACGAATGGGCCGACGTAATGGCATGAAAATCACCGGTGAAATGCAGGTTCATATCATCCATCGGCACGACCTGCGCATGGCCACCACCTGCCGCGCCGCCTTTCATGCCAAAATTCGGCCCAAGGGAGGCTTCGCGAATACAGATCATCGCCTGTTTGCCAATCCGGTTGAGCCCGTCCCCCAGCCCCACGGTGGTGGTGGTCTTACCCTCTCCTGCTGGTGTTGGGCTCACAGCGGTGACCAGGATCAACTTGCCATCTTGGCGATCTTTTACGCCTTGCGTAACGGCCTGGCTGACCTTTGCTTTATCATGGCCATACGGAATGAGGTCTTGCGCGGCGATACCAAGCTTGGCACCGATTTCAAAAATGGGTTTCTTCGCTGCAGCGCGTGCAATTTCAATGTCTGATTTCTGGCTCATGAATTTATCCCCGAATGTTTTTTCGATTTAAATCCGTGATCAGCCCCGAGGTATTGTTCCTCTGTTTTTGCTGAAATCACAGGAGTGTTCTGGCGTAAGGCTGCCATAATCGATCGGCGATCCGAACTGCGCCAGCAAAGAGGGCGGCCAGAATAGCAAACCCCGCCCAAGCGACGGCCTGGACGGGGTTTTTCATTTAAACAGCAATTCAGCTGGAAGGCTCCGGCTCCATGTCCCCATCCGGTGAGGACTTTTTGGGCTTGGCCTTGGGAATGGCGGTAACCGAGGCACTGCCTTCATCCGCGCCATCGTCTTCATCGTCGTTTGCGTGTGGCGGCTCACCACGCATCACCCGTTTGATTTCTTCCCCGGTCAGGGTTTCGTATTCCAACAGGCCTTGTGCGAGGCGCTCAAACTCTTCTTTGTTGTTTTCAACAATGTCGCGAGCCTGTTCATAAGCCTCTTGAATGAAGCGTTTGACCTCATCCTCGATCAGTTCCTTGGTATTGGCAGAGACCGAGAAGCCGCCCGTATTGCCGGAATATCCTTCATGCGCTTCGGCATAATCGATATTGCCAACCTTGTCGGACATACCCCAGCGCAACACCATCGCACGGGCCAATTGGCTGGCCTGCTGAATGTCACCGGCTGGGCCGTTTGAAACATGTTCTTCACCATATTTCAAAATTTCCGCAGCTTTACCGGCCATGGTCATGGCGAGTTTCTGTTCACACTCGTCCTTGTGCCAGTTCAGACGGTCCATTTCAGGCAGGCTCATCACCATACCCAAAGCACCACCGCGCGGAATGATTGTCGCCTTATAAACCGGGTCACATTTGGGCAATTTCAACCCAACAAGAGCATGACCGGCCTCGTGGTAGGCAGTCATTTCCTTTTGCTCAGGTGTGAGCACCATTGAGCGGCGCTCGGCCCCCATCATGACCTTGTCTTTCGCGTTCTCGAAATCTTCCATGGTCACAAAACGACGACCCACACGCGCTGCCATCAATGCCGCCTCATTCACGAGGTTCGCAAGATCCGCACCCGAAAAGCCCGGGGTACCGCGTGCAATGATACGCAGGTCCACATCCGGCCCCAGCGGGGTTTTACGTGCATGCACGCCCAGGATCTTTTCGCGGCCTTTGATATCAGGGTTGCCCACGGTCACGTTGCGGTCAAACCGGCCTGGACGCAGCAAGGCCGGATCCAGAACATCACGACGGTTGGTCGCCGCCAGAATGATCACACCTTCGTTGGCTTCAAAACCATCCATCTCAACCAAAAGCTGGTTCAGCGTCTGTTCGCGCTCATCGTTGCCGCCGCCGTAACCGGCGCCACGGTGACGACCCACCGCATCGATTTCATCGATGAAGACAATGCAGGGCGCGTTTTTCTTGGCCTGTTCGAACATGTCGCGCACACGGCTTGCACCGACACCAACAAACATTTCAACAAAATCAGAACCAGAGATGGTGAAGAACGGCACCCCTGCTTCACCCGCAATTGCGCGCGCGAGCAAAGTTTTACCAGTGCCCGGAGGACCAACAAGCAACGCGCCTTTTGGAATTTTGCCACCAAGACGCGAGAACTTCTGCGGGTTGCGCAAAAATTCAACGATTTCTTCTAGCTCTTCCTTGGCTTCGTCGATGCCAGCCACATCATCAAACGTCACCCGGCCGTGTTTTTCGGTCAGCATCTTGGCTTTGGATTTGCCAAAACCCATCGCACCACCTTTGCCGCCGCCTTGCATCCGGTTCATGAAGAACACCCAGACGCCGATCAGCAGCAGGAATGGCAGCAACGTGATGAGGAAAGACTGGAAACCAGACTGTTGCTGCTTTTCTGCGCGCATCGGAATGCCCGCTTCGACCAGCATTTTTGTAACTTCTGCGTCGTCCGGTTTAATCGTGACGAAATTCTGCCCATCCGAGGTGGTGAAACGAACCTGCTCTCCGTCCAGCGTAACCGCTGCGATTGAGCCGTTGTCGACCGCCGCGACAAAATCGGAATAGGTGCGTTCACGGTTTTGTAGCGTGCTGCCGGATCCACTGAACAGGTTGAACAGCGCCATAATCAGCACGAACAAAACAACCCAGAAGGCGATATTTCTTGCATTGCCCAAAGGAAAGATCTCCCAAATTTCCAAAGCCCGAAACACAGACTCTGCTTTATACCCTAAAATAGGGATACTGAGCGCAGGTTCAATGCGTTAAAAACGAAGAGAACAAAGCTTCTTCAGGCTTTATGAGGCTAACAGCCCATCCATTTGCCATTCCGGCACAGGGTGCCGCTAGTAATTCATCATTTTGCCACAAACTGGGCGTGGTTTGCAGCACTTCGCCGGGACAGTCCTGTTCACGCCACTGCGGACAGAATCGTAAACCCGCCGCAGAAAGAGGTCTCAATTCGCATTTTTGTGTCTCATCGCCAGCGATCACGCCGCCATGCATCAGCCAGCGCCCATCCCACGCCTGCCCCGGTCGGGCCGTTAGATCCGCCAGCGCATTATATTCCCGAAAGAGCCATGAAACGCCGCGTCGCGACAGAATTCGGCAGCCGGAAAATGTGAACCCTTCACCACGTTGCACCGCCTTGATTGCGTCTTGCATAGCGCCCCGTCGCGGCACGTAGCCGTCGCCAGTTAACCATTGCACCGATTGCGCAATTAGACGATGGGCGATCTCTTGCGGCAGAACCCGGAATTCTCGCTGTGAGATCACCACAGCCCCTGCCCGCGTTGAAATCACATCGTCAGCCGCCAAGAAGCTATACCAATCCAAAGCCTTGCGCGCTTGGGATAGGTTTTCGGCGACACGGGAAAACGCGTCTGCAGGAATGCCAAGATCAGCTAGTGTTGCCAGCGCCTTGCGTGTGCGTACGCGCTCAAAACACTCATCTTCATTGCTGGGGTCATCCACCCAGCTTACATTTTCCTGGCGCAGCACATCGCGTAAATCTTCACGGCGCAGCCCAAGCATCGGACGCAGTAAATCAAGGCGACCCAAAGTGCGTCTTGGTGCAATGCCCGCCAGACCGTTTACCCCAGCCTCGCGCCGCATGCGCATCAAAACTGTTTCGGCCTGATCATCGGCAGTGTGACCCAACACAAGCGCATCGATATGGTTTTCGTTGGCCCATGCCGACAACAGATCGTAACGCGCCGCACGCGCCCGTGCCTGCAGATTGCCCGCCCCGCGCGGTTCATCCCAACAAAGCGTTTTGTGAGAAAGCCCCAGCCGCAGCGACAGATCCGCCACGAATTGCGCCTCTGCTGCGGCTTCGGGTCGCAAGCCGTGATCCACGGTCGCCACATGGATGTCTACGTTCTGGTCCTGCAGCGCCCAGTACAGGCCATGCAACAATGCCACGGAATCGCTGCCGCCTGACACAGCTACTCCAATGGCCCTGGGCAGGTTTGGTTTGAACGCCGCACGGCATGCGGCGATCAACCTGTCTTTAGCGGTGGTCACTGGCACGCAAGCTTAGAGCGCTCCGATTCGGCGGACGCAACCATCGGAGAAGCCGGGAAACGCTGTGCCACCTCGGCCAAGGTAATGCAGGCTTGGTCGCTTTGCCCGAGCCGTCCGAGCGCGGCACCCAGCTCAAACAGGGCTTCGGGCGCTTTGGGGCCGCTGGTGTCACCGCTGAACGCGGCAAGGTATGCCCGCGCGGCTTCGCGGCTATCGCCCAACCCATCATGTGCTTTGCCACGCATCAAAGACGCCTGTACTGCCAGCGGGCTTGCCGGGTAGGTTTGCGAAAACAGCGCGAACTTCTCAGCCGCAACAGAGAAGTTTTCATCGCCAAGTGCGGCCTGCGCAGCCTCAAAATCCGCACGTTCCGCAACTGCCAGTTCGCCCAGGTCGGGTATCTGATTGTTACTGGCGACTGGGCTCTCAGTTTTGACCTCAGGCGCAACACCGCCAAGAGTGCTGGTCTCGCCCAGCTGGCTCACGTCGCCGCCTTCCAGCTCAACGAGGCGAAATTCAAGATCGCCAATGCGGTTGGTGCCATCGCGCACAATACTGTTGATGCGGAAATCCATCTGCTCAGTTCGTGCCGTCAGGCGCTGCAACTCAGATTCAATTGCGGTCACCCGGTCAAGAACCGTATCGCCAACAAGATTGGTGGAGGGCGCACCGGTGGTGGACAGCTCGCGTTTCAGTTTCAGAATTTCAACATTCAGAACCGAAAGTTCCTGTCGGATATCCGCCAAAGTTTCCGCATCCTGCGAAAACGCTGGTTTCACCGAAAAAACCAATACGCTCAGGATCAGAGGTTTCAAAAGACGCATGGATCAGCCCCTTAGCTGGTAAAGCCCCCCGCAATCACGCTGACAGCGCGGCGGTTTTTGGCATAGCAGGCTTCAGCAGAGCAGATCTCAAGCGGGCGCTCCTTGCCAAAGCTCACAACCTTGATACGGCCCGCCGCAACCCCGTTGGACAGCAGAAACTCCCGCGCGGCATTGGCACGGCGCGCGCCCAATGCGAGGTTGTATTCACGCGTGCCCTGCTCATCTGCGTGGCCTTGAATGGTGATGGCGTATTCGGGGTTGGCATTCAGCCATCCCGCCTGCGCTGCCAGCGTCGTTTGTGCCTGAGACGACAATGTGGATTGATCCACTGCAAACAGTACCCGGTCACCAACTGTCTGCTGGAAATAGGCTGGAGTATTCGGAGCCGGACCGTTTAGACCTGCCCCAACAGAGCCTGCAGCTGCGCCAGTATCATTTCCGTAGCTGTCACCACCCCAACGGGTTGCATCACTACATGCCGCCAGCCCCAAGGCTGCGACAAGCCAGATTGCCTGTTTCATTCCACTCATCCTTTCTGCCTCACCCTTCTTGCCTTGCGGCTCCTGTTTGTCTGCTGCAACCCTAACACGGGCAGCAGCAATACACTATGTGGCCCATTTCTCGCGACTATGCACATTCTCGCGCAAGAGGCACCGCACTTATTGTTTCAATGGCGACCAAGACGGATCCGACGCACCATCTGGTGTGCGTACCGGTTTCAGATTGCGTCCCGTAATATCAACGGAATAAAGCGTCGCACGGCCATTCGCCCCTTGGGTTTCACGGGTGAACATGATCACCCGCCCGTTGGGTGACCAGGTTGGCCCCTCATCCAGGAACGAAGACGTCAGCAGCCGCTCTTCGCTCCCGTCAGTGCGCATTACACCGATATGGAAGCGACCTTTGTTCTGTTTGGTAAAGGCTACAAGATCGCCGCGTGGAGACCAGACCGGAGTGCCATAGCGGCCTTTGCCATAGCTGATCCGGCGTGCTTCACCACCGGTTGCAGGCATCACATAAAGCTGCTGGGTGCCGGAGCGGTCGCTTTCAAATACGATCTGGCTGCCATCGGGCGAAAACGACGGCGCGGTCTCGATTGACGGCGCGCTGGTCAGGCGCGTGGGCCGACCGGTTGCAATGTCCATACGGTAAATATCGGTATTGCCGCCGCTTGACTGTGAAAACACCACGGTGCGCCCATCAGGTGCAAAACGCGGCGCAAAGCTCATGATGCCATCATCGGGCGACAGGATGCGGCGCTGAACCCGACCGATGTCCAATACATGCACCTGCGGAAAGCCGCTTTCATAAGAAGTATAAAGCACCTGATCGCCCTTAGGGGAGAACCGCGGTGCCAACACGATAGAGGCGGAATTGGTCAGATACTGCACATTGGCACCATCATAATCCATGATTGCCAGCCGCTTGCGGCGTTCGTTTTTTGGGCCACTTTCGCTAACAAACACCACCCGGCTGTCGAAATAGCCGCTTTCACCGGTAATGCGGGAATAGATTGCATCGGCCACCTTATGGCCCATGCGTCGCCAGTCATTTGTGGTGCCTGCAAACTGCAACCCCTCACCCAGCATGTTTTCACCAAAAATGTCATAGCCACGGAAGCGCACGGTCAGGCGATTGCCATTGACGCTGACGCCACCGGTGATCAGAGCCTGCGCATTGATGGCTTTCCAATCGGCATATTGGACCGGCGCGTCGAAATTGCTGATGCGGGAAATATGCGCCTCAGTCGGGATTTCACGAAACAGCCCGGTTCCGATCAGATCGGCCGCCACAACGCGGGCGATCTGTTTGGCGAGCTCGCTGCCTGCTTGGGTATCGGCGATAAAATCCGGAACCGCCACCGGAAGCGGCTCAATCACCCCTTCGGTCAGCTCAATCCGCAAAGGACCAGATTGCGCCAAAGCCGCGCCCGCAGGCATCAGGCTGGCGGCTCCCAGGAACAGACATGCCAAAAAACGCTTCATCTAATCCGCATCCTCTCTGGATTAAAAGTAATCTCTATATCGCGCCATTGCGCATATTTTTCAGGGGGAAGATCAAAGCCTTTGCCCCCACAACGAATGATTGCACGTCGCGCAGCCTCATAGGCCTGGCGCTCTGCCCGGCCGGAGCCACCCGTGCTCGACAACAGGCGAATGCTGCCCGTGTCTGGCTTGCCATCTTGCGCGACCGAAAAGCCCACGACCACGGTGGTGCGCAGCGCTTCACTGGAAAGTGAACCCACATTCCAGCACCCAGAGACTGCAACACGCAGCCCTTCCTTTTCCCCGTGGGTCAAAGGCGGGCCCGAAGGCTCGGGCGCTTCTACGTCTGCGCCACCTGCAATGGCTTCGGCCACCGCATCACCAACTGCGGCGGCGATGTCATCAGCAGGATCTGATGGTGCGGGTGCGCTGTCTTGCACAGTCTCGCGCACGGCCTCACGCGCGGGCACAGTGCGTGGACGTAACCGCGGGCGCAACGAAGTCTGCGGTGCCGCGCTTGCAACCGGGGCATCGCCCTCATTTTCCTCGGTCACGATCCGATCGCTGGCGGCTTCGGGTGCCGTGGCGTCCTGCGGCTCTTGCACGTCACTGGCACCATCCTCGGCAACAACTGCGGGCTGCTCCACCTCATCGGGTGCCGCATCGGGCGGCGGCGGTGCAACCGGCACCGGCGCAACCCGATCAACTGCAGGCCCCGCATCTGGACGCAGCGTTGGGCGCAGGCTGGGCAAAGGATCGGGGGTATCCACCGCAACCTGCGGCGTTGTGAATTCGGGTTCTGGCAACGGCTCGGGCCGGTCTTCGACAATCGGATCAGGTGGTGGCGCATTCACCGGTTCGGGGATTTGCACCTCTGGTGGTGTTGCCGCATTTGTGGGCACCTCGGGCAATTCCGCGGCCTCAGGCTCAGCAATATCACCAGGAGCATCGGAAACCTCCGGCCCCGCGCGCTGAGAACTCAGGCGCTCAAACTCGGCAGCGCTGATCAGGCTCACTTCCTGCACCTGAAGCGGCAACGGATCTGAATTGAACCAGCCCCCGATAAAGGCCCATCCAATCAGAAGCCCGTGTGCGCCAAGCGAGATTTTGACTCCGGTCTGCACCCGTTACTGCCCTGCTTCTGCGGCCACACTGCCATCCAGCGCCGGACCACCTGTGTCTGTCACCAGCCCAACGTTGGAAAACCCGCCCGCATTCAGCGCGCCCATCACTTGCATCACATCCTGATAGGAAATCGCGCCATCCGCGCGCAGGAAGATCCGATCACTGTCGCGCTCAGAAGCAATCGCCTGCAACCGCACCACAAGCTGATCGCGCTCTACCGGTGTGGTCTGGATCTGCACTTCGCCTGCGGCAGTCATAGTCACGGTGAGCGGCTCTTCATCATCGCCAGGCAATGCGCCAGCAGCGGTTTTTGGCAGCTCAACCGGCACCCCCACCGTCATCAGCGGGGCCGCCACCATAAAGATGATCAACAGCACCAGCATAACATCCACAAAAGGCGTCACATTGATTTCTGCCATCGCCTGTGAACGCCGCCGTCTGCGCCCGCGCCGCCGATTGCCGTCTGCCTTTGCTTGAACCGCTGCACCCATGCCCTGCCTCCTTAGCTATCAAGCTGTCGGCTGAGAATGGTGGCAAACTCATCGGCAAAGGCTTCATAGCCGCCAATGATGCGATCACTGTCTGCGCTGAGTTTGTTGTAAAAAATCACCGCAGGAATCGCCGCCAAGAGCCCAAGCCCCGTGGCCAAAAGCGCCTCGGCAATCCCGGGCGCAACCACAGCAAGGTTGGTGTTTTGCTGTTCGGCAATTTCAATGAATGCGTTCATAATGCCCCAAACGGTGCCAAACAGCCCGATAAACGGTGCAGTAGACCCAACGGTTGCGAGAATCGACAATCCGCCCTGCAGCTCTTCGACCTCTTTGGCAATTGCCACATCCATCGACCGGTCAATCCGCGCCTGCGCGCCCGCAATCAGCCCACCATCGTCGCGATGGCTGCGGTGCCATTCGCTCATTCCTGCGGCAAAGATCCGTTCCGAGCGACCATCCGGCGAGGCCCCCAGTGTTTCAAACAACCCATCCAGCGGTTTGCCGGACCAAAATGCCATATCAAACTGCGCCGCCTCAGAACGGGCTGCGCGATAGGTGATGATTTTCTGGATAATGATCCCCCAGGACCAAATAGATGCCACAATCAGCATCAACATCACCAATTTCACGGTCAGTGTTGCCCGTGCAAACAGCCCCCACATGGAGAAATCAATCTCCTGGGCCAGCGCCAAAGAATGTTCCATAGACCTGCTCTATCGTTTCTGGCCATATTTTCGGCCTTATTTGGCCAAAGGCTAGCGCAGATCAATCTCAATTGCCATCCAGAGCAGGCAGCTGCCGAAATTTGTTACCGCAATGCGCGAATCTCTGCCGGAAGCCGCAGGGGACGCCCAGTTTCGACCGAAATCGCCACGATTGTGACCTCAGCAGCAAACAGCGGCGTGTCGTCCCGCTTCACCGTTTGTTTCAAAATCAGCCGAACCGGGGTGATTTCCACCGGTGTGGTTTCAACAGAAAGCACATCGTCAAACTTTGCCGGAGCAAGAAAATCGGAATTGATGCGGCGCACCACATAAACTTCGCTGACCGCACGCATGGCATTTTGATCCACACCAAGGCTGCGCACCCAATCACTGCGCGCACGCTCGATATAGCGCAGATAATTCGCGTGATAGACAATGCCACCCATATCGGTGTCCTCGTAGTAAACACGTACAGGAAAGCGGTGGATGATTTCATGGGGCATGGGTCACGCTCTTGGCTTGGATGTATTTCTCTTAGCGGTCCAGGGGATACTCGGCCAGAGGCGTATATGTCGGCCCCTCAGGTGCAAGCACCGACTGATAGAGCCAGAACGCCTCTATAGGTTCCAGACACCAGCTTGAGGCACCAACTTCCCCAAGATAGCGTGCAAGCGCATCTGCCCCCTCCATGTGGCGGGGGAACCGCGCCAGCGTAATATGGGGTCGAAACCGTTCGCGCGGCAGATCAATTTCAGCACGGCGCGCCGCTTGTCTGACATCATTGCGCAAAGCCGAGAGCGCAGGATCCTCAGCCACCATCGCGCAGAGCACCCTTGGTGTAGACCCGCCCATGATGTCGATGCGATCAACGCGCAACTTAAGTTCAGGTGCAGAAATCTGCAAAAGCTCCTGATGCAGCGCCTCTAACGTTGGTGTGTCTTGCTCATCCAGAAAGGCCAGTGTCAGATGCAAGTTCTCAGCGGCCACATGTCGCCCCAGCCGCAGGCCCGATTGCACGCGCTCAAGGCGTTCTACATCCACATCCGCCAAGGGCAAACCAACAAAGGCGCGCATTCTTCACTCCGTTTGCGGCGTCTCGATTGGCGCCTGAAGGCGCGCAAACAGGCGCAACGCATGGCTGGTGTCATTCGCCGAAGGCGGCATCATGCGATCGTAGGCCGCGGCAATGACCCCTGCGATTTCCGGACGAAGAATTGTAGCACCATTTTCAGGCAACACCGCAAGGGGTGATGTCTCAGCAAACGCATTATCGCCCCACATCAAAATGGTCTGCACGGCCTGTGTCAGCGCAAGCGTTTCCGCGGGTATCTTCGCCAGATCGCTTTCCATGCACAAGAACACAAACGCGGCCTGAATGGCACCGTGATCATCAAATCGGAACGCGCGATACTGGCTCGCTTTTGCCTGCGCCAATCGCCCCACCAAAGGGGTCAGATCCGGGATCATCCGGTCCAGATCGGGAACCTGCAAAAGTTCGTTCCAATCACGGAAGAAAAACACCATGAGGTTCGCACCAAGCTCAGGATCGGTCTCGGTCATTTGATGGCCTGCAAGGGTCGCCACTGCCTCAAACGCGCCTTTGACAGTTGTGAGCGTTGCCTCCTCAACCCCAAACACAATAGGTGCAATCGGACGCCCCCAGCGGGCAAAGGCATAAGAGCCATCCGCACGGGTAAAAAGCTGTTCAATCTGCTCAGGGCTATAGGTCATGGGATGCAGCCTCCTGTCTGGTCGCATATCTGACACGGGTCTATGCACATATGCGCGCAGCTGAGCAAGAGGCGGAGCACTCCCGCCCCTCCTCCATGTCCGGCTTGCGCCAAACAAGATGGAGGGTTGGGCCTAGCGCCGCTTGCGCGGCGTGGTATCGCTCAAAACCGCAGGCACACCACGGGTGAAGGCCGCCGATCGAATTTCCACCTATGGCTATTTCAGATACTGTCCCCATTTGCGCATCACGGCTTCGGGTATGTCGATCTGCTGCCAACGCGCAAACAGCAAGATCTGGGCAAAAACATCCGCCACCTCATCTTCGAGCGCCCCTCGCAACGCGTCAGCACTCGCCTCAGTACGGCCTTGACCGTTGAGCTTCAGATAGGCCGCTTGCAATTCCCCAAGCTCCTCGCTGAGTTTTGCCATATGCCACACAGCATCTCGCTCAATCCCAAATCGGGATGCGTAAATATCTGAAACCTGCTGCGACACATCTGACAATTCATCCACGCTGCGCATTTTCAGCCCCTATCAGGAAAACAAATCACTTTGTGATTTTGGCGGCGCAATCCCCAGATGCATCCAGGCCTTTTGCGCTAGCATCCGTCCGCGCGGGGTGCGTTGGATCAACCCCTGCTGCAACAGATACGGCTCAATCACTTCCTCCAACGCATCGCGACTTTCAGACAGGGCCGCAGACAGGGTTTCGATCCCAACCGGACCTCCTCCGTAATTCTCGGCAATTAGGGTCAGGTAACGTCTATCCGCCCCATCAAGCCCCAGCTGATCCACCCCAAGGCGGGTCAAAGCGCCATCGGCCAAATCCTGGGTGATGGTGCCATCGCCTTCAACAACCGCAAAGTCCACCACGCGGCGCAAGAGCCGTCCCGCGATCCTTGGTGTGCCGCGGGCGCGCCGCGCGATCTCTCGTGCGCCTGCATCATCTGCTGGCGCACCCAGTTTGCGCGCATTGCGGCTGACGATCTCAAACAGCTCATCAATGGTGTAAAATTGCAGCCGTGTCGGGATGCCAAACCGGTCGCGCAGCGGCGTGGTCAGCAAACCCATACGCGTCGTTGCACCAACCAGGGTAAAGGGCTGTAGTTCAATGCGCACAGTGCGCGCAGCTGGCCCTTCACCAATCACCAGATCCAGTTCGAAATCCTCCATCGCAGGATAGAGCACCTCTTCAACAACAGGGTTCAAACGGTGGATTTCATCGATAAACAAGACATCGCGCGCTTCCAGATTGGTCAGGATCGCCGCCAAATCCCCCGCTTTTGCCAGAACCGGGCCTGACGTCATGCGAAAATTCACGCCAAGTTCGCGGGCAACGATCTGCGCCAATGTGGTTTTACCAAGACCGGGGGGGCCATGAAACAGCGTGTGATCCATAGCTTCACCGCGCCGTTTGGCGCTTTCGATAAAGACACGCAGATTGGCCCGCGCTTCGGCCTGACCGATGAATTCTCCAAGCCCCTGCGGGCGCAATGCCCGATCCGCGTCTGATGCACTATCTTCCGGCAATGCTGTTGGGCGCAATGTGGGATCGGACTCAATCATCGCACCACCTCATCCCGGCGCAAACACGCGGCAGTCCTGCCCCCTGGTGCCACCCGCTCCGAACGTTTCATATGAATCACCCTTTCGGCGCCAAGAGCTTCAACGCCGCGCGGATCAGGCCCGGCTCATCCGCATCCGGGTTGTCACTTGCCGCCTCAGCCACCGCGGCTGCCGCCTCGGAGGGGCCATAGCCAAGATTTCCAAGCGCAGAAAGCGCGCCCGCGGATGCCGCAGCAGCGCCAGTGGGAGCCTTGGGTTTTACCGCTTTGCGCTTTGGCTTTGCGTCCACGTCTTCAATCACCTCAAGATCCGGGCCATCCATTGCTTCAGTAATCGTGCCGCCCATCGCCATCACAGAGGGCGCCTTGTCTTTCAGATCGAGCACAATGCGCTGCGCGGTTTTGGGCCCGACACCTTTGGCCGCTTTCACACTGGCCCAATCCCCCAATGCAATTGCGCGGCTCACCCCATCCGGGCCCAGCGTGCCCAAAATGGCCAAAGACACCTTTGCCCCAACCCCCTGCACCGAGGTCAACAGCCGGTGCCATTCCTTTTCCACCAGCGAGGTAAATCCAAAAAGCTGCATCAGATCTTCGCGCACCACCATATCGGTATAAAGCGCCACCGCCTCACCAACGGGTGGCAGGCTCGCAAGGGTGCGATCAGACAGGTAAACGAGATAGCCCACGCCCCGCACATCGATCAGCACGTGATCCAGTGCCTTATATTCTAGCCGTCCGCTCAGCTTACCAATCATGCGCGTACCACCTCTTTTAGCTGCCGCTGCTGCGTGCCGCCGTAATAGGCGTGACAGATGGCAATCGCCAGCGCATCCGCCGCATCCGGACCTTTGGGATCACATCCTGGCAGTTGCAATTTCACCATATGCAGGACCTGCGTTTTCTCCGCATGCCCCACACCTACAACGGTCTTTTTCACGCGGTTTGGTGCGTACTCACCCACCGGCAGGCCCGCTTTGGCCAGCGTCAACAGCGCAACCCCGCGCGCCTGACCCAATTTCAAGGTGCCAGCGCCGTCTTTGTTCACAAAGGTCTGTTCAATTGCCGCCTGTGTCGGCTGAAAGGCATCGATGATCTCGCCGACTTGATTGTGCAGCGACAGCAGCCGCTCGCCCAGATCATCCCCGTCGGAGTTGCACACCCCGTTGGCCACATGCGAAAGCCGCGTTCCGCGCGCTTCGATCACGCCCCATCCCAGGGCACGCAGCCCCGGATCAATGCCCAATATCCGCATATGTGCCCGGCCTTTTTAAGTGTTATTGTTGCGCGCCACGATAAGCACAAAAAGAGAACATGTCCAATCGCTTTTCGTACACTCCCAATATCAAGCCATGCACCTGACGCATGGCAGACCTGCTTCAACCTCTCTTGCAGCGGGGTCTTCCCATCCTTACATCCAGCCAACTCACAAATGTAACAGATTTAAGACAGATTAATTTCTGAAAAGGACAGGCTATGGCAGCTTTGAATTACGCCCCCACAAGCCGCAGCATACCGGATTTATTTACGCGCCTGCGTAGCGCTTTGGCCAAATCCATCAAATGGGGCCTCAACAAACACGAAGAGAGCCGCACCCGCCGCGCCCTGATGGCGCTGAGCGAACGAGAGCTCAACGATATTGGGCTCAGCCGTTGCGACATCGAACACTTTGTCCGCTGTGAGCACCGCCACTAAAACCAAACGCCGCCGCTGATCCATCAGCAGGCGGCGTTTCTAAATCTGTAGAACTTTGTGTAGTCCGGTTTACTGAAGCACTGTGCCCATGCGCGCGGCGATCATTTCGCTGACAGGATCAGATTGCATTACAAATGCCCCCACCTGTTCAACACCGGTGCCCTCTTGCAGGCGCGCCACCCGCTCTTCATAGCTCACCGGCCCCAGCGACATCAGCAGAAAACCTTTGAACGCCATAAAGCCGAGCAGGAAGATAAGCACTGGCATCAGGAAATGGCGACGTTTTGCCCGGCGCGGGGTAATCACGATTAGACCATCGTTACGCAGCTTGGCGTCATAGCCTGCGCTCATACCTTTGTACTTGCGCTCCAGACGGGTCAAGCGGGAGCGAAACTCTCCAATATGTTCACCCATAAGTGCCTCCTAACCGGTTCACCTAAGGCCTCGGATGTGAGGCCCCAGCGATGATTAAGAAACTATACGCCAGTTTTCTAAAATGCCGAACAAACTTGACATAAACTGGTTTATTTACGCAGCAGGAGGGTCGTCCATTCACCAATCTCGTCTCTTTTGACAAGATTAATTCCATTTCGCGCATAAACCTCAACAACCTCATCGGCCTGTTCGTTAAGGATCCCAGACAGAATCGCGTAGCCGCCTTCGCGCAGATTGGCCGCGACATCCGGTGAAAGCACCACCAGCGGACCTTTCAGGATATTGGCAAAGACAAGATCAAAAGGCGCAGCTGCCGCAAGATCAG
This sequence comes from Tritonibacter aquimaris, assembly GCF_009617595.1. Taxonomy (GTDB): domain Bacteria; phylum Pseudomonadota; class Alphaproteobacteria; order Rhodobacterales; family Rhodobacteraceae; genus Epibacterium; species Epibacterium aquimaris. The sequence goes on along the minus strand of NZ_WIXK01000005.1, from coordinate 34,736 downwards.
GATGGTCAAAACCAGCGGCTTCCAGACAGGCGACCGCACCCGCCATACCATTGGCCTTAAGGTTGGCCTCGGCCACATCAACCGCAACCTCATCAATGTCTGAGGCAATAAACGAACCGTCCCAGACCCGCGCCGCCGCCATCGCCAGAACTGCAGTACCGCAGCCGATGTCAGCAACTTTTTTGCCCTCAAAGCCCTCGCTGATCAGGTGATCCAGCGCCAGCAAGCAGCCCAAGGTGGTGCCGTGGTGACCGGTGCCAAAGGCCATTGCCGCTTCGATCAGAAGCGGCACCTTGCCCGCGGGCACCTGATCGGCGTCATGGCTGCCGTACACAAAGAAACGGCCCGCCTCGACGGGTTTCAGCTCACGTTTCACGTGGGCCACCCAATCGGTTTCAGGCAATTCTGATACGGCAAAGGGTTTTGCGCCATGGATTGTCGCCAAAAGCGCCAGCCCCGCCTGATCCGGCGCTTCGATGAAATAGCCTCCCACTTCCCAGGTGCCAGAGCCATCTTCGATTTCAAACACGCCTACGCCAGTTGGTTCCGGCGTCAGGGTTTCCATCGCATCGCCCAGCGCCTCGGCCTGGGATTTGCCGGTCAATGTGGTCAGCGCGGTGTAAGTGGGCATGGCAGATCTCCTGAAACTCTCTCCCCGCGCCTAGGCTGCGCGGGCAAAGAGGTCAAGCCCTTTGCCTATTCCGCCGCCGCCGGACGCCGCCAGATCGCAAAGATGGTCTCATTCCCGGGCTCCGGATGGCGCGGGATCAGCAACGCCAGGGACAGTGAGATCAAGGCCATCCCTGTGGCCAGCGCAAACACGCCACCGGGTGCCAGCACCCACAGCAGCCCCAGCGGAACTGGCAATGCAACCGCTGCGATATGGTTGATGGTAAAGGCCACCGCAGCCGTTGGCGCAATATCCGCGGGATCGGCAATCTTTTGAAAATAGGTTTTCAACGCCAAAGCCATCGCAAAGAAGATATGATCCACCACATAAAGGAACCCGGCGACCAAAACGCCCCAGCCGAACCAGTAGATCCCACCGTAGGCTGCGAACACCAGCGCCAGGCCAGCGTATTCCACGATCAACGTGCGCCGTTCGCCAAAACGCGACACCAGCTTGCCGATAAAGGGCGCTGCAAAAATATTGATCACCAGATTGATCAGATAGAGCCGGGTAATCTCATGCACTTCAAAGCCGAATTTTTCGACCATCATAAAGCCCGCAAACACCACAAAGATCTGCCGCCGGGCGCCCGCCATGAATTGCAGCGCATAATACAGCCAGTACCGTTTGCGTAGGATCAGTTTTTTGGTTTGCGGCGTGGGCGCTTCGAACTGCGGAAAGGCAAACAAACAGATGAGCGTCAGCAACACACAGGCACCGCCTGCAGTCATATAGACAATGTCATAACTCAGCTCGAAGGGCTTCCACAGGCGTTCAATGGAAAGATAAACAACCAAGGTTGCCACAGAGCCCGCAGAAACCAGCCAGCCCAAAATCTGCGGCGCGCGGTCTTTGCTCAGCCATTGTAGCTGAAGCGATTGGTTCACCGTCTCGTAATAGTGGAACCCGATAGAGCTGAGGAGCGTGATCATCAAGATCCCGCTCATAGACGGAAACCACGCCGTCAGTGCGGTTGCTCCCCCTAAAAGCAACAGTGAGATCACCGCCAAGACCTGTTCGCGTACAAACAGGATAACAAAGATCACCCCAATGGCCAGAAAACCGGGGATTTCGCGCACCATATGCAGCCTGCCAATGTCGTGGCCGTCAAACTTGGCCATCTCGATGACAAAATTGTTGAGCAGCGCGCCCCAGGCGTTAAAGGCCATCGGCATGGCCAGAGCCATCAAAAACAACAAAACCATGGGCCGCCGCCAGCGTGGCAGCTGATCAACATCGGAGAGGGAGACTTGCTTGAACATGCCCTCCACCTACGCCTGTTTTTCTATTTTGGCGAGGGGGCGTGCAGCGCACAGGCTGCCCTGCATCAGCGCGCAGCCTTAGATATCCGTTACTTTACAGACACCTAATATGAGCCGAGCCATCATATTCACGTTGGATGCGATTGTATCAACACGTCGTTTAGCCTGCTCAATTGGCCAAATGAGGGACGCGAGATCTGATTAGATCTAATAGTTGCCCGGCCTCACCCGCATCCATTTCCAACCCAAACCCCAGCGTTCTATGCCCATAGTCAAACCTAATCGCACCTTTGGAAAACCCTGAGAACAAACTATAGCCATTGCGATTGAAATTCTGAGATGTGTCTGCCTCAACGACACGAATATGAGAAATGTGCTGTGTAGCAAAACTCTTCCGACGGCTAAACGGCCCCGCTGTGCGTCTCAACTCGACACCAGACTGGCCGACCGTCATTTGCTCTCGACCCAGAAGCAGCCAACCGAGATAAACCATGGCCCAAATACCACCAGCGGACCATGCAACTAGCCAGATAAAGAGAAACGCCTGCACCATGCCTATTCCACCCTGAAGCAACAGAAGAAATCCGAAAGCACACATCCAGCCGACGACCCAAACACAAAGCCAAACACAAATAAACATTATGGGTAAAACGCGTTTTCGCGCCGGGAGGGTGATGCGCAGACCTTCTGCATCTTCGTGGATTTTGCTGCGACCCGTGAGAGGTTTATCAAAGCTGCCTTTCATTCGTTCTCCTTAAATAACTACATTTGTTAAATGTGTATTGAGGTGCAGAATTTCAACCCAAAGATGTTCATGCCAGTGGTCGTGACATATGAAACGCACGCTCAGACAGCTGGTAGATACCCACAGATTATCCTTTAGTTATCCACATGATAAATGAGCATATTTTAGCCACCACCCAGCTAAATGCACCAAACATATCATGCCAAACTTCAATAAAAGTGAGCCTTATGGAAAACACCCCTCAGAGCCCCTCCGCACATTTACAATACCTTAAGGGGAGACCTTAAGCTGCGCGCTCAGATAGACTTGTCTTTTCTCGTCAAAAGAAGTTCTGCGGGTCAATATCGACGCTGAGACGTAAATCGCCTTTCAGCCGCAGCGGGGCCACCCAGCGTGAGATCGCATCTTGCAGCGCTACAGACTTCTCGGCCTTGATCAAAAGCCGCACACGGTGGCGGCCACGAATGCGCGCAATAGGTGCAGGGGCCGGCCCAAAAAGCTGCGCGCCAACTTGCATCAACGCGCCATTGTTGCGCGCCAGATGATTGCCCAGATCAAAGACCTGCGCCAAATCTGTGCCAGACAGAACAATGCCTGCCATCCGCCCATAAGGCGGCACGCCCGCAATACGGCGCTGTTCAGCTTCGGCGCGCCAGAACTCTTCCTCGTCGCCGGAAAGAATGGCACGAATGACCGGATGTTCTGGCTGAAAGCTCTGCATCAAAGCTTCGCCTGGGCGTTCTGCACGCCCGGCCCGACCCGCCACCTGACGCATCAGCTGAAACGTGCGTTCCCCTGCGCGCAGGTCTGATCCCTGCAGCCCCAGATCCGCATCAATCACCCCCACAAGCGTGAGCAGCGGGAAGTTGTGCCCCTTTGCCACCAGCTGGGTGCCAAGGATGATATCCGCTTCTCCTGCTGCGATTTCCTCAATCCGCGTTTTCAACGCGCGCGCAGAGGCAAACAGATCCGAACTCAGCACCGCAATCCGCGCGTCGGGAAAAAGGGCTGTGGCCTCTTCGCCCAGGCGCTCAATCCCCGGCCCTACTGGAGCCATCTTACCCTCAACCTTACAGGACGGGCATTCGGTTGGGATCGGCTTGGTTTCCCCGCATTGGTGGCACATCAGCCGTTTCATAAACCGGTGTTCCACCATGCGGGCATCGCAGATATCGCAAGACACCTGCGCACCACAGGCCCGACAGATGGTAACCGGCGCAAACCCACGGCGGTTGAGAAACAGCAAGGATTGCTCTCCGCGTTCAAGCCGCAGCTTCATCGCGTGTTTCAAAGTGGGCGATATCCAGGTGGCCGGAAGCAATTCCTCGGCGCGCATGTCAATGGCACGCATTTTCGGCAGCACCGAAGCGCCAAAACGCGATTTTAGGTCCAGACGCTTGTATTTGCCGCTTTCAGCATTGGCCCAGGTTTCCAGCGATGGCGTTGCCGAGGCCAGCACCACCTGCGCTTTGCACATGGCTGCACGCAATACCGCCATGTCGCGCGCATTGTACAAAACACCCTCTTCCTGCTTGTAGGAGGTGTCGTGTTCCTCATCGACAATGATCAGACCCAGATCACGATAGGGCAGAAACAGCGCCGAGCGCGCGCCAATCACCAGCTGTGCAGCACCTTGGCCGACCATACGCCAGACCCGACGACGCTCGGTCATGGTCACGCCTGAATGCCACTCAGCCGGAGTGGCACCAAACCGCGCCTGCACCCGTTTGAGAAACTCAGCCGTCAGCGCAATTTCCGGCAGTAGCACCAAGGCTTGCCGCCCTTTGCGCAGACAGGCGGCGACGGCCTCTAGGTAGACTTCCGTCTTACCCGATCCTGTGACCCCCTTCAGCAAGGTTGTGCCATAGGTGCCACTGTGCACGGCGTCGCCCAGCGCATCCGCCGCGCCAGCCTGATCTTCGGTAAGCGCCTTTCCGGGAAGCTCTGGATCAAGGTGCGGAAAGGGTTGATCGCGTGGGGTCTCCACTTCTAGCAGCACGCCCTGTTTCACCAGCCCCTTCACCACCGACCCGGTGACGCCCGCAAGGTCAGACAGCTCCTTTGGGGTAAACGAAAGCCCGCCATATTCCGCCATCACCGCCAGCACCCGCTCGCGGGCGTCGGTCATACGGTCCGGCGCCTTATCTCCCAGCTGCAAGACTTTGCGCATAGATGGCGGATCTGACAGCCCGGGCGCACGGGTGGCAAGGCGCAGCATGGCAGGCAAAGGTGTCAGTGTGTATTCGGCAGATTTTGCCAGAAAGGCGCGCATTTCATCGCGCATCGGGGCCACATCCAACACGCGGATCACCCGACGCAGCTTAGCAAGATCAAAATCACCCGCGCCCGGCCCCCAGACGACCCCCAGGACTTTGCGCGGCCCCAGTGGCACCTCAACGAACGCGCCACGAAAACAACCGCCCTCAGGTGCCTTGTAATCCAGCAAGTGGTCAAGCGGCTGCGCCGTCAGCACACCCACGCGCGCGCCTTCGGCAAAAAACTCCGGACCGTCGCTGTGGGTTTGAAAAGTCACTGGGGTTGCGCCCTCGTTTCCGCTAACAAAAATCTAGTCCTCGGGCAAACGGGGTTTGCGCCGGGCTCTCTATCAGGTAAAGCCAAGTTAAACCGAGGCCAAGCCATCAGAAGGACCTGAAGGTATGAAATTCTTTGTAGACACCGCAGAAATCGACGCAATTGCCGAGCTGAATAATCTGGGCATGGTAGATGGTGTGACCACCAACCCCTCTTTGATCAAGAAATCCGGCCGTGACATCATCGAAGTCACCAAGGAAATCTGTGATCTGGTTGCAGGCCCTGTCTCCGCTGAAGTCACCGCCGTAGACGCAGACACCATGATCGCCGAAGGTCGCAAGCTTTTGGAAATCGCGGAAAACATCACCGTAAAAGTGCCGCTGACCTGGGATGGCCTAAAAGCCTGTAAAACCCTGAGCGATGAGGGCCACAAGGTAAACGTCACCCTGTGCTTCTCGGCCAATCAGGCGCTTTTGGCTGCAAAAGCGGGTGCAACCTTCATCTCTCCTTTCATCGGTCGTCTGGATGACATCAACCTCGATGGTATGGAGCTGATCGAAGATATCCGCACCGTTTATGACAACTACGGCTTTGAAACCGAGATTCTGGCGGCTTCGATCCGCTCGGTAAATCACATTCTTGATTCGGCCCGTATCGGTGCTGATGTGATCACCGCTCCCCCTGCTGTGATCAAAGCAATGGTGAACCACCCGCTGACAGACAAAGGTCTCGATGCATTCCTCGCTGACATCAAAGCGGCAGATATCAAGATCCTCTGATCACAAAATCGGAGCTGATTTTTCAAAGGCGCGTGGATTCCCATGCGCCTTTTTCTATGCGCAAAACACATAGGTAAACCCTGACGCCCCGCATAGAGCCCCGCGCTTATCCTTTGCCGCTGCCCGCACGATCCCGAGGGCTTATACCTTAGGGTTTGCGCGAAATGGTCGCCTCTGCGCCACATTTCATGTTATACAGAAAGACAAAGACAAAAAGGCACAAGCATGAGCAGCACAGCCCCACTGGATGCGCGTTTGCGCGAAGCGATTTTGGAAAAACCCGATGTCATCTTGGAGGACAGCAGCTTGATGAGCGCGCTGGTCGCCGCCAATGATCGCGCGATGGGGGCAAATGTGGTTGATCTACGCGGCATTGCTATGGCCCGCCTAGAGGCACGTCTGGACCGGCTAGAAGACACCCACCGATCCGTGATTGCCGCAGCCTATGACAATCTTACCGGCACCAATCAGGTGCACCGTGCAGTGCTCGCCCTGATCGAGCCACAGAATTTCCCGGAATTCCTGCTCGCGCTCTCCGGCCCGGTCAGCGAGGCGCTTGAAATCCAGAACCTTGTACTGGTGCTTGAAAGCGATGACAGCGCCAGCGCCGCCGGGCTTGCGGCTGCGTCATCCGTGATCAAGATCCAGCCACGTGGTTTTGTGGCGCACTACCTGGGACAAAGCAGCACCGCCCACCCCGTCAGCCTACGTCAGGTCGAAGAAGGGGACGCTGAAATCCATGGCGATCAGGCGGGCTGGATCCGTTCCGAGGCGCTGATGAGCCTTGATCTTGGTACTGGCCGCCTCCCTGGTCTTCTGGTCTTTGGCTCAGAAGAGCCGCATCAGTTTTCGCCACAACATGGCACTGACCTTTTGACATTCTTTGCGGGCACCTTTGAACGCTGCCTGCGCAATTGGCTGGCATGATCGCCCCTGCCTGTCGCGATGCGCTGCAGGATTGGCTTGATGGGCTGCGCGCGCTACAGGGCCTGTCGCACAGCACAGAGCTTGCCTATGGCGGTGATGTTCGTGATTTCCTGAGCTTTATGGCCAATCATTTCGGCGGCCCACAGGGATTGGGCGCGCTGTCACAGATCACCACACAGGATATGCGCGCCTGGATGGCACATGCGCGCGCCGATGGCATCAGCGCACGTTCGCTTGCGCGCAAACTGTCATCAGTGAAAGCCTTTTACCGCTGGCTCGCGGAGCGCGAAGGCTTTGAACCCACCGCGGTTTTGTCAGCGCGTGCACCAAAGTTTCAAAAGAAACTTCCGCGGCCATTGTCCGAAGATGCTGCCAAAGCCATGCTCGACACCGTGGCCCTGCAATCAGAAACCCCCTGGGTGGCCGCGCGCGATGTGGCGGTGGTGACACTGCTTTATGGCTGCGGATTGCGGATCTCCGAGGCTCTGGGCCTTATGGGGCGCGACCTGCCACTGCCCGAAACGCTGCGCATTCTGGGCAAAGGACAAAAGGAGCGCCTTGTCCCGGTGCTACCCGCAGCGCGTCAGGCGGTTGAGAGTTATCTGCAGCTCTGCCCCTACCCGATCGAGGCCGATCAGGCCCTGTTTCGCGGTGTCAGAGGGGGCGCATTGGCGGCAGGTCAGATCCAGAAAACCGTCGCCCGAACCCGCGCCCAGCTTGGCTTGCCCGCAACCGCGACGCCGCATGCGCTGCGTCACAGTTTTGCCACCCACCTTCTAGAGGCTGGCGGTGATCTGCGCGCCATTCAGGAACTTTTGGGCCACGCCTCACTGTCGACAACCCAGGCCTACACCGCAGTAGACACAGCGCATCTGATGGATGTCTACAATCGCGCCCACCCCAAAGCCTGAGCAAACAGTCTCTTTAAAATGCAACGTAAATTGCGTTCTCATTTTACGCGCATGATTAACCTTACTGGCTCATGCTGGCAGCACAATTTCCAGAAAGGAATCCCAGATGCTGCCCTCGACCCCTGTTCCTATTGCCGTATTGATGCAACTGGCCGATGGTGCCCCAACTGCGCCAACCCCGCCGCTGCCGCGCCCGCTGCGTGAACCGCGCGGCCGCTTGATCAAACTCCCCAGCAAAAACACCCCCCTCACCCTAACTGAGCTGTGCAACGCGCGACCGGCTGCCGCCGTGCTGCACTAACAACTGTCGATTTCGGCGCAGGGTCTCGCCTTTTTTGGCTGAGACCGCGCCGCAAGATCCAATGCTTTCGCCCTTGCAGCCGCAGCAGAAATTCGTCATCACAGTTAGATGACACCTCAATTTCGCGCGCTCTCCGTTCACCTTCTCACTGCCACCGGTGCAGTTTTTGCCATGTTGGCCATGCTGGCTGCGGTTGAAGCCAAGTGGAATCTGATGTTCCTCTGGCTGGTGGTGGCCTTTGCGGTGGATGGCATCGATGGGCCGCTTGCACGCCATTATAATGTGCGTCGTTTTGCGCCCGAATTTGATGGGGTGCTGCTTGATCTCATTATCGACTATCTCACCTATGTGTTCATTCCCGCCTTTGCGTTGTTCAAGTCGGGCCTGATGGCAGGGTGGACTGGATGGGTGGCGATTATTGTCATCACCTTTGCATCTGCGATGTATTTCGCCGACACCAGGATGAAGACCAAGGACAATTCCTTTTCTGGTTTCCCGGGGTGCTGGAACATGCTGGTTTTGGTGATCTTTGCGCTTGAACCCAGCCATTGGACCAGCCTCATATTGGTTACGGCGCTTGCTGTTGCCATGTTCCTACCGCTGAAGTTCATTCACCCGGTGCGCACAGAACGCTGGCGCACAATGTCCCTGCCGATGGCGCTTGCCTGGACCTTCTTTGCGGGTTGGGCTGCCTGGGTGGATTTCCATCCGGAAAGCTGGGCGCATTGGGGGCTTGTGATCACCTCGGTCTATCTTCTGCTGGTTGGTGTTACCCAGCAGCTGCTGCCAAGCCGCACTTAAATCAACAGCCCGGCGGCCCCTTCGTGGCGCAATAGCGCCACTTTGGTTTCCACCCCACCCGCGCCGGAATAGCCACCCAGCCCATTGCGACCAAGCACCCGGTGACAGGGCACCAAAAGCGGCAGCGCATTGGCGCCACAGGCATTTCCAACCGGCTGGGCCGCCCCACCGATTTCCTGCGCCAGATCGCCATAAGTTCGCGTTTCCCCAAACGGAATATCGAGCATGAGCTGCTGAACCCGTTGCTGAAAGCTCGACCCGCTGAGCTTTAGCGGCAGATCAAACTCTTGCAGCTGCCCCGCGAAGTAGCGCGTAATCTGCGCCACCCCCTCCGCAAGCTCAGCCGAACGGCCACGCTCCTGCCCCTGCCAATCAAGCCGATGAATGAAACCATCAGTTTCCGAGAGGTACAGCTGCCCAACCGGTGTCGCAACAGATGCAACTCGGTACTGCTCACGCTCTGCTGTCATCGTTCACACCCCATTTTGTACCTTTTGCAGAGGCTACCCCACCAGAAGAGGTTACACCTATCCTAAAGTGTCCGGTCAAATTTTAGACAAACTCGCGTAAAAAGAGTTAACACCTTTTGAACGGGAGCGCAGCAATGGTAACAATCGCAGACCACACCCAAGGCATCCAGCGCCAGGGACCTGCCAATGTAGCGCAGTCCCGCTCTCCGCTCAAAGTCAATGCAGCTGAACACAGCCCGCAGGTCAATCAACGTAGCTATTCTCAGCAACACCAAGCCAGACAATCGCAGCTTCATCAGAAAGCGCAGCAGCTTTTTGAGCAGCGCACGGAACGTTTTATCCCCGCAAACATGGCGATGGAGCAATTGGTACGGGCACGGATGGACAATCCGTCAAATCTGTCACCAACTTTAAAAATGATCGAAGCCGTTCGCGATCTTCGCTCGGGCGTTCTTGCTGGGCCAATTCCAACAAGTGCAATCTACGCCTAAACGCCGCGCGACTGCTGTATTCAAAAAACGTTTAGGACCTGCCAGCCACAGCCAGCAAGCCCACTTTTATAGAACTGCACTTACTGCAGCTGTGACCAGAAGTGCTCAAGATGACGGTTCAAAATCTCATCGAACTGACCATTTTCACGCAAGGCTTTCAGCCCCGCATTCACCCGATACAGATGTGAGGTGCCACGCCAATGGCGTTTGGAAATAACCACATGCAGGCCAATCTCCGCAAGCGGTTGCTCCAATGGAACAACATCACCGCGCAGACCTTCCTGAACCAGCGTATCCGCACCCAAGAATAGGTTCATGGCAACAGCATCGACCTCGTGCCGCTGCAACAGCGCAAAACATTCTCGTGGGTGCACTGGGGCCAGAACAGTAAGGTTGTCCACATCCAGCCAGGCGCGGCGCGTCGTATCCGCATCTTGGTTGAAATAGCCATTGGGGCGACACAGTGTTTTGCCAACCAAATCCTCAGGGCCGCGATAATCAAAGCTACGGTCAGCCTCAACAAAAAGCATCACTGGCACCGTCACCACCGGATCTGAGAAGTGGAAGTTCACACAGCGCTCGTTTTGCGGGTTCAATTCACAGTCTGGTTTGACCCAGGGGAAGCCCATATCAAATGTCTTCTGGTTCAACAGCGGGAACAGATGTTTGGTCCAGTCCTCTTCCCAGTTGATGGTGTAAGACACAGGTGAAGGCGCTTCATTCAGGGCAGCATTGACCAATTCCGTGACCATGCCTTGTGCAGGCAGATTTTGATCGGAAAACGGGCCATAACTCCCACCTGTCAGCAGCGTCAGCTCTACATTTCCGGCGGGCTGCGGCGCTGGTTTGGCAGGCTCAACCTTGACTGGAACGGCCGGTTTTTCCTCTTCAGGGCACGGTATGTAAAGCGTGCGTCCAGGAATGACCGTCGTCTGCGCCAACATCCGTTGATTGCGCTCATAGATCAGTTTCCAGTGTTCGCGATCGCCAAAATGCGCCTCGGAAATGGAAAAGAGATTGTCACCCGGCTTGGCCACATAGTTTACATCGCACAAAGCAAATGCAGCAGAGGGTGCAAGCCCCCCGGCCAGTCCAAGGCGCAAAATCCATTTTAACAAAGGTTTTTGCATCACCATCCCCTTAGAATCCGGCCCAGATACGTGCCATGTGATCTTCGACGATGCGCTGGTACTCTCCGTTTTCGCGGATCTGTTTCACCCCGTCATTCACAATCGCCAGCAACGCGTCGGCCTCAGGGTGAGATTTATGCACAACGATGTAATGCGACTGAATTGAAATCGGCTGTGGTACGATCTGGATTTTTTCGTTCAAGCCCAGCTCGCTCATCTTGTCACGGCCACCAAACTCATTCAGCACCAGCGCATCGACCTTGCCATTCAGCACCATGTCAAAGCACTGCTCATGCGTGTCGCCGATCACCAGCTCAATTTTATTGTCGCGCAGCAGGTTACGACCGTTTTCATCAAAGATGGTGGTGTCATACCCTTTGGTCCGGCAGATCACCTTGCCGAGAAGGTCTTCGTCGGTGTTGTACTCAATCGGGCGGTCAGCCGCAGCAAACATCAGTGTCAGAGTCTCAAAAAGCGGCTCCGAGAAATAAAGGTTTGCGCAGCGATAGCTGTCGGGCAGCTCATCACAATTCGGACGATACCAGGGAAAACCAATATCCAGCAACGCGTTCGACAACAGCGGATCAAAATGGGAATCCCAGGAATCAACCCAGTGGATTGCGAACCCCCGCTCTGGATCTGCTGCCGTCATTGCGGAGTTCACCAGATCAGTGATTAAGCCGCCATTGTGAAGATCTTTGCCTGAAAACGGTTTAAAATCGTCTCCGGTAAGGAGGTTGATCTTATGTCTGACCGCTGCATTCCCTGCCGCAATCTGCACCGGCTGCGCCGCCACGGGGGTGGCCTCACTAATTGCACGGCCGCCTTCCAATCCTGTTGGCAAGCCACCAATACAGGGAATATTTAGCCTCATGCCAACACGGATCGCATTAGGGCGCGGGCCGATTGTGCTGATGTTTTGGGTGTGGATAGCGCTCCACTTGCCAACATCCTTATAAAGATGATCGGCAATCACCGACAAGCTGTCGCCTGATTGCACTGTATAGACGCCGCCACAGCTCTGCGCTGCGGCTCCCTGTGCGGCCAGAATTCCTAATCCCAGCGTCGCAGCAGCTACAAAATTCTTCATGATGTCTCCCTAAGGCAAGGCAGCACGGTGCGCAGACACCGCATATTCGTTTTCAAAAGATATGAGGAGGGCCAGCCCCATATAGGGTGCTGGCCTAAGTCTTATTTACCTGCAAACAAGACAAGTATGGTTTGGCTGTCGACGCGCCCATCCGCCAGGATCAAACTGGATGGCACGGTCACGCGCCCTGCGGCATAGGTTTCGTTGATCAGCTGATCAAGCTCAGCCTCGGTACGCCCTTCGGCCAATGCATTAACAACCAGATCAAAGATATAGATGGGTTCGTCTTTTACCGCTTCTGTTTTTGGCTTGCTCAACGCAGCCAAGGTGCCGCTGGTCATTTTCTGTGTCAGTGCCGACGCCTGCTCTTGTGCTTCAGGTCCATCTGGCAAAGCAGAAAGATAGCTCACCAGTGCAAGCTTTTGCGCGGTGCTTACATGCGGCGCAGAGACTGTTTTGGGCGCTGCGGCAACGGGTTCAATCCGATCTGCCTCAGCACGCTCCTGCTCCCAGATCTCTTTGGGGCTTGCCTGAAACAGCGACGCCGACGCAAAAGCGGCTTTCTCAAACACGTCGTCATTGGCTGTATCGACGCGCGGCGCGGGTTCAGCAGTTGTTTGAGAAGGGGCAAGCTTGGCCACAGCAGCTGCAATGGCTTCGGCGGTAACATCGCCGTTCGCGCCCGCAACAGAAGCCTGAACAGGCGCAACAATCGCGGCTTTATCTGCATCAACCTGAGCTGTCACCACATCCGCTTGCACGGCTGGCGCAGCAGTCGCGGGCGCAGCAACGGCAACGTCTTGCGCGTCAGAGCCACCGGCGAATTGCATCACACCCAGGCTCAGCGCGACGGTACCAAGAACGGCGGCTGTCAGTCCCAGCGGCTTTAATGAGGACCGCGACGCGACGGGATTGGGCAGATTTGCTTCGCCCTGCGCGCTTGCAGAAGCAAGTTTCGATGTGGCAGCGATCTGCGGCTTTTGCACTTTGGCAGCAGATTTATTTTTTGCTGCAGGCTTTGCAGCACGCAATGGAGGTTGCTGCCCCGCGTCGACGGGCTGCTTTTCCACTTGTGCCGAACGGAGTTCAGCCTTTGCGTTGGGCGACTTCGCCTCCGGCACAGGTTTTAGCGAGATTTTGATATTTCCAGTTGCGGAAACACTTTTTACTTGTACGCCACCGGTAGAAACCGGCTTTGCGGCAGCATCACTATCAACATCGTTCAATTGCTTTGGCATTAAAAACTACCCCCCGATAGTTGGCACCCAGACTGCGAGTTGCCACAGAAAATCTGCATTTTGTTAAGGGTTTTTTAACCAATGCTTGTGAATCGGTCAACATTTTGTGGCTTAATCGAGATCAGCCACTTCAAACTGTGGCAGTAAAAACAACTAAAAGGAGAATTAATCTCCCCGCGTAACTCAGAACAAAAAGAGCGCCCAACAGAGCGCTCTTTTAACCGATCATACAGTGACGGCTTTAACCAATCGCATCATCACAGCGTTTACACAGCCCAGGAGAGCCGAAATTGCCCACATCTGGCAGGATTTTCCAGCAGCGCAGACATTTCTCCCCCTCGGCCTTTTCAAACACCACCGAAACGCCATCCACCTCCGGCATGCGGAACGCTTCTGCCGGGCTTGGATCATTGCTCAGGTTGATGTCGGAGGTGATGCAAACATCTGCAAACTCGACCGACTGCAGTTGTTCCAACAGTTCCGCTTCACGCACATGCACAACGGGCGCGGCCTCTAGCGAGGACCCGATGACCTTGTCGGTCCGCTGCACTTCCAAAGCGGCTGTCACCACGCGGCGCGCCTGACGGATCTTTGCCCATTTCGCGGCCAGCGGCTCATTCAGCCAATCGCGCGGGGTATCGGGCATATCCACCAGATGCACCGAGCTGTCATCACCCGGATACCGTTCCAACCAGACCTCTTCCATGGTGAACACCAGAACCGGTGCCAACCAGGTGGTCAGGCGATGGAACAACAGGTCCAGCACGGTGCGCGCAGCACGTGCATTCAATGTGTCACCATCGCAATACAGCGCATCCTTGCGGATATCGAAGTAAAACGCCGACATATCAACGGTGGCAAAGTTAAAGATCGCCTGCCACACCCCATTGAAATCAAACGCCTTATAGCCCTGACGCACGGTGTGGTCGAGCTCGGCGAGGCGGTGCAGCACCCATTGCTCAAGCTCGGGCATGTCCTCCGGTGCAACGCGCTGCTCTTCTTTGAAATCGCCCAACGACCCCAGCATGAAGCGCATGGTGTTGCGCAAACGGCGATAGCTGTCAGCGGTGCCTTTCAGGATTTCCGGACCAATCCGTTGGTCGGCGGTGTAATCCACCTGCGAAACCCAAAGCCGCAGAATATCTGCGCCATACTGTTTAACGACTTCATCCGGCACAATGGTATTGCCCAGGGATTTGGACATTTTCATGCCCTTGGCATCCAGGGTAAACCCATGCGTCACAACGTTTTTATATGGTGCACGCCCCTTGGTGCCGCAGGCCTGCAACAGCGAGGAATGGAACCAGCCGCGGTGCTGATCGGTGCCTTCCATATAGACATCAGCAATGCCGTCTTCGGTGCCATCTTCGCGGTCACGCAGCACGAAGGCATGGGTAGAGCCGGAATCAAACCACACATCCAGCACATCAAACACCTGATCGTAATCGTCCGGGTTCACCACACCATCAAGCACCTTGGCCTTGAACCCATCCTCATACCAGACATCCGCGCCCTTCTCTTCGAAGGCTGCGATAATGCGCGCGTTGACCTCTTCGTTGCGCAGCAGGAAATCCGCATCCGTCGGCAACACACCTTTCTTGGTGAAACAAGTGAGCGGCACACCCCATGCGCGCTGGCGCGACAATACCCAATCCGGACGGGATTCGATCATGGAATACAGACGGTTACGACCGGTCTGTGGCGTCCACTTTACCAGCTCGTCAATGGAACGCAGCGCGCGGGTGCGGATGGTGTCACCCATCTCGCCCATACCATCATCAAGCTTGCGGTCCACCCCAGCAAACCACTGTGGAGTATTGCGATAGATGATCGGTGCTTTGGAGCGCCAGGAATGCGGGTAGCTGTGTTTGATCTTGCCACGCGCCAATAGGCCACCAACTTCAACCAGCTTGTCGATCACCGCTTTGTTGGCATCACCCTCGCCGCCTTTGCGGTTCAGGATGTATTTGCCACCAAAGAACGGCAGATCCGCGCGGAAACCACCGTCATCCATCACGTTATAGGTGATGACCTGCTCCAGCATGCCCAGATCGCGGTAGAGCTCAAACTCTTCCATACCGTGGGACGGCGCGCAGTGGACAAAACCGGTGCCTTCGGTATCGGTGACAAACTCGGCGGCGCGGAAATCACGAATGTCATCCCATTCGCCATTGCTGCCTTCGGCCCCTGCAAGCGGGTGGGACAGTTCCACACCTTCCAGCTCAGATACTGGGACATCGGCAACGCGGGTGTATTGATCTTCCGCAAGGCGCGCGCGTTTGAACACATCTGCCGCCAAATTGTCAGCCAGCAGGTATTTTTCACCCACTTTCAGCCAGCACTCATCCGGGGTGCCGGTGACTTCATAAAGACCGTAGGCAACGTTTTCGCCATAAACCACCGCCTTGTTGGATGGCATGGTCCAAGGGGTCGTGGTCCAGATCACCACATAAGCGCCCGCGTGTTTGTGATCTGCGTTGGTGACTTTGAACTTCACATAGATGGTGAAGCTTTCCTTGTCGTGATATTCCACCTCGGCCTCGGCCAGAGCGGTTTTTTCAATTGGCGACCACATCACAGGCTTTGAGCCCTGATAAAGCGTGCCGTTCATCAAGAACTTCATGAACTCATCGGCAATCACCGCCTCAGAGTGATAGTTCATGGTCAGATAGGGATCTTCCCAATTGCCCGCGATACCAAGGCGTTTGAACTCTTCGCGCTGGATATTTACCCATTTATCAGCAAAGGCACGGCATTCCTGACGGAATTCCACCACATCCACGGCGTCTTTGTTTTTACCCTTTTTGCGGTATTGCTCTTCGATTTTCCATTCGATCGGCAGACCGTGGCAATCCCAGCCTGGAACATAGCGTGCATCAAATCCCATCATCTGATGGGAGCGCACAATCATATCCTTGATGGTTTTGTTCAGCGCGTGACCGATATGCAGGTGGCCGTTTGCGTAGGGGGGGCCATCGTGCAGCGTGAAAGGCGTCCGCCCCTCTTTTTCGCGCAGACGGTCATAAACGCCGATTTTTTCCCAACGTTCCAGCCAGGCTGGTTCACGTTTGGGCAGGCCCGCACGCATGGGGAAATTGGTCTTGGGCAGGTTCAGCGTGTCTTTGTAGTCAGGTGTTTCGGCGCACATCGGTGGCGTCCTTATGCATAATCGGATCTGGATATTGGGATATTGCGGCGCGAAGTCTCAAGCGCCTTTGCCCGGCGTCTCACTTGCTCCCAAATGGGATCAGAGCGCCGGGTATATAATTCGAATAATGATGGCCGCACGGTGGGACATAGGCTGGGTTATAGGCGTTCGCTTGAGGCGGGTAAAGGGGGCAGGCTTAAGGGAGCCCAGCGCATCATAAAGACAGTACAATCAACACCAAGCGCCCAACAAAAAACCCGCGCCCTGAGGCGCGGGTTGATGTATATTGATCAGCCACCAAAGTCATCAAGCATGATGTCTTCGCGGTCAACGCCCAGCTCGACGAGCATATTGATGACCGAGCTGTTCATGATCGGAGGACCACACATGTAGAATTCGCAGTCTTCGGGTGCCGGGTGATCCTTCAGATATTCATCGTAAAGGACATTGTGAATGAAGCCGGTATAGCCGCTCCAATCATCTTCCGGCATCGCATCAGACAGCGCCACATGCCAGGTGAAGTTCGGGAACTCTTTGGCGAGTTCATCGAAATCTTCAACAAAGAACATCTCTTTCTTGGAACGCGCACCATACCAGAAGGTAATTTTGCGATCCTTGTTCTTCAGACGCTTCAGCTGGTCAAAGATGTGGGAGCGCATTGGTGCCATGCCCGCACCACCACCGATGAAGACCATCTCTTTTTCAGTCTCGCGGGCGAAGAATTCACCAAACGGACCAGAGATTGTCACCTTGTCACCTGGCTTCAGGTTAAAGATGAACGACGACATCTTACCAGCAGGGATACCAACAGAACCCGGAGGCGGCGATGCCACCCGCACGTTCAGCATGATCATGCCTTTTTCATCCGGGTAGTTTGCCATCGAATAGGCACGCTCGATCGGCTCTGCCACTTTCGATTCATACTGCCACAGATTGAACTTGTCCCAATCTTCACGGTATTCTTCACCGATGTCGAAATCGGTGTATTTCAGTTCGTGGGCCGGGGCTTCGATCTGAATATAGCCGCCCGCGCGGAAGTTCACATCTTCGCCTTCCGGCAGTTCCAGAACCAGCGCCTTGATGAAGGTTGCAACGTTGTCGTTGGAACGAACAGTACATTCCCACTTTTTCACGCCGAACACTTCTTCGGGCACTTCGATGTTCATGTCCTGCTTCACCGCGACCTGACAGGACAGGCGATCACCTGCACCCGCTTCGCGCTTGGTGATGTGGCTCTGCTCGGTTGGCAGGATCGATCCGCCACCCTCGTGAACCTTCACACGGCACTGTGCACAGGTGCCACCCCCGCCACAGGCGGAAGGGACAAAAAGTTTCTGTTCGGCGAGTGTCTGCAAGAGCTTGCCCCCGGCCGGAACCGAGATCGTCTTTTCGCCATTGATCGTAATGTTCACATTACCTGTGGACACCAGTTTAGACCGGGCCGCCAGAATGATCGCGACCAAAGCCAGAACGATCATAGTGAACAGGAAAATACCTAACCCAAAGGTTGCCATTTGTGTTGCGCCTCCCTCAGAGCTTCACGCCGCTAAACGACATGAATGCCATGGCCATAAGGCCTGCGGTGATAAAGGTGATGCCTAGGCCCTGCAGGCCCTCGGGAATGTCAGAATACTTCAGCTTCTCGCGCACGCCAGCCATTGCTGCAATTGCCAGTGCCCAGCCAAAGCCGGAAGCAACGCCATAGGTAACGCTTTCAGAGAAGTCATACCCACGTTCCACCATGAACAACGAGCCACCCATGATGGCGCAGTTCACGGTAATCAGCGGCAAGAACACACCCAGCGCATTGTAAAGCGGCGGGAAGTATTTATCGAGCACCATCTCAAGGATCTGAACGATCGCCGCGATCACACCGATGTAGGAAATCAGACCCAGGAAGGTCAGGTCCACATCGGGGAAACCCGCCCAGGCCAAAGCGCCCGGATTAAGAAGATAGGTGAGAAGCAGGTTGTTTGCTGGCACGGTGATGGTCTGAACGATCATCACCGAAATCCCCAGACCAATGGCGGTTGCCACCTTCTTGGACACCGCCAAGAAGGTACACATGCCAAGGAAGAAGGACAGCGCCATGTTCTCAATGAAGATGGCCTTTACGGCCAGTGAGATAAGACCTTCCATCAGTGCGCTCCCACTGTCTGGATCTTATATTCACGATCTTCTACCTGCTCGGGCTTCCAGGCACGTACCGCCCAGATCAGCAGACCGATCACAAAGAAGGCAGAGGGCGGCAGCAGCAGCAGACCATTGGGCACATACCAGCCACCGTTGTTCACGGTTGGCAAAATGGTGATGCCAAACAGCGAGCCAGAGCCAAACAGCTCGCGGACCACGCCAACACTCATCAGCAGCAGACCATAGCCCAGACCGTTGCCGATGCCGTCGATGAAGGATTCAATCGGCGGGTTTTTCATCGCAAAGGCCTCAGCGCGGCCCATCACGATACAGTTGGTGATGATCAGGCCAACAAAGACCGACAGTGTTTTCGAGATTTCAAAGGCATAGGCTTTGAGCATCTGATCCACCACGATCACCAATGAGGCGATGATGACCATCTGAGCGATAATCCGGATCGAACCAGGGATCTGGTTGCGGATCATCGAGATGAACATCGATGAGAATGCGGTCACCAAAGTCACCGCCAATGCCATAACAAAGGCCACCTTTAGCGAGGATGTTACCGCCAGCGCGGAACAGATCCCCAGAACCTGTAGTGTGATCGGGTTGTTGTCGACCATCGGGTCGATCAACAACTCGCGTTTTGTCTGAGCCATCAGATCTCTCCTGCCTTGAGGTTCGCCAGGAAGGGGCCGTAGCCCGTCTCATCCATCCAGAAGCGGACCAAGTTGTGCACACCGTTCGAGGTCAATGTCGCACCCGCAAGAGCATCAACATAGTAATCCGTCCCCGCAGCCGGTGGGGCTTTTGCAACGGTGATCTGCAGCACACCGTCGTCGTCGCGCAGCTTCTTGCCGCGCCACAGGGCTTTCCAACGCGGGTTATCTACCTCGGCACCCAGGCCTGGGGTTTCACCCTGGCTGTAAAACTGCAGCCCGAAGATATCGTTACCGTTCGCTTCAAGCGCGATGAAACCATACATGGTCGACCAGAGGCCATAACCGTGCAGCGGCAGCACCACCTTGTCGATATCACCGTTTTCTGCACGCAGCAGGTAAACGGTGACATAGTTGCTCTGACGCGCAATACCTGCCGGATCTTCGGTCAGTGCACGCGAAAGCTCAGGATCATCGGCCGCGGCGCGATCATCAAAGCTCACAGCATCAAACTGATCAGAGAATTCACCGGTCGCGAGCTCAAGCACATGCGGCTCAAACTTTTCAAACGCCTCGGTCACATCCTCACCCGCGGTATACTGACCGGCGACCTGAAGAATGTTGACCTGCTTGTCACGCAGCTTGTTCTGTTCCTGCAGCGGACGCAGCGAAACCGCTGCAGCCGACACCACCATCGACGCAAACAAGCACAGGCTTACCGCGATAAAGATGGTTTTTGGCACCGAGTCCGTGGGCAGGGCCAGAAAGCGGCCAATAGGGCCTTTTGGCTTATTGGAGGTATCAGACATTGCGACGTGCCCTCCTCTTGATGTTGGCCTGAACAACAAAATAGTCGATCAGCGGCGCAAATACGTTTCCGAACAAAATCGCGAGCATCATACCTTCGGGGAAGGCCGGGTTCACGACACGGATCATCACGACCATGAAACCAATCAGCGCCCCATAGATGTAACGCCCGGCATTGGTATGGGAGGCAGACACAGGCTCGGTCACCATAAAGACCAGACCAAATGCGTAGCCGCCAATCACCAGATGCCAGTACCACGGCATCGCAAACATCGGGTTACTGTCCGAACCAACAAGGTTGAGCAGAGTTGAGAACCCGATCATCCCGGCAAGACAGCCCACCACCAGACGCCAGTTGGCGATCTTGGTAATCAGCAGGAAGGCAAGACCAAACATACAAGCAAGGGTCGAGGTCTCACCGATGGAGCCCTGAACGGTGCCCAGGAATGAGCTCATCCAGCTCATGCCATTGGCCGCCAGCTGCTCATAACCTTGGCTGGAGCCAACCGACAGTGCGGTCGCGCCAGAAAAGCCATCAACCGGTGTCCAGATGGTGTCACCCGACAGTTGCGCCGGATAGGCAAAATACAGGAATGCCCGCCCGGTTAGCGCCGGGTTCAGGAAGTTTTTCCCAGTCCCGCCAAAGACTTCTTTGCCGATGACAACACCAAAGGAAATCCCCAGTGCAACCTGCCAGAGCGGAATGGTCGGCGGCAGGATCAGCGCAAAAAGCATAGAGGAAACCAGGAAGCCTTCGTTCACTTCGTGGCCACGCACGGTAGCAAAGACAACTTCCCAGATGCCACCCACCACAAGCGTGGTGATGTAGATCGGTAAGAAGTAACTCAGCCCGTGGATAAAGTTGGCAAGCGGGTTCTCAGGATTAAAGCCCACCCCGATCGCTTCGATGATCGAAGCGCGGATCCCGGTTGCTTCCAGCGACTGCAGCGCGGTGTTCGCCTGCAGACCAACATTATAAAGCCCGACCAGGATACAAGGTATCGTGGCGATCACGACATAGGTCATGATCCGCTTCATATCGATGTAGGATCGCGCGTGTGGCGCGACCGTAGTGACCGTCTTCGGCGTATAAAGGAAGCTCTCTACCATCTCATAGATGGGGAAGAGTTTCTCATACTGACCGCCTTTTTCAAAATGCGGTTCGATCCGGTCAAAGAAGTTGCGAAGACCCAAGCCTTAGCCCTCCTTCTCAATTTTGGTGAGACAGTCGCGAAGCGCAATGCCATATTCATACTTAGCTGGGCAGGCAAAACCGACCAGACCAAGATCTTCTTCATCCAGTTCAAGCGCGCCGAGGAGTTGCGCCTGATCCGTATCCATTACCAAAAGCGCACGCAAAAGTTGCGTAGGCAGGAAGTCTTGCGGCATCAGCTCTTCAAAGGTGCCAATCGGCACCATGGCGCGACGCCCACCGTTGAGATTGGAGGTCAACGGGTAGAGTTTTTTCGAAAAAGCCGAGCCAAGAACCGGCTGGAACGCAAACTTGGAGGGCATCGGACGGATCCAACCCATCGGGATCTGCTTGTGATCTTCTTCGATCATGGTCAGTTGACGGGCATAACGCCCCAGGTAGCTGTCAGCACCGCTGCCCATACGACCGCTCAGCACGGAACCGGACAGCAGCCGCAGCGCCACACCACTTTGGGCCTCTCCTTGGGTGAGTTCCTCCATCGAGGCTCCCGCAACCGTACGGATGAGTCGTGGATTGGCACATTCAGGACCGCACAGGGAGATGATTCGTCTCGGATCGTAGGTCCAAGTCTCCACAAATCGACCAATTGCGATGACGTCCTGATACCCGATTGTCCACACGAACTTCTCGGTGTTTGGCACCGACAGGAAGTGGAGGTGGGTGCCCGAGAGACCAGCAGGGTGCGGGCCCGCAAAGGTGGCAACCTCGACACCTTCGATATCACCACCGGGGATGTCTGCATCCGGTGCTTTACACAGGTAAGTCGCCCCCTCGCTCAGCCCAGCAATCGCTGCCAGGCCTTTGGCAAAAGCATCCCCCGCATCCGCAATCACCACCGCTGGGTCTGCTGCCATTGGCTCGGTGTCCATCGCATTGACAAACAATGCTGCTGGGCGGGTGTCTGGTTCGGGAACTTTAGAATAGGGACGGGTTCTAAATGATGTCCAAAGCCCTGATTCACAAAGCTTTTTTATAATTTCCGTTTCGGTTTCATCTTGTCCGGTCTTGGAAAAATCAACTGGCTTGGCAAGCGATTCATCCACCTCGATTTCGACGCTGACCAATACCCGTCGTGCGCCCCGGTTGACGGCCTTAACACGGCCGGTCACAGGGGAAGTGATCATCACTTCGGGTGAATCCTTGTGGAAGAACAAAGGCGCGCCAGCTGCGACGACATCCCCCTCCTGCACAAGCAATCTGGGTTTCAATCCAATGTAGTCAGCGGCGACGACGGCGGCGGTTTGAATCTGGTTCCCGCTCCCAATCTCTTGGGAAGGAGCTCCCTTCACTGGTAGATCAAGACCTTTTTTGAGCTTGAAGTTTTGCACGCTACTGGCCTCCGGTATCCGCTGGTGGCCATATGCCGCGTTTTTGCGGCGGCCAAAAGGGTCATTTTGACCATTTGCGTCATTTTAGTGTTGAAAGCGTAACCAAAACCAAAGAAAAGCCCTCAACAAATGCGACGAGGACGTCGCGAATGACCCACCGGAGGCCGTGACCATGCAACCCAGCCTGAAATTCTCCCGACGTAGCTTTATTTTGGCATCGCTCGCTCTGGCAGCCTGTAAAAGCGGAACATCTGTTTCCGAACTTTCCGGCTCCACCATGGGCACCAGCTATTCGATTGCAGCCCTGGATCACAGCGGCGCGCTCGACATGCAAGTGGTCAAAAAAGCAGTTGAAGACAGCCTGTCCCGCGTCAACGTATTGATGTCGAACTGGGACGCCAGCTCCGAGGTTTCGCGCTTCAACACTGCTGCAAATACCGCACCTATCGCGGTATCCCCTGAACTCGCAAAGGTTGTATCAGCGGCGCAAGACGTTCATATCGCAACCGAAGGTCAGTTCGACATTACGCTTGGCCCGGTTATCGAAGCCTGGGGTTTTGGCGCACGCGGCGCACATGCTCAGACCCCTGCCCCGGCAGCCCTGAATGACGCGATGCAAAGCGTTGGCACTGCTTCGGCGCTGAGCCTGAACGGCAACCAGCTGCAAAAGAACAACCCCAACACTCAGATCTACCTTTCTTCCATTGGTAAGGGCTTTGGTGTTGATCTGGTTGCAGACACGCTCAAAGGTTTTGGCCTGAAAGATTTCATGGTGGAAATCGGTGGTGATCTTTATGTAGCCGGCCTCAATGAAGGTGGTGAAAAGTGGCAGATCGGTATCGAATCGCCTGACGCGCTGAGCCGCCGCGCTTATGAGATCGCTTCGGTTTCGAACATGGGCATGGCGACCTCCGGTGATTATCGCAACTATTTCGAACAAGATGGCCTGCGTTATTCCCACATCATCGACGCACAGACCGGCCGTCCGATCACCCACCAGACCGCTTCTGTAACTGTTCTTGCTGAAAACGCGATGCTTGCAGATGCTTGGGCCACTGGCCTGCTGGCACTGGGTCAGGAACGCGGGCTGGAAGTTGCGAATAAACATGACCTCGCGGTAATGTTCATTGATCGCAAGGACACAGACGGTAAGTCAGGCTTCGTAGCTGCAACCAGCAAGCGATTCGCACAGTTGCAGGCCTAAACCTTCGCAGGAGCGCCTATGGAAACCTTCCTACTGACATTTTTTCTCCTGACACTCGTCGTAAGCGGCATGGCGCTTGGGGTGGTGTTTGCTGGAAAATCCATCAAAGGCAGCTGCGGTGGCCTCAACGCCATCAGCGATGCAGATCAGTGTCTCGTGTGTAAAAAAGACATCGACCCAAACAGCCCTCTGCGTGAGCGGCTGATGTGCCCACGGGCAAAAAAGATGTTGGACGACATGGAATAAGGTCCCGTTTTCAGGACCTTAATTCCTCAAAAATCAGGAATTGGTCGCAATCGGAAGAAATGCGACCAATCCCAAACAGATCGCAGCAACACCGCCAAACAGCCAAAGCTGCCAGCGTGGTCCCTCTGCCGCCCAGACACGGCGGTAGCGATAGCCTGCAAAACACGCCATCACAAAAATCAACAATGCAACTGCTGGGCTGAGTGTCAGATCAGACAATCGTGGTGTTCCTTCACAAGGTTTCTTTGGTTTAGGCTGGTACTTACAGTCAAAGAGCAACCAACAACAAGGAGCCAGTTTATATGCCAACATCCTTCCAGGCCCCCAGCCGTAAAGATAAAGCATCTAAAACAACTTACAGCCAAAGCGCTGCAAGCAATGTCTCGCAGGCTGCCACCACTGTTGCGGATATTTTACAAAACAAAGGCGGAGAGGTCTTTGCCGTCGGGCCTGATATAACCTTGCGCGACGCAGTGGTTGAATTGCGCGACCGGCACATTGGTGCGCTTTTGGTCAATAACGCGGAAGGCGCGCTGATTGGTATCGTCTCAGAACGTGACATCGTACGCAAACTGGCCGACAGCCCAGGCCAGACCCTGCCAATGCTTGTTTCCGACGTCATGACCCGCGAAGTGGAAACCTGTGCACCACAGGATCCACTGATTTCAGTGCTGCGCGCAATGACCGCCGGCCGGTTCCGCCACATGCCAGTGGTAGAGGGTGACACTCTCGTTGGTATGGTCACCATTGGCGATGTGGTGAACCATCGTCTGAATGAGCTGGAGCACGAAGCCATGCAGCTCAAACAGCTGATCGTCGGCTGATTTTCATCTGTCCTGCGGGCCTATCGCACGGCCCGCAGTTGGCGCCAAACCGGCAGCCGCAATCGCGCAAGCTGGCGCAGCCCACAGGCCGCCAGTAGCCCGATCACCACACCCCCACCAATCGCCACAACATCGGTTGCACCTTTTGATAGGCTCAAACCGACTTCCTGTGAAAGCCAGGGCATGATCTCTTCGGGCACAAACCGGTGCAGCAGGTAGATCGGAAACGCCGCCTGCGCCATATACATGACAGCACGCACACCAAGGCGTGGCATCGGCACGCGCGGAACCCACAAAAGCACCCCGGTGAGCGCCAAAAGCCCCATGTATTTGTACCAGGCCCCATACCAATTGCCACCAAGATAGGCTGCGGTTGGGAAAATCACCATCGCCGCGGCCAGAACCAGCATGCGCTGCGCAAGGGTCTTTGCACAAGCCACACACCATCCCAACGCAAAGAGATAGAACACCCAGGGCAGCGAAAACTGCGACCGCCCGGCAGGCAACGGCCAAAGTTCTGGGACCGTCACTCGCAATGCCACCGCAAAAACAAGCAAGGCTGCACCCGCAGCAAACGGGTGCGATCGCACCGTTTGACGCATTTTTGGCGGCCAGAACAGAAGCAACACCAGCAGGCTCATCTGCACATAGGCTTCAACGAACCAATAGAGATACGGCAGCATCAAATGGGTCTCGGGCGTCGTTATTGCAAAGTTTCCAAGCAATACCACAGAGACCCAGGGCACCTGCTCCCATACCAGCGCATAGCCCGCCAGCACCGCAAAATAAGGCCCCAGAACGCGCAAGGTTGGCTTCATGAATTGCCAGGGATCTCCATCACTTAGCGCGTTCAGGCGATGATCCGCGACGCTCATCCCCAGCAAAATCACCATTGCGGCCGCGCCGCCATAAACGGGGATATTGGTCTGATGCGCGATCACCACCGCCAAAATCGCCAACACCCGCGCCAGAAGCGGCACGCTCACCATGGAACCGGATCTAAGTGGTTTGCGCAGGTCTTTGATCGGGGTCTCTTCCCAATTGTCCGGCAACCCGCCAAGGATACGATCCAGCGTCAGCGACAGCTCCACATGTTTAAGCGAATCGCCACCAAGATCAGCAAAACTTTGATCGGGGGCTACGGGTTCTGGTGCAAAACACTGGGCAAAAGCCTCTGCCACCCCTTTGGTTTCGCGGCGAACTGGCTGCATCTGCCTTAACGCAGGGTAGTCGATCTTTCCATTGGCCCGGCGGGGGAAAGACTTGCAGGACACCAGTTCAATATGGCTACGCCCAATACCTGCAAGATCTGCAGCTTTCTGCGCCAACGCTTCATCAGCTGTGGCGGCGGCAATATATAAGGTGTCGTCATCGCCCCAGATCGCGGGTTCATAGCCGTGCTCCCAAAGCCCGCGTTCCAGCGCATCATGGCCAATACGCAGCCCGGCGATTTTGGACATGCGCGACAGCCGCCCGGTGATACGGTAGATCCCATCTGCATCACGCTGCGCCAGATCACCGGTTGCAAGCTCAGCAATCTCGGCGCCCTTTTGCAAATCCTGCGCGTCACTGGCGTAGCCCATCATTACGTTGGGACCGGTGTAGATCAGCTCCCCCTCGCCTGCGCCTGTCACGATCTGTCCGGTTTCATTGCGCAACATCAAGGTGCCGCCGGGAATGGCACGACCCATTGCATCTGGGTGTGAACAAGCAAGATCTGGAGGAAGATAAGCAATACGCGCGCAGGCTTCGGTCTGGCCATACATCACAAAGAAACGGCCGGACTGGCGTTCCATGATCCCAGACCAGCGTTGCACCGCATCTGGTGCCATCGCCCCGCCTGCCACCGTCAGGGTCTTCAACTCTGCTGGTAGCTGCGCCGCAAGCCCCACGTTGTCGAGCATGGTGAAATGATGTGGCACGCCAGCAAGGTTTGTGGCCTTCGCGGCGGAAAGCTCGTGCAGGAAGTTTCCTTCCAAAACAGAGCCTTCGGCGAGCCACAGGCTTGCGCCAACGCGCAGATGGGAATGCAGAACCGACAGACCGTATGAATAATGCAGCGGCAAAATAAGCGCGGCGCGATCGTGGCTGCTGAGCTGGAGATACTCTGCAATCGCCTGCGCATTTGATTGCAACGCCGCCTGTGACAGGCGCACCCCCTGCCCCTGCCCTGTGCTGCCGGAGGTCTGCAGAACCAGTGCCAGATCATCGTGAAACTTGGCGCTCGGGCCGATGTGAACCAGCCTATCCGAATAATGATATGCCGCCTGAAACCGCGCCAGCGCCTGCCCGGACGCGCTGCCAACGGGGAGCGGTAAAACCGCATGCCCCGCAGACAATGCACCGATATATGCCGCGATTGCATCCGGCCGAGGGGCCATTTCAATAGCAATTAAGGCGCGGGCTTCAGGCAATTTGGCCGCAAATTCCGCAGCACAATCTGCAAGTGTATTGTAGCTGATGGTTTCGCTGCGAAACCGCAAACAGGGCGCATCACCAAAACCGCGCAGTACATCCAAATCAAAAAACATCAACTCACCCCTATT
Source organism: Tritonibacter aquimaris (assembly GCF_009617595.1). Lineage (GTDB taxonomy): Bacteria > Pseudomonadota > Alphaproteobacteria > Rhodobacterales > Rhodobacteraceae > Epibacterium > Epibacterium aquimaris. The sequence continues at coordinate 7,281 of NZ_WIXK01000005.1, read as the reverse complement.
CGCGGGCGCTGATATTAAACCTTATAGTTTTTGTAAAGCTCCGCCCGGACCCTGCGAAAACCACGCGCGAACTCTGGCCTAGATCAGATCTGAAACGGTTAAAAAACAGTTGCGTGGCGACGCATTCGACCCAACGGTTCAAACACCCCCTCACGCCACTTGCATTTTTACCAAGCATAAAACACGGCAGAAAAGTAAAATGCACCTTAACGACTGGCCCGGTGATAGCCCATCAGGCTGAGCGCAAGGAGCGCGGTGCCCCAGACCGCAAGCGGTGACAGTGCTGCGCCCAAAAGTAGCGTATCAATCCCATAGCCCAGCGCCACCGCAACAAGCAGTGCCATCGACATCGTCGCAACCGTGGCCTGGCGCAGCGCTGTCAGCAAAAAGAGCTGATAGAGCAGGCCCAAAATACCAACCGCGATCAATCCGCTGGTATTGATCAGCGCAAACTCAGCTGCCAGGGGCCAGCTGTCCAAAAACAGCACGGCGCAGGCCAAAATCCCGGTGGAATAGAGAAAATACATGATCAGGACCGCATCCGGGCTTTCGCATTGCGACAGGCGCTTGATTTCAAACAGGGCCAGCGCCCCACACAGCGCCGAGCAGATACCCAGCGCGGCGCCAAGGGGATCAACGCTGGCTTCGGGCTGCACAATCAATGCAACGCCCACCAGCGCACCCAGGATCAGCAGCGCGCGATGATCAAGCCGCGCCGCCCCCGTATAGACCGAAATCCCATAGGTGAAGACCGGCACCATATATGAAAGACACAGTGCCGTTGACAGTGGAATAAGCGAGATCGAGCCAAACAGGCAGGATACTGAGGCCAGCCCCAAAACGCTGCGCAGGATGTGGCGCGCCGGGCGAATGCTGCGGAAATCAAAACCGCGCCATTGCAAGATCAGCAGATATATCAGTGCAGAAAAGGCAAAACGCGCCAGCAGGATCAGCTCGGTTGTGAAACCTGCGCTGAGTTTCACCGCAAGCCCCATCAATGCAAGGCTCAGCGGGCACAAAAACAGGCTTATGCGTCCCAAAACGCCGCCTGCCTGGTTGCTGGGCTGGACATCAGATGGGTGGCTGGAGCTGGCCATGAAAAACTGCCTGTGGTGATCAAAAGACATTCACAGGCAGTTGGCACATTCCATCATGAATTGGCAACGCTGGTCTTGCGCCGGAACAGCCCCGCTTTGAGCATGGACATCCACATTGCAGTGAGGATCAACACTGTCGAAAGCGCAAAGGTCCAGCCCGGCACCACATCAAACAGCGCAAAATCTGCAATCACTGCAAAGACCAGCGACAGGTATTCAAAGGGGGCAAGTTTGGACACTTCAGCCTGTTGCAGCGCCAGTGTCATCATGATGTGGGCAATGCCTCCGGCCGCGCCTGATCCACACAGCAGCAGCCATTGCGCGGGTGTTGGCTGCACCCAGCCCAGGCCCGCGGTGGCCCATCCTGCCACTGCGCAGGTGAGCGCGAAATAAAACGCAATAGCGCCTGCGTTTTCCGTCAGCGCCAGTACCAGGCCAATCATATAGGATTGATCAATCGCAGCTCCGGTGGCTTTGGGCAGCACCAGCACCAGCATACCGATGAAACTGACCACTACCGCCAGCCAGCGGGTCGCACTGACCTCTTCGCGCAAGATGAAATGCGCCAAAATCACCGCCAGCATCGGCGCGAGATATCCCAGGACCGAGGCATGGGCGAGCGGCAAATAGCGCAATGAAGCAAAGGACGCAAACATCGCAATACAACAAAATCTTCATTGCGCCGCCTCCAGATATTTCAGCGCGCCAAGCGAGCGCGCAGCTGATGCCAGATCGCGGGCATATGCGCTTGCTGGGGCTGCAAAAAAGGCGTCGCGAGTTTGGAAGGCTTCGACCTTGCCAGCGCGCAGCAACAGGATGCGGTCTGCATAGGTCGCAGCAAAGCCAAGATCGTGGGTCACAACAATATAGGTCAGCGCTTTTTCGCAGCGCAGCTGATCCATGCGCTGCCGATTTTTTTCTGCACCAATGCATCCAACGCACTGAGGGGTTCGTCAAAGATGATCAGGTCTGGCTCTGTCACCGATGCGCGGGCAAGGCAGGCACGCTGGGCCTGACCAAGCGACACCTGCCGTGGCAGGCGATCATAATATTCTTCAGATAGTTCATGGGGCCCAAAAGTGCTGCAGCAGAAGCTCGCGATCCCAAAAGCCGAGGCGCTGCTCCTTTAACAGGTTACTCACAGTCAAAACACCGCAACCGAGCCAAGCCGCGAGCCCCGCAGATGTCCAACACCCGTACATCGCAGCAACGAGCGGCAAACCTGTACGACTTTCAAGTATTAAAGAGAATTCGGCACAGGCAAACATCCCGGCAGCCCAGCAGGCAGCACAACCAAAGCGCCGCGATTGTATAGCGCACGAGCGAAGCCCGTCTCGTTGGCACTGACTGTAATGCTATAGTCAGAAAGGGAGAGGATAGACGCCGTTTCGGGAAGCGCTGCCACAAAACCTTTGGGCGGAAAGAGCACCACATATGCCGGGGCGTCATCTGTTGAAACCGCCACCACCAGCAAGATCGCAATCCAGCCAAAGAACAGACAGGGCAAAGCTATGAGGAGCGATCTAATAGTCATGAACATGTTCCAGGCGTTGACCGTTTTTCGCCATAGCGCGCAGCCGCCCCGCGAGTTCTGAAACCTTTACCAGTATAAGATGGCGGTGATCCGCACGTCCCTGCCGCGCGGTGCTGTAAATTGCCCCGTCCATTTCGGCGGTTTCGCTCAAGACCGTGAACATGATGTCATCATTGCCGGCGATCTCAACAAAATTGACCCCATCTTGCGCAAGCTTTTGCAACAATAGCGTCAAGGCGCGATAGCGTGGTGCCTCAAGCTCTATGCCGCCTGCATGTTCGGCTATGATTGAAACGGACTCGATGTTTTGCAGATACGCCTGATCCACGTCGCGCACCACCATGCGAAGGCTTAGCGCGTCCTGCCCTACCTGCGCCACAGCATCGTTGATCACATTCGCATAGGCCGCTTTGACGCCATATTCGACCCCCAGCGCAAAGCGCCGTTCCCGATCGCGCAGGCTATCCCCCGCTTTTTGGTGCAATTCAGCCCGGTCCCTTTGGAACGGCCATTTATACCACGGCACCTGCTGCAGGAACTTGGCGTAGCGACCCGCTTGCGCTGCAGAAACATCATCAAGCGCGGCGCGTTCATCCCCCCGCACAAGCGTGGCGAGGCGCCCAAGTGTTTCTTCATAAGCCGCTTTCAATAGCAATTCAGCGGTGAAGCTTACGCCAATCACATAGACCATCTGTTTGGTTGGTCCATCTATGTCGCCATGGGCCGCAGAGGCAGAGGTCAAGGAACACAATGACGACCAGAACCCGGAAACCGCGCGTAGATAGCCAAAATCATGGGGATCTCCGGTCTTTAGCACATGCGCATAATCTTCATAGGCGTGCACGATATCCCATTCTGGATAGGTCATGAGGGTGCGTGTTTCGGGACGGTGATACGCGGCTGAAATCACCGGTTTGTATGGCAGCACCTGTGCACTGCCTTTACATGCGGTCTCCACATAGGCAATCGGAGCAAGCAGCGCGACCGCGCAGATCAGCACGACTAACAGCAGCCGCTTCATATATCTCCACAGTAGCCTCATCCTTTTGCGCCCCTAACCCCCGCCCAAACCCCGAGCCCGCCCAAGGCCAGATGGGGCAGATTGGCGAGAAAACGTGGCAGTGACCAATCTGTTCCAAGCGACGCATTGGTGAAAATCCCAAGGTCCAGGAACCCGTAGCCAGTAAAGATCCCAAAGACCCCATCCCCAAGATACAACAGCCCAAACAAGATCAGGAATTGGCGCGCGGCTCGATACGAGACAATGCCAGCCGCCAAAGCCCACAGCGCAGAGGCCACATGCAGCGCGTCGTCATAGATGTCGAGCGCAAAGATACCAAAAGCCAGGCCATTTTCATCTGTCAGTCCCGGCACATAGTTCAGCGAGGCGGCGATCATCAGCGCCACGAAATAGCCAAAACACAGTTTCTGCAAATTGCTCATAACTGCCCCAGATATTGATCCCAAAGATTATTACGCAGCAACAGACCCGGGTCGAGCTCACGCTTGGCCTGCGCAAATTCAGCCGCGCGCGGATAGGATCTGGTCAATTGATCAACTGTCGCATGGGGACGGTACGGAAGGTAATAAGCGCCACCCAGGTCTACAACACGGTCGATCAGATTGCGGGTCATACGCGCCTGATCCGCTTCTGCTCGTTCCGTCAGCTCCTGACTAAACGACATAACGGCCGCTATTCGCGGGACCGGTGCAAATGACAGCACGGATTGGTCATCTTGCGCCACATAGCGCAGCGTTACGTTGAGAAATTCCTGATAGGATGCGGGGATCACCTCACGGCAGGCATCAACAAAACGGTCAAACGCATCAAAGCCCACAAAATATTCATGCAAGATGTCGGTCCGCTGTGGATCATGATCATCCAATGTCACCACCGGCTCATTCAGAAGCGAATTTCGGGTGGTCGGGCCACCGCCAAGCGCAGGGCCAAGGCGGGTTTCATTCCACCAGCGGAACGTTTTCAGCGCTTCGTTACCCAGTTGTGCACGATAGATACGGCTGGCAGCATGGGCCATCCATCCTGATCCATCTGCAGCTGGAAGCTCTTGTTGATCCTCTGCTTCACGGTAGGTCACCAGAAGCGCGTGTTCAAAAAACGTTTCGCGTTCAACATTCAGACGGCCATAGGCCATTGTGACCTCTGGATCATTGACCGCTTGTCGGAAATTGGCGGCAAAGTCGGCGGTATCCATCACGGCGTAGCTTGGTAACAGCCTGGTGTTTTTAACCATTTCCACATCCATATCGATGATCACACCAACCAGCCCGTAGCCCCCCATGCCCAGATTAAACAGCTCCGCGTTTTCATGCGGTGAGCAGATGACCAGTTCGCCAGACGGTAAAACCATGCGCAGGGATCGCACCGTAGATCCCATAGGGCCAAACGGAACGGGCCAGCCGTGCGCGTTGACGGAATAGGTCGCCGCAAGTCCAAAGTCATTGTTGGATTGCATCACTTTGGGCGACCAGCCCAGGGGATCCAGTGCAGCGATAGCATCAGACCAGCGCGCCCCAGCATGTGCGCGGTAGATCTGGTTGTCGCTGTCGATTTCGATCGCGCCATTTCGGAAGCTGATCGCAGTGCCCTGCCGCGGAATTGCCTGCCCCCCCATGGAATGGCGCGCTGCACCAACGTTTAAAGGCCGTCCAGCGGATCGTGCCTCTGCCATTTCCAGCCGAACCGCATCAACAAGCGTCTGGTCGCTTTGCGCGAACTGCAGATGCGAGTGAACCGGGGTTGCAGACAAGCCACTGGCGTCGTTCAGGATAGTCTGCCCCCGTGGCGCAACAATGGGTTTGGTCCCTGCATAGGTAGGAAGATCGGGACGAAACAGCCCTGCTGCTGCCCATCCTGCCAGCCCCCCTGCGCCAAAGAGAGCTGCCCGCCGTGTGACCTTTCTCATCTCGTGGTCCCTTTTGTCATTTGATGCTCACATGGGCGCCATGTTGAGATCAGCGTGTTTGAAATCCATCTGGCTTACCAACATGCGGTATGTGGCTGATCTTTACTAAATTAATCAGCACCACACTGTTCACAAGGGCGGGAAAACCACAGGTTTTGACAATGTTACTGTGACTCAGCCACTCAATGATGAGCTACGGGGCGATGTTTGGGCGGGGTGGTGCGTAATCTGCGGATGTGGCGCAGGCTCGCAAACAAGTGCTCATTCACCGTCACATTGACGACCAGCGCAGTTGTTCTTTGCCCGTTTTTGTATTTTTCAACCTGCGGAACGCAAGACGGCCCGCTTGCTCGGCGGGTTTTGATTTTGTTTTTTTGTGTGGGTATTTTATTTGGTTGCGGGAGTAGGATTTGAACCTACGACCTTCAGGTTATGAGCCTGACGAGCTACCTGGCTGCTCCATCCCGCGTTGGTTGTTTTTTTATCGTTTTATAGAGATTGGTATTATCTAGGTTTGGCGGTGACCTACTCTCCCAGGGCTTAAGCCCAAGTACCATTGGCGCTGAGGCACTTAACTTCCGGGTTCGGGATGGGACCGGGTGTTTTGCTCTTGCTGTTGCCACCAAACCGAGGCAATACCATGCGTTTTTCGCTTACACTCAAGGTTGTCCAAGTTAGTTTTGCTTTTGGTGTTTTGTTTGTTCAGTGTGTATTTTGACACTATCTATTTCTGGAACAAATCAAGCCTATCGGGCAATTAGTACCGGTCAACTGAGTATGTTACCATACTTACATCTCCGGCCTATCGACGAGGTGGTCTACCTCGGCCCTCAGGGATACCTTGTTTTGAGGGGGGCTTCCCGCTTAGATGCCTTCAGCGGTTATCCTTTCCGTTCATAGCTACCCAGCACTACCATTGGCATGATAACTGGTCCACCAGTGGAACGTTCACCCCGGTCCTCTCGTACTAGGGGCAACTCCTCTCAAGTATCCTACACCCACGGCAGATAGGGACCGAACTGTCTCACGACGTTCTAAACCCAGCTCACGTACCTCTTTAAACGGCGAACAGCCGTACCCTTGGGACCTGCTCCAGCCCCAGGATGAGATGAGCCGACATCGAGGTGCCAAACACTGCCGTCGATATGGACTCTTGGGCAGTATCAGCCTGTTATCCCCGGCGTACCTTTTATCCGTTGAGCGATGGCCCTTCCACTCGGGACCACCGGATCACTATGGCCGACTTTCGTCTCTGCTCGACTTGTCAGTCTTGCAGTCAGGCTGGCTTCTGCCATTGCACTCAACGAGCGATTTCCGACCGCTCTGAGCCAACCTTCGCGCGCCTCCGTTACTCTTTAGGAGGCGACCGCCCCAGTCAAACTACCCGCCACGCAGGGTCCCGGATCCCGGTAAGGGACCGCGGTTAGGTATCAAGAGTGCGAAGGGTGGTATCTCAAAGGAGGCTCCACGGTAACTTGCGTTACTGCTTCGATGCCTACCACCTATTCTGCACGTCACAATCCTGATACCAGTGCGAAGCTGTAGTAAAGGTGCACGGGGTCTTTCCGTCTAACCGCGGGAAGCCTGCATCTTGACAGGCAATTCAATTTCGCTGAGTCGATGTTGGAGACAGCGGGGAAGTCGTTACGCCATTCGTGCAGGTCGGAACTTACCCGACAAGGAATTTCGCTACCTTAGGACCGTTATAGTTACGGCCGCCGTTTAC
>NZ_WIXK01000004.1 GCF_009617595.1 Tritonibacter aquimaris | reverse complement strand
AATGATGTGGTTGGCAAAGGCAATTGCCCCATCGTTGACACCTGGTGGCAGACCGAAACTGGCGGCCACCTGATGACGCCGCTGCCCGGTGCCCATGCCACCAAACCGGGTGCTGCGATGAAACCCTTCTTTGGGGTGCAGCCTGTGGTGCTGGATCCGCAGTCGGGCGAAGAAATCACCGGCAATGGCGTCGAAGGCGTGTTGTGCATGAAAGACAGCTGGCCCGGCCAGATGCGCACGGTCTGGGGCGATCACGAGCGCTTTGAGAAGACCTATTTCTCGGATTACAAAAACTACTACTTCACCGGTGATGGCTGCCGCCGCGACGAAGATGGCGATTACTGGATCACCGGCCGCGTCGATGATGTGATCAACGTCTCTGGTCACCGCATGGGCACCGCCGAGGTCGAAAGCGCGCTGGTGGCCCATGCCGCCGTCGCCGAGGCCGCCGTGGTAGGCTACCCGCATGATATCAAGGGTCAGGGCATCTATTGCTATGTCACCTTGATGAACGATCGTGAGCCCTCAGAAGAGCTCTACAAAGAGCTGCGCACCTGGGTGCGTACCGAAATCGGCCCGATTGCCTCACCTGATGTGATCCAATGGGCTCCGGGCCTGCCAAAAACCCGCTCCGGCAAAATCATGCGCCGCATCCTGCGCAAAATCGCCGAAAACGACTTTGGTTCCCTGGGCGACACCTCAACACTCGCCGACCCCTCCGTCGTCGATGACCTCATCAAAAACCGCAACAATACCTAAGCCTAAGCCCATGTGGCCCTGTTCTGGGCCACATGGGATTTCGTCGCACACGCAATGCGGGCACAGGGTGCACGTGCGCCATATCCACCCTGCGCACATCTATTTGCACCGTTTCATGGAATGACTAGGTATTTTCCCGGCCTATGAAACAAAGTTACCTATTGGCCCGGAAAAAATTGACAAAATGCCAATAATATATATCACCGCTGTTTCAGATCCACATCACGACGGAGCCTTCTGTACCCGATGTCGCAGCCCCGAGCCACGACCCGAATTCAACAACGCAACCGCGGCTTGATCAAAGATGCCGCGCTTGAAGTGTTTTCGTCGCATGGTTTTCGCGGTGCTACCGTGGATCAGATCGCCAAAGCAGCCGGGCTGAGCAAGGCCAATCTGCTGTATTATTATCCCAGCAAAGAAACGGTTTTTACCGCCGTCCTCTCCGATCTTTTGTCCACCTGGCTCGACCCGCTTAAGGAGCTTGATCCGTCAGGTGACCCGATGACCGAAATTCAGGCCTATGTCGCGCGCAAGATCCAGATGAGCAAAGATTATCCACGCGAAAGCCGCCTGTTTGCCAATGAGATCCTGCAAGGCGCGCCCCGATTGCTGGAGACAATATCTGGCGATATGAAGGATCTGGTCGACGAAAAAACCGGCCTGCTGCAGCGCTGGATGGATGAAGGCAAGCTCAAACCCTGCCACCCGCATCATCTGTTGTTTTCGATCTGGGCGCTGACCCAGCACTATGCGGATTTTGATGTCCAGGTGCGCAGCCTGATGGGACAGGATGATCCTTTTGACAGCGCCTCACTGTTTCTGGAAACGCTTTACCAACGGCTGCTTGAGCCCAACAGCGCATCCTAAGCTGCCGCCCGCGCCAAACGCAGGCGGCAATTGGCCTTAGGTCATACCCAGCGCTTCTTTGTACATTTCCAATACCGCTTCTTCTTCGGCGATATCGTCTTTGTCGCGTTTGCGCAGCGCAATCACCTTGCGGATAACTTTGGTATCGTATCCGCGAGCCTTGGCTTCGGACATGATTTCTTTTTGCTGTTCTGCCAGCGATTTCTTCTCTTCATCCAGCCGTTCAAAACGCTCGATGAATTGGCGCAGCTCACCCGCTGTTACCCGGTAGCTTTCGCTTTTTTCGTCTTCGGTGATATCCATGGTCTGCTCCCTGCATATCCTGCTCTATTTGTGACCTCAGGTCCGGTTCAAACAGTTGGATACAAGGGAGCGCAGATCGCCGCAAGACCGATCCACAAGCAGTGGGCAGCAAAGGAGTTTGTTGCAAAGATCCGCCCAAGCCCCTAGAACCGCCCAAACACTTCGCACCTTATGCGTATGAACGGGGACGAGCATTGGAAAACTTGGTCTGGATTGGTACCGCAGTTACACTTATCGGCTTTTTGGGGCTGATGTATTGTGTGGTCAAAGTCGCGCTGGCGAAACGCAAAAATCTAAGCGACGACGACTTGCGCGCCGAGGTTCAAAAACTCATCCCGATCAACCTCGGCACCTTGTTGTTGTCGGCGCTTGGGCTTGGGCTTGTGGTTGTGGGTTTGTTCTTGGCTTAAGGACAAACAACAGCACTGCTGTTTGCACTCTGAAACCTGTGGGACGTAGATCGATTAAGCTGATCTATTAATCTGAGTTTCGGGAGAAAACTCCCAAAACTCAGACTAAAGTATAATATCCAAAATACCTTTTACGCAGGCATAATTCAGATAGGCATATTATCGAAGAGCTGCTCCGCAGCCTGCTCTTCAAGCATTACGTCCAATCGCCGCAGCCGAGATGGAATGTCTGATCCGCTGTGACGAATGTCGCGCAAAACCGCGCGCAATTTCGGCTGATAGCTCAGGCGACCGCTGGTTGGTGCAGCCAAGATCTGCTGTTCCAATTCTGCGGCGTAGTTCATCAGTTCCTTCGAAGTCATGATGTGTCCTCCCTACACTCATGTAATTTCATCATACCCGACAAAATAAAATTTCAAAGTTTTGAATGTTCGTTCGGGCGCTCGGCAGCTGTTAAACCTACCTTAACATGAGAAGCGACTCACCTATCAACCCTAAGTTGCTCATCCTCGGATTTTTTATGGCGAAAAATGTCAAAAACTAGGCACGTGGCTTGAAACAAATTCTATTATCGATATATGTGGGCAAGAATTCAGGAAATGAATCATGTGTCCGGACATCGCATTCAAACGCTACTCTACAGGCAAAGCAGCCTACAGCTTCGGACCCGGCGCAACCGCGTTGAGATTTTTTACGCCCGAAACACGCATCGTGGGCTTGGCCCAGAAAATGGCAGCCTCGGATTCATCTACAATAACATCGCCAGAGATCTATGCGCCTGTTCGACTATGCAGGCCGCATGCATGCTCTGATCAAGCATAAAGAAGGGTTAAGATATGGAAAGTGACTACCTTTGGGGTGCACTTGGTGGTGGCATGATCGGCCTTGCTGGTGCGATTTTGCTCCTTGGAAACGGTCGCATTATGGGGGCAAGCGGCATATTGGGCGGCTTGCTGACTCCTGCCTCCAACCCAAAGCTCCTGTTGGAGCGTGCTGTTTTTGTCCTTGCCGTTATTGCTGTGCCAGCTTTGCTGCATTTTGGTGCAAATATTGATCAGGCTGCGCATGTCACAAATAACATCCCGATGTTGATCGCCGCGGGCCTTTTGGTTGGTGCAGGCACACGGCTGGCCAATGGCTGCACCTCCGGTCACGGGGTTTGCGGCATGTCACGCCTGTCGATCCGCGGCATTGTCGCCACTCTCATCTATATCGGCGCAGGCGTTTTGACGGTTGCCGCCCTGCGTCACATCTTTGGAGCTTTGTCATGATGCGTTTTCTGATCGCCGCGCTTTCTGGTGGCCTGTTTGGTGCGGGTTTGTTCCTGTCGGGCATGACCAACCCTGCAAAGGTTCAGGGCTTCCTTGATCTGTCGCGCGCCTGGGACCCAACGCTTGTGTTTGTTATGGGCGGCGCGCTGCTGCCAATGGCGATTGCCTGGCGTCTGGCCTATGGGCGCACTGCACTAACCGGCGCTGAAATCATGCAGCCACAAAACGCACAGCTTGATCAAAAACTGGTGATCGGCTCGCTGTGCTTTGGGGTTGGCTGGGGTCTGGTTGGCCTTTGCCCTGGGCCTGCAATTGCTTCTCTGAGCTTTCAAGGGGTCAGTGGTGCCATCTTTTTCATCGCGATGATTGTTGGCATGGTTCTGCATCCAAAACTTGCAATGCAGCTAGACCAGAAGGCTGCAAACGCTTAAAGAGCTGTTATGGACGCACGCACGCTTACCCCCCGCTATTCGGTCTCTCCGCAAATCGCGGTTGAGGATATCCCTGCAATCAAAGCAGCAGGGTTCCAAACCGTGATCTGCAATCGCCCAGACGCAGAGGTTCCCCCTTCGCATCAAGCCGCAGCCCTACGCGCAGCGGTTGAAGCCGCCGGTTTGAAATTTGCCGAATTGCCGCTAACCCACCAGACCATGACAATGGAAAACGTGGCAATGCAGCGCGAACTCTACGAAGCGGCAGACGGGCCGGTGCTGGCCTATTGCGCATCCGGAACACGCTGTTCCGTGATCTGGGCATTGGGGCAAGCCTCTGATCTTGGGGTTGAACAGGTGCTGAACACAACAGCCGAAGCGGGCTATGATCTGAGCAACCTGCGCCAGACGCTGGAATCGCTCGCGTAAATTCAGATTAAATCATCCCTGAAACATCACAAAGCGCAGGAGTTTCTCCTGCGCTTTTGTTTTGTAAGCTGTGCATTGGGTTAGGTATCGCTGCCAAGACCGGCCAATTCGGAAATCTCTGCCGCGGCCTCATCCGGGCTAAACCCATCAAGCCCGCCGTCAAGAGGCGGCAAATCACCTAGATCTCCAAGCGGTGGCAAATCACCACCCAGATCCATCGGACCACCAAGGCCACCAAGATCTCCTCCTAGGTCACCGCCAAGATCACCGCCAAGGCCGCCCGGCTCCTGCAGGCCCTGCGCCGCGATTTCCAGATCAATTGCGGGCGGCTCAAGGCTGCCCATCGCCGGCGCAACAGCAGATCCAAACCCATCCGCATCCATCATGCCCGATAGGTTCTTTTCATCGCCGACGTTCATACGCACAGCGCGCGCACCATTCATCTGACCAAGACGCCCCTGCGCCACAACCTGACCATTGATCGACAAAAGATCTGTTTCATAAAGAAACGCCTGATCCAGCGGAATATTGTCACCAATGCGCAATGAGGCAAATTCGTTCAGCGGAATGCGAACCTTACACAAAACCGCACTCAATTCGGCACGCATGGCCCCCATGCTTGCTCCAAGTGAGCGGCCTTCGAGTTCATTGTTTTCCGCAGGCTCTGCTTTGGGTTCTGGCAGCACAAGCACCAGTTCGCCCTGCATCATGCCGCCCGCAAGATCCATGGTGACACGGATCACCCGGTAATCTTCGGCTTCAAGACCGATTACCAGATTGCGTACATCTTCGACCTGTGCGCCAAAACGGTAGCCGGAGAAGGTCTTGCGATCCGCCTCCCCCTCGAGCATGGTGGTCACCCTTTCAAAGGTGCGCTCCAGAAACTCAGACATCATGGCGGCATCTGTTGGCGTATAATTGCGCCCATCAGAACCGAGGCCAAGCACCTGCCCCATGGTCTGCTGCTGAATAAGCGCCGTTACCAGCGCCGCATCCAAAGACGCCGCCCCAATGCGCCCGTTCGGGCCATCAAGAACGATCAGCAGATCTTTGTCAGACAGATGGGTGGGAAGGTCTTCGGGTATGCTATTGGCCTGGCGCGCTGCGATTACCCCCAAAGGCAATTCACATAGATCCGCCGCCGCACGCGCAAGCGAGCGGCGCAACGCCTTTAGGGTAAGCGAACTGCTGAGCCCGCTGGTGCCCTCTTTGGTTGCCGCCAACTTCTTTGCAAGCACGTAGTGCCCGTCGTCAGCGATATTTGCCTTTTGCGATTCAGCCATCAAATTCAGCCCGCACCTGTTCGTGCCCCTTTTAGCTAAGATGTAAAGCGCGGTGGTTACTAAGGTCTTTACGCGCGCACCTTATTCGCCCAATTCAATCGTTATTGGCAGCGAAACTCGAAAAGCTGCACCACCTTTGTCGCGGATATAGGTAATATCACCTCCCAGACGCTCCATAATCTCACGACAGATCGCCAACCCCAGGCCAGCGCCGCCCGCTTTTTCGGGGCTAACCCGCGAAAATTTTTCAAAAATTGTTTGTTGGTGCTCCGTCGGGATACCGCGACCATTGTCGACAAAATCCACATAAACACCTTTGCCATATTTTTGCACACGGATGGTCAATTTAGGTTTAACCGCGTCACAGTATTTCTGGGCATTGGCGATGAGGTTGATAAAAACCTGCGCCAGTCGATCGAGGTCTGAGGCCACCTTGACCCGGCCTGGCGCGGCGTCACGCACCACCTCAATCGGCTGATCAACACCCGCAAGCGCGGTAGAAACCGCACGATCAAGCACATCTGCCAGATTGCCAGTGTCATAGTTCAACGTGACCTGGCCATTTTCCAGCACGCTCAGATCCAGCAAATCATCCAGCAAACGCGACAGGCGTCGGGCCTCATCATGGATAATCCCCGCATAGCGGGTCTTTTCAACCGGCGTCATATCGTCAGAATCGCGCAAGATCTCGGAAAATGCCCGGATAGAGGTCATTGGCGTGCGCAGCTCGTGGCTCACCTGGCTCAGAAACGAATCCTTTTGCGCGGAAATCTGGGTCAGCATTTCATTGGTGTCGCGCAGCTGGCGTGCCGTGTCTTCCAGTTTGGACGATTGCATCTCGAGCTGGCTTGAATACTCAAGCATCTGCGCCGTTTCGTCGGCAACCGCCATCAGGTCTTCGACCGACACGGATGAGCCGCCAACAATTTGCGAAATCATCGCGTGCGAAGCCGCAGCACCGATTGAACCACTGAGCTCACGCTCAAGCCGTTCTAGAAAACTTGGCGTTGGTTCGGGCAATGCGCCTCGTCCGCCTTGGCGGTCACGCTCTTTGTCAAAGAAAGCCTGCGCTTCCTGCGCCCCCAAAATACGTTGCGACATGACCATCAGGTCTTCGCTTTGAGCAACAGAGCCGCTCCAGCCGCGGGGCCCGGCGGAATGTTCAAACACATGCACAAACTGCGCGCCTTGCAAACGTTCCAACGGGCTGGGAAAGCCGATCAAAGAGACCGCGCAAAAAACAACCGTGTTAAAGCTGAGCGACCAGAACACCGCATGCACAGTTGGATCCACCCCAACCAGACCAAACATGGCGTAGGGTCTGAGCCAAGAAATGCCCCAAAGGCCGTTTTCCATAATAGACGCGCTAAGCAGCCCCGCCCCCAATGCGGGCAGCAGCATACAATAGAGCCAGATCGCGAAACCAACAGCGATGCCAGCCAAAGCGCCATTGCGGGTGGCGCCGCGCCAGAACAGACCACCAACCAAAGCGGGAAGGATCTGCGCAATACCTGCAAATGCAACCACGCCAATGGATGCAAGCGCGATACCGCCGCCCGTCAGGCGATAATAGAGATAGCCAAGGATCATAATCACGCCGATGCACAACCTGCGCGAATAGATCACCACATTGCGCACATCCCCAGAAACAGAAGCACCTGGGGTCTGATTGCGCAACCAGATCGGCATAACAATATGGTTCGAGACCATGGTCGAGAGCGCCATCGCCGCCACAATCACCATTGACGTTGCCGAAGAAAACCCACCCAGGAACGACAGCATAGCCAAGTTTTCCTGCCCGAGGCTTAGCGGGATCGCGAGCACGAACAGATCCGGGTTGCTGCCTTCCGGCATGATTTGCAGACCAATGGCCGCGATAGGCAGTACAAACAGTGAAATCAGCATCAAGTAGAGCGGAAACGCCCAGGAGGCCATCCGCAGATGGCGCTCATCTTCGTTTTCCACCACCATCACCTGAAACATCCGCGGCAGGCAGACAAAGGCGGCGGCTGACAGGAAAATCAGCGTACTCCACCTCCCTGCATCCACTTGCCAGGTACCAATGGGTGAGCTGTCGATTTTTTCAAGCGTTGGCCCCACCCCACCTGCAATGCCCCAGACAACAAAGATCCCAACCGCAAGCAGCGCAACGAGCTTCACAACCGCTTCCAGCGCAACCGCTGTCACCACGCCGTGGTGGCGCTCATTGGCATTAAGGTTTCGGGTGCCAAACAGAATGGCAAAGGCCGCAAGCCCCGCAGCAACCCCAAACACCGTATTGGTATCGCTAAAACTGCTGCCGGGGTCAGCTTCGGCAAAGATTGCAAATGACAGGGTAATAGATTGCAATTGCAGCGCAATATAAGGCGTGACGCTGATGACGGCCAATAGGGTCACGCCGATCGCGAGTGCGTGCGATTTGCCGTAACGCGATGACAAAAGGTCCGCAATTGACGTCACCCGCTGGCTGCGACCCACCCGTACCAGTTTGCGCAACCCCCACCACCAGCCGATCAGAACCAGCGTTGGGCCGAGATAGATGGTAATGAATTCAAGGCCGGATCGGGCAGCGCTACCAACGGCGCCGTAAAATGTCCAGGCGGTGCAATAGATCGACAGCGACAGCGTGTATACCATCGGTGATCGCATCCAGCGCGCGCTGCGTCCGCGCACTGCCAGGTAATCAGCGATAAAAGCTACAAAGAACAGCAGCGCCACATAGGCGAGGCACACAAGCACCAAAGTATTCAGGGATCCCATCCCAAATCCCCATCTAAATCCGGTTTGGGTTTTGGATCATCCATCCAATGCTGCGCCCAGCGTTTAACAGCCGCACCAAAAATGACCGAAAGCGATACCAGAAACACCCAGGTCGAAAACACATAAATCAGCACAGACGACAAGGGGCGCGATGTCTCGGTTGCTCCGACCTCTGCACCAGGAGCTGGCAACCACATCAAAGGCAGCACAAACAACAGCAAGCCGAACGCCGGCAACATCCGCGAAATATCCATCAGGCGGCGGCGGCGATAGGTGCGTCGATCCACAAAGGAACTTTTTATTTCCCCTTTGCGTTCCGCCCCATCGGCGGCGATTATCGTTGTTCGGCCTGTGCGCATAGATCTCTGACTGCAGTCAGAACCTCGGAGTTGGAAAAGGGTTTGGTCATGAAACGGGTCACGCCGGCCTTTTCGGCCATCTCGCGATCCTTGAGCTGGCCGCGCGCAGTCAGCATCAGGACCGGCAAGTCTTCCATCCCGTCACGTTCACGCAGCTCGCGCACAATATCCAGCCCGCTTTTACCGGGCAGCATAAGGTCCAAGATCACGATGTCTGGATTGGAATTAGAAATGAAATCGGTGGCTGAGGCACCATCGGCATGGGCGTCCACACGCCACCCATCCCGCTCCAACAGAAACCGAATAGCTTCGGTAATGTTGGGTTCGTCCTCAATTAGAACTACCTGTCTGCTCATCAGCAGCTTTTCCTCCAATGCGCCGCCTCCCCAGCGTGTCCGCCACGGCGCTGATTTTCGTTTTTAGACTATAAAGCCCTGCACCCCATGTCAAAACCCATCGGTCAGAATAGTAGGCTCGCGTCTTGCGTCACAGGCCTCACGCGTACAAACCCGACAGCTCACACCAACCTGATTGGCATTCGCCTCTTCTTCCAGCAGTGGAAAAATCAACATCACGGCCTGCACTTGTGGGGCGCTATCGAACCGCGCATCGCCAACGTGCCAACCATAAGCATAACACATATATCGCGGCGCGCCACGCCCCTGCTGCTGTAATACCTGTTTTATAGGAATATGCGGCTGGCTCAAGGCCTGATACAGCGGCCAGAGCGGACATGCCGCACCATATTGCGGAATTGAAAAGTTCCCAATCGACCGCCGCAACAGCGACGCCCCCGCCGCATCGCTCACAACGCAGCCGATTTCACTGCCCAGATCCTCTTCTGCCAACAAAGCCAGGCGCTGCATCAACACCTCAAGCTGCACGCCCAGATGCAAGGCCAAAAGATCGGGAGCCATTCCGATTTCAGACACCGCCGCCAGCAGCCGGTGCAACGGCAACTGGTTCATGTGGCTTTCATAATCTTCCAACAAACGTTGGGCAATCTGGCGCGCGGACTGGCTTTTGAGCTGGGGGGCCGCGGCGATTAGCGACGCGGGGGTTTCGCTCCCCTGCTCCAATGCGGGGAAATGAAATCCGTGATCCGAAAGAAAACGGTCAACCTCATCTTGCGGCATGCCCTGTTTTTCCGCGACCGTGTTTTCCTCATCCAGAAAGGACACAAGCGCGCGGCTACTGTCAGCAAGACGCTGGGCATCTTCGTTCAAGTTTTGGTGAAACCGGTCTAGCCATTCGGTTTCAAGGTCATCATTTTCCGCCAGAATGCCCGCTGTTGAACGAATGGCCGCCGCGGTTGAGAGCATTTCATGCAACGACGCGGCAAGTTGAGGATCATGCGTCAGGCGGTCAGACAGCACTTCGACTGTGCGCTCCAACGCAGCAACCCGTTGATGGGATGATGCTAAAACCTCGGCCCAGCCGGGAAAACGGCTGGCAAATTCCTCAGTCCGGTCAAGCTCTGCGATTGGCGCTGCTGCGCTGGCGCCCGCTTCGCGCAACGCGCTCAGCAGCCCCTCTTCTGCGCCCTCGGTCAGCATCGAGGGCTCCACCTCGAGCACCTGCGCCAAACGGACCAAAAGTTTGCCACCGATTCTGCGTCTGTTGTGCTCAATCAGGTTCAAATAAGACGCAGATATATCAACTTGACGAGCAAGATCCGCCTGACGCACACCCAGCACCAGGCGACGTTCCCGGATTCTGCTCCCGGTCAGCATATGTCTCGGCATCTGCACTTCCCCGTCAAAGATAGTATTATCAAACACTTTCTGCGCCGCCGCGTAAGGTAATTTACAAACTGACGCCGCATTCTGTGTATTTCTTTACATAATAATCCTTTCGATCAAAGGTTTTATTGCGCAATTTTACATACCGCCCGCATAGTTAATTTGCACGTTTGTGCCGGTACACACGGAAGTGAGGAGCTGTGTGTGCCAACATTTTTGGGAGGAAAAAAATGAATAATGGTAAAGTATCACGCCGCGGCGTGCTCAGAACGGGTGCGGTCACGAGCGCCGGTCTGGCCCTGCCGACAATTTTTACCGCATCATCTGCAGCGGCGTATACCAATGAGCCAACCGGAAGCTCAGTCACCCTGGGATTTAACGTTCCCCAGACCGGTCCCTATGCGGACGAAGGTGCAGATGAGCTGCGCGCATACCAGCTCGCGGTAGAGCACCTGAATGGCGAAGGCGACGGCGGCATGCTGAACACCTTCAGCTCCAAAGCATTGCAGGGCAACGGCATTCTGGGCAAAGAGGTGAAATACGTCACCGGCGACACCCAGACCAAATCGGACGCGGCGCGCGCATCGGCCAAATCGATGATCGAAAAAGACGGTGCCGTCATGATCACCGGCGGCTCCAGCTCTGGTGTTGCTGTGGCGGTTCAGGCGCTCTGCCAGGAGGCAGGCGTTATCTTTATGGCGGGCCTGACCCACTCCAATGACACGACCGGAAAAGACAAGCGGGCCAATGGCTTCCGTCACTTCTTTAACTCGTACCAATCCGGTGCGGCGCTGGCACCCGTTCTGGCAAATGCCTATGGCACAGACCGCAAGGCCTACCACCTGACTGCTGACTACAACTGGGGCTATACCACTGAGGAAGCGGTAAAATCCTCAACCGAAGCTATGGGTTGGGAAACGGTTGCTGCCGTTAAAACACCACTGACACAGACCGACTTCTCGTCTTATATTGCACCGGTTCTGCAATCCGGCGCCGACACGCTGGTTCTGAACCACTACGGCGGCAACATGGTGAACTCGCTGACCAACGCGGTTCAGTTCGGTCTGCGCGACAAGCAGGTGAACGGCAAAGACTTCCAGATCATTGTTCCGCTTTACTCTCGCCTGATGGCGAAGGGTGCGGGTGCCAATGTTAAAGGTATCTTCGGTTCCACCAACTGGCACTGGTCGCTGCAGGATGAAGGTTCCAAAGCCTTTGTACGTTCCTTCGGCACCAAATACGGCTTCCCGCCGTCACAGGCCGCACATACCTGCTATGTACAGACCCTGCTTTATGCAGACGCGGTTGAGCGCGCAGGCTCCTTTGCACCATGTGCAGTTGCGGAAGCGCTGGAAGACTATGAGTTCGACGGGCTTGGCAACGGCAAGACACTCTATCGCGGCGCTGACCACCAGTGCTTCAAAGACGTGCTTGTTGTGAAAGGGAAAGAAAACCCAACCTCCGAGTTCGACCTCTTGGAAATCGTTGAAGTCACTCCGGTTGCTCAGGTCACCTATGACCCGAACCACCCGCAGTTCCAGGGCGGCGCATTGGGGGCCTGCAACAACGGCGCATAAGCGCAGCAGGACAACCGCCGTTTCATACAGGTGAAAACTGCGGGCGGTGGGCCGGTCAACTGGCCCCCGCCCCTCTCCACCGGCTTCTTAATTTACCGCTACATGAAAGACGATTTAGGTGACTTCACGTTGCCTGATTGGCTTTTGCACTCACACTTCCAAAGGGTGGGACAATGGACGCAATACTCCTTCAAATATTAAACGGGCTCGACAAGGGCTCCGCATATGCGCTGATCGCGCTTGGGCTTACATTGATTTTCGGCACGCTTGGTGTTGTGAATTTTGCCCATGGCGCGCTGTTTATGATCGGCGCTTTCTGTGCTGTGACGCTGTCACGCATCCTAACCTTCAGCCACACCGTCATCGATGAGACCCAAAAGGACTTTCTCGGCAACCCGCTGAAAGTAGAAGTGCCTTATGTGCATGATATCTTTGGTGTTTCAACAGGTGATGCCATTATCGACTGGGCAGTTCCACTGTCGCTGCTCTTTGCTATCCCGGTGATGATCTGCGTTGGCGTCATTATGGAACGTGGCTTGATCAAGCACTTCTATAAACGCCCACATGCAGACCAGATCCTGGTGACCTTTGGTCTGGCAATCGTGTTGCAGGAAGTGATCAAATACTTCTACGGGGCCAACCCGATCCCAACACCTGCACCTCAGGCGTTCAAAGGTTCGCTTGATTTTGGCGCCGCGCTTGGATTTGATCCAAACCTGATCATCTACCCCTACTGGCGCATCATCTACTTCTTCTTTGCAGCCCTGGTGATTGGCGGAGTCTTTGCCTTCTTGCAGTTCACCACCTTTGGCATGGTTGTTCGTGCAGGCATGGCGGATCGCGAAACCGTTGGCCTTCTGGGTATCAACATTGACCGTCGCTTTACCATCATGTTTGGCATCGCCGCCGCTGTGGCAGGTCTTGCAGGGGTGATGTACACGCCGATCAACTCACCCAATTATCACATGGGCATGGACTTTCTAGTGCTCAGCTTTGTGGTTGTTGTGGTTGGCGGCATGGGCTCGCTCCCCGGTGCGGTTCTGGCAGGCTTTCTGCTGGGCATCCTCGAAAGCTTTGCCTCCATGCGCGAAGTGATCGAAATCATCCCAGGCATCAACCAGGTCATCATCTATTTGGTTGCAATTATCATTCTTCTCACCCGCCCGCGTGGTTTGATGGGTCGCAAAGGCGTGATGGAGGACTAAGACCATGTTCAAACTCGAAAAAAGAGACCTCAGTCTGCTCATTGTAGTGGCCATACTGACGCTCTTCGCCCCCTTCATTCTAAACCCGTTCCCCGCAGACAGCGCAATGTCGCAGTTCAACGCAGGCTACCCGGATCTGATGCAGCGCTTTGTGATCTTTGGGATCTTTGCGGTTGGCTTCAATATTCTGTTTGGCCTCACCGGCTATCTGTCCTTTGGTCACGCGGCCTTTCTGGGTGTCGGATCTTATGCTGCCATCTGGATGATGAAACTGCTGACAATGAACGTGGTCCCTGCGATCATCGCGTCTGTGGTTGTGGCTGGTCTGATCAGCTTTCTTGTGGGCTGGATCTCTCTGCGTCGCTCAGGCATCTACTTTTCGATCCTGACCCTGGCTTTTGCCATGATGATGTACCAGCTGGCCTATTCCGACCTGTTCGGGCAGCTTTTTGGCGGCGTCCTCACCGGTGGTGAAACGGGCCTGCAGCCCAAAGTTGCAGATCCGCGCATTCTGGACGCACCGCTGGCACCTGGGGCAAACCCCAAAGCCCATCTGTTTGGTCTGGAAATGGGGTCAAGCTTCAAGTTGGACTTTGCCGGATGGCAGTTCACCTTTAATGCGGGCTACTACATTGCGGCCATTGCAATGCTGGTTGCGTTCTATCTGTCGATCCGCATCTTCCGCTCCCCCTTTGGCATGATGCTGCGGGCGGTAAAATCCAACCAGCAGCGGATGAACTACACTGGCCTGAACTCCAAGCCTTACACGCTGGCGGCTTTTGTTATCTCTGGCATGTATGCTGGTCTGGCGGGCGGTTTGCTGGTGGCGATGGATACCCAGGTGGGTGCAGAGCGCATGTTCTGGACCGCGTCCGGTGAGGTTGTGATCATGACCATTCTTGGCGGCGTAGGCTCCCTGATCGGGCCCGTGCTTGGTGCTGGTGTGCTGAAGTACATGGAAAACATCCTGTCCAAGATCAACAAAGGCGTGCTGGAAACCTGGTTCTCTTTCATGCCCGATGGGATGTCTGACTTCTTTATCGCCATCACCAACCTGTTTGTGGGCAAGCAGTGGCACATTACAACCGGTGTGATCTTTATGCTGGTGGTGATCTATCTGCCCGGTGGCCTGGTCGACGGTGGCCGTCGCATCAAGAACCGGTTCCAACGGTCCGACGGCGAGCGCCAAAACAACACCAAACCCGCGGAATAAGGAGCTGACACATGGGAATTCTCGAAGTCAAAAATGTCGGCAAACGGTTTGGCGGATTGCAAGCGCTGTCGGATGTGAACCTCTCCATCAAGGAAAATTCGGTTCATGCCATCATCGGCCCCAATGGCGCGGGCAAATCCACCCTGCTGAACTGCCTTGTGGGTAAACTGATCCCAGATACAGGATCGGTGATGTTTGACGGGCAATCCGTGCTGGGGCGCGCGCCGTTTGAAATCAACCAGATGGGCATTAGCCGCGTTTTCCAAACACCCGAAATATTTGGCGATCTGAGTGTTATGGAAAACATGATGATCCCCTGTTTCGCAAAACGGGATGGGGCGTTTGAAATGAACGCCCTCTCCAATGTGATGTCGCAGAAGGATGTGTTGGAAAAAGCGGTACATATGCTGGAAGAAATGAATATGGCCGACAAACGCCATATGAATGCAGCATCCCTGTCACGTGGTGACAAACGGCGGCTGGAAATCGGCATGTGCCTCAGCCAGGAGCCACGGCTTTTGCTGTTGGATGAACCAACCGCCGGCATGGCGCGCGCAGATACCAACAACACCATCGACCTGCTGAAACAGATCGCGGACGAACGCGACATTACCATCGCCATTATCGAGCATGACATGCATGTGGTGTTCTCCCTTGCGGATCGGATCACGGTTCTGGCGCAGGGGACACCGCTGGTTGAGGATGATCCGCAAAACATTCGCGGCAATCCCAAGGTGCGCGAAGCCTATCTTGGTGAATCGGCGTAAGGAGAAAGCACATGAACATCAAACCTGACTTTTCCAAAAACGCCAATCAGGCCACCACGGCACCCGCGTTTCTGTCGATTTGGGACATGCACGCCTATTATGGCGAAAGCTATATCGTGCAGGGCATCAACTTTAACGTCCATGAAGGTGAAATCCTGGCGCTTTTGGGCCGCAACGGTGCGGGCAAGACCTCAACCCTACGTTCAATTGCACGCATGGATAATCCGATGGTGACCCAGGGTGAAATCTGGCTCGACCACCAGCCGCTGCATCTGATGGAATCCCATGAGGCCGCAACAGCGGGCCTTGGCCTTGTGCCAGAAGATCGCCGGATCATTCCCGGCCTCACGGTGGAAGAGAACCTGCAGCTTGCGCAGATCGCTCCGCCGATTGGTTGGTCGATTGAGCGTCTCTACGATCTCTTCCCGCGCCTTGGTGAACGACGCAAGCAGGAAGGTGTGACACTTTCAGGTGGTGAGCAGCAGATGCTGGCCATTGCCCGCGCCCTGGCCCGCGACATCAAGGTACTGTTGCTGGATGAGCCTTACGAAGGTCTCGCCCCGGTGATTGTGGATGAGATTGAAAAAACCCTTATCCACATCAAAGAACAGGGCATGACCACCATCATCGTCGAACAAAACGCGGTGCGGGCGCTAGAGCTTGCGGATCGTGCGGTCATTCTCGACACGGGTGGCATCGTCTTTGATGGCACCGCTGCCGAAGTTTTGGAAAACCACGAGCTGCGCGCAGAGTATCTGGCGATCTGAGGTTTCGACATACCAAATTGCAATCTCACCCGCTGGCCTTCCACCCAGCAGAGATTGCTGAGCCGCCCTACCCCCTTAGGGCGGCTTTTCTTATATAAAAAACTTTTCTCACCCCAAAGTTTGTGCGCATAAATCCTCATGACTGAATTTGCTTTTGACCATGCGCCCGTTGGCCTCGCTATATTGGAAAATCGGGTTATCAAGACATGCAATCTGCAGTTTGCGGATACATTTGCGGGTCCCACTGCTGATTTTGTCGACCGTACGATTGCCGAGCTTTATCCCAGCCAGGAAGATTTCCAGCGCGTCGGCACCGTATTGAAACAACATGAAACCGAAAGCGGCACCTACACAGATGAGCGCATCATGCGGCGTCTGAACGGAGATCTGTTCTGGTGCCGGGTGCGCGGACGGTCCACTTCGCCCGAAACGCCCTTTGCCACCGGCGTCTGGTCCTTTGTGGATATATCGCAGGATCGCCCTATCGTCAGCCTGACCCCGCGGGAACGCGAAGTGGCCATTTTGACCTGCCGCGGCCTGTCAGCCAAGGAAATCGGCAAAGAGCTCGACCTCTCTTACCGTACAATCGAAACCCATCGCGCCCATCTTTTAACTAAATTTGGTGCCCGCAAATTGCCCGAACTGGTTGCGAAACTTTCGGGCATGCCGCTTTAGGCAGCATGAACTTGCAATTTGCATCGCAAAACACCATTTATTTCCGCAATCAAGAGTGCTTTTCATAAGGCAAGCCTTGCCGTATAAGCGCTCTGATTTCCAACCCGCCCCGCATGGCGGGTCTGTCGGAACCGGCTGAGGACAAAATGACAAACAAAAATCATGACGCAGACGTAGCATTCATCAAAGCACTGGCTGAACTGCTTCGGGACAACGATCTGACTGAACTGCAAGTGAAACGGGATTATGGTGAAGATGACAGCCTGAACGTACGCGTCTCTCGCCAGATGGCGGTTGCTGCACCTGTGCAGATGCAAGTGCCCGCAGCGGCAGCACCTGTTGCAGCAGCGGCAGCGCCTGCACCGGCCGCCACTCCGGCTGCTGAGGCCAATGAGGACCCAGCCAGCCATCCGGGCGCTGTGACCTCTCCTATGGTTGGCACCGTTTACCTACAGGCAGAGCCTGGCGCGCCTTCCTTTATCAAAGTGGGTGACAAGGTCAGCGAAGGCGACACATTGCTGATCGTCGAAGCGATGAAGACCATGAACCACATTCCGGCGCCCAAAGGCGGCACCGTAAAACGCATCCTGGTCGAAGATGGCGCAGCCGTTGAATTCGGATCTCCGCTGGTCATCGTCGAGTAAGGGCGGCCCATGTTTGATAAAATCCTGATTGCCAACCGGGGGGAGATCGCGCTGCGCGTGATCCGTGCCTGCCGGGAAATGGGCATCAAGTCTGTCGCGGTGCATTCCACCGCTGATTCAGACGCGATGCATGTGCGTATGGCCGATGAATCCGTTTGCATCGGCCCGCCTTCTGGAGCGCAAAGCTACCTGTCGATCCCCGCGATCATTTCCGCCTGTGAAATCACCGGCGCGCAGGCGATCCATCCGGGCTATGGCTTCCTGTCGGAAAACGCCAATTTTGTGCAGATCGTGGAAGATCACGGGCTGACCTTCATTGGCCCTTCCGCCAAACACATCAGCCAGATGGGTGATAAGATCACCGCAAAAGACACCGCAAAGGCGCTGGGTATCCCCTGTGTTCCCGGCTCTGATGGTGGCGTTCCCGATGTGGCGACCGCGCGTAAAGTTGCCGCTGATATGGGCTATCCCGTGATCATCAAGGCAACAGCAGGTGGCGGTGGTCGTGGCATGAAAGTGGCCGCAACCGAAGCCGATCTGGAGATGGCGTTTTCAACCGCGCGTTCTGAGGCCAAAGCCGCCTTTGGCAACGACGAAGTCTATATGGAGAAATACCTCCAGAAGCCGCGCCACATTGAGATCCAGGTCTTTGGCGACGGCAAGGGCAAAGGTGTGCACCTCGGTGAACGTGACTGCTCCTTGCAGCGTCGTCACCAAAAGGTGTTTGAAGAGGCCCCCGGCCCCTGCATCACCCCAGAAGAGCGTGCCAAGATCGGCAAAATCTGTGCCGATGCTATTGGCAAAATGGGCTATTCCGGTGCCGGCACCGTTGAGTTCCTCTATGAAGATGGTGAATTCTACTTCATCGAGATGAACACCCGCCTTCAGGTGGAACACCCGGTGACCGAGGCGATCTTTGGTGTGGACCTTGTGCGCGAACAGATCCGCGTTGCCGAAGGGCTGCCGCTGTCGTTCGATCAAGACGACCTTGAGATCAACGGCCACTCGATTGAGGTGCGTATCAACGCTGAGCGCCTGCCAAACTTTGCGCCCTGCCCCGGTAAGATCTCTGCGTTTCACGCGCCGGGTGGTCTGGGTGTACGCATGGATTCGGCGCTTTATGATGGCTATTCGATCCCGCCTTATTACGACAGCCTCATTGGTAAGCTGATCGTACATGGCCGCGACCGTCAGGAAGCGCTTTCGCGCCTGCACCGCGCCTTGGGAGAGCTGATTGTGGATGGCGTCGACACCACGCTGCCGCTGTTTGATGCGCTGCTGCAGGAGCCTGCCATTCATTCAGGCGAGTATAACATCCACTGGCTGGAACGCTGGCTGGAAAACAACCTACAGGGCTGATATTATCAGACCTCAAGCGAGGCGCGCTTCGGCGCGCCTTTTTTGTTTCTGGATACGTGATTTCATGGAATTGTCTGCCGACCTTCTGTTGCATGCCTATTCGATCGGCATTTTCCCCATGGCTGATGATCGTGACGATCCAGAAGTGTTCTGGGTGGATCCCAAACGGCGTGGCGTTTTCCCACTGAACCAGTTCCACATGTCGCGCTCGCTTGCACGCACCATTCGCCGCCAGACCTTCGATGTGACCCACAATCGTGATTTTGCAAATGTGGTGGAAGGCTGCGCCGATCGGCCCCAGACCTGGATCAATGATGAGATTTTTTCCCGCTACAATGAGCTACACGGCCGCGGCCACGCCCATTCAATCGAGATCTGGCAGGACCAGGAATTGGTTGGCGGTGTTTATGGCGTGTCACTTGGTGGGGCGTTTTTTGGCGAAAGCATGTTCTCGCGCCGTACAGACGCAAGCAAAGTCGCGCTCGCGTATCTCATGTGCCATCTGCAAAACTGCGGCTTCACGCTTTGTGACACCCAGTTCCTGACGCCACATCTGGCCTCATTGGGCGCGGTAGAAATCTCGCGTGCCAAATATCAGAGCCTGCTCAAAGAGGCGCTCTACGTTGACGCTGAGTTCACCGCACAGCCCCTGCCCGCGGCTCAGGACGTTTTGCAGCGCAAGACCCAGACATCGTAACGGTTGTGATCCAGCGCATTCAGTGCAGGGCTAGAAGCAACCATCCAGCCCTGAAAATAGTTCACACCATCAAGCGGGCTGCGTACACGCAGATAAGCATATGCATCACCCGTCGGGTTATCAGCCGGGTAGCGACAATCAGACACCGTCACCAACAGGCCCTGTAGCTGCGCGCTTGAGCCGATTGCCAGCTCTCTGTCTTCAACCCGGCCATTCACCTTATCAAGGCTGCGCAGCACAACCCCCGTGCCTTTTGCAGCACGGGTTTCCTGCGCTTGCAGGGGGGACATCAGCGCCAAAACAGCGGCCGCACTTGCAACAAGCGTTTTGATCACTTGTCATCTCCACCAGAGACAAATTTCAACAAAAGCGAGATCAGGCTGACAGAACCTTGGGTATCCAGGATCTCATCGCCCGCTTCCAACGCGAAAGGTGATCCGCCCGGTACGATTTCAACAAAGTTGCCGCCCAAAAGCCCTTCTGAGGCAATCACTGCCGCGCTGTCATCCGGGATCTCAATGCCATGTTTGACGTTGATCACAGTATCCGCGCGGTAGGTTTCAGCGTTCAGCCCCACCTCGGTAACAGTGCCAACCTTGACACCAGCAAGACGCACATCGGTGCCAACATTGATCCCCTCAATCGAGCGGAACGAGGCGGTCAGCGGATAATCCGCGCCGCCTTGCGACAAGCCCGCTGCCTGGCTTGCAAACACGGCAAACCCGATGGCGACGGCCAATACCGCGCCGCCAACCACAACTTCTGTTGTATTTTGAGACATGTCTGCCCTTATTCTGGAACCCAGGCATCATAATCGCTGCGTGGCTTGGGCTCCCCGGTGGTGCGGATCGATCCCGCAGGAGCATAGGCCAATGCAGTGCCGGTCAGGTTTTCCTGATGCGGCTGTTCCCAGGATTTATGTTTCAATGGTTTTTCGCTCGGCACCTCGTCAAAGGTACGATGCAGCCAGCCATGCCAATCGGCGCTTACCCGGGAGGCTTCAGCCTCACCATTGAAGATCACCCAGCGCTTGCTGTCATCTGCGTTGCGGTAAAAAGTGTTGCCCTGATCATCTTCACCCACTTTGGTGCCATTGCGGCGAGTGTAGATGGCAGTGTTCAAGGTGGAACCATTCCACCAAGTAACGGCTTTCAACAAAGAATTCAGGATTCCCATAAGTTCCTCCGACGATTTCAGATCTGATATGGCCTATATTCGCGCCAAGGTCCAGATCGCAGAAGATATCATACTGATATTGCGCTCATTCCGGCGTGATCTTGCAGCGCACGCCCTTAATCCCATATTAAAAGCACAGGCATAAAGTTTCCCAGAGACCGATTGAGGGTGATCAGTCCCCGATGTCTTATCTGTGTTTTGCGCAAGGACTTCTGTTTGAACTGCAGATCCTGTATGGTTGTAAGGACAATGAAGGAGATACACAGTGACCCATGAAGGTTTTGGCAACGGCTAAACGCCGCTCTTCTTTTTAATTACGCCTTTTTTCAAGAGATTACCTCGTCTATGGACCGTTTCCTTATTGGGCTTCTGATGTTTGGAGCTGTGGGGGTTCTGTGCCTGGTGATTCTCGTCACTGGCGGTTTTGCTGCGTTTTTATTTGCAGGCGAATACCGCGACCTTCTGAATCTGATCCCCGACAACCCCACAGGTGAACACCGAATCCTTGTCAGCCTCCTTGGGATTGCCACAGCAACCGTGACTGCATTGGTCACAACCGCAATTGGCCTGTTTGCAGCCTATCGCACCTATCGTAACACAGCCGCCGCAAATGCACGGGCACAACGCAAACAGCATACGATCAATATCCTGTTTCAAAGCCGCCTGTCGGAGTATTTCCAAACCACCAACAGCCTGCGCAAAGAGATCTTTCCAACCGATCAAGATATCTACCTAGACGACTGGAAGGCAGCCCGCGCGCAAAACGGCAAACCGCGTGAAGGTGCCGAGGCCTTGCAGCAGCTGTTGAACTACTATGAATTTCTGGCCGTTGGCATCGAACAGGGTGATCTGGACAAGGATCTGTTGCGCAAATCAATCCGTGGCATCATGTGTAATCTGGTTGATGACGCGCGTTTCATGATTGCCGAGCTGCGCGAAAATGATCCCACTACATTGGAACATCTCGCCCAGCTTTATGAAGAATGGCGCGCCGAAAAACTGAACTACGCAGGCGTCTTATCTGAACGCGCCATTCCCTCTTCTGCGGAAGTTGCAGCCGCCTTATTGCTGCGGCGCGAGGGCCGTTAGCTCAATCTCGATGCGGAATTTGGGGTCAATCAGATTGCACTCGATCATGGTTGCAGCGGGTGGGTTTGCCCCAAAAGTGGCGGCCAGAATGGGGAAACAGGGTTCAAATTCCGCCGCATCCGGCAGGTAGTAATTCACCCGCACCGCATCGGCAAAGCTTGCACCAGCTTTTTCCAGTGCAGCACCAATGGTTTCAAGCGCTGCCTTACATTGCTCTTCGACGGTATCCCCTGCCCCAACGGTGCCCGCAACATGGACAAAACCGCCCGCAACAACGGCACGGCAATAGCCGACTTTTGCTTCAAACTCGCCACCGGATGAAATGCGTTTGATGGTCATGAACTGTCTCCTTTGTGTTGGAAACATTAATCGCCAAAGCAGATCTGCGCCGCAAGCCTTTGTTCCGGCGCATACAAAAAAAGCTCACCCCCGAACCGGTCTGCGCTCCAGTGTCCTGAGGCCCATGTTGGCGGTAGAAACTTTGCGCAAACTTCAGAGGCTTGGGGCGATAAGCTGACGGTAACCTTTGTCAGCGCTCGCTCAAATTGAAAAACCGCGCTACATCGCGGTCTCGTATAGAACTCATGCACGGATCTCGCCGACCTATCCTGGAAAAAGAAAAAGGCCAACGTCATCAAGACATTGGCCTTTTATTTACATCAACTGTGGCAGAAATCTGCCTTAGCCAGCGGTAGCTGGCTCCTTGTCGCCTTCTGCGTGGATCATCAGCGGCTGTTTGTCAGAATTCACCGCCTCATCATTCACCACAACTTTTTCAACACTGTCCATGCCGGGCAGGTCGAACATAGTGTCGAGCAAGATGTCTTCCATAATGGAGCGCAGACCACGGGCACCGGTTTTACGCTCAATCGCCTTGCGGGCGATGGCTTTCAGCGCATCATCGGTGAAATCAAGCTCAGTCTCTTCCAGTTCGAACAGGCGCTGGTACTGTTTGACCAAAGCGTTCTTTGGCTTGGTCAGGATGGTGACAAGCGCGTCCTCATCCAGATCTTCCAGCGTTGCCAGAACCGGCAGACGACCAACAAATTCCGGGATCAGGCCAAACTTCAGCAGATCTTCCGGCTCAAGCTCTTTGAACAATTCACCCACACCGCGGTCATCATTGTTGCGGACATCCGCGCCAAAGCCCATCGCCGAGCCCTTGCCGCGCTGTGCAATGATCTTATCCAGACCTGCAAACGCACCGCCGCAGATAAACAGGATGTTGGTGGTGTCGACCTGCAGGAATTCCTGCTGCGGATGCTTGCGCCCGCCCTGCGGCGGAACCGAGGCAACCGTGCCTTCCATCAGTTTCAGCAGCGCCTGCTGCACACCCTCGCCAGAGACGTCGCGGGTGATCGATGGGTTTTCCGATTTACGGGTGATCTTATCGACCTCATCGATATAAACGATGCCGCGCTGTGCGCGTTCTACGTTATATTCTGATGCCTGCAGCAGCTTCAGGATGATGTTTTCAACGTCTTCACCCACGTAACCCGCTTCGGTCAATGTGGTGGCATCCGCCATGGTGAAGGGCACATCCAGAATGCGCGCAAGAGTCTGCGCCAGCAACGTTTTACCGCAACCGGTTGGGCCAATGAGCAAGATGTTGGATTTCGCCAGCTCAATATCATTGCCCGCCTTCTGCGCGTGGTTCAGACGTTTGTAGTGGTTATGCACCGCCACAGACAGAACACGTTTTGCCGTAGCCTGACCAATTACATAATCGTCGAGCACGTTGCAGATATCCTGCGGAGTGGGCACACCATCGGTTGCCTTCAGCCCCGAGGCTTTGGTCTCTTCACGGATGATATCCATGCACAACTCAACACATTCATCACAGATGAACACCGTGGGACCAGCAATCAGTTTGCGCACCTCATGCTGACTTTTGCCACAGAAACTGCAGTAAAGGGTGTTCTTGCTGTCACCGCCTGAGTTCGTTGCCATGTTCTACCTTTCAGTACGCTCGGCCTTCTGCCACACCAGCCGCCTGCCGGGATGGCCTTTGCCGTTTGGACAGCTTAGGGGAGGTCCCAAGCGGCCACAATCCAAATAATGTGCGCCTCTCACAAAGAGAGGCGCGAACACGCCTTTCGGCGCGTTTAGTTCTCTTCTTCGTCACCTTTGGCGCGATTTTCGACGATCTCGTCAATCAGGCCGAACTCTTTGGCTTCTTCTGGCGACATGAAATTATCACGCTCCAGCGCATCAACAATGGTCTGATAGTCGCGGCCAGTGTGTTTGACATAGATCTCGTTGAGGCGCTTTTTCAGCTTCAGCGTCTCTTCTGCGTGGATCATGATGTCGGTCGCCTGACCCTGGAAACCACCAGAGGGCTGGTGAACCATCACACGTGAATTTGGCAGCGAAAAACGCATCCCTTCGGCACCAGCAGTCAACAGCAGCGATCCCATAGACGCCGCTTGGCCAATCACAAGTGTCGAAACCTTCGGCTTGATGTATTGCATGGTGTCATAGATCGACAGGCCAGATGTCACAACGCCACCGGGGCTGTTGATATACATCGAAATCTCTTTGGACGGGTTTTCCGCCTCAAGGTGCAGCAGCTGTGCCACCACCAGCGAGCTCATCCCATCATGAACAGGGCCATTCAGGAAAATGATGCGCTCTTTGAGCAGGCGGGAGAAAATATCATAGGCCCGTTCGCCCCGGCTGGTTTGTTCAACAACCATTGGTACCAGGGTATTCATATATGTTTCGCGGGGATCAATCATTTGGACCTGCCTTGTTTCACTTGTAAGCGCCATTCTAAACGCACGCTGGTTACCTGAGTCTTAGTATCCGCCCAATTATGCTGCAAGGGGCGAGGTTTGTTTTTAATTGTAGAAATGTCATGAAGAGCGTTAACGCGCTCCCCTGCAAAGGGTGCGCCTCTTCCCCATAAAGACAAGAGCCATGCGATAAAGTTATCGTAAAGCACCTAAGAAATAGGCAGATAGACGTCGCAAAGTCTCAACTCATCTGGCTTTTCACCGCGATCAAACAGCCGCGCTCTTTGGGGTGATCACGCGCTGTTGCTGCCTTTTTCTTCGTTAACTTCGGCGCCGTACGCCTCAGGCCGACACAGGGATTTATCTCACATTTTAGCGATCTATCTGAATTGCAAAAAATGCTCGGCAGCGGAGTATCGCCTGCAGGCTGCCCCCACGGCAATGTGAGAAACCTTACACAACAATTCAGATAGGTATCGCTGAGTTCTGACCTCATAGGATAAATCAGATGTTGTTTTCCCGCGCTTCGCTTGTGCTCGCTCTCCTTGCTGCCCCTTTGGCAGCTACCGCCTCAGATCTCGAACCCCGGACGGGATGGGAGGTCTACAACAGCACAAAACCCTACAAAACACTGATCAAAGATCTTGGCACGGCGGTCAAAGATCAGGGGCTCATTGTTGTCACCCAGGCAGGGCCCACCGGCGCAGCGGCAGCGCGTGGCATAACCATTCCCGGCAACCGCATCATGGGCGTGTTCAACAATGACTACGCGGTAAAAGTCCTCGCACTTTCAACTGCCGCAATGATCGAAGCCCCGATCCGGTTCTATGTGACCGAAAACGCGGATGGCAGTGCCACGCTCTCATACAAAACCCCTGGCTATGTTTTTGCGCCCTATCTCGACGAAGGCGGGGAAAGCTTGCAAAAAATCGCCGATGAACTCACGGTGAAATTTGGCAAGATTGCCGAAATAGCAATAGATTAGCGCAGATTGTAACGCTTCTCACCTTGGTGTGAGCCCCCTTGCGCCAACCGGCGCAGGGCGCAATCTGGTCGCAAATTAAAATACGTCAGGAAATTCAATGACCACACCCTTACGCGCGGCAGATGTGCTTGCACGCCGCCTCTATGCTGCTGGATGCCGCCATGCGTTTGGCATGCCTGGCGGCGAAGTGCTGACCCTTGTGGATGCGCTGGAAAAGGCGGGCATTCGGTTTCATCTTGCGAAACATGAAAACTGCGCAGGCTTTATGGGCGAAGCGGTGCATCACGCAGATGGGGCGCCAGCCATTCTGGTGGCAACGCTTGGCCCTGGCGCGCTCAATGGGATCAATGTGGTTGCAAACGCCCATCAAGACCGGGTGCCAATGCTGGTGCTGGCGGGCTGTGTTGATGCTGCCGAAGAGCAGACCTACACCCATCAGGTGCTTGATCAGCAATCTGTCTATCGCCCGATCACCAAAGCCAGCTTCCGTTTGGATGCTGATGCGGCAGAAGTGATCGCAGACAAGGCCGTTGCCATTGCGATGGAGCCCCGTCAGGGACCCGTCCATATTGATGTGCCCATTACAGTTGCCGACACCCCCGCAACAGAGCGCGGAATTCGCCGCGCGCCTGCAGCTGCAACCGCGGCCACGGGCGACGCACTTGCGCAGGCGCGTTCCTGGCTCTCTGAGACCACGCGCCCGCTGGCCATTATTGGCCTCGACGCAATGCAGGAAAATGCGGGGGCTGCGCTGCAAGCCTTTGTTGAGGCGCATAATATCCCCTTTGTCACCACCTATAAGGCCAAAGGGGTGATCGATGAAAACCACCCGCTTTGCCTTGGTGGTGCGGGCCTGTCACCGCTTGCAGACAAACACCTGATGCCCTTGATTGAGAACGCGGATCTGATCCTATCACTTGGCTATGATCCGATCGAAATGCGCACAGGCTGGCGTGATGCATGGGATGTCAACACAACCCGCGTGCTCGAAATCGGCGCAGAAGCCAACACACATTATATGCACCAATCCGGCATTTCGATTATTGCCCCCCTTCAGCCAACGCTTTCAGCCCTGTCCGAAGGGCAAAGCCGCAGCGACACCTGGACAGATGGCGCGTTTCAGACCGCCAAACAGGGGCTGACGGATGCCTTTCCCACCGAGGATACATGGGGACCCGCAGCCGTGATCGCCGAAGCGCGCGATGTTTTGCCGCCAAACACGCTGGCCAGTGCAGACAGTGGCGCGCATCGGATCCTGCTTAGCCAGATGTGGAGCTGCCATGAGCCACGCGCGCTGATCCAATCATCCGGCCTTTGTACCATGGGATGTGCGGTGCCGATGGCCATTGGTCGCAAGCTTGCGCAGCCGGATCGCCCCGTGATCAGCTTTTCTGGCGACGCCGGTTTCCTGATGGTCGCAGGTGAGCTTGCTAGCGCTGTGGAATTTGCGGTTGCTCCTATTTTCCTTGTGTTTGTGGATGCCTCCCTCGCCCTGATTGAGCTGAAGCAACGCCAACGCCAGCTCACAAATGCGGGTGTTGATTTTGCCGAGCACGACTTTGCCGCGATGGGCCGCGCCTTTGGCGGCAATGGTTTTACTGCAACCAACCGTGCGGAATTGCGCGCTGCACTTACTGAGGCGCAAGCCTCTGATAAGTTTTCGGTGATAGCCGCCGTCATCGAACGTGGAGGATATGATGGTCGGATCTGAATTACTGCCCCATGGCGCGCTTAAAGGCGTCAAAGTACTGGATCTGTCACGCATTTTGGCAGGTCCAACCTGTACCCAGCTGCTGGGCGATCTCGGCGCAGATGTGATCAAGGTGGAAAACCCCAAGACCGGCGGCGATGACACCCGCCAGTGGGGCCCGCCCTATGTGACAGATGCAGACGGCAATGACACCGACCTATCTGCCTACTATATGTGCGCAAACCGCAACAAACGCTCGGTTTCAATTGATATTGCCACCCCCGAAGGTCAGGCACAGATCCGCGCCCTCGCCCAAGATGCGGATATTTTGATCGAGAACTTCAAACCCGGCGGCTTGGCCAAATACGGTTTGGATTACGACAGCCTCAAATCCGAACTGCCCGGCCTGATCTATTGTTCGATTTCGGGCTACGGACAAACCGGCCCCAATGCGGCAAAGCCCGGCTATGATCTGATGGCACAAGGCTACGGCGGCATCATGTCTCTCACTGGTGAACCTGATGGTGCACCAATGAAAGTGGGCGTGGGCATCGCGGATGTCATGTGTGGCATGTACGCCTGCATCGGCATTCTCGCAGCCCTGCGCCACAAAGAGCAAAGCGGCGAAGGCCAGTGGGTCGAACTTGCACTGGTGGACAGTCAGATCGCCTGGCTGATCAACGAAGGTGTGAATTACCTAACATCAGGCCAGCTCCCCACCCGGCGCGGCAATGGCCACCCCAATATCAAACCCTACGGCACCTACGAAACGGCAGATGGGCATGTCATTCTGGCGGTGGGCAATGACAGCCAGTTTGAACGTTGCGCGACCTTCTTTGGCCTCGCAGATCTGCCAAAGGATCCATTGTTTGCAACCAATCCCGCGCGACTCAAACATCGCGAGGCGCTGGATGAGGCCCTGATACCGGCAGTGAAATCAAAAACCACGGCTGAAATCATCCAAGGGCTCGAAGCACTAAAAGTGCCCGCAGGCCCTGTACAGACATTGGATCAGGTTTTCACCTCAGATCAGGTGGCCGCACGTGAGATGCAGATCAGCATGGAAAGTGCTGCGGGCGACGTGGATCTGATCGGCAACCCGCTCAAATTTTCCCGCACACCAGTCACCTATCGCAAGGCTCCACCCGTTTTTGGCGAAGACACAGATGATGTGCTCTCCCCCGACGGCGGTTTCTTAGCCGGAAAATGACCTAGATAATGAGTTGTATTTTGCCAAGTGTTACAAAAACCAGCCAAGCCCTGCTCAGCATTGGCAAACTTTGTAGCATAAGCTTCAGTTTTTTGCGGATTCCTGCCGCATCCCCCCCGGTATCGGCAGGTTTCGTCAGAATTTACACACAGGCCTTCACCAAAGCGCGAGCATAGATCGCTCGATGGTCAGGCTTCCTCTAATCTTCAAATTAACAAAGACGCCGTTCCAGATTGCAAGGATAACAAGCTCATGACGCAAGACATCTTCGGACAAGATACCAGCCTGACCGATGAGAACGCGCTGGAGGCGTGGAATGCGGCGCAACTGGGTGTACTGGCCCATGCTGCAGACACAGCCGATCATCTGGGTGTGGTGTTTCAAAAAGCTCCAGAATTTGCGCTGGCCCATGCGCTCAAAGGGCTGTCGCTTTTGATGCTGGGGCGCGCCGAACTGATGCCGATGGCGCAGGACGCATTGAAAGATGCCAAATCTTTTTATGAAGGTGCCCTGCCCCGCGAACGTAAATATGTCGACGCGCTGGAAGCCTGGATGCTGGGCCGCCCAACCCAGTCGATCCAGATCGTTGAAACCATTCTCGACCAGCACCCCTGCGATTCGCTGGCAATGAAGCTCAGCCACGGTATTCGCTTTATCCAGGGCGACAACCACGGCATGCGCACATCCGTTGAACGTGTCATGCCTGCCTATGCGCCAGATCACGCAGGGCGCGGCTATCTTCTGGGCTGTCACTCCTTTGCGCTCGAAGAAACCGGTGCCTATGAACGCGCAGAAAACGCAGGCCGTCAGGCGCTGTGGATGGCTCCCGATGATGCGTGGGGGCTGCATTCTGTGGCGCATGTGCATGAAATGACCGGCAATGCAAAACAGGGGCTGGAGTGGCTCACTGGTCGTGAAGAAGCTTGGGCCCATTGCAACAACTTCCGCTATCACGTCTGGTGGCACAAAGCGTTGATGCATCTGGATCAAGGTCAGGTCGACGAAGCGATCGAGCTGTATGACACCGAGGTGCGCAAGGATAAAACCGATGACTACCGCGACATCTCCAACGCAACCTCATTGCTGATGCGCCTTGAGCTGGAAGGTATTCAAGTCGGCAATCGCTGGGATGAGCTGTCGGAACTTTGCGCCAATCGCACCGATGATGGCTGTTTGATTTTTGCTGACCTTCACTACTTGCTGGCGCTGGCAGGCCATGACCGCGCCCGCGAGACCAAGCGGATGATTGCCCGAATTCATTCGGATGGGCAGAAACGCGCCACCGAGGCACAGCAGCGCATGGGGGATCCCGGTTTTCAGGCCGCGCTAGGTCTTGAAGCCTTTGGCGAAGCCGATTATGGCAAGGCTTTCAATCACCTGACGGCCGCGCGTGACACCATGCAGCTGGCCGGCGGCAGCCATGCACAACGGGATATTTTCGAACGGATGACAATCGACTCCGGCCTACGCTCTGGGAATTTTGACGCGGTTGAAGCACTGCTGGACGATCGCCGCGCCAAACGAGCTGGCGGAGAGGACAACTACGCTCTGGTACGCCGTGCAATGATCTCCGACGCACGCGACGCCAAGGGTGAACACAGCGTTCCCGCTGAATAACGTTAACGATTAAGATTGCTGCGAGACAATGGCCACAATTACGCCCATGCCCAAGGCACATCCAGTTCCGGATGTCGCAAACAGTTTCAATGCGCCGCAAAACAAAAGCGCGCCGCGTCAACGTGATCCGCGACTGGATTTCTACCGGGGCATCGCGATGTTCATCATCCTGGTCGCCCATGTGCCAAACAACCGCTGGACCGGTTGGATCCCAGCCCGCTTTGGCTTTTCTGATGCAACCGAGATCTTTGTGTTCTGCTCTGGCATGGCCTCGGCCATTGCGTTTGGCGGATCATTTGCGCGCAAAGGCTGGTGGCTTGGCACGGCCCGTGTGGCGTTTCGCTGCTGGCAGGTGTTCTGGGCTCATATTGGGCTGTTCTTCTTTATTGCTATGACCATGGCCGCGCTGGATCTGAGCGGAGCCTTTGACAAAAGCTACATTAACTCGCTCAACCTTGCGCGCTTCTTTAATGATCCCGCACCGCAGCTGGTTGGGCTGTTCACCCTGTCATATGTGCCGAACTACTTTGACATTTTGCCGATGTATCTTGTGGTGCTGGCGCTGATGCCTGTGATCATGGGGCTGGAAAAAATCGGTTTCTGGGCTGTGGTCACCTTCTCGGTTTTGGTCTGGCTCAGCGCCAACCCCTATATGATCGGCCTAGGCCCCGACGGGCTTGAGCTGAGTGCCGAGCCCTGGTCTGAACGCGAATGGTTTTTTAACCCGCTGGGCTGGCAGCTGCTGTTTTTCACAGGTTTTGCCTTTATGCGGGGCTGGTTGCCAAAACCACCTGTTGCTACGTGGTTGATCGCGGTTTCAGCAGTTTTTGTGATTTTCTCCATGCCCTTCGGCTCCTGGAAGGTGTTCCTGTGGGTGCAGGCCGCCAACGAAGATCTGGCAGCAGCCATTCGCCCAACCTGGGACTGGACTGCACAATGGCGCGAAAAAACCGACTTTGGCCTGCTTCGGTATATGCACTTCCTGGCGCTTGCCTATCTGGGCTGGGTGATTGCGGGCGAAAACGGTAAAAACCTGATTGCCAAAGGCCATTCCGGCGCGGCACGTACATGGTCTTTCATCCTTGGCATTATCACCAAGGTCGGCCAGCAATCCCTTGCCGTATTTGTGTTTTCCATGGCCTTGGCCCGTCTGATTGGTGTGGCACTTGACCAGACCGATCGCGCGATTTCCACCGTCGCTTTTGCCAATCTTGTGGGTTTCCTATTAATCATCGGCTGCGCATATGGCGCGGCATGGTTTAAGTCTCAACCTTGGAGATCGAAGAAATGAGCCGCCTCAAACGTCGCTCCTTCCTGCTGTCTGCGCTTGCGTCCACGTCTGTATTGGCGCTCCCCAAAGCGACATTGGCGCATGCCACCTCACCGTTTTCGTTTGAGGGCCTCAAAACCCGTGCGCGTGAAATGGCATCTACGGCCTACCGTGCCCGCGCAAAAGTGCCGCAAGACTGGCTTGACCTCAGCTATGATGAGTATCGCAATCGCTGGTTCAAAGTGGAAAAGGCGCTCTGGGCTGACAGCAATCGCAGCTATAATGTCGATTTCTTCCTTCCCGGCCTGTATTTCCCTCATGCAATCCAGATCAACGAGGTGGTCGATGGCATGGCAGCGCCAGTGCCGTTTGATCTTTCGCTGTTCAAACGCGGTGATATTGCGCCTGAGCTCAGCACCGAGGGGCATTTGGGCTATTCCGGTTTCAGATTGCGCACCGAACACCCCGGCGCACCGGTTAAACAGAAGCTCGAAAAAACGGAGTTCTGCGTTTTTCAGGGTGCGAGCTATTTTCGCGCAATCGCGGATTGGAGCGCCTATGGGCTTTCGGCGCGCGGGCTTGCCTTAAAAACAGGCGATGTTGAGGGCGAGGAATTCCCCGAATTCATCGAGTTTTGGCTTGAGGCCCCCGCCGAAGGCCAAAAAAACATGATCGTACATGCGCTGATGGACAGCCCATCGGTAACGGGTGCCTATCGCTTTGACATTACGCCGGGCGAGAACTGCGTGATGGAGATCACCGCCGCCTTGTTTGCCCGCGAAGAGCTTACCCATGTGGGGATCGCGCCGCTGACGTCGATGTTCCTATATGATGAAACCAACCGCGCCCGTTTTGATGATTTCCGCCCAGCCGTGCATGACAGCGAAGGTCTGTTGATCAAGAACGGCAACGGTGAAGTACTGTGGCGTCCGCTGGCAAACCCCGTACATCTGCAAGTGTCATCTTTTGTCGACAACGGCCCGCAGGGCTTTGGACTGATGCAGCGCGCGCGCAAGCTTTCGAACTACGCGGATCTCGAAGCAAATTATCACCTGCGTCCGTCGCTTTGGGTGGAACCTAAGGACAATTGGGGCAAAGGTTCTGTAACCTTGGTTGAGATCCCCGCCGATAAGGAAATCTACGACAATATCGTCGCCTACTGGCGTCCACATACGCCCTATACGGCGGGTGATGAGATCGACCTGAACTATCGCCTTACCTGGGGGCATGAACCGGACATGGGTCTGGCCCTGGTGAAAAACACAGCGTCAGGCGCAAAGATATTTGGTGATCCCGGACGGATCTTTACCATCGACTATGAGGCGCATCCCCTGCTTGAGGGCGATCCGGATGATTTCGATGTTTTTGTCTCATCGCCGCATATTGAACTTTCAGAAGGCGTGTTGCAGCGCAATCCGGAAACCGGTGGCCTGCGGCTGGCGTTTTCCTTTGATCCTGGCAGTCGCGATCATGTGGAGCTGCGCGCGCAGCTGCGCAAAGACGGCGCGCCTGCATCTGAAGTCTGGCTTTACAGGTGGAGCGCATGACCCAATTGATGCCACCCGAAAACCCGCTCGAAATGCCGGAGCAGGATTTTTCCACTCCGTTTCACGATGACGCAGCGCCGGACATCGCCCCTGAAGGGCAGGCAACGCTTTGGCGCTGGTTAAGTTTTGCACCGGCGATTGTGCTGACTGCGGTGCTGGGCTGGGTCATGCAGGGCTGGTTTGTGGATGATGGCGTCACGGTGCTCGAAGGCATCCTTTTGACGTTGATCGTGTTTAACTTTTTCTGGATCAGCTTCTCGGTCACCACCGTTCTGCTCGGGCTTTATTCATTGGCGCAGCGCGGGATCACCCGCCGTCGTGGGCCAGTGACAGCACAAAAAGTCGCGCTGCTGGTGCCGGTATATAATGAAACGCCCTGGTATGTGATGGGCAATGCACAATCCATGCTGGAAGAGCTGCACGCCCAAGGCGGTCGCCACCACTATGCGATGTTTATCCTCTCGGATACCCGCGATGATGCAATTGCTGCGCAGGAACTCCAAAGCGTTGAAGCGCTACGCGCAATGCTGCCGCACGGGATGGAGCTGTATTACCGCCGCCGCGACGATAACGTTGGCCGCAAAGTGGGCAATATCAGCGACTGGCTGCGCCGCTGGGGTGGTGCATATGATGCAATGCTGGTGCTGGATGCCGATAGCCTGATGACAGGCCGTGCCATTGCACAGCTCACTGCCGCGCTGGCGCGTGATCCAAGCGCCGGCCTCATTCAAAGTTTCCCGCAACTGATTGGTGCGCAATCTGTTTTTGGCCGCATGCAGCAGTTTGCCAACACAGTTTATGGTCTGGCACTGGCCGAGGGTCTCGCCCGTTGGGCCGGGAGCGAAGGCAACTATTGGGGCCATAATGCGATCATGCGCACCCGCGCCTTTGCCGCCTGCGCTGGCCTTCCTGCCCTGCGTGGATTGACGGGCAAGGAAAGCCTGATCATGAGCCATGATTTTGTAGAGGCAGGTCTGTTGCGTCGCGCTGGCTGGAATGTACGGTTCCTGCCCCGCATCAAAGGCTCCTATGAAGAGACGCCGCAAACCCTGATCGATCATATCCAGCGGGACCGCCGCTGGTGTCAGGGCAATCTGCAGCACATCAACCTGCTGAACGCCCGTGGCTTTCGTGCGATTTCACGTTTTCACCTGTTTCATGGCGCCGTGGGCTATCTGATGGCCCCTATCTGGTTTGCGCTTTTGGTGATCTGGGCCGTCATTGGCCGCAGTGAAGAAGCTTCGGTGCTGACCTATTTCTCCGAAAACAACCCCACCATGCCGTCGTGGCCCGATATGAGCGAGCCGCGCCATGTGCTGGTGATCTTGCTGATCTATGCCATGCTGCTGATGCCAAAACTGCTGGCGTCGCTTGCCCTGCCGCTTAGCGGGAAACGCTTTGCTGATTATGGTGGTGGTGCACAGTTTGCCCTATCGGTGCTGTCTGAAATGATCCTGGCCATTCTGTATGCGCCAATTTTGATGGTGCAGCAGATGATCGCGGTGTTTCGCACTGTTTTGGGTATCCAGCGCGGCTGGGCACCTCAGGCGCGTGATGGCGGGCAGTATTCTTTGCGTACCATTGCCATGTGCCACGCGCTTGAAACCCTGAGCGGCATTGCGCTTTGGGCTGGTATTCTTGGGGGGCTGGTCTCAATCTGGCTGGTGCCGATTGCGCTGTCACTGGTTTTGGCTATCCCGCTGTCGGCGCTTTCCGGCATGCCTATTCGGGAACGGATCTGGCGCTGGATGGGGACCCATGATCATTTCAAGGAACCCCAGATCACCCAGGCCGCGCGCCACTATCGGCTGCAGCTGCGCAATTATCTGGAAAATGCGCACCAAACCTCCCCAGCTGAATAAACAAAACCCCGGCCTATTGGCTGGGGTTTGCTTTTTCAAACCAGTCTGTCACCGCCGCCGCCCAGCCCTTTGGCACAGTATGTCCACCTGGATGGAGCGAAAACGTGATCTCGGCGCCTTCGCCGCAGTCCCATTGGCGCAAAAGATCGCGGTCCCTACGC
The DNA here is from genome assembly GCF_009617595.1 of Tritonibacter aquimaris. Classification (GTDB taxonomy): domain Bacteria; phylum Pseudomonadota; class Alphaproteobacteria; order Rhodobacterales; family Rhodobacteraceae; genus Epibacterium; species Epibacterium aquimaris. Next base: position 378,133 of record NZ_WIXK01000004.1, on the reverse strand, counting down.
CAGGATCTTCCCGGTGCGTGGGTGTCACAGCCCAAGGTTTCGCGCCACAGCTCCAACCCCGCATAGATGTCGCCCTGTTGCCAGGTTCGGTTCCGCAAATAGCGCCCTTCAAGCGGCACCACCGTGTCAGCCCAGCCATGGGTGTGATGCAGACGCACGGGCCCTTCGCAGCGGGTCGGCTGCGGCCGCCAAAAACCACCAGCAATTGGCGCGTAGGCTGCAAAAAGATCCGGCTCAGCGCAGGCAAGATAGTTCACCATAAAAGCGCCCGCAGAAAACCCCGCCATGATTGTCAGCTCAGGGTCCACATTGAAACGAGTTTCAACATCCCGGAGCAGCTCTCGGAAATAAGCCAGCTCATCCCGCCCGTCCCAGCCCGGGTAGAAATTCCAGGATGCACCACGATTGGGCGCGCGCCGTTCACCGTTTGGCGCAACAACCACATAGCCCCGTTCAATCAATGCCTGCACCATGGAACGGTTTTTCAAAACCCCATTGCCGCTGCCGCCGTAGCCATGCAGGTAGATCACTGCGGGGCGATTTGTGCTGTCACCTTCGGGCACGACAATTTCATAGTTGCCTTGCTCAAACTGGCAGGGTTCGGTGGTATCAACACAGGCTGCATGCGCAGAGGATGCAGCCAGCCCTGTCGCCACTGCAACCGCGCCTAGGCAGTGCCATTCCATTTTAATACCGGTAGCTTTGATCTGATCCATCCTGGTCCTGCCTTTGATCCAAGCATGCCTTCTGGCACATCAATAATTTGGGTGAACCCCGCGTCCACCAGCCTGAGCGTCATCCGCGCCGAGCGCACGCCCCGCGCGCAAATCAGCGCAATGGGGCGGTCTGTTTGCCCCTGCACATGCTGGCTAAGCGCCGCCACAAAATCTTCGCGCCGCATATCGAGCAAAATCGCGCCTTCAGGCACCCCAGATGCGCGCCATTCCCGCGGAGTTCGAATATCCACAAGCAGGATCTGGCCAGTGCGCGCACCGTCATAGGCCTGTTGAACAGTGAGACGCGCGCGATCATGCGCAGGTGGGGTGAAATATTGCTGTACCCCCAGCGCCGACGCCAAGGTAAAAACCCCACCCGCCAGCACAATATTTCTTCGCGTCACCCTGCCCACAGCAGCCCCTTTTCCCATATCAACCCAGTTTGGGTCGCGAGATCGTAAAAGATGCGACATAGCTACCACTTTTACCGGGGAGATTCAGCAATTAGGCCTTTAAAAACGAGCTGTTTTCATTCAAGTTCTCGTCAACGCGAACAGCGAACAAGACAGCCTCCAAACGTCAGCGCGTCATGCTACATCTGACGTTGTATACGCCATCCTCATAATAACAAACAAAACACCATCCATGCCAACGGGGTTTGATGCCAAGACATTTGCGACCGCACGTATACCACGAGTGAACCCGCAAGACTGGAACCGCAAGGAAAAAACGCTTAATCAAACCTGAAGTTTTATTACGTTAGCCCAAACAGGAGAAATTCTACGTGTCACTGTTTCTGATTGCGGCTCTGCCCTTTCTGGGGGCTGTGTTCCCCGCACTACTGATCCGAGCTGGACGCAACTCTGCAGCATCTGCAGCTGGGCTAACAACACTGCTCGCCTTTGTCGGGCTGATGCTGCACCTTCCGGCCATTCTGCGTGGTGAAACAATCACCGCCTCAATGGAATGGATGCCCGGGCTTGGCCTCAATGTTAACTTCTTCCTGGATGGTCTTGGCTTCCTGTTTGCAAGCCTCATTCTGGGCATCGGCCTGCTGATCATCCTTTATGCGCGCTTTTACCTGTCGCGCCAGGATCCAATGGGGCAGTTCTACACCTATCTGCTGCTGTTTCAGGGCGCGATGGTGGGGATTGTCACCTCAAACAACATCCTCCTTTTACTTATTTTCTGGGAACTTACATCGCTCAGCTCATTCTTGCTGATCGGCTATTGGAAGCATCTCCCCGAAGGGCGTCAGGGCGCGCGAATGGCGCTGACAGTTACCGGCGCAGGCGGGTTGGCGATGATTGGTGGCATGCTGATCCTTGGCAATATTGCAGGTTCTTATGATCTGACGGTCATCTTGCAACACAAAGAGGCGATCCAGGCCTCGCCGCTCTATTTCCCGGCGCTGTTGCTGATCCTTGCAGGCTGTTTCACCAAATCCGCACAGTTCCCGTTCCACTTCTGGCTGCCGCATGCGATGGCGGCACCAACACCGGTTTCAGCCTATCTGCACTCTGCAACAATGGTCAAAGCGGGTATCTTCCTGATGGCGCGCATGTGGCCGGTGCTGTCTGGTACGCCGGAATGGTTCTATATCGTTTCAACCGCAGGTCTTGTGACCATGGTGGTTGGTGCGGTGATCGCACTGTTTAAAGATGATCTCAAAGCGCTGTTGGCGTTTTCCACCGTGTCACACCTTGGGTTGATCACAATGTTGTTGGGCTTTGGCACCAAAGCCGCAGCGATTGCGGCGATCTTCCACATTATCAACCATGCGACCTTTAAGGCGGCGCTCTTTATGTCGGCTGGTATTGTCGACCACGAAGCCCACACCCGCGACATCAAACGATTGGGAGGTCTGCGCCATCTGATGCCTGTGACCTTTACCATTGTTCTGGTCGCGTCGCTGTCGATGGCGGGTATTCCACCGCTGAACGGCTTTATTTCCAAAGAAATGATGCTGGAAGAGGCTGCGCATACCTATTGGCTTGGCAATCACTATATTGTTCCCGCGCTTGCGGTTGTTGCGGCGCTGTTCTCCGCCGCCTATTCCTTCCGCTATATCGGGCATGTTTTCCTCGGGCCAAAACGTGATGACTATCCCGGCCATCCGCATGATCCGGGCTTTGGTCTTTGGGCCGCACCTGCGCTGCTGGTTGTACTGGTGATCATCATCGGTCTGTTTTCCGGCCAGGTGGCCGAGCCGCTGGTACAGGTTGTGGCCGATGCCGTTACCCAGGGACATCCACATGTACATCTGAAACTCTGGCACGGTGTCACACCCGCCCTCTATATGTCAGCAGTTGCTGTATTTGGTGGTCTGATCCTGCTCATGGCGCATAAAAAGCTCGAAGCGATCTGGAACGCCCTGCCCCGTCCCGAAGCAAAGGTCATTTTTGACACGCTGATCGCAGCATTCAACGGTGTTGCCGATCGTATGACCCATGGTCTGCACAACGGATCTATCACGCGCTACGGCCTGGTGATGATCCTCTTCAGCACCGGTGTTGGTTTTGTGGCGTTCAAGACCGGATCGCTTGGTGCGCCAACCCGCGAGCTGCAATCAACTGGGGCGCTGCCACTATTGGCATGGTTTGCGCTAATCCTTGCAACCGGCATGATCCTGATCCATCACCGCAACCGGCTGCTGGCGCTCATTTTGATCGGCGTTGTTGGTCTGGTTGTGTCGATGTCGTTCAACTACCTGTCCGCACCAGACCTTGCCCTGACGCAGATCTCGGTGGAAGTGGTCACCATCATCTTGATGCTTCTGGCGCTGAACTTCCTGCCCAAGGAAACCCCGCGCGAAGACCCCATCAGCACCCATGCGCGTGACGGGCTGATCGCAAGCGTGGCTGGCCTTGGGATTGGTGGTCTGATCTACGCGCTGATGACACGTGATTTTGCGGCTGAAACCATCTCTGGTTTCCATCTCGCCAATTCTTACAAAGGCGGCGGTGGCACCAATGTGGTGAACGTGATCCTCGTTGATTTCCGTGGCTTTGACACCTTTGGTGAGATTATCGTGCTCGGCATTGCAGCTATGGTGATCTATGCGCTGACCGAGGCGGTGCTGGGCACCAAAGTGCGTGCCTATCTGCTCAACCGCAAACCGGACCTGCCGCAAGACGGAGATCCGCACCCGCTGATGATGGTGGTTGCCACCCGCGTGATGATGCCGCTGGCGTTGCTGGTCGCGGCCTATATCTTCTTCCGCGGCCACAACCTGCCGGGAGGTGGTTTTATCGCCGGTCTGATCGCGGCAATTGCGATTATCATGCAATATATGGCCTCGGGCTTTGGCTGGGCGCAGGAACGCCAGAAGATCTATTACCACGGCATCATTGGTGCAGGTGTGCTGATCGCGGCGGCCACTGGCATGGGTGCGTGGTTCAATGATCTGCCCTTCCTGACCTCTGCGTTTGGCTACATCCATTGGGAGCCGCTGCACGAGTTTGAATGGGCCACTGCTGCCCTGTTTGACCTCGGCGTTTTCCTTGCGGTTGTTGGCGCTGTGCTTTTGGCGCTGGAAAGCCTGTCGCGCTTTGCCTGGCAGCCCGGCATGGTCAGCGAGCACGCTATGGACATCAACCCCGCTCGCGATGACGAGCCCAAGATCGAGAGTGAGGTTTAATCGATGGAATTGCTTGTAGCATCTGCTGTTGGCGTGCTGACAGCTGCGGGTATTTATCTGATCCTGCGCCGTCGCACCTTCCCGGTAATCCTAGGGCTGTCGCTGCTGTCTTATGCGGTAAACGTCTTTTTGTTTGCCACCGGACGTCTGATGGTCCACGCCCCTCCGATCCTCAACAAATACAAAGAGGTCGCCTATTCCGATCCGCTGCCCCAGGCGCTGGTTCTCACTGCCATTGTGATTTCCTTTGGCATGACAGCGGTGGTGGTGATGATCGCGCTGGGTGCGTATCTCTCCTCCAGAACGGACGATATCAATATGACTGACGCCTCCGAGGCGGGAGAAGACGCATGAACCATTTGATGATTGCGCCGATTATATTGCCTGCGGTGGTTGCCCCGTTGATCGCAATGGTGACCCGTCACCATATGGACCTGTCCCGGATCTTCTCACTGGCGACATCTGCCGCACTTGTTGCCCTTACTCTGGTGCTGGGCCTGCAGGTCGCGGATGGCAGCGTACAAGTTTATGAGCTGGGTGATTGGAACGCGCCTTTTGGCATTGTGCTGGTGCTGGATCGCCTGTCTGCCATGATGTGTATCCTCACCGCGGTTTTGGCACTGGTGGTGAACCTCTATGCGGTGGGTTCAGGCTGGGACGCGCGTGGGCGCAACTTCCACTCATTGTTCCTGTTTCAGCTGATGGGTATTCAGGGGGCGTTCCTGACTGGCGACGCCTTTAACCTCTTTGTGTTCTTTGAAGTTCTGCTGATTGCATCCTACGGGCTGTGCATCCACTCCGGCGGCGCGCGCCGGTTCCGGGCGGGGCTGCAATATGTGGTCTTTAACCTGCTGGGCTCCAGCCTGTTCCTCTTTGCACTGGGCACCATCTATTCGGTGACCGGTACATTGAACATGGCGGATCTGGCCGTAAAAGTAGCCGAAATCCCGGCAGATGACACCGCGTTGCTGCGTGTGGGGGCGATCCTGCTTCTGCTTGTGTTCTGTATCAAAGCGGCGCTGCTGCCGCTGCACTTCTGGCTGCCTGCATCCTATGCTGAGGCCCCTGCCCCAGTGGCTGCGCTTTTTGCCATCATGACCAAAGTGGGAGCCTATGCGATCTTGCGTTTCTTCACGCTGATCTTTGGCCCCGAGGTTGCTGCCACCGAAGGCTTGAGCGGCGACTGGATGCTGCCTGCGGCGCTGGCGACACTGGCGATTGGTGCAATTGGTGTTCTTGGTTCGCGTGATATTGGGCGCATGATTGCCTTTGGGGCGATCGCGTCTATGGGCACGCTGCTGACATCTATCTCGCTGTTCACCCCCGAAGCCGCCGCGGCTGGGATCTATTACATGGTGCATTCCACCTTCGCTGCAGCGCTGTTGTTCCTGATCTCAGATCTGGTGATTGAACGCCGTGGAGCTGAAATCGCCCCGCGCGCACCGATGCCACAAAACGGGTTGATTGCTGCGCTGTTCTTTGTCGCCGCCATTGCACTTGCTGGTATGCCACCACTGTCGGGCTTTATCGGGAAACTGCTGGTCTTGGATGCGGCACGCAACCATGAGATGGTCTGGACCATCTGGGCGGTGATCCTGATTTCCTCATTGGTGACAATATTGGGCCTTGCCCGTGCTGGCACGCTGATCTTCTGGAAATCCTATGATGCCTCGACCGAAGGCACCGAAGGGCGCGAAGTTGCGCCTGCACGCCCATTGCCTTTTGTCGCCGTATTCTCACTGGTGGCAGCTTTGGTTGCGCTGACCGTGTTCTCCGGCCCGATGAGCAAATACGCAGAGGCGACCGCCGCGCAGCTCTTTGCGCCAACCGCCTATCTCGAAACCGTGTTGGGAGATAACAAATGAGCTTGTTTCGCAAAGTACTCCCCCACCCGCTCTTGACGCTGATGCTGACCATCACCTGGTTGCTTCTGGTCAACGGCTGGTCGCTGAATTCACTGGTGTTTGGCTTTTTGCTTGGCTGGCTCATTCCTTTTGTCACAGCAAGCTACTGGCCCAATCAACCAACCATGCGGGCGCCGCTCAAGATCCTTGCCTATATCGGCATTGTGATCTGGGACATTATTGTTGCCAATGTGGTGGTGGCCAAGATCGTTCTGTTTAAACCCAATTCTGAACGCAAACCCGCCTGGGTCACAATCCCGCTGGATCTGCGCACCCCAGAGGCCATCACTGCGCTTGCGGGCACCATCACGCTGACACCCGGCACCGTATCCGCAGATCTTTCTGATCACGGGCATGCGCTGCTGGTGCATTGCCTTGACGCAGAAAACCCCGATGAAGTCCGTGATGAAATCAAGAGCCGTTATGAGGCCCGGCTGAAGGAGATTTTCGAATGATGATCTATGCCACCTATTTCGCCTTTGCCTGTTTTGGCGCAGCTGTTTTAATGAACCTGTGGAAAGTGGTCTTTGCGGATCGCATCACCGATCGCATCCTCGCGCTGGATACGATGTTCATCAATGCCATTGCTGTGATGGTGCTTTATGGGCTCGCCAATGGGACAGAGATCTATTTCGAGGCCGCGATGATCATTGCCATGCTCGGCTTTGTCTCAACCGTGGCTTATGCGCGCTTTATCCTGCGCGGCAATATTATTGAGTGAGGGTTGACCCATGGAACTGATCTTGGAAATCATCATCTCGGTTTTCCTCATTATTGGCGGCATCTTTGGTCTTGTTGGCTCATTCGGGATGCTAAAGCTCAATGATGCGATGTCGCGGCTGCATGCCCCAACCAAAGCCACAACCGTTGGCATGGGAGGGGTTCTTATCGCCTCGATCCTGCACGCCTACCTGACCGAACATCATGGTTCCATTCATGAAATCATGATTATTATTTTCCTCTTTATCACGGCGCCCATCACGGCGAATTTCATTGCCAAGGTACATATGCATCGGCATGAAACACCTGAAACACTGCCAAAGGCAGAAGGTGATCAAGTCTGGGCCACCCACTATACGGACAAAGCTCCAACAGAGTGACCCAGCCGATAAGAGGTTAAACAAACGATGCACGCCCCCACCTATCCGATCACCAAGGATGTTGTTCTGATCGGGGGCGGGCATACACATGCGCTGGTGCTGAAATCCTGGGGTATGAAACCACTGGCCGGGGCCCGGCTCACCGTTATCAATCCCGGACCAACCGCCCCCTATTCCGGCATGTTGCCCGGTTTTGTTGCAGGCCATTACGCGCGCGAAGATCTTGATATTGATCTGGTACAGCTTGGCCGCTTTGCCAATGCCCGCCTGATCCTTGGACATGCTGAACATATCGACCGGGCAGCGCAGCTGATCCATGTTCCGGGGCAGCCGCCGATTGCCTATGATGTGGCCTCCATCGACATCGGTATCACCTCATCGATGCCGCAGATGCCGGGCTTTTCCGAGCACGCGGTTCCTGCAAAACCCCTTGGCCCGTTTGCAGCACGCTGGGATGCGTTTCGCCAAGGCAACGACCCCGCGCATGTCGCGGTGATCGGCGGCGGCGTCGCGGGGGTTGAACTGATCCTCGCCATGGCACATGCGCTGCGCCAACGCGGCAGATTGGCGTCAGCCACATTGATCGACAATGACACCGCCCTGACGGCCTTGCCCGAAAACGCGCAAAAGATCATGCGACGCCATCTCACCATTCAGCAGGTGAGCCTTGTTGAACATGCTGAGATTGCTGCAATTACATCGGGCTTGATCACGCTCAGCGATGGGCGCGAGATCCTGTCAGATTTCACAACCGGTGCCGCGGGCGCGCGCCCTTATGATTGGATAGAAAACACCGGACTCTCGCTGACGCATGGCTTCGTTGATGTTGACCCCCATCTGCAAAGCTCGGACCCGCAGGTTTTTGCCACAGGTGACTGCGCCCATTTCAGTGCAGACCCGCGCCCGAAGGCGGGCGTTTATGCGGTACGTCAGGCCCCGGTTCTGTTTGCCAATCTTCGTGCCTGCCTCACGGGGGACCCACTAAAACGGTATAAGCCGCAAAAAGACTATCTGAAACTGATCTCCCTGGGGGCCAAACAGGCGCTGGGTGAAAAGTTCGGCCTGCCTTTTCATGGACGGCAAATCTGGCGTTGGAAACATAGCATCGACCAGAGCTTCATGGGCAGTTTTCGCGATTTGATGGCAGAAAAGACACCGGATCTACCGGCCGAACACACCCAGGATCTGCCAGATGTCTTTGCAGGCAAACCCATGTGCGGCGGCTGCGGTGCAAAAGTTGCACGCACAGCACTGATGGATGCGCTCCCCCCCTCAGGCACCCGCTCAGACATCACACATCTACCCGGAGATGACGCCGCAGTTATCACAATCGGCGGGGCGCAGCAGGTGATCACAACCGACCATCTGCGCGCCTTTGTACAAGACCCGATCACCATGGCGCGCATTGCGGCAGTTCACGCATTGGGTGACATCTGGGCTATGGGCGCCACACCGCAGGCGGCAACCGCCAGCATTACACTGCCACAAATGAATACAGAGCTGCAGCGGCGCACTTTGGCGGAAATCATGCAGGCTGCTGGTGAGATCGTTTCGGGCGCTGGGGCTGATATTGTTGGTGGCCACAGCGCAATGGGCTCAGAGCTGACGATCGGCTTTACGATAACGGGCCTCTGCGAACGCGCGCCAATCACGCTCGCTGGCGGCAAGGCAGGCGACGCTTTGATCCTGACCAAACCTTTGGGCACCGGCATTCTTATGGCGGCAGAAATGGCTGGCCTGGCCGCAGGTGATCACATTGCCGCGGCGCTCAAACAGATGAGCCGTCCACAGGCGCAGGCGGCGAAAACACTAGAACAGGCCCATGCGATGACCGATGTCACAGGCTTTGGCCTTTTGGGACATCTGAAAGGGATCTGTGACGCCTCACAATGTGGTGCAGAGATTGCGCCACAAAAACTGCGCCTGCTTGCTGGTGTGGCCGCGCTGTCTGCGAAAGGAGTGCGCTCATCGCTTTATCCTGAAAACCGTGCGTTGCTACCAGAGTTATGCGCCGCGCCAGAAGTCCTATTTGACCCGCAGACATCCGGTGGCCTGCTGGCAGCGGTTGATCCAGATTCTGCCCCCGCATTGCTGCAGGAACTGCTCAATCAGGGCGAACATGCGGCCATTATCGGCAGGCTCACAGATCAGCCGGGGCAGATCACCCTTGCGCCATAACAATAGCCATAAGCTGTTGCGCAGCCGCTTCGATATCCGCAGCTTCCAGCGCCCCAAGTGAGATCTGCGCAAGCGGTGTATGTGCGTGTCGGTCGCGTGCTTTTTGATAGGTCGGATCGTAGTGCTCTTGCACAAGCGCCTGGGTCAACGCGCATTTATCGCCCGCCAAGCTGAGCCCAAGCCAGTTGTCCACCACCGCATTGGACCGATGGGCGCGCAAAACTCCAAGTTTGTCCTCAAGCCGCGGATGATCTGACAAAATATCATCATAGGTCGCGCAAAGATATTTGACCCGTGCCGCAACCGGCACAACCACATCAATACGCGGCGCAGCACACAGCGCAGTCCAAAGCGCAGGTGGCAATGAGCGCGCGCCGATTTTGCTGGCTTCTGCCTCAACCAGAACTGGCTTTTCCGGATCAAATTGCATGAGCTGCGCAATGATCGCACTCTCAAAAGCCTTCTGACTTGGCTGTGGCTCTGCACAGCCGCCAAGGAGCGATCCGCGATGTCTGGCCAAAGCTTCGAGATCAAGCACCTGGCCGCCAAGGTCTGCAAATGCATTCAAGATCGCGGTTTTGGCCGTGCCGGTATAGCCATCGAGCGCAAAAATACGAAAGGGCAGCTTGTCTTCATAAAGCGCGGTACAAACCTGACGTCGGTAGCTTTGATAACCACCCGGCAGCACCTCTGCCCGCCAGCCAATTTGCTGCAACATCCAGGTAAAACTGCCCGAACGCTGACCACCACGCCAGCAGTAAACCAGCGGACGCCAACCGCCGTCCAAGTGGGACAGCTGCTCTTCTATGTGTCTGGCGGCATTTCGAAAAACCAAAGCTGCGCCCAGCTTGCGCGCCTTGAACGGGCTGTCTTGAACATAGATCGTGCCAACACGTGCGCGCTCTTCATTGTTCAAAACCGGAAGATTCACTGCACCTGGCACATGGTCTAGTGCAAATTCCGCCGGGCTGCGCACATCTATCACCATATCGTGACTAAGATTCAGAATTTCAGCCAATTTCATGTCGTTGGTCACCATTATTTCGTTGATCCACATTCAAACCGGCATAAATCAGCTAAATTTCAACTCAAATTTAAATTCAATCTTGCCTAAGCTTTTAAATAAAAAGTATCGGTAATACCTAAAACAGATTAACACATATCTAAATGTGCCGTCACCAGTTGGAACAGGAAAGAACTACATGACTTCTCCTCAATCGGAGATGTATTCGCTACCCTCCCATCTTATTCGCCGTCTGAACCAGATCTGCGTTGCACAATTCACCACGGCGATGTCCGAGGCAGATCTGCCGTTAACACCGGTTCAGTACAGTGTTTTATGGGCGGTAGAAGAATTCCCCGGCGTTGACCAGGCGAGCGTTGCAAAACAAGTTGGGTATGATCGCGCAACATTGGGCAAGGTCGTCGACAGACTGGAACTCAAGGGTTTTGTGTCGCGAGTGGTGAGCAAAACAGATCGCCGTGCCCGTGAAATCTATCTGAGCGAAGCGGGCAAAGACCTGCTCTTGCAGGCACATCCTGTTGTGCTGGCCTGTCAGGATAAAATGCTTCCGGGTGTTTCTGACGAAGAGCGGGCACAGCTTGTTGAACTGTTGGCGCGGGTCGCTGCGGCTGCAAACACTGAAACCACAGCACCAATTCTGGCACCGTTGAACACCCAACAAGCTGCCGACTAACTCAGCTAGAATAGACGGCCTTGCGCGCCCCGTTTGTCATGCAACGGGGGCGCGTCACTGCTTTCTTCGATCACCTCAAACGGTTCAATCAATGCCTCGCCTTCAGCGCGATTGGAATTAACCGCCTGCCCAACGCGGTGCGTTCGTAAAATCCCCGTTTGCAACGGTTTCAACAGCCGTGCAGCGCCGTGGCCCGCCTCCCCCAGCCATAGCCCCCAATCCTGCGACCCAAGTATCAAAGGCATGCGGTGGTGGATCGCCTGCATATCGGAATTCGCCGCAGTTGTTACCACCGCGCAGGTGTTTTGCGGATCAGCCCCCCAGTTTTGCCAGATGCCAGCCAGGGCCATAACGTCCCCATCACTGCGACTGCTGTACCAAGGGAGCCGCTGGCCATCTGCATCCTTACTCCATTCATAAAACCCCGAAACCGGGATCAGACAGCGCCGGGATCTGGCTGCATCTGCAAAGGCAGGTTTCTCTGCAAGCGTTTCAGCACGCGCATTGATCAACAAGGGCCCGTCTGTTTCGCTTTTGTACCAGCTTGGCAAAAACCCCCACCGCATCGAAACAAGTTCCCGCCCCAACGCGCCAGAGCGCACCACAGCCAATTGGTTGGTGGGGCAAATGTTGTAATTTGGCAGGTTCGGCAGCCGGTTGCTTGGACGCGCGGCAAAGATCTGCGTCATTGCATCATGGGGTAAGGTAACCGCGATCCGCCCACACATAGGATCAGCGACTGTGGGATTTGCGCGCGATATCAATGCGCGCTTCCATCATCGACATATCTTGCAAGATCTCACGCCGCTTGCTGCGATCGCCGGTTTCGCGCAGCTCAGCACGCAACCGTTCCAGCTCTCGCGAGAGCGAGACAAATTCGGGCACGCCACCGCTTTCCTTGATCAGGCGATTGACCAATGCGTTCTCTGGATCATCGCACTCAGGCAAGGGTTTGCCAGCCCCATCGAGGTTGTCAAATTCGCCCTCAGCCTCAGCTGCGGCGATTTTCTGATTGATAAGATCGATCAAAGGATGGTCCATAACGTTAAAATGCCAGATCACGCGACAAAGAAAAAGCCCCGTCGCAGAGATCCGTGACGGGGCATCATAGTTAAAACGTCAGTGTTTACTTCTGGGTGATCCGCCCGTCAGTATAAGGTTTGTAGCCAGTTGATTTTGCGAGAAACTCTGCTGTGACATCCGCCAGATCTGGGCCAAAGTCATAGGCGTTTTGTGCATCAATGAACATTTTGTAGCCATCACCACCGCTGCGGACATAGTTGTTGGACACAACGCCGTAGATTTTGGCGGGATCGATCGGCAGCCAGGCGCCACCTTCATCAACCATCACCTCGGTGATGCGGCCCTCACCGGGGGCAACGGATTGATCCCATGTGTATTTGATCCCTGCAACCTGGGCAAAGCGGCCTTTGACCTCTTCCACCTGGCTCACACCGTTTTCCAGCGCGTCAATTACGGTCTGGCCCGACACCTCAAAGGTTGAAAGCGTGTTCTGGAACGGCAGAACGGTCAGAACCTCACCCATGGTGATCTCACCAGCATCAATAGATGCGCGCAGCCCGCCACCGTTTTGGATGGCGATCTGAATCCCCTGATCCCGGACGCGGTCCAGCATCGCATCGGCCACCAGATTGCCCATTGCGCATTCACCGGTTCGACAGACATCGCGCGCGCCTTCGATCGCATCGGCCGCATCGGCTACTACGCGCTGTTTCACCTCTTCGATCGGTGCGCCCATCTCAGCCACACGCGCGGCAATCGCAGCATCCGGGGTGATCGACGCATCAAGCAGGATCGGTTCACCCTGCGCGGCGACCACATTACCCGCATCGTCAAAGGTGACGTTCAGCTCACCCACATATTTGGAATAGGCATAGGCCTGCACCACCGGCACATCCCCCACCATGGTTGGATAGGCTCCTTCGGCGCGCTCGTTGGTATTGGACAGCAGCGTGTGGGAATGGCCGCCGACAACCAGATCAAGCCCCGGAACAGCGGCGGCAATCTCAAGATCTTTTGCCAGACCTACGTGGGTCAGGGCGATGATTTTATTGATACCTTCTGCCTCCAGGGCGGCAACATCTGCTTTCAGGCTTTCAATTTCATCCTGAAACACCACATTTGGCCCCGGCGAAGAGGTCTCAACCGTATCCGTGGCCAACACCGAGATCACAGCAACCTTTTCACCGCCAACCTCAAGCACCACGTGATTTTTGACCTTACCTTTCAGGCTGGCCTCAGAAGAGAGGTCAAGATTGCCGGAAATCACCGGGAATGAAACCGCATCGGTGAATTTTGCAAGCCCTTCGGGACCATCATCAAACTCATGGTTGCCCACTGCCATCACATCATAGCCGATGGCCTCCATGAACTCAGCCTCGGCTGCACCTTTGTAAGTGGTGTAAAACAGCGACCCCTGAAACGGGTCACCCGCATCAAGCACAACAAAGTTCTGCCCAGCCAGCGCGGTCCGCTTGGCATCAATCAGGCTTTTGATCCGTGCAACACCACCAAAGCATTTGCCCTCGGCCTCATCTTCCGCGCCACAGGTGGAATCATACTTATTGATGGATTCGATCCGGCTGTGAATGTCGTTTGTGTGCAATACGGTTAGCTTGAATTCTGCTGCCGCCATACCAGCGGTCAGACCCAGCGCTGCGGTGCTTGCCAGAAAACGTGAAAATACCATGCGTAAACTCCCTGTCTTGGAAAGGGCCTCAGCCAGAGGTCCAATTCACCAAAACTCTGGGCCAAAGCGCGACATTTTTCAAACCAAATGGTCAAAAAATCTGCAAAGACATCAAGCGCAAGATATCGATGGCGCAAAAGCGCCTACCTCTTGACCCACGCGAGCCCTAGGTGCATCAGAGCCGCATGCTGATATATAAGATTTTCCGCCAGGACGAATGGGCTGCGTTGCAGACCAAGGGTGAAACACAGGGCGCTCCCGTGGATCTTGCCGATGGGTTTGTACATTTTTCCACCGCTGCACAGGCCGCTGAAACCGCCGCCAAGCATTTTGCAGGTGAAGAAGGACTGTTTCTGTTGGCCGTCGACGCCGACAGCTTGGGTGATGCGCTGAAATGGGAAGTATCACGTGGTGGCGCATTGTTCCCGCATCTCTATCGCGTGCTGCGCATGGATGACATCCTGTGGAGCAAACCCTTGCCGTTTGTGGACGGTGCACATGTTTTCCCGGCTGATACCAAATAAAGGTGGCGTGATGAAACTTACCGAAAAACTCGCCCTCAAGGCGCTGCATAAGATGGATCCAGAGGCCGCGCATGGGCTGTCGATCTCAGCTTTGAAATCCGGCCTCGCGCCCACGCCTGGCCCGGTCACATCCGCGCGACTGAAAACCCGATTTGCAGGCATTGATCTGCCAAACCCGGTGGGCCTTGCGGCGGGGTTTGACAAAAACGCCGAAGCACTTGCGCCGCTCAGCCAGGCGGGGTTTGGCTTTATTGAGGTGGGTGCCGCCACTCCACGTCCGCAGCCCGGCAACCCAAAACCACGCCTGTTTCGCCTGAGCGAAGACCGCGCCGCGATCAACCGCTTTGGTTTTAACAACGAGGGCATGGAGGTGATCGGCGCACGTTTGGCCAAACGCCCAAAAGACGCGGTGATTGGCCTGAACCTTGGGGCCAACAAAGACAGCGACGACCGCGCCGCAGATTTTGCCAAAGTGCTGGCTCATTGTGGTGCACATCTGGATTTTGCCACGGTGAATGTTTCATCGCCCAACACCGAAAAGCTGCGCGACCTGCAAGGCAAAGACGCGTTGAGCGCGCTTTTGAACGGTGTGATTGATGTACGCGAAGGTCTTGCGCGGCGCGTACCCGTGTTTTTAAAAATCGCCCCGGATCTGACACTGGACGAGCTGGATGACATCGCAGCAGTGGCGCGCGAAACTGGTATTGATGCGGTGATCACCACCAATACAACCTTGTCGCGCGATGGATTGCAAAGTGCACATCGTGATGAGGCGGGCGGGCTTTCTGGTGCGCCGCTTTTTGAAAAATCCACTCGCATTCTGGCGCAGCTTTCGTCCCGTCTAAATGGGGATGTACCGCTGATGGGCGTGGGCGGCATCAGCACCGCTGAACAGGCCTATGCCAAGATCTGCGCCGGGGCTTCAACAGTGCAGTTTTACACTGCGATGGTCTATGGCGGCATTAGCCTGGCGTCTGAGATTGCCACCGGTCTGGACCAGCTGCTGGCGCGCGATGGGTTTGCAACCGTTGCAGATGCAGTGGGCAGCAAACAGGGAGACTGGCTGTGATCACCTATTGGCATAATCCACGCTGTTCGAAATCGCGCGCAGGGCTTGCGTTTTTTGAAGAAAAAGGCGCTGAAATCGACGTGCGCCTTTATCAAAAAGATGGCCCCACACGCGAAGAGCTGACCCGCGTGCGCGACATGCTGGGCGTAAAAGCGATTGATATGATGCGCAACAAAGACGCCCTGTTCAAAGAACTGGGGCTAAGCGCAGAAAACAGCGAAGACGTATTGTTGCAAGCAATGGCGGACCACCCTGCCCTGATTGAACGCCCTATTGCGTTTACGCGCGACAAAGCCAGCATTGGCCGCCCAACCGAGGCGCTTGCAGCACTGCTGGATTAACAGGGTTGAGGCCGCTTTAGGCGGCCTCTCCTTCTGACATCAGGAAATGACCTGTGGCCTGGGCCAAAAGTTTTTCTTTGTTGTCCTGCCAGGCCTCAACATGAACAGAGGCAAAGCGACGACCAGAGCGCCACACCCGAGCCCGCGCATAGGCATCTCGTGGCAGTCCTGAGCGCAGATAATCCACACTGAAATCAATGGTCTTGGGGTGACGTGGGATGAGACCACGCGCCATTTCTTCTGGATCAAGCGCGCCGCTTTCGATCTGCTCCCAAAGAACCGTCCAATGCAATGTGATCATCGCGGTTACTTCCAGAAACGCGGCGGTTGCCCCGCCGTGCAGCGCCGGAAGACGGGGGTTCCCGATCAGCTTATCATCAAAATTCAACTGCGCCGTCAGTTCATTGCCGCGCCGATCAAAGGTGATCCCCAGAAACTGAATATAAGGCACCGAGGCCACCAATGCGCCCAGCGCTGCATCGCGCCGGTTTTTGACCTGCTGTACAGGTTCAGGCTGGGGGCGGCTCATGCGTTTGTCTCCACGGTAAAGGCTCCGGTTGCGGTGGCCACCGGGTTGGCGCGATCGTCATCCATGGCAACAGCGCGCACAAAGGCAACAGAACGCGTCACCTGATGGCAGGTGGCTTCGGCCACAATCGTCTGCCCCGGCGTTGCACTGCGCATATAGTCGATGCGCAGATCAATGGTTGCAGTGCTGATCGGCCGACTGGGATGAAACAGAACCGCCGCGCCGCAACAGGTGTCCATCAGCGCCGAGACCGCACCACCATGAATAACCCGTGAGACGGGATCACCGATGAGTTTTTCATCATACGGCATCTCTATCGCCGCCTCTCCGCCACCACAGGAGATCAGATGCATGCCCAGCGCCTTGGAATGCGGCAGCTGCAAGACCAGCGCACGCGCCTCTTCGAGTAATGCATCCATAGCTGTCTCCAAATTTATCACGTTTGATGTGACTTACTGTTTTAAAGAAGCCCATGTGTTATTGCACTCGGAAAAAACCAAGCCTAGGTTACGCGCAAGGGAGAATTAGAATGACCACAAATGAATTGTCATTCAAGGAGATGTGCGCGGAGTTTGAAGTCACCCCGCGAACGCTTCGCTATTACGAGTACATCGAACTGATCGAGCCGCGGCGCGAAGGGCGCAGCCGGTTTTACGGTGCGCGTGAGCGGGCACGAATGACCTTGATCCTACGCGGACGTCGTTTTGGCTTTCAGCTGGAAGAGATGCGCCAGTGGCTGATGATCTACGAAGATCAGGGCACGCAGGCGCAGCTGAAGGCGTTTTTGGAAATGGCAGATCGCCAGATCAAAGAGCTGAGCCAACAAAAGGTGCAGATTGCACAGGCGCTTGATGAACTCACTGAGTTGCGCGCCACAACCGAAGAGCTGGTGAAAGAATAAGCGCCCCATCTTGGAAATGTCTTACACCCGGTGTCCACGCGACGCCGGGTATTTTTGATTGCGCCGCTGCGTCCCTTCCAAAGTGACGTGACGTACGAGTTACGTAAACGTCAAGGTTCATCCCTATATGTATAGAAGAGACTGCCTCGTTTGGCTGTCTCCCGAGGTGAACCGACGCAGGTGCAGACCATCATGAGCGAAGAGACACTGACAATACGCGAGATGTGTGACGCCTTTGACGTCACCCCCCGTACTTTGCGCTTTTATGAATCCAAGGCGCTGCTGTCCCCGATCCGGGATGGGCAACGCAGATTGTTTACCAAACAGGACCGGGCGCGATTGAAACTGATCAAACGCGGCAAGCGGTTTGGCTTCAGTCTCGAAGAGATCGGTCAACTGCTGGATCTGTATCACGCAGACGATCTGCAACTAACCCAGCTGAGCCGCACCTATAAGGCCGCCTGTGAGCGGCTGACAGAGATGGAACAGCAACGCGATGAGCTGACCCTCGCTATAGACGATTTAAAAGAACAGCTGCGCTGGGGAGAAAAGATGATCTCCTCTCTCAAATCCGCAGCGACCCCTTAACCGGTATTCAACAGACGGAGATTTGCCATGCCCCGTTACACTGCCCCAATACAGGACGTTCAATTTCTGCTGCATGAGGTGTTGCAGATCACAGGTACTGACATACACGGCTATGCGGATCTGGAGGCTGACTTCACCTCTGCCATTTTGAACGAAGCGGGCAAAATCGCCTCTGATGTGCTGCAGCCATTAAATAGGGTTGGGGATCTCGAAGGTTGCCGCTTTGAAAATGGTGTTGTGACAACCCCCACCGGGTTCAAAGCCGCGTTCGAGCAGATGAAAGACGGCGGCTGGCCGGGTATTGATCTGCCCGAGGCCTATGGTGGCCAGGCTATGCCCTACCTTATCGGCACAGCGGTGGGTGAATTCTTCTCTGGCGCCAATCAGGCCTTCACTATGTATCAGGGTCTCACCCATGGTGCGGCTTCTGCTATTCTTGCCCATGGTACAGACGCGCAGAAAAACACCTATCTGCCCAAGATGGTGAATTGCGACTGGACCGGCACCATGAACCTGACAGAGCCCCACTGCGGCACTGATCTTGGTCTGATGCGCACCAAGGCGGAACCACAGACAGATGGCAGCTATAAGATCACCGGGCAGAAGATCTTTATCTCAGCTGGGGATCACGATCTGGCGGAAAATGTCATCCATCTGGTTCTGGCCAAGATCCCAGGCGGCCCCGATGGGATCAAAGGCGTGTCGCTGTTTATTGTTCCCAAGATCCATGCGGCAGAAGATGGCACATTGGGGGATCGAAACGCGGTCTCGGTTGGCAAAATCGAAGAGAAGATGGGCATCCACGGTAATTCCACCTGTGTGATGAACTATGACGGTGCGACGGGGTATCTGCTTGGTCAGGAACACAAGGGCATGCGCGCCATGTTCACCATGATGAACGAAGCGCGCCTTGGTGTTGCAATGCAAGGCCTCGCCCAGGCAGAAGCCGCCTATCAGAACGCAGTGGATTACGCCAAAGACCGGCTGCAGGGGCGCGATGTAACCGACGTTAAGAACCCCGATGGGCCTGCGGACCCGCTGATTGTACACCCGGACATCCGCCGCAACCTGATGGATCAGAAAAGCTTCACCGAAGGCGCGCGGGCCTTCTTGCTGTGGGGCGCAATGCTCATAGATCAATCCCACCGGTCGGGCGATGCGGCCGCCGAGGGGCTGATCTCATTGATGACCCCCGTTCTAAAGGGGTTTCTCACTGACAAAGGCTATGACATGTGCGTCCAGGCGCAGCAGGTCTACGGTGGTCATGGCTATATCGAGGAATGGGGCATGTCCCAGTTCAGCCGCGATGCCCGCATCACCATGATCTATGAAGGCGCAAACGGCGTACAGGCGCTGGATCTGGTTGGTCGTAAACTCGGCCAGGATGGCGGCAAACACGTCATGGCGTTTTTTGAACTGGTAAAAGATTTCTGCGCCACGGCTGGTGCAACATCAGATGAATTCAAAACCACCTTCATTGAACCGCTGAAATCCGCCTCCAAGGATCTACAGGCGGCGGGGATGTATTTCATGCAGAACGGGATGAAAAACCCCAATCACGCACTCGCAGGCTCTTATGACTTTATGCATCTCTTTGGCCATGTCTGCCTTGGACTGATGTGGGCCCGTATGGCACAGGCTGCGCAAACGGCGCTGAATACAGGCCAAGGCGACGCAGCGTTTTATGAGACCAAACTGGCAACCGCGCGCTACTATATGGCGAGACAGCTTCCCGCCACTAAGCTTCACCTCGCACGCATACAATCCGGCGCTAACCCGGTAATGGCCCTAGACGCGGAGGCATTCTGAGGCCAGGTTCGTCGCAACACTTCGTTCAGACGTTAGAAAGACACAATGCCCAAACGTTTCCGCCTTACCCGCCGTATCCCGATCTCGATGACCGAAGATGGTTATCGTCGCTTGCGCCGTTTTTCACAGGAAGCAGGGCTAGATGAGGGCGAGGCATTGTCCTTTCTGTTTGAGAACTTTGACAGTGTGACAAACCACGACAACCTCACCCATCGTTTGCGGATCTTTAATGCGGAACTTGAGGATCGAAAAAGATGAACCGCTTGTGCTGTCCTCTATGGCTCACCGCTTTTCGCACGCGCAGGAGCCTCCGGCGGGAGTATTTAAGAAAAGGTGAAAAAGCGGCGCGCCCGATCCCAAGCCTTCGCCAAATGAAAGAGCGCGCCGTCACCTTTTGCAGCCATCAGCTCTCCAGCCTGTTCTGCAAGATCACAATATTGCCACTTTGGTTAAATTCCTCTCAACAGCTTCACCTTTTTATAAATACTCCACGGGGGTGCGGGGGTGTGAAACCCCCGATTCACGGCTTGCAAAGGACTGCACAATGACCATCAAACTCTACTGCTTTGGCGAAAGCGGCAACGCGTATAAGGCAGCACTTGCGCTTGAACTCTCAGGGCTGGATTGGGCGCCTGTCTATGTCGATTTCTTCAACGGCGAAACGCGCGGCGAGGCTTTCCGCAAAATCAACGCACAGGGTGAAGCGCCAACAATGGTGGACGGGGATCTGACCCTAAGCCAATCCGGCGTCATTCAACAATACATTACCGATAAAACTGGCAAGTTTGGCGGTACCGCTGAAGAAAAATACGAGGTGCTGCGTTGGGTCCTGTGGGACAATCACAAGCTTTCCAGCCAGGTTGGCATGACCCGATTTTTGATGAATTTCCTGCCGGAAGACAAACGCCCCGCAGATGTCATCACCTTTATGCAAGGCCGCCTAAAGGCTGCATTCACCACCCTCAACGCGCATCTTGAGGGGCGCGAGTGGATGGTAGGCGACAGTATCACCAATGCGGATCTTAGCTGCTGCAGCTACCTGTTTTACCCGGAACCTTTTGGATTTGATCGGGCAGATTGGCCCCATATCGATGCCTGGCTTACCCGCGTCAGCGACCTGCCCGGCTGGAAACACCCCTATGATCTGATGCCCGGCAACCCGTCAGATCGCGCATAAGGAAAAGATGATGACAGACGCCTTTATCTATGACGCAGTTCGCACCCCGCGCGGCAAGGGCCGCAAAGATGGTGCGCTCCATGAGGTTTCAGCGCTGCGCCTGTCTGCGCTGACGCTGAATGCGTTGAAATCGCGCAACGGGCTTGAGGGGCATGTGGTAGAGGATGTGATCTGGGGCAATGTCACCCAGGTCATGGAGCAAGGTGGCTGTCTTGCCCGCTCGGCGGTGCTTGCATCTGATCTGGATGAGGCCATTCCCGGCCTCTCCATCAACCGTTTCTGCGCCTCGGGCCTTGAAGCGGTAAACCTTGCCGCAAACCAGATCAAAGGGGGTGCAGGTCAGGCCTATATTGCGGGTGGTGTCGAAATGATGGGCCGGGTTCCGATGGGATCGGACGGTGCCGCCATTGCGGTTGATCCAAGCCTTGCAATGGAAAGCTATTTTGTCCCACAGGGGATTTCTGCTGATATTATCGCGACTGAGTATGGCTTCAGCCGCGATGAGGCTGATGCATTTGCGGTTGAATCCCAACGCCGCGCTGCCGCGGCCTGGGCTGACAATCGGTTTGAAAGATCGATCATCCCCGTGATGGATCAAAACGGGCTCACCATTCTGGAACGGGATGAATACATGCGCCCCGGAACCGATATGGACGCGCTTGCAAAACTGAACCCAGCCTTCCAGATGATCGGCGAACAGATGCCGGGTTTTGATAAGGTGGCCATGCTGAAATACCCGCATCTGGAGAAGATCAACCATATCCACCATGCTGGCAATTCGTCGGGCATTGTGGATGGCGCTGCCGCGCTTTTGGTTGGCGATAAGGCATTTGGTGAAGCCCATGGGCTGAAACCGCGCGCCCGCATCAAAGCCTCAGCCAAGATCGGCTCTGATCCAACCATTATGCTGACCGGGCCGGTTCCAGTGACTGAAAAAATCCTTGCCGATACCGGCATGAGCATCAGCGACATTGATCTTTTTGAGGTCAACGAAGCTTTTGCATCTGTTGTCCTGCGCTTCCAACAGGCGTTTCAGGTCGATCCCGCGATTGTCAATGTAAACGGCGGCTCCATTGCCATGGGGCATCCGCTGGGGGCCACCGGCGCGATCATCATCGGCACCCTGCTGGATGAGCTGGAACGTCAGGACAAAGAATGTGGCCTAGCCACGCTTTGCATCGCCTCGGGTATGGGCGCAGCCACTGTGATTGAGAGGGTCTGATGCCAAAGCTTGATCTTTCCAAAATCCCAACCCGGCACGGTGCGACCTATCCCGGCAAACTCTCAGCCCCTTGCGAGGGGCGCAGCACCCAGCGTCTGGGTGATGCTGGTGGGCTCAGCCAATTTGGAGCCAATCTGGTCCATTTGGCCCCTGGTACCGCCTCTTCCTTGCGTCATTACCACATGAACCAAGATGAATTTGTCATGGTCACTGCTGGTATTTGTACCCTGGTCGATGATGACGGCGCGCATGACATGGCCCCCGGCGATTGCGCCACTTTCCCAGCGGGCGAAGAAAACGGACATCACTTTATCAACAATACCAATGACACCGCGAGCTTTCTTGTAATCGGCACTCGGACCGAGACGGAAACGGCTTTTTATTCAGATCTGGATCTGATGGTGAAATTTGCCGGTGGCGATTTTGAATTCACCCGCAAAGACGGCAGCGCGCTGACAACAGAACAAACCGGAGAGGACACATGAGCGATTTTACCTATGACATCGATGGTGATGGTGTTGCGGTTATCACTTGGGATGCACCCGGAAAATCAATGAACGTGCTCACCCGCGAAGCGCTGGAGCTGGTTGAGGGATTTATTGATCAGGCCCTTTCGGATGACGCGGTCAAAGGCCTCGTGCTTACATCTGGAAAAAAAGACTTTGCCGGGGGCATGGATCTGAATGTTTTGGCCTCGATCCGCGAAGAGTCTGGTGACACCCCAGCACAAGGCCTGTTTGATTTCACCATGGAAGGCCACCGTATCCTGCGCAAATTGGAACGCGCCGGGATGGAGCCGAAAACCAACAAAGGTGGCAAGCCGGTCGCAGTGGCGATCAATGGCACCTGTGCGGGCATTGGCACGGAAATCGCGCTCGCCTGTCATCACCGGGTGATGACCACAAACCCAAAGGCCAAAATCGGTCTGCCGGAAATCATGGTTGGTCTCTTCCCGGGCTGTGGCGGCACCACGCGTTATGTGCGGATGGTTGGGGCCGTGGCCTCGGCGCCAGTCTTGCTTGAAGGCAAGATGATGGAGCCAAAGAAAGCCAAAGGTGCAAGCCTTGTGGATGCGCTCGCTGATGATCCGCTGGCCGCCGCAAAAGACTGGGTGCTGAATGCCAGCGCCGCCGACATCGTAAAACCCTGGGATGCCAAAGGGTTCAAATTGCCCGGTGGCGCGCCGTATCAACCGGCAGGCTTCATGAATTTTGTTGGCGCCTCAGCCATGGTGAACGCGCAGACGCAAGGAGCATTCCCCGCCGCCAAAGCGCTGCTGTCAGCCATCTATGAGGGTGCCCTGGTTGATTTCGACACCGCCCTCAAGATTGAGGCACGCTGGTTCACCCATATTTTGATGAACCCATCTTCTTCGGCGATGATCCGTTCGCTGTTTTTGAACAAACAGGCGCTGGAAAAAGGTGCAGTACGCCCCAGCGATATTGCCGATCAAAACGTCAAGAAAATTGGCGTTCTGGGCGCGGGCATGATGGGAGCGGGCATTGCGTTGGTCTCGGCCCAGGCGGGTATTGAGGTCGTGTTGATCGACCGAGATCAGGACGCTGCCGACCGGGGCAAATCTTATGCAGCGGATTACGCTGACAAAGGCATCAAACGCGGCAAAACCACGCCGGAACAAAAAGAGGCTATGCTTGCGCAGATCAGCGCAACAGCGGATCTGAACGCACTTAAAGGCTGCGATCTGATCATTGAGGCAGTGTTTGAAGACCCCAAGGTCAAGGCAGAGATGACCCAAAAGGTTGAGGCGATCATCCCGGAGGACTGCATTTTTGCCTCCAACACTTCAACCCTGCCAATCTCTGAACTTGCAAAAGCCTCGGCGCGCGCAGATCAGTTCATTGGCATTCACTTCTTCTCGCCGGTTGAAAAAATGCTTTTGGTGGAGATCATCAAAGGCAAAGACACCGGTGCACGCGCGGTGGCGAAGGCGCTGGATTATGTGCGCCAGATCCGCAAGACACCGATTGTGGTGAATGATGCGCGGTTTTTCTACGCAAACCGCTGTATCCTGCCTTACCTCAACGAAGGGCTGCGGATGATCACCGAAGGGGTATCCCCGGCGCTGATCGACAATGCGGCGCGCCAGCTTGGCTTTCCGGTGGGTCCGCTGCAACTGACGGATGAGACATCCATTGATCTGGGTGCAAAGATCGCCCGCGCAACCAAGGCTGCGATGGGCGACGCCTACCCAGACAGCCCAGCGGATGATCTGATCTTCTGGATGGAAGAACAGGGACGTCTGGGGCGCAAAGCGGGCAAGGGTTTCTTTGACTATGACGCCAAAGGCAAGCGCGTGGAGTATTGGAAAGGGCTTTCTGATCAATACCCACCAGCAACCGCACAACCCGATCTGATCGAAGTGCAAGAGCGGCTGATGTTTGCACAAGTGCTCGAAGCTGTGCGGGCGCTTGAGGAAAATGTGCTGATGGACATTCGCGAAGGCGACGTAGGCGCAATCCTTGGCTGGGGTTTTGCCCCTTGGTCGGGCGGGCCGCTTTCCTGGCTTGATATCATCGGCACGCCTTATGCGGCGGCGCGCTGCGATCAGCTGTCTGAAACCTATGGCGAGCGGTTTAGCTGCCCGGATCTTTTGCGCGATATGGCCGCGAAGGGGCAGAGTTTCTATCGCCGTTTTGACCCGGAAAAGAAATCTGCCTGAGCAACTGCGGCAACTGCGCGCCATATCTACGCATAAAAGCAGCAGCTTAGCGTTGGTTTTTCTACCGCTAGGCTGCTGCATATTGGGCCAAAGACTGCTCGGTCTTGCCTAATGTCGGCTGTGCCGCCGACTTGAAATTACATCATCGCAGATCCGGGTGTGTGCCCGGCGCGTCCGGCGTCATAAAGGGCAGATCTGCGTGCGGGTTTTCTTCTTGGGAGATCATATCAACGATCACGGTGCGTGCGTCTGACGCCGAAAGCACCCGATACAGCCCTTGTTGCGCTGCTTCGCAATAATCCAAAAGATCAATTTCAGCCGGGCAATACGCCATTGCGCCTGCCTCGGCATAGATTACTTCATCGCCGGAAAACTGTGGCCGGATCAGCTCCATTCGTGCGCCGGGGCGCACACGTTCAATACCACGATAGCCATCAAGCGTGCAGGCTGGAACAATCGCAAACGGATCACCAAATTGCTGTTCAAGCAGATCACTTTCGATCAAGACACCCTGATCCGGCATCACCCACATGGGCGCACGATTAAAAAGCGCATCCGCAGGAATATAGACAGGCGCGCGCAATGCTGTCACCGCGCCCGAACCCGCAACCAGCGTGTCACGCTGCAGCCCGGTGATCACCTGCATACCATGATCAAAAGTAAGGACCTGATCGCCGACCGCCAGTGCTTCGACGGGGCGCCAGCCAAGGTTTGACGCCACATGCGTGCCAGCCAGCAACCCACCCGTGCCTGTATTGACCAGACGCGCGTTGCCTGAAAGCCGGTCTCCCAGCGCGCCATCCATTCGTTTGAACAACCAATCCAGCATCTTGCCCTCATCAATCTTGCGGGTGTTTTGGCCTGCACATCGGGTGCGCGCCAAAAGTCCTACAACTGTGTTAAGGGCAAATCGTTAAAAGAGTATTCAAATCGTTCAATTTCTACCCGGCAAAGGTTTTGAACACATTCGGCGGCGTCATCCGTATAATACGGCCGCCAGTCGCGCGCCCTGTCGCTTTGATTTGCACGCGGTAATTTTAGGTCAAAGCCAAGATGTGAAAACAGCGGTGCTGCGTCCTGCTTGAAATGTTCCAGTCGAATAAAAAGATCACAGCGTTCTTCGCCATCTGACGCTGTCACATAGCTCGGCGCTGGGGAGGCGCGAAAGGATGCCTGCACCAGCGGCTGCTGTAGGAAACTGGCGAAACTGTGCCGCTGCGCGAGCCCGACCGCGGGATGATCAAAGCTTTGCGATTGAAGCCAATTGTAATAGCTGACCATCCGATCCCAGGGGTTGCGCACCAATGTAAAGGTAAACAAGGCGCGCATTTCATCTGCTGGCAGCAGCCCTTCCAGATCCGCAAGGGTTGAATGTTTCCACAGCCGTCCGCGTGTTTTCACATCACGCAATCTGCGACGGCGCTTCATCGCCTTGGGCGTGTCGCCCAGCATCATGTCATCTGCCATTGCCCGCGCTTCAAGCGCCAGCGCCAATGCCGTGCCACCCGTCTTGGGAATATGGATAAACAGATATGAGCGGCCGCGCGACAAGATCATGGGGGCACGCTATGCCACAGGCGCGATAAACACCAGTTACAACCCATCCTGCAGTGCAAAGCCATTTGCGGCGGCATTTGCAGCTGTGTTAGGGTTTTGTCAAACAACTATAATCCTTGAGCAGCGCAGCATGGCCTTAACAGCACTCAAAAAATTTCAGCGGCTCGAAGCTGCCGGGGTCTGGCGTGCCACTGCCGATGCGCAACGCCGCGATGTGATTGTATCCGTTGGTGAGGCAACGCTGACCATCACCGATCTACAGGACCGCCCGTTGGCACATTGGTCTTTGGCTGCGCTTGTGCGTCAGAACCCGGGCCAGCTCCCTGCCCTGTTCAGCCCCGCAAGCGATGCAGACGAGACGCTTGAAATCGACGCCGGTGAAACCACCATGCTTGAGGCGATCGAAAAGGTGCACGCAGCGATTGAACGCGCCCGCCCACGCCCCGGCCGGTTGCGCCTGTTTGGTGGGCTGGGTGTGATTGCCGTGCTTGGTACACTCGCGGTGACATGGCTGCCCAATGCGCTGCAGCGCCACGCGCTTTCTGTTGTGTCTGACATCAACCGCAAAGCCATTGGGCAGGCGCTTTTGGGCCGGATCGAGCGCCTGTCTGGTCAGGCCTGTATTTCACCCGCGACATTGCCGTTGCTGGATCGCCTCGCGCACCGCACCGATGTACGCAAGATCATTGTCCTGCGCGAAGGCGTTGCCACCAGCCTTGCCCTGCCCGGCGGCATCTATCTGTTAAACAGCAGCTTTTTTGAAGATTATGAGGATCCCGCAATTGCGGCCGGGGCGATTTTGGTAGAACGCGGCCGTGCAAAGGCTGAAGATCCTTTGATGTCATTGCTGTCTGTTGGCGGGCTGCCTGCCGCATTTCACCTGCTGACCACTGGCGAGCTGCGCCGCGAAACGCTGGATGCCTACGCCGAATACGCCCTGACGGAACCACGCCCTGAGCTGAGCGAAGCGGCTATACTGGCCGAATTCACGCAATCCGCATTGCCATCGTCACCCTATGCCTATGCGCTTGATATTACTGGGGAAACAACATTGGGGCTGATTGAGGCAGATCCGCTGGCGAACCGGGAAGTGGAGCCTTTGTTAAACGATCAGCAATGGGTGCAGCTGCAAAACATCTGCAGCTGAAGCTACGCCGCCCCAATTTCAGAGCGGCGTAGAACAATCATTTGCTCAGACGGGCGCGGGAAAAACCAGCCGCGCGCACGTGCTGCAGTGCTTTATCTGCGTCATTTCCGGCAAATGGCCCCACAAGAACCACCGGATAGGCCTGGCCTTTGCGTGTGACGCGCCCCATCCGCACCTTCAGTCCGCGTGCCTGCAGCCTGGCTTTGGCAGAGGCCGCCGCCGCATCGGTTTCAAAAACACCCGCGCGAATGTAGCGGCTCGGTTGATCCAACGCCGCGCTTGCCTCAGCAGAGAGGAAACCCAAATGTTGCGGCTGGGTTTGATACCGGTTTTTCACGGTGATGACGGGTTCGGCCACAACAGGTTTTAAGCTGCGCGGCAGATCGCTATTCCAGACTTGGGCCATCGTGCTTGCTCCGGTTGCAGTGCCCACAGCACGTTGGGGGTTATGGCGTTCAATCGAATCTGGCGTTGCAACATAGCCAACGGGTGGCTGCCCGTCTGAGGCAAACCCACCGGGATACAGCGCCTGTTCTGCGCGGCGCGGATTAAGCCGCCCATCTTGCCAAACCACGCGATAGCCTTCGGGCACTTCCACATCAGCGGCCTGCTGGCGCGCGGTATGAAGATGCGCAGGCAGAACCCGCGTGTTCGGCGCCAATTGCAACGAAGAGCGCTGACCATAGGTCACTGGCGATTCCACCTGAGGGCCGCAGCGCACATCGGTCTGATTGGTATACTGTCGGCTGATGTCAGAAAGCCCGCGGCATCCGCCCGGCCCAATCGGGGCTGGCTGCGGATCAGGCGTGACAACCACAGGCACTGCGCGCCGCACCGGCTGGCGTTCCACACGTACAGGCGCAGGTTTTGCGGTGGTTCTCACCACCGGTGCAGGCGCAACACGTCGTGGTTTTTGGCGGCTGACAACAGCAGCCTGTGTATTCACCGGCGTTTTAACAGGGGTTTGAGCAGCAGGTTGGGCCGCTGTTTGCGCAGAAGGCTGATCCGCACTCGGCAAGGTAATCAATTCAGGCCCCGCGCTTGCAGTGGCGCGTCGAACAGGCGCAGCAGAGCCTGCAATATTTGTTGGCTCAAACCCGCAGATCTGGCGGCGGTTGCGTTCAACCCGTGGCACCCAGTTTACCGCGCCATCAATACCTGCGCGGATGTAAACACAACCACGACTGTCAACATATTGCCGCCCCTTAAAGGACGCGGGCGGCACCTCGGCCGGTGCGCTCGCGCCGCGCGAGGATTGTGCAAATCCGCTCTGACTGCTCAGGGAGCCTGCAATTATGGCGAGAGCAATAATTCTTGTTAGTTTCATGCCTGTGCCCCACTAAATATGGGCACAGAATGCCTGAAAAGCGAATCTGAGTAAAGCGTGGTTAACCGCTTTATGGCGAGATTATGGCCATTTAACCGCAGGCTAGCAATCGTCTGACACGCCCTACTGGGTGCCAAACATCCGATCCCCAGCATCGCCGAGCCCGGGCAGAATATAACCCTTCTCATTGAGCTGACGATCCAGCGATGCGGTCACAATTGACACATCCGGATGGGCCTCTTTCATGCGCGCAACACCTTCGGGCGCAGCCAACAGGCAGAGAAAGCGAATATCACGTGCCCCCGCCTGTTTCAGAAGATCAATCGCCGCGACCGACGAATTACCCGTGGCAAGCATGGGATCTACTGCGATAACCATTCGATCCTGCAGTTCCTCTGGTGCTTTGAAGTAATATTGAACGGGCTCCAACGTCTCTTCATCACGGTAAAGCCCAACAAACCCCACCCGTGCAGATGGTACCAGCTCCAGCACCCCATCAAGCATCCCGTTGCCTGCGCGCAAGATCGAAACCAGTGCCAGTTTTTTACCTGCAAGAATGGGCGCGTCCATCCTTTCCATTGGGGTTTCGGTGACGCGCGTTTCCAGCGGCAGCCCGCGCGTCACTTCATAGGCCAACAGCAAGGTGATTTCGCGCAGCAGGCGACGAAATTCCGAGGTGGATGTGGCTTTGTCGCGCATCAAAGTCAGCTTGTGCTGCACCAATGGGTGATCAACAACGGTCAGATGGTTTTCCATGGGTTTCAGCTCCGGTTCGTGTTTATGGCGCAGGTTTGATGCGGCGCATATGATGTCTGTCTTTACAAAAAGCTCTTGCCGATTGTGGGCGCGTCAACCCTAAGATGCTGTGCGATGCTGGCCGCGACATCCACAAAACGCCGCTGTCCAATAGGGCCTGTGCCCGCACCTGCGACCAGGATTGGCACCCGCTCACGGGTGTGATCAGTTCCGGGCCAGCTTGGATCATTGCCATGATCTGCGGTGACAATCAGAATATCATCAGGCTGTAACGCGCTGAGCAGTCGACCAAGCGCGTTGTCAATCCATTCAAGCGCACGGGCATATCCGGCTATGTCGCGTCGATGGCCATAAAGACTGTCAAATTCAACAAAATTGGCAAAGGTCAGACTGCCCGGCGCGGCCGTTTCCACCCGTTGCAGCAAATGCTGCATCAGTTCGGCATCACTGCCTTTATCAACGGTATCAATGCCTTGCTGGCTAAAGATGTCACCAATTTTGCCAATGGCATGCACAGTACCACCCGCGCTTTGCACCCAATCCAACAATGTTGGCGCGGGCGGCTTAACCGCATAATCGCGACGATTGTTGGTGCGCTGAAATCCCGCCTCTACACTGCCTACAAAGGGGCGTGCAATCACCCGGCCTACACGCAGATCATGTAAACGCGGCGCGATCGCGGTACAGAGGTCTAGCAATCGTTTCAGGCCAAATCGCTCCTCATGCGCGGCAATCTGAAATACGCTGTCAGCAGAGGTATAACAAATCGGCCAGCCCGTTTTCATATGCTCCTCGCCAAAGCGATCAAGCATATCCGTGCCAGAGCCGTGACAGTTCGCCAATGTGCCATTGGTTGCAGCCAGATCCGCAACCGCCTGCATCAGATCGATATCGAAAGCCGGTGTTTGATCTGGAAACACATGCCAGCGCCACGGAACCCGTACACCGGCCAACTCCCAATGCCCTGTTGGGGTATCCTTGCCTGCGCTTTCTTCATTGCCACACCCCCAAAGACCATGCGCCCCCCCATCGAGCCCCGGCGCGGGAATGGATGAGGCGGCACGTAGTGCAGCACCAAGGCCCAAACCAACCAAGTTTGGCAGTTTTAACGGCCCACTGCGCCCCTCATTTGCGTGCCCTTTCGCACAGGCCTGGGCAATATGTGCAACCGTATTGGTGCCAAGATCGGGCAAATCACCATTAAAAAAAGCGCCAGCATCCAGCGCGCCGCCAATGCCCACGGAATCCATTACAACCAAAAATGCACGTGCCATTGCGCTTAATGCCTTTCCAGAACCAAAGGACCGCAGCTGGGTTTTTCCGGGCCAATCTGTACAGAGCGCAAGATTGCATATTCGGCCTGATCTGCCGCAGACGCGCTGGCTGCATGTACCACCGCGATCACATCACCGGCCTCACACCATGTCCCCAGGCTAAGTAATTCCCCCACCCCGACCGAAGGATCGATCTGATCTTGCGCCTGCAGTCGCCCGCCGCCAAGATGCACCACTGCATGCCCCAACTCTTCGCCATTGATGGCAGCGATATAGCCCGCCTTGCGTGCACGCACATTGCGGGTGATCGGCGCATTGGGCAGGTAAGCCCGCCACTGATCGTTAAAATCCGCAGGCCCGCCCAGCTGGTAGACCATCTGGCCAAAACGATCCGCGGCACTTCCATCTGCAAGCGCATCTACAATTTTTTGGCTGCCTGCTTCGGCCGTCGGCGCACACCCCACGCCTTCGAGCAATTCACCACCAAGCCTTGCAGTAAGCTGTTGCAACCGCCGGTGTTTACCCTCTTGCAGCGCTTCCATTATGATCGCAATCTCAAGCCCATTACCAAGCGCGGGGACCAGCGGTTGATCCATATCGGTGATCAAGGCACGACAGCTGCAACCCGCCGCCGTTGCGGTTTCTGTCAGGCTGCGGGCCAGCTGGCGCGCCTCATCCAGCGATTTCATAAACGCGCCACTGCCAAGTTTGACATCCAGCACCAACACATCGGGCGAAGCAGCCAGCTTTTTCGAAAGAATTGACGCGGTAATCAGATCCAGGCTCTCTACCGTGCTGGTCACATCACGGATCGCATAGAGCCGCTTGTCAGCCGGGGCGATATTGCCGGTGGCCCCCACGATTGCGCAGCCAACATCCGCCACGATCTGCTGTAGCTTTTCACCTGAAACCGATGTGGTAACACCTGGAATGGCCTCTAGTTTGTCCAAGGTGCCGCCGGTATGACCCAGACCGCGCCCCGAAATCATCGGCACATAGGTGCCGCAGGCCGCCAAAGCCGGAGCAAGCAACAGAGAGACACAATCACCAACGCCGCCAGTGGAATGTTTGTCCACCACCGGTCCGGGCAGATCCCATTGCATCACATCACCGCTGTCGCGCATCGCGCGCGTAAATGCACCACGCCCATCCCTATCTAGGCCACGCCAGCATACTGCCATCGCAAAGGCCCCGGCCTGCGCATCACTTACACGCCCGTCCGCCAGCCCTGCAGCAAACCATTGCAGCGCCTCGTCCGACAGGCGCGCCCCTCGGCGTAGATCCGCAATGATTTGACGCGCGTCCATTCTGATCACTCCATATCAAGAAAATCAGCACCAAAACTGCCCGGCAGCAATGTGCCCACAGTTGTGGTTTTCTCGGTGCCGGAAACGGTTGCCATTGTCACCTTTGCCTCTGCCGCGCCAAACTCTGCGAGCTTCTGACGGCAGCCACCACATGGGGTGATCGGCTCGGGGCAGTCGGCGATGACATAGGCCTCGACAAGCTTTGTCTCACCCGCTGCAACCATGGCAGCAATGGCACCAGCTTCGGCGCAGGTCCCTTCTGGGTAGGCGGCGTTTTCTACATTGCAGCCAACATAGACTTTACCCGACGCTGAACGCACCGCGGCACCAACTTTGAATTTTGAATAAGGTGCGTAAGCGTTCTCACGCACCTGGGTGGCTGCATCTTTCAAGCTCATTGTTGTGTCTTGCTCCAATGGCGTCTGCCGGATTTAATCGTTGTAATTGTGGTGAAAATATTTGGCATCACTCTGGCCGAGAACGCAAGGACGCGCAAGACAGAGGCTGAGCAGTTCACAGGGGCGGCACGCTCGTGCACATCTAACGGAAAGTCAGCGTAAATTGATTGGCGCGCCGCAAAAGGGAGTTTCCCCCAGAACAGCTATAGTTTAATATTAAACTATTGAGAGGGAGAATTCGATGACTGACACCAAAAGTCTGCGCGAAGATGCGTTGCACTACCATGAGTTTCCCAACCCTGGAAAACTGGAAATCCGCGCCACCAAACCAATGGAAAACGGGCGCGATCTGGCGCGCGCTTATTCTCCCGGCGTTGCAGAAGCCTGCGTTGAGATCAGCAAAGACCCCAGTCAGGCCACGCGCTATACCGCGCGAGGCAATCTGGTGGCGGTTGTGTCAAACGGTTCTGCCGTTCTTGGCCTTGGCAATATTGGCGCGCTTGCTTCCAAGCCGGTGATGGAAGGCAAGGCGGTTCTCTTTAAGAAATTTGCAGGCATCGACTGTTTCGACATCGAGGTGAATGAAAACGATCCCGAAAAGCTTGCTGATATCGTCTGCGCGCTTGAGCCGACCTTTGGCGCAATCAACCTTGAAGATATCAAAGCACCGGATTGTTTTATTGTAGAAAAACTCTGCCGCGAGCGGATGAACATTCCCGTTTTTCACGATGATCAGCATGGCACCGCAATTGTTGTGGGCGCAGCCGCTACCAATGCGCTGAAAGTGGCTGGGAAATCCTTTGAAGACATCAAAGTGGTCTCCACCGGTGGTGGTGCGGCGGGCATTGCCTGCCTCAATATGCTACTGACGCTTGGCGTGAAGCGTGAAAACGTATGGCTCTGTGACATTGAAGGGCTGGTTTACAAAGGCCGCGAAAGCGATATGACGCCGCAAAAGGCGGAATACGCGCAAGACAGCGACAAGCGCACGCTGAGCGAGGTCATCGAAGGCGCAGACCTGTTCCTGGGCCTGTCCGGCCCCGGGGTTCTAAAACCCGAAATGGTTGCAAAGATGTCGGATGCGCCGATCATCTTTGCGCTGGCGAACCCAACGCCCGAAATCATGCCTGATGAGGCCCGTGCGGCAAAACCGGATGCGATTATTGCCACCGGGCGCAGCGATTTCCCCAATCAGGTCAACAACGTGCTCTGCTTCCCGTTCATTTTCCGGGGCGCGCTGGATGTGGGCGCAACCGAGATCAATGATCAAATGAAGGTGGCCTGCGTCGAAGGCATCGCCGAACTGGCGCGCATCACCACCAGCGCCGAAGCAGCCGCCGCATACAAAGGTGAGCAGCTGACCTTTGGTGCTGACTACCTTATCCCCAAACCCTTTGACCCGCGCCTGTCCGAAGTGGTGGCAAAAGCTGTGGCAAAGGCTGCGATGGAAACCGGTGTTGCCACTCGCTCGGTTGATCTTGAACGCTACCGCGATCAGCTGAATGCTGGCGTGTTCAAATCCGCCATGCTGATGCGACCGGTGTTTCAGGCAGCCTCAACCGCCAGCCGTCGCATTGTTTTTGCCGAAGGCGAAGATGAGCGGGTATTGCGGGCCGCACAGGCCATATTGGAAGAAACAACCGAGCGCCCCATCCTTATTGGCCGCCCCGATGTGATCAACAATCGTTGTGAACGCCTGGGCCTGACAATCCGGCCAGAGCGGGATTTCAAACTGGTCAACCCGGAAAATGACCCGCGCTATCGTGACTATTGGGGCAGCTACCATGAGATCATGGCACGTAAAGGTGTCACACCAGATCTGGCCCGTGCCATTATGCGCACCAACACCACCGCAATTGGCGCAGTCATGGTGCAGCGTGGCGAGGCAGATAGTCTGATCTGTGGCACCTTTGGTGAATACCGCTGGCATCTGAACTATGTGACTCAGGTGCTGGGTGATGAGACCCTCCAACCGGATGGCGCGCTGTCGCTGATGATCCTGGAAGATGGGCCGCTGTTTCTTGCTGATACACACGTCTGGTCCCTGCCCTCTCCTGAACAGCTGGCCCGTGTCGCCGTTGGCGCGGCGCGCCACGCCCGCCGTTTTGGCGTTGAGCCCAAGGTTGCCTTCTGCTCACAGTCACAGTTTGGCACACAAAGCGAAGGCTCCGGCAAACGGCTGCGCGAGGCGATTGCCCTGCTCGACAGTATGGACACCGATTTCGAGTATGAAGGCGAGATGAACATCGACGCCGCACTTAATGCGGAGCTGCGTGAGCGCCTTCTGCCGGGCAACCGCCTGAGTGGCGAAGCCAATGTGCTGATCTTTGGTCACGCGGATGCAGCCTCTGGCGTGCGCAACATCCTCCAAACCAAAGGCAACGGCCTGGCCGTTGGCCCGATCCTCATGGGCATGGGCAACCGCGCCCATATCGTGACCCCATCGGTCACCGCACGGGGCCTTTTGAACATGGCCGCCATTGCAGGCACCCCGGTCGCCCACTACGGCTAAGCACATAGCTGCGGGCACATCGCCCGCAGCCCACATCACCCGACGTGCGGGTGCAAACTCCCCTAAAAATAGAATATACTGTAGACTTACCAGCATTGAGTGCGGACAACCGATGCTTTTGCAAAGGTCGCATCAATTTCCAACAGAGTTTGCAGACCTTCGCAGTTTGCAAATTGGTTCACAAAAAATGTGTAAATTCAGAAAAATTATCCATTTCACGCCACGAAAGACCGTAAATTCATTTACAAAACTTGATACTGCGACGTCGCAAAGCTTGCCTGTTTGCAAAGTCCTCGCCTAGGCATGTATCAGGGAGGACATGACTATGGGTTATCGTGACGTATACGCCAACTGGCAGGAAAATCCTGAGGCGTTTTGGATGAAGGCCGCTGAGGCCATTGATTGGGTGGAAGCCCCAAAAAAGGCACTCACCGACAAGGGCGATGGCCTGTATGAATGGTTCGCGGACAGCAAGGTAAACACCTGCTGGAACGCAGTGGACCGCCATGTTGAAGCTGGCCGTGGCGAACAGACCGCGATCATCT
This sequence comes from Tritonibacter aquimaris, assembly GCF_009617595.1. Lineage (GTDB taxonomy): Bacteria > Pseudomonadota > Alphaproteobacteria > Rhodobacterales > Rhodobacteraceae > Epibacterium > Epibacterium aquimaris. The sequence goes on along the minus strand of NZ_WIXK01000004.1, from coordinate 342,525 downwards.
ACGACAGCCCGATTACGCATACCAAACGTGAGATCTCTTACGTTGAGCTGCGCAACCGCGTCGCCAATCTGGCTGGTGCCCTGCGCGCCAAAGGCGTTGAAAAAGGTGATCGCGTTATCATCTATATGCCGATGATCCCCGAAGCGCTTGAAGCTATGCTGGCCTGTGCCCGTCTGGGTGCGGTGCATTCCGTGGTATTTGGTGGCTTTGCTGCAAATGAGCTGGCAGTACGTATTGATGACGCCACGCCAAAGGCAATCATTGCTGCATCCTGCGGCATGGAGCCCGGTCGCGTAGTACATTACAAGCCGCTGCTGGATAACGCGATTGACCTGGCAGAGCACAAACCTGATTTCTGCGTCATCCTCCAGCGCGAACAAGAAGTTGCGCAGCTGATTGAAGGCCGTGACTACAACTGGCATGGCTTCCAGTATGGTGTTGAGCCTGCGGAATGTGTGCCGGTGGAAGGCAACCACCCTGCCTATATCCTGTATACGTCCGGCACCACAGGCGCCCCCAAAGGTGTGATCCGCCACACAGCGGGCCAGCTGGTGGCACTGAATTGGACCATGAAATCCATCTACAATGTTGAGCCCGGAGACGTGTTCTGGGCTGCATCCGATGTGGGTTGGGTCGTGGGTCACTCGTATATCTGCTACGGTCCCCTGATCAACGGCAACACCACCATTGTGTTTGAAGGCAAACCCGTTGGAACTCCCGATGCGGGAACCTTCTGGCGCGTGATCGAAGAGCATAAAGTCACCAGCTTCTTCACAGCACCAACTGCATTCCGTGCGGTAAAGCGCGAAGACCCGCAGGGCGAATACATCACCAAATATGACCTCTCCTCACTGAAACAGGTCTATCTGGCCGGTGAACGCGCAGACCCCGACACCATCACCTGGGCACAAGAACACCTCAAGGTTCCAGTTGTGGACCACTGGTGGCAGACCGAAACTGGCTGGGCCATTGCCGCCAATCCCATCGGCATTGAAGAACTGCCAATCAAGCTCGGCTCTCCAGCTGTGCCGATGCCAGGCTATCAGATCGAAATCCTCGATGAAGCGGGCCATCCGGTTGAAGCAGGCACATTGGGCGCAATTGCAATCAAACTGCCGCTGCCTCCGGGCACCCTGCCGACCCTGTGGAATGCCGAAGACCGCTTTAAGAAAAGCTACCTCAATAACTTCCCGGGTTATTATGAAACCGGTGATGCGGGCATGGTGGATGAAGACGGCTATGTCTACATCATGGCGCGCACCGACGATGTGATCAACGTGGCGGGTCACCGTCTGTCGACTGGCGGCATGGAAGAGGTTCTTGCGGCCCATCCAGATGTTGCAGAATGTGCGGTGATTGGCGTCACCGACACGCTCAAGGGTCAGCTGCCTGTCGGCTTCCTTTGCCTGAACGCTGGTTGCGACCGCGACCACGGCGACATCATCAAAGAGGTGGTGAAGCTGGTGCGCGAAAAGATTGGCCCGGTTGCTGCATTCAAACTGGCAATTGTGGTTGATCGCCTCCCCAAGACCCGTTCGGGCAAGATCCTGCGCGGCACCATGGTCAATATCGCTGACAGCACAGAATATAAGATGCCCGCAACAATCGATGATCCTGCGATCCTCGATGAAATCAAAGTGGCACTGCAGACCATCGGGTATGCCAAAAATTAGGTCACACAGATCCCCAAGTAACGAGTGACCTCTTTCCCTCGCCCCGGTTCCCCTCCGGGGCGTTTTTTTTGGTGGTTGCTTGTTGCTGGTTGCCTGTAAGAGACAAAAAAAATAACGGCCCCGAAGGGCCGTTATTTTTATCGTAACATCGCGTGAGCGTTTAAAGCGCGCGCTGGCCCTCAGATGCGCTTGTGGGCACCAGCGCCTGAACCAACTGGCTCATATGAACCACACCCACCGGCGCACCAGAACCATTGGTCACACGGTAAGAGGCATCTGTCTGCCCGCGGCTCAGCGCGATCACATCCTCAAGCGTTGCCTCCTGATCAACTTCCCCCCGCGTCGCAACCTCAGAGACCGGCTCCATGATCGAACGCACCCGCAGAACCCGCGCGCGGTTGATGTCAGAGATAAAGTCGACGATGTAGTCATCTTCAGGATGCAGCAGAATGTGTTGTGGCTCACCTTGCTGAACAACCTTGCCATCCTTCAGGATCACCAGATGATCCGCCAGTTTCAGCGCCTCATCCAGGTCGTGACTGATAAATACAATGGTCTTAGCCAGCTCTTGTTGAAGCTCAAGCAGAAGGTTTTGCATATCGGTGCGAATAAGCGGATCAAGCGCTGAAAACGCCTCATCCATCAACATGATCGGCGCGTTTGAGGTCAGCGCGCGGGCAATCCCCACCCGCTGCTGCATCCCGCCAGACAGTTGGTGCGGGTAGCGGTCTTCAAAACCTGCAAGCCCAACACGCTCCAGCCACTTGGCCGCTTCCCCTTCATAGGATTTTGCATCTTCACCACGAACAATCGGGGCCAGCGCCACATTTTCCAACACGGTGCGATGCGGCAGCAGCGCAAAATGCTGAAACACCATCGACATCTGCGTACGCCGCATTTCGCGCAGCGCGGTCTCATTCAGATCCAGCACGTTGTCGCCCTGAATGAGCACTTCGCCTGCGGTGGGATCAATCAGACGGTTCACATGGCGGATCAACGTGGATTTACCCGAACCCGAAAGCCCCATGATGACGGTGATTTCACCTTCATTCATGTCCACATTGATGTCTTCCAGGCCAAGCACATGGCTATGGGTTTCCAGCAGATCATCCTTGCCCATGCCATTGCGCACATGATCCATCATCATGTCCGCATCGGGGCCAAAGATTTTATAAAGCTTGCGGATCGAGATCATCACATTCTTGCTCATATCCGGCCCTCCTTAGTGGTTCTGGGCCGCATTGACGCGGGCAACAGCAGTTTTGGTGACGCGATCAAGCATAACCGCAAGAAGAACAATACCAAGACCTGCAACAAGACCCACGCCCAGCTCAAGGTTGCGGATACCACGCAGCACCAGCACGCCAAGACCCGGCGCAGAGACCAGCGATGCAATCACAACCATCGCAAGGCTCATCATAATGGTCTGGTTGATACCGGCCATGATATTGGGCAGCGCCAGCGGGATCTGCACCTGAAACAGTTTCTGGCGCGGCGTCATACCAAAGGCCTGGGCCGCCTCCATCACTTCTTTATCGACAAGACGGATGCCAAGGTCGGTCAAACGCACCACCGGCACAATCGCGTAAAGGATAATGGCGATACCGTAGAGTTTGCTTTCCGTGACGCTGAACAGGAAGATCAGCGGAATAAGATACACAAATGTCGGCAAGGTCTGCAGCATATCAAGCACAGGCAGCATCAGCCGCTGCAACTGGTCAGAGCGCGACATGGCAATACCAATAGGCACGCCCAACAGCACACATATCGCGGCACAGACAAAAATAATCGCCAGCGTTTCAACCGCGTAGCTGTAGTGATCAATAAAGGCGAGCGCCATCAACGAGACCGCAACAAACCCCACCAATTTCATAGATTTGGTCACGGTGTATGTCAGCAGGAACAACAGCGGCATGATGATCCACCACGGCACGGATTGCGCAGCAAACAAAGCGCCATCCAGCATCCAGCTGAGCGGTTGTGTGATCGGATCAAGCACAAATCGCAGTGCGTCTTTGATCGAAAGGAACCCTTCTTCAAGGCCCTTTGTAAGCTCGCGCGATTTGGGAAAATTGGAACAAGCCTCATTCAGTGCATCCATCGATGGAAAGGGCAATTCCCAAACGGAGGTTTCTTTTTCAGAACCTCCCTGTGCTAGCAGATCGGCCATAGAAAGCGGCGCGGCACTGCTTCCTGCATCACACCACTCTCTTAGGCTTAGCGTGTCGAAAACGAAATCATAGCTCGCCATTTGGTATCCTTTGCGTATGACGCAAACAGACGCCCGCACAATTGGCGGGCGTCTGCATAAAGTCTTTTGTTTATTTCAGAATTTTAGACAGGTTTGCCTTAGCGTCTTCGTTCAACCAATCGGCCCAAACCGATTTATTGTTGATCAGGAAGTTCACAGCCGCTTCTTCGGCAGAGGCGTTGTTTTCGTCCTGCCAGGCCAAGATTCCAGACATTTCATCAGCAGTGAAGCTCACATGTGACATCAGCTTCGCGACCTCTGGATGAGACTGTTCGAACTCAGCTGTTACAACAGTATAAACAGGGGACGGCGGGAAATCGGAAACTTCCGGTGCATCACGACCTGCGGTCTGATTGCGGTGGTGTGCCTCCGCATCTACCGCTCCGATCTCAACCTTGGTCATGTCAAATTTACCCATGACTTTGGTTGGTGCCCAGTAGTAGCCAAACCAGGGCTGCTGTTCTTCGTAAGCAGCCGCGATAGACGCTGCAAGGGTTTCGCCAGAGCCGTGGTTGAAAACCTCGATCCCTGCGTCTTGCACCCCAACCGCACGGGTCAGGTTGTCATTCAGAATGCGGCAACCCCAACCATCCGGGCAGTTGTTGAAACGACCACCAACCAGTTCAGGATTGGCAAGAACGCCTTCGATGGTTTTCAGCTCAGGATGTGCCTCGGCCAGATAGGTAGGGATCCACCAACCTTCTACGCCACCGGGGCGCAGAACTTCGGTCAGCTCTTTCACGCGGCCTGCTTCACGCAGTTTGACATAGGCTTCACCGCCGCCATTGGTCCACATCTCGGTGACAATATCCGGCTCGCCGTTTTCTGACAGCGACGTCACAGCAGGAACGGTATCAGATGGCACGCGGGTTACGTCGCAGCCATAACCATGGGTCAGCAGGAACGTTGAGATCTCGGTGACAATGGCCGAAGAGGCCCAGTTCATATCGGTGATCGAGACTTCACCACAGTCGCTGGCCATAGCGAAGCCTGGCAAGAACATGGCGCAAGCTGTTGCTGCAAAACGGTGTTTCATGTGTTTCTCCCTAATTTTCTGATGTTTGGGCTGAGATAGCAACAAACGCAGCCTGCTTGATGCAAGCTGCAATACAAGGGCAGTAGGTGGTGGCTACTGAAGGCCCTGATCAGAATGTCCCCATCTTCGTTGTTACGCGCTTAGCATGACGGGCTGCACTCAGGAATCAAAGACATCGTGACGCAAACGTGCAAGCTATGTCGCTTTTGAACAACTAAATACCATTTTGCGGAGCTTTTGCAAATGAAGTCCGCAACATAGTGGCCACTTTACTCAGAAATAAGCTGTGCAGGATCACGCAAATTGCTCAGAAATGAGCCGTTCTTCGAGCCCATGACCGTGATCAAACAGTATGCGGTGCGTGACATTTCGTTCGGTGCGGATTTCAACCCAAGCTACATCGCCAAATGCCTCAGAATCGGCATGAGCCATCACCGGGCGTTTGTCCGCTTCCATCACCTCAAAGCGCACGCAGGCCTCGCTCGGCAATAGCGCTCCACGCCAGCGGCGCGGGCGAAATGCGGCGATTGGTGTCAATGCCAATACATCCGCCCCAATCGGCAAGATTGGACCATGCGCTGAGTAATTATATGCGGTAGAGCCCGCTGGCGTGGACACCAAGGCGCCATCACATACCAGCTCTTCCAGGCGCTGCCGCCCGTCGACCAGGATCTTCAGCTTTGCGGCCTGCGCCCCGGACCGCAGCAACGATACTTCATTGATGGCCAATGCGTGATGTTCTTCGCCCGAACGGCAGACGGCGCGCATTGATAGCGGATGCACAATCTCCTGCTCGGCGGCCTCCAGACGTTCAATGAGACCGCTTTCACTATACTCATTCATCAAAAAGCCAATGGTGCCGCGATTCATGCCATAAACCGGTGCATCAAGATCAAGCACCTCTTGCAGCGTTTCCAGCATAAAACCATCACCGCCAAGTGAGACAATCACATCTGCATCTTCTGGGCGAGAATCACCATAACGACCAATAAGAGCGGCACGAGCGGTCTGCGCAACGGGAGCACGACTGGCCAAAAAGGCAATTTTCACGGGGGCAGACCTCTGTTTCCGGTATGTTACGTTTGGTTCCAAAACAATCACAGCTTTTCAACAAACACCAGCCATTGCACCGGGATGCCGCTGGGAAATACCAAAATGTCGCTTTACATTCTTCCATTACAGGCAAGTTTCCGATAGGAAACATGTCATATTCACTTCTCCAGCCAGACGGAGCAAACATGACCACCACCCGTGATCCCGGTTTCTTCACCCAAGCCCTCTCCGAGCGCGATCCCGAACTTTTTGGTGCCATCACAGATGAGCTGGGCCGCCAGCGTGATGAGATCGAACTGATTGCATCCGAGAACATCGTCTCTGCCGCCGTAATGGAAGCGCAGGGTTCTGTGCTTACCAACAAATACGCCGAAGGCTATCCTGGCCGTCGTTACTATGGTGGTTGCCAGCACGTAGATGTTGCAGAAAACCTTGCAATTGACCGCGCAAAAGAACTGTTCGGCTGTGAATTTGCCAACGTTCAGCCGAACTCCGGCTCGCAGGCCAACCAAGGTGCGTTCCAGGCGATGATCCAGCCCGGCGACACCATCCTCGGCATGAACCTCGCGTCCGGTGGTCACCTGACCCACGGTGCCGCGCCGAACCAATCCGGCAAATGGTTCAACGCTGTTCAATACGGTGTACGCAAGCAAGACAACCTGATCGACTATGATGAAGTTCAGGCACTGGCGACCGAGCATCAGCCAAAACTGATCATCGCAGGTGGCTCCGCGATCCCGCGTCAGATCGATTTTGCCAAGTTCCGCAAAATCGCAGACAGCGTTGGCGCGTTCCTGATGGTCGACATGGCACACTTTGCCGGTCTGGTTGCCGCGGGTGAGCACCCCTCGCCGTTCCCCTATGCGGATGTTGCCACCACCACCACCCACAAGACCCTGCGTGGCCCACGCGGCGGCATGATCCTGACCAACAACCCGGATCTGGCGAAAAAGATCAACTCTGCGATCTTCCCAGGTATTCAGGGTGGTCCGCTGATGCATGTGATCGCTGGCAAAGCGGCAGCCTTTGGCGAAGCGCTGAAGCCTGAGTTCAAATCCTACCAAAAGCAAGTGCGTGCAAACGCTGTTGCTCTGTCAGATGAGCTGATGAAAGGTGGCCTCGACATCGTCACCGGCGGCACCGACACCCACGTGATGCTCGTGGACCTGCGCCCGAAGAAAGTGACCGGCAATATCGTCGACAAAGCACTGGGTCGCGCCCATATCACCACCAACAAAAACGGCATCCCGTTTGACCCGGAAAAGCCCACCGTAACCTCGGGCATCCGTCTGGGCACACCTGCGGGCACAACCCGTGGCTTTGGTGAAGAAGAGTTCCGCGAAATCGCGCGCCTGATCGTTGAAGTTGTTGATGGCCTTGCTGCCAACGGCGAAGATGGCAACGCCGAGGTCGAAGAAGCCGTGCGCGGCAAAGTGGCCGACCTTTGCGGTCGTTTCCCGCTGTACCCGAACCACTAAAACACCAGGTCTTTTGATCTTTTGACGCCGTCGCCCTTTTCAAGGGCGGCGGTTTTTCTATGCTACGGCAATAGTTTTATGAATTTTGAGCTTTGAAATGACACTTCAAAACCGAAACCGCACCCAGCGTCTTGAACGCAGGCTTGGCGATTGGATGCGTGCACAGCTTCCTTTCTATGTCGCTGAATTTGTGATGTTTGTGCTGAAACAGGGTTGGGCCGCGATATTTGGCATATTGCTTTTGGCTGGCCTTATTGTCACCGATCTCATCTGGCAGGATAGCTGGGCAATTGCACGTTATGATGCGCTTTTGATCTATGCGCTTTTGTTGCAGGTGTTTCTGCTTTTGACTGGTATGGAGAGCTGGCGCGAAGTGCGGGTAATCTTCCTGTTTCATCTCACCGGCACCGCAATGGAGATCTTTAAGGTCCACATGGGCTCCTGGAGCTATCCGGGCGCTGGGGTGATCAAACTCTGGGCGGTGCCACTGTTTTCCGGCTTTATGTATGCTTCGGTTGGCTCCTTCATGGCACGGGTGATCCGGCTGTTTGACATGCGCTTTGCCCCCTACCCGCCCTATTGGCTGACCCTTGTGCTGGCCCTGGCGATCTATGGTAATTTCTTTGCCCATCACTTCCTGCCAGATCTGCGCCTGTTCCTATTTGCCGCCACTGTGCTGCTTTTTCTGCGCACCCGCATCTGGTTCAGCATCGGAACCCAAACCTATTGGATGCCACTGCCTTTGGCAGCTTTTCTGTCGAGCTTTTTTCTCTGGGTCGCGGAAAACATTGGAACCGGCACCAAAACCTGGCTCTATACCGGGCAATCCGTTGAAACCTGGGTCAGCCTTGCCAAAATGGGGTCCTGGTACCTCCTGCTCTATGTGAGCTTTGCAACTGTCACCTTGGTGTTCCGCGAAGCTCTAAGTGCCCCAGAAATGCACACAACCAATGCAAAAGCCGCGATGCGCTGACCCGGCTGAAAAGCCTTCACCCGGTGCAGACATCATCACGACGATCGCAGCACGCGCATCAGCGCGCCGCAGGCGCGCTGCCGGGCCCAAGGCTTTTGGACCAATCCAAAAGGCGCGGGAGCGCTTCGCCTCTGGCTTAGAGAAAACCGCGCAGTTTCAATACGGTCACCAGCATCACCAGCACCACAAGCAGCGAAAAGGCGACCGTTCCAAGAACATTGAGCACACGCCCAACCCGGCGATCCACCACATTGATGCTTTTCAAATGACGGCGCATATCATCTGCTGCACGGCGCAAAGGACGTTCATCCACCAAAACATGCAGTTTGGGATGCTGCAGCATCGGCAAGGCCGCAGCGAGTTTCAGACCCTGACGAAACACGCGGCGTGGCAATTGGCGGCGGCGTTTGTGCAGCACAGTGGCAAAATCTCCACGCCCCCCTTCGCGGGAACGCAGCAGCGCATGTAGCTCTTCGATGTCCGCAACAAGATCCTGCGCCATTCCCCTACCTCCAGCTGCAATCACAGATAGTCTTAGCAAAGCGCGGCGCAACGCTCAATGGCTCTGGCATACCTGCGCCCGCAGCGCTATCAAACAGACATGTTGAACACGATCCTTCATGGCACCGCCACCGACCTACCACCGCTGATGATTGTGCATGGGCTTTATGGCTCGGCGCGCAATTGGGGCGTTATCGCCAAACGCCTGTCTGACAGCCGTCAGGTCATTGCGGTCGATCTGCGCAACCACGGCCAAAGCCCCTGGCACGACATTCACACCTACCCGGCAATGGCCGAAGACCTGGATGAAGTGGTTCAGGCCCATGGTGGGCAGATGGATGTGATCGGCCATTCTATGGGTGGCAAGGCCGCGATGATGCTGGCCCTGAACCATCCCGGCACAGTGCGCCGCCTGCTGGTTGCCGACATTGCGCCCGTAAGCTACGGCCATGACCAGAACCAATTCATCAAAGCCATGCGCACGGTTGATCTGGACACTCTAGAGCGCCGCTCACAGGCCGAAGAACAGCTGGGGGCAGCCGGGGTAGATGCGGCGCTGCAAAGCTTTTTCACCCAGTCGCTTGATATCAAAAGCAAGCGGTGGCGGCTCAATCTCGACGCGCTGGAACATCAGATGCCAAATGTTTTGGCCTTTCCCGACGGGGTGGATGCCACATTCGAAGGCCCCGCGCTGTTTCTGTCAGGCGCTAATTCAGACTATGTGAAGCCTGAGTACCGACCACAGATCAAATCCCTGTTCCCACAAGCTAAGTTTGCCAAAATTCCCGGCGCAGGCCATTGGCTCCATGCGGAGAAGCCGCGCGAATTTGAAGCAGCTGCGCGCGCATTCCTCTCTGCTTAACCAACTGAATAGACGCGTTTAAAGAACGGCCCCGCCGCGTGGGCCGTTCTTTTCGTTTGGCCATGCGGCGGCCCAATGTAAAAACTTTTCACATTCCCTCTTGAAAGCAGTTCTCCCGCTCCCGATATCACTATCACGTAATGTGAATGAAATTTACATTCCCTCTAACCTGGAGAACATGATGACCACCGTTTCCACCTCTGCCCCCTATGCGACCGGCCAAGGGTGGTTTAGCCGCTGCGAAGCCTGGCTCGACCACAAAGGCAAGGGCGCTTGGATCGCCGCTATGGTCCTGGGCTTTGTCTTCTTCTGGCCGATTGGCCTGGCCCTTCTGTTTTACATGATCTGGAGCAAACGCATGTTCACATCATCCTGCCGTCGCAGCAAGCGCAGCCATTCCCACGCCCGTTTTGGCGCTCGCAGCAGTGGCAACAGCGCTTTTGACGCTTACAAAACAGAGACTCTGAACCGTCTGGAGCAAGAACAAGACGATTTTGAAGCCTTCTTGCAGCGTCTGCGCGATGCAAAAGACAAGGCCGAGTTCGACCAATTCATGGATGATCGTTCCAAACGTGCAGCCAAAGAAACAGCTGACGCAGAGCCCGAAACCTCGGTATAACCTTCAAGCCTCCGGCACATCCGTCGGGGGCCATTGCACCCGAATTCCATAGATGAGACCACCCCATTATGAACCAGCTGCCCAACCCCGATTATGCGCCCGAGTTTTACACCTCGGTCCCGGCCAAACGCCTGTTTGCCTGGATTGTTGACGGGCTGGTGATCTGCGCGCTCTGTGCTGCCGTAGTGGTATTTACGGCCTTTATAGGACTGTTCTTTATTGGTTTTCTGTTCTTGATCATTGGGTTTTGTTACCGGATCGTGACCCTTGCCAATGGGTCTGCGACCTGGGGTATGCGGTTTGCCGGGATTGAGCTGCGCGACTTTTCTGGGGCGCGCCTCACGCTGCCGCAGGCGGTTTTACACACGCTGGCCTATTCCGTTTCCTTTGCGTTTTTCCCAATCCAGTGCATCTCGATTGTGTTGATGTTGACCAACGCGCAGGGTCAGGGGATCGCAGATATGTTTACCGGCACCGTAATGCTCAACCGAAGAGCGTGAAACGGCCGTAAACCATTATTACGCGCGGCAGCTTGGCGGAATGTGATTGCCTTGCTATCATTTTGACTATCGTCTCGCCGCTTTGGATGTAAAACTAACTGTATGCGTCATTCTCTTCCAATTGCTCCGCAATTCTATGTCACGGCTCCGCAGCCCTGCCCCTATCTGAACGGGCGCATGGAGCGGAAGCTTTTTACCGCATTGCAGGGTGACGGGGTTGAACAGCTCAACAACTCATTGTCGCTTCAAGGCTTCCGACGATCGCAGAATGTGCTCTATCGCCCATCGTGCTCGGATTGTTCGGCCTGCATGTCGGCGCGGATCAATGTGGCAAAGTTCAAACCGTCGCGCAGCCAGAAACGCACGCTGAAACGCAACTCACATCTGATCCGGCGCGCAACTTCTCCTTGGGCCACCGAGGATCAATTTGATCTGTTCCGCCGCTATCTGGATGGGCGTCACGCCGATGGCGGCATGGCCGATATGGATGTGTTTGAATACGCCGCCATGATCGAAGAGACCCCGGTGCGCAGCCGGGTCATCGAATATCTCAATGAACAGACCAATGCACTGACGGCTGTATCCCTGACGGATGTGCTCGAGGATGGGCTGAGCATGGTCTATTCCTTTTATGAACCCAGCCTCATGTCCGATTCACTTGGGACATTTATGATCCTGGATCACGTCGACATCGCCCGCGATGCAGGCCTGCCCTATATCTATCTTGGCTATTGGGTGCCCGGCAGTGAGAAAATGGGATATAAGGCCAAATTCTCTGGGCTCGAGATTTACAATCAGGGCGAATGGCGGCCGCTGGACAATCCCGAAGACGTTCAGGCAACGGATCAGCCCTACACGCGCGATCCGATCTCGGAACAGGTTGCCAACATTCAGCTGCCTGCCTCGACAGAGAAGTGACGCGCCAAACGCTGCATGCGGTGGCGTTGATTGTCCCGGACTACGATCAAGCCATAGCGTTTTATTGCGGCAAGCTCGGCTGGAGCCTGGCTGAAGATGTAGATCAGGGCCACAAACGCTGGGTCCGCATCCTGCCTCCGGGTTCTAGCGTTGGGGGTTTGATCCTTGCGAGAGCCACAACACCGCAGCAACGTGCCGCAATTGGTGCGCAATTTGGTGGCCGTGTTGGCTTGTTTCTGACAACCGATGATTTTCAGCGCGATTATGAAGAGATGCTTTCGCAAGGGATCATCTTCGAAGAACAGCCGCGACAGGAACCCTATGGCACCGTTGCTGTCTGGCGCGATCCATTTGGCAACCGCTGGGATCTACTGGAACTGAAATCAGCGCAGTAAAAAAGGGGCCCAGCAGGCCCCTTTTTCTGTTGATTTAAATGGGTGATCCATCAATTCGGGATCAGTGCCGGAACAATGGTCACAATCGCCGGGAACAGCCAGAGGATCCCCAGACCCGCAACCTGGATCAGCACAAAGGGCAAGATCCCGCGGTAGATATGGCCTGTGGTGACTTCTTTTGGTGCAACCCCGCGCAGATAGAACAGCGCAAATCCAAAGGGTGGCGTCAGGAAGGAAGTCTGCAGGTTCACCGCAATCATGATGGTGACCCATTTGGGATCAAACGATCCACCGTAGATCACCGGCCCCACGATCGGGATCACGATGTAGATGATCTCCAGGAAATCCAGCACAAAGCCCAGCACAAACAACACGATCATCACGATGAGGAAGACCGTCAGCTCATTGTCAAAGCTCTTGAGGAACTGCTGGATATAGTGCTCCCCACCAAAGGAGATCACCACCAGATTGAGCAGCTGCGAACCGATCAAAATGGTAAACACCATTGAGGTCACCTTGGCCGTTTCACGCACTACCGGCGTCAGAACGCCACCTTTGAACAGCACCCAGCATCCATAAAGCAGGCTGAACAGCGCATACATGTAGCACGCATAGGCAACAAAGAACGCAGCCCAGCTCTCGGCACTGACCTTGTCCTGGTTGATACGTAGGTCAAAGTTCACACCGATCAGAACCGACACGACAATCGCCAGTGTGCCCCAAAGGATAATCGCACCCGATTGCCCATCCTCGCGCAGACGACGGTAGGCCGCGAGCATAAGCGCGCCACCTGCCCCCAGTGCCGCAGCAGGGGTTGGGTTGGTGATACCGCCAAGGATTGAACCCAGAACCGCAATGATCAGAACCAGCGGTGGGAACACCACACGGATGAGATCGTTATGGGTACACCGAATTGCCGCCTCACGCGCGCCATAGATTGCCAGCGCCGAAGGGATCGCCATCAATGCCACAGTCCCACTTGCCGAGGTTGTCGGTTTGATCAGCAGGATATCCACCAGCGCCAGCAACAGCAGGCCAATGGCACCAACGATCAACGGCTTGGTATCACGCGAAGGCGCAACACCACGACCAATCGCCAGTGTAAGCCCCAACAGCACAATCAAGATAGCCATGCCCGAGCCAATCGGCGCCGCATTTGCAATTTTTGCCTCACGTGCTGCGGCGATTTCATCAACTGTCAGTTGGCGTGCTTCTTGTACGCCACCCGCAGCATCCAGTGCCGCCTGCTCTGCAAGCGCAGCATCCCACGCCACCTGACCGTGGAGTTCGATCATCGCTGCCTTACATTCCGCAGCAACATTGGTGCGCAGTGATGCGCCCTCACCTGCTTCAGAGAAGCTCGAGACAACAATGCTTTGGCTGCCGACAATATCAAACGAGCTCAGCAGAACAACGCCCACGATCAGCGCAATTGGCACACCCAAATACCAGGTGAAAGCTTCACCACGGGTCACAGGTTCATTGGTGCCACCATCAAGGCTGACAGCAGGTGCTTTTTCGGGGTTGAGCAACGCATACACAAAGGCGTAGCCCGCATAAAGCAGCGCAAGCATGATACCCGGCAGCAATGCGGCCTGGAACAACGTGCCCACGGATACAACAGCAGGTTCACCTAGATATGTCAGCGCATCGGTACAGCCCGCATCCCGCGCACGGGATTCCTGCGCGGTAGAGTAAAGGTCGCCCGCCAATGTGCCGAGCAGAACAATCACGATTGAGGGTGGAATGATCTGACCCAAGGTACCAGAGGCCGCAATCACACCAGTCGAGAGCTCGGGGCTGTAGTTGTTGCGCAGCATGGTTGGCAGCGCCAGCAGACCCATGGTCACAACGGTTGCGCCCACAATACCGGTAGACGCCGCAAGAAACGCCCCAACAACCACGATCGATACCGCCAGACCACCAGGCAGCGGGCCAAAGACACGCGCCATTGTGGTCAGCAGATCGTTTGCGATCTTGGACCGCTCCAGCGTGATGCCCATCAGAACAAACATCAAAACTGCAAGCAGGGTTTCGATCGATGCACCCGCAAGCACACGCTCGTTGATGCGGTTCACAATGAAGGAAACATTGCGATCAAGCGCAACTTCCCAACCTTGCACAAACACAGGTTCAGCAATACGCGGCAAGTCCGGGTATCTAAACACTGATATCACATCAGGCTTTACGCCCGTGTTGACCAGCTCGCGATAAACATCGCTCGAGGTATCGATCGCCTGGTGTATTAACAGGCCCGCGCTATCAAGCGCGGCAATGATACCAAATGAAATGATCCCTGCCCCGCCGATGGCAAACGCCACCGGAAAGCCTGATAGAATGCCTCCGAAAAGGCAGAAAAATACGATAATGAGGCCGATTTCGACGCCATCAAGACCGAATAGCATATCCGTAGTCCCTCAGATTAGTGTGCGCCTTCATAGGCTTCTTCACCTTCGCCAAGACTATCCTTGTCGAGGTATTTGTTCTCACTTTCGGGGCCCTCGATGAATTCGAGCAGCGACCGGTAGAAGAACGCGATGGCATGGATAAACACGATCCCGGCAAAGGACACCAAAAGGATCTTGAACAGGAAATACCCGCTAAAGCCGTTGGGACTGAAACCGATGGTTTCCACATTCCAACGCAAGGCACGGGATTTCAGCAACAGACGCTCCAACGTGTCCGAGGCCGATGGTTTTGGCACGATCAGGTGACGCCACATGAAGAACCAACCATACATCCAGACAATCGTCGCGATTGGCAGCATAAAGATGATCGAGCCGATCATGTCGATCACGCGTTTGGCGCGAAAACTTACCGCGGAATAGATCAAATCAACCCGAACATGCCCGCCCTGCACAAAGGTGTAAGACACACAAAGAGCGACCACCAAAGCATTGTAAAACTTCAATTCTTCGGCGTACCAGCTGATATCGAACTGCAGCGGAACACCCACACCAAACACGATGTCTGGCCGGGTAAAGATACGCTGCATAAATACAATGACGATCTGCTGAATGACCAGCAATAGACCGGCCCAGGCAAAAAAGCGGCCAATGGTATTGGCAAAACCTTCCAGCACCCGCACATAGCCCCACATCAAGGGACGGTGATATACACCAGCTGCGGTGATGGCGACAATAACTGCAAAAACGGCGAAGAAAAACTCCACCGAACCACCGTAATAGACAAAGCGCATAATCGCTTGTTTATCGGACCAATCCAACCACAGGGATGGATGTGTAATCGCATATCCGATGTTGTAATAGGCCTCGCCCAGGTTCCTTAGAACCCACCATGCGCCGTTCAAAAGCGCCTGCGCCGCGCTTGCAAACCCTGCAGTGGATACGTCCTGCATGTTGCCTCCCCTTTGCGCCCCGCCTGGAGCCGCTCAATTTGGTTTTGATCAGCAGAAACAGAAAGAAAGCCCCCTCAGGGGCTTTCTTCTGTGCAACGGCTGGCTTAGCTGCCTTGCACGCGGATACGCTGCTGAACGTAGTAGCCGTCCGATTTGTTGATCCAGTCTGCCGAAGTGGCCAGCGAGGCCTCAAAGGAGTTGCGGATCTTGGCGAAGAGTTCATCGCCCATGTTTTCGTCCATAACCTCAGCAGAGGCTTTGCCGAACGCATCCCAAACATCATCCGGGAACTGCAGAGTGCGCACACCTTGCGCCTGCAGACGTGCCAGTGCTGCGCCGTTGTTGGACAGGGTTTCTGCCAGCTGGAACTGTGTCACAGCCATAGAGGCATAACGCAGGATCGCTTTGTGCTGATCCGACAGTTCGTTCCAGACGTCGAGGTTGATCGAAGACGACAGGGCCGAACCTGGCTCATGGAAGCCCGCAGTGTAGTAGACTTTTGCAACTTCCTGGAAGCCCGCGCGTTCATCCGCCATCGGACCAACCCACTCCAGACCATCCAGAGCACCAGAAGACAGCGCCTGATACAGTTCACCACCCGGAATGTTTTGAACGGAGGCGCCCAGTTTACCCAGAACCTTACCGCCCAGACCAGGCATACGGAATTTCAGACCGTTGAAGTCAGCGGCAGAGCTGATCTCTTTTGCGAACCAACCACCAGACTGCGAACCGGAGTTACCCGAGATCAGACCTTTGAGGTTGAAGATCTGGCCCAGCTCATCGTGCAGCTCTTCGCCGCCACCGTGGTAGTACCAGTTGGAAACTTCCTGCGCGGTGCCACCAAACGGCACAGCGGTGAAATAAGCATAACCTGGGTGCTGACCGATAAAGTAGTAGTCTGCAGAGTGATACATATCCGCCTGACCAGAGGTCACAGCGTCAAACACTTCCAGCGCGCCAACCAGTTCACCTGGTGCTTTCTTCTCGATGGTCAGATCACCACCGGAGAGCTCACCGACCATCTGCTCAAGATAGCTGGCTGCATCATCCAGAACAGCAAAGCCGCGCGGCCATGAAGTCACCATGGTCAGCTTGCGTTTGCCCTGCGCATAGGCTGGTGCCGCGAGTGTAGTTGCTGCAGCGGCCGAACCACCCAGCGCAGATGTCTTCAGAAAAGAACGACGATCCATTTGATTTCCTCCCAATGTATTTCCGCCCCGTCCCCAAGGCGGAGCAATTCTAGCTCGCACAGCCTATCGAGAGAAAAATCAATGTGAATACCAAGTACTCGGTAGAGGCAGGCAAATATTTAACATCATTTTGTATTTAACGGTAAAATTATAGAACATTTGCACCGCCGCCATAATCCGAACGCATGTTTCTTAAACGGAAGACTTTGAATCTGAACCGCAATCGCTTATCGATTCTATTCATGCGCAAGGCCCTTTCCCTTTTCCATCTTTCTTATGGGCAGAAGTTGTCTTTGGTTGCTGCGATGCCGCTGATATTGGCCGCCGCAGCCATTTCCGTGCTGGTGTCATTTCAATCGCGGCAATTGGCAGAACATGAAATTGCCGAGCTTGAGCATCAGCTGCTTGCCGCCAAAAAAGCAGAACTGCGCAACTACGTCACGCAGGCGCGCAACGGGTTTTATTACATTTATGGCTCTGCCCGGATCGAAGATGAAGTGGCCAAACAACAGGTCGCCCAGATCCTTTCGGCGATGATCTATGGCGAAGAGGGTTTCTTTTTTGTCTATGACTACGACGGCAACAATATTGTGAGCCCGCGCCAGACCAAGCTTATTGGCAAAAACTGGCGGGGCCTCACCGACAGTATGGGCACGCCGGTGGTGGATGAATTCATTCGCGTGGCGCGCCAGGGGGCGGGTTGGCATACCTTTATGTGGCCCAAACCTTCCACCGGCGAAGAGGCGCAGATGATCGCCTATGTGACCGGTTTTCAGAGCTGGCAATGGGCGGTGGGCACCGGTGTGTTCATCGATGATGTTCTGCAAACTGTTGCCACGGCACGGGCCGAAGTAGAACAGCGTGTGCACCGCACCTTCTATTACATTGGCGGCATTACCTTTGTGGCGCTGTTTTTGGTGTTCGCCACAGGCATGTTGCTGAATTTCCGCGAACGTCGTCTGGCTGACGCCAAGCTAAAAGATCTGACCCAACGGGTATTGGACGCACAAGAAGACGAGCGCGGCCGGGTCGCGCGGGAACTGCATGATGGCATCAGCCAGATGCTCGTTGGGGTGCGCTATGCGCTCGACACCACCAAGCGACGCCTCGCACGGGAACGCTTTGAGGAGGCGACGCAACCGCTCGATAAAGGCATTTCCCATCTGGCCACAGCCATCAGCGAAGTGCGCCGCATCAGTCGTGATCTGCGTCCAGGCGTCTTGGATGATCTTGGGCTTGGACCTGCGCTGAAAGCCCTGACCGATGATTTTGCCGCGCGCTCGGGAATTGAAACCGAATTTCACACAGTGCCGTTTCGCAACCGTCTGGAACAGGAAAGCAAAATCGCGCTCTATCGCATCGCGCAAGAAGCGCTCACCAATATTGAGCGCCATTCAGCGGCAACCCGCGTTGATATGAAACTGCGCGGCCACGCCAAAGGGGTGATCATGTCCATTCGTGACAATGGCCGCGGTTTACCCTCTGGCAAAAACCAATCCAGCAACGGCATTGGCCTGCGCAATATTCAAGAACGGGTCGAACAGCTGGATGGAACCTTTAGAATATTGACCTCCTCTGGTCCACAAAGCGGCACGGAAATTCAGGTCAGACTGCCGCTCAGCCGCATGCTGCGCCCGGGCAAGCAATGGCTTTCTGAAAACGATCAGAGCCCATCTTCAACTCGGGACAGCTCGTAGGTGGCCGAAACAGATCTTAGCTGATAAGACAGCGTGCAAGGAGGACTGCCCATGACCAATGCCCTCGTTCGGGTTCTAATTGTTGACGACCATCCAATGGTCGCCGAAGGAATCCAATCCATTCTGGAAAGCTACGAGGATATTGATGTTGTTGGCTGCCTGACTGACGGACAAGAGGCCGTGGAACAGATTTCCGGCCTCGCCCCTGATGTGGTTCTGATGGATCTCAACATGCCGCGCCTTGGCGGACTAAGCGCAACAGAAATCATTCTGGAGCAAGCCCCCAAGACACGCATTCTGATCCTCAGCATGCATGATAGCCCGGAATACATCTCTACCGCGCTCAGCCATGGGGCGGTTGGATATGTGCTCAAAGATGTGCCCACCGAAGAAATCAAAATGGCCATTGATGCGGTGATGGCGGGCAAAACCTATCTCTGCACCGGTGCCGAGGGCAGTCTGAAACCCAAAACCACCAGTGACCGCGAGGCCCTGACCGGCCGTGAGCAGACCATTTTGCTGCAGCTTGCCCAGGGCAAATCCAACAAGGAAGTGGCGCGCGAGCTGGATATCTCTGTGCGCACAGTGGAAACCCACCGCAAAAACATCAAACGTAAACTAGGGATTTCTTCCACCGCGGGGCTGACCCGTTATGCGCTTGAACATGGTGTGTTGCAGGGCAGCGCCGGGTTTTAAACCGCGATGGGCGCTCCAAACAGGATCAAAGCGCCATCTTCATCCAACACATGAAATTCGCGTTGCCCGTAGGGCTGATCAAATGGCGCACGCAGACGTTCTGTGGGCAGCGTTTCAAGCGCCGGAGCCAATTCGCGATACAGCGCGTCCAGATCTTTAACATCTATATAGAATGAGTGATCGTGCCCAAGCGCCAGCCCATCCTCTCTGGCCGGGCATTCCAGCAGTCGGATCGCCACGCTGTCGCGGCGCAAAAACGCATAGTTGTCCGCCTGAAAGCCAAGCACAAACCCAAGCAGAGTATAAAATCCAATCTGACGTTCTAGATCAGAACACAGCACAAAGGGTGTAATCTGTTTCATCTCAGACATCATGGACCTCAAGGTGGCTTTCAGCGTGTAACTATCACGGTTTCGCGCAAATCTGCGCTGAATACGCAAAAATACGGTGAAAACAGGTCACAATCACTGCCCAACTTTGCCATTTATGTCGCCAACAAATCCCTAGATGAAATAAAATTTCCCAAAACCGGCATTTTCACCCCTTTTGCCGGTTGACGCTCTGAATGGGTGCACATAATGTCGCTGCAACGCAGTACGGAGCCACCTAATGTTGACCCTAGTCGTGATTATAGGAACCATGCGCATGGACCGGTAACGGTTTACCATAATCGATCCCATGCGCCTCCGACAAAATCGGGGGCTTTTTTATTGCTAGATACGCTACGCGTAAAACGATGTCGCTAATTGGAGCAAACACATGACACGTGAAATGACCGGCGCAAAAATGGTTATCCAAGCCCTGATCGACCAGGGTGTGGACACAGTATTCGGATACCCGGGCGGCGCCGTTCTACCGATTTACGATGAAATCTTTCAGCAAAACGAGATCCGCCACATCCTGGTGCGTCACGAACAGGCTGCCGTGCATGCCGCCGAAGGCTATGCGCGCTCTACTGGGAAACCCGGCGTTGTTTTGGTGACCTCGGGCCCTGGCGCGACCAATGCTGTTACCGGCCTCACGGATGCGCTGCTGGATTCGATCCCGCTGGTGGTTCTGACCGGCCAGGTTCCAACCTTTATGATTGGCTCTGACGCCTTTCAGGAAGCGGATACCGTTGGCATCACCCGCCCCTGCACCAAACACAACTGGCTGGTCAAAGAGACCAACAGCCTTGCAGGAACGCTGCATGAGGCTTTCCATGTTGCTGTATCCGGTCGCCCGGGCCCGGTTCTGATCGACATCCCAAAAGATGTTCAATTCGCCACCGGCACCTATCAGCCGCCAAAGCCAAACGCATCGCACTACCAGCCCGCCGTAAAAGGTGACCTGGAAGAGATCACCGAACTGGTAGCTGCAATCGAGCAGGCCGAGCGCCCAGTGTTTTACACCGGCGGTGGTGTGATCAATTCGGGCCCTGCGGCAAGCCAGCTTTTACGTGAACTGGTGGATGCAACCGGCATTCCGATCACCTCCACGCTGATGGGGCTTGGTGCCTATCCTGCATCTGGCAAGAATTGGCTTGGTATGCTTGGCATGCATGGTCTGTATGAAGCCAACATGGCGATGCACGGCTGTGATCTGATGATCAACATTGGTGCGCGTTTTGACGACCGGATCACCGGCCGCATTGATGCTTTCAGCCCGAACTCGAAAAAAGCACATATCGACATCGACCCATCCTCGATCAACAAGGTGATCCGCGTTGATATTCCGATTGTTGGCGACGTGGGCCATGTGCTCGAAGATATCCTGACCGTGTGGAAATCACGTGGCCGCAAGGTAAACCGCGAAGCAATCGCCAACTGGCAGTCCCAGATTGATGAATGGCGCACGGTCAAATGCCTGAGCTACACACCCTCTGAAAAGACCATCAAGCCGCAATATGCGCTGGAACGCCTGGAAGCGCTGACCAAGGGTATGGATCGTTATGTTGCCACAGAAGTGGGCCAGCACCAGATGTGGGCGGCACAGTTCCTCGGCTTTGAAGATCCAAACCGCTGGATGACATCTGGTGGCCTTGGCACCATGGGCTATGGCTTCCCGGCCACCATTGGCGTGCAGGTTGCCCACCCGGACTCGCTGGTGATCAACGTGGCCGGCGAAGCGTCCTGGCTGATGAACATGCAGGAGATGGGCACCGCCGCCCAGTATCGCCTGCCGGTGAAACAGTTCATCTTGAACAACGAACGGCTCGGCATGGTGCGCCAGTGGCAAGAGCTTCTGCACGGCGAACGCTACAGCCACTCCTGGTCAGAATCGCTGCCTGACTTTGTAAAGCTCGCCGAAGCCTTTGGTGCCAAAGGTATCTGTGTATCTGATCCTAAGGATCTCGATGATGCGATCATGGAAATGATCAACTACGATGGTCCGGTTATTTTTGACTGCCTCGTCGAGAAACATGAGAACTGCTTCCCAATGATCCCATCGGGCAAGGCGCATAATGATATGCTCCTGGGCGAAGCGGATACGCAGGGTGTGATCCAGGCCGGCGGCGCGGTTCTGGTTTAAGCTGAGACAAACAGGTTTTGCAGGGTGTGCGCACCCTGCCCCGATTTGAAGAAAGGGACTTAAATGTCTGCTCTAAATATTAAAAAAGGTTCAAATAAGCACTCCGCCTACAACCTGCGTCCAACGTTCTCTGACCTGCAGGAGCGTCACACTCTGGCGCTGGTGGTGGAGAACGAGCCCGGCGTATTGGCGCGCGTGATTGGCCTGTTTTCCGGCCGTGGCTACAATATCGAAAGCCTCACCGTGGCCGAGGTTGATCAGGCGGACCACCTCAGCCGTATCACCATTGTCACCACAGGTACGCCGCAGGTGATCGAACAGATCAAAACCCAGCTTGGCCGTATTGTGCCAGTGCGTGAGGTGCATGATCTCACCGTTGAAGGCAAACCGGTTGAGCGTGAGCTTGCGATCTTCAAAGTTGTTGGTGAAGGTGACAAACGTGTCGAAGCGCTGCGGCTTGCGGATATTTTCCGCGCCAACGTGGTTGATAGCACGCTGAGCAGCTTTGTGTTTGAGATCACCGGCTCTCCTGACAAGATCGACGCTTTTGCCGACCTGATGCGCCCATTGGGCCTGGCGGAGGTGGCCCGCACCGGCGTCGCCGCATTGTTGCGCGGCGATTCCTAATCACCGCCACCCCAACCAAGAAAAAACACGCGTCGATATCGGCGCGTGTTTTTTTATACCTATGCGTTTAAATCAGGCCTCAGAAGAAGACCACTTTCCCGGCCTGTTCACCTGCGGAAGATGTCGCGCGGCGGGGCTCACTACGCTGTGCTGGAAACGGTATGATCTGTCCCATCTGCTCTGGATCCGATTTCTGAGCCAGCGCCTCTTTCAACGGTGCAAACCGTCCAAAACGCACACCAAACTGATCCGCTTTTGCGTCAGTCAGGCCGGTTTCTGCGAGGCATGCAGCCAGGGCAGAGTGACTTTCCTGCTCCAGTACAACCAGATCAGTTGCCCGACGCAAATCACCTGACTGCTCCAACGTAAACGTCACGCAATCGCCTTTGTGCAGACAGGCATCATCAGAAGACAAAGATCGATAGAACGCAAGATCACCGTGATCTTCACACCAGATCACAGCCCGATTTTTTGAACTGTCACACCACAAGACAATACCAATCATGCTGACCCTCGTCATACTATCTGCCTACGATCAATTAATCATATATTCCAATAAGAAGGGTGATAACTGTACTTGCAATTCCGCCTTTTATACCGAGTTTTTGTGACAGAAAACGAACAGGTTAACCCTGATGAGCGTCACTGTGATGCTAAATAGAGCCACTACGGCAAAAATTCGATTAGAATAGTCGCACAACCCAAATAATTGTGGCATCTTCCCTTTTAAAAAGGGCAAGTGTAAATGAATAGTCAAGCACGATCTCCGGTTGAATTGCGCAGTGTGTTTGGTGAAAATCTGCGACGCCTGGCAGAGGGTCACGCCTCTGTTTCAGAGCTGTCGCGCCAACTGGGGATCAACAGAACTCAATTCAACCGCTACCTTGCTGGTGAAAGCTTTCCGCGCCCGGATGTGCTGGATCGCATTTGTCAGTACTTCAGCGTGGACGCACGTATCCTGCTGGAGCCGGTCGAGACGCTGTCGCCGGGCGGCAAAATCATGAACGGGCCGTTCTTGGCTGACTATTTTGGTGCCAGCGCGCAACGCGTTCCCGAAGACATCTTCCCCTCAGGCTTTTACAATTTTACCCGCCGCAGTTTCGTGACCCCCGATCAATATGTGGAAGGCCTCGTCTATATTTTCCGCGACGAGCACGGGGTGACCTTTGTCAAAGGATTTGAGGCCAAAGAAGCCCTACAGTTCCAGGGCCTCCCCACCACCACAAGCACAAGAGAGTTTCGCGGCTTTGCCCTGCCCCATGAGGACGGCGTGTCGTTGTTGATCGCGCGCAAGAATTCATTGACCTTTTCGTTCAACTATCTTGCCCGCGCCTCGTCAATGGAAAGCAATTTCTGGTCCGGCTATGTTGCCCGTTCCACCCGCGCAACCGAACATGCTGAACGGGTAACGCGAATGATCTACGAACACCTGGGCACTGACACCCACCGGATCCTGAAATGTGCGCGCAAATCAGGATTTAAAACCGTGGATAAGATCCCGCCATTTCACCGCCACCTATTGCGCGCCGGTGAGGTCTTTCGCTGAGCGCATGAACGCGCTTAGTCTTCCGCCTGCGCGTCCGCTCGGCTTTTGCCAGACACATTCAGTGCAAGCGTTGCCGCCATGAACCCATCCAGATCGCCATCCAGCACCCCTTTGGTGTCTGAGGTCTCGTGCGATGTACGCAGGTCCTTGACCATCTGATAGGGCTGCAGAACGTATGACCGGATCTGGTTGCCCCAGCCCGCATCGCCTTTGGCCTCGTGGGCTGCGTTGATCTCAGCGTTGCGGCGGTCCAGCTCCTGTTGATACAGGCGCGATTTCAGGGCCTTCATGGCGATGTCGCGGTTTTGGTGCTGGGACTTCTCGGATGAGGTCACAACGATACCTGTGGGCACGTGGGTGATCCGTACAGCCGAGTCGGTGGTGTTCACGTGCTGACCACCGGCACCAGAAGAGCGATAGGTATCGACGCGGATGTCGCTGGGGTTCACGTCGATTTCGATATTGTCATCCACCACCGGATAAACCCAGACCGAGCTGAACGATGTGTGCCGCTTGGCCGCCGAGTCATAGGGCGAAATCCGCACCAGACGATGCACGCCAGATTCAGACTTCAGCCAGCCGTAGGCATTATGACCGGTGATTTTATAGGCCACCGATTTAATGCCCGCTTCTTCGCCCGGGGTCTCAGACTGCAGCTCAACGGTATAGCCTTTCTTTTCGGCCCACCGCACATACATACGCGCCAGCATCGACGCCCAGTCGCAGCTCTCTGTGCCACCCGCGCCTGAGTTGATCTCAAGGAAAGTGTCATTGCTGTCGGCCTCACCATCAAGCAGTGCCTCAAGCTCTTTTTCAGCCGCAGTTTCACGCAGGTTTTTCAGTGCTGCCTCGGCGTCTGCGATGACTTCATTGTCATCTTCCATCTCGCCAAGCTCAATCAGTTCGATATTGTCCGCCAAATCCTGTTTGATCCCTTTGTAGGTATCAATGGAATCCACCAGCAACTGACGTTCGCGCATCAATTTTTGCGCTGCTTCAGGATTGTCCCAAAGGTTGGGATCTTCGACCCGCGCATTAAATTCTTCCAACCGGTATTCAGCCGTTTCCCAGTTCAGACGCTGGGCCAGCAGTTCAAGCGATTTTTCGATCTCGGTCACAGTCGTCTGGGTTTCGGCGCGCATGGTGGAAATTCCTGTCACAGTGTTCAGGCTGGCGTGATAAACCACTGCGCCACAACGGGCAAGCATGTGCATACACAGCAATCCGGTACTGCCGCCAAGAAACCCGCTGGCGAAAGAAATCATAAACCATCTGCGCTTAATATCTTCAGTCACTGTTTGAGAGACATTCGTTAGCGAGGTAGGCGTCAATGGCACAGGGATATTTGGTCACTCTAGGGGATAGCAACCTGGATACCGGTGATACGATCAGTGGTGCCTACACAACTTTCAACACTGATGAATACATCGGCACCGGAACATGGTTCTGGAGCGGGACCGATAACGCCAATATCTACAGCAATTTCGAAGAAGCAGGCGATTATACGCTGGGCACTGATGGCAATCTCTACTTTATCCCACATGCGGGGCCGGTAGATACCCTCAGCAGTGCAAGCGTGGGCAACGCACCGAATTATTCGCTGCTGGATGGCGCAATTGATGGCACCGACAGTGGCGAAGTTATTGATGCAAGCTATGTCGACAATGATGGCGACCAGATCGACAATGGGCTTGGCGCTGGAAGCGGCAATGATGATCTTGTTCTTGCCGGTGGTGGCGATGATACGGTTGATGCGGGCGCTGGCAACGACACCGTGTTTGGGGGTGGCGGCGCAGACAGCATTAGCGGCAGTGCCGGCAATGATGTTATTTATGGCGACAGCAGCTCCGAAGCAGATCTCAACGGCGTGACCGACACAATCACCGCCAGCAATGTGTCAGACACGGGTTCAGGCTTTACGGTCACGGCGCAACTCATTGGCGGCACCCCCAACGCAAGCGACATTTCTTTCTATGGCGGCAACTTTGGCGTCGCAGGAAGCATCTCAGACTCCGACAGCTATGTGCCGGAACAAATCGGCTACGATATGGCCAGCGGGCAAACGGAAAAGCTGTTCGTCGACTTTGACAATGATGTCACCTCCGCCTCCTTTCAATTTGAACACCTGTTCGACAGCCACAACGAAGAAGGTCACTGGCAGGTCTACAATGATGGGGTTCTGGTCGCCGAAGGGGATTTTTCAGCCAGCAGCGGCGGCGACTCTGGCATAGTGTCCATCAGCGATGTTGGGTCCTTTGACCAGCTCGTGCTCAGCGCCAACATGCAGACGGATGGAACCGACGGCTCTGACTACACCGTTGGCAACATTACGTTTACCATGCCTGCACAAACGCCGGATCCCTATAATGACACGCTGTTTGGCGGTGCGGGCGATGATACAATCTATGGCCAAGGCGGCGATGACTATATTTCGGGCGGCACGGGGGACGACTCTTTGGTCGGGGGCGATGGTGACGATCGCCTCATCGTCGCCGAAGGCGACAGCGCACAGGGCGACGCCGGGGATGACTACTTCGAAGTGGTTGACGCCGGAGAGCCTACTGCAGGCACCCTCACTATTACAGGCGGCGATACAGAACAGGATGTGGGCGACACGCTTGATTTCAATGGGCAACTTCAGCCGGGCAGCCTGAATATCACCAACACAACTCCCGACGGCAGCCTATCCGGCACGGCAACACTGCTGGATGGCACCGTGGTGACTTTCTCAGGCATCGAAAACATTATCTGTTTCGCCGCCGGCACAAAGATCGAGACCCCAACGGGCCCGCGCGCTGTTGAAACGCTACAGGCAGGCGACCTTATTTCAACCCGTGACAATGGCGACCAGCCGCTGGTCTGGATCAGCTCGGTCACGGTTGAGGCGACCGGCTCTGCCGCGCCCATCTGCATCGACAACCACCACAGCGATGGCGCATCGCTGCTGGTCTCCCCGCAACACCGTATCCTGCACAAAAGCGCCTCAGCTGAGCTGCTGTTTGGCGAAGACGAGGTTCTGATCCCCGCTCAGGCGTTGGTGGATCACCGCCATATCTACCGCGTGCCCTGCGCCGCAATCACCTATGTCCATCTGCTCACACCGCAGCACGATATTCTTTATGCCAATGGCATCGCAGCAGAAAGTTTCTTTCCGGGAAAAACCGCGATCGAGACGCTGACAGCGGAACAGGATCTGGATCTGGAGCAGGCACTGACGCGCCATAAAATGAAACGGGCGGAATACATGGAAACCGCCCGTCTCTGCCTCACCACACGTGAAGCGAAATTGCTACGTCAGTACAAACCGCCCGAGCTCACAGTGCCAAAATTGGCCTTTGGCCCCAAAACCGCGGTGCCACCGCTGGATGTCTTTACCCGGCGTCCGGTTTGCTGAGCCTCTTCAAACAGCGGCAGGTTGGACCCCATGGCAAAGCCACCATCAAAGGTCACGCCAAAGATCGGCTCGTCGCCGTCACGGAAATATTCCGCAACCACATATTCACCTGACGCATCATCCGCCAGGCGCGCGCCGGTGAAACGGTCAATCTTGATGAAGTGACCGCCCTCAGGCACCCGGAACCGGCCGCCGCCGAATTTTTCGGTCGCTTTGGTCATGAACTGCTGAAACACCGGCCCGCAGAGCGTGCCGCCATAAGCACCCCGCCCCATCGGACGCGGCTGGTCATAGCCGATGTAACACCCTGCCACGATGTTTGAGGTAAAGCCCACAAACCATGCATCGCGGGAATCATTGGTGGTCCCTGTTTTACCCGCCGCAGGCACCGGCAGGTTGATGACCGAACTTGCAGTACCGCGATCAACCACACCTTTCATCATCGAGGTCAGCTGATAGGCCGTAATGGGATCCATCACCTGCTCACGGTGGGTTTCAATGCGCGGCAAACGCCCCTCACCCAATGTCGCAGCGGCGCAATCTACACAGTCGCGGCCGTCGTGGCGGTAAATCGTGCGTCCAGAACGGTCCTGAATTCGGTCAACCAGCGTTGGTTCGACCCGCTCACCACCGTTGGCAAACATCGCATAGGCCGCCACCATTTTATAAAGCGTGGTTTCTTCGGCTCCCAAAGAGTTCGCCAAAAACGCCCCCATCCGATCATAAACGCCAAAACGTTCTGCATAGCCCGCAACCACTTCCATGCTGACCTCTTGTGCCAATCGGATGGTCATCAGGTTACGAGACTGTTCAATCCCGGTACGCAGCGGTGTTGGGCCATAGAATTTGTTGGAGGAGTTTTTCGGCCGCCACAGGCCCTGCGGCGTGTTGATTTCAATCGGCGCATCCACAACGATGGTTGCAGGGCTGTAGCCACTGTCAAGCGCGGCAGCATAAACAAACGGCTTAAAGCTCGATCCTGGCTGACGCTGCGCCTGGGTTGCGCGGTTAAACACCGAATGCTGGTACGAGAACCCACCCTGCATCGCAATCACGCGGCCAGTGTTCACATCCATCGCAACAAAGCCACCCTGCACCTCGGGCACCTGACGCAGCGACCAGCGTTCAACGCTGCCGTCGTCGCGGGTTACCCCCCGTACAAGCACCACATCACCGCGGGTGAAATTGTCAAAGAAGTTGCCTTTGAGCCATTTGATATCTGAACGCGGGACAGATCCGATTTCGGAATGACCTTCAACACCCACGCTCAGACTTTGGTCAGCCACCTCAAGCACCACCGCCGGATACCAGCTGCCTCCAAGGGTGATGTCGCGTGGCACTTTGGCGTCAGAAAGCGCGGCGCGCCAGCTATCCTCATCCGCGAGCGCGCTTTCTGGCAGCGTTACATCGGTGCCGTGCCAGATCCCGCGCTGACGGTCGAATTTTTCAAGACCGGTGCGCATGGCCAAAGCGGCTTCTGCCTGCATTTCCGCATCAATGGTTGCACGCACAGTAAAGCCACCGGTAAAGAACTCACCCTCGCCAAAATCGTCAGACAGCTGGCGGCGGATCTCATCGGTGAAATAATCGCGCGGTGGCAATGCGGTGCGGAAGCTTTCGAAATCGCCATTTTGCACCGAACGCAGCGGCTGGGCGCGTTCCACTTCATACACGGCCTCAGACAGGTAGCCGTTTTCATACATCTCTTTCAGAACAAAGTTACGCCGCTTCAGCAGCCGCTCTTTGCGCCGCACCGGATGGTAATCAGACGGGGCTTTGGGCATCGAAGCCAATGTCGCCGCCTCATGCGGCTCCAGCTCGCCCAGGGTTTTGTTGAAATAGGTCTGCGCCGCCGCAGTCACCCCATAAGAGTTCTGCCCCAGGAAGATTTCGTTGAGATAAAGCTCAAGGATCGCTTCCTTATCGAGCGTATCTTCCAGACGGGAGGCCAGAATGATCTCTTTGATTTTACGTTCGGCGCGTCGGCTGCCATCAAGCAGGAAGTTTTTCATCACCTGCTGGGTAATGGTCGAGGCCCCGCGCACATTGCTGCCGCGCGAACGTACCGCCTCATAGGCCGCGGCAGCGATGCCGCGCATGTCGTAGCCTTGGTGCACGTAGAAGTTTTTATCTTCCGCTGAGATAAACGCCTGTTTGACCAGATCTGGCACATCCTCTGAGGCTGTGAACAGGCGGCGCTCTTTGGCAAATTCGTCGATCAGCTCGCCTTCACCGGAATAAATCCGGCTGATGGTGGGTGGCTGATAGCGCGCCAAGGATTCGTGGCTTGGCAGATCACGGCCATAAAACCAGAAGATACCCCCCACAGTGATCGCAATCGCCGCGATCCCCATGGTCAATGTGGAAAAGATGGCGCCCCAAAAGGACAAAAAGAACCTGAGCACGTTAAAGCCTCGCTTGCAGCATTGCGCCTATATAGGCGTCCCAATCGGCAGCGTCAAAACGGGAAGTTTGCAAAAGCCGCCGCAAATCTGCGTTATTATCTTATCATATATTCAAATGATCCGTGAGCCCGCCCACCTGCATCGGCGGTTTTGCGCATTATTGGCGCACAAGCGTCTTTTGTGCAGCGTCTTGTTCCTGCCAGGCCAATAGCCCGTTCAAAATGCCAAAGGCTGAACGCCGCCGCCAGTCAGGATCCATCAGGTTTTCCAGATCCCGCGGGCTCGACAAAAAGCCGATCTCAATCAGAACTGATGGAATATCAGCTGATTTCAGCACGGAAAACCCGGCTGAGCGCAAAGGCCTGCGATTCATTGGCCCGCCCTTCTCTGCCATGCCATCCGCCACCGACTGCGCCAGATGCAGCGACCGCGGATGGGTTTCAACCCGCGCAAGATCCAGCAAAACATCCGCGACCTGATCATCGGTATCGCTCAGATCTGTGCCCGCCAAAAGCTGGCTGCGCTGTTGGCGCTCTGCAAGTTTGGCGGAGGCCACATCAGATGCTTCGTCCGACAAAGTGTAAATTGTGGTGCCATGGGCATAACCAGCTGACAACGAATCCGCATGGATCGAGATAAACACATCCGCCTTGGCCTGATGCGCGAGCGTTATGCGGCGTTCAAGCGACACAAAGTAGTCATCGTTGCGCGTCAGGCGCACATCAAACTGGCCGGAGCGCAGCAGGATTTCCCCAAGCTCTAACGCGAATTGCAGAGCCAGCTCTTTTTCATCGATCTCGAAACGGTCATTTTTCACCTGCGCGCCGGGATCAATACCGCCGTGTCCGGGATCAAGAACCACCATCAGCGGCGCATCACTGGGGCGGGTATTTGGCACCGGCAACGGCTCAGCTGCGGGCAAATCCCAGCGCGGATCAACAGGTGCACCTGCGCGTGCTGCAAAGGTCGCCTCATCCACCGGTGTCAGCGCAATTTTCAACTGCGCTGCAGCGGTCACCGTATCAACCGAAAGATCAGCGGTTTTCACCTGCATCGGCTGCGCCAGCTCGAGCACAAGCCGCGACCAGCCCGGCACATAGGTGCCAAATTGCGCAGATACCACATGCCTGTCTGCCAGCAATTGCTCAGGCTGCAGCCCAGTCCAGTCCACTTCTTGGAAATCGAGCACCAGGCGCCGGGGCGCATCCAATGTGAACACCCGATAGGGCACCCCCTGGCTTAGCTGCAAGGTAAGGTCTGCACCGCCACGACTGAGTTCGATCCCGC
This sequence comes from Tritonibacter aquimaris, assembly GCF_009617595.1. GTDB lineage: Bacteria > Pseudomonadota > Alphaproteobacteria > Rhodobacterales > Rhodobacteraceae > Epibacterium > Epibacterium aquimaris. Next base: position 311,555 of record NZ_WIXK01000004.1, on the reverse strand, counting down.
TGGCAGGCGCATCAATACGCGCAAGCCCGCTGAATTCCTGTGCCCCAGCAACCCCAGCCAGCAAAACCGCGCTCAACACCCATGATAGTAGACGCCGCATATGTGTTACCTGCCTCGTTGATCTGCCTTGATAAGGCGTGTTTCAATAAACCCTGATCAGCCGCGCGCCGCCATAAAGGTTTTGAGCCGCGCAAGCCCTTCCTCGATATCCGCAGTTGAACGCGCATAAGAAAACCGCAATGTTGTTGCCCCGCGCTTGGGATCAAAATCAAGCCCCGGCGTCACCGCAACGCCTGCCTTGTCGAGGATCTCTTGCGCAAAGGCGCGGCTGTCCTGGGTCAGTTCAGACACATCCGCATAAATGTAGAATGCTCCATCCGGTGGCGCGATCTTGGTGAACCCCGCCTGTGGCAACCCGTCGAGCATCAACTTTCGGTTCGCCGCGTAAACGGCGATATTTTCACGCAATTCATCTTCGCAGTCGAGCGCAGCCAATGCAGCGACCTGGCTGGCATGTGGCGCACAGATAAACATGTTCTGCGCGATGCGTTCCACCACACGCACGTGATCTTCGGGCACAACCATCCAGCCCACGCGCCAGCCCGTCATCGAGAAAAACTTGGAGAATGAATTGATCACATAACAGTCATCGGTGATTTCAAGCGCGGTGACGGCTTTGGCCTCATATTCAAGCCCGTGATAAATCTCATCCGAGATAAACGCCGCGTTCTGCGCATGGGTGGCATCAATCAGCGATTTCAGCGCATCATGGCCCAGCATTGTGCCGGTTGGATTTGCAGGGGATGCAACCATCAGCCCCGCAAGATTGAGATCACCAAAATCGGCGGGCACTGGCTGCAGGCGGTTTTCCGGCGCGGTTTCAATATCAACCGGAGTATAACCAAGCGCATGCAGGATCTGACGATAAGACGGATAACCCGGCGCACCAATGCCAACCCGGTCACCGCTGTCAAACAGCGAGGTAAACGCCAGTGTGAATGCACCCGACGACCCCGGCGTCACCACCACGCGCTCTGGGTTGAGATCCACATTATACCACTCCCCGTAAAGACGCGCGATACGTTGACGTAGTTCAGGGATCCCCAGCGCAACGGTATAGCCAAGCGCGTCCTGATCCAGCGCATCCGCCAATGCGCGACGGGCGGCCTTGGGCGCGCCGGTGGACGGCTGTCCCACTTCCATGTGGATAATATGGCGTCCGCCCTCTTCGGCGCGGCGCGCAGCTTCCATCACATCCATCACAATGAAGGGATCCACATTGGATCGGGTTGAGTTTCGCATAGCAATCTCCCAAGGTGCACCCATGACCTTTGATCGTGTATATCGACTGACGTCAATCCCAGCATTGATGATCGGTTTTTTTCTGTTTTTTGCGTCAGCGGTACAGGCGCAATCTATCTCGTTGTTGCGCGATGCAGACATAGAATATGGGCTATCGCAACTGGCGGCACCGGTGCTGCGCGCCTCGGGGCTGAACCCCAAACGGGTGCGGGTTCTGGTGGTAAACGATTCGTCGCTCAACGCCTTTGTGATTGATCATAAAACCATTTTTATCCATCACGGGCTTATCCAGCGGGTTAAAACGCCAGAAATGTTGCAGGCCGTGATCGCCCATGAGGCGGCCCATATCACCAATGGTCACCTGGCGCGGCGTTTGCAAAACCTGCGTTCTACCAGCACTGCCGCGGGGCTTGGTGTGGCGCTGGCGGCACTGGCTGCCGCGGCTGGCTCAAGCGAGGCCGCAGTGGGCATTGCGCTGGGAACACAAAATTCGGCGCAGCGCAGTTTTCTGTCACATACCCGCGCCGAAGAAAGCGCCGCCGACCGTACCGCCGCATCCGTGATGCATCAGGCGGGCATTCCCATTCGCGGCATGCAGCAAGTGCAAGAACTCTTTGCCGGACAGGAATTTTTGAACGCCGGAACGCAAGATCCCTATGCCAGGTCCCACCCGCTGAGCCGTGATCGGATCCGCGCCACCAAGGCATTTGTGGCGACCTATGGCGACAAGGGTAAAGCAGATCCCAAAGCGGCCTATTGGCTGGCACGGGTTCAGGGCAAGCTTTCGGCATTTCTGCGCGCGCCCAAATGGACCATGCGGCGCGCCACGGCGGAACCTTATAAAGACGTGCGCCTGATGCGCGAAGCGGTGGCCTATCACCGCACCAACAAACTGAACAAAGCGCTGCACTCCATTGATAGCGCGTTGCGTGTGCGCCCCAATGATGGGTTTTATCTGGAACTCAAAGGGCAGTTCCTGATGGAAAACCGCCGCTGGGGCGAAGCGGTTGCGACCTATCAGCGCGCTGCAAAATCGCTGCCGCGTGATCCGCTGATACTCGCAAGCTTGGGTCGGGCGCAGCTTGCGGCAGGAAATCCACGTGCCGCCTTGAAAACATTGGAAAAAGCACGATCTATTGATTTCAGAAATAATATCTTGCTGCGTGCCATGGCGCAGGCCTACGCACAGACCGGGCAAAACGGGCTCGCCTCATTGGTGACCGCAGAACGTTATGCCTTGCGCGGGCGACTGGCAGATGCAGGTATTCACGCAAAACGGGCCACTGGCCTGCTCCCTACGGGTTCTGCGGCATGGCGCCGGGCACAGGATGTGCTGGTTGCGGCAGAGCAAGCTGAAAAAAGGAAGAGAAGACGATGATTTCTCATTTGAAAAAAACCGCAGGCGCGGCTGCACTGGCTCTAGGCGTAGCCCTGCCCGCGCAAGCCTTTGACATCAACAGCATGAGCACGGAAGAACGCGCAGAGTTTGGCGCGCAGGTGCGTGCATATCTGTTGGAAAACCCGCAGGTTATTTTAGAAGCCATCGACATTTTGGAACAGAGAAACGCCGTTGCAGAAGGCGAACGTGACAAAGCGCTGGTGCAGCATAACCTCGCTGAACTGGTCGATGACGGCTATTCCTGGGTCGGCGGCAACCCCGAAGGTGATATCACCGTGGTAGAATTTATGGACTACCGCTGTGGTTTCTGCCGCCGCGCCAAACCCGAGGTTGAGCAGCTGATGGCACAAGATGGCAACATCCGTCTGGTGATCAAAGAGTTCCCAATTCTGGGTGAATCTTCCGTAACCGCATCCCGTTTTGCGATTGCGGCCAAACACGTCGAGGGGCTCGAAGCCTATAAGGCGATCCATGATGCGTTGATCGATTTGCCCGGTGAGCCAAGCGATGTTGTGCTGTCGCGCCTCGCCGATGGACTGGGCTACGATTCAGCGGCCATCTTAGCCAAGATGTCGGATAAAAAAGTCACCCAAGAGCTGCGCCGCACCCGTGCGTTGGCGCAAAACATGGCAATTTCTGGCACTCCTACCTTTATTTTGGGGGATGAGATGGTGCGCGGTTACCTGCCAATGGATCAGATGAAAGCAATGATCGATGAGCAACGCGCAGAGCGCGGCTGATCAATTCAGATGTCTGAAAAACAACGGGCACCCGATCGGGTGCCCTTTTTAATGCGAGAAACGAAGATCTAGCTTACTCGATCGTCTCAGCGCCCTGAAGCTCAGCAACCACTTTGGCCAGCAGCTGATGTTGCTCGTCTTCGATATCAACCGATGCGAACTGTTCCGCAACCGACACGACCGACAGTTCAACATTTTTGCTGACCTGCCCCCGGCCGCCAACCGGGCCATATTGGCCTTCGTTCGTGGCAAAATAAATCGCGCTGCTTTCACCGGTGCGCAGTTTTGGTGCGTTTTCCGTCAAAGGCACCTCATAGCTTTGTCCGGTTTCCATGATCGCTTCAAACAGAACATGGCCGTCCGCCGCCGTCACCTGAACCCAGGACGGGCGCACAGCAACCATCGTCAAAGAAGGCGCAGCGTCGGCCACAACCTGGGGCGTGGTGGCTGCAATGGTTTCTTCCTCGGGCGCAGAAATGCCAGCTTCGGCAAAGCTCAGGCTTGGGCGTTCCTGGGTGACAAAATTGCCAAATTGATTGGGATCCAGTGTGGAAATCGGTGCATCGCGCGACACCAGCACCGGCACATCCAATGCAGGCGGGCGATACAAACGATCCAAGGCCTGCGCAGCAAGATCTGCGCTGGTTTCGGGATCAGCGCTCAGCACGTTTTGCAGCGGATCAAGCTCAGCCTGCACCACAGGCACCTGTTCAACCGGTGCAAACTGTACCTGCTGCACCTCTTTGAGCACGGCCATCGCACCATAGCCGATGCCACCAATCAGTGCGAGCAGCACCACAAGCGATCCGATTGCACGCGGATCAATCTGGCTCAACACGCTGCCGCTGACGGGCGCAAATGGGGTATTGGGAGAGGTAAAGGCATCGCTGCCAAGGCCACCCAGCGCCGGCGCGCCAGCCATGTTAGGCTTGCGACTTGAGGCATCCGCAGACATGCCGTGCGCTACCTCAAACCCGCTCTCTTCGCAGAAGGCGCTGAAAGCACGGTCTGGATCCATATTCAGGTAACGCGCGTAAGAGCGCACATAGCCTGCAATAAAACCGGGGGTGTCAAAAACAGAAGGGTCGGTGTTTTCAATTGCAGCAATATAGGAGGCCTTGATCCTGAGCTCTCGCTGCACGTCCAGAAGTGACTTGCCCATGGTGGCCCGTTCGCCACGCATGACATCACCCAGCTTCAACTCGAAGTCGTCGAAGCTCTTGGGCGCAGACACATCTGCACCCGCCTTGGACCCGCGCTTTGTGAGGCGCCCAATCATCCTTGCTGTCCCATCTTTAACCTGCCGCAATCAACGTGAGTCTTTTGTTTGTCGATATTTCGACTCAACTAAACTCTTTCGTTGATGGAAAGATAACACACTCAGAATTTTTTTACACAGAAGTCTACGTTAACCGGTAAGTTCGGCACGATTAAGCGCACAATGAGACCAAAGTTCGTCCATAGCGCGAACGAGCTTATCAATATCGCCAAATCCGTGAACAGGTGACGGGGTAAAGCGTAGACGCTCGGTTCCGCGCGGCACAGTTGGGTAATTGATTGGCTGCACATAGATACCGTGGTTATCCAAAAGCATATCGCTGAGCTTTTTGGTGTGCACAGGATTTCCAACAATCACCGGCACGATGTGCGAACCGTGATCAATGATCGGCATGCCCAGTCCCTTTAGGCGCAGCTTCAGAACATTTGCATGTTCCTGATGCTTGTCGCGCAGATGCTGTGCCTCTTTCAGATAGGCGATCGAGGCCGCCGCACCCGCAGCAACCGCAGGTGCCAGCGAGGTGGTAAAGATAAAGCCCGGCGCATAAGAGCGAATGGCATCACACATCTTTGCAGAGGCTGCGATATAGCCGCCCATCACCCCAAACGCCTTACCCAGCGTGCCATTGATAATGTCGAGACGATCCACAAGATTGTCACGCTCGCTGACACCGCCACCGCGCGGACCATACAGGCCCACCGCGTGCACCTCATCCAGATAGGTCAGCGCTCCAAATTCATCTGCCAGATCGCAGATCTCTTTGATCGGGCCAAAATCGCCATCCATGGAATAGACAGATTCAAAGGCGATCAGCTTGGGCGTTTTGGGATCGTCGGCTTCGAGCAATTCACGCAGATGCGCAACGTCATTGTGGCGGAAGATACGTTTTGCGCCACCGTTGCGGCGCACCCCTTCGATCATCGACGCGTGGTTCAGCTCATCAGAATAGATAATGAGACCGGGAAACAGTTTGGGCAGGGTCGAAAGCGATGCGTCATTGGCAATATAGGCCGAGGTGAACAGCAGCGCCGCTTCTTTCTGGTGCAGATCGGCCAGCTCAGCTTCGAGCTCTTTGTGATATACGGTGGTGCCAGAGATATTGCGGGTTCCGCCGGAACCTGCGCCAGTTGCATCAATCGCTTCATGCATTGCTTTCAGAACAACCGGATGCTGCCCCATGCCCAGATAATCGTTACCACACCAGACAGTGATCTCTTGCTGGGATCCATCTTCACGGGTGCGCATCGCATGGGGAAACTGGCCGTTGCGACGTTCGATATCGATGAACGTGCGGTAGCGCCCCTCTTCATGAAGGCGATTTAGTGCAGCGTCGAGTTGCGCGGTGTAGTCCACGATAGTCTCCATACCTAAGTTGCGGTTTCCCCGTGCAACCACGTCTTTGCTGTCAGACGCCTTGCGGCCCGTAACCGATCCGCAAAATGGTTTACAACGCGACAGTCCCGCTGCCTTGATGCAAGTCAAATAAGCATTCACACATGCTTAAATCAATAATGATTCTAATCTGCCATGCGGTCAAACGTCACAAAACCGACATTTTGGTAGTATCTTCAAATGGCCGGGCGTTTCATTCCCGCGTGCTAAGCCCCCACACAACAGATCTGGCACCGGCTGATCAGCACTGATAGCGTTGTCATGAGATAAGCCACCATCAGGAGAATGCCATGTCTGCGACCCCGGTATTGGAGCGCGTTGACGCCGATTTGAACGCAGCACTCGAAAGGTTAATGACGTTTCTGCGCATTCCATCGATTTCAACCGATCCCGCTTTTAAGGCAGATGTTGACGCCGCCGCAGATTGGCTGGTCGATGATTTGCAAAGCATCGGCATCCCGGCCGAGAAACGCGCAACCCCCGGCCATCCGATGGTTACGGGCCAGATTGGTGAAGACCTCGATGCGGATGTGCCCCATGTGCTGTTTTACGGCCATTATGACGTGCAGCCGGTTGATCCACTGGAACTGTGGAACACCCCGCCGTTTGAACCCGAGCTGCAGGACACGCCAAACGGTCAGGTGATCCGCGGGCGCGGCGCATCGGATGACAAAGGCCAGCTGATGACCTTTGTAGAAGCCTGTCGGGCCTGGAAATCTGTGCATGGCTCCCTGCCCTGCCGCATCACGTTTTTCTTTGAAGGCGAAGAGGAATCAGGCTCCCCGTCCCTTGTGCCCTTCCTGAAAGAGCACGCCGACGAGCTAAAGGCAGATCTGGCCCTGGTCTGCGACACCTCGATGGTTGCGCGCGGCGTGCCGTCGATTTCATCGCAGCTGCGCGGCATGCTGAAGGATGAATTCACCATTATTGGCCCCCGTATCGACCTGCACTCAGGCCACTACGGTGGCCCCGGCCTTAATCCGCTGCGTGAGCTCTCCAAAATTGTGGCGTCATTCTATGATGAAGACACCGGAAAAGTTGCAGTCGATGGGTTTTATGACGGCGTACATGAGGTGCCCGAAGACCAGCTGCGCCAATGGCAGAACTGCGGCTTTGACGAAGGTGAATATCTGGGCAGCGTAGGCTATTCCAAACCCCATGGTGAAACGGGCTATTCCGCGCTGGAACAGCAATGGGCGCGACCAACCCTAGAAGTGAACGGGCTTTGGGGTGGTTACAATGGTGCTGGCTCCAAAACCGTGATCCCATCAGAAGCCCATTGCAAAATCACCTGCCGTCTGGTGGGCGATATGGATCCAACGGCCCTGCGCAGCAAAATCCGCAAACATGTCGAAGCGCGCCTGAACAAAGATGCCAAAGTGGTCTGGGACAATGACATGGAGGGCTCCCCGGCCTCGGTTATGAACCTCGAACGCCCCGAATTTGAAAAAGCTCGCGGCGCGCTGTCAGATGAATGGAATCGCGAAGCGGTATTTGCCGGCATGGGCGGCTCCATCCCGGTGGTTGGGTATTTCAAAACCGTGCTTGGGCTGGATTCGATGCTGGTTGGCTTTGCCAATGAAGATGACGCCATTCATTCCCCGAATGAAAAATATGACGTCCAGAGCTTTCACAAAGGCATCCGCAGCTGGGTGCGCATTCTGGATGCGCTCACCAAATAACGCTGCGGGATCAGATAGATAAAGAAAAGCCCCCATCTGGGGGCTTTTTTATGCGTTCACCGGACGCGGGCGCCCCTCTTCATCCAGGGCCACAAAGGTAAATGTGCCTTCTGTCACCGGCTTGCTTTGTTCCTGATGGCGCGCCCGGCTCCAGACCCGCACTTTGATTTTCATCGAGGTACGGCCGATCTGTTCCAGCTCTGCATAGAGCGAAACCTCATCGCCCACAGTCACCGGCTGGTGAAACTGGATCCCATCGACAAACACGGTCGAAGCCCGCCCTTTCGAGACCCGCGCGGCGATGGTGCCTGCAGCCAAATCCATCTGGCTCATCAACCAGCCACCAAAGATATCACCAGCTGGGTTGGTATCTGTTGGCATGGCAATTACGCGGATGGTGGGCTGGGTTTCGGGCGGCTGAACCACATCGGTCATGGCGATCTCCCTGATTTGGACGTTAAAAATGATTCCCAAAGGACATATCTTCTATCCTATGTCACCCACAGACGTCGACGCCAACACGCGCGCACAGCGATCATCACTAGAAAAGCAAGATCCGCTAAGTATTTAAGCAAAGAGAGAAAATGGCGCGGTTGACGGGGCTCGAACCCGCGACCCCCGGCGTGACAGGCCGGTACTCTAACCAGCTGAGCTACAACCGCGCATCTTACTTTCGCTCCCATCCGGGACGGCCCCTTACCCTGGGGAGGGAGCAGTGGCGCGGTTGACGGGGCTCGAACCCGCGACCCCCGGCGTGACAGGCCGGTACTCTAACCAACTGAGCTACAACCGCTTGCTGCTACAATCAACGTCGCCGCTGAATGTTGGGGTGTAATATTCTCAGCCCCCTAGGCCGTCAAGCGGTGTTTTTCGTTTTTCTCATATTTCTATATTTTTTCTGTGGATAGCTTTGATTGCACAGGGGTAATCCCGCAATGCCCTTCTGCAAATACATAACGGTAAGGATCGCAAGCACAGATACAGTAGCCATGTTCAGTAGCCGTGTTGCAGAAGGCTGCGGACCTGCCCCCCCCCTTTAGGAATCTCTACATCATCGGCTATGCGCATTTTGAATGCAGGTTCCTTCAAAACTGGAAAAACAGCATGGCGCAGGCAATTGCCCGCTTTGAAGTCCGGCCTGCCAACACGCGCTAGAATATGGCGGGACACTGCGCCGTTCCCGGACCGGCTGACCAAATCCGCAAAACTTCTTGTTAATAAAATCGCCCTGTCAGAGGCCACCCACGGCACGGTGTTTTCCAAATTCACACATATGATCATCACTCAAAGGCCAGAAATAACAGTATCCCATGATACATTTACCCAAAAACAGATGCTGTTTTCCTCTTATCTTTCAGAGAAATACCCGCTTCGACCGAATACCCCACCTCAGAAAGATAAAAATTTTTGGATCCAAAAGCAGAAAGTCGTTTTCCGCAAATCTACCGGTAATCTGTTGTTTAGAAAGACCTGCCACGACTGAACGCTATCTGCTTGTAAATGGGACCACGGTGCATGCGTTCAGCATTGAATACTATCTCAGGAAAACTCCTGATAACGATCACCCTAGCTATTACCTTGCTGGCGGTGAGTTTCTCAGTCGTAAAGGTGTGGCGTGTTTCAAACGCCGTGCATCAACAAACGCTTGAGCACGCCACCCTGTCAGCCTCTGACATTTCCAACACTCTTGCGTCAGAACTGACCGGGGCCACCGCCACCGCTCTGGCGATGAGTGGTGCCTTGAGCGGTTTTCTGCAAAAAGAGCCCGTGGCGGCCAATGATGTGTCTAATCTGCTGAAAGGCGTATCAGAACAGCATGGCTCTGGCTTTTTCACCTGGATGGCCGCCATTCCCGGTGGCATCGCAGATACGCGGATCATCGGCGACGAAGGTCGGAACGCTGACGGGGTGTTTACCCCCTATTGGACCAAATCTGACAGCGGCGCACTGACGTTTGAAACCTTTACGTTCAAACCTGACACTGATGCAGAATGGTATCGCGATCCAATCGTCACTGGCGAAGTCTTGATCACCGAACCTTACCTGTCACAGGAGGAACGCCTGCTAACGTCGGTTGCAGTGCCGGTTTTCTTGAATGGCAAAGTGGCTGCAGTTGCGGGCGTTGACATCGTGCTCGACAACCTCACAGAACTGGTCGCCGGGCTGTCTGTCTTTGAAGGTGGCTCTGTGATGCTGCTTGGACAGAGCGGCAACTGGCTTGCAAACCCGGACACTGACCTGCTGACCAAAGCCTATGAAGGCCCCGGTGCCGATGCGATCACCACCGCGGTTGAAACCGGCGCTTTGCAGATTGTCTCTGATCTTTCCGATGGCACAACCCGGCTCTTTTACCCGTTCACAGCCTTTAGCATGAACAAAACCTGGGTTGTGGTAATGGATGTCCCCCGTGATGTCTTTGTTACCCCCGTGCGGGAAAGCATCAAGGAAGAGCTGATCGTCAACGGGTTGCTGCTGGCCTTCACCCTGATCACCATCTTCTTTGCCACCCGCAAAATGGTGCAACGGCCGCTGTCGAAAATGCTGATCTCGATCAACGCCCTGTCTGAAGGTCGGGTCAACCAGGACAATGATCTGCCTAAAGGCAAAGACGAGATTGGCATCACTGCCGCGGCGCTTGAAAAGCTGCGTCAGGGCCTTGTTGAAAAACAAAACATCGAACAAGGGCAGCTTGAAGCACAGGAAAACCAGAAAAAGATTGTGCAGTCTCTGGCCGATGGGATGCAAAAACTTGCCAGCGGTGATCTGACATCCAAGCTCAATGAAGCTTTCCCAGAGCATTATGAACAGCTGCGTCAGGACTTTAACGCCACTGTCGACACGCTGGGTGGTATGGTTTCACAAGTTGTGGACAGCGCACAAAGCATCCGAAGCGGCGCGGCTGAGATCAGCCAAGCCTCTGACGATCTGTCCCATCGCACCGAAAGCCAGGCTGCAACGCTCGAAGAGACGGCGGCCGCACTGGATGAGCTGACCGCATCGGTAAAATCCGCAGCCGACGGGGCCCGCGAGGTTGAGGCAACAATGACAGAGGCACGCCACGAAGCGGAAAACAATCGCACCGTGGTTCAAAATGCGGTTTCTGCGATGACTGAGATTGAACAATCGTCCAATCATATCGGGCAGATCATTTCCGTCATTGATGATATTGCCTTCCAGACCAATTTGCTTGCACTGAATGCAGGGGTCGAAGCCGCCCGTGCGGGCGAAGCTGGCCGCGGTTTTGCGGTGGTTGCAAGCGAAGTGCGCGCCTTGGCGCAACGTTCTTCCGATGCAGCGATGGAGATCAAGTCCTTGGTGCAGGAAAGCTCGCAGCAGGTTGATCGCGGTGTGACCCTGGTTGGCAAGGCTGGTGAAGCCCTGCAAAGCATCGTGCAGCAAATTGCCAAGATTTCCGAACAGGTGTCCGGCATTGCTGAAGGTGCGGCAGAACAATCCACTGGGCTGCACGAAATCAACACCGGCGTCACCCAGCTCGATCAGGTCACCCAGCAAAACGCCGCTATGGTGGAAGAAGCCACCGCAGCGGGCCATCTGCTCAACACGGATGCGGGCAAGCTGGCTGAAATTGTTGGCCGCTTTAAGGTGTCCGGCGCATCTGCGATGCCGCTCGCTCCGCCATCACAGCCAAGCAGCGCCCCCAGCGCACATGGTGACGACGACTGGGGCCTAGAAGAAACAGCGCCTGCGCCAATGGCCGCCAACGGCTCCAATAAGATATGGCAGGACTTCTAAATGCAACAGGCCGTGGCTGCCCCTTCAGGGGTGGCCACGCCATCGCGCGCCTATAGGCATGCGCACTTTAACGCAAGAATAGGTTCTCCCTAGTCCCGCGCGAAGATGCAGCAATCATTTCAAAAGCTTAATTGGTACGGGCGGCGGGACTCGAACCCGCATGGCCTAAGGCCGAGGGATTTTAAGTCCCTTGTGTCTACCATTCCACCACGCCCGCCTGCGGGTTCAGAGCCCAAGCTCAATGCAACCACAGCGTCAGGGATTGATCTACCTGCCACGCGCGGCGGCGACAACCAAAAACTTGCTTGAAACGGGCTGTTACAGCTCCTGTTCACCTGTGGCCAAAGGGCCGCCGGGTGCGATCAGGCCACGTTCCGGCAACCAGGGGTTCAGCCGCATCGCTTTGTGCAACACGCGGCGCGCCTCAGCAAAGCGTTCGAGCCCCAAAAGCACCAGCGCCTGACCGCTCATCGCCGCCACATGACGCGGTGACAGCTCCAGCGCGCGCTCAAGATCCGGCAGCGCCGCCTGATAGTCCTGTTGCAGGAAATAAACAAAGGCGCGCTGATTATAGCCCTCGGCATAATCGGGGCAGTAATCAATCAGCGTCGAGAAATCCTCCAACGCGCCAAGAAAATCATAGCCCCGACGCCGACGCATGCCGCGATCAAGGATCTCTTGTGAAACCTCATCCGGGGCATCCGCCCAATACTGCCACATCTCATTGGAGAGCTGCTGTGCCGCGCCTTCATTCGGGGCGGACTGAACCTTGCCAATCAACGCATCAAGTGCCGCCTGATGATCCGGCGCTGCGGGGCATGCAGCCCAGGCAGACACCGGGAGTAGTCCAATAAAAGCCAATATACGCATACTGACATGCTGGCGCAGAACTTAAGATTCGCAAAATGTCTTTTTTGTGGGGGCTAAAGCGTCTGTGACCCGGTCTGTTCTTTTACCGCTTGCATCGCCACATAGGTGGAAGTGGACGCCACATGCGGCAGAGCTGATATTTTCTCGCCCAGAACCTCGCGATATTCCTTCATTGAATGGGTGCGCACCTTCAACAGATAATCAAAATGCGACGCCATCAGATGCGCCTGCTCGATCTCCGGTATCTTTGAAATTGCTGCATTAAAAGCCTTTAGCGCCGCCTCCCGCGTGTCGCTCAGCTTCACCTCCACAAAGGCCACGTGATCAAGCCCAAGCCGGATAGGATCAAGCATCACCCGATAACCTGTGATGATACCTTCGGCCTCCAGCCGTTTCAGCCGCGCCTGCGTGGGGGTTTTGGTCAGACCAATCCGGCGCGCCAGATCCGCCACAGAAATCCGCCCATCTTCCCCCAAAACAGTCAGGATCTGACGATCATAGCGGTCTAAGCTCAATAAGTTCATTTAAACCACCAATATCCTTAATTTTGGTCTAGTAGACCTTAATATCCAATATTTCAGCCGAACAGACCAGATAAAAACGGGCATACTGTTTAAAACACCTATAACAGTTGGGGATCACTCATGACCACATACCCGCGTCTGCGCGATTTGATTGATCAGGAAACCTATGTGGACCAGAGCGCAAAACGCGATGCTCTGGTGGAACTGGCCGCCCTGTCAAAAGAAGACCGTGAAAAAATCTCTGCGCGTGCGGCAGCGCTTGTTTCTGACATCCGCGGCCATTCCGCACCAGGCCTGATGGAGGTTTTCCTGGCGGAATACGGCCTTTCGACCGACGAAGGCATTGCGCTGATGTGTCTGGCCGAAGCGCTGCTGCGGGTGCCGGATGCCGATACCATTGATGCGCTGATCGAAGACAAGATCGCGCCATCTGACTGGGGCAAACATCTGGGTCATTCGTCATCTTCGCTGGTGAATGCATCAACTTGGGCCTTGATGCTGACAGGTAAGGTGCTCGACGAAGAGCGTGGGCCGGTGGGCGCGCTGCGCGCGGCCATCAAACGTCTGGGTGAGCCGGTCATCCGCACCGCCGTTGGACGCGCGATGAAGGAAATGGGCCGTCAGTTCGTGCTGGGCGAAAGCATCGAGAGCGCGATGAAACGCGCAAACGGCATGGAAGAGAAAGGCTACACCTACTCTTACGACATGCTTGGCGAAGCCGCCCGCACCGAAGAAGACGCCGCCCGCTATCACCTGTCTTATTCCAAGGCGATCTCCTCCATCGCGGCCGCCTGCAAATCCAGCGACATTATCGAAAACCCGGGCATCTCGGTAAAACTCTCTGCGCTGCACCCACGTTATGAGCTCGCGCAGGAAAAATCGGTAATGGAACAGCTGGTGCCCCGCCTCAAGGCGCTGGCGCTTCTGGCCAAAGCCGCCAATATGGGCCTGAATGTGGACGCCGAAGAGGTCGACCGCCTGTCGCTGTCACTGGAAGTGGTGGATGCAGTGGCCTCTGATCCGGCACTGGCTGGCTGGGACGGCTTTGGCATGGTCATCCAGGCCTATGGCCCGCGCACCAGCGTGGCGATTGATGCCTTTTATGACATGGCCGTCAAATACGACCGCAAATTCACCCTGCGTCTGGTGAAAGGCGCCTATTGGGATACTGAGGTCAAGCGCGCCCAGGTCGAAGGCATCGATGGCTTCCCGGTTTACACCTCAAAGGCGCTGACCGATGTGTCCTATATCGCCAATGCGCGCAAACTTCTGGGGCTGACAGATCGGATTTATCCGCAGTTTGCCACCCACAACGCCCATACGGTTTCTGCGATCCTTCACATGGCCGACAAAGGCCAGCCGTTTGAATTCCAGCGCCTGCATGGCATGGGCGAGACCCTGCACAAGATGGTGTTGGAGCAAAACAAAACCAACTGTCGCATCTACGCCCCGGTTGGCGCACACCGCGATCTGCTGGCCTATCTGGTACGGCGTCTGCTGGAAAACGGTGCAAACTCATCCTTTGTGAATCAGATCGTGGATGAAAACGTGCCGTCTGCGGTGGTGGCTGCCGACCCGTTTGAACAGATCACAGATCTGAGCAGCCCGATCCCAACCGGACCAGAGCTTTTTGCACCGGAACGCCCAAACTCCAAAGGTTTTGACCTTGGCCACGCGCCAACACTTGCCCGCATTGAGGACGCACGCGCGCCGTTTGCAGCGAAAACCTGGGACGCCGCCCCGCTTTTGGCGATGAAAGCAGCGCCTGACGCCACAAACGACGTCACCAACCCATCGGATCTTTCCGCAATTGGCACGCTTTCAACGGCCAGCAGCGATGATGTGGAAGGCGCGCTGGCCAGTGCTACCCCTTGGGACGCTCCTGCGGATGAGCGCGCAGCCATCCTCAATCGCGCCGCCGACCTTTATGAAGAGAACTTCGGCGAACTCTTTGCCATTCTCGCCCGCGAAGCAGGCAAAAGCCAGCCAGATGCGGTGGCAGAGCTGCGCGAAGCGGTTGATTTCCTGCGCTATTACGCAGCCAATATCCCCGCTGCCAAACCCGCGGGCATTTTCACCTGTATTTCGCCTTGGAACTTCCCACTGGCGATTTTCACCGGCCAGGTTGCTGCCGCGCTGGCTGCTGGCAATGCGGTGATTGCAAAACCAGCCGAGCAAACCCCAATTGTTGCCTACCGCGCGGTTGAAATGCTGCACGAAGCAGGCGTGCCACGCGCAGCACTGCAATATCTGCCAGGCTCCGGTCGCAAAATCGGCGGTGCCATCACCGGCGACAGCCGTATTGGTGGCGTGGCCTTCACCGGCTCCACCGGCACCGCCATGCGCATCCGCGCCGCAATGGCCGATGGCTGCAAACCGGGCGCGCCGCTGATCGCAGAGACAGGCGGTCTGAACGCAATGATCGTGGATTCCACCGCCCTGCCCGAACAAGCCGTGCAATCCATCGTCGAAAGCGCATTCCAATCTGCGGGCCAACGCTGCTCCGCGCTGCGCTGCCTCTATGTGCAAGAAGACATCGCCGATGACCTTCTGAACATGCTGAAAGGCGCAATGGACTGCCTGAATATGGGCAACCCCTGGCATCTTTCGACCGATTGCGGCCCGGTGATCGACAAGGGCGCGCGCGATGGCATCGCGGCCCATATCAACACTGCCCGCACCGAGGGCCGTGTGCTGAAGGAACTCACCGCCCCCACCGAGGGCACCTTCATCGCGCCCACCTTGATTGAAATCACCGGTATTGCCGATCTCAAAGAAGAGATCTTCGGCCCGGTGCTGCATGTGGCCCGGTTCAAATCTGGCCAGATCGACGCGGTGATTGATGCCATCAATGCAACCGGCTACGGGCTGACCTTTGGTCTGCACACACGGATTGATGATCGGGTGCAGCACGTTTGTGATCGGGTGCATGCGGGCAATATCTATGTGAACCGCAACCAGATCGGAGCCATCGTGGGCAGCCAGCCCTTTGGCGGCGAAGGTCTGTCTGGCACCGGCCCCAAGGCAGGTGGCCCGCTCTACCTCAGCCGCTTCTGCGCACCAGACCGCCAGAACAGCGCAGCAAATTGGGATATGCCCATGGCCGCGCTGCCCAAAACCACAGACTCAGGTGCCGCGCCAGAAACGCAGTCTCTCCCCGGTCCCACCGGTGAATCAAACCGTCTGACCACTGCACCGCGCCCACCGCTGCTATGCGCAGGCCCCGGCGCTGAGGCCGCTCGCGCCCAGGCCGAAGCCGTACGTGCAATGGGGGGCATTGCCCTTGAGGCCAATGGTCAGCCAACTGAATCCCTGCTCACAGGTGATCAAGAAATTTCCGGCGTGCTCTGGTGGGGCGATGATGCCAGCGCCCGCAAAATTGAGCAGGCACTGGCCCGCCGCAACGGTGCCATTATCCCGCTGATCCCCGGCCTGCCTGACCGCGCCCGCGTGATGGCAGAGCGCCACGTCTGCGTTGACACCACAGCCGCAGGCGGCAACGCCGCACTCCTGGGTGGAAAAACCTAAGACAGAACCTTGACGCTGGACCATCGCAGGTCCAGCGTCACCCTATGTTTCCTTTGCGCGATCATACCCCATCACAGAACGTACCCTTTGTGACCATTTCTTTGATCGTGCTGAACAGTGTCATCTATATCTATACGCTGCAGATCATAGACCTGGCGGAGTTTCAGACGCTGCTTCTGCGCTTTGGTGTTTTGCCAGCAGCCTGGCCCGAAGACGGAAATTTCAACACGCTTTTCACCTATATGTTCATGCATGCGGGTTTTCTGCACCTTGTGGGCAATATGATGTTCCTCTGGGTCTTTGGCGACAATCTCGAACATCAGATGGGCCCATTTTGGTATCTGGTATTCTACCTCAGCTGCGGCGTGGTTGCAGCCGTGGTTCACGCCATTGCCCTGCCACATTCCGAACAGCCCCTCATCGGGGCCTCTGGTGCGATCTTTGGCGTAATGGGCGCGTATTTCCTGCTCTACCCGCGCGCAAAAATCGATATTCTGGTGATCCTCATCATAATCCCACGCATCTTTACAATCTCCGCACTCTGGCTGCTGGGCGGGCGGCTGGCCTTGGATGTTTTTTGGGTACTTCAGGCAGATACGAACCTCTCACAAGTGGCGCATTGGGCCCATATCGGCGGGTTTGCTGCGGGTCTGATCCTATGCTTGCCCCTTTGGCTCGCGCTGGGGGCAACAGCCTTCTGGCGCAGCGCCCCCACCGCACCACCGAAACCTGCCTCAAACCAAGGGCGCCCCCGGAACAAAACCCGCTCTGGACCCCGGGGAGATGCGCGCGCGCAAAAAAAACCTGCCACATCGGGAAAATCTGGACCCTGGGGAAAATAGCGCCCCCAAGCTTTCACCTTTTTTCAAATACTCCCGCCGGAGGCTCCCGCACTCAAGCCTAGACCAGGCGTAAAAAAACGCGCCCACCTTGCGGCAGACGCGTTCTGAAAACTCAGTTGCAGCTCACTCAGCCGCGGATCGTCTTGGCGAAACTTTCAAAGATCACTTCATTGCCGCAGATCACTGTGCCGCTCTCAAGGATCTTCTCTTCCGCGTCCAGTGCCTGGGCAAAACCACCAGCTTCTTTCACGATGATGATGCCAGCGGCCAGATCCCAAGCGTTCAGGCGACGCTCCCAATAGCCCTCATAGCGGCCAGCCGCCACATAAGCCATATCAAGCGCAGCTGCGCCCCAGCGGCGTACACCTGCACAGGCAGGTGCAATCTGGGCCATGTCCTGAATGGTTTCGGGCAGGTCCGCCCGGCCACCAAACGGGATGCCAGTGGCAAAGATCGATTCAATCATCCGGTGGCGCGCCGACACACGAATACGGGTGTCATTCATCCAGGCACCCTCGCCTTTTTCGGCAAAGAACATCTCATCCTTGGCAGCGTCATAGATGACACCGGCCACCACCTTGCCCTTATGCTCTAGCGCGATGGAAATCGCCCAATGGGGCAGGCCGTGCAGGAAATTGGTGGTGCCATCCAGCGGATCGACAATCCAGCGACGGGTCGGGTCTTGCCCCTCATCCTCGCCGCCCTCTTCGGCCAGCCAACCATAGGTCGGGCGCGCACCCATCAGTTCATCTTTGAGGATCTTTTCCGCTGCAATATCAGCGCGGCTGACAAAATCCCCGGCCCCTTTGGAGGACACCTGCAGATTTTCGACCTCGCGGAAATCTTTCACCAGCGAACGGCCCGCCTTACGAGCGGCCTTGATCATGACATTGAGGTTTGCGCTACCAATCATTGTATGGCTATCCTTGGACGGGGAGATGTCGGTCAAAGCGTGCGTATACGCGCCCTTTCCCCCGTTGCCAAGGGGGCACAAGAGCAGAAAGACTGCATTTCCTGCAGGTCAGACCTGCAATTTGCGCGCCTCACTCTTTGCCAGGCGAATAAGCTCCTGCACAAAGGGTTTTTCAGCGTCTTCACTGCGGATCGCCGCATAAAGCCTGCGGGTAATCCCAGCCTCGGTCAGCGGGCGCGTGACATAGTCGGAATTATACTTCACTTCGCGCACCACCCAATCGGGCAAAACGGAAACGCCCCGGTTGGAGGCCACCAGCAGCAAAATCACCGCCGTGAGCTCAACCTGGCGCACACTGCCCGGCTCAACCCCAGCCGGGATCAACAGCTGGCTGAACACATCCAGCCGGGTTTTCTCAACCGGGTAAGTAATAAGCGTCTGGCCAAGAAAATCCTCTGCTTCCACAAAGGGTCTTTCTGCCAGCGGGTGCTGGCTAGAGGCCACAAACACCGCTTTATAGTCAAACAGCTCGATGAAGGTCACGCCGGGGATGTCTTCGGGGTCTGATGACACCACCAGATCCACCTCTTCTTTCTGCAATGCAGGCAGCGCATCAAAGGCCAGACCCGGGCGAATATCCACATCTACATCACCCCAGTTCTTGCGAAAGCCTTCAAGCACCGGAAACAGCCATTCAAAACAGGCGTGGCATTCAATTGCGATATGCATCCGGCCCGTCTTGCCACTGCGCAGCGCCGAAAACTCCGCCTGCGCGGCCTCGACCTGGGGCAGAACCTGATTGGCAAGGCGCAATAGTCGCAGCCCGGCCGCCGACAGTTTTAATGGTTTGGAGCGGCGCAAAAACAGCTCCACCCCGGTTTGCTCTTCCAGGCCCTTGATCTGATGCGACAACGCGCTTTGGGTGATGTTGAGCTGATCCGCAGCCCGTGCAAGCCCTCCCGACTCGTGAATCGCCTTGATCGTACGCAGATGGCGGAATTCGATATGCATGGGTGACGGGTCCAGATGATGAGAATTTTTGATAGTTTAGACAAGGTTTCGATGCGAGTGCAGCGCAATTGCCGCATCCACCGGCCCAAATCCCGCGAAACAGTCATATAAAGCAGCTATTTGGGCCACGTTAAACCATTTGCAAGCGACCATGTGGTATTCAATTACGACACCGAAACCATATCCAGCTCATGTTATTCTTGAATATAATGAATTTGCCTCACAAAGAATAGCATGCAACAAGGGACGAAATCGCCAAAAGGACTTATGAAAATGAGCACACCTGAAATCTCTTTTGAGTTCTTCCCGCCAAAGTCGCTGGAAGCATCTTTTCGTCTTTGGGATACGGTTCAGGTGTTGGCGCCTATGGCACCGCGTTTTGTTTCTGTCACCTACGGTGCTGGCGGCACCACCCGTGAGCTGACCCGCGACGCGGTAGCGACATTACATAAATCTTCGGGCCTGAATGTGGCGGCGCATCTGACCTGCGTGAACGCCTCGCGCGCCGAAACCCTGGAAATTGCGGATCAATTTGCCGAAGCCGGTGTCAAAGAACTGGTGGCGCTGCGGGGCGATCCACCAAAGGGCGACGGCAGCTTTACCCCCCATGCGGACGGGTTTGCCAATTCGGTTGAACTGATTGAAGCGCTGTCAGCCACTGGCAAATTCAACATCCGCGTTGGTGCCTATCCTGATCCACACCCCGAAGCGCCAAACGCGCAGGCGGATGTGGATTGGCTCAAGCGCAAGATTGATGCGGGCGCAAATGAAGCGCTGACCCAGTTCTTCTTTGAGGCAGAAACCTTCTTCCGCTTCCGCGACGCCTGCCAGAAAGCGGGCATAGACGGCGACCTGATCACGCCGGGCATTCTGCCGATCGAAAACTGGAAAGGCGCGCGCAGCTTTGCCAAACGCTGCGGCACCCATATCCCGACCTGGGTGGATGACGCTTTTGAAAAGGCGGCGCGCGACGGACGCGAAGATCTGCTGGCCACCGCGATCTGCTCTGAGCTTTGCACCGATCTGCTGGAAGGTGGCGTAAAGCGGCTGCATTTTTACACGCTGAACCGCCCCGAGCTGACCCGCGACGTCTGCCATGCGCTTGGCGTGCAGCCCAAAACGATATTGGAAAACGTGGCCTAAAACGCCAGTTTCCATTAAAAACCTCTCAAAAAGGCGTGCGAAAGCGCGCCTTTTTATCTTGGTGCAACGCTCTCAAACATCCTCTTTAACCACGCATTCACCGCCCAAACATATTCAAGTTCCAGAAACCAAGCTTGAAGGACTGCAGAATGCACATTTCCCCCATAACGGAGCCAATCTCCGTCTCAGGTGCCGTTGCAAAAACTGCACGCGCCGCCCACGGAACGGATGCTTTTGGCTCCGGCCACACCGCCGTTTTCACCCAAATCGATGCTGTCAAAGCCCGCTATGACATGACCAACATCAGCGCGCGCGAAGTTGACCAAACCGCCAAGGATCTAATGAATGCGGGCTATAAGGACATTGTGCAAATTGGCAGGCTGTTGATCCAAGGGGAACAATGGCACCTACAGCAGGATGTCATGTTGGCAGATGCGACCCGTGAGACCGGTGTCGCATATGAAATTGCGCCAATGGATCCAACCCAGAAACTCAATCTGGTTGCAAAGGCAGAAGCAGATATCGAATACCTGCTAAGCATCGGCAAAGACACAAAATATGCCAAAGAGTTCCTTGGATTTCTGAAATCCTTTTACGGCAAAAACAATGCAATCCCCGCTGCGAGCACCAGAGTTGCAGCCGCAGCTGAGGCCGCACTGGCGCGCCAGAACACTACGTTGAATTAAGGGCTTAGCGACCGCGCATCAGGCGATAGATATCTGCGCCGGGCATAGCATCGCGCGCATAGGTAAAACGCCCTTCCTCCAGCACCTCGGTGGTGGCGCGCATGACCGCGCCCAAAGCCGCGCGCGCAAGCGATCCGCCAAGGCTGATCCGCTTCACCCCGACTTCAGCCAGCTGATCAATGCTAAAGGCCGCATCCGTCAACCCCATCACCACATTCACCGGTTTATCAAGCTCACGACACAGCGTACGAATATCGTTGAGATCGCGCATACCGGGGGCAAACAACACATCTGCGCCCGCCTCCGAAAAGGCCTGCAGCCTGCGCAACGTGTCGCCAAAATCAGGCCTTCCACATAGATAGTTTTCCGCCCGCGCCGTCAGCAAAAACGGCTGCCCCCGCGCGGCCTCTGCTGCGGCGGCCACCCGTTCAACAGCGGCTTCAAACGCGTAGATCGGCAAATCAGGATCTCCGGTTGCATCCTCAATCGACCCGCCCACAAGCCCGACACTGATCGCCGCGTGAATACTTTGGGCGCAGCACTCAGGCTCCGCGCCAAACCCATCCTCCAGATCACCAGAAACAGGCAAATCGGTTGCGGCCACAATTTCCGCAGCATTGGCCAAAATCTCTGCCCGGCTGAGTGTGGCATTGGAATCGCGCTTGCCCTTGGAAAACGCATAGCCCGCACTGGTGGTTGCCAGCGCCGGAAACCCCTGTGCCGCCAGTAAACGCGCGGTGCCCGCATCCCAGGGATTGGCCATCACAAAAATCGCGCTTCCCTGATGGAGCGCAAGAAAATCCTCATATTTCTGCTGCTGATCTTTTGTCTGATTTTCCATGGCACGCCCTCCTACGGGCAGCCTAGCAAAGCACGAACAAAATGAGAACAAAAATCAACGCGCCGAGCGCCCAACAAGCACCCGCCAGCTTTCGTCGATCTCATCAGAGCGGTTGCGCACACTGCTGTGGAGCCGCTCATCCGAGCAGGCCCCAACCTCGCGTTTGCTGCGCAGCATGAAAATCTTACCCCAGCCGCGCCAAGTGCCAACCGAGGGGGCGGCAGGATCTACCGGATAGCGCATGCGCCAGTCCTGCGGCAGCGGCAGACCGCAGTCTTCTGCGCGCTCCAGCATCCATACCAGCGAAATATTGGCCAACGGCCGCGCCTCTTCAAAGCCACCAAGATGACCGCCCACATCCCCGTGGGTTCCGCGAAACCAAACCTGCTCCACATGGCCCTGCCAGCCCTCGGGACAATCCCAAAGCACCGGGCCAAACACCTCTCGGGTCTCATCCAGAGCCAGCGCATGAAAACCGTTTCTGACATGATGGCCCAGCGCGTGGTTGTGGAAATTATGCTGGTTCTCTGCCCAGCGCCACAACAGCGGCAGCCGCAGTCCCAGCGCCTTGACCGTATCCCAGACGCCGACCATCTCGATTTTTACATCCGGGTGGCAATAGGCGTTGCGAAAAGCTTCGGAAAACGGGGTTGGACCATCCTTGCGATAATGGCGATAAGCGGTGCGAATATTGCGCACCGTGGTCTCTTCGGCGCGCAGCAACCCCACCTGATCAATTACTCCCGCAAGCGATCGCACCGCATAAGCCCCACGCGAATAGCCAAACAGATAGATGGTATCACCGGGGCGATAGCGCGACGCCAGATAGCCATAGGCGCGCCGGATCTGCCGGTTGATGCCCCGCCCCATCATCACATCAGGCGCGCTTTTCCAACCGCTCCACTGAATGCCGGATTCGTAAAACACATTGATGCGCCCGCCCATCTGCTGACACAGGCGAAACACCTGCCCGGCATGGGTTTCAAACCCTTCGTCCAGCGTTGACATGGTGCCATCCAGGATAATCACATGGGCTTGTGGTCCGCGCTGCTTAACTTCGGCAGAATGCTCAGACAGCAAAGGCCGTCCAAGCCACGCCAGAAATTTATTTTGCAGCCGTCTAAATCCCATCCTTACCCACTTCCACTTTGCGCCAGAAAAGGCGCGTGAGACAGGGGGCAGGTTTTTACAGAAACAGCCCCAGCTGCCTCTCTTCTTCAGAGTAGCCCAAAATCGCTACTGTCGGTATCAGATTTCCACACAATTGCGGCAAAACCGCGTTACATGGCCCCGGCAGAGGAATAAGCGCCTATGCACAAGGATCGCGCAGAAATCTTACGATAGGGTAACGCGCGCTGCCTCGCGATCATCCGCCTGCAGTGCCAGCACTGTTACCACCTCAGAAACGCCATAGCCGTTAAACGCGGTGGTCATTGCCAGCGAATAGGCGCCAAGCCCGGGAAACAGTACGAAATCACCGATGTCCGCATCAGCTGCAAGCGGCAGCCCATCTGGCAGACGATCCAGACTGTCACAGGTGGGACCAAAGACAATACGCGGGCGCGCCTCCCCCATACGGTGCGATCCATCGGCCGCAACCACATGCACCCGCCCCGGCAGACCCATATCGCGAATATCAACAAGACCACCGTAAATACCATCGTTCAAAAACACCGTGCCCTGATCCGGGCGCAGCCCTTTGATACCTGCCGCCAGTGTAAACGCCTCTGACACCATGGCGCGGCCCGGCTCACAGATCAGCTCTGGGCTCTCAGTGCCTGAAACACCGGTGCCAAACACCTCAGCCTTGGCTTTTGAAATTGCAGCAAACACATGTTCCAGATCTGGCGCAGCGCCCCCACGATGGGCCGCAAAGCCACCACCCACATTCAGGCGCGCAACCGGAACGCCCGCGCGATCAACAATATCCTTGGCCGCATGGATGTATTCGACCCAGGCGGCTGCATCTTCGCACTGGGTGCCAGGATGGAAACACAATGCAGGCGTCCAGCCTTTTGCGGCAACCTTTTGCAACAACGCCACCGCCTCATCGGGGTTTGCACCAAATTTGCTACCAAAATCATAGGCCGCGCCTGCAACCGGCAAAGCAAAGCGCACCGCGATTTCACAAGAGCGCGGCACCGCGTCAAGCTTCTCCAGCTCACTGATGCAATCCACCGACCAGCTCACCACGCCGTGATCAATCCCCGCCTCAATCTCCAGCGCGGACCGCACCGGGTTGTTGTAATGCAGCGCGGCCGTGTCGCTTGCGTCGCGCACCGCGGCCATTTCCGCAGGCGAAGCCACATCAAAGGCGTTCACCCCCGCCGCCACCAGATTGGACAGCACAGAGGGGTGCGCATTGGCCTTCACCGCATAGGTCACCAGCCCATCAAAGCCATCCAGAAACCGATGCGCAGTGGCATGCAGCACCGCAGGAGAGAAAAACAGCACCGGCTGATCCGGGGCCACCCGCGCCAGATAGGTTTCGGGATCGCGCCATAGGGGGGGGATATTCTGCATCTTGGTCCTCATCCTCTTTTTATCAGGATCCCCGCTCTGCCCATCGTTTTCACGCGTCATATCGACTATAGTGACGATAAGATTCGTCTTATTGACAGGGTTACAATGCAAATTGACGCAACTGATCAGCAATTGATGGCGCTCTTGCGCGACAATGCCCGCCAATCGGTGGCCGAACTCGCCCGCCAGCTCGATCTGGCCCGCACCACGGTACAGGCGCGGCTGGAACGTCTGGAAGCATCGGGCGCAATTGCGGGCTATACCCTGCGTGTGTCACCGTTGATGCGCGCGCCGTTACAGGCCACCGTGCTGATCTCGGTTGAACCCCGCGCCGCCCCCGGCGTGCTTGACCGGCTGCGCAGCCTTGCGGGGGTTCAGGTGGTGCACACCACCTCGGGCCGGTTTGATCTTTTGGCGCAGGTCGAAGCACAAACCACAGAAGAGCTCGACAACACCATCGATCACATCGCAGGCGCGCGCGGCGTGCGATCATCGGAAAGCCTCATTCATCTGGCTACTAAACTAGATCGGATGGGGGCGTGAAGCGTTGGAGCGAACCGCTTGCAATCCGCTACCGATGGCGAACTAGTCGCACATTTATTGCCCCAGTAGGACACTGACAAATTGCGTATTCTTCGGCCATTTATTGTAGCGCTATTCTTCGCGCAAACCGCAACTGCGGAAGTTTTGCTGGGGCCGCTGCTCGAGGACGGCACTATAGTTACCGAAAAAGTACTAAACGAATTGAATGGACGCTCTCTTTATCTCTCCCCCGTTGCACAGCGTACGCCCCATTATCAGACCATTAACCAAGAGCTGGCACAGTTTCCTCAAGACCACTCTCAAAGCCGCCCGGACAGGACCAGAAGCGCTAGGCGCAGCCTGCCGGGCGCACGAGCGGCCTTGCTGTTGTAATCCCACCTTTTCCTCAACGCCCCTTTTCGATATGGGACGTAGCAACCACATGCGCCACGGCGCAGGACCAAATCAGCGCTTTAGGCGCAAGACAAAAACGCAGGATAGACGCATGGCGATGGAAAAAGCATTCAACGCGGCCCAATCAGAAGGCCGCCTGTTCGAGGCCTGGGAACAAGCGGGCTGTTTCAAGGCGGGCGCAAACGCCAAGCCCGAAGCATCGACATATTGCATCATGATCCCGCCGCCCAATGTCACCGGCGTTTTGCACATGGGCCACGCGTTCAACAACACGTTGCAGGATATTCTCATCCGCTGGAAACGCATGCAGGGCTTTGACACCCTGTGGCAGCCCGGCACCGACCACGCAGGTATCGCGACGCAAATGGTGGTGGAGCGTGAGCTTGCGAAAAACCAACAGCCAAGCCGCGCCGAACTTGGTCGCGAAGAATTCCTGAAAAAAGTCTGGGCCTGGAAAGAGCAATCCGGCGGCACCATCATTGGCCAGCTGAAACGACTGGGCGCGTCCTGCGATTTTGACCGCACCGCCTTTACCATGGCCGGTGCGCAGGGTGATACCCGCACAGGGCATGAGAATTCGCCGAACTTCCACGACGCGGTGATCAAGGTCTTTGTTGAAATGTACAACAAGGGTTTGATTTATCGAGGCAAACGTCTGGTGAACTGGGACCCGCATTTTGAAACCGCGATCTCGGATCTTGAGGTTGAAAACATCGAAACTCCGGGCCACATGTGGCACTTCAAATACCCGCTGGCAGGTGGCGCAACTTACACCTACGTCGAAAAAGACGAAGACGGCAACGTGACGCTCACCGAAGAGCGCGACTATATCTCCATCGCCACCACCCGGCCTGAAACCATGCTGGGCGACGGCGCGGTTGCGGTGCACCCGGATGATGAACGCTATGCGCCGATCGTTGGCAAACTGGTTGAAATCCCGGTTGGCCCCAAGGAACACCGCCGCCTGATCCCGATCATTACTGACGAATACCCGGATATGGATTTTGGCTCCGGTGCGGTGAAAATCACCGGCGCGCATGATTTCAACGACTATCAAGTGGCCAAACGTGGCGGCATCCCGATGTATCGCCTGATGGACACCAAAGGCGCGATGCGCGCCGATGGCGCGCCTTACGCGGAAGAAGCCGCCAAGGCGCAAGCCCATGCCAAAGGCGCGGAATTTACCGAAGGTGAGATCGACGCGATCAACCTGGTGCCCGACCACCTGCGTGGTCTGGATCGGTTTGAGGCGCGCAAAGCTGTGGTGGATGAGATCACGTCTGAGGGTCTTTCGGTGATGCAAACCATCACCAAGACCGTCAAAGGCGACGACGGCGAAGAGACCACCCTCACCGAGACCGTGCCAATGGTCGAGAACAAGCCGATCATGCAACCCTTTGGCGACCGCTCCAAGGTTGTGATTGAGCCGATGCTGACCGACCAGTGGTTTGTGGACGCCGAAAAGGTTGTTGGCCCGGCGCTCGATGCGGTGCGCGATGGCCGCACCAAAATCCTGCCGGAAAGCGGCGAGAAGGTCTATTATCACTGGCTGGAGAACATCGAGCCCTGGTGTATTTCACGCCAACTCTGGTGGGGACACCAGATCCCGGTTTGGTATGGCGCATCTTTTGAAAGCGTTCTTGCAGAGGACGGCTCTTTCTCGCATGAAAAGTTCAGTTACGAAGGCAAGGCGTTCTGTGCCTCATCGTACCAAGAGGCCGCTGAACTCGCGAAAGCTTATTATGCGGAAGCTAGAACGCCCGTAGTTGTGGCCGGTGAAGCACTGGATGCAAATGACGCAGCCAAACGCTCTATGGAAACCGACCACGAAGAAGGTGAAGCCTATTTCCTTTGGCGCGACCCCGATGTGCTGGACACTTGGTTCTCCTCCGGCCTCTGGCCGATTGGCACGCTGGGCTGGCCGGAATGGGGCGAAGAAACCTCGAAATACTTCCCGACCTCCACGCTTGTAACGGGCCAAGACATCCTGTTCTTCTGGGTCGCGCGGATGATGATGATGCAGCTGGCGGTCGTGGATGAGATCCCGTTTGACACCGTCTACCTGCATGGCCTGGTGCGCGACGCCAAGGGCAAGAAGATGTCGAAATCCACCGGCAACGTTGTGGACCCACTGGAAATCATTGACGAATACGGCGCCGACGCGCTGCGCTTTACCAATGCGGCGATGGCTTCCCTTGGTGGGGTCCTGAAGCTCGACATGAAGCGGATCGAGGGCTACCGCAACTTTGTCACCAAACTGTGGCAGGCGTCCTCATACGGCGACAACGTCATTGATGCCTTCAGCGCCGAACGCGGGGCCGAGCCACCCAAAGCCACCCTGCCGCTCAATCGCTGGATTATCGGCGAAGTTGCCAAACTGCGCGAAGAGGTGGACACAAGCTTTGACGCGTTCCGGTTTAATGACGCGGCCAATGGGATTTACGCGTTCTTCTGGAACACCTTCTGCGCGCGTTATCTGGAATTCACCAAACCGATCTTCCACGGTGACGATCAGGCGGCCAAGGATGAAACTCAGGCGGTCTATGCCTGGGCGATTGACCAGTCGTTGATCCTGATGCACCCGATCATGCCGTTTGTGACCGAGGAAATCTGGAACGTCACTGAGGGCCGCGGCTATGAGAGCGGTGAGGCAGCGCAGATGCTGGCGCACGCGGAATGGCCCAGCTACACCGCCGCTGATCTGGTTGATCCCGAGGCCGAGGCAGAGATGAACTGGGTGATTGCAGTGATCGACAACGTGCGTTCTGCCCGTGCTGAAGTGAACGTACCAGCCGGTGCCAAGGTGCCAATGGTGGTGACCCAGATCGATGCGCAGGGTCAGCAATACTGGGATCGCAACGAGGCGCTGATCAAACGCTTTGCCCGTATCGACAGCCTAACGGCGGTTGATGAAGCCCCCAAAGGCTGCATCGCCATTGCCGCGCCGGGCGCAAGCTTTGGTCTGCCGCTGGCGGAAATCATCGATGTGGCTAAGGAAAAAGCCCGCCTTGAAAAGAACCTCGGCAAACTCGCCAAGGAACTGGGCGGTCTGCGCGGCCGTCTGAAAAACCCGAAGTTCGCAGAATCCGCCCCGGCGGAAGTGGTGGCAGAAGCGCGCGAAAACCTCGCCGCACGCGAAGAAGAAGAGGCCAAAATCTCAGAGGCGCTTGCGCGGATTTCTGAGATCGCCTGATAAAACCAAACGCCTGCCTCTTCGTGAGGCGGGCGTTTTTTATTTTTCCACCGACGGATTTATCTGCGGGGAAAGTTTAACCTATTCTTATCATTGCCTTTGACACCGATCTGGGCCAGCCTGCATGAAAAGAGGAGGAAACCACATGCCAAAAGGCTATTGGGTGGCACATGTCGACGTCGATGACACCGAGCGCTACAAATCCTATATTGATGCCAATGCGGCCCCTTTTGCGGAATATGGCGCGCGTTTTCTGGTGCGCGGTGGCCCAAAAGAGGTGCGCGAAGGCAGCCTGCGCAGCCGCACGGTAGTGATTGAATTCAACGACTATGACACCGCCAAAGCCTGCTATGACTCGCTCAGCTACCAAGAGGCCAAGGCACTGCGCGATCCGGTCTCTACGGGCGACATGGAAATCATCGAAGGCTATGATGGCTAAACCGAGGGTGTTCTACCTATGCCAATGTTGAAGAAACTGTTTCAGGCCTTTCGCCCAAACACCTCTGCCGATCTGCCCGATCCCGATGCAGAGCTGGCACTGGGGGCGCTTTTGGTGCGGGTGGCGCAAAGCGACCGCGCCTATCAGGTTGAAGAGATCAGCCTGATCGACCGTATTCTGGCCCGGCTTTATCAACACAACGCGCTTGAGGCGGCCAAAGTGCGCGCCACCTGCGAAAAACTCCACGCCGCCGCGCCGGACACCGATACTTTTGGGCGTTTGATCCGCGAAACCACCGGGCTTGAGGAACGGCTCTCTGCGCTTGAGGCGCTGTGGGAAGTGGTGATGGCGGATGGAATTGAGCGCGAAGGCGAGATTGAGATTGTTGAAGACGCCTGCCTCGCCATGGGGCTGTCGGTCAAAGACAATACCCGCGCCCGTGCCAAGGCCCGTGCAAAACTGTTTCCCGAGGAGCATCTGCAATGACATTCCGCGCGCTTTTGAACATGCTTCTGGATCCAGCACCCACCCCGCTTGAGGACAAAGATGCCCGTATGGCGCTGACCGCGCTGATGGTGCGCATCGCCCGTTCGGATCACAACTATGCTGATGTTGAAATGGATCGCATCGATCGCATTTTGTCAGCGCGTTATGGTCTCGATCTGGGAGAGGCAATCATTTTGCGCGAACAGGCCGAAGCATTGGAGGCCGAAGCCCCCGATACGGTGCGTTTCACCCGCGCAATCAAAGAGGCGGTGGCCTTTGAAGATCGTATCGCCGTGATTGAATCGATGTGGCAGGTTGCTTTGGCCGATGGCACCCGTGATCCCGGAGAAGATGCGCTGCTCAGGCTCGCGTCGAACCTTCTCGGAATCAATGACGTGCAAAATGCGGCCGCGCGCCAACGGGTCATAGCGGCCATGCAAAAATCGCAAGCTTAGGCCCCTTTTGATCAGATTTCCGACATTCCGGAAGTTTACTTGGCCAATTTGTTGCGAACTCAAGTCTAACTGACGGTTTGCCAGTTGCGCTTAGTAAAAATTTCGGTCCAATAAATCAAATACTCACAAAAACGGGCATCATCACCTTGACCGATACGACGACTGCAACGCCTCCTGTGCTGGAAATTCGCGGGCTTCACAAATCCTATGGCGAATTGGAAGTGATCAAAGGCGTCGATATCCGCGCCGAAAAAGGCAATGTGATTTCGCTGATCGGATCGTCGGGTTCTGGTAAATCCACCCTGCTGCGCTGCTGCAACCTGCTGGAAGACAGCCAGGACGGCGAGATCCTGTTCAAGGGTGAGCCGATCAAATGGAAAGGTGCGGGCCTTGAGCGTCGCCCGGCAGATGCCAAACAGATCCTGCGCATTCGCACCAACCTGTCGATGGTGTTTCAGCAGTTTAACCTCTGGGGTCATCTGAGCATTTTGGAAAACGTGATGGAAGCGCCGGTTCAGGTGCTGGGTCGCGACAAGGCTGAAGTCGAAGAAAAAGCCCGCCACTATCTGAACAAAGTCGGCATTGGCGATAAATGCGATGTCTACCCGGCGCAGCTTTCGGGTGGTCAGCAGCAGCGCGCCGCAATTGCGCGTGGCCTGTGCATGGAGCCTGAGGCGCTTTTGTTTGACGAACCCACCTCTGCGCTGGATCCCGAGCTAGAGCAAGAAGTGATCAAAGTGATGAAAGATCTGGCCGAAGAAGGCCGCACCATGATCATCGTGACCCACGATATGGATCTGGCGGCGGATGTGTCGGATCATATCGTATTCCTGCATCAGGGCCTCATCGAAGAAGAAGGCACACCTGATCAGGTCTTTGCCAATACCCAATCTGAGCGGCTTCGGACTTTCCTGAAGTCCACCCGCCACGGATAACGACAACAATCAACGACAACAAACCTTTGGGAGTATTCACCATGAAATCACTGATCCTGGGCACCGCCATTGCGGCCGTTTCCGCGACACTGGCCTTTGCTGAAACCACCGTACGTCTGGGCACCGAGGGCGCCTACCCTCCGTACAACTTCCTCAATGATGCGGGTGAAGTTGATGGTTTTGAGCGTGAGCTGGGCGATGAGCTGTGCAAACGCGCTGAACTGACCTGCGAGTGGGTTACCAATGACTGGGCCTCGATCATCCCGAACCTGACCTCGGGCAACTACGATGCGATCATCGCAGGCATGTCGATCACTGCTGAGCGCCGCGAAGTTGTTGCCTTTACCCAGGGCTACACCCGTCCGTCGCCCTCTGCTTATGCGGCGCTGGCAGAAGATGCAGACCGTGAGAACGGTGTTGTTGCAGCTCAAACCGGCACCATCCAGGCCAACCACGTGGTCACCACCAATGCCACCCTGGTTGAATTCCCCAACCCCGATGAAAACGTTGCTGCGGTCATGTCTGGCGAAGTGGACGCGGTTCTGGCTGACAAAGACTTCCTGCTGCCGCTGGTTGACAGCACTGAGCTGGTGTTTGTTGGTGATGATGTGCTGCTGGGCGAAGGTATCGGCATGGCCTTCCGCCAGTCCGACGATGAGCTGCGCGGTAAGTTCGACGCGGCAATCGCCACCATGAAAGAAGACGGCAGCCTGAACGCGCTGCTCGACAAATGGGAAATCGAGGGCAAGTTCTAAGCTTTCCTCCTTTTTCACGGTGTTAAGGGGGGCCGCGTGCTCCCCTTTTCACTCACACTCTGTCGCAACCGACGAGGCCCGCCATTTTTTCCTATTGCTCTGATCCATCTGCCCTGGAAGGATTCAGCTGGCTATCCTGCTATCTGACCACCGGCAAACATCTGTCCTTTTACGCAGCCTTTGGCACGGTGCTGTTGCTGCTGGCTGTCACCGCCCCGGCGGCGCTCGCCTTTGGCTTTGGCGGAGCTATGGCCGCCCGCAGCCGTATCCTGCCGCTGAGCTGGCTGGGACGTGGCTATATCGCGGTTGTGCGCGGTGTGCCTGATATTGCGTTCTTCCTGTTTTTCGTGATTGCCATCGACCAGGCGATTGAATGGCTGCGCCATCAGGCGAAATGCCCCGACTGGTCTGAACCCATTCGCCAAGGCAATGACTTTGTGGTGTGTACGGCCGCAAAAATGCCGCTCTCAAGCGCGCCGCAATGGGTGCATGAAATCTACGGTTTCTGGACCGCCGTCTTTACCTTTGCGCTGGTGTTTGGTGCCTTTGCCGCCAACGTGCTGTATGGCGCGATGAAGGCCGTACCCAAGGCGCAGATGGAAACCGCCGCGGCCTATGGCATGCGTCCCAATCAGGCGTTCTGGCGCATTCTGGTGCCACAGATGTGGATTTTTGCGCTGCCTGGCCTGTCAAACCTCTGGATGGTGCTGATCAAGGCAACACCGCTGCTGTTCCTGCTGGGTGTTGAAGACATCGTCTACTGGGCGCGCGAACTGGGTGGCAGCAAGGCACCGCGGTTCACCGACTACCCCCATGGGGATTGGCGCATGTGGTACTTCCTCGCACTGCTGGTGTTCTATCTCGCCTTCACCAAAGTATCCGAGCGGGTGCTGGAGCGGATCACCAGAAAACTGTCGCACGGGCAGGCCACCATGGCCGGTGAAGAACAAAGGAAACAAGCGGCATGAGCTGTTGGCAAACTCTTCAAGACTACGGCCTGCGCTCGCTGGGCTATGGCGAACGACTGATCCCACGCAGCGACATCACGCTATGTGATCAGTTTGTGCTGATCGGCTCTGGCATGATCTGGAACGTGTATTTTGGCGTTCTGGCGGTTGTGACCGGCTTTATCTTTGCCAATGCGCTGGCACTG
Source organism: Tritonibacter aquimaris (assembly GCF_009617595.1). GTDB lineage: Bacteria > Pseudomonadota > Alphaproteobacteria > Rhodobacterales > Rhodobacteraceae > Epibacterium > Epibacterium aquimaris. The sequence continues at coordinate 278,775 of NZ_WIXK01000004.1, read as the reverse complement.
GCCAAGAATTCGCGTAACGCCACACTACGCCGCCCAGCAGAGGTGTTCATCTTTGTGTTCCGGGGCTCACCGCTGTTCATTCAGTTCTTCTTTGCCTATTTCCTGTTTCTCAAACTGAAATCGGTATCTGATGTGTTTGATCCGCTAAGCGCAGCTGCCTTTGGTGCGTTGATCGTGCTCTTTCTCAACACCGCCGCCTATTCGGCTGAGATCTTTTATGGCGCGCTGCGTTCCGTCCCCAAGGCAGATATTGAGGCGGCGGATGCCTATGGGCTCAGCGGCTGGTCGCGCTATCGCCGGATCATCTGGCCCACCACAATGCGTCTGGCCTGGCCATCATATACCAATGAGGCAATCTTCCTGTTCCACGCCACCACGCTGGTGTTCTTCTCCGGCTTTCCGGCGGTGAAACAGAAAGGCGATGCGCTTTATTACGCCAATTATTTTGCGGATAAGACCTTCAACCCCTTTGTGCCCTATCCGATCCTGGCGTTCTATTTCATCATCCTAACGCTTGTGGTGATCTCGCTTTTTGGCATGGTCAACCGCAGGCTCAACCGGCACCTACCACAAGAAATACGCAAGCCGCTAAAGCTGCGTTTCAACCTGATCCGCTGATCTGGAAACATCCACGAAACAGGCCCCCACTTCGGGGGCCTTTTTTCATGTTTTCACAGCACACGCGCTATGCACTTCAAATCAAAGCACATTTTTTTTGATCAAATTCCTTGTCCCACAGCTAGGATCTCCGTTAGGATCCAGCAAAGAACAAGGACTTCCCATGGACAACAGCAGCGATCTCAGCAGCCTTTCCACCCTTCGTCTCGCCGTCGCGGACGTCAATGGCATCTGGCGCGGCAAACGGCTGGCCACGCAACATGCGGGTAAATTGGATCAGGGCGGCGTGCGTTTGCCGCTGTCGGCGCTGAATGTAGACATTTTTGGCGCAGACATCGAAGACAGCCCGCTGGTGTTTGAAAGCGGTGATGCCGATGGTATTTTGCTGCCCACCAATCGCGGTGCGGTGGCGATGCCCTGGCTTGAACGCGCCTCGGCGCTGGTGCCGATGATGCTGTATCACGACGATGGCACCCCCTTCATGGGCGATCCGCGTCAGGCGCTGGTGGCCGTGCTTGAACGTTTCAAAGCGCGCGGCTGGCAGGTGATTGCGGGCACCGAGATGGAGTTTTGCCTCATTGATGACAGCGCTGACGCGCTCCAGCCGCCTGCCAACCCGCTCACCGGGCGCAGGCTGGCACAGCAGGAAGTGCTGTCGCTGGCAGAGCTTGATGCCTTTGACGCGTTTTTCACCGACCTCTATGATGGCTGCGAGGCCATGGGCATTCCGGCACAGGCCGCGATTTCCGAAGGCGGGCTTGGCCAGTTCGAAATCAATCTCAACCATCAGGATGCGTTGCGCGCCGCCGATGATGCGATTTTGTTCAAACAGCTGACCCGTGGCATTGCCCGCAAACACGGCTTTGCCGCCACCTATATGGCAAAACCCTATGGCGATGAGGCCGGAAATGGGCTGCATGTGCATTTCTCGGTGGTGGATCAGGACGGCAACAATGTGTTCGACGATGGCAGCGACACTGGCAATGCGCTGTTGCAGCACGCGGTTGCTGGCTGCCTGGCTGCGATGCCCGCCAGCACGCTGGCCTTTGCGCCAAATGTGAACTCCTACGAACGTCTGGTGCCCGGCGCACATGCGCCAACCGCGGCGCTTTGGGGCTATGAAAACCGCACGGCCGCGCTGCGTATCCCCGGTGGATCACACAAGGCCCGCCGTATTGAACACCGCACCGCGGGCGGCGACATCAACCCGTATATCATGCTTGCCACGGTTCTGGGTGCAGCCCTTGTTGGGATAGAAGACGCGATGCAGCCCCCTGCCCCGATCACAGGCGACGCCTATCAGATCAAAGACGCGCCTGCGCTTGCGCCCGATTGGGAAACCGCCATCAACTGGTTTGAACAGGACCCGCTGATCGCGCGTATCCTGCCCGCCGCGCTCATTCGCAATCTGGTGATGACAAAACGCCAGGAACTCACCCGCTTTGACGCGCTGCCATCAGAGAAACATTGGCAGGTCCTGCTCGAAGCGGTATGACCACACAACTGAGCGCGGCTGCCTGCGTGGCCGCGCTCAAACCTTGATCAAATTTGGTGACCCATGAAGATCGGCATCTTGCAAACCGGCCACTCGCCGCAAGAGATGAAACACAGCCACGGCAACTATGATGAGATGTTTTATAAACTTCTCGAAGGCCAGGGCTTCAGCTTTGAAAACTTCCCGGTGCTGGATGGAATTTTTCCAGACAGCGCCGATCAGGCCGAGGGCTGGTTGATCACCGGCTCCAAATTCGGCGTCTACGAAGAGCACGGCTGGATCCCCCCGCTTGAAGATCTGATCCGCCAGATCCATGCGCGCGGCCTGCCAATGGTGGGCGTGTGTTTTGGCCATCAGATCATCGCGCAGGCTCTGGGCGGCAAGGTTGAGAAATTTGCCGGCGGCTGGGCCATTGGGCGCACCGAATATGATATCGACGGCAAGGCGCTTGCACTCAATGCCTGGCATCAGGATCAGGTCGTCGACCTGCCCGAAGGCGCGCGGGTTCTTGGCGGCAATGCATTTTGCAAAAACGCGGTGCTGGCCTATGGCAACACCATCTGGACCATCCAGCCCCATCCGGAATTTGACGCAGCCTTTATCGATGGGCTGATCAAACACCGTGGCCGTGGCGTTGTGCCCGATCAGCAGCTTGATGACGCAAGCAGCCAGCTTGATGCGCCCACACACAACGCAGAGATCGCCAATCAGATCGCTGCGTTTTTCAAAGAGGAGCGCGCATGATGGCCAATTGGTTCAAAAACATCCCGCAGGCCGCTGTTGAATATCTCGATGGCAAGCGCCTCGATGAGGTGGAATGCGTAATCTCGGATCTGCCCGGCATTGCCCGCGGCAAGGCGGTGCCCGCCAAGAAATTCGACCGTCAGGACTTTTTCCACCTGCCCGACAGTATCTTTTACCAGACCATCACCGGTGACTGGGCCGATGCCGCCGACGAAGATGGCTGGATTGAAAAAGACATGACGTTGAAGCCGGATCTGTCCACCGCCTCTGCTGCGCCCTGGACCGGTGACTGGACGCTGCAAGTGATCCACGACGCCTATGACCGCGACGGCTCACCTATCCCCTATTCACCGCGTAACGTGCTCAGACGGGTGGTCGATCTCTATCGTGCCAAAGGCTGGGAGCCGGTGGTTGCTCCGGAAATGGAGTTCTATCTGGTGGATCGCAACACCGATCCGCGTCGGGAAATCCGTCCGATGATGGGTCGTTCCGGCCGCCCGGCTGCTGCGCGTCAGGCCTATTCGATGACCGCCGTTGATGAATTTGGACCGGTGATCGACGACATCTATGATTTCGCCGAAGCACAGGGGTTTGAAATCGACGGCATCACCCAGGAAGGCGGCGCAGGTCAGCTTGAAATCAACCTGCTGCATGGCGATCCGATCAAACTGGCTGATGAAGTGTTTTACTTCAAACGTCTGATCCGCGAAGCCGCAATGCGCCACGATTGTTTTGCCACCTTTATGGCGAAACCCATCGCAGATGAGCCGGGCTCAGCCATGCATATCCACCACTCGGTGATTGATATTGAGACCGGCGAAAACATTTTCTCTGGGCCGCAGGGTGGCGAGACGGATGCGTTTTATCACTTTATCGCCGGGCTGCAGACCCATCTGCCCGCCGGGCTTGCGGTGATGGCACCCTATGTGAACTCCTATCGCCGCTATGTGAAAGAACAGGCCGCGCCGATCAATCTGGAATGGGCGCGCGACAATCGCACAACCGGCATTCGCATCCCGCTGTCGTCCCCTGCAGCGCGCCGGGTGGAAAATCGAATTGCCGGGATGGACTGTAATCCCTACCTCGGCATCGCGGTATCGCTCGCCTGTGGCTATCTCGGCCTCACTCGCGAAGAGCGCCCGCGCCGCCAGTTCAAAGGCAACGCTTATGATGGCGATGGTGACATCCCACAGGTGATGGGGCAGGCCCTTGATCTGTTTGATGAGGCCCATGAGCTGCGCGACGTTCTGGGTGAGGAATTTGCCCGCGTCTACGCCACGGTGAAACGCGCGGAATATGAAGAGTTCCTACAAGTGATTTCCCCCTGGGAGCGCGAACATCTGCTGTTGAACGCCTAATCCCGTCACAGTGCTGTCACATCTGCACCCGCTGCCCAGCCGCAGCGGGTGTTTTCGCAACAGAGTCGCAAAAAATCGCCCGTTTTGAAGGGTTTCGCCCGGCTACACTTGGCTTGTTAATCGTTTTGTTTTACATTTATCAAATACTAAATTCAGGATTTTGAAATATGCAGCAGATCCCCAACGTTCATGAAGCCGAGCCTATCCCCGAAGCTGCACGCGCAGAAATCGACGCGCTGCTGCAATCTGGCGATCTGTTCCGCTACACCGCGCCGGAAAACGCGCCTGTCACCCTGCTCGAGCAAGAGTTTGCCAAACTGCTCGGCACCAAATACGCGCTGGCGGTGTCGTCCTGTTCTGCTGCGCTGTTTTTGTCGCTAAAGGCGCTTGGCCTGCCTCGTGATGCTCGGGTTCTGATCCCGGGTTTCACCTTTGCTGCGGTGCCTTCGTCGGTCATCCACGCGGACTGCGTGCCGGTGCTGTGTGAAGTCGCCGACAACTACCGCATCGATATGGCCGATTTCGAAGCCAAGCTGGATGAAAACATTCAGGCAGTGATCATCAGCCACATGCGCGGCCATACCTCTGATATGGATGCCATCATGGCGCTGTGCACCGCACGTGGCATTCCGGTGATCGAAGACGCTGCACATTCGCTGGGCACCACCTGGCATGGCAAAAACATCGGCACCATCGGCCAGATCGGCTGTTTCTCATTCCAAAGCTACAAGATGATCAACGCAGGCGAAGGTGGCATTCTGATCACCGATGATGCGGATCTCGTCGCCCAGGCCGTGATCATGTCCGGCGCCTATGAGCACAACTGGAAAAAACACAAAGGCCCCGAAGGCCAGAACGATCCCGAATTGGCAGAGGCATTTGGCAAATGGCAAAACAAGCTGCCGCTGTATAATCTGCGCATGTCAAACCTCTCGGCCGTGGTGATCCGCCCCCAGATCCCCGAGCTTGCCCGCCGGGTGCGTGATGGGCTTGCCAACCATGATTACATGGCTGAAAAACTCAACGCGGAAACCCATTTCCATGTGCCTGCACCGCTTGCTCCTGAACAGCGTGCACCCGATTCCATTCAGTTCAATCTGGTGGGCTTGAATGATGCGCAGATCGAATGCTTCTCCAAGGCCAGCGCCGCCCGTGGGGTAAAAGTGCAGATCTTTGGCCGTTCAGACGACAATGCGCGCGCCTTCTGGAACTGGCAGTTCATGGGCGATGTGCCAGAGCTGCCGCAAACCCGTGCAATGCTGATGAACGCCTGTGATGTGCGCCTGCCGGTGCGCCTGACGCGCGATGAGATCGATGCCATCATTGCGGTGCTGACCGCTGCAATGGCCGAAACCCAGGCTCAGGCGGCAGCCTGAGCCACGCCCAACTGTTTCAGGCCGATCTCTGATCGGTTTGAAACAGGCGGGAGCTTTTGCGCCTCTTTGTGGATGGTACCGCCCAATGTGCAGTTGCCCCCAGCAGGTCGCAACAAAAAAGGAGCGCCAGGACGCTCCTTCACGACACAATACATGCCAAGACCTATTTCAACTTGGAGAGCTTCTCCTGTAGCTCAGCAAGCTGTTTTTTGATGGTGTCGAGATCGTCGCCACCGCCTTCTGTTTCGCTTTCGCCCCCGGTCCAGCCGCCAGAAAACCCGCCAGTCATCGCCTTCAAAAAGGCTTCCTGCTGCGCTTTCATCGCCTCAAACCCTGGCATCTGCGCCATCGGGTTCATCGCCGACATGTTCTCCATCATCTTTTCCTGGCTGTTGCGCAGCATATCAAAAGACGATTGCAAAAACTGCGGCATCACCCCACCGCCGGGCACCATATAACTGCGCACCAGATCGTTGAGCACACCCACCGGCAATACATTTTCACCGCGGCTTTCATGCTCTGCGATGATCTGCAGCAAATATTGTCGTGTCAGGTCGTCGCCTGTCTTCAGGTCAACAATCTGCACTTCGCGCCCTTCGCGAATAAACCCTGCGATGTCCTCCAAAGTCACATAGTCGCTGGTCTCGGTATTATAGAGCCTGCGGCTTGCGTACCGCTTGATCAGCAACGGTTTTTGCTCTTCTGCCATATCGTTCTCCCCGCGCATGGTCCAAAAAGACTATGCGAGAGATTGCAAAAAAGAAAGCCTCTCGTGCAGATGCAGAAAATGCTTTTCGCTGCGCAGCATTTTTTGGTGCCGCGCAGCAGCAAGCACAGGCTTATATAGCGGCGGAGTTCAGACCGCGCAGCACCGTCGACAGAGACGCGCGATTGGCTCCCCGTCGGGATCACGCCCAGCAGGCATATGCCCCAATAGAAAAAGGGCAGGCGGTGGAGCCTGCCCTTTCTTCACAACACAGAACCGTTGGGAGGAGAGCTGATCCTGCGTTGCGGACGTTTACTTAGCGTGCAGCAGTCGCTTTTTTAGCGGCTGTGGTCACCTCTTCGGTGGCTTTTTTCACAGCAGCAGTTGCTTCTTCGCTCATGTCTTTGCCAGCTGCCATCATCAGTTCAACGGTGTCCATCTGAACTTTTTTGGCGATTTCAGCAAAAGCAGCCAGGTTTTCAGCTGCAACTTCTGCAGAAGCAGATGCGTAATCGGTTGCCGCTTTTGCGTAGTCAGCTGGCTCTGCTTTTGCTTTGGCCATGTCACCCAGTTTGGACAGGGCGTCTTTGGTCCAAGCGTTAGAGATCTCGGTGGATTTTTCAGCTGCGTCCAGTGCAACGGATGCCAGCTTTTCGTTCAGGGAAGCAGTGTTTTTGAACACATCTTCCAGCGCTGCGGTGTCTACAGGGAATGCGCCCATCATGTCTTTCATGAACGCGGTGAAATCTTGGGTCTTAGCCATTGTCGTCATCCTTTGATGTATCGGGCGCTTTGCGAACCGCTGTGTGTTACAAGACTGAATATGCGTGCTGCATCGCAGCATTTCAAGAAAAATCATGCCGCAATGCAGAAAAGTTCCATAAAATATCAAATTTTCAACGAGATAGGACGCGGTGATTTTTTATGCGCATGCAGCGCGCACTGCTCTACCGCTGGTTTTTCGGGGGCAAACACTGTGCCTGCCCCCAAAATAAGCAACCTATAAGGGAATCACCCCTCTGCCGCTTCCGCCACTTCAGCAGAGCCATTCGATTTGGCGGTGACATAGTGGCCCGGTGCCGGCTCAAGCGGGGCAAATCCCGCATTGCCGGGCGTGCGTGCGTCCACCTGCTTGCCTGCGCGTTTTTTCAGCCAGTCCCCCCACATGGGCCACCAGGACCCCTCATGGAAGCTCGCCTCTTCCAGCCAGTTATCCGCATCCGCCTTCAGATCCTTGTTCAGATAATGGCCGTATTTGTTACGGGTTGGCGGGTTGATGATCCCCGCGATATGGCCCGACTGCGACACCACAAAGGATTTCGAACGTGACCCCATCTGCTGCACCCCGTGATAACAATCCTTCCAGCGCGCGATATGGTCGTTTTCGCAGGTGATCGCCATCAACGGCACGGTCACATCGCTCACATGCAGACGCTCTCCGCACAGCTCAAACCCTTCGGTTGCAAATCGGTTTTCCTGACACAGACCACGCAGATATTCGACCGCCATCTTGCCCGGAAGATTGGTGCCGTCGCCGTTCCAATACAAAAGATCAAAGGCTGGCGGGGCCTCCCCCATCATATAGCTGCGGATCGCAGGCCCGTAGATCAGATCGTTGGAGCGCAGGAACGAAAAGGTTCGCGCCATGATCCAGGATTTGAGGATACCATCCTCACCCACCTGTTCCTCGATCCCGTTGACAAAATCATTTTGCAAAAACGGGGTAAATTCACCCTGATCGGAAAAATCCGTCAGCGTGGTGAAAAACGTTGCTGATTTCACCGAGGTGTCGCCGCGCTTTTTCAACAGCGCCAGCGTAAGGCTCAGCGTGGTGCCCGCAATGCAATAACCCACCGCATTGACCTGTTTTACACCACAGATCTTTTTAACCGTGTCGATTGCGGTCAGATAGCCTTCCTCAACATAGGTCTCCATGCCCACATCGGCATAGGTTGCATCGGGATTGACCCAAGACACCACAAACAGGGTAAAGCCCTGATCGGTGATCCATTTCACCAGGCTATTCTGCTCTTTCAGATCCATCACATAGAATTTGTTGATCCAGGGCGGGAACAGCACGATGGGGGTTTCATGCACGGTTTCTGTTGTTGGCGCATATTGGATCAGCTCCAGCATGCGATTGCGAAACACAACCTCGCCCGGGGTGGTGGCAATGTTTTTGCCCACTTCAAACGCGCCCTCATCGGCCAGGCGCACCACCAGTTCACCATTGTTGGCTTCAAGATCAGCCACCAGGTTTTCCAGCCCATCAATCAAAGACTGCCCTTCGGTGGAAATCGCCTTTTCCAGCGCATCCGGGTTTGTAGCCAGAAAATTGGTTGGCGCCATCATCTGCACGATCTGATCCGCAAAATAGGTCAGCCGCTGCTTGTCCAATGAGCCAAGGTCTTCGATCTCATCCACCGCCTGGCTCACCGCCTGGGCATTGGTCAGATACTGCTGCTTTACATAGTGGAAATAAGGGTTGCTCTCCCACAGGGGATTTTTAAAGCGGCGATCCTTGCTGCTGTCTTCCTCAATATCGCGGTTCAGCATCATTTTTTGGGCTTCTGCAAAATTCAAAACTGTTTTGCCCCAATATTCGACCTGCTGCTCCATCAACCGCGCAGGGTTGAGCATCATCTCTGACCAATAGGCATTTGCTGCACGTGCAAACAAAGCTTGATTCGGCTTGTCGAGACTCCCGCTATGTCGCGGTTTTGACGACATAACCTGCACCAGTCGCTTCGATATCCCCTCAACCCGAGACATATTTTCCTTAAGCCGTTCAAGCGCTTCTGGAGAAGTGTCTGCGGAAACATCGTCTTTGGTTGTCATCTTAAGGATTCCCCCCTAGTCTTTCTGCTGTGCAGAATTCTTACCCTTGGTATCTTACGACACAGCTTATCGTTGATGAGAAGATGAAAAATGAGCTATGTCAAAATACCTTGGGTTGTGCCCCTTTAAGGAGACACAAATGCGATACATGATGGCATACGACCTGATGGAGACGATGCGAAACACCAACCAGTGGCTGGGTGCTTCGGCGCTTTCGGTCGCGTCTTACCCGATGTTTGCAAGCATACCCAACCCTATGCTCAGCTGGATGTCGGCCTGGGGGGAGGTAACTGAGCGCAGTTTTCAGCGCATGATTGCCAAACCCGACTGGGGTATTCACACAGTGACCTGTGCGGATGGCAAGGACCATGTGGTGGAAATCGACACGGTGGTGGAGCGCGCCTTTGGCGACCTCATCCACTTCCGCGTATCCGGCCGCGCTGAACAGCCCCGCCGCGTGCTGCTGGTGGCACCGATGTCGGGCCACTATGCAACCCTGTTGCGCTCTACCGTCAAAAGCCTGATCGAGAACTGCGAAGTCTATATCACCGACTGGCACAATGCCCGTGATATTCCGGTCTCCGAGGGTAAGTTCGACGTCGAAGATTACACGCTCTATCTTGCTGATTTCATGCGTGCTTTGGGCCCCGACATTCATGTCGTTGCGGTCTGTCAACCGGTGCCGCTGACCCTTGCGGCCACCGCCTATCTCGCCGAACAAGACCCTGACGCGCAGCCCAACTCGCTGACGCTGATCGGTGGGCCGGTAGACCCGGATGCCACCCCCACGGATGTGACCGATTTTGGCCGCCGCGTCACCATGGGCCAGCTAGAAGAAACCATGATCCAGCGTGTGGGTTTCAAATACCCCGGCGTGGGCCGCAAGGTTTATCCGGGCCTGTTGCAGCTCAGCTCGTTCATGTCGATGAATATGGACCGCCACTCCAAGGCCTTCATGGACCAGATCAGCCGTGTCGCCCAGGGTGAAGCCTCAGATCATGATGCGCACAACCGGTTTTACGATGAATATCTCGCGGTGATGGATATGACTGCGGAATTCTACCTCTCCACCGTCGAGCGTATTTTCAAAAATCGTGAAATCGCCAAGAACGAATTTGTGGTGAACGGCCACAAAGTCGACATTGGCAAGATTACCGATGTGGCAGTGAAAACGGTCGAAGGTGCCAATGATGACATCTCCGCACCAGGCCAATGTATCGCTGCGCTGGATCTGTGCACCGGGCTCGACGACAGCAAGAAAGCCAGCCACGTGGAGCCGGACGCAGGCCACTACGGTATCTTTGCTGGCCGCAGCTGGCGCAACAATATCCGCCCGCTGGTGATTGATTTCATGAACGCCAATACCAAACACGCGCCAAAGAAATCAAAGGCGCAATCCGCGGCCCAATAAACGATCAGGCGGCTCAGGATCTCTGCGCCGCCTTTTCTTTTTTGCGTCTTCAGGTCGCGTGGAAACGATCAGCGAGGCCCCAATGGCACCGGATACAAAAACCGATTCACTCAGCTTCAGCTGTACCTGCGGCAAACTGCAGGGTCGTATCGCGGCCGAGGCCGTCAAAGCCGCCACGCCGCTGGTGTGTTACTGCCCCGACTGCCGCGCCAATGAGCTTTATCACAGCCAGCCAGATCCGGATGGGGTGGCATTGGTGCAAACCTCGCCTGAAGCGATCACCTTTACCCAGGGGGCTGAACATCTGCAGGTGTTGCGGCTCAGTTCCAAGGGCATTTTGCGTTGGTATGCGGATTGCTGTGGCCAGCCTGTGGCCAATACGCTGGCGCGGCCCAAACTGCCCTTTGTTGGAATGAAACGCGACCTTTTCCAAGATCCTGATATGTTTGGAAAAACCAAGGTCAAAGCCTTCATGCCCGTGCCGGGAAAACCGGCCCGCACCAAGGGCGCTTTGACCATGGTGATGGGGATTTTCCGGCGCATGGGCAGCGCGCTGTTGTCCGGGCGCTGGCGCGACAATCCGTTTTTTGACACCACCACAGGCGAACCGGTTCAGCCGCCCGAGATCCTCGACAAAGACACCCGCGCCGCGCTGTACAAACGCTAGATCGGCTGCGACAGCCACTCTGCCAGCACCTGATTGACCAGCTGCGCATTTTCCAGCCCCGGATAATGCGAAGCCCGCGGCACCTCTACCAGCTCACCCTTGGGCAACAGCGCCGCCACAAAGGACTGGTGCTTTGCCGGTACGCGGCGGTCATATTCCCCCCTGAGCACCAGCGCTGGCCCGTGGCAACGACGCAGCGCGCTTTGCATGTCAGCGCTGCGTTGCATGGCCCGCGATTGCGCCACAAACAGCTCACCGCCCATGTCCATTCCCATATCAATCAGGCTTTGTGCCAGCTCAAGGCGTGCGCTCACCGGGGCCATCAGATCCGGCTCCACAATGGAACGCACCGCCTCCTCAAGCCGCCCGGTGCGCGCGCCGATAATATGGGGCTCACGCTCGGATGAATCGGCAGGTGTTTCCGGCTGGGCCGATGCCGACATCAGGCACAGGCGGGTGATGCGATCTGAATGACGGCGCAGCAGCTCCATCGCCACCAGCCCCCCAAGACCAAGCCCCACCAGCGCAAAGCGCATCGGCAATTGTGGTGCCATCTGTGCCGCGATTTCTTCCACTGTGTCACCGCCAACGGGCGGCGCAACCATCACAGGCATAAAACCGGAAAACGCTGCAAGCTGCGGTGCAAACACCCGCGCATCCGACATCATGCCGGGGATCATCACCAATGGTTCCAGTTCCGGCGCAGGTGCGTCCATGCTCAAAACCCTCACGCAGATTGATCTTTTGCAGGCCAGCCGTGCTGACCCAGGTCATTTATTGGTAAACTGCGGTTTTTAGAGGGAAATCACAAGATGGCACAAACGGATTTACAGCCACCGTGACTTCAATACCCGCTCCAGCGAAACGCGCCATCCTTGCGCAGCGGCGCAAAGGGGTTGAAAGCCACCTCCCAGATGTGGCCGTCGAGGTCGCGAAAATAGCCGTGATAGCCACCCCAAAACACCTCATCTGGTTGTTTCAGGATCTCGCCGCCACCCTTGCCCGCGGCCGCAACAACCGCGTCCACTTCTGCACGGGTGCGCGCATTGTAACCCAACGTCATCGCCCCCTGCCCCAGTGTTTCAGGATCAATGCCAATGTCTTCGGCCAGCTTATCAAGCGGATAGAGCCCCAGCGTCTGCGACAACAGATCAAAGGCCACCACCCCATCGGGGCTGTCTTCTTCGTGCCAGCCCAGCGCGCGGTAAAAGGTGGTGGAACGCTCTATGTCACGCACCCCCAAGGTAATCAGACTGACCCGTTGTTCCATCTCGCACCCCTTTTGCTCACATATCACCAAAACACGGCTGGCCGGCGCAGGCATTTACCGTCGCGTCCATTGCAAAGTGCGCATACTATCGCAGGTTGCGCAGATGCTTGCACGCTTTTTCTGCACCTGCACAATCGTGTTAATCGATCGGCGTCCAGCCCTGCGCCACTTGCCAGTCCTTCAGGTTCAGCACAAAGTAATTGCCGCCGCCGCCGCCCGGTTGATCCCAGCTGCGATCAATGGCGGCACCACTAAAATGGCACAGCGCCAAAGCGCCAACGCCACCATGGGCCACAACAGCAATATCGCCCGTGCTTTCACGCGCTGCGATCTCCTGCAGCGCCGCCACAACCCGCGCCTGCGCATCCACCGCACGCTCCCAGCCACGAATGCTTTCGGTTGGGTGGGCAAAAAACAGATCGGCCGTGTGTTCGAATTCTTTCTTGGGCAAATAGCCGGTGGCGGTACGATCGTTTTCATGCAGATCGTGCAGGACCTCATGGCGCAGGCCCCGCGCCAGTATCTCTGCCCCGTCCAGCGCCTTTTTCTCAGCACTGGAATAAACCACCGCCACATCCTGCACCACGTCATTGGCGCAAAACGCCTGATGACGGGCGCGGCCAATGGCATTCAGCCCCCATTGTTCAACCGCCACATCGGGGTCGATTTCCACCTCCCCATGAGTGATGAAAATCAACCTGCGCATTACAGCACCTCTTCCACGGCCTGTTCGATCAACTTCAGGCAGGCCTCATCCGAGAACCGGTGATCCGCCTCCTTCACCAGCGTCAGCCGCATGTCATCGCAACGCGCATGGTCCAGCAGGCGCAGCGCGGTCTCGGTGCTGACAGCGGTGTCGGCGGTGCCCTGCAAACAGCGCACCGGGAAGGGCAGCCCCAACGCATCGCGCAACACCAGATGCGCGCGCCCATCTTCCACCATCCGTTTGGTGACCACATAGGGCTCCATGTAATCAGAGGGCAGATAGACCACGCCCTTCTCCATCAACTCATCTTTTTGTGCCGCATCAAAGCTCTGCCACCAGCCATCTTCGGTGAAATCCGGGGCGGCGGCAATCGTCACCATGCCTTTGATCCGATCCGCACGCGCCTTTGCCAGCAACAAGGCCTGCCAGCCCCCCATCGAGGACCCCACCGGCACGATCTCACCCTCGGTCAGCTGATCGATCACCGCCAGCGTGTCTTGGTGCCAGTCCCCGATACAGGTGTCTTCATATTTTTCCGAACTCTGCCCGTGGCCGGAATAGTCAAAGCGCAAAAACGCCTGCCCCCGCGCCTTGGCCCAGTCCTCAAGCGCCAGCGCCTTTGTGCCCTCCATGTCAGATTTCAATCCGCCCAGAAACACCACCACCGGCCCTGCGCCCTCGCTCTTGTGATAGGCGATACGCCGCCCGGTCTCGGTTACAAGATACTGCGGCTCTTTTGCGGCTGTGCTGGGCTGATCAGACATGGGCGCTCTCCTTCACATTGTATGCGAAAGCCTTGCCATGTTTGCGCAGATTCGCAAACGCCCCATAGCCCTGGCCGCACTTCCCATTAGGTGACCAGCATTAGGTGACCAAATTGACACGTGACCAAAGAATCACATATAAGGATGATATGGACAAGATCTTCAAAGCCCTCAACGACCCGGCGCGGCGCGCCATTCTGGACAGTCTGCGCCAGAAAGACGGTCAAAGCCTCAGCGAGCTGGAACCCCAGTTCGACATGACGCGGTTTGGGGTGATGAAACATCTGGCCCTGCTCGAAGACGCGGGGCTGGTGCTGTCCAAAAAACAGGGACGGTTCAAATACCACTATCTCAATGCCGTACCCCTGCAGGAAGTCATCGACCGCTGGATTGAGCCGCTGCTCGCAGGCCCCGTGGCCCGTGGATTGCTCGATCTGAAAACCCACCTGGAAAAGGAAACACCTATGTCTGCCACAGTCTTCAGCCCTGATACCGCCACAACAGAATCGACCTCCGCGGCCAAACCCGATTTCATCCATCAAACCATGATCCGCTGCAGCCAGGATGCGCTGTGGGATGCGCTGACTTTGGCAGATCAGGTGGCGCTGCACCATTTTGCCTGCGACCGCGCCACAGGCGATGCCACCGCCCCCGATGCAGCGCTGACCATGATCCGCAAGGATGGCTCCTCCATGCTGACCCAGCGGGTGATTTCACTGACGCCAAAATCGCGCATCGATATGACCTTTGAGCCCAATTTCTGCGAAGGCGACAATACCCCCAGCCATATTGCCTTCCTGATTGATGTCGAAGGCGATATCTGCAAACTCACCTGTGAACATTACGCGGTGCCCCCGGCCCATCAGGGTATTCGCGACGGCTGGATGCGCTTTGCGGCTTCACTGAAATCCTGGCTGGAAACCGGCACCCCGATCAAAGAAGACGGCTGACACAGGAACCTGATGATGACCACAGAACTCACCTATCTCACCCTCAGCGTGCTGCTGACTGGCTCGCTTTGGCTGCCCTATGTGATCGGGCTGGCGACGGAACAGGCAGATTACACCGATTTCAGCCTGCCCCCCGATCGCTCCCTGCTGCGCCCCTGGGTGCAGCGCGCCTTTCGCGCCCATCAAAACGCGCTGGAAACCACCGTGCCTTTTGCGGCGGTGGTGCTGATTGCCCATGTCAGCCAAGTCTCAACCGCGCTGACCGCGGCGGCAACGGTTGCGTTTTTCTGGATCCGGCTCATTCATGCGGTGGGGATGATCAGTGGTCTGGCGGTGTTTCCAATCCGCCCTCTCCTCTTTTCGGCAAGCTATGGCTGCACCGTGGCGATTGCAGTGGTGTTGCTTTTGAACCTTGGCGCCTAGCGCGCTTTGGCGGCGCATTATGATGCGCCGCCTCTCTCCTTTTCGGCGTCACCATCGCCCGATCGCGCACAAATTCCGACACTGCCCGCCAGATCCTCAAAACCGCCAAGGTCAGATGTGCAGGCACAGGATCTGACCGCCTTACCGGCTGCTCCAACTGCCCTTCACCTTTTTAAAAATACTCCGGAGCGCGAGGCAGCGCCTCGCCCGGCTGGCGCATTGCGCGCCAGCTTACCCTGTGCGCGCAGCGCCCCATTGGATCACGCAGCCACATCAGCCCACCTTGGCCGGCTTGTCGTCAGATTGTTCCACCCCGCCAGCCATCGGACATTGCCGCTGCAAGGCGCGGTAGGCACTGTCTGCCACCACATCCGTGCGCGAGCTCAGACATTGGGTCATGCGGCGGCCACGTTCATCATCAATGCCCACAATAAGGCGTGACGCCAGCCGATCCGCCACAATGCGCCCCAACAGATCGCGCGCTTCCTCCGTGGTCTTGACGCCCTCACCAACAATCAGATGGGTGTCTACCGTCTCAGGATCCATCAGGGTGCGAAACAGCTGCCAGCGCGGGCTGTGCTCGGATACTGGCCAGATGGTTGTCACCACCACATGCAGCTTGCGCCACTCATCCGCTCCCAGCTCATCGCGCCATGTGCGCAGCGCCGCCATACAGGCGTCCATCTGCAACTCCGCCGCGTAATCCATCGCATCGCGAATGCTCGCCCGGATCGAGGCCGCATAAACCTCAAACCCCTCGGCCGTCACTTTCTGATCCTCAAGAATGCGGTTCACATAGCCTTCGCTGCGGCGCAAAATGGTCGCGGCCGCCTTGGTCTCGCGCGCATCAAAGGCTGCGTCGTCCAAACGGCGCACAGCCTCGCTGATCTTTGCGCCCATTTCACGGGTCTTACCCATCCATGCCCGCGCGCCGGGATCCAGAAAATGCGGGCTGAGAATATTAAACAGGCCCAAAGGAATATGGCTCAGACATTTCAGCCGCTCATAACCTGCGGGTGTCGGCTGGATCGTACGGGTTTCACCGCCCTTCAAATAGAGCGTGAACACCCCGCCCAGCCCTTGCCGCCCCTGATCAGCGCGGTCGCCCTCAGGCGCGTTGTCGCGCGCAATGATCAACGGATAGACATTGCGGCCAACCTTATGGATGTTTTTGGCATATTCCACCCGCGCCATCCGGTGAATATCAACAATGCTTTCATGCGCCGCATCACCACCGTCTCCACGGTGGGCGCAGGGCCCGGTAAGCACATCCTTTGACATCGCATGAAAATTACTGGCGGCCTGAAACGTCTCACCATCTTCAAACGTCCACAGTGGCTCTTCTGTCATCTGGCTCCCCCAGTTCTAATCAAATTCAATCCCCGCAACTCCTGCACAACTGTGTAACAAAAATTCAATCCTAGGTCGAACTAAATTCTCCCTATGCGATAGTGCACCGCCAGAACACCCGTAACGTCTCTGCAACTGTTGACCTGTGCTGTGACCTCGGTTTGTGACATCAGCCCCACAACAAGCCCGCTTTTGGATCAAAGCCTTGACCTCCCCCGCGCCATTGGGCAGGAAGGCCGCACACCATAACCCGCAACCGGGCGTTCAGTGGGCGCCAAACCGACGAGGAGTGCCAGAACAATGGCCCAAGTCTCCCTTACTTTTCCCGATGGCAATGCACGTGAATTTGACGCTGGCGTAACCGCCGCGCAGGTCGCCTCGAGCATTTCCACTTCCCTTGGCAAAAAAGCCATCTCCGCAACCGTCAACGGCGAACACTGGGATCTTCAGTGGCCGATTGAACAGGACGCCGCGATCGCCATCCACACCATGAAGGATGAGGCGCAGGCCAATGAGCTGATCCGCCACGACCTCGCCCATGTGATGGCGCGCGCGGTGCAGGAAATCTGGCCCGACACCAAAGTCACCATCGGCCCTGTCATCGACAATGGCTGGTATTACGACTTTGACCGCGCAGAGCCCTTCACCCCCGAAGATCTGGGTGCGATCGAAAAGAAGATGAAGGAAATCATCAACAAGCGTGATGAAGTCCGCACCGAAGTGTGGGAACGCGACCGCGCGATCCAGCACTACACCGACAATAACGAACCCTATAAGGTCGAGCTGATCGAAAGCATCCCCGGCGATGAGCCGCTGCGCATGTATTGGCATGGCGATTGGCAGGATCTCTGCCGTGGCCCGCACCTGCAACACACCGGCCAGCTGCCAGGTGACGCGTTCAAACTGATGTCGGTGGCCGGTGCCTATTGGCGCGGTGATTCCAACCGTCAGATGCTGCAACGGATCTATGGCGTCGCCTTCACCGGCAAAGAAAAGCTTAAAGCGCATCTCACCATGCTCGAAGAGGCCGCCAAGCGCGACCACCGCAAACTGGGCCGCGAAATGGATCTGTTCCACTTCGAAGAGCACGCTCCGGGCTCAGTGTTCTGGCACCCGGCGGGCTGGCGCGTGTTCCAAAACCTCATCGCCTATATGCGCCGTCGCCAAGAGGCCGCGGGCTATGAAGAGGTCAACACCCCCGACATCATGGATCGCGCCCTGTGGGAAACCTCGGGCCACTGGTTCAACTACATGGAAAACATGTTCCTGGCCAAAACCCATGATGATCGCGACTACGCGCTGAAGCCGATGAACTGCCCGGGCCATATGATGATCTACAATCATACCCTGCGCAGCTATCGTGAGCTGCCGATCAAGGTCGCGGAATTTGGCAAGGTGCACCGTTATGAACCATCCGGGGCGCTGCACGGGCTGATGCGGGTACGCAGCTTTACCCAGGATGATGCGCATATCTATTGCACCCCTGAGCAGCTGACCGATGAATGCCTTAAGGTCAACGATCTGATCCTGTCGATCTACAAAGACTTCGGCTTTGAAAACGTCCACGTCAAACTCTCGACCCGGCCTGAAAACCGCATCGGTAGCGACGAAAGCTGGGATCTGTCGGAAGGCGCGTTGAAAACCGCGCTGGAACGGGCGGGCATGGAATACACCATCTTTGAAGGTGAAGGCGCGTTTTACGGTCCCAAGCTCGAGTACGTTCTGCGTGACGCCATTGGCCGGGACTGGCAGTGCGGCACCCTGCAGGTGGATTACAACCTGCCGGAACGCTTTGGCTCCACCTATGTGACCCAGTCGGGCGAAAAGCAGGCTCCGGTCATGCTGCACCGCGCGCTCTTTGGCTCGCTCGAACGCTTCACCGGCATCCTGATTGAGAACTGGGAAGGCAAACTGCCGTTCTGGCTGGCGCCACGTCAGGTGGTTGTGGCCTCGATCACATCCGATGCCGATGACTATGTAAATGAAGTGGTTCAGACCCTGCGCGCCGCTGGTGTTCAGGCCGAGGCCGACATTCGCAATGAAAAGATCAACTACAAGGTCCGCGAACATTCCCTGAGCAAAGTGCCCGTCATTCTTGCGGTAGGTCACCGCGAAGTGGAAGAGCGCAGCGTCTCGGTTCGCCGCCTGGGTGAGAAACGCACCTCGGTCGAAAGCCTTGAAAATGTTACAAATGAGCTGAAGCGCGCCGCAACCCCGCCCGACCTGCTGTAATTTGTTACAAAAACTGTTGTGAAAACGGCCCCTCGCGGGCCGTTTTTTCTGTTTGCGCTACCCCAAAGCTGGATTTTCCCGGATACCTGGCACAAATTCGTAACACGGGCTGACGCGACTGTTACTAACGGCCTCGTGACTTCACCCGCCCTATACTCCGGGTTAGTGTTTTCATGTCATCACGACGACACCGCATGTGTAACCGAAAGGAATAATGAGATGTCGAACACCGCAAAAACCTTTGCCGTTGCTGGCGCCGTAGCCGCAGCTATGACCACCGTTCTGACCGGTGCAGCATCCGCTCAATCCAAAGAGAAGTGCTACGGCATTTCCCTGGCGGGCGAAAACGACTGCGCCGCAGGCCCAGGCACCACCTGCGCCGGCACCTCCACCGTTGACTACCAAGGCAACGCATGGACCTTGGTTGACGCAGGCTCCTGCGCCTCCATCGAACTGCCTGCAATGGCAGACGGCACCGAGCGCAAAGGCTCGCTGAAAGCACAGGATCGTGACCTGCCAGCATAAGCTGTCACAGATCTCTGATATATTTGAATAATATATCAATTAGGGGGCAGAGCTTGCCTTTGCCCCCTTCCCCTCAAGAAAGGCTCCCGGAACCGCGCAGAAAGTAGGATACAATGCTGGACAAACCCACATTCACCCATCTGCCCCACACGCCGGGTGTTGGCTACAAGCCACAACATTTCCACGATATTGTCGCAAACGCCGGTTCTGTCGGCTGGCTGGAAATTCACGCCGAAAACTACATGGGTGATGGCGGCCGCCCGCTGGCGCAGCTGCGCCATCTCGCCGAAGATTTCCCGATTTCCGTTCACGGTGTTGGCCTGTCTATTGGCGGCGAAGGCGCGCTTGACCCCGATCATCTGACCCGGCTGAAACATCTGGTGGCGTGGCTGCAACCTGCGTCTTTCTCCGAACATCTCGCCTGGTCGACCCATGACAGCGGCTTTTACAATGATCTGCTGCCATTGCCCTACACCGACGCGACGCTGCAGCGGGTCTGCGATCACATTGATCACGTGCAATCCACGCTTGGACGCAAGATGCTGTTGGAAAACCCCTCCAGCTACCTCGCCTTCTCGGAAAGCACCTGGTCAGAACCCGAGTTCCTGAAAGAAGTGGCGTGCCGCAGCGGCTGTGGCCTGCTTTTGGATGTAAACAACGTCTTTGTCTCAGCCACCAATCTCGATTTCAGCCCCCAGGGCTATATCGACGCCTACCCCACCGAACTGGTTGGGGAAATCCATCTTGGCGGCCACGATGAGGACGAAGACGACCACGGCAAGCCGCTCTTGATCGACAGCCACGGGCGCGAGGTGGTTGATCCGGTCTGGGCGCTGCTGGATTACACATTGGCCCAGATGGGCCCTGCCCCCACGCTGATCGAATGGGACACCGACGTGCCCAATTGGCCCACGCTTGAGGCCGAGGCGCAGCGCGCCGCCCAAGCCCTTGCCAAAGTCGCGGCCAAGGTCACAGACGAGGTCTCCTGATATGAGCCGTGATCCCAGCCCCGCCGCTGCCGTTTCTCAGGCAGAGTTCACCCATGCGATGATGGATGCGCGCCGCGATATTCCCTTTGGTCTGCGCGACAGTCTGAACCGTCCTGCCGGGCGTCGTTTCAACGTCTATCGTAACAATGTGGCGGTCTCTTTGACCGAAGCGATGATGCAGGCCTTTCCAGTCATCACCAAACTGCTGGGTGAGGACAATATGAAAGGGCTTTCGGGGATCTTTCTGCGCGCACACCCGCCGAAATCGCCGCTGATGATGCACTACGGCGATGAATTTCCGCGCTTTATCGCAGGGCTCGATCAGCTCTCTCACCTCGGCTACCTGCCCGATGTGGCCCGGCTCGAACAGGCAATGCGCGAAAGCTACCACGCCGCAGATGCGGTGGCGATGGATGCCAATCTACTCGGGACGCTGCAACCTGATCAGCTGATGCAGGCGCGCCTGACGCTTGCGCCTGCGATCAAACTGATCCGCTCGCCCTGGCCGATCTATGACATCTGGCGGTTTAACATGGTTGAGGGCACCCCCGCTCCAACTGCCAGCGCCCAGGACGTTTTGATCCTGCGCCCGGAATTTGATCCCGAACTTGCGCTCCTTCCACAGGGGGGCGCGGCCTGGATCACCGCCGTGATGGCGGGCAAGACACTTGGTGAGGCCTATGAGGTCGCCTGCCAGGACACAGAAGAATTTGACCTCAGCTCCACTCTTGCGCTGTTGCTTCAGGGCGGCGCTCTCACTGACCTGGATCGGAATAATTAACATGAACACGCTCCTCACACTCCACGATGGGATCACTGCGCGCGTTGAAAAAATCGGCGATCTGATTTCTCCCATTCTAGCCCGTCTTATTTTTGCCTCGACGCTGGTGCTCTATTTCTGGAAATCCGGCATGACCAAACTGGGCGAAGGGCTCTTTGGCCTGTTCTCCCCCTCGATCGGTGCCTACAGCCAGATCTTCCCCAAAAAGCTCGAAGCGGCAGGCTATGACGTGTCGCAATTTGGTGCCTTTGAAAACACCGTGGTCATCGCGGGCACCGTGGCGGAATTCATCCTACCTGCACTGATCGTGCTGGGCCTGCTCACCCGCGTGGCCGCGCTTGGCATGATCGGCTTTGTGGTGGTGCAGTCGCTCACCGATGTCTTTGGCCACAATGCCACCGACATGAAAACCCTTGGCATGGTGTTTGACCGCTTCCCCGATGCGGTGATCCTGGATCAGCGCCTGTTCTGGGTGTTCGTGCTGCTGGTGCTCGTGATCAAAGGCGGCGGCGCGCTGTCGCTGGATGCGCTGTTGCGTAAAAAACTTGCGGGTAACGATCCCTACTGATCTTCCGCCCGCTTAAAATCGAACGCTCTGCCCCGGCTTTCCGCGGCAGAGCGTTTTTTTATTCAATCAATGCCGCCTGCACCGATTTATCCCAACCCAGATACAATGCGCCATCCACCTCGATCAGCGGACGTTTCATCAAGGTTGGATGTTCCTTGATCAGCTCCAGCGGCGCACGGGCGCGTTCTGCCTCATCCAGTTGCCTCCAGGTTGTAGAGCGCGTGTTGAGCAGCTTGCCTTCAAATTGCGCAAATGCTGCCGTCAAAACCGCCTCAGGCACCCCGTCAGCGCGCACATCCACCAATTCGGCGTTTTTGAGGGCTTTTAACGCTTTTCGGCAGGTGTCGCAGGTCTTTAGGCCATAAAGTCTCATCAAAATTCCTTCCTAGTTCGGCAACGCCAACACAATTTATGGTAGTGACGATGTGTTTTGCTTGATTTTTGCAATCCGCATGCAAAAGTTTACCTAGGTCCATCGCGTATCACCTGCCTTGTTAATCGCGAAATACCTCATCAAGGCAAGGGGCGTTTTGGCCAAACGCATGAGGGCGGCCTTGTGTGAATGTGAAAGGTAGAAGGAGACACGGGATATGCCAACCGGCACCGTGAAGTGGTTCAACACCACAAAAGGATATGGTTTCATCGAACCGGAAGAAGGTGGGAAAGATGTGTTTGTGCACATCTCCCAGGTCGAACGTTCCGGGCTGACGGGGCTGCAAGACAATATGAAAGTGGACTATGAGCTGACCGAAGGACGCGATGGCCGCCAGATGGCCGGCGAACTGAAGCCGCTTTAAGATTTAGACCATCCGCTGCGCCCTCGCGGGGCGCAGCAGATTTTGGTTTCCCCAAAAGGCCACGCGTGTTTTGGGGTGTAGTTGGTTTTTCGCTCTTTTTGACCGAGCGCTGCCCAAAGCCCGCCGCGGCTCTGGGATCCTTGTCGTGGTGTGTCTGCTCAGGCGTTCTTAGCCTGGCAATCACGCTTTGCGCAGATATTCCACCATCACACAGGCCGGATTTTCCCGGCGCAGCGGGTTATGCGCCGCCACCTGCCAACGCGCGTCATCCACCTCGGGGAAATGGGTGTCTGCGCCCTCAACCTCAAGCTCAACCTCGGTGATCAGCAACCGATCAGCCATCTCCATCATGCCCTGATAGATCCGCGCGCCACCAATGCCGTAGATGCGCATATAGCCCTGCGCCCGCGCCTCAAACACCGCCGCCTCAAGGTTTGGCACCACCAGATCGGCGCAATTGGGATCAGAAGACACCACGATATTCAGACGGTTCTTCAGCGGTTTCACCGGCAGGCTATCCCAGGTGTTACGCCCCATAATGATGGCTCCGCCCAGCGTTTCGCGCTGAAACGCCTTCAGATCCTCGGGCGCGCGCCATGGAATGGTATTGTCCTTGCCAATCGCCCCATTGCGATCACGCGCCACAATCAATGTAATCATTCGCTGCTCTCCTACACCGCGACCGGCGCTTTGATGGTTGGGTCCGGATCATAGCCCACCACCTCAAAGTCATCGTATTTAAAATCAAAGATTGATTTAACATCGCGCACAATATTGATCTGCGGCAGCGGTTTGGGACTACGGCTCAATTGCAGCTCTACCTGCTCCAGATGGTTGGAGTAGATATGCGCATCCCCCATCGTATGGATGAAATCCCCCGCCTCATATCCGGTGACATGGGCAAGCATTTTCAGCAAAAGCGCATAAGACGCGATATTAAACGGAACCCCCAGGAACATATCGGCAGACCGTTGATACAGCTGCAAATGCATCTTGCCACCCGCAATGCGCACCTGCCACAGGGTATGGCACGGCGGCAGCGCCATATTGGGCACATCTGCCGGGTTCCAGGCCGAAACCACCATGCGGCGGCTGTCGGGGCTTTTTTGAATGAGCTCCACCAAATCAGCGATCTGATCCACCGTGCCCGCGCGATACAACGGCTCATCCCCTGTGGTGCCCTCGACCAGTTCCAAACGTGGAAAGCGGCGCCACTGATGGCCATAAACCGGGCCGAGATCGCCGTTTTCATCGGCCCATTCATCCCAGATGCTGACACCGTTTTCTTTCAGATAGCCGATATTGGTGGCCCCTGCGAGAAACCACAAAAGCTCATGGATGATCGATTTCAGATGCAGTTTCTTGGTGGTGACCAGCGGAAACCCATCAGAGAGCGGATAACGGCACTGCAGGCCAAAATGTGAAATCGTGCCGGTGCCGGTGCGATCGCTGGAGCGCACCCCCTGATCACGCACAAGGCGCAAGGCCTCAAGATACTGCTGCATGGCTGCCCCCAAAGACACATCTGTTGTTGCGCCTTTTGTGCCACGCATGCCGCAAAATGGCCAGAGCGGTGGCGCGCTAAAAAATCCCTTCCCCTCTGGCTTTATCGGGGAGCGGAGCCTAGATGTTTAGCGCCAACATAACTCCCATTCTGGAGAAAAATATGCCGCTTAAATATTTGCACACGATGGTCCGGGTCAAAGATCTGGAAAAATCCATGGCGTTTTATGAACTTCTGGGTCTGAAAGAAACCCGCCGCATGGACAGCGAAAAAGGCCGTTTCTCGCTGATTTTCATGGCCGCACCGGGCCAGGAAGACACCCCGCTTGAACTCACCTATAACTGGGACGGCGATGACGCGCTGCCCGATGACAGCCGCCATTTCGGCCATCTCGCATACGGCGTCGACAATATCTATGAGGTCTGCCAGCATCTGATGGACAATGGCGTCACCATCAACCGTCCCCCACGCGACGGCCACATGGCCTTTATCCGCTCGCCCGATAATGTATCGGTGGAACTGCTGCAAAACGGCGACCGCCTGGAACCAGCAGAGCCCTGGGCCAGCATGGAAAACACCGGCCACTGGTAAGCGGTCACTGGTACGGGTTGCCCGGCCCTGGCAAAGCCTCCGAAATGTCGGGGGCTTTTTTTCGCTGTTACGGATCAATTCGGCAAAAATTAACGCCGCGCCAACTCTTTTGTGGGACACCTCTTTCAAAGACCATTACCGATCAGCACGGGCACATGACAGCAATGAAAACCGCCATTGGAAGCCTTCTGCTTTGCGCAGCTCTCTCCGCAACAGGAGCGCGGGCCGCAACAATCAACTATGCGCTTGGTGCCACAGCAACGGCATCAGGGCGCCAGGTTTCTGGTGCCTTGCCCTCTGCTGCAATTGACGGCGATCTCGGAACCTTTTGGAATGCCGGGGGTGGCGTTTTACGCAATGGCCCGCCCCAACATATTGAAATTGACCTGGGTGAAACCATCAGCCTCGCCTCGATCAATGCGCATGCCTTGCAGGCTCCATCCGGCGTGACCAATCACAATGTCTATCTTGATGGTGTTCTCAGCTTCAGCTGGAACCAGCGGACTTCAAACCGGACCAAACTCACATATGATTTTGACACCCCGGTCAACGCGCAGATTGTACGCATCGAAACCACCCAGACACCAAGCTGGGTCGCCTGGTGGGAGATTGAGCTGATCGGCTCACCGGCGGTGGCTGTGGCGCCGATCCCGCTGCCCGCGTCCGGCCTGCTGCTGCTTGCGGGGCTTGCGGCAGTAGCACGCAAACCCCGGCGCAAATCCTGACACATATAAAGTTTAAAACATAAGACGCCGGTGCAAACGACCGGCTCTATCATTTGCCAAAGATGACGGCATGCGCGCTTCAACGCATCCAGTTCCCTAAAGAGCGGCGCAATTCGCACTGCTGCAACAAAAGTTGCATGCTAAATATCCAGAGATTGTGTAGCCAATTTCTGCCGATATTTTTCACACGAAACCGCAGCACCCCATGCATGTAATATTTGCAAAACAACTGATACTATAGACATGCGCCCAAGCCACATTAGCCGCGACTTGTTGTGCCGACCATACCGGGCCGACAGATCACACGAAAGCAGCTAAAAGCGCGGCGTATGCAGTAGATACTTGAGCCGCCTTTATCGTCGAGCCCATTGGTAAAAGAGATTGGGAAATCAATGAAACCTGACTTTGCGACCCGATTGTGTCAGGAGGTTTTGGGAGAGCCTCTGGCCGAGGAGCCCTATAAGCAGGGCATCGTTTCCATCCCGATCCTGTACGAAGAACTGACGCCTGAAACTCTGGAACTGGCGAATGAATCGACGACATTCCTTAGCCCTCAGCACTATCGAATGCTGTTGCCGTTGGTGCTTCATGCAATCACCAATGGCCGTGATGATCTGGAAAACACCGGCTATTTTGCGAAGTTCTTCCGATCAATTTGCTCTGATTTCACCTTGGATCCAGCACAGATACCAATCCCCACAGTCAACCGACCTTGGCCAACGCGCTATAGTTCCAAATATAAGGAAGGTTGGGTCGTCAGGCCGCTTACCGCGCTCAACAAACATGAACTTCAGTGGTCTTTTGAATGGGTGAACTCACTGTTGGACACCCCCGACCACCAACTGTCGGAAGTTATTTTACAGGATTTAAGTGCCTTGGGCCGCGTATTGGCAATGGCTCTGGATTTGCCAGAAACGGATGCTCCAGAGCTACCTGGAGCTGCAAATAGGTAGCTGTTAAACCATTCAACGGCGGGCCGATTACACTTTGCCTTGCTGAAGTTTCGACCGATCCAAGGTTGGGCTGACTGAGCAAGAACTAGTTTTATCTCGGAACATGCGGTCCGCGGAGACGAGACGCCAGCCTTTTAACCAGCACTAGGCCAAAACACTTGAGCGACCGCATAAATGTAATTGCTCTCCATACCCAGGCAGGCACAAAATCGCCCAAACAGCACCGCGCGCATCTTGATTGCTAAAGCGCTAGCTCATACGCGCATTACCTTACCCAGCAATTCGCAGCGCTCATCGCTCTCCGAATGTGTACCTCGGCCTGTTGCCATCCGCCCGTTGCCCATCGCCACGTTGCCTGTCAGCGCGCTATCACGCAGTACAAGCGCCAGCAAAACACAGCCGGTCAGCACAGATTTGGGCCCCTGCCCCCTTGGCCCAAAACACCAAAAACGGCCACCCGTTGCGGATGGCCGTTTCTGGAATTACTGTTTCACCGTTGCATTCTACAACGTACCCCTTGCCAGTCGTCCGGGCCATTCTGGCCGCTCTGACAAGGCGTGGAATTTCTCCTACGTATCTACCTTTTAGTAGATATAGCGGATCTGGTCTGACCAGTACCGCTCCACGCGCTTTAGCGACATGGTGATATCTGCGATCCCTTCGGCGCTGATCACATCGCGATTTTCCAAACCTTCTGCATGACGCAGAAACAGCTCGGATACGATATCGCGAATCTCACGTCCTTTTGCCGTCAGGCGGACGCGAACGGAGCGCCGGTCGATTTCACAACGCTGATGGTGCATATAGCCCATCTCGACCAGCTTCTTGAGGTTGTAACTGACGTTACTCCCCTGATAGTAGCCGCGGGATTTAAGCTCCCCCGCGGTCACCTCATTGTCTCCAATGTTGAACAGCAGAAGAGCCTGAACCGCATTGATTTCAAGAACGCCTACACGTTCAAATTCATCCTTGATCACGTCTAGCAGCAGACGATGCAGACGCTCGACTAGCGCGAGCGCTTCAAGGTAGCCAGTCATGAAACCTTTGGTATCAGACTGGCTTATTGGCATTTCCATACTCATGCGCATCTCCGACTCGAATTTGCTGAGAACAGATTGCGCTAAATTCCCGAAAATTGAGTTAAGGCGAAATCACATTATTTTTGATACGTTTGCGATATGGTTTTTATCAATCCCGCCAGCGGTTCTGGCGCCGCCGCCTGGCCGGTCACCCATTGATAAAGATCCTGGTCGTTTTCGTTCAAAATCGCCTCGTAAATCTCCAGGGTTTCATCGTCCATCTGGGCCAGATTTTCGTCAGCAAACCCTTTGAGCAGGATATCCATTTCTTTGATACCCCGACGAATAGAGCGCATATACAAGCGCTTAAGTCGGTTTTCGCGGCTTTCATCCGCCGGGCGCAGCTCTTTTAACTCAAGGCCAGCTTGGCGTAGGGGGTCAGTCACGCGTTCATCTCCTCGATGATGGATTTCAGACGTTTTTCCAGACGCGCCGCCCGTTCACTGGCCTCGCGCATATCCATGCGCATTTGACGCAATTCGTTTAAAAGGTCACGCATATTTTGAGGAACATGGTCGACTCCGGGCGCATCTGTGCCTTCGCCCTCACCGGTCATCAGCCACATAAGCGATACATTCAGCAATCCTGCCATCATCGACATGCGGTTGGTGCGTGGCTCTGACAGATCCTGTTCCCAGCCCGACAGCGAAGCTTTCTTCACCCCAAGACGGCGCGCCAGCTGTGCCTGTGTCATCCCGGCGGCTTCCCGCGCGGCGGCAATGCGATCACCCAGAGTGGCCATATCCGGCCCGTACCAATCAACCTCTGCAATCCCTGCCTCGCCCATATTGGCACCGCTCAGTTCTGGGTTGTCCATCGTCCACTCCTGTATCAATACGCGATCTCGCTTGATCGCCCATAAGGGGCACCCTATGACAGACGCGTTCAACTTTCAAATCGAGGCGTATAATGTCCGACCTGCCCGCAGATTTCCTCTCCGCCACCCTGTCCCGCGTCAAACCCTCGCCGACGATTGCCGTGACGAACAAAGCGCGTGAGCTCAAGGCCGCAGGACGCGATGTCATTGGCCTTGGTGCAGGTGAGCCCGATTTTGACACGCCGCAAAACATCAAAGACGCCGCCACCCGCGCCATTGCGGAAGGTAAAACCAAATACACCGCCGTGGATGGCATCCCGGAACTGAAACAGGCGATCTGCGACAAATTCAAACGCGACAACAAACTGGACTACACGCCCGCACAGGTCACCGTGAACTCCGGCGGCAAACACACGCTCTATAATGCGCTGGTGGCAACGCTGAACCAAGGCGATGAGGTGATCATCCCCGCGCCTTACTGGGTGTCTTATCCCGATATGGTACTGCTCGCAGGTGGGACGCCGGTCGCGATTGAGGCAACGCTTGAAAACAATTTCAAACTGACTGCCGACCAGCTCGAAGCCGCCATCACCCCCAAAACCAAATGGTTGATTTTCAACTCACCCTCCAACCCGACCGGCGCGGGCTATACCGCGGATGAGCTGAAGGCGCTGACAGATGTGTTGATGCGTCACCCGCATGTCTGGGTGATGTCCGACGATATGTATGAACATCTCGCCTATGATGATTTCAAATTCGCAACCCCGGCGGAAATTGAACCCGCGCTTTACGCACGCACCCTCACCTGCAACGGGGTGTCCAAGGCCCATGCAATGACAGGCTGGCGCATCGGCTATGCCGCAGGCCCGGAAAAACTGATTGCCGCCATGCGCAAGGTGCAGTCGCAATCCACCTCCAACCCCTGCTCGGTCAGCCAGTACGCCGCGCTTGAGGCGCTGAATGGCCCGCAGGACTATCTCGCCACCAACAACGAGATCTTCACCCGCCGCCGCAATCTGGTGGTTGAGATGCTGAGCGCGATCGACGGCATCACCTGCCCAACGCCCGAAGGCGCGTTCTACGTCTACCCGTCGATTGCGGGCCTCATTGGCAAAACCACCCCCTCCGGCGTGGTGATCGAAAACGACGAGATCTTCGCCAGCGAGTTGCTCGAAGACAGCGGCGTCGCGGTGGTCTTTGGCGCAGCCTTTGGCCTGTCGCCGAACTTCCGCGTGTCATACGCAACATCAGACGAAGCCCTGCGCGAGGCCTGCACCCGCATCCAGACCTTCTGCGCGTCACTTACATAAGACGGTGTTTGTCAGAGGCGCGCCCAAATGCTGCGCCTCTGACCTGAGAATTGTTTGAGTTCTAAATAAAAGATATGAACTCACGATTTGCGGCGGCGTATTATACGCAAACCACAGACTGCGCTCAAAAGTAAAAAGCCTGCCGCAGGCACAGGTATCGGAGCAATAGCAATACGTGGATCAGACCAATATCCGTTGACAACTCCTGCTCCAATAGAATTGGCCGAGAACCCATCTGGAAGAGAAATGGCTTGGCCAGTCTTCGCAAAACTCAGCGTATTCATTGCATCAAAGCTTGCTGTTCCGGTAACATAATCCGCGATCGGAAAATTATTGTAGGACGCTTGGTATGGACCAGTTGTCCGTCCGGCGATCATGAACTCCAGCAATAGGTCTCTCGAAGTATCAAAAGCATCTATGCGTAGTTCGAGTTGCTCAGCAACACTCTCCATCTCAGTAGTGAGATTGTAAACCCTATTGTCATTCCTCCGAATACTAGCAATCGTACCAGCATTCGCGATTACCCTTGTGTCATCATCGGCGTAGTAGGCATTTACTCGGAATTCCAAGCGAGATGTGAAGTTGGGGCTAAAGACAGTCACCTCAGGATCAACTGTTACACGATGATACAGTGAACCTGTAGCATCAAAAGTAAGCGCCACCGGAATCAGACGATCGCCGCTTCCAGGATCACTTTCTATATCTACTTGATAATTGGCTGTAGAGGTCGATTGTACAAAGCCGCTATAGCCCAATACCGCTCCAGAGGCACCAACATATCCCGCGCCAATTCGCGTCGCAACCTGCGACGTACAAGAGCCGTAGCCGCTATTTGTTGCTGTATACTCGAATCCACCATCCGAAATCTCACCGCTGTGGTCACCGAAGCTTCTTTGGTGCGATCCATTATCAGGCGTCCCACAACCTTCTACGCCACCGAAACTATAAGTCGCAGCCACGCCAGGAAGTGTCGAGGACAGCAGTAGAACCACGCTAGAGAGAGAAAGAAATTTGGCTTTCATTATTACCACCACACGTCAATAAAAACATTTTTATTTAGTTGCGAAATAAATATAAAGTCAACCTCTACAAACACCACCACAACCCACAATCAATCCCTCGAAACAATTAGCAAAAAATACTGCAATTGTTTCCGTTCTCCTCAAGTGGAGCAAAGCGCCAAAACAAAATCATCACTATAAAAAACACCAAACAAACTCAGCACATTATACAAACGCGCTCAAACCAACTTCCGTACTAACATCCATAAAGACGATCAGTTAAGATCCACACATACAAACATCCGTGTGCACTTACTCCAAAAAACACGGTATAGATATTTATTTTCATTCATTAAAAAATTCCCTCAAAGAACTTTTCGTTTTTTCCATCACCACCGGTTTCATTCGTCGCTTTCGTAGCTCAAGCAGTTTTTGGACGTATCTGAACTTGTCTCCATTCCCCCCCACCCACGCTAAACCACTGGCCGTGCCTGCATCTTCCCGTTAGTCTCGCCGCAACCAAACCACGAGGCCGAAGATGAGCTTGCCCCTGCCTGATTACTATTTTCGCATCCGGGAAAACGGGGCGGCCGTGTTTCGGGTGGATACCGAAAACCGCCATCGCCGCATCGAGATGGATCAGATCGCCGTGGTCAATATCCGCAACGGTGAAATCCGCCCCCAGGGGGAGCGTCAGCTGAGCGACGCGGATCTTGAGGCGATCGAAACCTGGAAAACCGAACGCCGTGCCACCCTGGCCGCGCGCGACCTCGATGACATTCACCGCACCATTGATCACCTCAACCTCACCACCCAATGGGCCCAATCCAAGGCCGATGACGCCCAGCTTGAGGATGTGACCGAGCGCCTGCTCTTGGCGATGCATGATCTGCGCACGGTTTTGGTGCGTAAAAAGGCCGACCGGCTGAGCAAAGACTAGGCCAGCCGCAGGATCCGGTAGATATGCAACCGCCACGATGGGGCCGACCGCGATCTAAGCGCCCTCAATCGCGCCCAGCGCTCACTCCGACGGTTTTTCCTCACGCGCGGCTTTTTCTTCCTTAGTCCATTTGTTGTTCCAAAGATTGTTGCTCAGCCCAAGCTCTGGTTTGGGTGGCTTGGTCTTGCCTTTCTTGACCGTGCCCCCCTTGTTCAGAAACTCCTGAATAAGCGCCTCGTCGGTGGTTTCTTTGCGCACCTGCTTCATCGCATCCTCCTGTGCAAAACAGTAGTACGGCCACATTCCGCCACTACCGCCCTCAAAGCCAGAGATTAATCCCGATCTCCGACGGTTTCATGACGGGGCCAGCGGAAATCAAAAGCGTTTTGCGATGTTCTGACGGCGTGGATGAGACAGCAACCCAGCGCCGGGGAGAAACTCCTCTATAAGTAGAATCCCTCATGCCTGTCGCCGCCTTTGATTTTCTGAATATGGCCACAGGTAAAGGGTAATTTTTATTAAAATGGGAACCTTGAAGGAAATCCCAGAGATTTGGATTTTGCCCGCGTTGTTAATTAGTCCCTAGGGGGAAGTTATGAAAATTGTTAAATTGGCCGTTTTGGCCGCATTTCTACCAATCACCGCACAGGCTGCATCTGTTGATCTCAGCGGCTGGATTTCCGAAGAAGCCAACGGCGAGCGCGGTTCCAACTGGAACGTTCAGGGCGCTGGAAATGACAGTGTGTTCCAGACGCAAAACTCTCGCCCATCTGTGTTTTTCGACAGCGGCGCATTGGATCGGGGCACCTCGCTTGAAGGTGAGATCCGGGTTGAAACCACCTCGGATGATGATTTCATCGGATTTGTTCTGGGCTATGATACCGGCGAATTTGATGGCTCTACCTCCGATTTCTGGCTGATTGACTGGAAACAGGCTGATCAATCCTTTCCAGGCCTTGGAACCTCATTCGCTGGCATGTCGCTCAGCCATGTTACCGGCAATGTTGGTGCGGCGGATGAATTGGATTTCTGGCAACACACCGGCGTTGTGAATGAGGTGCAGCGCGCCACAACCCTCGGCTCTACCGGTTGGAACGACAATCAGTCTTACAATTTCAAGCTGACTTTCACCGCCAACCTGATCGAAGTCTTTGTGGATGACCAAAAAGAGCTGAGCTTCGCAGGCTCCTTTGGCGATGGTGCTTTTGGCTTTTACAACTATTCCCAGTCACAGGTGCGCTATGCAGGCATCACCGAAGATCAGCTGCCCGCACCGGTTCCCCTGCCCGCAGCAGGTTTTCTGCTTGCAGGCGCGCTTGGCGGTATGGGCCTGATGCGCCGCCGCAAAAAAGCCTGATCCGCCGCAGGTCAAACAAACCACCGACCAAGCCAAGGAAACGCGCGCCCCAAGGCGGGCGTTTCTGCTTTTGGGCCTAGTGTTCGCGCCACAATGAGCAACGCAGCTGCACGCGCCAATAGCCTGGACGACCCGGCAATTCTTCAGCCACCGGCGCATTGCCTGCTCTGATGTCCGCAGGCACCCGGTAATTGGGATCCAAAAGATCGCCTTTCGTCTCCACCAATATGCGTCTGATATGAGCCGGGTTTGTGATCGTCCCCGGCACGCTATTGTTTTCCGACACCGTACCCCCATTGCAGAAACTGCGCTGCGCCAGCGCCTTGGCATACTGCACCGCCTCCGATGCGGTGGCGGTCTTGGCAACCACGCGGGATGAAATCGACGGCAGCGGATCGATCAGACGCGGTTTCTGGCCTGTATCCTTAGCAATACCGTAGATCGAAACACGCACCGGCAAGGCGCGCCCCGTTCCAGCACGGCCGTAGCTGCCTCTGGTCGTATCTGTCACCCCAAAGCTGTAGCTGACAAAAGCGCCACTGGACAGCGGAACGGTATAGCCGCCCCTTAGATTTTTCAGCTGCACCCCATCCAACTGTGGCGCGGCAAAGGCGCTATGCGCCGGGCGCGCTGTTTCTGGCACCTCACAGGCCGCAAGCCCCAGCACCGCTCCAATAGCAAGAATAAGTCTCATTGATATGAATCCACAGGTTGAAATCACCTCGTAAAGACACCCGGAATAAGACAAAAGTTTGGCAAAACAATGCACAACAGGAGCACATCGGCCTGGCCTGCTCTCTTATTGCGGAACCGGTGCCGATCGCCCCGCCGCCTCAGCCATCCATTGCCAATTGTGCAGAAATGCCAGCCGCCTCTTGCCCCATGGCGCACCCATCGCTACCTCTGGGATATGCGGATCACAGCCTTTCTCCTTGCAGCCCTTGCCAGCCCCCTCAGCGCCCCTGCGGTGCAGGCCCATCCCCATGTGTTTGTGGATACCGAAATTGCGCTGCGCATTGATGCGGCGGGGCAGCTATTGGGGGTCGAAGTCAGCTGGAGCTATGATGATTATTACTCATTTCTGGTGCTGACAGATCTTGAACTGGACAATGATGCCGACGGCGAACTCACCGCGCCTGAACTTGCAACGCTTGCAGGCTTTGATCTGCAGCTCAGCGAGGATTTCGAAGGCGACACCTATGTCAGCTACGATGATATCGCCCTGCCGCTTGGCGCGCCCGAACATCTGGAAACCAATGTCAGCCTTGGCCGCATCACGACGCGCCACTTTCGCCCGCTGCTGCATCCCGCCCCCGCCGATGGGCTGCTGATCGAGGCCTATGATCCCAGCTATTTCATCGCCTATACCGTCGACATGCGGGTGACAACGCCCGCGCCCTGCCAGGCGCATGTGACCCCGCCCAATCTCGATCAGGCCTACACATTGGTCGAAGAGACGCTTTACGCCATGTCCGCCCGCGACGCCGAAGAGAATTTTCCCCGCATCGGCCGTTCATTTGCCGACAAAATCCATATCAGCTGCCCGCAGCCGGTAAACTGACCACCGCCAGAAACAGCATTTGCCTGCGCCCATTTTGGACCGAGCCCTTTGATGAAACGCCTTTCCCTTCCAACCCTGCTGATGGGGGCTGCGCTTGTTGTTTTGGCGCTGATACTCATGGGCAGCGCTGACCAGATCAGCCGTTGGGCGGCTGCGGAACAACAGCAAGTGCAAAACGCGCTTGCCCGTGGTCTGCGCGCCCTGAAAACCAACCAACCCGGCGCATTGATGTCGCTTTTGGGGCTGTGTTTTGCCTATGGCTTCTTTCACGCCGCAGGGCCGGGCCACGGCAAACTGGTGATCGGCGGCTATGGCATGGGACAAAAAGTGCCAATGATGCGCCTTATCTCCCTGGCGCTTGCCTCGTCGCTGGCGCAGTCGCTCACGGCGATTGCGCTGGTTGTTGGCGGCCTCACCCTGCTGAACTGGGGCCGGGTCGAGCTGACCAGCATCACCGAAGAGATCCTTGCACCGCTATCTTACGCGCTGATCGCCGCCCTTGGCCTCTGGCTGGTCTGGCGCGGGCTGCGCAAACTGCGCGCGCCCAAACCCCAGGCGCATCACCATCATCACGATCACCACGCGCATCACCACACGCATGACCACCATCATCACCACCGTGATGATGGCATCTGCGCGGACTGTGGCCACAAACACGGCCCCACCCTGAATGAGGTCGCCGCCGCCCACTCCCTGCGCGATGCGCTGGCGATCATTGCATCGGTCGCCATCCGTCCCTGCACCGGCGCGCTGTTTTTGCTGCTGCTCACATGGCGGCTTGATCTGATGCTGGCCGGGGTGCTGGGCACGCTGGCGATGGGGCTTGGCACCGGCTCTGTCACCGTCGCGGTGGCCATTGCCGCCGTCTCCCTGCGCCAGGGCACATTGGCGCGCCTGCCAGACACGCGCCGCGTCACCGCCCTGCTGGAACTCTGCGGCGGGCTGCTGATCTTCCTGCTTGCAAGCCAGATCACCCTGCGCCTGCTCTGACGGTTCAACCTAAAGTCACATTCACGACCAATCACAATCTCTCTTGCGCCAACGCAAACGCGGGCCTAATGACGATTCATGACCCAACACACCACCCCCACCCAGATGAGCAGCCAGGGCCACGCCCGCGCCATCGCCGTTCTTGGCCTGCCGCTGATCGGCGGCCATGTGGCGCAATTTGCAATTGGCCTGACCGACACCGCCATGCTCGGCTGGTACAGCGTCCCCGCGCTTGCAGCCATTACGCTTGCAGGGTCTTATTTCTTTGCGATTTTCCTGTTTGGCTCAGGCTTTGCCTTTGCAGTGCTGCCACTGGTCGCCGAAGCCCAGGGCGCAGGTGATACCACCACCGAACGACGCGCCAATCGCATGGGGC
Source organism: Tritonibacter aquimaris (assembly GCF_009617595.1). Classification (GTDB taxonomy): domain Bacteria; phylum Pseudomonadota; class Alphaproteobacteria; order Rhodobacterales; family Rhodobacteraceae; genus Epibacterium; species Epibacterium aquimaris. The sequence continues at coordinate 243,003 of NZ_WIXK01000004.1, read as the reverse complement.
TGTGGCTGTCGATGCTCTATGGTGCGCTAGCGATGCCGCTGTTTTGGTGGTCCAAAGAGATCTTTGCCCTGCTCGGACAAGACCCCGACGTGGCCCGCGATGCGGCGCAATACCTGCGTATTATGGGCTGGGGCATCTTTCCCGCACTGGGGGTGATGGTGCTGAAATCCACCCTTGCCGCGGGCGAACGCACCCAGGTGGTGCTGGCGATGACGCTCACCGCGGCTGTGGTCAATGGCGCGGTCAACTACGTGCTGATCTTTGGCAATTTTGGCGCCCCTGAACTGGGGCTTGCTGGCGCTGCAATTGCCTCTCTGGCAACCCAGCTGGCCTCGCTGCTGTTTCTGGTGATCTACTGCCAGCGCGCCCTGCCCGAACAGGCGCTGTTTCAAAACCTGCACAACCCCGACTGGGAGATGTTCAGCCAGGTGCTGCGCCTTGGCGTGCCCATCGGGTTCACCACCCTGGCCGAAGTATCGCTGTTCACCGCCTCAGCGCTGATGATGGGCTGGCTTGGCCCGATCACACTGGCGGCGCATGGGATCGCAGTTGGCCTCTCTGGCCTTACCTTCATGGTGCATCTGGGCCTGTCAAACGTGGCCACCATCCGTGCCGGCAATGCGCTGGGACGCCGCGATCTGCCGCATATGAAACGCGGAGCCAAAGTGCTGATCACCATGTCATTCACCTTTGCCATAGCCTCAATTGCGGCCTTCCTGCTGATGCCGGAAACGCTGATCTGGTTCTTCCTGTCACCCGATGATCCCGCCCGCGCAGATATCCTTATCGCCGCAGTGGCCCTGCTGGCGGTGGCGGCGCTGTTTCAGCTGGCCGATGGTATGCAGGCGGTGGCGCTGGGTCTGTTGCGCGGTCTGCAAGACACCAATGTACCGATGGTGATTGCGGTGTTTGGCTATTGGGTGGTGGGCATCCCTGCGGGCTATGTGCTGGGCTTTGTGCTGGGTTTCGGCGGCTTTGGCGTCTGGATCGGCATGGCTTCAGGCCTCAGCGCCGTTGCGATCATGCTGTTCATCCGCTTCTGGGGCCACGCGGTCAAACGCAAAGACCTGCTGGAAGCGCAGTAGCCACGCCAGAACAAAAGGGCTGGACCACCACCAAGCGCCCGCCCTTAGATCATGCAAAACCCCAATTTGCCCCAACAGCTTGATAAAGCCGTTGGGACATTTAGCTGTTTGTTATTGGGCCTGGTGTTGCCCTGGCCCAAACAACGCAGTTTTAGGATCGTGGATCAGCGCGCCAAGCTGAAAGGCTTTGCCACCAGAAAAAACCAGCAACAGGCCGGACGCTGCCAGAAACGCAAATTCGCGTTTAATCGCATTTAGGTTGTCCCACAGCGGTTTGGCGCTATCCAGTTTTCCACCGCAATAGAACAGCAAAACCGCAAGCGCGGCTATCGCCGCCAGGCGCACACCGTGACCGGACAGCAAAATGACCGCGATTGCGATGGAAACAAGCGGGACCGCAATCCAGGATTTAACGTGGTCCAAACCATAAAACGCGCCGCCAACAAGAAAGGTTACAGCAACCGACAAGCGGATCAAAAGCCCGATATTGGCCCAGCCGACCATGCCCATTGGTTCCCCGCGCCCCAAAAGCTTGGCATCCAGACTAACAGCACCCGAGCCCACAGCGGCCAAAGCAAAACAGAACCCCGAAAGAGCAATATCGCGGATCTGAACAATCAGCGCTGGTGTGAGAAAGGTTGCATCCGTTGGCGCAAGACCTGGCGTGGTGACAACCGGAAGCGCGGCCACAAAGGACCACATCAGCAAGCCAAAGATAATGGCAAGCGGCCGCACCAAAAGGCCAAGGATCAGGGCGATCCCGGCCGCCAGTTCAAATGCTGAAAGTGCGGTCATGAACATCCAGGGCGTCAGCAGATCCCCCGAAAAAAGATAGGTCTGAAAGAACTCGTTGATATAGCCGTTTGGCGCCATATAGCGGCTGACCAATGCGTCGGCGCGGGTTGGGTCGATTGCACGTGACAGCTTCCACCAGCCGCCGACCAAAAATACCGCCCCGATGCCAAGCCGCAAAATAAGCGCGATAAAGGTAAGGTTTTGCGCTGACAGACGGTCAGCACCCGAAGAGATCGCTGCAGTCCACAGCTGATGTGCGCCCGAGTTGGGCAATGTTGATTGTGTCATTGGGACACTCCGATTTGACAGGAATAAAAGATCAGCAGCGCGAGCGCTGCCAGGTTTATTCGACCGTCATTTCGGAGGCTCGGGATCAACCCCCACAGACCGCCCCCAAAGCGGCAAAACGTTATGGGGCACCACGGCGCGCGGTTGACCAAAAACAACGAAAGTGCAGCTGGCGTGTATCAATGTGCCATAGTTGCCAGTGCACGAAATACCATCCGTCGAACACCGCTCCCCGCAAGGCGATGCGTCACCGGGCTCAATACTTTGCTCACCGCTTGAAACCTCTTGGGAAACACCCTCCAGCAACGGCACTTCCGACACTTGTAAAGCCCCAACAACAAGCAAGAAAAACGTTGCCAGCCACAGAAATGACGTTCGAAGGAAAGCAGCCTGAGGTGCGAGCATAACGCTTTTCCGAGTGCGGGTTTTTGATAGGTCAGTCGTTAGATTGGATGCCCTGGAAGTTCAAATCACACATCCGTGGGAACACAGCGGATCGCAGCCCGTCGCGCTAAATTCGAGCACCCGCCAGAGACCGGTTGGACGCGCCTCAAAACGATGCTGTCCAACAACGCGCACAATTGGTTACCAAGATCGCGCCAGCCGAGAAAGCCCAGGCGGCTACCGGTACATTCATTGCCACAGTTGCCCAGCTGGCGAGAAAGTATTCCCTGCCCCAAAAAACGAAACAGCTCCACCACAGGGCCATCAGTGGATACTTTCAACGCAGCACCACATGCACGTCCGCCGGGGGCAATCTATGTGTTTGTGCGGTCCAGAAAGTCGAAATCACCCAAACTCAGCGAAAGCCTGTTTTGAGCCCAAAGCTGTCATTCGTGAACATCGCGGCCAGTGGCTAGACTGTGCCCAACGCCGATGATGCGCAATGCATGAATGTCCGTTTACACGCTCTCAGGCGATAGACCGAACCGAAACGTAGTTGGTGATCGAATAGACTGCAGAAACAGGTGTGGTCAGTCTGAGAACTTATAGACAAGTTTCACGCGATCTCCGCAGAAGAAAGCCTCATTTGGATTTCCGATGCCAAAGCTCAAGTCTTCTTCACCTGCGTTTAGAAAGCATATCTGCAAATTTTGGGAGCCCAGCCATTCGGCGCAAATTTCTAGACCCGAACGGTCGCTGTGAAATATGCTGCCTCCGCCTTCACTCCACATAACCATCGCCGACGTGTGAATAAACCTCCCATCCATGTAGATCTCTTGGATAGTTAGAGCCTTGCGATTGTCTGGGGCAATCAAGTCAACTAGAATAGCCTCTTGGAACTCAGGAACTATATGAACACGTCTCTTCTTAGAACGCCTTGGTTTTTTGATCTTGCGTAAAAATGAGTTCAACGCTCGACGACGTCTCTTTAACAACGTCTCATCGCCGCCTCTTCCAGACCAGTTTCTTAGGCTTTCGCCTGTCGAGATGAATCTCTCGACCTCCTCAATAGTCCCGACGTCTTTATACTGTGTTTCCCACTGGGCAAAAGCGAGAGCAAGATAAGCTTCATATTGGTCATCATCGTCAGAAAAACACCCCGACATTTCTTCTAGCACTCGCTCACTTGCCTCTTCAGGAGAGGCTCCTTGATTGTAAGTATCGAAAAAGAAATCGTAGACGTCGCGGAAAACGTCATCCTCTCCAACTTTGTAGCCCCAAGTTCCCATATTTTCTTGTTCCCTCTTGGCTACAGCTAGACATTGAAATTGCCATTGAGACCGCACATTAGTCTCAATGAAAGTACATGCAACTGTCCACGAAGCAGCAAAGCCGACCTCGCCGAGATGTAGCCAACGGCAGCTTCGTCCGCAATGCGGCCCAACCGGCAACTGCGCCACTCCCCAAGCGCGCCACCACCTGACCCACAAGACATCCCCCACCCCCTCTTATCCACAGCGCCCGCAGCCCCCCTTTCGCCTGCGCGCATCTGCTGCCATAATGGAGCGCAAACAACATCAAATCACATCCAGTTGAGAGCAGCCCCAACACATGGCAGACGATCTTCTTTCCACGCCCCAGGCCGAGACCTATGACGCATCCTCCATCGAAGTCCTCGAAGGACTGGAGCCCGTGCGCCAGCGCCCCGGCATGTATATCGGCGGCACCGATGAACGGGCGCTGCACCATATGGTGGCGGAGATCCTCGACAACTCCATGGACGAAGCGGTTGCAGGCCATGCCAATCGGATCGAGGTAGAGCTGCATGCCGACTACTCGCTCACCGTGCGCGACAATGGCCGCGGTATCCCCATTGATCCGCACCCCAAATTCCCGGATAAATCCGCGCTTGAGGTGATCCTCTGTACGCTGCACGCCGGTGGTAAATTCTCTGGCAAGGCCTATCAAACCTCAGGCGGCCTGCATGGGGTTGGCTCGTCAGTCGTGAACGCGCTTTCCGACAGTCTGGTGGTGCAAGTCGCGAAAAACAAAGAACTGTTTGAACAGAAATTTTCCCGCGGCCTGCCCCTGGGCGGCGTTGAAAAGATCGGATCCGCCCCCAATCGGCGCGGCACCACCGTGACCTTCCACGCCGATGAGATGATCTTTGGCTCGCATCGGTTCAAACCCAAACGCCTGTTCACCCTGGTGCGCTCCAAGGCCTATCTGTTTTCCGGCGTTGAAATCCGCTGGAAAAGCCACATCGACGACGGCGAAACCCCAACCGAAGCCACCTTCCACTTCCCCGGCGGCCTGCGCGATTATCTGAACGAAGTGCTGGGCAAAACCACCACCTATTCCGACGCGCCCTTTGGCGGCAAGGTAGAGTTTGGCGAGAAATTCGGCGAACCCGGCTATGTGGAATGGGCGATCAACTGGACCCCTTCGCGCGACGGTTTCACCCAAAGCTACTGTAACACCGTCCCCACCCCCGAAGGCGGCACCCATGTCACCGGCTTCTGGGCCGCGATCTTAAAAGGCATCAAAGCCTACGGCGAATTGGTCCATAACAAAAAAGCCGCGCAAATCACCCGCGATGATCTGATGGCGGGTGGCTGCGCGCTGGTCTCCTGCTTCATCGCGGATCCCGCATTTGTGGGCCAGACCAAAGACCGGCTCAGCACAGAATCCGCCGCCAAAATGGTCGAACAATCCGTGCGCGACCATTTTGACAACTGGCTGGCCGCCGATACCAAATCCGCCGGGGCCATTCTCGATTTCCTCATCCTGCGCGCCGAAGAACGCCTGCGCCGCCGTCAGGAAAAAGAGACCCAGCGCAAATCCGCCACCAAGAAACTGCGCCTGCCCGGCAAACTCACCGATTGTACCGCCAAAAACCGCTCCAACACCGAACTCTTTATTGTTGAGGGTGACTCTGCGGGTGGCTCCGGCAAAGGCGCGCGCAACCGTGAAACCCAGGCGCTGCTGCCGCTCAAGGGTAAGATCCTCAACGTGCTGGGCGCGGCCTCATCGAAACTGGGCTCCAACGCCGAAATCCGCGACCTCTGCGAAGCGCTCGGTGTGGGTTTGGGCACCAAATTCAACCTCGATGATCTGCGCTATGACAAGATCATCATCATGACCGATGCGGATGTGGACGGGGCGCATATCGCCTCGCTGTTGATGACGTTTTTCTTCACCCAGATGCGGCCGTTGATTGATGCGGGCCATCTGTATCTGGCCTGCCCGCCGCTGTTCCGCCTGACCCAGGGCGCGCGCCGGGTCTATTGTCTGGACGAGGCAGAGCGCGACATGTGGCTGGAAAAAGGTCTTGGCGGCAAAGGCAAAATCGAGGTCTCCCGCTTCAAGGGTCTTGGTGAAATGGACGCCAAGGATCTGAAAGAAACCACAATGGATCCCAACACCCGCAAATTGATCCGGGTCACCATTGATGAGGACGAACCGGGCGAGACCGGCGATCTGGTGGAACGTCTGATGGGCAAAAAACCCGAGCTGCGCTTCCAGTATATTCAGGAAAACGCGAAGTTCGTGGAGGAGTTGGATGTTTGAGGGTCAGTGAAGAAACTGCCATAGCTCAAAAGATCTTTGTTCGTGCTGCCGATGACGACTATCTCGCAGCACGGGCGATGCTAGAACTTGGTCTATTCCGTCACTTTGCTTGGAATGCCTGCCAAACAATAGAAAAATACAGCAAGTGTTCTTTACTTATAAATTCCAATGCTAAAATTTCATTCACTCACGATGTAAAAGATCTGGTATCACGCCTTAGAGAACATACGCATGATCTAATTCCGGAATCATTCAACATCCCTGAGGAAATCATTTCAGAGAGATTTCGTGAAGTTCATCTCGTATCGCAAGACGGGCCAAACGAAACCGTCGAAAACTACCTACAAAGACTGAATATACACGGTTCAACAGATACTCGATACCGGCAGGTGCCTCTCCGTTTCCTTCCACTCGATCTGGTGAAGTTTGATATTTTGTCATTCATGCTCCGAAGAGTATGTATTCCGTTAAATGCTACAAACAGCAATGGCACAACATACTTAGAAGTATTACGGCGAGATCGTAATTTTGATGCCTCTACCGAATTTGCGTTTCTCCGGCAAAAGAAGAGTCTCTATGATGCAAAAAGGTCCGAAATTTTATCCAAAAACAACTTCAAATTAAACTCCGATAATTTCAATTTTTCGCAATTACCCGCTTCCATGGACCGTTCTGAAATCGCATCTGCTGCAATGGCAACCTCTGACTTCACTAGCCTTCGCTCTTTTTTAGAAAGTCGATTTAAAACAAGCGAAAGAATCTTAAAAGGTTTTGACGAGGCCCTTAAGGAACATGATCGGTAAATAGCCTCACACAGCCAACACCGCTCTAAGTACGGAAATTTCACTTTATCTGATAGATAAATTTAGACCGCAATGACCGTGCCTTCCCATGGGCGAAGCCCAAGGCGCTCCCCCCCCCAACACAAGGCCCGCACCTGACCTTGGGGAGGCGTGAAGCGCCTTCATCATGCTGAAAGCATGCCTGCGGCATGACGGGAAGGTCAGGCGCGGGCCGTGCTGCTACGCACCACGTCCCAAAGGCGCACACCTGCAAACCTCTCACCTTGATGCAAAAGGGGTCCGCAAGCGCCAAAACTGCGCGACCAGCCCCCACAACGCAACACCCCTGTGGCGCGCGCCCTGCCCCTTCACCTTTTTATAAATACTCAAAAACCAAACACTTACAACAGGTGCCAGCGCGCGCGGCCCCTGCCCGTTGCGCCCCCAGCGCGCGCCCCGCTTAGGCCCTGTTAACAGCTGCGCGCGACACTCATCCCGTTCGGACACAACCGGCCCCACGCGGGCCAGATAAACCACGGGGTGCATGCGCGCTTCTCAGACCACCGATGCGGAGGGATGGCATCCTCCAAGGTGCAGAAAGACGTGTGTGGCATTGCGCAATTGCGGGACCCTCCCGCCCCGGCCCATTGGCGGCCGCCACCTTTATCTGCCTCACCTACAGGCATTCAACAGCACAAAGGCACACAGCAAGTGTGGATCACGCGGCAGTAGCCGCGCCAAACCCGTTGGAAATACGGATCACATCCGCGCGCGCCATGCCCGGCCTAAGCGTCATATCCAGCCCAATCAGCCGCGCAGGCACCGTCGTCGCCATCCGCAACACCCGCTCTGGCAAGACACCCACATCCGCCACCAACACCTGCAGCGCGCGGGTCAGATCCAGATCCGCCCCCGCCAATGTGCCATCTTCCAGCGTCAGTCGGCCGTTTTGGCGCAGGATCTGGCGGCCTTCCAACGCAAACCCCGCATCCTCGGTGCCCGCAACCGCCATCGCATCACTGACAAGGAAAATCTCAGCCGGGCCGGTTTTTGCCCGAAGCGCCGCCGCCATCACCTGCGGATGCACATGAATGCCATCGGCAATCAACCCCGCCGAGATCTGCCCCGACGCCAGCACCGCGCCCACAACTCCCGGCGCGCGATTGCCCATCTGGCTCATGGCGTTAAACAGATGCGTGGCGCAACCAACCCCGGCCTCAACATAGGAAAGCGCCGTGTCAAAATCCGCATCCGTGTGCCCCAGCGACAGCACCACGCCTGCCTCTGCGAGCAGCTTAACCTGTTCAATTGTCACGCTTTCTGGCGCAAATGTCAGCATAAGCGCAGGCAGATCAGCTGCCGCCTGCAGCAGCATTTCCAGATCGCGATCCTCCATCACCCGGATCAGATCCGCATCATGGGCCCCTTTGCGCGCAACCGCCAGATGCGGCCCTTCCAGATGCAGCCCCGCGATACCAGGCACCCCCTGGGCCGCAACGCTAGCATCAATCGCCCGGCGGGTTTTGTCATATGTGTCGGTGATCAGGGTTGGCAGAATGCGACGACAGCCCAACCCAAGGTGGGCTTTGGCCATACGTTTGAGCGTCGCAACAGAAGGATCATCATTGAGCATAAGCCCGTCGCCGCCGTTAAGCTGCAGATCCACATAGCCCGGCGATAGAATATCGTCATTAAGGTCAATGACTTGACCGGAAAGATCGATCTCACCTTTGGGGCCAAGCGCCTGCAAGATGCCACCCTCAAACTGCGCCGCCCAGCCGCTGTGGAGGGATGTGCCGTCAAAGATCAAACCACCGCAATAGGTAACACTGTCTTGGCTCATAGGGTTTGTGTCACTTTCTTCAGATGGCGCGGGGTATCGGGGTTGATGCCGCGCCGGGCCGCCACGGTTTCAACCATGCCATAAAACGACACGATGGAGGCAATGGGATCGGTGATCCAGTGGTTTGTGCGCACATGCTCCAGCGGTTTTGCTTTTTTGACCCGATCAGAGGTGGCAAAGACCACCGCGCCCTTATCGGCGATTGTATCTGCAACCTCGGCCAGACTGTCTTCAGCCGCGTCAGCAGCGGCAAAACCAATCACCGGAAAGCCTGCTTCTACGATGGACACCGGGCCGTGCAGCACTTCGGCAGAGGAATAGCTTTCGGCGTGGATCTGGCAGGTCTCTTTAAACTTGAGCGCGGCTTCATTTGAAATCGCCCAGCTTGGCCCGCGCCCCAACGTGAAAAGCGAGCTGCCATCTACTGCCTCAACGGCGGCGGACCAATCACAGCCGGTGGCGCGATTTAGCTGTTCAGGCAACGCGCGGATGGCGGCTAGCAGATCAGCATCGCCTTTGACTTCAGCCAACAGCCACAGACCTGCAACAAGTGAGGTGACAAATGTTTTGGTGGCCGCGACGCTCAGCTCGGGGCCCGCGTGGATTGGCAAGGTGGCGCTGCTGGCCTTTGCAAGCGGCGAGGATGCGTCATTGGTAATCGCCACCGTATAGGCGCCAGATTCAGCGAATGAGCGGCTGAGGCTGACAATATCGGGGCTTTGGCCCGACTGCGAAACCGAGATGCACAGCGCGCCTTTTGCTGACATATCAACGCCGTAGATCGATTTCACCGAAGGCCCAACCGAGGCCATAGGCAGGCCCAGCAGCAGCTCGCTTGCGTATTTCAGATAGGTGGCCGCATGATCGGACGAGCCGCGCGCAACCGAGAGCAAAAACCGTGGATCCTGCTGGCGAATTTCAGCGGCGGCGGCGGAAACGCCCTCTTGTCCGGCGCTGAGCAGCCGTTCTACCGCGGCAGGAATTTCATTGATTTCACGTCGCATACGCGTGGAGGTGTAACGGGTCATAGCAGCAGCCCTTTTGTATAAAAATCAGTTAGATAGGCGCAGTTCAGCAACAAAGTCATAGGCGTCACCACGATAGATCGAGCGGGTCAGTTCAGCCACGCGCCCGCTGTCGAGATAAGAGATACGCTGGATGCGCAGCCCTGCGGTGCCCTCGGCGACGCCGAGCAGTGCGGCGTCTTTGGGCTCAAGGTTGATTGCGGAGATTTTTTGCAGCGCCCGCACCGGTCGATGTCCGCTTTCGGCCAGCACCTTATAAAGCGAGGTGGTGACCTGAATGGGATTGGGCAACAGATCCATGGGCAGCGCTGCACATTCCAACGCCATCGGCTGACCGCCGGCTTCGCGCAGCCGGTAGATGCGCGCAACTGAATCATCCGCGCCAAGACCCAGCACTTCGACCTCTTCTGGGGCGGGCATGAACACACCGCGCTCCAACCATTTCGAGGTGGTTTCAAGGCCGCGCCGCTGCATGTCTTCGGTAAAGGATGTGAGATGCGACAGCGACTGCTCCACCCGCGCAACCGGCGCACGCACAAAGGAGCCAGAGCCTTGACGTTGTTCAACAATTCCCGATTTCACCAGCTCCTGAATGGCCTTGCGCACAGTAACGCGCGACAGGTCGGTGAGTTCGGCGATTTCACGTTCGGGCGGCAAAGAGCTGTCGGGCGGCAGGATGCCACATTCGATGGCCTCTTCCAGACGGCGGCGCAGTTGCACATAGCGGGGACCGGAGCGCTGGCCAAGCCAGTCTGCAGGGTCGAGAAAATCAGCAACGCTCATGGGTGCACCTCTCCATTGGCAAGTTCGTGGTAGAAATCTTGTGCCAAGCTCAGCGCGCCCGAGAGCGGCTCACCGGCGGGATCACGGATCATAAGTTTCATGTTTTCAGGCAGATACGGCGCATAGAACCGGGAAATTCCGCCGGTCAGACATAGGGTCATATCGCTGCGCCAACCCAGGTCTGGCAGGGTCTGTGCCAGCACATCCGCGGCCTCCTGCAGGATCTGGCACGCAAGCGCATCGTCTTGTGCGGCGTGCTGGGTGACGGCCGGGGCGATATGGCCGAACTCCACCTGTTTTGCAGTTGCAGCAAAGGCCACAATCCCCGCCGCGCCGCCGTAGGTTTCAAGGCAATGGCGCGCAAGCCCCGTTTCCGGGGCAAGCCCATCGACGCTGGCCAAGGTCACTGTCAGGGCGCGGCGCCCCACCCATTGCGCCGAAGCCTCATCCCCCAGAACCGGGCCCCAGCCGCCAGAAAAACGTGATAGCCCTTTGATTTGCGTGGCAAAAAACGACCCCGTCCCGCAATGGGCAATCGCCCCATCCTGCCGCCCGAGCGCCCCCCGTAGGGCAGCGCGGCGGTCATCTTCGACGCGGGCGAATTTAAACGGCAACGCGGCGCGCACCCGGTCTGCCATCGCGGGACCGGCCACACCTGCGAGCCCCAGATAGGCAGGCACCGCGCTGAGATCTGCAAGCCCGGCCTGTTCAGACACCTGCGTGAGACCCAGCGAAATCTGCTGCAACGCCGCATCAAAGTCGCTGGTGACATTGGCAGAGCCCACTTCGGCGGTGATGTCGCGCCCCTGATGGCGCAGCGCCACCCGGCAGCGGGTGCCGCCGCCGTCGATGGCAATGAATTGAGCTGTGGTGCTGTGGCGTGGATCAACTGTCATGTAGATACCTTTATAATACCTTTAATGGTTTTGAAACCCTGAAATAGAACCAAATCCAAAATTTACGGGCTTTCAGAAAGGAATTACCCACCAATTCAGAAAGTCGTGGACAAATGGTATCTAAAAGGTATTCTAATCACCACCAGGGGGAGATTCGCATGCCAAAACGCATCACAGAACAATTGCATGCTGCTGCACGGGGGCTGGAACAGCGTCCGTTGGCGGAGATTGCGCAGATTCTGGCGGAAGCGCAGCATGCGGCAGCCGCCGCCCCTGCCCCGGCCCATGATGTTATTGCGCGCGGCGGATCGGCGATGGCGCAGAGCATCGCGGCGGGGGCGCGTCTGCATTATGTGGCGGCGGGGTCATCCGGGTTGATGGCAGCTGCCGATGCGATGGAGCTGGGCGGCACGTTTTCGATCCCACCTCACCAGATCCGCATTCACATGGCCGGCGGCCTGCCCACAAGCGCCGAAATGCCCGGCGGCACCGAAGATGACACCGGGCAGATCAAACGCGACCTTGCGGATCTGAGCGCGGCGGACACGGTGATTGCAGTTTCCGCCAGTGGCAGCACCCCGTTTACGATTGAAGCAGCTGAAATTGCGCGAAAAATTGGCGCAACCATCATCGGAATTGCCAATACTGCCAGCTCTGCGCTGTTGCAGATGAGCGATCACGCCATCGCGCTGGAGACCCCGCCGGAGGTTTTATCCGGCTCCACCCGGATGGGGGCTGGCACCGCGCAAAAGATTGCGCTGAATATGCTGTCGACCCTGATGGCGGTAGAGCTGGGCCATGTGCATGACGGCATGATGGTCAACCTTACCGCTGACAATATCAAACTGCTTGCCCGCGCCCAAAACATTGTGGCGGATGTGGCAGCGGTGGATGCAGACCGGGCCAAACAGGCGCTGGATGCCGCCCAGGGCCAGGTCAAACCCGCCATTCTCATTGCCGCAGGTGCAAAAAATATCACCGCGGCCAATACCCTGCTGGAAGAAAGCAAAGGGCATCTGCGCCCGGCGCTGGACCGCCTGCGGGATCTTTAACCATCAGTTCACAGGGATGTAAAAATGAAACGCAAATTGATGATGCTGGCCAGCTCTGCGCTGGTTGCGACCTCCGCCTATGCGGAAGATGTGACATTGACAATCGAAAGCTGGCGCAATGACGACCTGACGTTGTGGCAAGAGAAGATCATTCCGGCGTTTGAAGCCGAACATCCGGGTATTAAGGTGAAATTCACCCCGTCCTCGCCGCCGGAATATAATGCGGTGCTGAATTCCAAACTGGATGCGGGATCGGCCGGGGATCTGATCACCTGCCGCCCGTTTGATGCGTCACTTGCGCTGTATGAGGCTGGGCATCTGGCGTCATTGAATGATCTTGACGCGATGTCGAGCTTTTCCGATGTGGCGAAATCCGCCTGGCAGACCGATGATGGTGCCACCAGTTTCTGCGTGCCGATGGCATCTGTAATCCACGGTTTCATCTACAATAAAGACGCGTTCGAAGAGCTGGGGATTGCGGTTCCAACCACCGAAGATGAGTTCTTTGCCGCGCTGGATAAGATCAACGAGGACGGCAGCTATATCCCAATGGCGATGGGCACCAATGACCAGTGGGAAGCCGCCACAATGGGTTATAACAACATTGGTCCGAACTACTGGAAAGGTGAAGAAGGCCGTCTGGCGCTGATCAATGGCGAACAAAAGCTGACCGATGCGCAATGGGTTGCGCCTTATGAGACGTTGGCGAAATGGGCCCCCTATCTGGGTGCGGGCTATGAGGCGCAGACCTATCCGGACAGCCAGAACCTGTTCACCCTGGGGCGCGCTGCGATTTATCCGGCGGGGTCGTGGGAAATCAGTGGTTTCAACGCTTTGGCTGAATTTGAGATGGGCGCGTTCAAGCCGCCGGTGCAGGCCGCAGGTGACACCTGCTATATCTCGGATCACACCGATATTGGCATTGGCATGAACGCCAAGACAGCACATCCCGAGGCGGCAAAGACCTTCCTTGGCTGGGTGGCAAGCGCAGAGTTTGCATCGATCTTTGGCAATGCGCTGCCGGGGTTTTTCCCGTTGTCAAACGCCCCTGTTGAGCTGGAAGATCCGCTGGCGCGGGAGTTTGTGGGCTGGCGCAATGAGTGTGAAAGCACCATCCGTTCCACCTATCAGATCCTGTCGCGGGGTACGCCGAACCTTGAAAACGACACCTGGGGTGCGTCTGTTGCTGCCATCAAAGGCACCGAAAGCCCCGAAGCCGTAAGCCAGAAGCTGCAAGATGGTCTTGCCAGCTGGTATGCGCCGCAGAAGTAACGATCTGCCAGAATGAGCCGGAGAATACCCATGCAAAAGCCCCGCATCCGCTGGCACATCCTTGTGTTTCTTGCCCCTGCGGCCTTGATTTACACAGCTGTGATGATCTTTCCACTGGTCAATACGTTGCGCCTGTCGCTGTTCAGCGAGGTTGATCAGACCCGCGTCTATGTTGGGCTGCAGAATTTCAAAACCCTGTTCGGAGATCCGATCTGGTCAGAGCAATTCTGGAATGCACTGGGAAATAATTTCTGGTTTTTCCTGATCCATATGTTGGTTCAGAACCCGATTGGTATTGCGCTGGCAGCCCTGCTTAGCCATCCCCGGCTGCGGTTTGCCGCGCTGTACCGATCGGCGATTTTTATCCCCACAATCCTGAGCTTTGTGATTGTGGGCTTTGCCTGGAAGCTGATCCTGTCACCGATCTGGGGCATTGCGCCATCGATGCTGGATGCGGTGGGTCTGAAATCGCTGTTTGCGCCGTGGCTGGGCAAAGAAGAATATGCGCTGACCACGCTGGCGCTGATTTCGGTCTGGCAGTTTGTCGGCATTCCGATGATGCTGATCTATGCCGCGCTTTTGTCGGTGCCCGAAGAGGTGCTGGAGGCGGGCGAAATCGATGGCATCACCGGCATGTCGGCCTTTTGGAAGATCAAACTGCCGCTGATCCTGCCGTCGATCGGGATTATATCAATCCTGACATTTGTGGGCAATTTCAACGCGTTTGATCTGATTTATGCAGCACAGGGCGCGCTGGCGGGGCCGGATTTTTCAACCGATATCTTAGGCACCTTCATGTATCGCACCTTCTTTGGCTTTCAGCTGCAGCTTGGCGATCCGCATATGGGGTCTGCTATTGCCGGTGCGATGTTTGCCATCATCTTGGTGGGCGTCTGCCTTTACCTCTTTGGCGTGCAATCCCGCATGCGTCGCTACCAGCTGTAAGGAGCCAGGACCGTGAATAAAGCACGTACCAACCCGTTTAATACCGCTGCGATGCATGGAGGGCTGATCCTCTATACGCTGATTGCGCTGTTTCCGGTTTTTGTGATCCTGATCAACAGTTTCAAAACCCGCAAATCGATCTTTCGCGAACCTCTGGCGCTGCCGGATGCGGAGAGTTTTTCGATGGTGGGCTATCAGACGGTGATGAAACAGGGGGATTTCTTTCTCTACTTTCAGAACTCCTTCATTGTCACCGTGGCCTCGTTGTTTTTTGTGCTGCTGTTTGGCGCTATGGCCGCCTTCGCGCTGAGCGAATACCGCTTTAAGGGCAATACCATTCTGGGGCTTTATATGGCGCTGGGGATCATGATCCCGATCCGTATCGGCACGGTTGCCATCCTTGATATGATGGTGGCGAGCGGGCTGGTGAACACGCTTTGGGCGCTGATCCTTGTCTATACCGCGCAGGGCCTGCCGCTCGCCGTGTTCATCCTGACCGAGTTCATGCGTCAGGTGTCGGATGATCTGAAAAACGCGGGCCGTATTGATGGGCTGTCGGAATACACCATCTTTTTCAAACTGGTGTTGCCACTGGTGCGCCCGGCAATGGCCACGGTTGCGGTGTTCAATATGATCCCGATCTGGAACGATCTGTGGTTCCCGCTGATCCTGGCCCCGGCCGAAGAGACCAAGACGCTGACGCTGGGCAGCCAGGTGTTCATCGGCCAGTTTGTCACCGATTGGAACGCGGTTCTGTCGGCGCTGTCGATGGCGATCCTGCCGGTGCTGGTTCTGTATGTGATTTTCTCACGCCAGCTCATTCGGGGCCTGACCTCAGGCGCCGTGAAATAAGCCACCCCCCTTCGCGGCCACGCGCGTGGCCGCATCCCAATGATGTGCTTTTGCTGCAGGCCCCATGAATGGCTGGCCGCACAGGAGCAGCCGCAAAGGAGATACCCAAATGACCGCCCTGCGTCTGACCAATGTGAACAAGTCTTTTGGCAAGGTTCATGTGCTGAAAGATATCAATATCGAAGTGGAAGACGGCGAGTTTGTTGTCTTTGTTGGCCCATCGGGCTGTGGCAAATCCACCCTTTTGCGGGTGATTGCCGGGCTGGAGGATGCCACATCTGGCGACATCACCATTGGCGATGAAAATGTGAACCTGGCGCCCCCGTCCAAACGTGGCATTGCCATGGTGTTTCAAAGCTATGCGCTTTATCCGCATCTCAATGTGCGCAAGAATATGTCGCTGGCGCTGAAGCAGGAAAAGCAGAGCAAAGCAGTGATCGAAGAGCGTGTGGCGGAAGCCAGCCGCATGCTGAACCTCGAAAATTATCTGGACCGCTACCCATCGGAACTGTCGGGCGGGCAGCGTCAGCGGGTGGCGATTGGCCGGGCGATTGTGCGTCATCCGAAGCTGTTTTTGTTTGACGAGCCGCTGTCCAATCTGGATGCGGCGCTGCGGATGAACACCCGGATTGAGATTGCCAATCTGCATGCGCAGCTGGCGGCCTCGATGATCTATGTGACCCATGATCAGACCGAGGCGATGACGCTGGCCGACAAGATCGTGGTGCTGCGCGATGGCCGGGTGGAACAGGTGGGCAGCCCGATGGAGCTGTATAACAACCCGGCCAATCAGTTTGTGGCAGGGTTTCTTGGATCGCCCTCGATGAATTTCCTGCCCGCGCCGCTGCTGTCGGGCAGCCAGGATATGACCGTGGGCATCCGCCCCGAAGATCTGGTACTGGATCCCAATGGGCCGCTGGCGGTGGATGTGCACCATGTTGAACAGCTGGGCGGTGACACCAATGTGGTGGGCCATGTGGGCGCAGAAGACCTGACGCTGCGCCTGTTTGGCCAACATGCGGTGGCGTCCGGTGACCAGCTGAGACTGTCCGCCCCGGCGGAGCGCATGTACTACTTTGACGCTGAAGGCGCGCGGCTGCGCTGACACGTAACGGAAGTCTTGCTGCTTTTGGGCGCTGGCCTTAGCCAGTTTCTGAGGGAGGATTTTTCATGCGAGACATTTCATGAGCCAATATGCAGCTGTTATGCTGCTGGCGGGGGTTGGCATTCCGATCCTTGCCGCATTGAACGCGGCGCTGGGACGCATTATCGGCTCCCCCACGGTGGCGGGGGCGGTGCTGTTTCTGGTGGCCTTTGCCGCAAGCGCGCTGGTGATGGTGCTGTTTTCCGGCACCGCCGCGCTGGCGAAACTATCCGCGGCACCCAAACATCTGTTTCTGGCCGGGGTGCTGATTGCGTTTTACGTGCTGACGATCACCCATATTGCGCCTCATTTTGGCGTGGGAAATGCGGTGTTTTTTGTGCTGCTGGGGCAGTTGATTTCTGCCGCGGCGATTGATCACTTTGGCCTGTTTGGCGCGCAGGTGTCACCGCTGAGTTTGGTGCGCGCCGCTGGCATCAGCGTGATGGCGCTGGGGGTCTGGATCACCCAGCTTGCGTAATCTTTGCGCTGCATCTGCAAGGGAAAGCGCGCGCGCCGGGGCAAAGCCCCGGCGCGCGCGGGTCCGCCCAAAGGGCGGAGGGCCTTACGGCCCGGGTCGCGACAAGGTTTTCAGGCGTCGACAAGCCTACCCTCTTCGAGGCGCAGCACCCGATCCATACGCGCTGCGAGCTCCATATTATGGGTGGCAATAAGCCCGGCCATGTCGCCTGCACGCACCAAAGTCATCAGCGCGTCAAACACCTGATCTGAGGTGGCCGGATCCAGATTGCCGGTGGGTTCATCCGCCAGCAAAAGCCGGGGCTGATTGGCCAGCGCGCGACAAAAGGCAACCCGCTGCTGTTCGCCGCCAGAAAGCGCTGCGGGTCGATGCGCGCCGCGATCTTGCAGCCCCACCAGCGCCAACAGTTCAGCGGCGCGCGCGCGAGCGCCCCGTTGGCTCATGCCATTGGCAAGCTGCGGCAGCACGATGTTTTCTTCGGCGCTGAATTCCGGCAGCAGATGGTGGAACTGATAGATGAACCCCACCTCCTGGCGGCGCAAAGTCGTGCGACGGCCATCGCCACGCCCAACCCGCGCGCCATTGATGGCAACGCTGCCATCATCGGCACTGTCCAACAGCCCCGCAATATGCAGAAGCGTTGATTTGCCCGAGCCCGAGGGCGCAACCAGCGCCACCAGCTCTCCGGCTTTTAGTTCAAGATCAACACCGCGCAACACGCTGACCGCATTGGGCGCGCCGGGGTTGTAGGTTTTGGTGATGCCAGACAGCGACAGAATGGTGTCATTACTCATAGCGCAGCGCCTCTACCGGGTTGAGCCGGGCCGCACGCCGGGCTGGGAAAATTGTCACCACAAAGGAAAGGCCAAGCGACAGCAGCACCGCTTTCATCACATCTGCCAGGTGCAGTTCCGCAGGCAGTGCATAGATACCGCGGATCGAAGGATCCCAGACGCCGCCACCCATCATGTAGTTCACAAAGGAAAAAATCGGATCGATATAAAGCGCAAAGAGACAGCCCAGAACCACGCCAAAACAGGTGCCAATCACCCCGGTAAAGGCACCGCAGATGAAAAACACTCTGAGCACCGCCCCTTCGCTGAGGCCAATTGTGCGCAGGATGCCAATGTCGCGGCCCTTGTTTTGCACCAGCATAATCAGGCCCGAAACGATGTTCATCGTCGCAATCAGCACCAGGATCGACAAGATCACAAACATCACATTGTCTTCGACTTCAAGCGCGCGCAAATACGCGCCCGAGGCGTCGCGCCAGGTCCAGACCCCGGCCAGACCACCAGCCACGCGCAACAGCGGCAGCGACAGCGCCTCAACCTGTTCAGGATCCGTGAGCATCACCTCGATCTCATCAGCAACGCCTTCGCGGTTAAAGTAACGTTGCGCCTCCGCAAAGGGCATGTAAACGCGGGTGCGGTCGATCTCATACTGACCGGCCGTGAAAATATAGACCACCTCATAGGCGTTGACGCGCGGTGAGGTGCCAAAGGCGGTTTTGACACCGTTGGGAGAGATGAGCTTGATGCGATCCCCGACGCTCACGCCAAGTTCACGCGCCACCCCGGATCCCAGCGCAATGCCAGCATCAAAACGGGAGAGATCACCCACCGCCTCTTCGCTTTGGGCGACGCCGGGGATGTCGCGGATGTCATCAAGCGAAATGCCAAAGACCTGCACGCCCGCATTGCGCTGCGCGCGTGAGGCCATCACCTGCCCTTTGATCAGCGGAGCCGCGCGAATGACACCCTCGACCGCGGCCAGATCGCGGGCCAGGGTCTCGTAGTTGTCAAAGCTGCGGTTGATGACACCGTTTTCGGTAATTTCCCCATGAGAATAAATGGTTACATGGGAGTTTGCACCAAGTATCGCCCCCACAAGTTCAGAGCGAAACCCAGAGCGCACCGCCAATGTGGCGATCAGAGCAAACACCGCCAAGGTGATGCCAATCAGCGAGATCCAGGTCATCACGCTGACGCCCCCTTCGCTGCGTCGGGCGCGCAGATATCGCCAGGCAATCATCCATTCATATCGCGAAAATGGCGGGGGTGAAGTGGCCATGACTGCTCCGTTTTTATGCGCGCGCGGTCTTACATCGGCGCTTTGGCGCACCCTATGGGCGGGCGTGTGAAGCGTCAAGCAACAGCCGGGATGGGCTGCATTTTACTGCCGATTGAGGAGCTTAGCCACAGCTTCTGCCCTGAGATCACGGGTTGCGCTTGCGCTCTCACAGGCAATTGATTGGCTCAAGGTTTACCAATCTGTTAAGGGGAAATTTATCTCATACCTCCGGAGCCCCAAATGCAACCAATTCTAATCATTGGCGTTTTTTCCGCCATCCTTGTGGCCAGTATCTGGGTTGCGCCACGACAGGTCACAATAGCAAGCTTTTTTGGCGGTGCGGGCGCGCGTGGGGATGCGCCGGGGCTGTGGGTGCTGGTGCTGAGCCAGGTGACCACCTGGATCTTTGCCCGCTCTCTGATGAATTCCGCGATTTTGGGCTATTACTATGGCGGACCTGGTGTGCTGGCCTATACCGCCTATTACGGCTCGTTTCTGACCGGCGGCTATATTGTGGCGCGGCTGCGCGCAGAGGGTGCGCATTCAGTGCAAAGCTGGCTGAACGCGCGTTTTGGCGCAATTGGCACCGGGGCGTATAATCTGGTGATTGCGCTGCGGCTATTGTCGGAGGTGTTTGCCAATCTGATTGTGGTTGGATTGATATTTGCAGCCATTCAACCAAATCTTGCAGCCTATCAGGATGGGGTTGTGCTGACGGTGGGCGCGCTGGCGCTGGTCTATTCGCTTTGGGGCGGTTTGAGCGCGGCTTTGCGCACCGATGTGTTGCAGATGGCGCTGTTTATTGTGGTGTTTGGCGCGGCCTTTCTGGCGTTGCTGTTGAGCCCCGGCTTTGATCCTGTGGCGGTGATCACGGCGCAGGGTGCCGCAGGTCCGCACAATGGCTGGATCCTGCTAATGGTCGCGTTTTTGCAGGTGTTTTCCTACCCGGTGCATGATCCGGTGATGATGGATCGCGGGTTTGTGGCGGACCCTGCCACCACGCGCCGCAGTTTCCTACATGCGTTCTGGATTTCGGCGCTGTGCATTCTGGCCTTTGGTGCCTTTGGCATTCAGGCCCATCTTGAGGGTGCGGCCTATGAGGGCCAGCTGATTGGCACCTGGGCGCAGATGTTGCCGGGCTGGGTGTTTGCGGCATTGATGGTGTCATTGCTGGTGTCGGCGCTGTCGACGCTGGATTCGGCGCTGTCGTCCTCCGCGCGGCTGGTGGTGGAAGAGCTGCGCCTTGCGCCGCGCAGCCTGATGGGCGGGCGCGCCGCCATGGTGGTGTTTGCGGTGCTTGGGGCGGCGCTGACGCTCTGGGGCAATCAGAGCCTGTTTGATGCGGTGGCGGTGTCTGGCACGGCGTCGATGTTTTTGACGCCGGTGCTGGTGGTGGGGCTGCTGCTGCGCCGTGAGATTGCGCTTTGGGCTTATGGTGTAAGCTTTGCCGCCGCCATGCTGGGGGCTGCGGGGTATTTCCTGCGCGCCGATGAGCGCGTTGCCGCGTTTTTGTATGAGGGCCACAAATATGAACAGCTGCTGCAGATCTGTATTATGGTGCTGATCGTGGGGTTTGTGGCCACATGGGTGGGATCTTCACAGCGGGTTGCACAGCACAGCGCCCCTGCTGCGTAAATCAACTGAATATCGCGCTGGGGAACATCAAACCTGAAACACTGAGAAGGCGCCCATCCACTGCGCGTTTTCTCGCAATCATGGAACCCTCTTCCAAATGCTCCCGCCCCCTGCCCCTGCGCTCTTAAGAGCACCGGTTCAGGCGTTGGGCGTGGCACCGGGCCAAAGGCCCGGTGCCACGCCCAACCGGCCAAGGGAATTTTAATTCCCGCAGGCTGGGCGGGAGGGGCTGGCCCAAGATCCAGAGACCGCTCTGGTGAGGATCGCTTTCTTCGCCTTTGAACTGATCGTCGCGTGACGCCGCAAGTTGGTGATGCCGTTTCCGAAGCCCCTCGGCGGGCCAGACGGGATGGCCGGTTTCAAATGCGCTTTCGGCGCGTGCCCCCTGCTCCAAACGCTGCGCATTGAGGTCTCGCGCACCGCTTCGGGGCGTTCATTTTCCTGCCCGACCGCGTCCAATGCGCATGAAAAAGCCCCACCAGGGGAGGCAGGGCTTTCCTTTTCTCAATCCATTTAGAGATCAAAAACCCTGCGGGCTGGGGTGATTTTGATAAATCTCAACAATCTTGGCCACAGCTGCTTCGGGTGCCAGTTCTTCGCTTTCACCGCTGCGGCGCGAGGTCAATTCCACCACGCCGTTCTTCAGACCACGGGGGCCTACAGTAATGCGCCAGGGCAGACCGATGAGATCCATGGTGGCAAATTTGCCGCCTGCGCGTTCTTTGCGATCATCATAAAGCGGATCCAGACCCGCAGCGGTCAGCGCCTTGTAGAGATCGTTGCAGGCGGCATCCGCAGCCTCATCGCCCTGTTTCAGGTTCACGATACCGCAGTGGAACGGGGTCACCCCTTCGGGCCAGATGATGCCATTGTCATCATGGTTGGCCTCAATAATGGCGCCCAACAGACGCGACACGCCGATGCCGTGGCTGCCCATGTGAACGGGCGTGGATTTGCCATCTGCGGTTTGCACGGTGGCGCCCATGCTTTCGGAATATTTGGTGCCAAAATAGAAGATCTGGCCAACCTCAATCCCGCGCGCGACGCGGCGGCGGTCTTCGGGGATGTCGTTAAACAGCGCTTCATCATGGGTTTCATCGGTGCGCGCGTATTTCGTGGTGAACTCTTCCAGCACGCCCTGACACTGTTCCACACTGTCATAATCGATCTCACGATCGCCAAAGCTGAGGTCAGTCACCGCGCTGTCATAGAAAACCTCGCTTTCGCCGGTTTCCGCGAGCACCAGGAATTCATGGGTGTAGTCGCCACCAATCGGCCCGCCATCGGCGCGCATCGGGATCGCCTGCAGGCCCATGCGTTCATAGGTGCGCAGGTAGCTGACCAGATGGCGGTTATAGGCGTGCAGCGCATCTTCTTTGGAGAGATCAAAGTTGTAGCCGTCTTTCATATAGAATTCACGGCCCCGCATCACCCCAAAGCGCGGGCGGATTTCATCGCGGAACTTCCACTGCACCTGATACATGGTCAGCGGCAGGTCTTTGTAGGAGTTCACATGCGAGCGGAAGATGTCGGTGATCATCTCTTCGTTGGTGGGGCCAAACAGCATGTCGCGGTCGTGGCGGTCATTGATGCGCAGCATTTCCTGACCGTAATCATCATAGCGACCGCTCTCTTTCCACAATTCTGCGGGCTGCATGGTCGACATCAAAAGCGGGATATGGCCTGCGCGCATCTGCTCTTCGTGAACGATGCCTTCGATCTTTTTCAGCACCTTAAAACCCAGCGGCAGCCAGGAATAGATCCCAGCCGAGGATTGTTTGATCATACCCGCGCGCAGCATCAGACGATGGCTGACGATCTGGGCCTCGGAAGGGTTCTCTTTCAGAACCGGCAGGAAATAACGGGACAGGCGCATCTTGGCTCCATCAAAGTGTTTTGAGGTTTGCACAGAGGTTTAGAAGCCTAGAGGCTGGGGGGCAAGGGGTAGACGGGTGACAGGGGCGGTGCCCGAGCAGAATCGAATCAACGTATGCTACAAATATTGAGTTTACACCATCCAGCCACTACATCGTCAGTGGCCCTGCAAAACGTCTTTATGGTCTGAACTGCTTCGAAGAGATCACTAGGTGTTTTCGAAACCGATGGATCACCATGAGCAATCTTGTTTCTAACATCAACAACGTGATCTACCATGTTCCGGCACGGCAAATAATCTCCTTTCAGTGTCGCCTTCAAATCTCGTTTAAACAAACTATATCCGAATCTATTCATGTAGGAGGAAACCTTATTGAAAGAAGGCGAAGAGAAACTCTTATTAAATCTATCCTCAGGTATAGGATCAGGGAATGGTCCGTTCTGCTCCCAAAGATTCAAATCACGTTCAAACAGTCCGATAATCTTGTCTGAGATACTCTCAGCGTTTGAAGTGTCCCGAATTTCAGAAATAATATCACGCGACGCATGATATGAAACCAGATTGGACACATCCGACCTACATACTTTTTGTGAATATATCCTAGTCAAAACCAGCTCCCCTATTTCTTTTACGAATCCCTCCATATGACTCGAAAGCAGAACAACCGCTCCTCGACACAATGCATCGATCTCCGGAGCATTGGCCAATGCGTTATCACGTTCAAACCTTACGGCCATCTTTAAGAGCCTATCCACTTCATCAAGTCGCTCCAAAAATGCCGAGTAGGCAACCGTATAGCGAGACACCTATTTAAACACCCAAGAAAACTTATCTTCCCACAAATCAAACCTTTGCTGCATGCGTCTTTTATGATCCACCGCTCGCGAAATCAGATCTTCGAAATCCGTCTCCTTTAGTATATCAAAATAGTCGTCTCTAATTCTACTCCGGTTCGCTATAGCTTTTTCCATACTAATCCTGCTAGCGGTGTGAGAAACCAGGTCAAAAAGGGACTTATTGACTGCCTTACTTGCCGGTCTTCGAAAACACTCGTCTGCAGAAAACAGGCAACTAGCTACAGCAAGCATATTCTCCCATTTTTTATCAAAATCTGCAATTTGATCCGGGGTCATTTTACTCCCAGCTGCCGCAGCATCATTCAACCAATTCTTTAGAGGTGTTCGATAGGTATCCAGCCCTAGTTCTTGAATCGCGAAATATCTTAGTATCGTTTCCTCTCCTCTCATTCTCTTATCTGCCTTTTTGCGACCGAGGATTTTCAACCAACTTTCTCGAGAGGCAATACTTTTTAGCAAATCATTAAAATCACCACGATACAGGCAATTTCTGAGCTCCTGTGCATTCAAAGTAGACGTATTGGAGTTCAACCTTTCAAAAATATCAAACTTGACATCTGGATGAGATTTATTTGTTATCATCACACATCGAATTGTATGCGTTTTTATCTGTCTTTGTATTTTCGTAGGTAACTTGTGAAAACGAAATCCATTGAACTCTTTCGCTATTGCAAGCGATGATAATGCAAACTGATTGTCCATAAATCTGTGAATTGATTCCAATCTCTGCTGACCATCAATAACATCAAGCTCAAAATCTTCATTTTGAGAAAGGTAGCAAGGGGGAATAGGGACATTGAGCATAACTGACTCAATTAGTTTAGAGGCCATTGCATTGCTCCATACATACCCCCTTTGAAACGATGGACGCAGAATAATATCGCTATTTTCGATTTGATCCATCAGTGAACCCACCACAAGATCGTAGTTTTGCGTCACAACATCTCTATCGGGGGGGTAGGTTGCGTCCGGATCAGGGGTATCCGTATCTTTTTCTACCTCAAGTATTTCTTCGCTTGCCAAAATAGAACCTACTGTTTCTTTGGTTATTGGATTGTTGCCATAGTACCCAACCCATGAGGGTAGTCCAAGACCACGGTCATATCAAAAGTTGCGACAGTCAGGCGCTGCCCGCCTATGGCGGGCTGGGTGGCCTAATCTCACCCCATCCCCAGAAAAACCCACTCTGTCCCCGGCTTATCCACGGCGGCTGTGATTGCAGAGCTTGCAACCCGTGCCTAGGTCATGGAGAACATAAGCCCATGTGACCAAAGGAGCCGCCATGGCCTTGCCTGCGAAAAAACAGTTTCAGTATTGGGGTCTTGCCGCGCTGGTGTTTGCGGTGGTGATGTGGGCGCTGGGAGATGTGCTGTTACCGTTTATCCTTGGCGCGGCGATTGCCTATCTGATTGATCCGGTGGCCGACCGGCTGGAAGACCTCGGCATGAGCCGCACTGGTGCGACCGCCACCATCACCGTGGGTGCGGGGCTGGTGTTTGTGTTGATGCTCACGATGGTGCTGCCTGCCCTGCTCGGCCAGCTTATTGACCTGGTGCGGGTGTTGCCTGAGGTCTTTGCCAATCTGCGCGAGTTTGCCAAGGAACATGTGCCGCAGCTGTTTGATGAACAAAGCCGCCTGCATGAGCTGCTGGCGACGCTCAGCACCACGCTGCGCGACAAATCCGTGGTCATTTTGGAAACCGCGCTGGGATCGGCGGTGTCTTTGCTCAATGTGCTGGTGCTTTTGGTGATTGTGCCGGTTGTGGCGGTCTATCTTCTTTTGGACTGGGACCGGATGATTGCGCGCATCGATGAGCTGCTGCCGCGCGATCATGCGCCGATCATTCGCAAGCTGATGAGCGATATTGATGCGGTGCTGGCCTCGTTCATTCGTGGCATGGGCACCGTCTGTCTGATCCTTGGCAGCTATTATGCGGTGGCCTTGATGGTGGTTGGGCTGAACTTTGGTCTGGCGGTGGGATTTGTTGCCGGGCTTGTGACCTTTATTCCCTATCTGGGATCGCTGATTGGGGGCGCGCTGGCGATTGGGCTGGCGCTGTTTCAATATTGGAGCGCGGTTGAGGTTGTGGATGGCGACACGGTGACCTATGCGACCGATTGGTTCAGAATAGGCATCGTGGTGGCGATTTTTGTTGCGGGCCAAGTGGTTGAAGGCAACTATCTCACTCCGAAACTGGTGGGCAATTCGGTGGGGCTGCATCCCGTGTGGCTTTTGCTGGCCTTGTCGGTGTTTGGCGCATTGTTTGGGTTTGTCGGCATGTTGGTTGCGGTGCCGATTGCCGCAGCGCTTGGCGTGGTTGCGCGGTTTTTGACCGAGCAATATCTCAACAGTCGGCTGTATCGCGGGGTGACGCTGCGGCGCGATGACGATGAGATTTGAACGAATGAGGGCTGAATGGCCCAGCAGCTAAGCTTTGATCTGCCGTCAAAACCTGCGCTGGAGCGGGAGGATTTCTTTATTGCGCCGTCCAATGCGATGGCGGTGGCGCTGTTGGATCCTGCGTTTCACTGGCCCTCGGGCAAACTGGTGCTGACCGGACCAAAAGGCGCGGGCAAAACCCATCTGGCCCATGTATGGGCGCGCCAGTCAGGGGCCTGGATCATCCCCGCGCATGCCCTGCCCCATGAGGATCTGCCGATGCTGTCGGAAGGCCCGGTGGTGGTCGAAGATGTGCCCGATATTGCGCTGGATCCCGACGCACAGGAAGCGCTGTTTCACCTGCACAATCTGGTGCTGGCGGCGGGGCATCCATTGATGATGACGGGCCGCGCCGCGCCCAATCTGTGGGGGCTCAGCTTGCCGGATCTGCAAAGCCGGGTGCAGGCGGCAACGCATGCGTCGCTCGAGGCACCCGATGATGCGCTGCTGGCGGTGGTGCTGGCAAAGCTGTTCAACGACCGCCAGATTGCGCCAAAGCCCGACGTGATCCCCTATCTGGTGGCGCATATGGATCGCACCTTTGCCACCGCTGCAAAAATCGTGGAACAGCTTGACCAGCTGTCTTTGGCAGAAAAACGCAGCCTGACCCGGCCGCTTGCTGTGCGGGTGCTGGCGGAGTTGAGCGCCGCCTGAGAGAAACAGCATGAGGTGCAAGACGCCCGCGCAGATGAAACCAGTTTTCCGATAGGCGCGGGCTGCGATGATATGCCCAGCCGCTAGATCACTTTTGTCTGGCTTTCCAGCACCTTCACGGTAGCTTTTTAACCGGCGTCACGCTAGCGTGAGCACCAACTTAGATGAGCAGCGACTGAGATTCCGATGAACGAAAGCTCTGATATTGTGGCCGATTGGGGTGGCTTTGGTCAGCCTTTGTTTCAAGATCCAAGCGTACGCGCCCTGTCTCGGGTTGGCGTGGTCGATGTCGGCTCGAACTCGGTTCGGATGGTGGTATTCGACGGCGCGGCACGTAGCCCTGCGTATTTCTTTAACGAAAAGATCATGTGCGCGCTGGGGGCTGGCCTGTCAGAAACCGGCCACCTGAACCCGACGGGGCGCGTGCGGGCGCTGGCGGCGATGCGCCGGTTCAAACATCTTGCGGATGGGATGCAGCTGCCGCATCTGACGGTGGTTGCCACCGCAGCGGTACGTGATGCCAAAGATGGTGCCGAGTTCTGCGAAGAGGTGCTGCGCGAGACCGGTCTGGTGATCCACATCATTGATGGCCCGGAAGAGGCGCGATTGTCGGCGCAGGGGGTTTTGCTGGGCTGGCCCGGTGCCTATGGGCTGGTCTGTGATATTGGCGGCTCTTCCATGGAGCTTGCGGAAATTCAGGACAATACCGTGGGCCAGCGGGTGACATCGCATCTGGGGCCCCTGAAGCTGCGTGAAATCAAAGGCGGCAAACGCGGGCGCAAGATCCATATTCGTGAGGTGGTGGAAAACCTCAAAGAGGAAATGGGCCCCCAACGCGATCGGATGTTTATGGTTGGCGGCAGCTGGCGCGCCATTGCCCGCATCGATATGGAGCGGCGCGGCTACCCGTTGAAGGTGCAGCACGAATACCGCATGTCGGTTCAGGCGGTGCAGGCCACCGCAAAATTCATTGAAGAGGCGGATCTGCAAGCCCTGCGTCAGGCCTGTGGCATTTCCAATACGCGCATGTCGCTGGTGCCCTACGCGTCAGAAGTGCTGGCGCGGCTGGTGAAAACCTTCAGGCCGCGTGACATCGCGATTTCCAGCTATGGCATTCGTGAAGGCATGTTGTTTGAAAAGATGCCGCAGCAGCTGAAAGATCGCGATCCGCTGATTGAAGCCTGCCGTTTTGCCGAAGCCAAAGATGCGCGCCTGCCTGGGTTTGGCCTGAAGCTTTATAATTTTGTGCTGCCGTTGTTTGGCCGGGCGGATGACGCCAAGCGTCGTCTGATCAAAGCGGCCTGCCTGCTGCATGATGTGAGCTGGCGTGCCCATCCGGATTATCGCGCCGAACTGTGTTTTGAAAACGCCACCCGCGCCAATCTTGGCGGTTTGCGCCATTCGGAACGGGTCTATGTGGGGCTGGCGCTGATGTATCGTTACAGCAACCGGCGTCAGGATGCACGGTTTCGCGAACTGTTTGATCTATTGGATCAAAAAAGCCAGCGCGAGGCCGAAGTTCTGGGCAAGGCCATGCGGCTGGGGGCGATGTTGATGGTGAGCGAACTGGGCGAGCTGGGTGAGCTGCGCTGGCAGCCACGCAAGAAGCTGTTGCACCTGGAACTGTCGCAGGAAACCGCACCGCTGTTTAGCGAAGTGGCAGAGGCGCGGCTGAAATCCCTGTGTAATACGCTTGAGGCGCAATCGCAGGTGCATATTCACCGCTAGCCCGGCCCACCGCGCGCCCCGCCCTATGGGCTGGGGTCTGTTGCGGGCGGATCTGCTGGGCAGCTATCTGTGACTGGGCTGATCAGAGTTCGATCTGGCCGTTTGCGTCTGGCCCACCTTCGGGGATCACGCCCGGCTTGATCTTTTTGCGGATGATAATATCGCCATTGGGCAGCATTTCCGGCAGCTCATAGGCGCTCCAATCCTCAACCCGGCTGACAATATCGGCAAGCGCGGGCCCCATATAGGACAGGAATTCCCCCATCGAGGGGCCGATTTGTTCAACGAGCATCTGAAAATCGTTGAGCGTGGGCGCCATTTCTTCCTGCAGCCCTTTGAAAAACAGATCCATGCCGCGCTGCATCAGGGATCCGCCCTCTTCGGCGCGCGGCTCGGAGGTGATGGGTTCAGCCGTGACGGGCGCAGAAAGCGCGAGCATCACGGCAAGTGCAGAACTGACCAGAAGCGTGCTGTTTTTTCGATGGGACGCGAAACGAGAGATGCGCATGGGACCTGCCCTCACAAAATACCGAATGATACCGTTAATATAAGCAGTGCCCCCAGCCCTGTAAGGGGAACAGAGCATAAAAAGCGCATCAGACCTGAGGCGTTTAGGCGCGCCACAGCGGTTTTGCGAGCTCACGCTCTACTGCGCTGCGGCTCCAGCCTGCGTCCCACAGCACCGCATCCGGTGCATGGAGCAATTCGCGCGCCAGCATACGCCGGAACCGGTAGCGCTGCACAATCTGGCTGATCCAGCCCTGCGCGCCGATGTGTGCGATCTTTTGCGGCGCGCATTCAGTTGGGTTCAATGTGATGGGGCTGGGAAAGGGGATAATCTGAGCCACGGTTTTATCCTTTCGAGCTACATTCCTTTTGGTCACGAAACTGTCTCATGCTCTCGATATAAGGGCTTCTGTTGTTGAAAAAAATCATCTTTTCCGACCAGCCTTTGTGAAAAAAAGGAACACTATGCGCCGCCTGCCCCCGCTGACCGCCCTGCCCGCCTTTGAAGCCACGGCCCGGCTTGGATCTGTTACGGCCGCCGCAGAAGAGCTGGGGCGTACCCACAGTGCAATCAGCAAGCAGCTCAAACATCTGGGCGAAGACCTGGGGGGGGATCTGTTTCGCAAAGCAGGCACCGGGCTGGTGCTGAGCGCGCGCGGCGAAGCGCTACAGGCGGCGGTGGCACCGGTGCTTATTGATCTGATGGATGTGAGCGAACGGCTGCGGGCGGGGCCTGCGCGCGAAGAGCTGCGCATTGCGGTGGGCGCGACCTTTGCCACCCGCTGGCTGACTGCGCGATTGCCGCGATTTTATGCGGCCTTTCCCGAGGTAGAGCTGACGCTGCTCATGTCGGGGCTGGTGAACGGGCGGCCGCGCTATGGCGGCGATGCCTTTGATATATTGCTCAGCTATGACCGGCTGCGGGGGCCGGTTGGGCCGGGGTTTGATCTGATGCCTTTGGGTGATGCGTCATACGGGCCGGTGGCCGCGCCCGGCTATCCGATCAGCCAAGACGGGGCGGACTGGCGGGTGGATCTGCGCTTTAGCCATACCGGCGGGCCTTCGGCCTGGGCGGTCTGGGAAGAGATCTCCGCGCGCCGCATTCTGAGCCCGGAGCTGCGCGAATACCCGCATCACATTCTGGCGCTGGAGGCCGCAGCCGCAGGCATGGGCATGGCGCTGACCGAGCGCAGGCTGGCGCAACAGGATCTGGAGCTGGGGCGGCTTGAGGCTCCATTGGGGTTTGTCACCGTCAAAGATGGGTTTATGGCCGCGCTGCCGCGCCCGCCGTCAGCGGCGGCACAGCAGTTTCTGGACTGGCTGAAGACCGAAGCACAGCACGGCTGAGGCAGATTATCTGGGGTGAGCGCCCGGCTGGGGGCGCGCCGGGCAACGCCCGGCGCCACGCCCAACGGGAGCAAGCGTAGCTTAGCTGGGCTTAGGCGACGGGCGGGAGCACATCGCCCCCACCTGCGCTGGCGTATTTGTATTCAGGGCAGCGTCGCGGTTGCGGGCACATCAAGCGTGACCGGAAAATGATCAGAGGCCAGCAGCAATGCGTCGCGCAATGCGGCGTCGCGGTAAATCGTAGCCTCATCAAACGGATGCCAGATCCGCCAGCGCGGCTGCGCATTGCGCAATCGCTGCGACACCATGATGTAATCTAAGAGCGCGCCAAAATAGCGCTCATTGTCGCGATCGAAAAACCGCGCCGTGCTGGGCAATGACCGCGCCCGGGGCTGACACAGGATCTGCGCGTGCGGATCATACAGATCCTCCCCCATGATGATTTCAACCGAAGACCGCCCAAACAGCGCCTCATATTCATCAAGCCCGGGCCCGTCGTTGAGATCCCCCATCACCAAAAGATCGTGACCCAGTTCCAGATGCCAGCTCATGCGCCGCCTGAGCCAGATCGCCTGCGCCAGCTGTTTGCGCCGATTGGCAATGGAAATGCGCATCACATCATCAGCGTCGCGCGCGCCATGGGGCGCTTTGGATTTCAGATGTGCGCCAATCAGATGCAGGACCTGCCCGCTCTTGCTGGTCAGCTCAAGCTCAAGCGGTGGTTTGGAAAACCGCACCTCATCCACCTGCTCATCCACATCAAGATCAAGCTCAAACACCCCATCAAACTGCGGCGCGTCAGAACTGGATTGTGGGGTATGACGCGCGCTGAGCACGGCGGGATCATACAGCAACGCGATCTCTTGCTGGGTGTCATTGGCAAAGCCCATTGCCACAGCGCTTGTGCGCAGATTGGCGAATTGTGCAAAATGTTCCAGCGCCCGAACCGTGCGTTGCTGATGGCCGGTATTTGGGGCTTCAACCACCAGGATCGCATCCGCATCCAGCGCCTGAAACACCTGTCTGAGCGCCTCTGCCTGCGCGCGCCGTGTCACCCCATAGCGGCCTGACGGTTTGTCATCCAGGATCAGCTGATCTTCATCATCAAAGAGAGAGGCAAACCATTCAACATTATAGGTGGCCAGTCTATAGGTGGCCTGGCGCATGTGATTTACAGCCATTGATTTGATCCCAGGCACGGTTGATGTCGATCATCTTTTTTTCAGCCAGGCGCACCGCCTCTTCGGGCACGCCACGTGCAAGCATCGCATCCGGGTGGGTTTCGCGCACAAGCCTGCGCCAGTGTTTGCGGATCTCGGCGTGTTCCATATCCGGGCTGACCCCGAGCACCACATAGGGGTCATTTGGGGCATCGGGCACAAAGCGCGCGCGCAGCGCCATAAACTGCTGTGGCGTCTGGCCAAAAATGCGGCTGACCTCTTCGAGGAAGGCATTTTCACCCGGGTGATAAAACCCATCCGCCAAGGCAATGTGAAACAGCCCCTCCATCAGATCGCACAGCGTTTCCGGGTCTTGGGCAAACATGCGGTGAATGCGGCGGGCATAGTCTTCGTAGCCTGCTACATCCTGCCGCGCGAGGTTGAAAACCTTGGCGGCGCCTGCCTCGTCGGCGGCAGAAATGCGAAAGACCTCGCGAAAGGCTGTGACCTCATCGCGGGTGACCTGGCCGTCGGCTTTGGCCATTTTTGCCCCAAGCGCTACCACCGCAATGGCAAAGGCGACGGTGCGTTCCGGCGGGGTGCGCAGCTGGTCAAACACCTCTGACAGGCTTGCGCCCTGACTGAGCGCTGACAGCGCGTCTGATATGCGACTCCAAAGTGACATGGGGTGAGTTTATCCATTGATGTGAGCGCTGTCAGGGCTGAAAGCGGAGCACAGGCGTAAAAACACCAAGCCTGCCCTGCCCGCATCACTGTTTAAAGATGGCGCAGACCGTGGGGTGTCTCGATCTCAGCTCCAAGCCCGGCCTGCCCGGTTTCAAAACACAGCGCGTAGCCCAGGCCTGCATCTGTTAGGGCCAGACACTGGCGCAGCGCCTCGGCGTCCGGGTGGGTGATAATCAACCGCTTAAGCCTGCAGCCCTGTGGGGTCAGCGCCGCGGTGGGATGGGGCCCCTGCCACGACAGCAGCGCCGGAAACAGGTTGTCATAGGGCAAGACGCCAGTTTCAGGCACAAACATCTGCCAGCGGTAGGCCCCACGCGCCAAAGGCAGCCGCCTGCCCGCCTCGGGCCAGTGTGCGGCGGCACCATCCGGGTTGGCGGTGCGGCAGGCCCAAATCGACAGACACGGATCACCCTGGAATTGATCCAGCGCGTACCAGCAGGGGCTTTGTTCTGGGGTGATACCCGGCTCTTTGGCAATGGCTTCCAGATAGAGCCCGTCGCTCAGATGCAGCAGCCTATTATGGGTGCCAAACACCGCATGTGATCCGCCCGCCTGCATCGGCACGCCCAGTGCTTCTTCTATGTGGGCGGTGGCAGCATTCAGGTTTTCCCCTGCCACCACCAGATGGTCGAGTTCCAACATCTGCAGCGCTCCTGTTTTGAGCGATCATGCGGATTTTGCTGGAAATGCCAAGCGTTACCAACAAACGGCGCAGAGGCTTTTGCCAATCCGGCGCAATTGGGCGCACGCGCTTTTGCACCCCGCAAAAGCGAAACAGGCTCAGGAGGGGAACCCTCCTGAGCCTGGCCCAAAGCCGGTCAGTTGTTGCTAAGGCAACAACTGCGGGTGCGGGAGAACCTCCCCCGCTTTATTTATCAGCGCGCGCTTCGCGGATCAGTTTCAGGATATCCTGCGCCGCCTCGGGGATATTGGTACCGGGGCCAAAGATCGCTTTTACGCCAGATTTATAGAGGAAATCATAGTCCTGCTGCGGGATCACCCCGCCGCAGATTACAATAATGTCCCCAGCGCCCTGCTTTTTCAGCTCACCCACCAGCTGCGGTGCCAGCGTCTTGTGACCTGCCGCCTGCGAGGAAATCCCCACAACGTGCACGTCATTGTCGATCGCATCCTGCGCCGCTTCTTCAGGGGTCTGGAACAGCGGGCCAACATCCACGTCAAAGCCGATGTCAGCAAAGGCGGTTGCAATCACCTTGGCGCCGCGGTCGTGGCCGTCCTGGCCCATCTTGACCACCAGAAGACGCGGGCGGCGGCCCTCTTCTTCGGCGAAGTCTTCGATGGATTTCTGAATGGCGGCAAAGCCTTCGTCGCCCTCGTATGCCGCGCCATAAACACCTGCGAGGGTTTTCACCTCGGCTGAGTGGCGGCCAAACTCTTTTTCCATTGCCATGCTGATTTCTCCAACCGAAGCGCGCGCGCGGGCGGCTTCCACTGCTGCATCAAGAAGGTTGCCGCCTTCAACGGCGCGGCGGGTGAGTTCGGTGAGCGCGGCCTGGCAGGCAGCCTCATCGCGGGTTTCGCGGATCTGTTTCAGACGGGCAATCTGGCTGTCACGCACCGCCATATTGTCCACGTCGAGGATTTCGATCTCATCTTCCTGGGCGAGCTTGTATTTATTCACCCCCACGATGACTTCTTCGCCGCGGTCGATCATCGCCTGACGACGTGCTGCGGTTTCCTCGATACGCAGCTTGGGCATGCCTGAGGCCACAGCCTTGGTCATGCCGCCC
Organism: Tritonibacter aquimaris; assembly: GCF_009617595.1. Classification (GTDB taxonomy): domain Bacteria; phylum Pseudomonadota; class Alphaproteobacteria; order Rhodobacterales; family Rhodobacteraceae; genus Epibacterium; species Epibacterium aquimaris. Next base: position 209,034 of record NZ_WIXK01000004.1, on the reverse strand, counting down.
ATTTCCTCGACCTCTTCCATCAGGGCCCAGGCTTTGTTGATCAGCTCATCGGTGAGGCTTTCAACATAGTAAGACCCCGCAAGCGGATCGACGACATTGGTGACACCGGTCTCTTCTTGCAAGATGATCTGGGTGTTGCGGGCAATCCGCGCCGAAAAATCCGTTGGCAGCGCGATTGCTTCATCCAGCGCGTTGGTGTGCAGCGATTGCGTGCCACCAAGTGCCGCCGACATCGCCTCATAGGCGGTGCGGATCACGTTGTTATAGGGGTCTTGCTCCTGCAAGGACACGCCCGAGGTCTGACAGTGGGTGCGCAGCATTTTGGAACGCTCGGATTTGGCGTCAAACTCGGTCATCACCCGGTGCCACAGCGTACGAGCCGCACGCAGTTTCGCCGCTTCCATGAAGAAGTTCATGCCAATGGCAAAGAAGAAGCTGAGGCGACCGGCGAATTTATCAACGTCCATGCCCGCATTCAGCGCGGCACGCACATATTCGCGACCATCGGCCAGCGTATAGGCCAGCTCCTGCACCAGGTTCGCGCCCGCTTCCTGCATGTGGTAGCCGGAAATCGAGATCGAGTTGAACTTGGGCATCTCGTTTGACGTATATTCAATAATGTCAGAGATGATCTTCATCGAAGGTTCAGGTGGGTAGATATAGGTGTTGCGCACCATGAACTCTTTGAGGATGTCGTTTTGAACCGTGCCCGACAGCACCGAGCGGTCATGGCCCTGCTCTTCGCCCGCCACAATAAAGCTTGCAAGAATTGGGATGATCGCGCCGTTCATGGTCATGGAGACCGAAACTTTGTCCAGCGGAATGCCATCAAAGAGGATCTTCATGTCCTCAACTGAATCGATTGCTACGCCGGCCTTACCAACGTCACCCATTACGCGGGGGTGATCACTGTCGTAGCCACGGTGGGTCGCAAGGTCAAAAGCGACCGAAACACCCTGCTGACCAGCGGCCAGGTTGCGGCGGTAAAATGCGTTGGATTCTTCGGCCGTGGAGAAGCCCGCGTATTGACGGATCGTCCAGGGACGGCCCGCATACATGGTGGCTTTTACCCCACGGGTGAACGGGCCAAAGCCCGGCAAGGAGCCCATATGATCGAGCTCCTCGGTGTCTTGTGCTGTATAAAGCGGTTTGACCTTGATGCCTTCGAGCGTATCCCAGGTCAGGTCGTCAAGCGGGCGTCCGCGCAGCTCTTTTTCAGCCAGATCCCGCCAATCGTTGGTTTTGGTCATTGGGCCTTCCTCGTGTCAGTGTTTTGCGGAATGTTAGATATTCTTCCGCTTGGTCTTGGTTATCTTCGGCAATCTGGGCGAGCCCATCGGCACCGCCTGTCAGCCACATCATGTCATCGGCATAAGCTTCGCGCAGAAGCGCGGTCTGTTCCTCGTTAAACGGACGCCAGATGCCAAATTGATCGCCCAGTTTGGCGGCGTCTTCATCCAGGAGATATGTCGAAAGCTCCTCGACCCGCGGCGACCGGTTGAGCCGGATGCGGGCATGGGCGCGCGGGGCGCGGATATGGGTCATGGAGGCCAGCTGCGCATTCGGGCGGCCACCAAAGATTTCAAAGGGTTGCACCCAGATGTTCACGCCGGGCAATGCGGTTGCCACGTCGGTGATCACATCACGCCAGCTGCGCTGGGATTGCGCATAACGCTCCAGCCCGGCCTGATTGGGGAACGGGAAGCCACGGGCCACCCCATAGGTGAGCGTTGACGCCCAGTAGTGATCCAGCGCGCGGATATTGACCACAACATCGGTGAGTTCACCGGCAAAGGCGCTGGCAAAGCGCGACATGCGTTCCCCCACATCCGCATAAAGCGTGCCCAGATGCAGGTTCTGGCGCATGGAGCCCAGAATGTTTGCATCGGAAATCACCAGCTGGCTAAAGCCTGACGCGCGCTCGGAGGCGAGTTTCAGTTTGATGCGCCCCTTGGCACGTTTGGCCGGATCCGTTTTAGGCAGGATCTGCGGCCCCGGAAGAACGCCCTGGAACAGGCCAGATCTGGTGACCTGCGGCCCCCAGTAGCCCACCCCCTGCACGGCAGTGACGCCGCGGTTCTGGCGCATATATTCCTGGAATGTGGTGGTGGCGCAGCGATGCGCGCCCGCGTGCAAAAACACTTTCATAGTTGGTCCGATCCTTCTGCCGGAGGCTGTCAGAGCAGCAAGCCTTGTGAAACTGCTGACAGAGTGGCGTCGAGAACCTTCCGCACTGGTTAAGACTATGTGTTTTTTTCGCGGCAATTGACGATGAACCATCGCATTTTGGCCATACTGGCATATATTGAGATCAACAGGAGGCGCCATGAGATCTCTATTATGCGTTGTTTTAACTGCCTTTATCGCAACATCCGCTTTGGCGAGCGACGGCAGCACCCCTAACGAAGACCAGCTATTTTTAGAGGGTATTGAATCAAATTTGAGCGAATATTTATGGAAAAAACGCCCCATCGTGGTGTTTGCAGACACCGATGCGGACCCGCGGTTCCAGGAACAGCTGGAGCGGTTGCGCGAAAATGAGTCGGCGTTGCGGGACCGGGATGTGGTGATTTTGAGCGACACAGACCCAGCCGCACGATCAGAGCTGCGCCGGACATTGCGCCCACGTGGCTTCCAATTGGTGCTGATTGGCAAGGATGGATCGGTGATCCTGCGCAAGCCCTTCCCATGGACCGTCCGCGAGCTCAACCGCAGCATCGACAAAATGCCGATGCGCGTGCGCGAGATCGAGGAGCGGCGACAGGAAAGAGCGGGCGAGTAGATCACTTGCCATCCCCCCGCGCATAAAACAGCCAGCGGTTTTCACCGTCGAGCACAATCATCGCCTTTTCCTGCGGGTCGTAAACCAGGTCAGCGTTTTCGTCCAAGAGCGCCCGCAGGTAATAGGTCTGCAAGGTTTCTGTCATACAGTTCTTGGCAGCGATACCAGATGAGATCATGCCGATGCCGCGATGCAGATTGGCGTTCATCATCGCCTCGGACACCGAATGGGGGGTCTCCCCTTTGATGTCAAAAAACACCGGACCATCGCGGCCGAGCATCTTTACGCCGGTCTGCAAGGTGCGCGCACGGGTGACTTTTGAGGAAATCCGGGTGGATTTCAGATCAAACACGGCGGCAGAACAGCCGGGTTGAGAATGGAAATACAGGGTTTCACCCAGGTTCATCCATGAGGACACTCGGGTTCTGACGTCCTCTTCGTTTTGTCTGGCACAGCCCGCAACCATCAGACAGGCCAGGCCTGCGCCGATCGCGCGCTTTGCCGATTTACGCAGGCTCAGCGCATGCGCAGCGGTTCGGCAGCGTGCAGCCGCACGGCGCCGGGCCCCGGCCAATGGCCGAGACATGGAATTACTAGGCAAAACACCCCTCCAATTTAACGGATCGGGGCACCCACTTTGCCCCGAAAAACTCCCTTGCCCACCAAAGGATTTCTCAAAGGTAAATGGCAAGTGTTTACAGGGGGTTAAACCTCTAATTTGATGTAAATGATTTCGCGACCGCAGCGGCGGACGCAAATTGGAAGACTGCGCCGCGCGCCCAGGCACCATCGACGCGCAAAAAGCACGTGATGACAAAGGGTTAGAGGGCGCGGCGCAGGTCATGTTCTTATTCGAATTCCATGATAACGTCGTCAACCGCAAGGCTGTCGCCTGCACTCGCGTTAATTTTAGTTACCACACCCTTTTTCTCTGCGCGCAGAATGTTCTCCATTTTCATGGCTTCCACGGTGCACAGCGCCTGGCCTTCCTGAACTTCAGCGCCAACTTCAACGTTAACGGAAACGATCAGACCCGGCATTGGGCACAAGAGCATCTTGGAGGTGTCTGGCGGCAGTTTTTCCGGCATCAGCGCGGCAAGTTCAGCCTGACGTGGGGTGCGCACATGCACCTTGAGGTCAGCGCCACGGCTGCGCACGCGGAAACCCTGGGTGATCTTGCCAACCTTCATCACCAGCTTATCACCATTGGTGTCAAGCGTGGCAAGCTGGTCGCCCGGTGTCCAATCAGAGGCAACCCGGATGGTGCTGCCATCATCAAAGGACACGGTAGAACCCTCATGATCTGCGCGAATGCTCATCGGGTAGGTCTGGCCCTGCAGGCTTACCACCCAATCGTCGCCCACTTTGCGCTCGTGGTTGTCCATCCGGCCCGACACTTTGGTGCGGCGGATTTCGGCAACGCGGTGCATGGCGGCACAAGAGGCTGCGATCCGTTTCAGATCTGCTTCGGGCAGCTCTACCCCTTCAAAGCCATCAGGATATTCCTCGGCAATGAATGCGGTGGTCATGTCGCCCGAGACAAATTTCGGGTGATCCATAACAGCCGCCAGGAACGGCAGGTTGTGACCGATGCCTTCGACCTCAAAGCTGTCAAGCGCCACGCGCATCGCTTCAATCGCGGCGTCGCGGGTTGGGGCCCAGGTGCAGAGCTTGGCGATCATCGGGTCATAGAACATGGAGATTTCCCCACCTTCATAAACACCGGTGTCATTGCGGATCACCACATCACCTGCATCACCAGGCTGAACGCCGGGGGTGTAGGCTGCGGTTTCTGCTGGCGGACGATAGCGGGTCAGACGGCCAATGGACGGCAGGAAATTGCGATAGGGATCTTCGGCGTACAGACGGTTTTCAATCGCCCAACCCTGAAGTTTCACATCATCCTGGGTGATGCCCAGCTCTTTGCCAGCGGCGACGCGGATCATCTGCTCTACGAGGTCAACACCGGTGATCAGTTCGGTCACGGGGTGTTCCACCTGCAGGCGGGTGTTCATTTCGAGGAAGTAGAAGTTCTTCTCGCCGTCGACGATGAATTCCACGGTGCCCGCAGAGGCATAGCCCACGGCCTTGGCCAGAGCCACAGCCTGTTCACCCATGGCGCGACGGGTCTCTTCGTCAAGGAAGGGCGAAGGTGCTTCTTCGACCACTTTCTGGTTCCGACGCTGGATCGAGCATTCGCGCTCGCCGAGGTAAACACCATTGCCGTGGCTGTCGCACAGCACCTGAATTTCGATGTGGCGCGGCTGGGTTACGAATTTCTCGATGAAGATACGGTCATCACCAAAGGAGTTGGCCGCTTCGTTCTTGGACGACTGGAAACCTTCGCGGGCCTCTTCGTCGTTCCAAGCAATCCGCATGCCTTTACCACCACCACCAGCGGAGGCTTTGATCATCACGGGATAGCCGATCTGGTTAGAGATCTTGACCGCTTCGTCGGCGTCTTCGATCAGGCCCATGTAGCCGGGAACGGTGGAAACACCGGCCTCTTGCGCGATCTTTTTGGAGGTAATCTTGTCCCCCATGCTTTCGATTGCGCCCACAGGGGGGCCAACAAAAGCAACACCCGCATCTGCCAGAGCTTCGGCAAATTTGGAGTTTTCAGACAGGAAACCATAGCCCGGATGCACAGCCTGTGCGCCGGTGGCTTTGATCGCGTCCATTACTTTGTCGATGACAATGTAGGACTGGTTTGCAGGTGGCGGGCCGATATGAACGGCCTCGTCGGCCATCTCTACATGCAGCGCCTGTTTGTCGGCGTCTGAATAGATGGCGACGGTCTTGATTCCCATTTTACGCGCGGTCTTGATGACTCGGCAGGCAATCTCCCCCCGGTTGGCAATCAGGATCTTGTCAAACATCAGCTCTCCTCTGGCTCGTTTGCTGTGAACGCAAAGACGCCGCGCCCGAAGAACGGTGCGCGGCGTCAAAGCAGTTCATGTGAATGGTACGGGTGTTCGGCAGCGCCTCAACAGCGGCGCGGGTATTCTTTACAATAGATGACATTTGCGGCTGCGCCCACGGCTGCGCCGGTGAGCAGGTTGCCTTGCAGCACGGCTGAACCCACGGTGCCTGCGGCTGCGCCAATGGCAACCTGTTCGCCGGTGGTGTCACCACAGGCCGAAATGGCAAGGCTTGCCGCGAGGGCCGCGGCCAGTTTGAAACGGGTGTGGAAGATATGCACTGGGTCGATCCTTTCTGCATCATGCCAGGGCGTGTGCCCCGGTTTTGCAGGCAGGTTGCAGTTTGACCCTGAGCAGACAAGCCAGCGCGGCCCCTGCCCCGGATCTGTGCAGATCTCTGCGCAAAGCGTGAAACACCTGGGCGAAGCTTTGCCCATGCGGGGCTGCGAACCAGGCTACGAATCCCTGTTAGCGCAATCAAGTCATCGGTTTGCACGGCGGACTTCACTGCGGCGTGACATTTTTCATCCGCCTTCATGACAAATTTGCAACAAACGGACTGAACAGTATAGTTTGACGCATCGCGCGGTAAGAATTCGTAAGAATTGCGCACAGCCATTTTCGTGTTCGAAAACTGGCCTCTACCCAATTCAGCACGCAACATTTGTTCATATACAGACGTGGTGCTGAAACGTTTGGTTATATTCATAAACTTTGATGCCAAAAACGTGATTACGCCTCGGCCATCGAGTATGGAAAGTTTTCTCTGGCATGAAAAATCATGCAATGGAGGAGAAATACTATGAAAATCAACACTGTACGCGGTGTCCTTCTGGGCAGCGCACTGGCTTCTTGCGTCGGTTCGGTTGCTTTGGCGGATGCCAACACCGAGGCCGAGCTTCAAGCATTGCGTGCTCGCGTCGAAGCGCTGGAGACCCATCGCAATGGCCCGTCCGGAAATGTTGGTGATTTCCAAATCGGCAAGACCACCATTGATATCTACGGCTACGGCAAGGCTGATTTCTTTTACGATTTCGATTTTGATCAGGGCGACCTGGTTACCGTTCCCCGCATTGGCGAGCCCGCCAACGCAACCGATGGCAAATTCGGCGCCACCGCGCGTCAGACCCGTCTGGGCATCCGCACCAAGACCGACAGCGATTTCGGCACCATTGGCACCCAGCTTGAGCTTGACCTCTTTGGCGGCAGCAGCAGCACCGGTGAGCTGCGGGTGCGCCACGCCAATATCACCATTGGCGACAATTGGTTGATTGGCCGCTTCTGGACCAACTTCATGCCAATCGGCAACTACCCGGCCACAGTTGAATTCCGCGGCCCCGCAGGCATCACCTTTGCCCGTGTACCGCAAATTCGCTACCGCAACACCTCGGGTAACCTGTCTTACAGCTTCTCGCTTGAAGAAAACAACGCGACGTCTGACGACCCCACCATCACCGCGGCTGCGGAATACAAAGGCGAGCGGGGCTCGCTGCGAGTTGCTGGTCTGGTTGGCACCGTCAAAGCTGGTGGTGAAGAATACGACCAGAGCGGTGTGACCCTTTCTGGTGCGATCACCCCCTGGGCGGGCGGCAAACTGCAGGCGACCTTTGTCACCGGTGAAGCCATCACCCCCCTGCTGAACGCAGGCGGTTCCACCGCGGTGGCTGGTATTGGCGACCAAGCCAATGACGTCGACGGTTTCACCGTTGAGCTGCGTCAGAAGCTGAGCAGCAAGATCAATGTTGGTCTGGTCTACGGTCAGGAAGATTATGACCTCGCCTCGAGCACCGGCACGCTGGATTACACCAAGCTGGAAACTCTGCATATCAATGCGTTTTACAACGCCACTGATAAGCTGCGTTTTGGGGCGGAATACATCCTTGCGGAGCGCACCAGCTCTACCGGTGCTACCATTGATGCGGATCGCATCCAATTCTCGGCACAGCTGAACTTCTGATAAAAGAACCGGCTGGCGCGCGAAATCGCGCGCCGCCACAGCACGGCAGGCCCGTAGGATATGGGTCTGCCGCTGCCGCATCAGATCGCACTCCCGTCAAAGATTTCCGGGAAGGCAATCCGCGCTGCATTCTCATCGATTTGCAGCAACGCATCATAGTCGGTTGGATCAAAGTCTTCTTCGACCGCAACAACCTCTTGGCCAAACAGCCAGCTCAGACGGCCTGCGTCGAGGTTGCCACGTTCAAACGGCTCTGCGCCAAAGTGTTCCCACAACGCCTGCATAAAAGCCGCATCGGCACGGCGGTCTGCCGGTTTACGATCGCGAAAGCGCTCACGCGTGGTGAGAGGGGTTGCGCCTTTTGGATTGGCGCGGCGAATTGTGAATTGGAAATCAGTGCCGGCCAGACGGCCGGGGAATCCGCGGTGTTTTAGCATGGTGGTGCCTTTCGTCCGGCACCCCGCGGAGCGGCTGGGGCCGGCCGCAGGGCCGGACCCCTGAAGGGTTTATTTGTATTTGCCGGTGAATGTCGGCTCTTGCGAGATGGGCTCGGGCTCGACAACGACAAATTCTTCCTGACGGCTGCCACATGCGGCAACGGCTGCAAGAACGCCAACAAGGGCGAACAGTTTGATGCTCTTGGACATTTCAGTCTCCTGGTAACTTCTGTGAAACCGGCGAAGCCCAAAGGTTCCGCACGCCTCAACAATCGATTGCGAGCAAAATCATCAATGCTCGGCGCGATCTTACATGAGGTGTTTAAAAATAAACATACCCGCATCACCGCTCGACACGCCTGTGACGGCAAAGCCGCAAAAAACTGCCTAAAGCTCTCCCTATGCCCAAGATATTGAGGTCCCATCAAAATGCCTCCCATATGCAGGTGGCATTTGCGCTGCTGAACAGCTCAAAATACTGCGTGGCTTCCGGCGCAATCTCGCCAAATGGCACCGCGCGATCCGCAAGAGAGATGGCAATGCGCTCCGGATGCAGCGCATGGTCGCTCAGATAGGGCAATGCCACGCTCGCGCACAGATGCGCCATATCAGCCTCTGCAGCGGCCTGAGCGCCCGCAGGCAGGTCAGGTGCAACAAAACGAAATCTAAGCCACAGATCGCCCGGAGCCTCATCCGCAAGAACCTCATGCAGATACACCGGCTGCGCCGAAGGAACGGCAAGCTGATCAACGGGGGCATTCGCCAGCACAAGCGGCTGCGCGCTTGCGGAAGGCAAACAACCAAAAGTGGTAAGAAACGCCACTGCGGTAAGAGTAAAACCGCAGCCCCGGCACCCTGCAATAGGGCCTCCTCCAGCCGGGGCTGCAGGCGCTGCGCTGGCCGCGCGCGCTATGCTGTTATGGCGTAGCGTGATCATGGCCGTGATTCGTATGTATTGTCAAACACTGTGACGACTCGCCACAGATTTTTACGTGTTTTTACGGTAGTCCCCTCACCCAGGACGGAAGTACCGCATAGGTTGATAGTACCTTTGCGATCAATGGGATAGGTAACAAAAACATGACATTGCGAATACATCATTGGTTGTCCTCCTTTCCCTGATTCGAAAACTGATTCGAACGATTGGCCTGGGCGATCCAACGGGCGCGCTTGGATTGATTTTGCAAAAGCTCTGCCACAGTGGCCGCCGCATTGGGTGGCACAACGCCATTGACTGCGCCGCCAGCCCGCACCTGCCAGCCGCCGTCATGCGCCCGCAGCTCCACCACGGGCGCAAAGCCGCGCACCCCCTGCAACAGCCGCCACATGTCCTGACGGATCTGATGCGCATAGCGCAGCGGATCACCGGTAGGCAGCGCGCCATCGGCGACGATATCAAACCGTGCAGGCGACAGGCGGCTCAGGGTGAGCGCCTTATCTGTACGGTGGATATGCCAGGGTTTACGGGTCATGCGGGTTTAGCCCAACTTAAAGCAGGAAGGATCGCTCTGGGAGAACTGGGAGGCGGCCAGCACAGCAAGCCGCCTCAGATTCACGCCGCTCAGAGCGGAATGTTGTCGTGTTTCTTCCACGGGTTTTCGAGCTTCTTATTGCGAAGGCTCGCAAACGCGCGGGCAACACGGCGGCGGGTGGATTTCGGCTGGATCACCTCATCGATGAAGCCACGCTCTGCTGCCACAAACGGGTTGGCAAAACGGTCTTCATAGTCTGCGGTATGGGCCGCGATCTTATCCGCATCCCCCAGATCAGCACGGTGGATGATCTCGGTTGCGCCTTTGGCCCCCATCACCGCGATTTCCGCAGTGGGCCAAGCGTAGTTGAAATCACCGCGCAGGTGCTTGGACGCCATAACGTCATAAGCGCCGCCATAGGCCTTACGGGTGATCAGGGTCACTTTTGGCACCGTGGCTTCGCCATAGGCAAACAGAAGCTTTGCACCGTGTTTGATCACGCCGCCATATTCCTGGCTGGTGCCCGGCAGGAAGCCAGGAACATCAACAAGGGTAAGGATCGGGATTTCAAAACAGTCGCAGAAGCGCACAAAACGCGCAGCCTTGCGGGAGCTGTCGATATCAAGGCAGCCTGCGAGCACCATTGGCTGGTTGGCAACCACACCCACGGTCTGACCTTCGAGACGGATGAAGCCGGTGATGATATTGCCAGCGTAGTCTTCCTGGATCTCGTAGAAATCACCTTCGTCGGCAACCTTATGAATCAGCTCTTTCATGTCGTAGGGCTGGTTCGGGTTGTCCGGGATCAGCGTATCAAGGCTGGTCTCAATGCGGGCGGGTTCATCAAAGAACGGGCGCACCGGTGCTTTTTCACGGTTGTTGAGCGGCAGGAAGTCGACCAGACGGCGCACTTCGGCCAGGGCTTCGACGTCGTTTTCAAAGGCCCCATCTGCAACAGAAGATTTTTTAGTGTGGGTCGACGCGCCGCCAAGCTCTTCGGCGGTGACAACCTCATTGGTGACGGTTTTTACAACATCCGGACCAGTGACGAACATGTAGGATGTGTCTTTGACCATAAAGATGAAGTCGGTCATCGCAGGCGAATAAACCGCACCACCGGCACAGGGGCCCATGATCACAGAAATCTGCGGCACAACGCCAGACGCCATAATGTTGCGTTGGAAGATTTCCGCATAACCCGCAAGCGCGTCAACACCTTCCTGAATACGCGCCCCGCCAGAGTCATTCAGACCAATGATCGGCGCACCGTTTTGTACCGCCATATCCTGGATCTTGCAGATCTTCTGCGCATGGGTGGCGGAAACCGAACCGCCAAGAACGGTGAAGTCCTGGCTGAAGACATAGACCTGACGGCCATTGATGGTGCCCCAGCCGGTGATCACACCGTCACCTGCGGGCTGATTGTCTTCCATGCCAAAATCGGTACAGCGGTGCGACACGAACATGTCGAACTCTTCAAAGCTGTCTGCGTCCAGCAGCAATTCAATACGTTCGCGCGCGGTCAGTTTGCCGCGACCATGCTGGGCGTCGATCCGTTTCTGTCCGCCCCCAAGGCGCGCCTCAGAACGGCGATCTTCCAACTCAGCAAGAATGTCTTTCATGGCCCGTGTCCCTCCTACAATCTTCCAAGGACCATAGACGGGAGGCTTGCCAGACCAAAGACAAAACTGGCAAATTTGCAAATAGTTCGCGAAGTCGTCCAGCTAATTTGAATAACTGCAAATTATCTATAAATAACACCCCATTATTCCACAGGGTCCTGCGCGGCAAAGCACAGTGATTTATCTTGCCAAGTCAACTATAACGCCTGCACAGTGCTCCTACACTATTTACCTTGTTAAACACAACCACGAGCCAATATGCCCGCCAGAACGCCCCCTCATATTGTCACGCTCATCCTGCTGTCAGGGATTGCGGCGCTGAACATGAATATTTTCATCCCGTCGCTGTCGAATATGGCAAATGAATTTGGGGTGGAATACCGGGTGATTCAATTGTCGATCTCGCTCTATCTGGCGCTGAGTGCGGTGGTGCAAATGGTGATCGGACCGGTGTCTGATAAATGGGGACGCCGCCCGATCCTGCTGTGGAGCCTTTTCATCTTTGTGCTGATGACATTGGGATGCATTCTTGCCCCAACCGCCGGATCCTTTCTGTTTTTCCGCATGGGCCAAGCGGTTGTTGCCACCTCGCTGGCGCTGAGCCGTGCAGCGGTGCGCGATATCTATGACACCGAACAGGCCGCCAGCCGCATCGCCTATGTCACTATGGGCATGGCGCTGGTGCCGATGTTCAGCCCTGCAATTGGTGGTTGGATTGATGACAGGTTTGATTGGGTCGCAAGCTTCTGGGTACTTTTGGTGCTGGGCGCGGGCGCGCTGGCGCTGACCTATCTGGATTTTGGCGAGACCAAACAAAAAAGCGGGCTAAGCCTGTTTGAGCAGTTTCGCGAATATGGTGAACTGCTGCGCGCACCGCGGTTCTGGGGGTATGCGCTTGCATCGGGTCTGTCGTCAGGGACCTTCTTTGCTTACCTCGGCGGCGCGTCTTTTGTTGGGATTGATATCTACGGGCTTGATACCAAGATGCTGGGCTGGATGATGTCTGCACCTGCGGTGGGCTATTTCATCGGCAATTTTATGGCCGGGCGATTTTCCCGATACATCGGGCTGAACCGGATGATCATGCTTGGCTGTCTGACCAATCTTTTTGGCGGCCTGGCCTCACTGGTGTTGGTGATGCACGGCGACGCCACCGTCTACACCTTCTTTGGGCTGATGGTTTTTGTTGGGCTGGGCAATGGCATGTGCATTCCAAACGCAACCGCGGGCGCTATTTCGGTACGCCCCCATCTCGCAGGCAGCGCATCCGGCCTGTCGGGCGCGGTGATGATTGGGGTCGGCGCTGCGTTGGCTGCATTGGCCGGGCGTGTGCTTGTTGCAGGTTCAAGCCCGCTGCCGCTTTTGTTGATCATGTGCGTCACGGCATTTGCAGGCGTTCTGGCCATAATCTGGGTAATACGACGTGAACGCGCCCTGAGCCTTGTTGCATAACCCCATCTGCAACCTAAGCTTGGGTTGCATCAGCAAGTTTGCAAATATACAAATACCCCGACGGTAATTTGCAAAGGCAGCGTTAAATATGGCAACCCAGAAACTCTATGCCGGGGCAAAGCTGCGCGAAATGCGCACAAAGCTCAATCTCACGCAAAAAGAGTTTGCCGCCAAACTGGGCGTATCGCTCCCCTATCTGAACCAGATGGAAAACAACAACCGACCGGTTTCCACCACGGTTGTTCTGGCGCTTGCACAGGAATTTGGCCTTGATGTCACCGAGCTGTCGACCGGCGACAGCGAACGCCTTGTCAGTGATATGCGCGAGGCCCTTGCAGACCCAGTGTTTTCGGAAGCCATGCCGCCGGTGGCGGATCTGCGTCTGGCTGCATCTAACGCGCCAGCGCTGGCGCGGGCCTTTCTGGCACTGCATCAGGCCTATCGCCAGAACCATGAACGCCTCGCCTCATTGGATGAAGCATTGGGGCGTGAAGATGCGCGCATTCAAGCGAGCCCCTGGGAAGAGGTGCGCGATTTTTTCCACTATTGCGACAACTATATTGATGCGGTGGACCACGCAGCGGAGCATTTCAGCCTGGGCGCCAATTCCCCCAGCGAGATCCGCACCCGCGCCATAGAAGCGTTGGAGCAGTTGGGTGTGCAGGTTGAACTGGGTGATATGGAAGGGGTGCGCCGTTATGATGAAAAGCAAAAACTGCTACAGCTGTCGCAACTCAGCCCGCCAGAAACGCAGGTGTTTCAACTGCTGATGCAGCTTGCGCTGTTGCGGCGCAATGATCTGCTGGAAGCGACACTGGATTTTGCCCGTTTCCAAAGTGAAGAAGCCCGCGCCATCGCAAAAATTGGTCTGGCGAATTATTTCGCCGGTGCGGCGTTGATGCCTTATGCGCGTTTTCTGGCGCAGGCACAGGAGGATCGCCATGATCTGGAGCGGCTGTCGACCCGTTTTGGCGCTTCAATCGAACAGGTCGCGCATCGTTTATCGACGCTGCAACGCCCCGGCGCCAAAGGCGTGCCGTTTTTCTTTGTGCGGGTGGATCAGGCGGGCACCATCACCAAACGCCACTCTGCCACCCGGCTGCAGTTTGCCCGGTTTGGCGGCGCTTGCCCGTTGTGGAACGTGCACCGCGCTTTTGAAACGCCGGGGCAGTTTCTGCGCCAGCTCGCCACCACCCCAGACGGGGTGCGTTATATTTCACTGGCGCGAGACGTGTCGAAATCTTCGGGCCGCTTTGGTGCGCCGCTGCGTCGCTATGCAATTGCACTGGGCTGTGAAGTGAAACATGCAGGGCTTTTGGTCTATGCGGATGGTATGGATGTTGCCAACAGCAATGCCTATGAACCAATTGGGATTTCCTGCCGCATTTGCGAGCGCCGCACCTGCCACCAGCGTTCAGTGCCGCCACTAGAGCGTCGCCTGCATGTGGATACCAACCAGCGTGGCACCCTGCCCTACGAAGTGAATTGACACCTCACCAAACAAACAGGCTGCCCTAAGGAAAACGGCCAAAGAAAACGGCACCAGACAATATCTGATGCCATTGACAGCCCCTAACAGAGAGAGGCTTAGGCCTTGGACAGGATGGACCAGATTTCATCCTTCAGCGCGGCGCGTTGCTTGCGCAGGTCTGTTTCGGCTTCCTGGCTGATCGGCTGAACATTGGTTTCAGCCCGATGCACGGCGCGGTTCACCTCATGATATTTGTCGGCCAGGTGGGCAAAATGCTTATCAGAGGCTTTCAGCGCGCTGATCGCGTCTACTTTGTCCGGGAATTCCACGGCCAGTTCATGGGGTGTATGGGACATCTGCGTTCTCCTTTTTGTTCGCTCAAAAAGAAGGTAGCAGCAGCGCTGAAACCCCGATTTGATCCCGGTCAAATGAAGTAAAAAAGAGGCGTATGGAACGCCTCTTTTGATCGCACCCGCTCATTCGGCGGCAATGAGCGCCACCTCTGTGGCAGTGGTGTTATAGGGTAAAATGATGATGTCTTTGGGGTCCACGTTCAACTGCAGTTCCGTTGGCGACAGCACCGAGATCACATTGTGGAAATGGGCGTCATAGTCGTCGGGCAAAAACATACGGTCATCACGATCACGCGGATCCCGGCGCAGCCAGTCATCAAAGCCAGAAAGATCGTAAAATTCCGAGCTGAAATAGCTGTGCAGACGACGAAACAATTTCGGCCAGATCACCAAGTCCTGATAGGTTTCTGGCGTCACCTCTACTGGCGTATTAGGCGCGGATTGATCTTGGGCATAAAGCCCACGTTCAGCGCGCCGGGCATCGTCAGAGACCTCGGCCAAAATGCGACTGATGGAAATCGGTAGCGAGCGGTAAAACAGCGGATAAGACTGGCCCGCGCTCAAGCTGACGTAGTTGAAACTTTGCGCCAGAAGCTCCGGCTCCAGATGAAGCACAGCGCCATCTTGCAGATCCGTCTCCCCCAGAAAGACAAACGAAATCGCACGGCCAAACGGATCCAGCCCTTTGGAGAGAATATAGCCGCGTACTGGATTGTGCTCGACCGATTGAACCTTATGCGGGCGATCTTCCCAGTATTCAACCGCACCAAAACCTGCCCATGTCAGCAGATAGTCACGCGAGGCTTTTGCAAATTCGAGGTTTTGATGGCCACCTTCAAAATGGGTCTCAAGCGCGTCCATCCCTTCAAAGCGCAGGTTCAGCATGTCGCGGCCGTTGAAATCAGGCTCGCGCTGACCCGCCACCCAAAGCCCTTCGATCAGGGCGCGATTGTCTGGCTCGAATTTAAGCGTATCCCCATCGGGTTCAGGACCTTGCTTGGGAATATCCGGGTAGAAGATATGAAATTCACCTTTGATGACTTGATATGGCATAGCAGCTTTCACCTGATAAATTACAATAGGTGAAGGCTAGTCAGCGGCGGTGCGCAGCAGCAATAAAAAACCCTCTTGCGCAGGGCGAGAGGGTTTCCCGTTTGTTGTTTTAACGCTGTGCTAGCGCTGGCTTTCTGCCCAATTGGGATTGAACCAGGCTTCGGCGTTCGACGACGGCAGACGGCGACCCAGAATGTGATCTGATGCCTTTTCGCCAGTCATGATCGAGGGCCCGTTGAGATTGCCGTTGGTGATGCGCGGGAAGATTGAGCTGTCAGCAACCCGCAGCCCTTCAACCCCAATCACCCGGCATTCGGGATCAACCACCGCCATTGGGTCATCCGCCGCACCCATTTTGCAGGTGCCGCAGGGGTGATAGGCGCTTTCGGCGTGTTCGCGGATAAAGCCATCCAGCTCATCATCGCTTTGCAGCGCATCGCCCGGTTGGATTTCGTGTTTGATGAAAGGTGTTATTGCATCCTGACCAAAGATTTCCCGCGTGAGGCGGATACATTTGCGGAAATCGATCCAATCCTGTTCGGTCGACATATAGTTGAAGAAGATATTGGGATCGGCATTGGGATCGCTTGACGCCAGTGTGACAGCGCCGCGCGACGGGGAACGCATGGGGCCAACATGGGCCTGAAACCCATGTCCTTCGGCCGCGGCCTGCCCATCATAGCGCACCGCAATTGGCAGGAAATGATATTGGATGTCCGGGTATTCCACGCCCTTGCCTGAACGAATGAAGGCTGCGCTTTCAAACTGGTTTGAGGCTCCAAGACCCGTTTTGGTCAACATCCATTGCGCCCCCACCCAGGCCTTGCCAAAAAGGTTCCAGTATTTGAACAAGGTGATCGGCTGCGTGCAGGCGTATTGGAAATAGAACTCAAGGTGATCTTGCAGGTTCTGGCCTACACCGGGGCGGTCGGCGATCACCTCAATGCCATGCTCGGCCAGATGCGCGGCCGGACCAATGCCCGAAAGCATCAACAGCTTGGGCGAGTTTAGCGAAGACGCCGACAGGATCACCTCGGCGTTTGCGCGGATCACTTCGATCTTGCCACCACGCTCTACCTCAACGCCAACGGCGCGCCCGTCTTCGATCGCCACTTTGCGTGCCAGCGCGCGGATCAGGGTGCAATTGTCGCGTTTAAGCGCAGGTTTCAGATAGGCATTAGCAGCAGACCAGCGCTGACCTCTGTAGACGGTCATCTCCATCGGGCCAAAGCCCTCTTGCTGCTCACCGTTGTAATCCGAGGTCACCGGGTATCCGGCCTGTTCACCGGCTTTGACAAAGGCTGCATGCAGCGGGTTGTCGCGCGGGCCGCGCGAAATATGCAAAGGCCCATCCTTGCCGCGCCAATCGGGATCACCGCCCTGGCCGCAATCGTGCCAGGTTTCCATCCGTTTGAAATAGGGCAGCACATCCGCATAAGACCAGCCTTGCGCGCCCGCTTCCGCCCAGTGATTATAATCCCCTGCGTGACCGCGCACATAGACCATGCCGTTGATCGAAGACGATCCGCCAATGACCTTGCCGCGCGGGGTGACCAGCTGGCGATTGCCAAGGCCCGGCTCCGGCTGGGATTTATAACCCCAGTCGTAACGCGCCATATTCATCGGATAAGACAATGCGCCGGGCATCTGGATAAACGGCCCCGCATCCGAGCCGCCATGTTCGATCACCAGAACCTTCTTGCCCGCTTCCGACAGGCGATAGGCCATGGCACAGCCGGCGCTCCCTGCTCCAACAATCACATAATCGGCGTTCATCGTCTTTGTTACCTATTGTTCTGGCTATTTGCTGGCCCCGTCGCCCTTTCGAGCGCCGGGGTGAGCGGGTGGGAGGTGCTTGAAAGGGCGATTAAAACGCCGCTTCCACGTCCCCCATGCGCACGTAAACCGATTTGACCTGGCTGTAGTGCTGGATGGCTTCTTTGGAGTTTTCACGCCCAACACCCGAGGCTTTCACCCCGCCAAAAGGTGCTTCAACCGGGGCGTCATTATATGAGTTGATAAAGCAGCTGCCTGCTTCCAGCGCGCCAATAACCCGGTGGCCGCGGCTCAGATCCTTGGTGAAGACACCGGCAGACAGGCCAAACTCGGTGGCGTTGGCACGGGCGATCACCTCATCTTCGGTGTCGAAATCAAGCACCGCCATCACCGGGCCAAAGATCTCTTCGCGGGCGATCACCATATCATCGCTGACATCGGCAAACACGGTGGGGGCGATGAAATAGCCATCCATTTCGACACGTTCGCCACCACAGATCAGGCGCGCACCTTCTGATTTGCCCTGCTCGATATAGTTCAAAACGATGTTCATCTGGTTTTCTGACACCATCGGACCAAAGTTTGTTGCCTCATCGAGAGGATCCCCCAGCACCGCGCCTTTGACACGCTCTGCCAGACGGGTGAGGAATTTTTCCTTGATGTCTTTGTGCACAAACACGCGGGTGCCGTTGGAGCACACCTGACCCGACGAATAGAAATTGCCGTTGATCGCGCCGCCAACTGCGTTTTCGATGTCCGCATCTTCAAACACGATCATGGGTGATTTGCCGCCAAGCTCCATGGTGACGTGTTTCATCTCGGCGGCGGCGGCGGCGTAGACCTTTTTGCCGGTGGGCACCGACCCTGTAAGCGAGACTTTGTCCACGCGCGGATCTGTCACCAGCGCGCCGCCCACTTCGCCCATGCCCTGCACCACATTAAACAGCCCCGCAGGCAGTCCGGCCTCATGCAGGATTTCAGCCACTTTCAAGGCACACAGCGGCGTGGTTTCCGAGGGTTTGAACACCATCGCATTGCCGCAGGCCAAGGCAGGCGCGGCCTTCCAGCAAGCAATCTGGGTCGGGTAGTTCCAGGCACCAATGCCCACACAAAGCCCCAGAGGCTCGCGTTTGGTATAAACCCAGTCATCGCCCAAAGGGATATGCTCGCCGGTGAGGCTTGCCGTCAGGCCGCCAAAATATTCCAGCGCATCCGCACCAGAGGTCGCATCGGCCACCAGGGTTTCCTGCAGCGGTTTGCCAGTGTCATATGTTTCCAGCACCGAAAGCGCATGGTTGCGATCGCGGATCATGTCGGCGGCACGGCGCAGGATGCGGCCACGTTCGGTGCCGGTCATCTTGCCCCAGGCCTTTTGGGCCGCTTTGGCCGAAGACAGCGCCTGTTCTACAATCGCGGGCGTCGCCGCGTGTACGGTCGCGATACGTTCGCCGGTGGCGGCATAGATCACCGGGATCTCAGCACCGGCGGTATCTTCGACATATGCGCCATTGATAAAATGGCTGGCGACGGGTTGGGCCATATGGGTCATATCGCTGTCTTTCTTATTCAAAGCTGCAGGCCGGGTGGGTCCGGGTTGTGGAGAGCATACCAAAGCGAGATGACGGTCCTGTTTCTCGCTTTGGTATGCTCCTGCGTCGCCAAGAACGACGCAGGAACTGCGGGTTAATGGGCGGTTTCGATACGGTTGTAATCGAGGGTGTTTTCCTCAGGTGAGGCTGTGATCGCCATGACCTCTTTGCGCTTTTTCAGCACGATATAGGCAAGACAAGACACATAAAGCCCGATCACCACGCCGCCGATCCAATGGATCTGCAGCCACTGGCTTTGGAACGCGAGCGTCAGACCAAAAAGCACCAGCGCGTTGCCAAGCACATACGGCACAGTGCCGAAGCGTTCAGCCGAGAGGTTCAGGTTGTCGGTATAAAGCCGAATGAGCGAGTCAAACGAGTTGATCACAAACAGAATACCCACTGCCGCCATGGAGATATTGATCATGGTGGTCGTGGCGATTTCATTCAGGTGGTAATAGTAAAGCACCGAGAACCACACCGCGAGCGGGATCGACGGGAACACCAGCAAGGATGCCAGCACCTGCCAGGTCTTGAGGCCACCCACAAAGCGCGAGGTGAACTGACCAATCATGATCGACCATGCAAACCACCAGAACAGGTAGAATTCATGGTAATCAGTGAGCGGCAGGATGAATTTGTGGATATTGGCAAAATAGCCGCCAACATTGGAGGCTGTGTCCACAAAAGCCCCGAGCCCCATGCCCGCATAGGCCCACATGCCAAGGATCAGCGCCATAAACAGAAAGCTGGAGCCAACCGACAGGATGCGCACATATTTGATATGGGTTGAGGAAAAGGCGGCAAACAGGATCACCAGGAAGGCCACCGCATAAAACGCCGGGATCACGGTTTCCCCGTCGCCCACAAAGGTTGCGTAATACGGAAGGTAGATCAGGAACAACGCGCCGGTAAAGGCACAGGTGCCGATAATGACGATATTGTTGATCAGTTTGACCAGCGGAATTTCAAAGAACTTCACCTTGGGTTCGATGACGCAAAAGTAAAACGTCGTCAGGAAGTAAAAGCCCCAGATCAGAAAGCCCCAGAAGCCAAATTCAAGCGCCAGAGGGTTGGTGAACCCATAGGCAGGCTCGGCGGCTGTGTCCGCATAGAGCGGGAAGTCAAATGCGAGCGGGAACATGATCAGCCCCACATCAAGCCCTGATGTGAACAGGATCGCAATAAAGGTGAAAAGCGGCACGGGCGTTACCCCCACCACCGAGACATTCCACCATTTCAGTGTGCAGAAAATCACCAGGCCTAAGGCCAGCAAAATCCCGAAGGAAATTAAAAGGGTCATCAAGTCCTCCCTGTTGTTGTGCTCTGGCCGGGCGGCTGCCCGGCATGGCTGTTTTGGACTTGGAGAGATGTCGTAGCAGAATTATGTGAATATATAAATCATTTTTTAAATGGCCATTTAAGTTTTGATCTCTCCGATCAAGCATTGCGTGGTTTTTCCAATGCGCTAAAACTCGGATTCATGGGCAGGAAACGTATTCGCGACATTCGCAACGAAGAATTGATAGAGGCCACCATCGTGGCGGTGCATCGCCACGGCTACAGCGTTGTGACGATGGCAGAAATCGCGCGCGAGGCAGATGCATCCGCCGCGTCGATCAACTATTATTTCGGCAGCAAAGAGGGGTTGATGGAGGCCACAATGCGGCACCTCCTCACCAAGCTGCGACACGCGATGATAGCGGGATATGCAAAGGCCGAGACGCCGAAAGAACGGCTTTATGCGGTGATGGATGCGAATTTTGACGATGCTTTATTCACCGTTGAGCAGTGCAGCATCTGGATGCAATTCTGGGCAAACGCGCCCTACTCTACCCGTCTTTCGCGACTGCATCGAATCAACCGCGCTCGGGTGCGCAGTCATTTTCTCGCTGAGCTGCGCCAGCTGTTGCCCGCGGAACAGATTGGCCCTGCGCGTCTGGCCTTGCAAAGCTACATGGATGGTGTGTGGCTAGAGGCGGCGCAATCAGAAGAGCCAGTAAAGCCGCAAGATGCGCGTAACGCGGCGCATCAGGTGCTGGATCTGGTGGTCCGTTAAGGGCGGTGAAACGCGAGGCTGCGACCGCTGGATAAGAACTGCAGCACCAGACGGTCTTCTGTCAGCTCTTCGACCAGATAACACAGACCGCCAGATTCATCCTTGTTCCAAGAATACAGCGCGAGCCCGTCGAATTCATAGTCCTGACAGCTTGGTCCAATTGAGAAAAACTCGTTAGAGGTCGCGATCCCGGCATAGACATTGGCGCGGGTGGCACCTGCAACTGTAAAATGATCATTTTCGTCGGCATCCGACACCCAGCTGCCTTGCAGGGCAATCAACATTTGATGGGCGGCATCCGAAGGGCGTGATTTCAACGCCGTCAGCTTAAGCTCAAAGGTGGTGTTGAGATCGTTGAGGACCTCCCCCTCAAGCGCCACTGGTGTACCACTTTTGAGACTGTCGAGCCGAGACAGAACGTCTGCGCTGGTATTTGCGTTGCTGCGGACGATAATTTCCTGAGACGGTCCAACAAAACAACACCGCTTATCGCCGCGAACACCATCCTGTTTACAGGACTGAAAGACCGCATTCACTTGGATCGCGCGCGATGTGCTGTTCATCTCCGTTTTGAGAAACTGAGACAAGTTGACTGTGGCGTCGCGCGTGTCTCTGCCCACATCAATCCGGGCGTATTCCAGTGGCCGCGCCTTTTGTTGATGACAATCACGGCTGCCCGTTGTCTGGAACTGATCCTGCCTGCTGGTACAGAACCGAACCGACGTGTGCAGAAAGGTTTCGTCGCGATCACGGAGCCTGAGATAGTAAAAACGCGATTGCAGCGGCCCATCCAGCAGCGTTTCGCAACTGTCGGGGGCGATCTCACGCCAGCCATTTACCCGCCACGCGCCAGCCGCCTTTTGAACAAAGGCAACAGATTGCGCGGTATTGGTATCGTTACACGCCTCAAACCCGGCCTGCGCTGAAACTGGTGACAAAATGCCAACCGCCCAAAGACAGGCAGCCCATAGCATTTTTATGGTGTGACAACGCATTTTATCCCCTTTCCCCGGGGTTTTACGATACGATTCACTTGTAACAAAGTTACGACGGTGAATTTGGCAGGCAATACAATGCTTGCATAAAAATAGACTTTACATCGTGATGTCTCGCTAAAATTCCATCCCGAAAAAGGAGGCGGAGCCGCTACAAACGCCCACGCTGTTTCAAGACCGCCTCGCGCCAGCTGATATAGGTGATACAGGCAAGGATCAGCATCGCACCAGAGATGACCCAAGGGTCTATTGCCTCTTCAAAAAACAGCACCCCAATAAGTGTGGCCCAGACCAGTTGCAGGAAAGTCACCGGCTGACTTACGGCGACAGGCGCTGCGGCAAAGGACAACATCATTGTGTAATGTCCCAATGTGGCAAAGCAGGCGACCAGAAACAGCAGCGCCACATCTGTGATGCTGGGCGTCACCCAGTTCATCAGCGCAAATGGGCATAGGGCAATCGCCACCCAGACCGTTAGCATGGCCACAATCATCGAAGGGCTGGCAGAGCGCACCGCATATTTGGCCATCAGATGGGACACACCAAAGGCAAAAGCGGTGCCAAGCATCGTCAGATGCCCCGGTTCAATCGCGCGCACGCCGGGTCTGAGAATGATCAACGCACCGATAAAAGCGATACAAATTGCTGCCATCCGGCGCAGCGCCAGACGTTCCCCCAGAAAAAGCGCCGCCCCCAGTGTGATAAAGATCGGGGTCAAATATCCAATGGCCGTGACCTCAGCGAGGGAGATCTGGCTCATGGCAAAAAACCAGCCCCCAACCCCCAGCGCATGCACAACCCCGCGAATACTCAACAGTACTTGCAGCTTTCTGCCCGCGCCTTCGCGCCACAGTTTGCCAGCAAAAGGGATCAGGAACACTGTGCCAAGCAGGTAGCGGATAAACGCGCTTTCAAACGGGGGAATGCGCCCTTGCATCGATTTGATCACAATGATGACGGCAACAAAGCAAAGACCTGTCGCAAACATCCACAGCACTGCGTGCAGCGGTTTGCTGGCGGGGCTGTCCGATGTGAAGGCCGTGTCAGCAGAGGTCATAACGTTACCTGACGGGAAAGGGCCCTTTCGCTATATGGCGCGCCCTTGCCCCCTTCAAGCTGCAATTTTTGACGGATCGCCCCGAGCAGGGCCAATTTCGCAGCGGATCACATCACAGCGCTGTAAAGCAGCCCATATGCGATGGCCCACATTACCAGCCCGATCACCACATCAAGCACCTGCCAGGCCCGCGGGCGGGTAAACAGTGGCGCAAGCAGACGCGCGCCAAAGCCAAGCAGCAGGAAAAAGCTGAAGCTGGCACAGGTGGCTCCAAGGCCAAAATACAGCGGATCAGGGTATTGAGCAGAGATAGACCCGAGCAACACCACAGTATCGAGATACACATGTGGGTTAAGCCAGGTAAGCGCCAGCGTGGTGATCAACACGGGCAACAGCGGCTGGGCTGCGGTGTCTGCCGCCTCAAGGCTGCCACCACCGCGCCATGCGCTGAGAAAACTGCGCGCGCCGTACCAGATCAGAAACGCGGCCCCACCCCAACGCATGACCTGTTCAAATCCGGGCCATGCCAGCGCAAGACTGCCAAAGCCAAACACACCTGCCAGGATCAACAGCGCATCGGATGCAGCGCAGGTCAATACCACCGGCAGCACATGCTGACGGCGCACGCCCTGGCGCAACACAAAGGCGTTTTGCGCCCCGATGGCCACAATCAGGCTAAGCCCCAACGCATAGCCTGCGGGGAAACTGGCGAAGAAATCCGTGCTCATCTTTGATCCTTGGTTGCAAATGTCAGCTTGTGAATACCCCTAGGATTTGCATTACTCAAATTAAACCACCTTAACGTAGATTAGCTATTCTAATGCACATCGATCCCAATCATCTCGCGGCGCTTTCGGCGGTTTTGCGGCTCGGGTCATTTGATCTTGCCGCCCATGCGCTGCATGTGACGCCCTCCGCAATTTCGCAGCGCATCAAAGCGCTGGAGGAGCGGATCGGTGCAAGCGTGGTTCATCGCGGCCAGCCCTGCGAAGCCACACCTATTGGCGCGCGACTAGCCAAACACGCCGAAGACATCGGCCTGCTGCACGGCGCGCTGATGCGGGATCTGGGGCTGGAACGCGATCAAACCCCATCGCGGCTGCGCATTGCGGTCAATGCCGACAGTCTGGCCACCTGGTTTGTTACCGCTATGGCGGATGTCGATGGGATTTTATTTGATCTGGTGCTGGATGATCAGGACCACAGCGCCGAGTGGCTGCGCCGCGGAGAGGTTTCAGCCGCGGTCACCGCGCTTCAGTCTCCAATTGTGGGCTGTGACATGCATGCGTTGGGAGCGCTGCCCTATATCGCAACCGCCCATCCCGATTTCATAAAGCGCTGGTTTGCAGATGGTGTGACCGCACAATCGATCCGGCGTGCGCCCTGTTTGACCTTTAACCAGAAAGACCAGCTGCAGCGGCGCTGGATTGAGCACAATATCGGCGAGGGCTTGGTGCCCCCCGAGCATTACCTACCGTCGAGTCAGGCTTTTGTGGATGCGGCGCTTTCTGGAGTTGGTTGGGGCATGAACCCGGCCCTTTTGGTAATTGGACACCTGGAGCACGGCACGCTGCAGCCGCTTATTCCTGACAGCACGCTTTCGGTGCCGCTAAGCTGGCAGGTAAGCCGGGTGATGGCGCCCGCGCTTGCCCCGGTGACCAAAGCGGTGTTGAAATCAGCCAGACAATACTTGAATTAAAGCGAGCGCAGGAGGAAACGCCAGTGTTTTCAAAAGACAATCTAAGCTATGAAGCGCTGCCTTTACCGGATCGGTTGCGGTATTCAGACGATGAGATGCGCGCCCATGCCACTGAATTTCTGGCGCATATGCGCAAACGCCATTCTATCCGCGACTTTAGTGATCGCCCGGTGCCGCGTGAGGTGATCGCCGATTGCATTCGCACTGCCGGATCTGCGCCATCGGGTGCCAATCATCAGCCCTGGTTTTTTGCCGCTATCACTTCGGCCGAGCTGAAGGCGCAAATACGCGCCGAGGCCGAAGAAGAAGAACGCAAGTTTTACGCAGGCGGTGCGTCAGACGAATGGATAAAAGCCTTAGAGCCCATCGGCACCACCGCTGACAAACCCCATCTCACCATTGCGCCCTGGTTGATTGTGGTCTTTGCTCAACGCTGGGGCACCTTCGACGATGGCAGCCGCTACAAGAACTATTACGTGCCCGAAAGCGTAAATATCGCCACCGGTTTTCTGTTGGCAGCGCTGCATACGGCGGGACTTTCGACGCTTACGCACACCCCAAACCCGATGAAATTCCTGAATGGTGCATTAGGGCGGCCCGAGGCGGAAAAACCAACCATGATCATCGCCGTGGGTCATGCAGCCGAAACTGCAACCGTGCCCAGCGTGGCGAAATGGAAAAAGCCTCTCAAAGAGATAAGCACATTTTACGACTAGGTCCGCACAAAAACAAAAGCCCCGCCAGTTATGACGGGGCTCTATACGTTGATGTATCAGCGATTAAAGCTGCGACATAACCTCATCGGAGGCTTCAAAGTTGGTGGTGACGCGCTGCACGTCATCATCATCTTCAAGCGCATCCACCAGCTTCATCAGCTTTTGCATGTCTTCCAGACCAAGCTCGGTGGTGGTGGTGGGCTTCCAGATCAGCTTGGTGGATTCAGATTCACCCAGCTCTTGCTCCAGCGCGTTGGAGACCTCGTTGAGGTCGGTATCCGCGCAATAGATGATGTGGCCCTCTTCAGAGCTTTCCACATCTTCTGCACCTGCTTCGATCGCCGCCATCATCACGGTGTCCGCGTCGCCCACGGAAGCCGGGTAAGTCACCTCACCCTTACGGTCGAACATAAAGCCAACCGAACCGGTTTCGCCGAGGTTGCCACCGTTTTTGGTAAAGGTGGAACGCACGGTGGACGCGGTGCGGTTTTTATTGTCGGTCATGGTTTCCACGATGACAGCAACCCCATTGGGGCCGTAGCCTTCATAGCGGATCTCATCGTAGTTTTCCGCATCACCACCCATGGATTTCTTGATCGCGCGTTCGATCACATCTTTGGGCACCGACTGGCCTTTGGCTTCTTTGACCGCCAGGCGCAGACGCGGGTTTTTATCGGGGTCCGGGTCGCCCATTTTGGCGGCCACGGTGATTTCCTTGGCCAGTTTGGAAAAGAGTTTGGAACGTGCGGCATCCTGGCGACCTTTGCGGTGCTGGATGTTTGCCCATTTGGAATGGCCTGCCATGGTGCATCCTTGCGTTGATAGTATGATCAATCCGAATTGGCGTTCATATAGCCGCGCTTCACAGGATGTTTCAAGCCGCGCAACCACGAACTAGGGGGAAGTCTTTCCAATCTCATGCCTTGTTTACCACAAACCCCACGCTAGTGTGGGCGCATGACCCTAGATCAAATCATTCTCTTCACCCTGTTCACCCTTGTTTTTGCTCTGCTTTTGTGGGGGCGCTACCGATATGATCTTGTCGCCTTTGGGGCGCTGATGGTTGCGGTTGTGCTTGGGGTTGTGCCAACAAAACATGCTTTTGATGGCTTTGGGCACCCGGCGACATTGGTGGTGGCGCTGGTGTTGATTGTTTCGGCGGGTCTGGTGCGATCAGGCGCGGTTTATCTGATTACCCGCAGCCTGGTGTCAACCACGCGTGCATTGGGCACACATATCGCCATTATGGGCAGCGTGGGCGCGGTGCTTTCGGCGTTTATGAACAATGTGGCGGCACTGGCGCTGCTGATGCCTGTGGATATTCAAACCGCGCGCAAAGCAGGACGCAGCGCGGGGCTTTCGCTGATGCCTTTGTCCTTTGCTACCATTTTGGGTGGGATGGCGACACTGATTGGGACGCCGCCGAATATTATCATTGCCAGCATCCGCGAAGAGCAGCTGGGCGAACCATTTGCGATGTTTGATTTTGCCCCTGTGGGCGGTATTGCTGCGATTGCGGGGCTGGCATTTGTTGCGCTTATTGGTTGGCGGCTGATCCCACAGCGCGCTGATAACAATACAGATGTCACCCATATTGCCCCCTACACTGCCGAGCTGACAGTGCCCGAAGGATCAAAGCTGATCGGTGAACGGCTGTCGACGCTTTATCCTGAGGCCGAAAAAGCCGATGTGGCCATTTTGGGCCTGATCCGCAGCGGCAAGCGCCGATATGGTCGCGCGGCGGGCGCGGTTTTGCAAAGCGAAGACACGCTGGTGCTGGAAGCAAGCCCTGAGGCATTGGATGAGTTTCGCGCCGCGCTGTCGTTGAATTTCTCAGACTCTGCGCGGCAGGAAAAACTGGACGCAGCGGGTGATGGTCTGGAACTGGTAGAAGTGGTGGCGCCCGAAGATGCACGCATCTCTGGACGCAGTGCGCAATCCATCGGGCTGGCCTGGCGCCAGAGCACGGTGTTGATGGGCCTGTCGCGGCAAGGCAAACAGATCACCGGCCATATCCGTCAAAGCGACATTCAGCCCGGTGATATTTTGCTGCTGCTATGCCCGCGTGGCCGTGCGGCCGATGTGATTGACTGGCTCGGCTGTCTGCCTCTGGCGGATCGTGGGTTGGATGTGACCGCCAATGACAAAACCTGGCTCGCGATTGGTCTGTTTGGCGCGGCCGTTGTGGCGGCTTCAGTTGGGTTGATCTACCTGCCTGTGGCGCTGGGGCTTGTAATGGTAGCCTATGTGCTGACGGGGATCCTCCCGATTGCGCAGCTTTATGATCATGTGAATTGGCCGGTTGTGGTGCTGCTTGGATCGATGATCCCGCTTGGCGCGGCTTTGGAAAGCTCGGGCGGCACGGCACTTTTGGCGGATGCTTTGATCAGCCTCACGCAGGGCCTGCCTGCCTGGGGTATTCTTGCGGTGCTTATGGTCGTGACCATGACGTTGTCCGATGTGCTCAACAACACAGCCACCGCCATTGTTGCCGCGCCTCTGGGCATTCAGATGGCAGAGCGGCTGGGTGTTTCCGCCGACCCGTTTCTGATGGCCGTGGCTGTTGCAGCCTCAGCTGCGTTTCTTACCCCGATTGGGCATAAAAACAACACGCTGGTTCTTGGCCCCGGCGGCTATCGCTTTGGCGATTACTGGCGCATGGGGCTGCCACTGGAAATCCTTGTGGTTGCGGTCACCATTCCCGCTATTTTGGTGTTCTGGCCACTTTGATCGGTGGTGGATCTATGGGCGCGGCTTGTTAGCCCGCGCCAAAGATTACTGAGGCGCTGGCAATCACCATGCCCCCGCCCAGGATCAAAGCGACGAAGACAGGTATGCTTTTCATCGTCAACGCCTCAAACTCTATATGCTATGAGATTGATATAGAGCGTGCGCGTTTAATTTCATGGGCAGGAATTCCGTAGTTTGGCGGTGTTTTTACGGGGAATTTTCTCCAAATCCCACTCAAAGCGGCCAAAGAAGCGGAATGATCGCCGAGGCAAGAAGCCCCACGCTGAGGTTCAGCGGAATGCCAACGCGCAGGAAGTCGGAAAACCGATAACCACCGGGACCGTAGACCAGCATATTGGTCTGATACCCGATCGGCGTAGCAAAGGACGCAGAGGCGGCAACCATCACCGCAACCACCAGAGGGCGCGGATCCAGCCCCATGGCCTGTGCAAGCCCCACAGCAATGGGTGTAACCACAACTGCAACCGCGTTGTTGGACACCATTTCGGTTAAAACGGACGTCAGCAGATAAACCGCCCAGACCACAAGGAATGGCGGCAAAGTCGAAAGCCCAGGCGCAATGGCATTGGCGATGAGGCTGACCGCACCAGAATGTTCCAGCGCAGCCCCAATCGCGAGCATGGAAAAGATCAGCGACAACAAACGCCCATCCACAAAAGAAAACGCTTCGTCGGCATCGATGCACCTGGTCGCCAGCACCGCCGCAACGGTCAATATCGACAGATACAAAATGGGTGCAACGCCCAGCGCGGCCAAAATCACAATGGCAAACAGGGCAATAATTGCAATCGGCGCATGGCTGCGGCGATAGGCGCGCTGTGAGGGCTGCGACACCTCGGCCATGTCCATATCGGCAGCAAGACGCTGGATATCAGCTGCGGCGCCTTCCAACAGCAGCGTGTCACCCACGCGCACAACCAGATCATCAATCTGCACACCGATGTTCTGGTTTTTACGATGCACTGCCAGCACATAAACACCGTAACGGCGACGCAGGCGCAGCGCACCAAGCGAACGCCCAACCATACGGCACCCAGGCGTGATCAGCACTTCCACAGTGTTGGTTTCCACGGCAGAAACCTGATCAACACGTTTGAGTTCCTTGTTGCGCTGCAGGCTCAGAAGCTCGGTCATCTGGGTTCGCAAAACCACGCGGTCGCCCACCTGTAGTTCAACGCCTTTTAGATTGCGTCGCAGCGATACATCGCCGCGCACAACATCAATCAGCCGCACGCCTTGCCGTTTAAACAGCTGCACACCGGTGACTTCGCGCCCGATCAGGTTGCTTTCAGGCGGGATCACCGCCTCGGTAAAGAATTTCATCTTGGAGCGGTCGCTCAGAAGCATCGCCATACTGTCGCGATTGGGCAAAAGACGCGGCGCAATATAGCGCAGGTAGATCATCCCCCAAACCACAAGGATCAGCCCCAGCGGGGTGACTTCAAAAATCGAAAACGCTTCCAGCCCCTGCGCGCGCGCCACACCGTCAACCAATAAATTGGTAGAGGTGCCGATCAAGGTCAGCGTCCCGCCCAATATGGCGGCATAAGACAGTGGGATCAGCAGTTTAGACGCGGAAACATTCAAGGTGCGGGCGATCTGGATAAACACCGGGATCATTACCACCACAACCGGTGTATTGGACACAACCGCCGAAGCTGTCACCACAAAAGCCATCAACATGGCAATCGCAAGCTTGGGGCTGACTTCGGCCTTTTTGCGCGCAACCTGGGTAAAGGCTGCAAGCGCACCGGTGCGCACCAGCGCGCCCATGACAATGAACATCGCTGCAATGGTCCAGGGCGCGGGATTAGACAGCACTGCAAGCGCCGCCTCATAGGGTAAAACGCCAGTCACCAGCATCAAAGACACGCCCATAAGCGCGACAACCTCGGTCGGGTAGATTTCGCGCAGAAAACCGATGAACATGACCAGCACAATCGACAGTGCAATCACCGCATCACCTGAGGCTCCGAACTGGAGAAAATTCATAATATCCCTGTGCGCCCTAGCTGTTACATTTGGCTTCTCTGACCTTTTGCCGCCCTTTGGTTAACCGATGCTTGCCTTAAGTAGGCAAAGCAAGCGCCATGCAGCGGACCACCGCCCACATTGCCGGATTGCAAAGGGGGGGGCAAGTCATTCTGAGATAACAGAAACAAGAGGTCACATGGTGTTTGGGCTAACATATGTGCCCCACCAAAGAGATCAGCCCTCAGGCCCTGCGTCCTGCAAAAGCCCGCCCTGGCGTATCATCTGCACTTTGGTTGCAGCGCCTGTCCGGTCATCGGTTTCGATGTAGACCCCCGAAAGGGTCGCCGGGCCTTCGGCCGGGGTAAAGCGTGATTTCGGCATACCTGTGAGGAAACGGCGCATAGGTTCGGCTTTTTCCATGCCAATCACCGAATTGTAGTCCCCGCACATGCCCGCATCCGTCAGATAGGCGGTGCCATTTGACATGATCTGCGCATCGCCCGTGGGCACATGGGTGTGGGTGCCCACAACCAAAGATGCTTTGCCATTGCAGAAATGACCCATCGCCATCTTTTCCGAGGTGGCCTCGCAGTGCATATCAACAATGATCGCCTGCGCCAGCCCGCCGCGCGGGTGTGATTTCAGCACGCTTTCGACCGCGCCAAAGGGATCATCATAGGCGCGTTTCATAAACACCTGCCCCAGCGCCTGCAGCACCAGAACCTTGCGCCCACCCGGCGCGGTAAACAGGCGATGGCCGCGCCCCGGCGCGCCTTTGGCAAAATTCAACGGGCGAATAATGCGGCTTTCACCCTCGATGAATTGCAGCATGTCTTTCTGATCAAAGGCGTGATCCCCCAGCGTCAGGCAATCCACACCGGCGGCCAGCAGCGCCTTGGCGTGCTCTCCGTTCAGCCCCATGCCATTGGAGGCGTTTTCGCCGTTCACAATGACAAAATCCAATTTCCAGTCTTCCCGCAGTTTGGGAAGCCCCTCGATGACAGCCTTACGCCCAGCGCGGCCCATCACATCGCCTAGAAACAAAATACGCATGCCCCTTCCCTACGGAGCAAGACCGCAGGCGGCAAGAGGTTGCGTGCGCTTTGCGCTGCTTTTTCCGTTTAGCGGCGCGTCAATGCGCTGAAATCATGGATGCGGGTTTCGGTGATCAACATGTCAAGCGGTTGATCGGTTGGTTCAAGCGGCAGCCCTTCGGCCTCTTGTGCGTCATAGGCAAAACCAATGGCCAAAGTCGGGCGTTTCTCCCGCAGGCCTTCTAGCGTGCGATCATAAAAACCACCGCCGTAGCCGAGACGACCACCCGAGAGATCAAATGCTACCAGCGGTACAATCAGGATTTCAGGTTCAAAGAAGTCATCCACGGCAGGGATTTTTGCCCCAAACGGCCCATCGCGCAATTCGCAATCCGGCTCCCATCGGCTGAATTTTAGTGGCTGGCCCTCACCCGTAATGACCGGAACGCCAACTGGGCCATGGGCCGCAGCCTCAGCCATGGCCGCAAGTGGGCTGATTTCAGTGCGGATCGGCATATAGCCTGCCAGCGGCACGCCGCGATAGCCCGCAAGCACCTCTGACAGATGGCCTGCCACGCCGGGACGGTGGTTTTCATGGGCGGCTTTACGACGGCCAAAAGCGGCTTTGCGTGCGCGTGCCTTTTGTTCGGTGAGATCCATATAAACCGCTCCTATAGCAGCACCGCTGCTGCAAGCCCAAGAAAGGCCAAAAACCCAACCACATCGGTGACCGTGGTGACAAAAGCACCCGAGGCCAGAGCCGGGTCAATCTTTAGCCGTTCCAGGATAATTGGGATCACTGTGCCTGCAAGACCCGCCACGACCAGATTGATCACCATAGCGACGGCGATGACACCACCCAGCGCAGGAGAGCCAAACCACAAAATACCAACCACCGCCATCACAGCGGCAAAGATCACCCCATTTACCAGCCCAACCAGAGCCTCACGTCGGATCACCCGCCAGACGTTGGAGCCGGTCAGGTCACGGGTTGCAAGCGCGCGCACCGCAACCGTGAGCGATTGCGTGCCCGCGTTTCCGCCCATAGAGGCCACAATCGGCATCAACACAGCCAGGGCAACAAAGCCTGCAATCACCTCTTCGAACTGTGCGATCACCAGCGATGCCAGCACGGCTGTGACCAGGTTCACCGCCAGCCAGGGAAACCGGCGGCGGGTGGTGCTGATGACTTTGTCGGCAAGCGAGCTTTCTTCGCCCACACCAGCCAGACGCAGAATGTCTTCTTCGTGTTCTTCGTCCAGCACCGCCATCGCGTCATCAATGGTGATCACCCCAACGATGCGGCCATCTTCATCAACAACCGGCGCAGAAATAAGGTGGTACTGGTTAAAGGAATACGCCACATCTTCTTCATCCAGATCTGCGCGAAAGATCTCAAAGGTCTCTTCCAACAGATCGGTTAATGCCACGTCGCGGCGACTGCCCATAATCCGGCCAAGGGTCACATTTCCTGTGGGACGCAGGCGCGGATCAACCACCACCACGTGGTAGAACTGCTCTGGCAAATCCTCGCTCTCGCGCATGTAATCAATGACCTGGCCCACAGACCAGTGATCCGGAGCCATCACCACTTCGCGCTGCATCAATCGGCCCGCGGAGTTTTCCGGGTAGCTCAGAGACTGCTCAACCGCGACCCGGTCGGTCTCTTCGAGCACATCAAGAATGGCCTCTTGCTGCGGCTCTTCCAGATCTTCGAGGATGTCGACAACATCATCGCTTTCGAGATCGCGCACCGCTTCGGCCAGAACATGCGGGTTGAGGATCGCAATGACCTCTTCCCGGATGCTTTCATCCAGCTCCGACAGAATATCGCCGTCAAACTCACGATCATACAACCGAATAAGGCGCGCGCGATCATAGGTGTTGATCTGCTCCAGAAGGTCGGCGATGTCGGCCGCATGCAACGGTTCCATCAGCTCAGCAAGCTGGGCGCGGTCCCTGCATTCCACGGCATAAAGGATCGCCGCTACGGTTTTGCGCTTCAGCTCAAAAGGTTCATCCTTTTGCGCATCATTTTCGGCTGCGGTTTGTTCGCTGCTCATATCGCTGCCCCTGTTGTCGTCTGGATCAGGTTAGAAGAAGCAGTTACTGGAAAACAATGGAAATACGATCATTTACCAGGACCAAGGTCGCAGGTATCTTGTGCTTCAGGTTTTGGCAAGAAGTGGTATCGTTGAGATGAGTGAAGATTTTATCATTTCGGGGCAAGTGCTCTCTTTTGCATCTTCTCCATTTGACTGCGCGCACGCCAGCGATGCTGTGGTGTTGTCGGAAGCCGCGCTGATCGAAAACGGGCGCATTACAGCCGTGGGCCGACGCGATGAAATGGTGGCACGGGCACCACAGCTGCGCATTCGTGATCACGGTGAAAATCTGGTGATGGCGGGCTTTGTCGATGCCCATGTGCACTTTCCACAAACTGCAATCATTGCGAGCTGGGGCAAGCGGCTGATTGACTGGCTCAACAGCTATACCTTCCCGGAAGAAATGCGGTTTTCTGATCGCGCCTATGCGGATGAAATCGCCGGGCGCTATCTGGATCTGAGCCTGTCTCATGGCACCACAACCGTTTGCAGCTACTGCACCATCCATCCCGAAAGCGTGGATGCGTTTTTTGAGGCCGCGCGCACACGTGGGCAACGTGTGGCGGCAGGCAAAACCTGTATGGATCGCAATGCGCCCGAGGGGCTGCGTGACACGGTACAAAGCGCCCATGATCAATCTGAGGCGCTGATTGCACGTTGGCACGGGGTGGAGCGGCTTGAATATGTCATCACCCCGCGGTTTTCACCCACGTCCAGCCCAGAACAGCTGGAGGCATTGGGGGCGCTGTGGCATGCGCACCCCGAATGCCTGATGCAAACCCATCTGAGCGAGCAGCTGGATGAGATCGAGTGGGTCAAATCGCTGTTTCCCAATGCGCGCGACTATCTTGATACCTATGAGATGTTTGGCCTTTTAGGCGCAAAAGGCATCTATGGTCACGCGATCCATCTGGAAGAACGCGAGCGCCACCGCCTGCGTGAATTTGGCGCCGGTCTGGTGCATTGCCCGACCTCAAACACTTTCATTGGATCTGGCCTGTTTGATATGGCCGGGCTGATTGCCGAGGGTCAACGCATTGGTCTGGCAACGGATACGGGCGGCGGGTCCAGCTTTTCGATGCTACGCACCATGGCTGCGGCCTATGAGATTGGTCAGCTGCGCGGCACACCTGTGCATGCGGCTGAGCTGTTGTGGCTGGCCACGCAAGGTTCGGCCCGCACGCTGCGTATGGACGACAAGGTTGGCAATATCGCTGCAGGCATGGAGGCCGATATTGTTGTGATCGATCTTTCCTCGACCCCAGCCATTCAGCAACGCGCAGCACATGCCAAGGATCTATGGGAGCAGATCTTTGCAACGATCATGATGGGAGATGATCGTGCCATTTCACAGGTCTATGTTGCCGGGCGCCCCATCGCAGCCTGAGACCTAGCGGAGAGCAAAAACGGCGCTGAAGCGCCGTGCCTCCGGCGGGAGTATTTGAAAAAAGGTGAAAAGCGGGTCGGATACTTGAGACGCACTGGGTGCGTTTCAAGTCAAAGCCCACCTAGGGCCATAGCGGCGTTGCACATCACCGAGTTGCCGCAATGCTGATGTCAGCTATCTTGCAAAATCGCCAATGCGGCGGCATGAACCTCGGCATTTGCGGCTGCAAGCACACGCCCTCCTTCATGGGCTACTGCGCCTTCCCAATTGGTCACCACGCCGCCTGCGGCCTGGATCAATGCAATGGGGGCCTGAATATCATAGGCCTGCAATCCGGCTTCGATGACCAGATCAACCTGCCCGGCCGCCAGAAGCGCATAGGCATAGCAATCCATTCCGTAACGGGTCAGTTTGACCGAGGCTGCGACTTTATCAAATTGGGCTTTTTCCTCTGCGCTGCCGACCTCAGGGAAAGTGGAGAACAGCACGGCCTCAGACAGGTTCGCCTGCGTGCGGGTTTTAAGGTGCCGCGTACCATGCGGCCCCACCATCTGTGCAATGTCTGCGCCGCCAATAAAGCGTTCACCGATATAGGGTTGGTCAATCACGCCCAGAAACGGCCCATCCTTATCTGACAGTGCAATCAGCACCCCCCAGGTCGGAGTACCGCTGATGAAGCCACGGGTGCCATCGATCGGATCCAACACCCAGGTGCGGCCTGAGCGGCTTTCGATATTGGGAAACTCTTCTCCCAAGATGCCATCATCGGGGCGATGTTGCGCCAGGATATCACGCATGGCCTGCTCTGCTGCACGATCTGCAACGGTTACCGGATCAAACCCATCTGCGAGTTTATTTTCGGCTTCTTCCGGCAGATTGCGGAAATATGGCAGGATCGCCGCGCGCGCAGCATCAGCCAGTTTATGAGCAATATCGAGATCGGAGAAAATAGCTGTGGTCATATCTTATGCAGGTGCCATCAGAACTGTTTTTTCGCAAGCGTTTTTGCATAAAAAAGACCGCCTGTTCTGGACGGTCTTTTTACATATCGTTAGCTGCATGTAATTTGCAGATCTCCCGAAATCCGGCCTTATTTTTCAAAGGACAAAAATCGGGATGTCAAAGATCAAGCAACGTCGCTCAGCACACGGGCCAATTCAAACAAACGGCGACGCTGGTTTTCCGGAATTGCATAGTAAGACCGGACAAGATCGAGTGCTTCCTTGTCAGTCATCAGATCATCCGGCACCAAATTCCCATCTGCCGTTTGTTGATCTTCCTGCAGCCCTTCAAAGAAGAAGCTGACCTGGACTTCCAGAGCATCAGAAATATCCCAAAGACGCGACGCGCTAACGCGGTTGGCCCCAGTTTCATATTTTTGAATTTGCTGGAATTTGATGCCGACTTTTTCAGCCAGTTGTTGTTGCGTCATGCCGATCAACCATCGACGATGACGAATACGCTTTCCTACATGTACGTCCACAGGGTGAGCCATGGGTTTCTCCTAGTCGTTTTCCACCGCAGAAGACTCGAATATTGCCGAAGCTCGCCACCTCGGACCCACACCCGAAAACAACGCCATCGACCAGGAATTCCCCATCTTCCCTAATCCAAGACCTACCACATATTCCAGTTTACGCTCTTTCCGGTTGAATACAAGCTTCGACGCCTTCCAATTCCGAGTGAGCGCAGCAAAGTAATGATTTCATGAAGGAAAATGTATAAGATTTAAGACAATGCAATAGTACTAAAGCGCCATTACGCTTTGCCACAGAGGCAAAAGATATAGCGCATGTTAATCTTATAGCCGAATCAAATACATCAATTGGCAAACAACCCACAGGTGAAACAATATGCAGGCATATCAAGTCACTGCCAACAATAAAGCTGAATTGGTAGAACTTTCGCGACAAAAACCCGGCCCGGGGGAAATAGGAGTTGAAATCGCGGCTTGCGGCCTGAATTTTGCGGACCTCTTGATGCTAAAGGGCAGCTACCAAGATACACCTCAGCATCCCTTTGTGCCCGGATTGGAAATTTCGGGCCATGTCGTTGCGCTTGGTGAGGGGGTTGATACTCTCTCCATTGGCGCAAAAGTTGCCGTGTTTGCCGGCCAGGGCGGGCTTGCGGAATACGGGGTTTTTGAAGCAAGCCGCGCGGTGCAATTACCTGATGCAATGCCGCTGATAGAAGCAGCAGGTTTTCAGATCGCCTATGGCACAAGCTTACTCGCGCTTGATCACTGCGCGCGTTTACAACCGGGGGAAACGCTATTGGTCACAGGTGCCGCCGGAGGTGTGGGATTGACTGCGGTTGAAATCGGCAAAAAGCTAGGGGCGCGTGTTATTGCCCATGCGCGCGGCGCAGACAAACTAAAGGTCGCACAGGCCGCAGGGGCAGATATTCTAGTCGATGCTTCAGAAGATCTGCGCCAGACGGTGAAAGACCTTGGAGGCGCTGATGTTGTCTATGAAACCATCGGCGGCGATGTCTGGACTGCCGCATTCCGCTCGACCAATCCGGGAGGGCGCCTGTTGCCCATTGGCTTTGCCGGTGGTGAGGTGCCACAAATTCCGGCCAATCATCTGTTGGTGAAGAACCTAACTGTGATTGGGCTTTATTATGGTGGTCTGCTGAAATCGCACCCTCAGGTCGTTCAGGAAACACTGGGCAAGCTGTTTGGCTGGTATGTGGATGGCAGCCTGCGCCCCCATGTAAGCCACCAATTGCCGCTGAGCGCGGTTGAAGATGCGCTTTCTTTGCTGCGTGAGCGCAAATCCACCGGCAAAGTGGTCATCACCATGGGTAATCAATAAAGGCCCCGCCTTAGATGTGCGAGATGGGAAAGCGATACCACGCTTTCCCAAGTTTGAACGTTAGCCAACTGCCAAACGCAAAGAGGTTGGCCCCATCGCCTCAAAACCCTGCCGCACCAGTTTTGCCAGCTCATCGACAAAAGGTGCATGAGCATTTTCTGCGCCATAAAGATTGATGTGCTGCATAGGGAGACGTGGCAATGTTCCGTTGGAGTCGATCAGCTCCTGATGATCAGGCTGGGTACCTTCCAGCAGAATACCAATCGCCAGATCCGCGCTGATGGTTGCTTCCACTGTGCGATCAGAATCGCTGTCGAGCGCCATTTCCCAGGGAATATCAGCCCGATCAAGAACTTTGACCGCAATGCCCCGGAAAATACAATTGCGGCTAAACCCCAGCTGCAACGGTTGCTGCCGCCAAGTGGTGCCACCAGGGGCCCCTACCCAACGCAAAGGCAGCTGGTGAATGGTTTCTGCCCCTTCATGCGCGCCGGTTTCTGTTGTCAGGATCAGATCAAACCGGCCGCGGCCAAATTCCTCTTTTAGGTGGCGGGTATTGGTGGTGACCAGATTGACCCGCACACGTGGGTAGCTGGCGTTAAACAGTTTTAGCACCCGTGGAATGACCGGATGCACAACATCATGTGGCACACCAAAGTTCACTTCACCTTCAAAGGCCTGATCGGTGAGCCGCGCCATGACTTCATCATTGAGTGCAACCATTCGACGGGCATAGGCAAGCATCTGCTCCCCGGCCGGTGTCAGGCCAATGGTGCGCCCGCTGCGATCCAGCAGCTCAAGGCCCAACAGCTCTTCGAGCCGTTTCAATTGCATTGAAACCGCGGATTGGGTTAAGTGCAAAAAACCCGCTGCACGGGTCACACCGCCATTGTCGGCTACTGCGACAAATGAGCGAAGTGTGGTGATATCCAAATTCCGAACCATCACGCCCCCTGATGATTGACATCAAAAACATTCGTTTTCCATATCTTTCACATCCTGCGATACACATCAAGCAAATTGATGGATCACCCAAAACCATCAAGCTTTATATTTTTCGTCTCTTTGGAGGTTAACGATGGCATATCTGACTACGACCCAGGCTCTGCGCCCTGCGCGGCGTTCTGTCTTTTCGCTGATTGCGAACCTTGCAGCAATTCGGCGTCAACGCAAAGCTCTGCTCGCTCTGAGCGATGAAGCCCTTGATGATCTGGGCCTTACCCGCGCTGAGGTAAACCGCGAAGCCGCACGCGGCCTATGGGATCTGCCCCGGTGCTAAGCGCCACTTGGTCAGCACTAAAATGAGGCGACGGCAGCCGCTGTCGCCTTCCCTGCCCGTCACAGCAGAATAAATGCCGTGCTTTTGAGTGTTTTACCGCTGCAATCATGGCGAAAACACTTGAACAGCGCCCCAGTTACCCCAATATTTCCCTTAACGCCGCGCGGATTCCCGCCGCGGTGAAATTCTTATGCGACGGAGACCATTGAATAATGGCACAATTTGACCACATCCGGTCCGCCGCGGGTACACGCGCGGTCGAGATCGACGAGGGCCTGCGCGCCCATATGAACAAAGTCTACGGCACAATGTCGATCGGCATGCTGATCACATTCGCGGCTGCCTGGGCGATTTCCAACCTGGCTGTCACCAGCGACCCGGCCACTGCGGCTGCGCAGCTGAATGCCAATACCTACCTGACAAGCTTGGGCGTTGCACTGTTTGCATCGCCTTTGAAGTGGGTGCTCATGTTTGCTCCGCTGGCCTTCATCTTTGGCTTTAGCGCAGGCATCAACCGCCTGTCCGCCTCGGCAGCGCAGCTGGTGTTTTACATCTTTGCAGCCGTTATGGGTGTTTCGATCTCCTGGATCTTCCTGGTTTTCACCGGCCAGTCGATCATTCAGGTGTTCCTGATCACATCTATCGCGTTTGCGGGTCTGTCTTTGGTGGGCTACACCACCAAAAAAGATCTCTCTGGCATGGGCACCTTCCTGATCATGGGCCTGATCGGCCTGATCGCGGCATCCATCCTCAACATCTTCATCGCCTCCTCAGCGCTTGCTTTTGCTGTATCGGCGATTGGCGTGCTGATCTTTGCAGGTCTGACCGCATATGACACTCAGCAGATCAAAAACACGTATCTGCAGATGGCACATGCTGGTGATCAAGAGTGGCTGGGCAAAGCGGCCATCATGGGCGCGCTGAGCCTCTATCTGGACTTCATCAACATGTTCATGATGCTGCTCCAACTCTTAGGGAACCGAGAGTAAACCTCTTCTTCGTCCTTACAGGACCGCTTGAGCCTGCCAAGACTATGTCTTGGCAGGCTTTTTTACTTCTGAAACACCTCCTCCTAAGCCCGCAAGCCAAAGAAGATGGGTTCAATATCTTTCAGCCGAAAATAAAAAATTTCGTTTTCTGAGAATTAGCCAATGTTCTCAGCAAATTAGAACGAAAAATGGCTCGAAAGAAGTTTACAGTGTCAAATCCTGCCCCTTTACGTTTCCAGATTACATCCTGCATCTCAGACGGACGCCCAAGGTATCTCCTGATAGATCGGGTGACGCACTCGTCCAATCTGATAGGCGGCCTATACGAATCTTACCTTCACTCGTCGTCCTACGCCCCAGCTTCATCATACAAAGCCCTCGAGCACGTCTCAGCACTTTTGACCTGGGATGCAGAAACGAAGGGCGAGGTGGCCAACCAGCTGATGTACGGTCTGCCGATGACCGAGCCTCAAATTCGGCAATTCAAGCGCTGGCTGGAATCCCGAGCTGCATGTGGAGGTTCCCCTCCATCTCCAGAGCAGCAGGCAACGGTCAACAGCAAGCTGCAAGGTGTGCAGACTTTCGAGGACTGGTGCCTTCGATATGCCCTCTCTCGGCACGGACACCATAGCCGTTTGGTCGATGTGCGGATGGTGCAGAAGGAATTCTGGAAAGGTGCACAGGGAAACATTCCTCATCAGAAATATGCTGACGACTTTACCGATGACGAGATCCTGGAAGTCGAACAGTATCTCCGCTCGCTTGCCTTCGAGGGGATATCAGGAAGCGTAGCACCGAGCGATTTCCGGACTTATACCATGTGGCGCATGGCCCTTGAGTATGGACTTCGGATCGGTGAAATCCTGGCCCTCCGAGTCCAGGATCTACCATCTCGATCTCAAAACTACCTAAAAATCGTTCGTATTGAAGAGCGGGACGGACCACCGGATCCGAGAGGAAGCAAGGCCCCTCGCCCCAAAACCCTTTCCAGGGATCTTGGGACGTATTTCGCAAACAGCAGCTTCCCCGATCTCTTCGCAAAATATGTGGCCGAACACCGCTGGATTGAGGTTTTCAACAAAAAACGCGGTACAATGCGCCGAAGAACCTCTTTCTCACATCCCTATGTCTTCATAGCCAAAAGCGGCGCACCGCTATCTCGCAGCACCGCCCAATATGTAGCGGACAAAATCTCCACCGAGCTCGGTCTCGACTTCCATTGGCATAAATGCAGGCACTCTTTCTTTAACCGAGTCTACGCCGCCACAGATCATATTCTTGAGCCCTCAGACCGCGAACGGGCCCGTCAGCAGATGAAGTATTGGGGTGGATGGCTCTCTGACGAAAGCCTCCTCATCTACACAAACACAGCAAGACGCAACGCAGCTCGCCAAGCTGCGTTTGAGTTCTCTCAACCATCCCAAAAACCATCCTGGGAGATACTTTCATGACTACAAGCAGCACACTCACCCATGATCCTGAAACTGATCTGTTCGTGGGGCCTGATGGGTCCATATTCGTTGAATGCCGCTTCGAAGCCCAAAGACCGGTCATGATCCGGATCGATCAAGATGTTTGGCGGGCCAAACACAATGGGGTCCAGCATCACTTAAATTGGGATGGAGTTGATTTACCTCTTCAAATCATCGACGCCCTGAAGGAGGCCACAACCATCAAGCTACACAAAAGCGCTCCGAGCTATTTGTCGATGGTTCGACACATGATTGGCAATCTATCTCAAGAATGGAAGCACAATGGCCTTTCTCAAGTGGGCGACTTTTCGGCGATCGATGACAGTTGTCTCGTCAAGCTATTCGCGGGCATGAACAAGCACGCAGCATCCACTTTCAGGGAACTATATCGAACTCTCGCGGTACGATCTCTGAAGGGGACATCTCTTCGCTCATCCAGGCTGCTTGCCGAGATCAAAGTAGCGGACAGTTTTAGTGGCGCTCTTCCATCAGTTCGACAATGGGATGCAGCAAGAGGTGCGCTGACCACATCAGAGCTTGAACGCTTGCGCGCTCATTTGCAGACATTTTCGCCCGACGAATCCAACCATGATCATTTCATAAGAGTTTACTTGCGGACCGCGGTGGCAGTGGGCAAACGCGCGGGTCAGTTACTGCACGCGCCTGCTGATGCTCTCACGGCATATTCCGAAGACGAACGATATCAAAAATTCATCCAAATTCCGGGCGGAAAAAGCCAACGCAATGAGGCTCCAGGACTTTGGCCGATCTCGGACGATCTATACATTGACCTAAAACGATATTCTGACCGGGC
Source organism: Tritonibacter aquimaris (assembly GCF_009617595.1). GTDB lineage: Bacteria > Pseudomonadota > Alphaproteobacteria > Rhodobacterales > Rhodobacteraceae > Epibacterium > Epibacterium aquimaris. The sequence goes on along the minus strand of NZ_WIXK01000004.1, from coordinate 167,002 downwards.
CGAAGTTGCCGTGGCGCAGAAAGTGTTCGGCTATTTCTTCGTCACTCCTTTGACGACACAAAGCCGCATCGAGGGTCCAAGGCATTCCGGAACAGTAGCACCTCTCATAGGTGGATGGCTTCGAAGGAATAATGTGGTCTCCCCTCGAACAGGTGAGGTTTTGAAGGTAACCACCACAAGGCTACGGCACACAGTTGCGACCCAGATGGCCAGGAAAGGATATTCCAAGGGCGACATCCAGGCGATGCTCGAGCATATGAGCGATGGCGCAGCCCTCTCCTACCTCGATGCAGTTGGAAACGACATGACGCCAGCCCTCGAAAGAGTGGATGAGGCACTTGGAGGGGTCTTCGCGGATCTCAGCGACGCGTTTTTCAAAGGAAAAATCATAGACAAGCCGAAAGGAAGAATATCCAAACCGATTGTTCGACCGGATCCAACGAACATTGCAATAGTTGGTCAATGCGGTTCCGCAGAATCGTGCCCGAAACACCCATTTTTCTCGTGTTACAACGGTTGTCCCTTCTTTCTAAAGTTTCGAGACACCGACGAGGATGCGAACCGCGCCTTCGTCCAGAAAGAATACGAAAAGTGGCGCAGCTCTGAACCTTCCGCAACGCAATCAAAGGCCCTCGACGATTTCGCACGCATAGAACGCGGCATCGTAGAGGCACGGCAGTTAGGAGCCCCCAAAAATGATTGAACCAAAAACTCTCAGGTTTGATGAATTTGTGCAGACCCTTCCTCGTCACAGACAAGCCAGAGCACTGGACTTTGAAGCCTACCTGCCAGGCAGTTGCAAGTTTGAAGATGACAGCTGGAACACTTGGAGCTGGGGAAAACATGCGCATCGGACCGGAACCGTCACAATTGATTTTTCCCGCATTGCCAATCCTGAACTCAGAGTTGCGATCAAGCTTCTCGTGCTTCATTCAAGAGCAACAAGAAGGATCGGGCCCAACCATCCAATTGGCATTGTGAAAGTTGCAGCCCTCCTCAGCGAAATCCTGGGAGCACGCCTCCTGACGGTCATCACCAATTCTGACATTCAGAATTGTGAAAGGGCCATCATAAAATCGTACAAATCACCTGGTAACTCTCTCAGAAAGCTACAGAAAGTGACAAACTTCCTGTCAGAGTGGTTCGATTTACCTGTTTTCTATCGACCAGCCAAAACATCCACTATCAGACATGGCGCAGCAGGAAGCGAAGAGGGACGTCGTCAGAAACTGATTTCAGACGAGGTGCTTGCACAGATTCTACACTTGCGTCATCGAGAAGAACTCTCCATCGAGGACAGATTTTTTGTGCACGCTTTTGCTCTGAACACGGCCTGTGGCTTCCGTGTGTCTGAGCTGCTCAGCCTTCCAGAAGATTGCCTCCTTTATGACGAAGGTACTCTGTTCGTCCGTAGCTTTGAAGCCAAGGGTGGTTTAACAGCTCCACGTTTGGTCCCATCTCAGCTCAAAGAGGTCGTAGAAAGCGCCATTTCTGAGATTCGCGCAATCACTGATCCTGGTCGGCAGATCGCAAAATCGTGGGCATCTTCAAGTGAACCTGACTGGCCAGCTGTTCTTAAAAACCAAGAAGCACTCGAGTATTTTACCAAGAAGTTCATACACTTTTGGACGGCTGATCCGAGACACAAGCTAATCAATCCCGATGCGGCATGGCACTTTGGGCGCGCCGAATGGATCGACGTTCTTGGGATTCTCAAAAAAAATAGAGGCGCGGTCAATAAAACCACCAATGAACTGAGCCTTTCCTGGGACACCTTCCAGGACCTGTGCGCCCAACAAGAAGCCAGCCGGAAAGGGCAGTTGTACGCGAGGACTTGTTCCCGGTCGAAAAAAAACTGGTTGCGAGATCAGCGTGTGCTGAACCAGTACAAGTTCTTTCAATCTATCGGGTTTGCCTCTGGCCAAAAGAAGCGATCCTCGGAACTGGAAAAACTGATGCTTTTAGCATTTGAAGCACAAGCCGAGGGTCGTATCTTCCCCCTGCCGGATCGGAATGAGCAGCTGGAGCGTGACTACGCACGCGAGCGCCCAGTGCTGCTGAAAAATCCTGATGGAAGGGCGGTTCTATATGTTGATGAAGCCCTGATGGTGATCCCCAAACGCCTCTTCGGCGTTCACCAAACAAAAACAGATCAATTCAAGGTTATTGAAACCAGCCAATTCATTCACTGGCTGGGAGGCCGGGCAGGACAATCCAGCATATTTGACCGGTTCAGAATAATCGAACCTCAAACTGGTGAGGTCGCCAAATTCACGTCCCATGACATCCGCCATTGGCTCAATACTGCATACCATCGTGGCGGGCTGACACAGGTCCAGATTGCCACACTCTTCAACCGGCACACCCCAAGAGGAAACTCTCCATACAACCAAATGACAAACGAAGAAAGACGGGAAGCAATTGGTCATGGGATCAATAACGACGCCATCACCGGGCACATCTCGGATACCTTTCGATCACTGGCGGATACCAATCGCAACGAAGCAGAAAACTACCTTCAAGCGATGACCCGGCAACTGAATGTGATGCCACACGGTCTTTGCGCGAAGGATCTGGTTACGGACCCATGCCCTCATCACCTCAGCTGTTTCAGTTGCCAGGCTGATGGTGTCGCCATTGGCAGGCCATGCTCATTCCTGATTGTGGATAAAGCAGACACGAAACAGCTCAGAGAAATAAGGCGCATCCACGATAATGCCGCTGCGATGCTTGAGTGGCTCGAAGAAGACGAGATGACCGATACCCCACAATTCAAGCACTTCAAAACCATCATGCAGTCAACCGCGGCCCTTCTGTGTCAGGGAGATTCGCAATGAGGAAAACATGCGCCAAGTGGCATCCCAGGATTGAGGCCGCCATCCGAAAAGCTCATAGCAAGGCAACGAAAGAGGGTACCCCCTTCAAGCTCAGCATGACAGCGTTGGCCAAGGAGCTTTCTACAAGCCGCCCGACGCTTTACAAGCACGAACCCTTCATCGAGGCACTTCTTCATCGGCTGAAGGCGGAGCGCCGTCGCGTCGATGGCCAAGCTGCGATCGACCTTCTGCAAGATCAACTGCACCGCAAGGACCAGAAGATCTCAGAGTTGGAGGCCAGGAACGCGGCGCTGATGAGGGATCTTCAGAACATATTTGACCATATATACGGTGCCAGTGTTACAGCCGGTGAGCTTGTCGAGGCAGTAGTGCGCAAACGCTCTAACGAAGATGGGCGTTGCGTTCTATGCGAGGCCCCAGTCGAAGGTATTCCGCCTCGAAAGAACAATGTCGTCAAGCTTTCAACAAAGGACAGCACATGAGCAAGGCAAAGGCAGATGACAATATCGCACGGCTTTCAGCCTATTTGTCCGAAGCCGGGGCACTACCCGCTCGCGGCGGAAAAGTAAGCGTGACTGCTATCGCCAAAGCCGCCGGGATTGACCGTCAGGTGCTGTACAGAAATCCCAGGGCAAAAGCACTGCTCGAAGACGCTCTCCGCAAAAAAAGATTGGAGGGCATTGAAATCCAGTCAGTCGGGGAAAGAAGTGAAAATGAAAAAGCCCTGGAACGTCGCGTCAGAAGGCTCGAAGCACGAAATGCGGTTTTAGCGTCTGAAAACATGGACCTACGCGCCAGGATCAGAAGCCTCAAGCATATTGAACAGATGATAACAATGGGGAAGCGAGTGATCCCATGACCAAGATCTGCGAGATCCAGAAAGTTCTCTGGGCAGGACAATGTGGCGGTGCGGTCATGAATGTTCTGGTTGACGGCGAAGTCTACCGCGCGGTTTCCCGGGCTTCAGTACTGCCGCGCATGCCTGTCCCGGGAGAGTGCTGGCAGTTTTCAGGAGTCGTCCAAAATCACCCCAAGTATGGGCGGCAGGTGCAGGTGCAACATGCGGTGTTGAGCAAGCCAGCAGGTAGAATGGTCCTGTCGTTTCTGGAAGGCCCCAATTGCCCAGGAATCGGCCGCGCAAAAGCGAAGGCACTGTGGGCAAACTTGGGTGAAGAAATCTATACGGCACTTAATGATCCGTCAGATCCTCAGATAGGAGCACTCATCGGCGAGGATCTTGCGCGCACCGCGCGAGACGCTTGGAAGACCCTGGAAACAGAGATAGCTGCCTGGCGGTGGTGTGACGCTCTCGGCCTCCCTGCTTCGCTCTCCAGTCGTCTGAGTGCAATCTATGGCAACGAACTGTCCGAGCGCATGCAGGAAAACCCATACAGAATCCTGGCCTTTACAAGTTGGAAAACCGCAGAGCGTCTCGCTCGTGCCATCCAAATCCCACCTCATGATGAGCGGCGTCTTGTTGGAGCAGTCGAAGCCGTCATATTTGGGCAATTGGATCGTGGGCACACAGCAATAGAACGCGGCGATCTTCTTAAACGCCTTTCAAAACTCCTCGAGTGCAACTCAGCTCTTGCAGAAAAGGCTGTGGCTGCGGCCGAAGTCAACGGCGCCATTGTCACTGTGAACAATCTCATAGCCGGGGTCGGCACTTCGGTCATGGAACAGTTCATACTCAACGACCTGGCGCACCGCTTTCTCACATGCTCTTCCCAGCCAGATTTTCTCTCTGGAGCCGATCAACGCAAACTTGGCAGCATTCTATGTGAATTCGAAGCTGAGTATCAGCTCAACCTCAATGTCGAGCAAAGAAATGCAGTGATCATGGCAGCCCAAGAACCTGTCAGTATCATGACCGGCAGCGCTGGAACAGGAAAGACAACTGCCCTCAAGGCCATCCACGCCTTAGCAGAGGCCTTCGGTGTCCCGGTGTTACAAGCAGCACTTGCTGGACGAGCGGCAAGGCGAATGACTGAAGCCACCGGCAAACCTGCTCAAACAATCGTGTCTATGGAAACGGCTCTGAAGGGGGGCTTGCAAGCAGGTGGCAGTCTCTTCCTGGTAGATGAAAGCTCCATGCTCGACCTGGCGACGATGTATCGTCTTCTAAGGCTGCTTCCTGAAACCACGCGGATTCTGTTTGTTGGAGACCCAGGGCAACTACCTCCAATTGGATTTGGCCTGATCCTACATGCCCTGAATGACATTTCTGGCATTCCCAAAACTCACCTTGATCAAGTTCACCGCCAGGCGGCCAGCACAGGGATTCCTGCGGCATCCCGCGCCATCCGAAATGGACAATTGCCAGAGTTTCAGGAGTTTCATCGTGAGGGATCAGGAGTGCATTTCGTTCCGTGCCCACTAAACGAAATGACCGATAAACTGCTTAATCTGCAGCGCGAGATGCCATCTGCGCAGATCATCAGCGCCGTGCGCGATGGGCCGTGTGGGGTCAACATTATCAACGCCATCTTCCACGCTGACCGCACTCAGGGAATGCCTGAGAGGTTTGGTTTTTGCCCAGGTGAACCAGTGATTTGGACAGTAAACGACTACAGTCTCGATCTGATGAATGGCACCCTGGGAACTGTTTTGACACTGGCAGAAAACCGGCTGCTGATTGATTTTGAAGGGGAAGAAAAGTGGATCGAACAGGCTGATACAAATGCACTGGATCTGGCTTATGCGATCACAGTCCACAAGGCCCAGGGAAGTCAGTTTTCAAAGGTGATATTTCCGCACACGCGAAGCCGCATCAGCAGCAAGCAACTCATCTATACTGCAATAACCAGGGCAACATCCAAGGTCGTTGTTCTTGGTGAGCTATCTCAGCTACGAGCGTCCCTCACGCATTCCTTTGATGCCTCCCGCCGCACGACGCTAATAACGGATTTGGCGCGAACGCAATTTGGCCATCACGCGAACAACCCAACCCGGAGCGCGTCACCGATCACATAGAAAATACCTCTATCAGAAAAAATCCTACTGGAACCTATATGGTCAGCTGATATGCCAAAAAACTGGTCGTTCTCCGCCACTCTTGCAACTACCATCCGGGCAAAGTCTCCTCTTGTGACGGGTTTGACCTTCCTACGATCTGGGCTGTTTTTGCAGCCAGAAAGGGCATCCGCCCTCATTGAAATCTTCGCGCCCCGCCCCCACTTTTAACGGGAATAACAGCCATTTAGATCCACTTAATGATGATAAAACCTTCCGGAATAGATGATCGCCCAGAGCAACTTCGACCACCCGTATTAAAAGAGGTCGGGGTAACCGAGAGCGAAAGATACTTAGCAAGCCTCGCAGAAAAGTCCTTCCTAAATCTCTGGTCCTACCCAAGCCCGTACAGAGACCAGAAGACTGGAGGAAACGGGCGCGGTGATGGCAAAGAACTCTGCGATCTGCTCGTAGTGTGTGGCGATCATATAATCATTTTCTCGGAAAAGAGCATTGAGTGGCCATCTGGTGAATTACCCATTGCCTGGGTCCGGTGGGTTAAGCGGGCAGTGATAGCTGCAGCCAAACAGGCCAAAGGTGCGGAAAGATGGATTGAAGAACATCCCAATCGTATCTTCCTGGATCGAAACTGCGAAAATCCCTTTCCGATTGATTTTCCAGAACCAGGGAAGCGTAAGTTCCACCATGTGATCGTGGCACGCGGCGCGTCGGATCAGTGCAAAGAGTATTTCAAAGGCCATTCTGGCAGCTTGATGATCCAGCCCAATCTGAAGGGGAACATGAATTGCCCAAATGACCCAGGTGAAGCGGCCCCCTTCGCCATTGGCGATGTGAACCCGGATGGATCCTTCGTGCATGTTCTTGATGACGTGTCCCTTGATATCGTTATGCGGGAACTGGACACCGTCCGGGACTTCACGGATTACCTCGAAAAAAAAGAAGAGTTTGTTCGATCCGGACGCCTCCTATCCGCTCAAGGTGAAGAAAACCTGCTTGCCTACTATGCCATCAGAATCAATGCAGACGGAGACCATGATTTTGTCATAGATGACGAGGCGCCAGAGATTTCGATTGAACGCGATCATTATCAAAACTGGATTTCCAATCCCCAGTACCGTGCCAAAAAGTCCGCAGACAAGGTTTCTTACCTTTGGGATGTTTTTGTTACCTTGTTCACTGACCATATGCTGAATGGCACGTCTATCACGCTTGATGGTCATGACTTCGAACTGAGCAAGAACGAACTCGGTGTTCGCTACATGGCTTTGGAGCGGCGCTTTAATAGGCGCATTCATGGCGAAGCTATTAGGGGAGCCCTGGAGGCAAGTATCAAGGAAGATGCCTTTTTCCGCTTGATGATTGCACCGGCACAATCAGCAGAAAACGAAACCGCATTCTTCATAATGACATTCAAGTATCATGACTGGATGGATGCAAATGGTGGGTATGAGAAATATCGAAGAATTCGCACCGAACGGGCGATGATCTATGCCCGTGGTGTCCTGGAAAAATACCCTCACCTCAGGCGGATCGTTGGGATTTCCCGCGAACCTCCCCAGCAAGGACGCGGTGTATCTGAAGACTTGATCTATGCCGAACAATGCGATTGGACCGACGTAGAACGCGAGCAAATTCAAAAAGATTGCAAAGAAATCGGGGTTCTGCAACGGCCGCTGACAATGCGGCATGTGGATGAAGAAGAGTATCCCGAGTTGACACAGATACTTTTTGAACGCCCTCACACTCCAAGAAGAATGATGCCCAATCGAAAACAAAGGCGAAAGCAGGCAGCAAACCAGCGAAAAGGCAAGCGAAGGAAGTGATGCTGGGAATCCGTCCAATCGCTCTAACGCGTTTTTGCCGACCATGATGAAGGCGGCCGTGCCTGGGCCGCATCGCTTCGCTCATCGCCACTGGAAAGATGAACGAGCGAGCCCTTCGCCTACCTCAAGGCCACCCTCGATACCATCGCTGCAGGTCACACCGTTGAGCGGCTCGATGCACTCCTCCCCTGGAACCCCCAACTATCAAGCTGATCCTGGGTGAGGTGGAAACGCCGCTTACTTATTGTACGAGAGTTCGACTTTCATTTCGCTCGCACGATCGTTGGTAGTTAGAGTCCAGCGTTGTTCACTGAGAATACTCCCGTCGTCGCAAATCTTCTTTGTTGATGTCGACGTTGAGGCCGGATTCAATACCATCCAGAGGACGCCAATAGCAGCGTCTCGCTTGCCATACTCAAGACCATGCTCATCCAATATTCTGTTGATTTCGGAAATCAGCGCTCGATCGTCCATTATTCATCTCTCTCCATTCAACCCGCGCAAACTATATCACCTCGACGATTCTGGGTAATGAGCTTTGCAACAGCGATGAGGCACGTTTCCTTGAGGATTTGCACGCGAACATTCTTTCGCAATGATCCCAAGAGCCGTTGGAAGAGGGGGATCCCGGCCGACGAGCTCTATGAACATGACCTTGGAATACAAACAACCAGATCAGGCCAGCCACGACAGCGATCAATGCGAGCCCCATTGCGGCCTCGACGCCCCTTGCCCCTGATCATCGATATCTTTTAAGCGGTGCCCTGCTCCGCTCTATTCATGCATGAATAAAATTTTCTGTGCGCTCTGGACGACAAGTTGGTGTTGGCTTCCATTCGGGCAGGTCGAGCAATCGTTCGGCTCGCAGAGCCTATATCTCGCGTAGCGGGGCGGGCGATTGCCGTGCTAAGGGGCGCATGATCACCATGATGTTTTTCCAGGTAAATTCGCTTACCCTTCCCTACTGCCTACCCAAACCAACAGTGTCCAAGCCTAACGCATTTCCCCCAGACCTTCCTGAAACCTCTCGAGGAAACTGACCATCTTTGCGATGATACGCTCGGCAACAGACTTTCGCGTCAGAATTCCTGGCTGAGTGCGCACCGCTTGTAGAACTTCGTCAGTGAGGGGAGCTTTGTTCGAAAACTGAAATGCCTCCAACAGCCCATTGAAACGATCCGGGTCCAAATCCTCCTCAGAGCACAGCGTTTCGAAGGCTTCAGTCTGCTTCTGTTCCCAGAATTTCCAAAAGGTTTCGATGGTCTCTTCCTCTGACTTCGACTTAGGAAGATAGGATGAGATAAACTCCTCGATCAGTTCACGTTTGCTTCGCAAGCGCGGCTCCGACCCAAGCAGGTCGAGAACAGCTTTCTGTTTGGCTTCAGCGTCTTCTGCGTCATCCGCATCCCCGGACGACATTGATGCCAACAGCGCGAGAATGTAGGCGACGTTAATGTTGTCGCGCCGGATCAACTCCAGCTCAAAATCGACTTCATCGACTATCGACGCCTTTTGATCGTCATCTTTGTTGGCCTTCACACGATCATGGATGTCCAAGTATTTGCTCTTATAGTCCTCGAACCTTTGCGGATCGAGAACCAGGTCCTCTGTCGAGAATTCAGCGAACGTCGACAGGACGTTCCGGATCCGCATAAGCTCACGAAAGGCCCTGACAAAAGCAAGTATGTCTTCTTCAGATTCCAACTTGTCGACAGCATTCGGTGTAGCCGCAATCTGGAAGAGATCCATGGCGGCTTTGTTGAACTGATCGACATGTACTTGATACGGCTCGATCAGAATCTGGTCACTTGCATCCCGGTTTGAGAAAAGCGCGATGGCGTCATCGACCTTTTCCTTCAGGTTCCGGAAACAGACAACATTGCCCTGTGATTTCACCTGCCCAAGAATGCGATTGGTACGCGAGAATGCCTGGATCAGACCATGGTATCTCAGGTTCTTGTCCACATAGAGCGTATTGCACGTCTTGGCGTCGAAGCCGGTCAGGAACATGTTGACGACCAACAGGATGTCGATGCCCTTCTCGGGCACGAAATCCTTCTTGTCCCGCCATTTCATGCGCTTGGCCAAGCCTTTGTAATAGACGTAAAAGGCCTTGCCATCTTTGACGCTATTGTTGGTGCCGAACATGGCATTGTAGTCGGAGACATAGGAGGCCAGCTTATCCCGGCTATGCTGGGTCTGCGTGTTGACCGGGCCGCCAGTCACGTCTGCTTCACCAATCAGACCGTTAGCCTCAGCATCCTCTTCATTCGCAGCGAACGTGAAGATGGTGGCGACCTTCAAATCATGCAGGCCTGCTTCCTTCCTGCTCTTGAACGCCTCATAGTATTTGGTCAGGGCCTCTACGGAACCAACGCACATGATGGCGCTGAACTGACGCTGGTGTGTCTTCCTGTCGTGATTCTGGATCACCCAGTCGACAACGCTGCCGATGCGCCTGTCGTCTTCGAAGAAGCCCTTCAGATCAAGGCTTGCAACTTCCTCGTCGCCGATCAGAGATCCATCCTTGCGCCGAAGCTTGCCCCAGTACTCAACCGAGAACCGCAGGACATTCTCGTCTCTGATCGCGTCGGTGATGACATATTTATGGAGTGGCTCATCAAAGAGCTTTCTCGTGGTTTGCTTGCCCACGGCGTTCTCTTTGAGGATCGGCGTGCCCGTGAAGCCAAACAGCTGAGCCTTGGAAAAGAATGCGACGATGTTCCTGTGGGTGTCCCCAAATTGAGAGCGATGACACTCATCGAAGATGAAGACCACCCGCTGATCTTTCACGTCCTGGAGGGCCTTTTCATGGCGCTCTCTGGTGATGGCGGTGTTTAGCTTCTGGATCGTCGTGACAATCAGCTTGGTTTCACCAGAGAGCTGCCTGACCAGTTGATTGGTGTTGTCTGTGCCATCCACTGATCCAGGTGAGAAGAAGTTGAACTCCTTCGTCGTCTGATAATCCAGATCCGCCCGATCCACGACAAAGACAACCTTGTCCACCTTGGGATTCTCAATCACCACCTGGGCAGCCTTGAAGCTCGTCAGCGTTTTGCCCGACCCGGTCGTGTGCCAGATATAGCCGTTCTTCCGCCCCTTCATGACCCGATCCAGGATCCGCTCGACCGCGTAGTACTGATAGGGGCGCAGCACCATGAGGATCTTGTCGCTCTCATGCAGAACGATGTATTTGGCGATCATCTTCGAGACGAAGCACTTTTCCAGGAAGCCGTCTGCAAACTTGTCCAGGCTCTTGATCGGTTCGTTGTCTTCCTCAGCCCAATAGAAGGTCTGCTTGAAATCCTGGTGCCGGTTGTTGGCGTAATACTTAGTGCTCACGCCATTCGAGATCACGAACAGCTGCACATATTGAAACAGGGCGTTGCCGGCGCCAAAGCTGTGCCTCTGGTATCGGTTGATCTGATTGAAGGCCTCGCGCAATTCAATGCCACGGCGTTTCAGCTCGATCTGGATCAGCGGCAGGCCGTTCACCAGCAGTGTCACGTCATAGCGGTTCTTGTAGGCCCCTTCCTGGGTCACCTGCGTCGTGACCTGGTACCGGTTGCGGCACCATTCAGTCTTGTTGAAGAACTCCACCCAGGCCGTGGTGCCATCATCCCGCTGCAAGGCAAACCGGTCGCGCAGGGTCTTGGCCTTGTCGAAAACGTTGCCCTTCTCCAGATGGTTCAGGATGGTGCGGAACTCCCCGGGGGAGAATTTCAGACCATTGTGCGCTTCCAGCTGGGTTTGCAGGTTCGCAGCGAGGGCCGCACTGTCAGGAATTGAGACGGCCTGCCAGCCCAGCCCCTCGAGACGTTTGGCAAGGGCGGCTTCGAGCTGGGCTTCGGACTGAACGGACATGAAAAATCCTTTTGGGGAATGAAATCAGACAAAAATCTTTTGCAGGAGACCCTTTTTGAAGGTCTCCATTTCGGAAATCTGGGCGGACACGGCGGTGATTTTGGCGTCGATAGCGGAAAGGAAGTCCGCGATTTTGCGTTGCTCGTTGGGGTGGGGGATCTCAAATTCTGAGTCCGCAAGAACTCTCCAATCAGCGCGCGGCATCTTTGATCCAGCGGAGATATTGGCCAATCGGACGAACTGATCAGCTTGAACCAAGTAGAATAGAAACAGGCTTGAAATTTCTTCGCTTCGCAGCACCCAAATCTCCGAGCTGCAGACGCCTTCAAAGTCAGGATGGGCGTGCTTCTTCAGATACGGCCGCAACTTACCGAATAGGACGTCGCCAATTGCGAACCGTGTTTTGAGACTGCGTTGCCCTTCAAGCCGAGAAAAGCCCAGAATTCGCCCTGTCTTTCCTTCAATATTCTCGAGCTCGACCAGAAAGGGATTCTCGTCACTTTTTCGAGGATCGAACTTGTCGCCAACACGAACAACCACGTCCCCGAATTTCCGCTCATCCCAATCCGGGAAGGCAGAGCCATCGTCGTTGGCGAAGCGCAGCTCGCGGCTGAACAGTCTTCGCATCACCCCACCCTTGTAGTCCTCCAACGCGGTTTTCTTCTTGGCCAGAAGCGTGATTTTGCCTTCAGTCGCCAGGAACATTTTCGCTACACGCTCTTGTTCTGCGAGGGGTGGCAAATTGATGGGCCACTTAAACCATTCTTCCAGCTTGAAAATCATCTTCTCAATATGAACGCCAATGCTGGAATGGAAAAAGGTTTGCTGCACGTAAATCGAGTGAACCAAGTAGCGGAGATAATCGAAGTGTAGGATCTGCTTCGGTACCAAAACTGAATATTCGTTGGACACAATAGAACCATCAAACTCTTGGCCAACAAACCCGCATGCACCATGCACGATCTGACGTTTGGAAATCAGGAAGTCTCCTTCCTGAATGTGAAATTGTGTTTTCACGGATATCTTGCGTCCCAGCATACGGCCGCGATGTTCAATTCCTCCACGCGAACGCTTGACCGTCACCAAGTCATATTCCGCGTCGTCTTTCATCTCAAGGGGCCGTTTTACAACGTCAAAAAGATCCCCGAACCGGTATTTCGTCCAGCCTACAGGCGTGGCTGACAGGTGTGGAATGCCCGGCTGTACAGACTTAGGGAAAGTCCTTTGCACAGCACTCATACTGGTGCCTCCAGCCCCAATTCGGCACAGAATTCGCGGAGTGTTTCATCCACCTGCTTCATCTCAACATTCAGATCATGGATCCGCGCCGTGACAGCCTCCAAATCCACCTCTGGTTCCGCCTCAAACGTGTCCACATAGCGGGGGATGTTCAGGTTGAAATCATTCTCGCGGATCTCTTCCAGGGTGGCGCGGTGGCTGAAACGCTCTTCCTCGGCCCGCAAACGATAAGCCTCGACAATCCGGTCAACATCTTCGTCGCGCAGGTTGTTCTGGTTCTTGCCCTTCTCGAAACAGGTCGAGGCATCGACGAACAGAACGTTTTCGTGCTCCTTGCATTTCTTGAAAACCAGGATGCAGGTCGGGATGCCGGTGCCGTAGAAGATGTTCGCCGGAAGGCCGATCACCGCATCCAGCCAGTTCTTGGTCCCCACGAGAAATTCGCGGATCGCACCCTCTGCACCACCGCGGAACAGCACCCCATGAGGCAGCACCACTGCCATGGTGCCGTCTTCGTCCAGATGGTGCAGCATGTGCTGGACAAAGGCGAAGTCCGCCTTGGAACTGGGCGCGAGCTTGCCATATTCCGAGAAACGGTCATCGCTTTCAAAAATCTTGCTGGCCGACCATTTCGCAGAAAACGGCGGATTGGCCACGATGGCCTCGGACAACAGCCCGTCATGCTGGGGATGTTCCAGCGTATCTTCCTGCCGGATATCGAAATTCCGGTAATGCACCCCATGCAGGATCATGTTCATCCGCGCGAGGTTGTAGGTGGTCCGGTTCAATTCCTGACCAAAGAAATCCCCCACGTGCTCAACCTCGCGGGCCACGCGCAACAACAGGGACCCGGATCCGCAAGTGGGGTCGTAAACAGAGCGAAGGCGAGTTTTGCCCGTGGTCACGATCCGAGCCAGGATGGTCGAAACCTGCTGGGGCGTATAGAACTCCCCTGCTTTCTTGCCCGCCCCGCTGGCGAACTGCCCAATGAGATATTCGTAAGCATCGCCCAGGACGTCAGACTTGGCGTCCTGAAGCTGGAAGTCGATTGCATCAAGGTGCCCAAGCACCTTGGCGATAACTGTATTCTTGGCTTCTTCAGTGCGGCCAAGCTTGCTTGAACTCAGATCCAGGTCTTCAAACAGGTTGTCGAAATCATCCTCGGACTCCGTGCCCATGGTGGATTTCTGGATGTTGTTCAGGATCTTTGCCAGATCAGAGAGAATGAAGGTATTTGGCTGAGCGCCCTTGGCCGCGATGGCGCTGAACAGTTCGGAAGGCTTCAGGAAATATCCCAGCGCTTCGATCGTGTTCTCCTCGACCGCTTTGAGAATGCCAATATGAACAGCATCATTCTCATCAAGGTCTGCAAAGGTCAAACCATCGGCTTTGAGGATCTTGTCGGCATAGAGATTCAAGCGTTCCGACAGGTACTTGTAGAAAATGAAACCCAGGATGTAGTCGCGGAAACCATCAGCATCCATCCGCCCCCGGAGTACGTTGGCAATGTCCCAGAGCTTTTGCTCAAGCTTCTTCTTTTGTTCGTCAGTCACGCTGCTGGCCCTTATAAGTCTTGGTAAGGTTCTACCAACAGTCGATTGGATTGAAACCTGAATTTCAGAAGCGAGTTCTTGGAGAAGCTTCGCATCCGGCTATGCGGGCAGACGTAACATGACCGCTATACGAGTTCCAACAGAAGTGGCTGAAAGCTTGGAAGGAACCTTCGAAATCCGCAATGTCATATTGGACAGGAGGCCGCCTCTCTCGAGAAGATGTGTACCCTGCTCAGATAAAAACGTTGCAGATCAGAGCTGTGCCAGCGGGCTGGATCTGGAGCAAGAACAAACGCCAAAGACTTTCCTGGCAACGTAGATGCAATGTACCCGGCTACATCGACTGTCCTCTGGAAGGCTCCAGAACTTCCGCCAATTTCCCGTAAGGAGCGTCCTGCCGGAACTTCTCCGCCAGCTTGGGATCAATGATGGGGTCCCGCCCAGAGGTTTTGAGCAGGAAATACAAACAAGACAAAGCCGCCAAGGTTACCAAAACCATGGAAGCAATGACCATCCATTCGAAACCGCTGATTTCGGCCGACAAGCTCATTGCCCCTCCATTCGTGGTGATGACATTTACACGGTACCTCAGGATATTCTAACACTGCCTCCCCGCTGCGGCCAGCAACGCTTCTTACCCGGTGGCTTCGACCAATGGATTGAAATCAAGCCAGAAAATTACACCACCAAAACCATTACCTCTTGAAAACGCTATGAAAAATAAGAATACTTTTACAACTTCCGGAAAATCGCAGACATACAATCCATACCGAAAAACCAAGCAACCCTTTGGAAACACTGACTGATACAGATGACTTACGCTTTTTCACAATACATAATTGCTGCAACTGTTCGGCAACCGCGAGTAATCGCGCGTTTCACAAGCTAAACAGCGAAGGGCGGGCCAGGTTGGACCCGCCCTTTTTATTTCTACCCCACCGCAATTATCCAAAAGGGAGCAAGGGCAAAGGCCCCTTGGACATTTAATGAGAATAACAACGATCCCCGCTGAGCAGGCAGAGCGGCTTATTCCGCTGCTGAACGACCTTCATGCGCTGCATGTATTACATCAGCCAGAACGCTATAAGGCAGACCCGGATGAGGATGCGCTGACCACATGGCTCAGCAGCTGGCTCTCTGGTGACAACATTGTGGCGCTTGGTGCAGAAAGCCCCACAGGTGGCATCCTGGGCTATGCAATCTATGAAATTGAGGAGCGCCCTGACCTGCCTGTGGTCGCTGGTGGCAAGCGCGCCATGCTGCATCACATCGCGGTTTCGGATACGATGCGGCGTATGGGGATTGGACAGGCTCTGGTGGCTGAGGTTCGCAATGCCGCGCTAGAGGCTGGTGCCAAGGCGCTGCGGACAACCTATGCCCCCTTCAACGAGGCCTCTGCCGGGTTGATGCAGGCGATGGGGTTAAAGCCCAGCGTTATTGTGGCCGAACAGGTGCTTTAACGCGGATTGCCCGCAAGACCCCCCCTTGCACGGAACGCGATTTAAAGGGGATCAATATCGATATGGTTTGGCGCAGGCACAACAGGAAGCTGTGTCAGCGCAGGCAGATGATTGCTGAACACGACCTCAGCCAGAAGCGCAGCTGTGATCAGCGCTACATAGGCCAAACCTCGTTTCATCGCCGCCCCCGCGTATCACACGGCAGACCATCTGCCGTTTCCTACGCTAGCCGCAAAGGAACTAAGAACCGCTTGAGCATCATAAACAGGCGCGTCAGTTTTCAATAAAAAAGGGCCGTGCAATGCACGACCCTTTTTTGATCTAGATAAGACCGGAAGGCTTATTTGATTTTGCCTTCTTTGTACTCGACGTGCTTGCGCACAACCGGGTCATACTTACGCACAACCATTTTCTCGGTCATGGTGCGTGCGTTTTTCTTGGTCACATAAAAGTGGCCCGTGCCCGCGGTCGAGTTCAGGCGGATCTTAATAGTCGTCGGCTTCGCCATGGCGCTTCTCCTGCGTCCGAAAAGGCAGGGGCCTTTCGGTAAATTCCATATGAGAATGCGCTTTTAAACGGGTAGCGCTTGGAGTCAATAGCTCGGACCTGGTTTTTCCCCGCTTTCATCCACAATCTTGAGCAGACGCGAATTGGAACAGGAAAGACAGCGGCAATTTGGGTGGCAAGAAACTTGATGCTGTATGGCAATGGCGCGAGGGCTATTGGTGTCGTACCCTGAGCAGCCACAGCAAGAACACCGACCGTCAGCTGATGGAGATTTCCGGCGACCAGCTGCGCGGTGCACGCAGTCGGGGCACCAGCAAGGGTTTCACCGACATGATCCGCTGATTTAAATAGCACAGAAGGCCTGTAAGCCGGGTTTTGTCCAGGGCGCACATGGCGCCCGTAGACGGTCATTCATCTGCGACATCTGTTGCCAAATGTCTCTAGCTGCCAACCCGGTCCCTCTCGGTCAAAGCATGCCTAGCGGTGGTATCGGTTGCCCGACCAACCCGCGCGGGGACCCTATTTGGCATTGCTCCCGGTGGGGCTTGCCGTGCCGCCACTGTTACCAGCGGCGCGGTGGGCTCTTACCCCACCGTTTCATCCTTACCCCGGCGTGCGAGGCGGTTTCATTTCTGTGGCGCTTTCCGTCGGGTCACCCCGCCCGGGCGTTACCCGGCACCGTTGCCTTGTGGAGCCCGGACTTTCCTCGCGCCTTGCGGCAACGCGACCGTCCGGCCTTCTGTGCGGGGCTTGCCTACGCCCATTGCGCAGGCGCGTCAATGCAAGGTTTGGACGAAGGTTTCAAAGGCTGTAAACTCAGGGGCTTTGCCCCTCTGCTGCGCATTCACCCCAGAGTATTTTTAAAAAGGTGAATGCCCTTTGGGTAGGGCTGCCAGATCTGCAGCTGCAAGCCGACCTATGCCATGCGGGCGATGTCGCAGGCGAATAGCTGCAAGCAGATCCTGATCAGAACAATCGCAGGTGTAGCCAGCGTCCTGCGCCAACTTGCGAAAGCGCGTCCAGCTGACATCCTGAGGTGCTGCGCTATCGCCAGAGACCGCTGCAAGGTTTTGGTGCACGAGGCGCAGCCAGTCAAAACGCGGTCCCGGGTCAATTTTGCGCCCCGGTGCCATATCTGAATGGCCAATCACCCCATGTGCAGGGATCTGCCAGCGTTGCATGATACCTTTCACGAGATCTTCCAGCGCGCGCATCTGAGGTTCAGCAAACGGATGATCACCCGCGTTGTCGAGCTCAATGCCGATGGAGCGCGAGTTCACATCCCCCTGCCCGCACCATTCACCCGCGCCAGCATGCCAGGCGCGCATGGTCTCATCCACCAGCTGATAGACTTCTCCATCAGAAGCGATGAGATAATGCGCCGACACCTCATATTGTGGGTCACACAGGCGTTCAAGCGCGGCCTCGGCGCTGCCCATCGCGGTGTAATGGAGCACAATCAGTTCTGGCTTCTGCCCGCCGCGACGAGGGCCAAAATTGGGGCTGGGGTGCAGGAGCGGCGTCAGGCCTGACATCGATCAGCGGTTGCCAACCGCCAGGCGGAACGGGCGTGGATCCCAGCCGCAGGCGTAGCCATCCCCATCCGGGTCCAGCGCCTTGCGATCGCGTTTGGGGCCACCGTTGCGTAGAAATTCAACCTGTGCCGCATCGGCTGAAGGAAACAGCGCGCAGTTACGCTGTGAGCGCGCGCGCAGGTTAATGCCAGAGCGGCTGTAGACGCGTGTCCCTACTGGATGCGACGTACTGAGCGCATAGCGCACCACATTCGGGTCACTTTCGCCATCGCGTTGTGGCAAGGCTGTTGGCGTAACCTGTTGGAATTTCTCACGGTTACGTTCAAGCCGCGCTGCATCGCTTTCGATCGACTGACGCGCAGAGACAGCGGTAAAGTCGTTTTCATCCGAGATGCCCGGATTGCCAATGATCTGCGGTGCCGGATTTGACGGCGAAGCTTCGAGCGGTGCAATGCCAGAGTTTGATCGCGCCGACTGTAGTGCCGCGGCTGTCTCGCGGGCGATATCGCTGCTCGACGCCGTGGTTTCTGTGCCAAAGATCCGCGCCGGAGGCAGGCTTTCGCCCGCCGATTGGCTGTGAACCCCAGTGGGGGCGGGCAAGGCAACCGATGAGCCAAAGCCCGGGCTTTGCGCTTGTGCGCGATTGGCAGAGGGCAATGGCTCGGTTGAGATACGTGCAGCAGGCACCAGAGGTTCACCTGTGATGGTGGAACCTGGGGCAGGTCTTCCCTCTATCACGCCTGCCCCGCTGTCCGGCACGCTCGGCTCGCAGGCCGCGAGGGCAAGAAGCGATGTGACAACAATGGGAAAGGCAATGATGCGCATGGAAAGACCTATATGTTATGACCTACAGCGGTGATTACCACCATTTCGATGGCTTGGCCACAAAACCAGTGGCCTGTTCCAACGCGTAGGCGGTGTTCAGCAGATCGCCCTCTTCCCAAGGTTTGCCAATGAGCTGAAGCCCCAGTGGCAGGCCCTGGCTGTTGAGGCCAGCAGGCACGGCAACCCCCGGAAGACCGGCAAGGTTCAGCGTGACCGAGAAGACATCCTGCAGATACATTTCCACCGGATCTGCCGAGGCCATGTCACCCAGACCAAAGGCTGGCGAAGGTGTGACCGGCGCAAGGATTGCATCGATGCCCGCTGCAAACGCGTCTTCAAAGTCTTTCTTGATCAATGTACGGACCCGGCGCGCGCGGTTGTAATAGGCGTCATAGAAACCGGCAGACAGCACATAGGTGCCAACCATGATACGGCGCTGGGTTTCTGGGCCAAACCCTGCGGCACGGGTTTTTTCATACATCTCGGTGATGCCGTCACCCGCGTCAAGCGTGCTGCGCTGGCCATAGCGAACCCCATCATAACGTGCGAGGTTTGACGACGCTTCAGCAGGTGCAATCACATAATAGGCTGGCAGCGCGTATTTTGTGTGCGGCAGCGAAATATCGACGATTTCAGCGCCGGCATCTTTTAGCTTTTCGGCGCCTTCGTTCCACAGTTTTTCAATGGAGGCAGGCATGCCATCAACGCGGTATTCCTTGGGCAGGCCGATTTTCTTGCCACGGATGTCACCGGTCAGCATCGCCTCGAAATCCGGCACAGCAAGATCAGCAGAGGTACTGTCTTTGGGGTCGTGCCCTGCCATTGCGCCCAGCATGATGGCCGCATCGCGTACTGTTTTGGTCATCGGGCCAGCCTGATCCAGCGAAGAGGCGTAAGACACCACCCCCCAGCGCGAGCAGCGACCGTAAGTGGGTTTAATCCCAACAGTGCCGGTAAAGGCCGCAGGCTGACGGATCGAGCCGCCGGTATCGGTGCCGGTTGCCGCCAGACACAGATCCGCAGCAACAGCCGCAGAAGAGCCACCCGAAGAGCCACCAGGTGTAAGCGGTGTATCGTCGCCATCGCGTTTCCACGGGTTAACGGCTGCGCCGTAGCATGAGCTCTCGTTTGAAGACCCCATCGCAAACTCATCCATGTTGAGCTTGCCAAGCATCACCGCACCTGCATCGCGCAGGTTCTGGGTGACTGTGGATTCATATTCCGGCTTGAAGCCTTTCAGGATGTTTGAACCAGCCTGGCTGTCGACCCCTTCGGTGCAGAACACGTCTTTGATGCCGATGGGCAGGCCACACATGGCAGGCGCGTCGCCCTGTTTCAGGCGGGCATCCGCAGCTTTTGCACGCTCAAGCGCGATTTCCGGGGTTTTATGCACATAAGCGTTCAGCGCATCAGAGCCGTCAATTGCGGTGATGCAAGCCTTGGTCAGCTCAACGGAGGTGGTTTCACCTTTACGCAGCAGGTCGCGGGCCTCAGCAAGGCCAAGTTTATTCAGTTCAGTCATGTCTTACTCCACCACCTTCGGAACCGCAAAGAAGCCTTCGCGCGCATCTGGCGCATTGGCCAGCACCTTGTCCTGCTGGTTGCCGTCGTTGACCACATCTTCACGGCGCTTCAGGCGCTGCGGTGTGACCGAGGTCATTGGTTCTACCCCTTCAACATCCACTTCATTCAGCTGTTCGATAAAGCCAAGGATGTTGTTGAACTCATTGGACAGCGCTGGCAGCGCATCCTCTTCGACCTTGATCCGGGCCAGTTTCGCCACTTTGGCGGCGGTGTTTTGGTCAATCGACATGGATTACCCTCATCTGTGTTATCTGGCATTTACCGCCCGCGCGCGCGCGCTGCAAGGGTTGGCTACGCCTGATCCCCGCTTTGTGCCCGCCATGCGCGCCCATAGGCCACAATCATCCAGCCCAGCATCACCCCATTTAGGATATGCCACAGGAAATGGGTGCCAAGCGGAAAGACCTGGCACAGCGGCTCATCCAGGGTGCGAAACGTCAGTGACAGTACCAAAATAGCAGCGCCATAGATGAAGCCCCGCGCCAAAAGCGGCTTTTTGTGCCACAGCACCAGCGCATAGAGCACAATCAGCAACGGCACCGGACCATAGACGGCAGAACTGCCCAAACCGGGCAGCATCTGAAACAGCGGCAGTGTCAGCGCATAATACGGGAAAAACAGCGCGGTGAGGCCGTAAGCCCGCACCGGGCGCAGGCACAAAATGTCGCGATTGATCGCAAAAACATAAATCAGCACAAAAAGCGCAATAGGCGTTACATCTGCAATCATCGCCCAAATCAATGCGTGGGTGTGAAACAGATAGCTCCCCACCCCGATCAGCGCCAAAACCGCGCACAGCACCCGCATCATCGGTGCGGGCGCGCGCCGCTCAAGGATCCAAACCAGCACCGCTGCGATCACAAAGGCAGCATTGGTCAAGGCATTCACCGGTTCCGCCCAGTAATGCGGGCTTAGGCGTTCACAATAGGCATCGACATATCCCGTAAGCTGCATAGAGTTCTCCTTGCAGATGTCTGGATCATCCTAGGTCCAAAATGGAGAAAGACGCTATGAATATTATCTGGCTGGGGCATGCTAGTTTTCGAATTGAAAGCGCGGACAAGGTTCTGTTGATTGATCCCTGGCTCACCGGCAATCCGATGTTGGCCGAAGATCAACACGAAGACGCGCTGAAAGGGGCAACCCATATCCTGCTGACCCATGCGCATTTTGATCACTCAGCCGATATTGTTGGTCTCGCCAAGCGGCTGAACGTGCCGGTTGTGGGGCAATACGATCTGATGGCCCATTGGTCAGATGCTGAAGGTATCGAAACCATTGGTTTCAACAAAGGCGGCACCGTCGATCTGGATGGCATCACGGTTTCAATGGTTGCAGCCTCGCACAGTTCGACCTTTGGCACGCCCGAGGGGCTGAAGACGGCCGGATCCGAGGTTGGATTTATGATCACCCTCGAAGGCAAAACTGTCTATGTCTCAGGCGACACGGATATTATGGCCGATATGGAATGGATGGGAGATTTCTACAAACCCGAAATCGGCATTCTGAGCGCCGGAGGCCATTTCACCATGGGCATGAAAGGTGCGGCCTATGCGGCCAAGCGCTATTTCAATTTCAAAACCCTGATCCCCTGCCACTATAAAACCTTCCCCCTGCTTGAGCAGAGCGCCGAAGAACTCATCAGCGCCCTGCCCGATGTGGAAGTGGTGGAACCAGACGTATTAAAACCAATCACGCTTTGAGCT
This sequence comes from Tritonibacter aquimaris, assembly GCF_009617595.1. Classification (GTDB taxonomy): domain Bacteria; phylum Pseudomonadota; class Alphaproteobacteria; order Rhodobacterales; family Rhodobacteraceae; genus Epibacterium; species Epibacterium aquimaris. The sequence continues at coordinate 145,096 of NZ_WIXK01000004.1, read as the reverse complement.
GAGGCCGGACGAACTTCGCCCGCGCAGCTTCGACACGCGGGCGAATGATACAGCCTTCGGAGTGATCATTGATCAGCCCCATCGCCTGAATGAAGGCAAAGCAGGTGGTGGGGCCGACGAATTTCCATCCGCGTTTCTTGAGCGCTTTTGAAAGCGCAACAGATTCGGCGCTGGTGGTCTGGCTTTGCGGCGGCGGCAGGGTTTCGGGATCCGGTTCAAACGACCAGAAAAACGCCGCAAGGCTCCCGGCCTCTGCTTCCAGTTCAATCGCGCGGGCGGCATTATTGATCACCGCGTTGATTTTACCACGATGACGCACAATGCCTTTGTCCTGCAGCAGGCGTTCAACATCGCTGTCGTCAAACTGCGCCACTTTGCGATAGTCAAACCCCTGAAAAGCTGCGCGGAAATTCTCCCGCTTTTCCAGAATAGTGCGCCAGCTTAGGCCCGATTGAAAGCTTTCCAGACAGACTTTTTCAAACAGGCGGATGTCATCACCAACCGGAAAACCCCACTCGGTATCGTGGTATTCCAGAAAGCCAGGTGCGCCCCCTGCCCATTTGCAGCGATATTCACCATCCGGCGCCAGGTATAGTTCAGCCATTTATGCGTCTTTCAAAAACGACAGACGATCATCAAGGCGCGCGGGGAGGATTTCAGTGATTTCTGGCGCAACCACATCATGCACAACAAACGGGTCTTCTTTGACAAAGGCTTCCAGCTCTTCGGCGGTGCAATTATGCGCCCAGATCCCGCCGCCTTGTTTGTCCGCAAGGCTGCCAACAGCTAGAAAAATTCCGCGTTCAAACCCCTGCCCGATCCAGGCCTTGTGACCTTCCATATGATCCCCGGCGGCAGCACGGTTTTGGCCAAACTTCAAAAAGACAACAAACATATTCAAATTCCTTATTTTGGCGCTGCCGCAGCAGCGTATTCAAGCATCAAATCAACTTCAGACTCGATAAACGCATCATCACGCAACGCCTGCGATAGCGTCGCCACACCCTGACTGCGCGCCAGCAAATGGCGCGCGTGTTTCAGGGCGTCCTCATCATTGCAGCCCAAGGCGCGAAACTGCTCGACCAGCCAATCCGAAAACATTGAAAACAGCGCATTGGCACGGGATTGCCCCACATGGTTCAGCTTGCCGAGCTCTGACACCAAAGTCCCCACCGGACAGCCGTAATTGGTGATCTTGGCCCGATTGCGAATAAGGATGCGGATGAAACAGCCAATCCGCTCCAGCGGAGTTTTGCCGTCAGCATCCCAGCTTTCCAGCATTTTCTGGGTTTTGACAATTCGACGGTCGATCACCGCATCAAGGATGTCATCTTTGGCTTTGAAATGATGGTAGAAGTTCCCACGAGAAATCCCAACATCTGACGCGATATCGGCAAAAGACGTGGCCTCGAACCCCTGCTCATAAAAGAGATCATCCGCAGACGCCGCAATTTTTTCACGTGTTGACATAGCACAAGAATCCTAGGGCAATTGACCTATACAGGTGGTAGGACAACTGACCTATGCAAATCAAGAGGTGATAGGCAATTTGCCGTCTTTTCGCGTGCGATAGCGGTTCAGCCTTATCTTAGGCTCATCCCAAATCCCGCTTCTTTGCAAAGAACTCCCGCAACAGCGCGGCGGCCTCCCCTTCGGCAAGGCCTTCATAGACTTCGGGCATATGGTGGGATTGCGGATGATCAAACACGCAGGCCCCATGGGCGACACCACCGGATTTGGGATCTGATGCGCCATAATACACCCGACGCAGGCGGGCGGCAGCTATCGCGGCGGCGCACATGGCACAGGGTTCAAGCGTCACGTAGAGATCATGATCCTGCAACCGTTCGCGCCCCAATGTGGCACAGGCCGCGCGGATCACCAGCATTTCCGCGTGGGCGGTCGGATCGTTCAGTTCACGGGTGCGGTTTCCTGCGGCGGCCACCACCACCCCGGAGGCAGAAACAAGCACCGCGCCCACGGGAACTTCGCCGCGTGCTCCGGCTTTTCGCGCCTCATCTAGGGCCTGATCCATGAATGACGTGAACTGCATGAAACCTCCCTGCCCCAGAATGGATGCTTTCGCAAGCCGCGGGAATGTTCTATGGCGGGTTCATGACACAGAAACCTGCCCCCAAAGACAACACCACCCCCCAATCCCCCGAAGGCGATCGGATCGCCAAAGTGCTGTCGCGCGCTGGCGTGGCCTCGCGCCGGGAGGCGGAACGCATGATTACGGAGGGGCGCGTGAGCGTCAATGGCAAGGTTATCGAAAGCCCTGCGCTGAATGTGACGACGCAAGATCGGATCAGCGTGGATGGCAATCCCCTGCCCGAGGCAGAAGAGGCACGTCTGTGGCTGTATTACAAACCCATTGGCCTGGTGACGACCAATTCTGATGAAAAGGGTCGCACCACCATTTTTGACGAGCTGCCCGAAGACCTGCCGCGGGTGATGACGGTTGGGCGGCTTGACATTAATTCCGAAGGTTTGTTGCTGCTGACCAATGATGGCGGCTTGAAACGTAAGCTGGAGCTGCCAGAAACCGGCTGGCTGCGCCGCTACCGCGTGCGCATCAATGGTCGCCCCAAGGATGAAGCGTTTGAACCCTTGCGCAAGGGGCTTGTGATCGATGGTGAACGTTTCCAGCCGATGCAGGTCACATTGGATCGCCAGCAAGGTGCAAACGCCTGGGTCACCGTGGGTCTGCGTGAAGGCAGGAACCGCGAAATCCGCCGCGCGATGGAAGACATCGGCTTCCCGGTGAACCGGCTGTTGCGGCTGTCTTATGGTCCGTTCCAGCTTGGCGATCTAAAGCCTGGAGAAGTAGAAGAAGTGCGCCGCCGGGTCATGCGTGACCAATTGGGCCTGCAAGAACCGGATGAGCCTAAGCAGCTGCGCCCAACGCGCAAAGGTAAACCTCCTTTTAAGAAGGCCCAATCAGGAAAGCCTTTTGTCGGCAAGTCCACGTCAGGCAGATCCGATTCTGGTAGACCCGGTTCCGGTCGGCCCGGTTCTGGCAAACCCGGACCCGGAAAGCCTGGCCTTGGAAAGGCTGGCACTGGCAGGCCTGGTACTGGCAAGCCTGGTCTTGGCAAACCAAGTTCTGCCAAGCCTGCGGCAGGGAAAACTTTCCGAGATCGCTCAGATGGCACAGCCGCGCAATCACGTGGCAACTCCCGCAAGACAGCAGACCCATCTGCAAGCCTGCGCCGTAAATCAAGTGACAGCACAAAATCAGCCGGACGCGGCGCACAAGGGCGTGGCAAAAATTCGCCAAACGGTAAAAATCCCCGCCGCTGAGCAGTTTGCGCCAAGCTTCCCCCTAGAAACGTGACCTTCCTTCGCTTACCTTTCTGCGTAAGAACGGGGTAAAACCCACAAGGTGGGGAGTGACATTTCGTGCGTAATCTTGCGTTTATTGCGCTGCTTTTGCTGTTGGTCGGGCTGAGCACCGGCTGGATCGTGGGGGGCTGACCTCATGGCACAGCGATTTGGTGGTAAACACAGCCCGGATGGTGCGCCAAACAACAGCGCCCCCTCGCCGCGCAATCCGTTTAAGAATGCCCGCATCAATCCAATTGGTCTGCGTGCCAATCTCATGTCGGTACCCGTTGCGCTATTGTTATTTTTCTCGCTGTTTTCAGGCGCAAGCGGCATGGCATTTGGACTTTTGGGTGCCGCGTCATGGGCCGCAGCCTGGATGATGCTGCGCGAAGGTCTCAAGGCTGAGGCTGCATATAATGAACGCCGGGTTGCCAAACGCCCTGCTCTGCCGCGCAAGATACTCGCAGCCGTTTTGGTTGGCATTGGCGCAGGCTTTGCCGCCTGGAAGGCAGAACCCGGTGCGATCATCGCAGCGGTCTATGCATTGGCCGCCGTCGGGCTGCATCTCGCGGCCTTTGGGTTTGACCCGCTCAGCAATAAGGGCGTTGAAGGCATTGATGAATTTCAGCAAAGCCGAGTTGCGCGTGTGATTGACGAGGCCGAAACCCACCTGGAAGCCATGCGTGACGCAGTCCTGCGGGCGCAGGATCGCCGGGTTGAAAGCCGCGTAGAACAGTTTCAATCAGTGGTGCGTGACCTCTTTCGCACCGTGGAAGAAGATCCGCGTGATCTGACTGCGGCGCGCAAGTACCTGACCGTCTACCTGCTCGGGGCGCGCGACGCGACGGTGAAGTTTGCCGATATTTATGGGCGCAGTCAGGATCCTCAGGCGCGCAGTGATTACCTTACATTGCTCGACGATCTGGAACAGAATTTTGCCGCCCGCAATCGCAAGATGCTGCTGGAAGACCGCAGCGATTTGACTGTGGAAATTGAAGTGCTGCGCGAACGCCTGCAGCGTGAAGGCGTTCGCCTGGACAATAGTTGATATCAACGAGGAGCCACTCAATGTCTGAGATTATCCAAAAGAAAGCTGCCGAGGCAGAAGTACTGGTAAGAGAAGTGGCAGAAGCATCCCTGCCCATCCCCGTTGAAGCGGTTCAGCCGCTGGCCGAGGCCGATGCCCCAACATCTGATGCGATCCGCAAGCGCATGGATGAGATCGATATGGCCAACACCAATTCGATTATCGCCTTTGGCTCTGGCGCGCAGGCAGAACTGCAGACAATCAGCCAGGCGATGCTGCAGGACGTTCGCAACAAAGATGTGGGCCCCGCCGGTGACAGCCTGCGCGGTATCGTGACGACCATTCGCGGCTTTTCGGTTTCAGAGCTGGACGTGCGCCGTAAGCCCACATTTTTTGAACGCATTCTGGGCCGTGCGGCACCTTTTGCAAAATTCACCGCTCGCTTTGAGACGGTGCAGGGTCAGATTGACCAGATCACCGACGATCTTCTGGCGCATGAACATACACTGCTGAAAGACATCAAATCGCTTGATCTGCTCTATGATAAGACGCTGGGTTTCTACGATGAACTTGCGCTGTACATCGCTGCGGGCGAAGCCAAGCTTGAAGAGCTTGATAGCAAAGACATCCCAGCCAAAGAGGCCGAAGTTCAGGCAGCCCCCGAAAACGACCAGGTCATGAAAGCGCAAGAGCTGCGCGATCTGCGCGCCGCGCGTGATGATCTGGAACGCCGGGTGCATGATCTGAAACTGACCCGTCAGGTGACAATGCAATCCCTGCCATCGATCCGCCTGGTGCAGGAAAACGACAAATCTCTGGTCACCAAGATTAACTCCACGCTGGTCAATACCGTGCCGCTCTGGGAAACCCAGCTGGCGCAGGCCGTGACCATTCAACGTTCTGCCGAAGCTGCAGCAGCGGTGCGTGATGCAAATGATCTCACCAATGAGCTGCTGACATCGAATGCTGCAAACCTGCGCGAAAGCAACAAGGTGATCCGTCAGGAAATGGAGCGCGGCGTCTTTGACATTGAAGCGGTGAAACAGGCCAATGCGGATCTGATCGGCACCATTCAGGAAAGCCTGCAAATCGCAGACGAAGGCAAAGCCAAACGCGCCGCAGCCGAAGAAGATCTGAAACAGATGGAAGCGGATCTGCGCGACACCCTTGCGGCTGCAAAAGCGCGTCGCGATGGGGTTGGCTATACCTCTGGCACTGCGGTGCCTGCCTAATCCTATGATGCTGAAACATTCCATTGCCAAAGCTCTCCCCCGTTGCAGGCTCTTTATGGCGCTTGTGGCGGTTGGGTTGTTGGCGATGGGATGCATCCAGAACGGGCAGCAGGTGTCGCTGGTGCCAAAGTTGCGACCCAGCAATCTGCAAATTGAACCGCCAAAGCCTTCGGCCGAAAGCGAGCGGCTGGTGAATTTCTATCGGGTGTTGCAGCAAGATCTTCTGACCCGTGGTTTGCTACGTGAAGACGGCGGCGGCCCCGATACCCCCTATGATGCCGACGATCTTGCCCGCAACTTTGAAGCCATTGCGTTTTTTGATGAGCATTTCCGCCAAGGTGTTGATACCAAAGGCGCGCTCAGCCGTTGGAAGGGGCCTGTGCGATTGCAGCCGGTCTTTGCCCCATCGGTTTCTGCCGAACAGCGCGAACGCGATCGCGCTGAGCTAAAAGCCTATGGGGCGCGGCTTGGCAAGATCACTGGCCACCCGATTACCACCGTGAACCGGGGTGGCAATTTCAAGGTGATCTACGCCAGCGTGGACGACAAGGATTTCATTCGCGCAACCGTGACCCGGCAATTGCCAAGCATCAATTCTGAACAGCTCGACACGCTGGTGAACACGCCCGAAATCTATTTCTGCCTTGTTGTTGCAGGTGGACCGCTGTCTGCGCCGTTTGCCTATTCCCAGGGTGTTGCGCTGATCCGGGCGGAACACCCAACCCTGACCCGCCGCGCCTGCCTGCACGAAGAAGTGGCGCAGGGGTTGGGGCTGCGCAATGACAGCCCCCGCGCGCGCCCGTCGATATTTAACGACGATGATGAATTTGCCCGTCTGACCAGCCATGATGAAATGCTGCTTAAGATGCTTTATGATCCGCGTCTTAAACCGGGAATGAGCACTGAAGACGCGCGCCCCATTGTCGAAGAGATTGCCAAAGAGTTTTTTGCTCCAAAACCAACCGGTGAAGAACTTGCCGCGGTAAATCAACTATGAGCATTGTGCCACAGGTCAAAGCGCACGCCTCTAATCATCCATGCCTGCCCGCATGGTCACCAAACAATCCAGATCCGATCCACGAGAAAGGAGCCTACCATGCCGATATTTGATTTCCTCAAAGGCCAGTTCATTGATGTTATCCATTGGGTAGATGACACCCGCGATACCATGGTCTGGCGGTTTGAGCGCGAAGGCCATGAAATCAAATACGGCGCCAAGCTCACGGTGCGTGAGGGGCAAGCGGCTGTATTTATTCATGAAGGCCAGCTGGCGGATGTGTTCACTCCCGGCCTTTATATGCTTGAAACCAACAATATGCCGGTGATGACCAGCCTGCAGCATTGGGATCACGCGTTTCAGTCGCCGTTCAAATCGGAAGTGTATTTTGTCAACACCACCCGGTTTAACGATCTGAAATGGGGCACCAAAAACCCGATCATCTGCCGCGATCCCGAGTTTGGCCCCGTGCGTCTGCGGGCCTTTGGCACCTATAGTGTGCGGGTGGTGGATCCTGCGCGCTTCCTGACTGAGATCGTCGGCACCGATGGCGAATTCACCATGGATGAGATTTCATTCCAGGTGCGTAATATTATTGTGCAGGAATTCAGCCGCGTGGTGGCAAGCTCGCGCATTCCAGTACTTGATATGGCGGCCAACACCAGCGACATGGGCAAGCTGATCGCGGCAGAGATTTCCAGCACAATCGCGGAATATGGGCTGCAGATCCCCGAGCTGTATATTGAAAACATCTCATTGCCGCCCGCAGTTGAAGCCGCAATGGACAAGCGCACCCAGATGGGCATTATCGGCGATCTGAGCGCCTATACCCAGTTTTCCGCAGCAGAAGCGATGACAGCAGCTGCAACAACACCCGGCAGTGGCATGGGCGAAGGGATCGGCATGGGCATTGGCATGGCGATGGGACAAAACATGGCAGCGGGTCCAGCCGCTGGTCCATGGGGCGCACGTCCTGCGCCCGCTGCCGCGCAACCCGCAGCGCCCGTGGCACCGCCCCCACCGCCGCCGGTCGAACATGTCTGGCATATCGCGGAAAATGGCCAAACCACTGGCCCTTATTCCAAAGCGCGCATGGGACGTATGGCACAAGAAGGCGGATTGACCCGCACAACATTGGTCTGGACGCCCGGCCAAGACGGCTGGAAAGCAGCTGGAGACGTTGCAGAACTTGCGCAGCTTTTCACCATTTTGCCGCCCCCTCCGCCGCCACCGCCCCCCGGCGCATAAGCATAACACCACAGTATGATTGGTTGGTGGTGATGATGATAAGTCACCGCCTATGTTCGAGCACGAGATCCCAATGAGCCAGCTGCCACCGCCCTTGCCAAAAGAGGCCGAAGAGAGCCACCGTTTCCCCTGTGAACAATGCGGGGCGGACTATCGCTATCATCCTGAAAATGGTGCGCTCAGCTGTGATCATTGCGGTCACACCAGCCAGATCCGGGCAACAGCAGCGGCCGGACCCTGGGGCGGCGACGCGATGCAAGAGCTTGATTTCAAAGCCGCCGTCGCCAAAGCCCTGCCCGAAGTAGAAATGGAGATCACCCGTGTCAGCGCCTGTCCAAACTGCGCGGCGCAGGTGGAATTTGATCCAAGCACCCACGCCCGCGAATGCCCGTTTTGCGCAACACCCGTCGTCGCCGACACCGGCGCGCACCGCCATATCAAACCCAAAGGCGTGGTGCCGTTTGTGTTTGATGAACGCAGTGCCCAGAAGGCAATGACAAACTGGCTTGGCCGTTTGTGGTTTGCCCCCAACGGGTTGCAGGAATACGCGCGCAAAGGGCGTAAGATGGATGGGATCTACGTGCCCTTCTGGACCTATGACGCCCAGACCCGCACCCAGTACCGCGGCCAACGCGGCACCGTTTATTACGTCGAAGAACGTGTGGTGATTGACGGCAAGAGCGAAAAACGCCGGGTTGCCAAAATCCGCTGGACCGGGGTTTCCGGCCGGGTGCAGCGTTTCTTTGATGATGTGTTGGTGCTGGCGTCAAAGTCGCTCCCCAAACGCAATACTGAGGGGCTCGAACCTTGGGATCTGTCCCAGCTTGAACCTTACCAGCCGCAATATATCGCGGGCTTTCGCGCAGAGGCCTATGTGGTGGATCTCGAGGAAGGTTTTGTTGAGGCACGCGCCAAAATGGACCGGGTGATTGAACGCGATGTGCGTTTTGACATTGGCGGCGATCGCCAGCGTATCGACGCGCTTCGCACCGAAGTCAGCGATGTGACGTTTAAACATGTGCTGCTGCCTGTGTGGCTTGCGGCCTATAAATACCGCGGCAAAACCTATCGATTTGTGGTCAATGGGCAATCCGGCCGGGTGCAGGGCGAACGCCCGTATTCTGCTTGGAAAATTGCTTTTGCAGTGCTGCTGGCTCTGGTGGTTTTGGGCGGCGTCGCGCTGGTGTCTGGCGTCAAATAAGGAAGATCGAAATGCGGGCATTGGTGCAGCGAGTGGCTGAAGCCTCCGTCAAAGTAGACGGTGAAACCATTGGCGAAATTGGTGCCGGGCTGCTTGTGCTGGTCTGCGCGATGGATGGAGATAACGAGACGCAAAGCGCCTATCTCGCCCGCAAGATCGCAAAGATGCGCATCTTCCGCGATGATGCAGGAAAGATGAACAAATCCGTCCTAGATCAAGGTGGTAGCGCCTTGGTTGTCAGCCAGTTCACCCTGGCAGCGGATACCAAAAGCGGCAATCGGCCAGGATTTTCCACGGCTGCCCGCCCCGGAGAGGGTAAACGCCTCTACGTTGATTTTGTGGAGCGTTTACGTGGCGAAGGTATTTCGGTGGAAACCGGAGAGTTTGCAGCAGATATGAAAGTCTCGCTTGTCAACGACGGGCCAGTAACGATCTGGATCGACAGCGATCAGGCCTGATTACGCATCGTCCCATCACGCATCCCAGGACCAAACCCCCTGCCCCAGCGCTTCAACAGCTACTGTAATACGCTCAAAACTTTCAGCTGCGCGGCGTACCTTGTGACGGGCGCGCAGGTAAGAATGCACAAGCCCGGTCTCATTCACCCAATGGGCCTGCCCGCCTGCGGCCTGCAGTTTCTCAACATAAAGCCGCGCATCATCACGCAACGGATCACAATCGGCTGAAAATGCAACCGTTGGCGGCAATGCGGTGAAATCCGCGTCCTCCAGCGGTGCGAAACTTGGATCTGGGTCGTTGATCGTACCGTTCAGGCGCTGTTTTTCCACATGGATCAGATCGGCGCGTGTAAGCATCGGCGCCGACATATGTTCCTGATAAGACGCTGTATCCATCTGGCGTCCTAACAGGGGATAGATCAGAACTTGCCCTAAGACCCCTGTTAAACGCCCACGTGCATGATGTGCAACAGCCGCGCAAAGATTGCCACCAGCGCTATCGCCAACAAGCACAATCCCCCCTTCGAACTGATCCATCACCCAGCTTGTGGCACGCCAGCAATCGTCAAAGGGGGCTGGATGCAGGTGCTCGGGCGCAAGACGGTAGTCAATCGCCACCACGCGATAGCCGGTTTCTGCACAGATGTCTGCGCAGATATCATCGTGGCTATCTAGGCCGCCAAGCGCAAAACCACCGCCATGACAAAACACCACCGTGCAGGTCGGATCGCCCAAGGTATAGCTGCGTGCAGGCACCCCACCCGCATCAAGATCTTTTGTCTGCACCCCAGCGGGGCGACGGGCGCGAAAGGCCAAGCTCCAATCATCATAAAGGCGACGGCGCTCATCTAAGGGAACGGGGGGATCTTCGTCCGGGAAAAGCTCATCTGTGCGCCGAATAAAGGCCCAGGTCTCTTCATCGATGAGTTTTTCATAGTTCACCGCGCCCACTCCCAAGAGGTTCATTGAGGTTAGGCCATCGCGAGCGCGGTGAAAAGAGGCTATTCACCGATGCGTTACAGCGCCTCCCAGGGGCGCGTGAAATCACCAAGAACATGTTGTACATCCTCGGATGCGCTGGTGTTCATGGTGATCTGCGCCACAAGGCCGCGTTTCTTGTCATCTATCACCTGCCCCACCCGCGCATCATGGCCCGCGTTTTCAAGGGCTGCGTTATACACCCGGGTGATCGCCAGCTTGCGCAGATCTGGCTTGAACACTTTACCCACCGCAGTTTTTGGCAGCGCATCCAAAATGGTGATATGTTTGGGCACTGCCGCGCGTTCATGGATGTGGATTTTACAGTGCGCTAGTAGCTCTGCCTCGGTCACGCTGGCACCTTCGACAAGTTCCACATAGGCGCAAGGCAGCTCCCCGGCGTGGGCGTCAGGCTGGCCAATGGCACCAGCAAAGGCCACCGCTTCATGGCTCAGCGCGGCCTCTTCGATTTCAGCCGGATCAAGATTGTGGCCACCGCGGATGATCAGATCCTTGGCACGCCCGGTGATCCACAGATACCCCTGCTCGTCCATCCGACCGAGATCCCCGGTGCGCAGGTGGTCGCCAAAATAGAGATCCTGGTTCTTTTCCACTTCGGTGTAAGTCTTGCCAACATAAACACCGGGGTTTGAAACGCAGATTTCGCCGACTTCACCCAACGGGACCTCTTGCAGCCCATCATCTGTGCTTTGAATGATTTTGATGTCTGTATAAGGGAACGGAACCCCGACAGAGCCGACCTGTTTCTCCCCTTCTACCGGGTTGCAGGACACGAGGCAGGTGGCTTCTGTCAGGCCATACCCTTCGACGATGGTGACGCCCGAGGTGCTTTCAAAGCGTTTGAACAGCTCCATTGGCATCGGAGCTGAGCCGGAAAACGCAATTTTGACCGAGGAAATATCCGCATCCACCGGCCGCTGCATCAATGCAGAGACTGCGGTAGGCACGGTGATGATGAAAGAGATTTTCCAGCGCTCAACCAGCTTCCAGAAATTGTCAAACACCCCATCACCGCGATAGCCCTGCGGCGTTGGAAACACCACATGCGCGCCCGAGGCGAGCGCCGACATCACAATCACATGGCAGGCAAACACATGAAACATCGGCAAGGGACACATGATGGTGTCCCCCTCGTTGAACAGCATGGTGGACCCGATAAAGCCATTATAGATCAACCCGGAATAGCGATGCTGCGCCACCTTGGGCATGCCCGTGGTGCCGCCAGTATGGAAATAACAGGCGGTGCGATCTCCACTGCTATCTGCGAACTGCAGCGTGGTGGCATGTTTGCGCATCTCGGCACGGAAACAACGATAATCTGCGTGGGCAAGATGTTCCTTGCCGCTCATTTTGGGGCGCAAAAATGGCACCAGCCAGGATTTTGGCGGCGTCAGATAGCGGTTTAAATCAACCTCTAATACCGTGTTCACCCCCGGCGCGTGGCGCACAGCCTCGGCCACTTTTTGCGGCACATCGGTTTTGGGAAACGGCTTTAACGTCACCACAACTTTGGCACCGGTTTCGCGCAAAATAGACGCGATTTGTTCCGGTTCAAGCAGCGGGTTGATCGGGTTCACGATGCCCGCAACCGCGCCGCCCAGAAAGGTATACAGCGCCTCATGACAGTTTGGCAGCACATAGGCGATGGTGTCATCTTCGCCGATCCCCAAGGCGCGAAACATATTGGCAGCCTGGGTGACACACGCGTGAAATTCACGCCAGTTCAGCGTTTCTGCCTTGTCCTTTGCCCCAGACAAAAGCTGATAGCTCATCGCGTTATGTGTGGGGAACTTTGCCGCCGTGCGACTGAGAAGCGCATAGAGCGTCTCGGGCATGTCACGCGCGTCATAAGGCATTTCTGCTTCGAAATTCGAATAATCCTGGGCCGTGGCAAATGCCATTGCGCTGCTCTCCTCCCTTATTTTGGCGCTGCGGCTTTAAACTGGCTGCAGCGTCTTCATAATTGCGGAAGTTTGCCAAGCTTCACAAGCGTGGCGAAAGGATTATACACACTTATTAGACGTGGGTGCTATTCAGCGGCCATTCCATCGGTGAACTGGAGCCGCGCAAGCCGCGCATAAAGCCCGCCCTGTGCCACCAGTTCATCATGGCTGCCGATGGCCACAATGCGCCCTTCCTCCATCACCACAATGCGATCCGCCTTTTTGACGGTTGCAAGGCGGTGGGCGACCACCAATGTGGTGCGGTCCTGACTCAGCTCATCCACGGCAGCCTGTACAAGGCGTTCGCTTTCCGCATCCAATGCAGACGTGGCTTCATCCAAAAGCAGCACTGGCGCATCGCGCAATATCGCACGCGCAATTGCAATACGCTGCTTCTGTCCACCGGAAAGCATCACACCACGCTCGCCCAGGAAACTGTCATAGCCTTCGGGAAGTGCGGTGATGAAATCATGTGCTGCCGCGGCGCGTGCGGCGGCTTCGATCTCAGCATCGCTGGCATCTGGACGACCAAAGCGGATGTTTTCACGTGCCGATGTGGCAAATATCACCGGACTCTGCGACACAAGCGCCATGGATTTGCGGAACTCTGCGCGCAACATCTGATTAAGGGCAACCCCATCAAGGCGCACTTCGCCCTTGTTGGGATCATAGTAGCGCTGCAGCATCTGGATGATGGTGGTTTTACCGGCACCGGACGGGCCAACAAAGGCCACGGTTTCGCCGGGCTCGACTGTCAGCGACACTGCATCAAGGGCAAGCGTGCCAGGGCGAGCCGGGTATTCAAAGGTGACATCGGCAAATTCGATACGTCCGGCCGGGTCTGCGGGCAAGGATTTCGGCGCGACAGGATCGGTGATGCTGTCTTTTGTGTCCAACAGCTCAACCAGACGCTCGGTGGCGCCCGCCGCACGCTGAAGCTCGCTCCAGATTTCGGAAAGGGCTGCAACCGACCCCGCAACCAATACGGCATAGATCACAAATTGCACCAATGTGCCTTCGGTCATCTCACCGGCGCGGACATCATTTGCGCCGATCCAGAGAACGCCAACAACCCCCGAGAACACGAGGAAAATCACGATGACAGTCAAATAGGCGCGCGTGCTGATACGCTGCAGCGAGCTGCGATAGGCAGTTTCCGTGAGATCCGAAAATGCGTTCCGGCTGATGCTTTCATGGGTGAAGGCCTGCACGGTCTGCACCGCCCCCAGCGCTTCGCCAGCATTGCCCGAAGAGGCCGCAATCCAGTCTTGGTTTTCACGACTGATTTTGCGCAAACGCCGGCCTAGCGTCATGATCGGGATCACGACAACCGGCACGATCAGCAAAACCAGCATTGTAAGCTTGGCTGACGTAAGCAGCATCAACACCATACCACCCAGGAAAATCAGTAGATTGCGCAGTGCAATTGACGCGGATGAGCCAATAACCGATTGCAGCAAGGTTGTATCGGTGGTGATCCGGCTCAGCACTTCCCCTGTCAGGATGCGTTCAAAGAAAACCGGGCTCATGCTGATCACGCGATCAAAAACTGCCTTGCGGATATCGGCGACAACCCGTTCACCCAGCCGGGTAACAAGGGCGTAGCGCAGGCCGGTCCCAAACGCCAACAGCGCCGCGATCCCCATAGCCGCGAGGAAATAGTAATTCAGCAGCTCTGCTTCGGAAAACCGGAAATTGTCGACCACGCGTCGCACCGCCAATGGGAGCGTCAGCGACACACCGGCAGTGAAAACAAGCGCGGCCATCGCCCCAAGGATCAACAACCGATAAGGCTTCATGAACGGCCAGAGCGCGCGCAGGATCCCTATTTTTTTGGATCCCTCACGATCTTCTTGCGCATTGGGTGCTGCCTGTCGTCGCGCCATGGTGGCTCCTTTGCACTTTGGGGCCCTGTTCAAAAATAGCCCTTATCGATCCCACTTCGATCAGATTTTTTTCATGGCGGCACCTGCGCCGGAGGTCAAGCGGCCAAGTGCCGCGCAAGCCAAAAGTATCGTGTCTTTGAAAGAAAGCTTTGCGAAAGCGTCATCCAACCAGAGCGCGCACAAACGATTTAGGACCGCCAAAACAGTCATATCGGCGGTTTTAAAATACGCCGTTCAAAATATTTGGAAATTCTGGAGCGGGTAGCGGGAATCGAACCCGCACCTTAAGCTTGGAAGGCTCTTATGATACCATTTCACCATACCCGCTCAGCAGTGGGGGTGATTTATGTGAAGCTTTGTCGAAGGTCAACCTGATAAACCTTCAGTTTTTGCTACGCATGTATTTTTTTGCTCCTATATAGGAGCTTGCTTGCTATGAGATCTGCCCTATCGATCAGATATGGCGGCATGCTCGCAACCGCCCGATCAAGAGCGACCCAATACAAAAGCGGAGTGCACCGTGCCTGTTGCCATTCTGACCGCACATGGTCAACCATCTGCCCCCGAAGCGCCTGAACAAGATCTGGCTGATCTTGCGGCTCAGGTTGCGCAGCATCTGGAGGGATGGGACGTGCGCTCTGCGACGCTTTCAACGCCAGGAAAACTTCAATCCGTGGCAGAGAAAGATGCGGTGGTATTTCCTTTCTTTATGTCGGGCGGATATTTCACCACATCGGTTCTGCCGCAACGTCTGGAGGGGATTGAGGTCAACATAGCCCCCCCGTTTGGGCTGGATGCAGATCTTGCCCCATTGGCCGCACGGGCAATGCGAGAGGCCGCTGATAGAAACAACTGGACGATCGACAATATCGACATCCTGCTCGCTGCGCATGGATCGGCACGTGGACCGATGGCGGCGGCGGCGGCCTATTTCTTTGCGCGCGCCCTATGCAAAGCGCTGCCCGGCCCCCGGATTTCTTGTGGTTTTGTAGAACAGGCCCCCTCAATTGCCGATGCAGCACGGCACTTACCAGAACAAAGCTTTTGCGTGCCATTCTTTGCACAAGCCGGGGACCACGTGCGGGACGATGTGCCCGAAGCGCTTGAATATGCTGGCTTTCGGGGGGAAACACTGCCGGTGGTTGGGGCATTGCCTGGGGTGCCGGAACTGATCGCACGTGCATTGCAGCGCTATAAAGCGGGTCAGATAGATAAGAACTAACTGCACGTTCACATCCAAAATTCTGCTTGCGCAAGTGTATCAAAACAAAATTGTCAGACCAAATAATAAAACAAAAACAATAAACTAAACCGTCACGACATTCTTAAATCTGCGTCCGACTTGAAAAAATCAGCTTTTCAAGTTAAGAAATCCTTCGTCAAGCAGACTGGTACCCCGAAACGGCAGCGTACCCTCGCCAGACTCCCGCAAAATCCATGAACGCCCCGATTGCTCTGTACGGTGACACGCATTGTGACCGGATGAGTCTCCACCGGGCCACCCAAAGGCGAGCGAATTGTACGATAAAATGATCAACACGGGTCTTTATGATCCCAGCCAAGAACACAGCGCCTGCGGCGTTGGTTTTCTGACACGTAAAGATGGCCAGCAAACCCACGATCTTTTGTTGAAGGGTCACGAAGCCCTCTGCGCCGTGCCACACCGCGGGGGGATGTCCTCCGAAGGTGTTGGCGATGGCGCGGGCATTTCCGTTGATCTGTCGTTGAATTTCTTCAGCAAACTTACGGGCCAAGAGCTGAAAGCGGGTGCCTTTGGCGTTGGCAACTTCTTTATGCCCGCCGATGCGTCGCAACATGAACGCACGGCTGAGTTTGTACGCGACACTTTGGCGGACTTTGGCTTTGAAGTTTTGCTGACACGTGATGTGCCAGTCAACAACGCAGCCATTGGGGAACGCGGTGTGAAATGGCAGCTGCCGATCCGCCAGTGGGTATTCTCTGCTCCCGAAAATCTGCGCGGTGCTGAGTTGGATGCCAAGATCCACCAGGCGCTCTTGGCGATTGAAGCGGTTGCCTACACCGACAAATCGCTTGATGGGCTGTACCCGCTGTCGCTGTCTGCGCGCACGCAGGTATTTAAGGGCCGCCTGAATTCCTGGGAAATCATCCCCTATTATGAGGATCTCTCAGACCCGGATCATGCGGTGCATACCATGTATTTCCATACGCGGTTCTCGACCAACACTGATCCGCACCCCTCGATGGCGCAGCCGTTCCGGCTGATGGCGCACAATGGCGAGCTGAACACCGACAAGAAAAACCGCCTGAGCGAGGCCGCGATAGCACTGGCGCGTTCCAAGGCGATCATTCGCCCCAAAGGCCAGTCTGACAGCTGCCGCCTTGACCAAACCCTGAACGCACGGGTGTTTGACGAAGGGCTTGACCTGTTGACCGCCGTTGTTGCGATGATGCCACCAGCCTGGGAAAACGACGCCCAGCTGTCGGATGACATCAAAGCGATGCTCGAATTTTTTTCTCTCTCGGAAGAGAAAAATGATGGCCCCGCCGCGCTTGTCTTTGGCGATGGTAATATCATCGGGGCCCGCCTGGATCGACTGGGCCTGCGTCCGCTGCGCTCGGTTGAGACCCGCGAATATCTTGCCGTGATGTCAGAAGCGGGCCAGATCAGCTTTGCACCGGAAAGCGTCATTCGCCGTGGCCGTGTCGAAGCCGGTGGCATGATCTATTTTGATCACAGCCAGAACCGAATATTTGAGACCCGCGAAGCGCTTGAGTTGCTAGCGGCGCAGGCGGACTACCCTGCCCTGCTTGAGGCGGCACGCGTAAACGTCGATGAGCTGCCAGATGCCGAAGGTGATCCCAAGGCCGCGGCACTGCGCTATGAAGGCGACCTTGAGCGCCCCGCCCGCTATGTGGCTTATACGCTTAACCAGGAGAGCTTCAAATTCCTGATGGATCCGGTTCTACAAACCGGGGTCGAGAAGGTCTCAGCCATGGGATACGGCAATGCTATCAACGCATTGTCTGATACCGAGGGCGGCGTTGCCAAATATTTCAGCCAGCGGTTTGCACAGGTGACCAACCCGCCGCTTGATTCCATCCGCGAAGCAGATGGTATGACCTTGCGTGTGGCGCTAGGGGAAAAGCCACATCTTGGCAAATCTCGTTCGCGCCAGATCGTGATCAATTCGCCAGTTCTGCGCATGTCTGACATGCTGAAAATCAAAGCGCAGGATCTGACCCCCTGGGCGCGCTTTGACATTCTTTATACCCCTGTCTTCGGCGATGGTGACGCCAATGAGGCCGCACTTGAAGCGGCGCTGGATGCAGTCGCTGATGACGTGGTGGAATTCGCCCGCGAAAAAGGCGGTATCGCCATCCTGACGGATCGCCAGATCGCATCAGACCGCGCGGCCATGCCAATGACCCTTGCGGTGTCGGCGGTAAACCAGCGCCTGATCGAAGAAGGTCTGCGCCTGAAGGTATCGCTGGTGGTGGAGAGCGGCCAGATCGCATCCTCGCACCACATCGCCTGTGCGCTTGGCTTTGGGGCCGCTGCGGTTTACCCGCTGGGGGTACGTATGCGCGCCGAAGAGCTGTTTGGTGCCAACGACAAATGTATCGAGGCCTATGGAAAGTTCAAAAAAGGTGCCGAAAAGGCGCTGATGAAAACCATGGGCAAGGTTGGGCTTTGCACCGTCGAAAGCTATTCTGGCGGTGAATTCTTTGAGCCGAACTTCCTCGACACCAATGACCGGGTGTTCAAAAAATACCTGCCCAATATGAAATCCCCCGTTGGTGGCGTGCGGTTTGACACCGTGGCCCAATCGGTTGCGGATTGGCACCAGCGCGCGCTTACTGTTGTAAGCGACAGCGACGTGCCTATGCTCGGCCTTTTTAAAGAACGTTCCGAGGGCGCGGGCCACAGCTATGGCACTATCGCGGTGCGTGGCTTTGTTGATCTGACCGAGGAAAAAATCAGCTTTGCCGATGAAGGCAGCGACGAGGAAAACGACCCGCTGCGCCTGTTGACCCTGCGCCAGATGGACGACGCCTTTGGCATCAGCGACGACGGCTATGTGAACACAAGCTTTGACAAGCTGAGCACCGAGAAGATCAACCATTTTGCGATCACTCCGGGCTATCGCGCCTTTAGCCGGATGATGTCTGATGAACGCCATCAACGCCCGGCTGCCCTGCGCGATGTGCTGGCCTTCCCGGCTGATATCACCTTTATGGACAAGGTCTCTGATATCAAAAAGGAAATGATGCTCTTCAACCGTGAAGGCAACCGTGATTTTGTGATCCGGGGCATTCAGGTTGAACAACTGTCTGATGATCAGTTCGTGCTGCGCCTAACCGGCCCCAAAGCCAAAGACATTGGCCGCTTGGACGCGCTGCGCCAGACCCTGGTTGAACGTTTTGGCGATGATGTTCTGGATCACGCTGTGAGCGGTGATGCCTTGAATGTCACCGCTAAAGGCTGGGCGTTGGATTACGTATCACGCCTCCGCCCTGCTCTGGATCGCCTACCGTTGGAAGAGGTTGAACCGGCTTCTGCAATCACCCCGCGCCTTGCATCTGGTGCGATGTCGCATGGTGCGCTGGTGGCCTCTGCCCATGAGGCGGTGGCGCATGGCACCAATATGGTTGGCGGCATGTCAAACTCTGGCGAAGGCGGCGAGCATATCTCACGTTATGGCACCATTCGTGCGTCACGCATTAAACAGTTTGCCTCTGGCCGTTTTGGGGTCTGGGCGGGCTATCTGGCGGAACCAAACCTGGAAGAGATCGAAATCAAGATCGGTCAGGGTGCAAAACCCGGCGAAGGTGGCCAGCTGCCCGCGCCCAAGGTCACCGTTGAAATCGCCGCCGCCCGTGGCGGGACACCGGGTGTAGAGCTGATCAGCCCCCCACCCCACCATGACACCTATTCGATCGAAGACCTGGGCCAGCTGATCCACGACGCCAAAGCGGCGCGGGTTCGGGTGGTTGTGAAATTGGTATCATCCGAGGGCATCGGCACCATTGCGGTGGGCGTCGCCAAAGCGGGCGCAGATGTGATCAACGTCGCAGGCAATACCGGTGGCACCGGTGCGGCGTCAGTAACGTCGCTGAAATACACTGGCCGTGCGGCGGAAATTGGCATCGCCGAGGTACATCAGGCGCTCTGTGCAAATGGCATCCGCCAGAAGGTTATTCTGCGCTGCTCCGGCGCAATGCAGACCGGCACCGACGTTGTAAAAGGTGCCCTGCTTGGCGGCGACAGCTTTGAGTTTGGCACCACGGCCCTGATGATGCTGAAATGCGTCATGGCAAAGAACTGCAACGTGAAATGCCCGGCGGGTCTGACCACAAACCCCGAAGTGTTTGATGGGGACCCGCGCGCGCTGGCGCAATACCTGTTGAACATTGCGCATGAAACCCGCGAAATACTTGCCGATCTTGGCCTCAAAAGCCTTGAAGAAGCCCGTGGGCGTTCTGACCTTCTGCATCTGCTGGATCACCCATCATCAGTCGGGCAGCTGAACCTGCGTGATATGCTCACCTGCGTGCCAGAGAACCCGGTTGCAAACCCGATCTATCTGGAGCGCGACTTTGAGGTGGATGACCGCCTGCTGGAACAGATGCAGGCGCGCCTGTTTGACAGCGATGAAACCCAGATTGAGCTGATGCCAAATGAGCCGCTCAACAATCGCAACAAATCGGTTGGTGGCCAGCTTGCGATCGATATTGAACGCATACTGAACCATGAGGTAAAAACCCTGCCCGCTGCGGCATTGCAGGATATGCGTGGTCGCCGTTATCTGCAGCCGCAATCGGTGCGGGTTGTGACACAGGGTTCAGCCGGTCAAAGCTTTGGAGCCTTTTGCAACGACGGCATGGTGATGGAGCACACCGGCACCTGCAACGACGGTGTTGGCAAAGGTGCCTGTGGCGGTGAAATTATCGTGCGCTCACCGGGTGGTGGGTCTGCTGCGGAAAACGTGCTGATCGGCAATTTCGCGCTGTTTGGCGCAACCGGTGGGCGCACCTTTGTTGAAGGTCAGGCCGGTGACCGTTTTGCGGTGCGCAATTCCGGTGCAACAGCCGTTGTTGAAGGTGTGGGGGATTTCTGCGCCGAATATATGACCAACGGCGCGATCTTGAACCTTGGTGGTTTTTCCAAAGGTTACGGCAATGGCATGTCTGGTGGTTTTGCCTATCAATATGACCCCGAAGGCCGCCTGCCCGAAATGCTGAGCCGGGACTCGGTATTCATGGGCACATTGACCGATGGCTCAGCTGAGGCGGAAATCCACCGCGACGCCGTGCATCAGATGCTGCAATGGCATGTGGACGCAACTGGGTCTGCCAAAGGTCGCAAGTTGCTCGAAGATTGGGAGCACACCCAAGAGAACATGGCTTGGGTCATGCCCAAAGCGCTGCTGCAGTACCAAGACGCGGATGAGATCCTCAAAGCGAAATCGCGCAAAGACCTGATTGACGAGCTGTCGACGGCGCTTGCCGCGCATCAGGTCTCTGAGCTGAAACAGGCCTGGAAAAACGGCCGCCCCGTCCATCTGGGGAAGACACCGGATTACGGTGATATGGACACCGAAGAGATGTTCCGCCTGGTGAATTCCTACGTCGTGATGGAAATGGCGCAGACGCTTGCTGCAAAACGTGTGGGTAAAGACGCACATCAGATCGCCCGTGACAAGGCGGCGCGCAATCTGGTGCTGACCGAAGACTTTGCGCTGATGGCGGCGCTGTCGAAACACGCCAAATCTGCGGTCGCAGACTATGATGATGCGGGCCTTGCCACGCTGGTTGCCAACAAACGCCTGAGCGATTTCAAACGCGCGCTTTCCATGCGCAATATCCTCAGCATGGACAGCCCCGGCACCTATTCCTGGATCCTGCACCAAAACGCCAAAAACCGTAACGCGCTCGGCACCATCCCGAGCTTTGATGAACTGTTTGCCCAGAATGCGCTGCCCGATCTTGTGGCCCGCACGGCAGCGGAGTGAAGAATGAAAGTACCTTATATTCCTGAAGACGCACCTTTTTCTGGTGAGCAACGTTCATGGCTCGGCGGGTTTCTGGCTGGTCTGCATTCGCGCAAAGCGATGGGTGGTGGCGCGGCTGTTGCCTCCGCGGAAGCTCCTGTACAGGCAAAGCCGCTCGACATCCTGTTTGGCACCCAAACCGGCAATGCCGAAGAAATCGCCCATGAGGCAGCGGAGCTAGCCAAGAGCAAAGGGTTCACCCCACGTGTGGCGGAACTTGACGCCGTGGAAATGGACCAGCTCGCCGCGATGGAGAACCTGATTGTGGTGATTTCCACCTACGGCGAAGGTGAAATGCCCGACAATGCGGAACTGTTCTGGGAGGCGCTTTCTGCATCCACCGCGCCGCGCCTCGAGCAGCTTTCTTATGGTGTTCTTGCGCTGGGTGACACCAGCTACGAGCACTTCTGCCAGGCTGGAAAAGTCATCGACACCCGTCTGGAACAGCTGGGCGCCAAACGTCTGTCCGACCGGGTAGATTGCGACGTTGTTTTTGAAGAGGCCGCAATCAAATGGCTGCAAGGTACATTGCCGGATGCTGGCAATGTTGTCGCTGTTGCACCCGAAACCGTACCTGCGGAAAAACCTGCAAAATCAGCTTATTCGCGTAAGAACCCATATGTGGCGACGATGGTCGACAACCGCATCCTGTCTGGCGCGCAATCGGCCAAGGAAATCCGCCATTTGGCCTTTGATCTGGGTGAAAGCGGCCTGACCTATGAGGCTGGTGACGCGCTAAGCGTGATGCCGGTGAACGCCCCCGATCTGGTCGATGCGCTCCTCACACGTATTGGCACGGGCGCAGATACTGCCGTTTCGGGCCATGATGCATCGCTTGGTCAGCTGCTCAGCACCGGGTTTGAGATCATGACCCCATCGCGTGAGCTGATCCAAAAGCTCGAGCCACTGGCAAAAGACGATGAGTTCAGCCATGTAGTTGGTCATGGTGACAAAGAAGCGTTAGATGCGTTTTTGTGGGGCAAGGACACGCTGGATCTGCTGAACCTCAACCCCGATCTGGCGCTGGATCCTGCCGAATTTGTCAGCTGGCTGAAACCGCTGCAACACCGCGCCTATTCGATCTCTTCCAGCCCAAAGGCGCATCTTGGCGAAGTACATCTAACCGTTGCTGCTGTGCGTTGGACCTACAATCACCGCCCCCACCGTGGTGTTTGCTCTACCTTCTTGGCCGATCACGTGCCCAATGGTGCAAGCGCGGGGATCTTTATGTCTCCGAATAAAAGCTTCCGCGTGCCACAAGATGACAGCGTACCGATGATCATGGTTGGCCCCGGCACCGGTATCGCCCCCTTCCGTGCATTCCTGGAAGAGCGCCGCGAACGTGGGGCAACGGGCGCAAACTGGCTGTTCTTTGGGGATCAGCACCGCGAAAGCGATTTCATCTACGAGCAGGAAATCAGCGATATGAGCAGCTCTGGCCTGCTTAGCCGTCTGGATCTGGCCTTCTCTCGTGATCAGGCCGAGAAGATTTATGTGCAAAACCGTATGGTCGAAAATGGCAAAGACCTATACGCAATGCTCGAAAAAGGTGGCCATTTTTACGTCTGTGGTGATGCAACACGCATGGCAAAAGACGTTGACGCAGCCCTTCACTCCATCATCAAAACCCAGGGCGACATGGCTCCCGAGGCGGCAACCGAGTACATCAACCGCCTCAAACGCGACAAACGTTATGTGCGGGATGTCTATTGATTAGAGAGCCTTCATGCCTCGCACCTGCAAGGAGGGTAATTGCGTCTGCACATCCAATGCGCAATTGCCCGAAACCATCACGCAATTGCGTGAACTGACACAAGTAACCGATCTGGGACAGGACCTTGAAAGCCTGGCCCTGATCGGCACACAATTTGAAAATGCATTGGTCACCACGCGCAACAACAGCGCGCCGATCAGCGACACGGGTGGCTACGGCCCGCTGCAGACCAATGATATGCCTTTCCGTCTCAATCGGCGGCGCATTACCCTTCGCATCAATCGCAGTGTGAACCTTAACCTCGCGCGCAGTGCTGAGGACCGCGCACAGAATTTGCACGCTTCGCTCGTTGCGACCAACAGCCAAGGCACTGTGTTCCACCGCGTGCAATATGCCTCAGCCTATGACGTGCGCATTGCCAATGCATTGGCTTCGGATGAACATTGGAGGCCACAGACCGCAGTATTGGCGCCGATGGCTGATAATATCGTACCCTTGGCGGTCATTCGACAGGCGCGTGAGAACTGGGATACCGCAGATGCAGGCACCCATCTTAATGATCTATTGATTGATGGTGGCCAGCAGCGTCGCAAATGCCTGCCGTATATTGGCAAGGATCGTTGCTGGCGAGTGATCCCCAATGTGGTGGCAAGCTTTCTGTGTTTTCTCAGCGATCAAAAACGCAGCTTTACCCGGATGGTGCCTGCCCCCAGTCTGGTTCAGGCCCATGTGGGATCAGCAACTGATGTCTCAATGATCGGAGAGGTGTTTATGGCACGTTTTGGCCAATCGACGTTCTCGCTGAACTGCGCTGATATTGCAGAGGCTTGGGTCTCTGCCTGCAACCGTTACTGGCAGCTTGAACTTTTTGATGTGCACAAAAAAGCCATCGCCGTTCTTGCTGCGGACCCAATGAGCGAAACCGGAAGCCGGAACGATTTCCTTGCATCATTGCCGCGTGCAGCATGACAAAGGCCGGGGCATACGCTGCCCCGGCGGATTGATATTAGGCGGCTTCTGCCTCAGTGAGCGGCGGCAATTCTATGCTGAAACATGCCCCCTCGCTGTCATTGCAGGCTGAAATCTGTCCCCCCATTTCCTCGATCGTACCAAAACTGATCGACAGCCCCAGCCCGGTGCCTTTTCCTGGCTCTTTCGTGGTGAAAAATGGCTCAAACAGCTTGTCGAGGATGTCTTCGGGAATACCGCCACCACTGTCACGAACCTGAATGCAATGTCCGCGATCGGTGTCAAAGGTGGCATCCACGTGAATAACGCCCTTGCCTTCACCCTTGGCCTCAATGGCATCCCGCGCATTGCTGACAAGGTTGAGAAGCACCTGCTCAAAGATCACCTTCTCCCCCATTACCATCGCGCTTTCATCAGGGATATTCACTTTCAACCCGATATCGAGGGTCTGAAGCTGGGCCCGTGACAAGGTGCTCATCTCCTCAAGCGAAGCGCGAAGGTCAAATGGTTCTTTTACCCCATCCGCTTTACGGCCAAAAACCCGCATGTGGTTGATGATCTGAGAGGCACGCTCGGTCTGTTCTCCCATACGCTGCAGCTTGGTTTTGAAATACTCGGCGTCGAACTTGTCGCGTTCAATCCGTTTGACGCAGTTGGACGCAGCCATACGAATAACACCAAGTGGCTGGTTCAGCTCATGGGCAATGCCGGTGGCCATTTCACCCAATGTGGCCATTTTTGACGCCTGAATCAGCTGATGCTCTGAATGACGCAGCTGGGTAATATCTTGCGCAGATCGAACCACACCGATCCCATCCACGGCGGATTGCACGGTCAACAACACATGCTGACCACCTTGTTTAAGCTCCTGCGGGCTGCCGTTTTTACGCTGCAACTGCTCACGCACCCAGGTATCTCGATCCTCATCGATCCCCTGAAACGCTCCCATATCATGGCCTTTTTCCAAAAAGTCTTGCAGCGAAAACTGGTCTGGCAATTCAGCAAGGATCTCTGCGTTAAAGCTTTTGAAAGCTTCATTCAAAAAGAGCGCCATACCGTTTGTATCAAAGATCGACACCTGTTCGTCGAGTTGTCCAAATGCAGAGATCAAGCGCTGCTGTTCGATCCGGGCTTGTTCAACCGCTTGCATGGCCTCTTGGAACACAACCGTTGCCCGCGCCATGTCACCGATTTCATCGTCGCGTGCAACATCTGGCACGTCCACCAGATCTTTGCCGCGCGCAATATGGGTCATGCAGTGTACGATCACTTCGACACGTTCTTTTTTAGCCAGAAGCTCATTGCGCTGGTCCTGCAAAACTGCGCGATCCTGTGCCAGCGTCCGTGCCATTTCATTAAAACAACGAGCGGTATCAGCCAATTCATCCCGGCCGCTTACGCGGATCTGACAGCCAAGGTCGCCAGCTGTCACCGCGCGCGCGCCCTGACGCAGCCAATGCAGTTGCCGGGTCAGAATGGAGCCGAGACCATAGCCAAAGATCGCAACAAGCGACATGCCAATGAGCGCGACGATCACATTCAATCGAAACGCTTGGGCGATTTCTTGTTCAACAGATAGGGTTGATAGCCCCAGTTCAATCCAGCCGTAGGTCACGCCTTCGACAATAACAGGCAGATCAATGTCAATCAGGTGGTCCGAGGTTGCAGTTTCGTAAGAATAGTCACGCTGAAACGGCACGGCCAATGAGTCCGCCGCCCCCCCTTCTGATAGAACAATACCATCAGGGTTGCGAATGCGCAGATAGGTGAGTTCTTCGCTGGTTACTGCTGTTCCGATGGTGGCGTCCAATGTGGCGAGATCTGTCGCAATCACCGCATCTGCAACCGCATTTGAAAACACCCGCGCCGTCGCTTCGGCGCGCTGATAGAGCTGGGTGGTGGCCGAGCCACCCAGCGCAAATTGGTTGATCCCAATCAGGATGCCCATGATGGTAAGCTCAATCAGGGCGATCCCAAGAATTGTTTTTAATCGGAAGGACATACAGTATCCCCCGCTTGTGAAATTCCGGTGTCTTCGCGAGCCATCCCCAGCGACCGTACATCGTCCCAATCGGAATCCTGCGCCAATTCAAACCCAACCATTCCGATGCCGGAAACAAGATCTGGGCTTTCAGTGGCAATCTGCATGAAGGCTGCCTGAATGTTGTCGATCGTCTCGCTGCCGATATCGGCATGACCTGCAATGGCATGAGGCGTATAGCCCTGGGTTTCATAGATGATCTTCAGCTGCGCCTTGATCTCGGGGGCCACCGCATTAAAGGTGCGTGTCACCCCCCCCCCGGCGGGCATCAGACCAGCTGCGACGGCGCGGTAAACACTGTCATGAGATTTGACATAGGCAGGCTCAAACGCAACTGCCTGCTCGTTCAAGGTCGCACGGGTAAGGATGCTTGCTCCAAAAGCGCCCGGGGACGGGAACGCAACTGTTGATCCATTCAGCGCGCTGAGGTTTTCGATATCAGCATCCGCCCGAGCAACGATCACCCCTTTGAGCCGTTTTTTGGCCTGGCGCGCGATAGCACGATAGGCGCTTTCTTCGGCAAAGATCGCATAATGCATAGGGTTCATATAGGCGACATCATAGGCACCTTCGGCGAGGCAGGCCTCAAAGGTTGGGATGTCTTTCGCGGTCTGGAACCGGAATTCTACATCGGTGCGTTCGCTCAGCTCTTGTAGGAATGGCCCCCACATTTGTGCCAAACGGCTCGCGGATTGTTGTGGCACGATGCCAAACGTCAATACGCGTTTATCCTCGGCTGCAGCAGCACTTGCAAATGCAGCGACCGACAGGCTCAGAGCGGTTGATACAAGATAGTTCATGCCGCATCTCCTGCCTGATCATCGTCTTTCTTGGTGCCACGCTCATGCAACGCCTGGGCGGTTTGCTGTACCTTCTGCAGCAGGTTTTCATCCCGGTCCGGATTGTTGGTCACAGCTGCGCCACGCCCGGCAAAGGACTTGACCGAGTCAATCAGATCGTCCGGCACCAAAGGTTTGCTCAGAAAATCGACAGCGCCGATTTGTTCTGTGCCCTTGAACGCCCATGGATCACCACTGGAGAGGATAAAGGCGAGATCACGATCCGGGAAACGTGCTTTGGCACGAGAGACCAGCTGAAAACCGCTGGACGTGTCACCATCCGGATCCATAAAATGAACATCAGAGACAACAACACCAATGTAAGGATACCATTCCAGAACTTCGAGTGCCATGTCGACATCACCAGCGATGATGGAATTCCATCCTTCCAGCTCAATAATGTCCTGCAGTTCCTCGAGCGCCTCTTTGTCGTCATCAACCAAAAGAACAGTCAATTCAGAGTTGTAGTTTTCAGTCGTTGCTTCGGCCATTCACTCGCTCCTTTAAACTTTCTTCTCGTTCACAGAATGGACAACGTGTACCTGAGTACACAATCCGGAATTCGCCTCCATATCCGTAAGATCCAGCGCTCTCTATTCAAAAGGCTAGTCACGTATTTCTTTTGTTACGGGCTATTTTTAGATCATAGAAATCTAAAACATCACCGTTCGATTTCAGAAATTAATTCATCAATATCAAGAGGTTTGGCAAAACACGCACAGGCCCCCGATGCGGTTGCTTCCTCTCTGGAGCTTTCAGCACCATGCCCACTGACAACAATGATCTTGCCGGAAAACCCGCTCTCACCGAGTTTCTTAATAAGAACCAATCCACCTTGTTCCGGCATCTTTAGATCCGTAACAACAACATCAAAGCGCGTGTGGTGACATTGTTCCAGAGCTTCGCGCACGGAACCAGAAATTGAAACTTCATAATCTTCCAGTTCCAAGGATTCCTGCAATTCCTCGCGCAGTAAGGGTTCGTCATCTACAATCAATACACTTGTCATGGAGCCTCCGAAATTTTAAAAACCTTACCCCAATAAAGTTAATTGACTGAAAACAACCTATGGATGTTTTTGATATTTAAATTGATATCAAGCCCTGTCTCTATGCCCCGTTAGCGAACGATGCGTAAGCCAGCCAAACAGCTGTGGGTTGGGAGGACGTTGTTCACGACGAAGGGATGCGGTTTGAACCAGCTTGATAATGGTTATATTATAACATACTGATGGACCTACCTGCAGATTTGAGCCGCATGCCCTGACGTGGCAGGTTCAATGGCTGCAGGCCCGTTACATCTCGCGCAACCACTGACTGACAGAAACACAATGGCTGACACACGCATGCCGGTGACATTGCTCACTGGTTTTCTTGGCGCTGGTAAATCCACGCTACTGAACAAGATCATAGCTACGCCACAGACCGAAAGAATTGCAGTAATCGTCAATGAATTTGGCGAAGTCGGGCTGGATCACGATCTCATCGAAACCAGCGGCGAAGAAGTGCTGTTGATGTCTTCAGGCTGCATCTGCTGTTCCATTCGCGATGACCTGGCCCAGACGATCTCGGATCTTTTGGAACGACGTAAAGAAGGCGCGTTCGAGTTTGAACGCATTGTCATAGAAACCACCGGCCTTGCCGATCCAGCGCCGATCCAGCAGACTTTTCTTGTGGATCGCATCCTTGCGACCACAACCCGGCTAGATGGGATTGTCACACTGGTGGATGCCGCCAATGGGCAGGACACATTGGATGCGCAGTTTGAAGCGGTGTCGCAAGCCGCCACTGCGGATCTGTTGCTTTTGACCAAAGCGGAGTTGGTGAGTGGTGAAGAGCTTGCTTCGCTGCATAAACGGCTGGAAGGGTTGAACCCGACCGCCGACATACTGCGTGTTGATGATGCGGTAAGATCGCCGGAGCGGCTGTGGGGGCTTTCGGGCCTCAAACAGGACACAACGCCACAAAATGCGCTGGCCTGGATGTCGCGCGATGCAACGCCTGTGGCCACCTTTCCCCAGGTCACTGCGGATCCATTCTCAAATTTGTCTGGCCTCGCACGCGCTCAGCCGACCTCAACCTTTTCACCTCATGATGAACGTATCGCCACCGCCTCGATCATCTTGGACGCGCCGTTGGAGGATGCGATATTCGATCGTTGGCTTGATACGCTTGTGGCGCTCAAAGGGCGGGATCTGCTCCGGGTTAAAGGCATCGTGTTTCTTAAGGGAATTGAGACGCCGTTTGTCTTCCACGGTGTTCAGCATATCTTTGCCCCGCCTGTTGCGCTGCGCGGCTGGGACAAGGAAGACACTAAGACGCGTATTGTGGTGATCGCACGGGACATGACCGAAGCGGAGCTCAATCGCAGCCTTGATATGCTGCGCGCCAAACGCGCGATCAAACAGCCGCCGGTTTTTCCCGGTTGGAAAGATGTTGAAAGGCAGAACTGGCCAGAGTGAGTGTCGCCAAAGTTGCAATGGGAATTCATGTTCAACTTGACAGTTTCTCTAAGGCTTGGCACAGCAATAAATGATGGTTCCCGAAACGCAAAACGCTACTACGGGATGAAAAGGGAACACGGTGCGGCGTAGCCAAAAGGCACCAAATCCGTGACTGCCCCCGCAACTGTAAGCGAGGAGCGCTCTACCGCAACCACTGGCCCTGATGGGTTGGGAAGGAGTGGAGCGCCTTGATCCGCGAGTCAGGAGACCTGCCATCCAAATAGTTTGAAACCTAGGCGGGTGTCTGGGGGAAAGTGTGATGGATGCTGTTCGCGGCACCCTGTTTGGCTTTATTCCCCCATATCCGGCCTACTCTGCGGAGGGCAGAATGGTCACAAATACGCCGTGCAGAATTTCCGTCTGCACCAGCTGCAAGGATCGATCCGGCACCCGTCCGGGATATCAGCTGATCGAACGGCTGCAGTCAGAATTGGCGCGCAACGACATGCTGCAAAAGCAATTTCAGGTTGCGGGTGTCGCCTGCATGGCTGGCTGCAACAGCCCCTGCGCAGTTGGGTTTCATGGGCTTGGCAAAGCGACTTATTTGTTTGGCGATTTAACCCCGGCAGATGATGTCGACGACATTGTCACCTTTGCGCAGCAGTATTTGCATTTACACGATGGCTGGTGTTCATCCGTGGATCGGCCCGGAAAGCTGCGCAAATCAACACTCGCGCGCGTACCAGCGACCTTATTCACCGCGCCCCCTATTGCGGAGGCCTCAGAATGAACGCAGCGGAGCTTTCTGTTGAAAACATCAGCTGGGGGCGCGGGAAATCGCACCCGCTGATCGTGCAACCCACTTCGTTTCATGTAGGTGCCGGCCGCGTTCTTGGCGTTGTTGGGGCAAATGGCGCGGGCAAGACCACCCTGCTGCGGATGATCTATCGCTATGCGCAACCGCTGTCGGGGGCAATTCGCATCAACGGCGAAGACATTTGGGCCCTGCCCCCACGCCAAGTCGCGCGCAAGATTGCGGCCGTTTTACAAGAGCAAGCCGGTGATTTTGCCCTGTCGGTGCGCGATGTGGTGGCGCTGGGGCGTATTCCCCATCGGATTGGTATTGCCAGTGCTGGAAAAGGTTGCGACGCAGCCATTGACGCTGCCCTTGCGCGAATGGAGCTGACGCAATTTGCAAGCCGCGCCTTTGGAACACTGTCCGGTGGAGAACGCCAACGCTGCATGGTGGCGCGCGCCCTTGCGCAAGAGCCGCAGCTTTTGGTGCTGGACGAGCCTACAAACCATCTGGACATCCGCCACCAGCTTGAAGTGCTACAGCTGATCCGCGACTTAGACATGACAATCGTGACCTCGCTTCATAATCTCAACATGGCGACGGACATCTGTGATGACATCCTGCTGCTGCAACAAGGTCATACCGCAGGGTTTGGCCCTTCTGCCGACATTCTAACATCTGAACGCGTATCCGAAGCATTTGGCATCTTTGCCCAAGAAGAACAGCTCTCGGTCAGTGCCCGTTCCCATCTCACCTTTCACCTTTCTAATCCAAACTAGGACAACGAGTATGAAGTATACGATCTCTTTCCTTGCCCTGATGGCATCTTCAACCGCTGCATTGGCGACAACCACAGTGGACAGCTGCAACCGTCAGGTGACATTCGACGCGCCACCAAAAGCAGCTGTTTCAAATGATGTGAACCTTACCGAGATGATGCTGGTTCTGGGGCTTGCAGACCGCATGGTGGGCTACACCGGTATTTCTGGTTGGAAGACACTTGATGAGGAAATGCGCGCAGGTGTTGAGCAACTGCCAGAACTCAGCGCGAAATACCCATCCAAAGAAGTGCTTTTGGGCGCGGATGCGGATTTCTACTTTGCGGGCTGGAACTATGGCATGAAAGTGGGCGGCGAAGTCACGCCTGACACTCTCTCCCAGTTCGATATCAAAGTCTACGAGCTGACCGAGAGCTGCATCCACATTGGCGAGAAGCCCAAGGTGTCGATGGATGATATGTACAATGACATCGCCAACCTTGGTAAAATCTTTGACGTCGAAGACAAGGCCGCGGCACTGATCGATGGCTACAAGGCAGATCTGGCAAGCTTCACTGCAAACCTCGATAAAGGCGATGAGCCGCTGCGCGTATTTGTCTATGACAGCGGCGAAGAGACGCCGTTCACCGCAGGCCGATATGCCATGCCCACCGCACTTATCGAGGCTGCCGGTGGCAAAAACATCCTGGATGATTTTGAAAAAAGCTGGGCGAAAGTCACCTGGGAAGAGGTTGTTGAGCGCAACCCCGAAGTGGTTGTGATTGTGAACTACGGCAATGTCACTGCCGAAGAGAAGCGCGCGTTCATGATGAACAACCCAGCTTTTGCAGACATGGACGCGGTGAAAAACGATCGTTTTGTCACGCTGGAATACGTGGAAGCCACACCTGGTCCGCGCAACATCCAAGCGATCAAAAACCTTGCCTCTGCTTTTTGGGCAAAGTGATCAAATCCTCTGATCAAAGGTAGATAGTGAAATGACCGACGCCAGCCTTAGCCTTTCCAAATCGCCCCGCCGCATCCTGTGGGCTGTTTTGGGGGGCATCGCCCTGTTGGCGTCGGTCAGCCTTGCGATTTCGGTCGGGGCTGTATCGATCCCCGTCGCCACGGTCTGGGGGGTGCTGGTTGACCAGCTGTTCCCCGGAGCAATTGAGCCCAGCTGGTCCAAAGGTCGCGCGGCCATAGTCTGGGACATTCGTTTTCCTCGCGCGCTTTTGGCTGCCTTGGTCGGCGCGGGCCTTGCCCTAGTTGGGGCCTCGCTTCAGGCCGTGACGCGCAACCCCCTAGCAGACCCACATCTGCTAGGGATTTCTTCTGGTGCCGCATTTGGCGCTATTCTCGCGCTGCTGCATACGGGGCTGTTTCTTGGCCTTCTGACGGTGCCGCTTTTGGCATTTGTTGGCGCATTGACAGCAACCGTACTGGTGCTGACGCTTATGCGATTTACTTCTGCGACCAGTGCAGACCGTCTGGTTCTGGTCGGCGTTGCGGTGTCATTCATCGTGATGGCCTTGGCAAACCTGTTGATTTTCCTGGGAGATCCACGCGCAACCCATACGGTGGTGTTTTGGATGTTGGGCGGGCTTGGCCTCGCGCAGTGGTCGCATCTGATCTACCCGCTTGCAGTATTGCTGCCCTGTGGCATCTGGATCTGGCTGCGCAGCGCTGATCTGAACGCAATGACCATTGGTGATGAAACCGCCACCACAATGGGCATCCCAGTGAGACGTTTTCGCATTCAGATCTTTGTGCTGGGCGCATTGATCACCGGTACCATGGTGGCCTTTTCCGGCGTCATTGGTTTTGTTGGGTTGATGGTGCCCCATATTGTGCGTCTGTGTGTTGGCGGAGATTATCGGCGCGTTCTGCCTGTCTCGGCACTGTGTGGTGCCCTATTTCTGATCTGGGCCGACATCGCGGCACGCACGGTGATGGCACCAGAAGATATGCCGATTGGCATTATCACCGGGCTGATCGGTGGCACCTTCTTTGTCTGGCTCTTGAAGCGCGCTTCCAAAAGCTAACCGCTCCACCCGCGCCAGGGATCACTGCCACGGCAGCTTTGCCGTGGCATCGCAAAATACGTTATGTTATATCATCTCAAACACATCCCCGGACCGCCCCACAAAGAGATGAGCATACCATGGATTTCATGCCCACCACCTATGACGAATGGGAACATTGCATCAGCGTTAAATGCGGTATTCCGCTGACGGTGGATTACATCGCTGAGCGCATCGATGCGCTGCAGAATGCAAATGACTACACCACACAAAAGTTCATCGAACGCTGGGGACACGCACATCACGAGCAGACGCTTGGCTGGTTCCGCGAAGCGGCAACGCGCTTGGATGCGCTGCGGGCATGATCCCCATTACCATTCTCAACGGCTTCTTGGGCGCGGGTAAAACCACCCTGCTCCAGAACCTTTTGGTACAGGCGCGCGACCTATCCGATGTGCAGCTTGGTGTGATCGTCAATGAGATGAGCGAGCTGGACGTAGACGGCACGGTGCTCGACACGAGCGAAGTGATGTCACACAAAGATGCCCGCTTTGCCTCGATCCCGGCGGGCAGCATCAGCGGGCCAGAGGGACTCATACGGTTTGCCGAAGCCGTTGAGCAGCTCAAAAGCGCAGGTGCGAGCCATATCCTGATTGAAACCTCTGGCAGCACCCACCCCTGGCCCTTGCTTGAAGCGATCCGCACCCATAAATCGGTGCAGCTGCATGGGTTTCTGTCGGTGGTCGACACGCTGACACTGGCACAGGATCACGATCTGGGCCGCTCAATTGTGCCCAGGGCGTCGCAAAACCTTGCGGATGGCAAACGTGGGATTGAAAACCTGCTCGCGGAACAGGTGATGTTTGCAACCCGCATCCTGCTGAGCAAGATCGACCGCGTATCAAACGAGACTTTACAGTCTGTGGCGCAGGCCATTCACCCGATCAACACCGGGGCGGATATTCTTGGTATGCAATGGGGCAACATACGCCTTGATGCATTGCTGGCACTGCCCCCATATGATCACGACCGGGTTGCGATCCTTGGCGCAGAATTGGAAGACTGGGACCGCACCCACGGCACCACATCGATGTCTGGCCCCGATGACTATCGCATCGACAGTATCGTGATCTCTGACCCGCGCCCTTTCCATCCGCAGCGGTTGTGGGATGTCTATAATCACTATCTCGGAACCGGGATTTACCGCAGCAAAGGTTTTTTCTGGCTGCCCTCTCGGGATCGGCTGCAGCTGTTGTGGAACCAGACGGCAGGCAGCGTCGGCCTTGAGATTGTGAACTACTGGAAGATCGCAACGCTTGAGGACAACAGCCTTAACCTGTTGCCGGAAGAACGCAAAGAGATGCAGCGCAGGCTTCAGGATATGTCGCCGGATTTTGGCGACCGGCGCTGCCGTCTGACGGTGATCGGGGATCGCGACGGGCTTGAGACGTTTGCAGCGGCACTGCGAGAGTGCCTGTGCACGGATGATGAGATCGCGGCGTGGAAAGCGGGTCTGCCCTTTGACGATCCCTGGCCCAAGGCCACTGCTTCTTTGACCTAAGATGAATGACCGGCCCAGATGAGGCCGGTCATTTTATTTAGGCTGGTTCTGATTGTTGCTCACGCGCGTATTGCAGCAGCAGGGTTTGCTTCAACGCGGTGAGATGTGGGAATTCCACCAACATGCCAATCACAAGTGCAGCATAGACCAGTGGTTGATCAGGGATCGCAACAGCAGTCACAGCAAGCATCAGTGGCGCGTTGCGTGCAGCCGTGGTCATCGACAGGAGCGCACGTTGCGGGTGGCCCAATTTAAACAGGCGTGTAAGCCCCTCTCCCATGAAGAAAGTCGTGACAAAGAACACAAAGATCGCAACGAGGATCACCGCAAATGTGGAAATGTGATCCGCGATAATGCCTATGTTGCCCGCAAAAATCTGCAAGATCAGCACAGCCGTCACCAGTGAAATCGCCCAGCCCACGCCGGTTGAAAGCTTTTCGAACAGCGCGTCAGGCAGCGCAAAACCCAACACGGTGCGTATGATCTGCGCAACAACAAACGGCACCAGAAACCAATTGATCAGCACATCCGGAATGCTGGCAAAATCCACCACATCACTGTGACGCATGAACACCCAGAGCCATAGCGGATACAGCAGGAGCTGTGACACCATATTGATCGGCAACAAAGCCGCGCCCAACGCCGTGTCCCCGCGCGCCATCCGAGTAAACCCCAAGTACCAATCGGTGCATGGCGCCAAGAAATAGATCAGCAAGCCGGTATATAGAAGCGGCTGACCGGACATAAAGAGCGAGGCAATTACAAAACCAATTACAGGCACGATAACGAAGTTTGCCACCCAGGTGATGGAGATGAATTTCAGGTTGGCAAAGCCTTTGGCGAAATCTTTCAAACGAACTTCAAAAAACAACAATGCCAGCAACAGCAACAAGGTTGGGTCAATTCCCGAGGAAAGCGTTTCACCAAGATCCGGGCTTTTCAACCCAACGAACGATCCCAATACAATGGCTCCGATCAACAGCGCGGTTCCGCCAATGCCTTCTATCGGGCCAATGCCGTTTGGATCCGGCCGCGCCGCGTCCACAAATGCCATGATAGTGTCCTTCCATCAGTGTCCTTGCCCGAACGCCCAGGCGTGTGTACGACAGGCGGGGCGTCTTTGGCGGGTGACATATGGTTCCCGCACATTTTGGTTGCATGGCTGGTGCAGAGCAGATTTTGCACAGCAACAGCCAACGATGCGCGGGCCTATCCACACATCGCATTTCAGTCTTCAAAAAGGGTGGTGATCAGTTGCAGGTGCGCCTGGCTACGACGCTTTGCGACGCATCAGCACAAACATTTATCGTCCTCACAACAGCTTAGATTATCCAAATACATATTGTTGTTGCGATACAGCTCAAGCACCGAGGTATCCGCCCCCAGGCGCCCCGCAATAGCGCGTGCCACCACCGCAAACCGCTGGCGGAACTTGTAAATAAAGCAAAAGAGATAGCCGTTGTGTGACACCTCAGGCCCCACCAGAAACAAGCCCGGAAGTTCGGTGGATTCATCTTGGGTGGTCAGACGCGGCAAGCCCGCTTCGTCGTAGTCAAACCATTCTGAAACAGGTGCGGTTCCGCTGCCAAAGCCCGTGGCGAGAATTGGCGCGTTTGGAGTGCGCCAACTGCGGCCATCACAGGCCAATACATTAAAGCCTTCACCGTCACGCGAAATCGCAACGATATCCGCATCATCTTCCAAGGTGATGTTTCCCCGCGGCAGCGCTGCGCTCAAACGTTGATGCGTGAAGGGAGACAGGGCGCGACTGGGGTCTTTATTGTTGTCTTTCCAGGGCATGCCCGCGTCAAGAACCGTGGCGCGTTTGCCTGCATTGGACAGTCCGATCGCGGCGTCGATCCCGCTCTCATAGCCACCGATAATGCAAAAATCCTCACCCGGCAGATCCTCCCAGCGCCGCACAGACGCATAGTGCATACCGTGTTCGCCGCCGATCAGCCCCCCATCTGAGGGCGCCGCAAACTGCCCACAGGCCCAAATCACAAAATCCGCCCGAACCTCGCCATGGTTGGTATGGAGCAACATATAGTCAGCTTCGGTTTCAAGCGATTTGACCTGCAAACCACATTGCACGTTCAACCGAAAAGCATCTGCAGCCATATTGAGATATTTGGCATAGTCCGGCCCATCGGGATGTTCGCGTTTCAACGACCAACCGGGAGAGCTGTCAAAACTGATCGCGTTCAAATCGGTCATGCCAAACACATTGCCGGGAAACGATGGCGTCAGCAGACGGGTGCTGCTGGGCCATTTCCGAAAGCTCTCACCAACCTGACCGCGTTCGAGCACCCAGACATCGGGTATGGCCAGATCACGCAAAACCCGCGCAACGCCCAACCCCGCCGGACCAGCCCCAACAACCGCAACTGTGATATGATCGGGAACGCGACGATAATCAGGCGTGTCCATTAACTGATCCCCGCATGCATGTGTTTTGGGCGTCCAGCCAGAGCAGGTCTGATGAGCGATGTGTCATCAGAGCATAAGGCGCAGTGCAAAAACATTGGGTCAGTGTCCATTGGTAAGCTTTGTAATGTTATATCATAACATTTTAAGCGTGCAAGCCAGTGAAACGCCGAACTGTGCCTGTCTACGTACATTCAAAAATACCACGTGTTTTTGCCGACCAAAATCGATTTCAAATCGTCTCTGATCAGATGCGGTTCAGACTGCCTTCGCTGCTAACCATATCAACTGGTTACAACATTGGGTGCTGTTATGCGCCCAAGGATGTGAACGGTGTTTTCGTTGACATTTTCCGGCTGCGCCCCATGTTACGCTTCAATCATCAGGAGACGATCGCGGTGGAAGAGAAACGCAAAGACCTCACCTCGGAACAACAAAGACGACTGCTGCAAAAGTTGGTGGAGCGCCTAAGCCAGGAGCACCCAGATTTTTACTACCAATCAACCAGTGAGATCGCAGCGCAGCTTGAAAATTACATCCTGCAGAAAGACAAGCTTTCGTTTGATGATCGCACCCTGCTCGCCCCCTTAAGCAGATATGACATTCAGCTGCTGCTGAGGCTGAAATAAGAAAAGCCCACCTTTTTAGGTGGGCTCCGAGATCAAATGTGCAGCGCGTGGCCCAGGGCCTTGAGACAAGCTTCCTGCAACCCTTCTGATCGTGTTGGATGGGCGTGGATCGTGGCTCCGATATCCTCGAGGCAGGTGCCCATTTCAATTGCCAATGAAAATGCTGCTGACATTTCCGACATGCCCTCGCCCACCGCCTGAAGCCCAACAATCGCATTGTCGTCTTCACGATAAACCACACGAATAAAGCCATCTTCACGTTCACAGGTCATGGCGCGGCCATTGGCCATAAACGGAAAATCCACTGATTTCGTGCCGTCGATCTCACTGGGGAGCGCGCCACAGGTGACTATCTCAGGATCGGTAAAACAGACCGCTGGCATGGCCCTTTTGTCCCATTCCACCGCATGGCCAGCCACGTGTTCAGCAACCATTTCCCCCTGCGCCATAGCGCGGTGGGCCAGCATCGGCTCACCACAGACATCCCCAATCGCATAGATTCCACGCATGGAAGTCTGGCAGGCATTGTCGATCTTGATGAATGGCCCATCCATGGTGAGCGACAGCTCTTCCACACCGATCCCTTGCGTGCGCGGGCGGCGACCAACAGTGACCAGCACTTTTTCAGCCTGAACTGCGCCTTGATCGGTCATCAGTGCGCCGCCTTCATAGGCCTGCGCTTTGGCACCGGTCATGACCGTGACGCCCAGCGCATCCAGACGTTTGGCAACGGGCTGCGTTAACGCCTTGTCGTAGGTTGGCAGGATGCGTTCAGCCGCTTCTACAACGGTGACTTTCGCCCCCAGTTTTGCAAAGGCGGTCCCCAGTTCAAGCCCGATGTAGCCACCCCCAACAACAGCAAGCGTTTTGGGCACCCCGGTCAATTCCAGCGCCTCGGTCGAGGACATCACATCACCGCCAAAGGGCAGGAACGGCAGCTCCATCGGGGCAGACCCTGTGGCAATCACCACATGCTCAGCGCGGATCTGGATCTCTTGCCCGTCTTTGATCACGGAAATCGTTTTACCATCGATGAAACGCGCGCGCCCTTCGACAAACCGTGCCCCCGCTTTTTTCATCAGCGCCGACACACCACCATTCAGACGGGCAACGATCCCATCTTTCCATTCAATGGTCTTACCAAGATCAATCGAGGGCGCTGATGCGCTGATCCCCAGTGGGCCCGCATTCGCAGCCGAGATACGATAAAACTCCTCAGCCGCGTGGATCAGCGCCTTGGACGGGATACAGCCCACATTCAGACAGGTGCCGCCGGGTTTGGATTCATCCACAACAATCGTATCAACACCCAGCTGGCCCGCCCGAATGGCACAAACATATCCGCCAGGGCCCGCACCAATGATCAGCAATTTACATTTAAGGTCGGTCATTTAGCCCTCCACAAACAGCATGGCCGGAGTTTCCAGCAGGGTTTTGATTTTCTGCACAAACACGGCCGCATCCCAGCCATCGATCACCCGGTGATCAAAGGAGCAGGAAATATTCATCATCTTGCGCGGCTGGAATTGCTGCCCATCCCACACAGGGCGGATCTGCATCTTGTTCACGCCCACGATCGCAACCTCTGGATGGTTGATGATGGGCGTGGTCGCCAGTGCCCCAAGGGGGCCAAGTGATGTGATTGTGATGGTGCCGCCTTGCAGCTCATCAATTTTGATGCTGCCTTCACGTGCCGCCTCTGCCAAACGGGAAAGCTCGGACGCGTTGCCCCAAAGGCTGCCTGCTTCAGCATGGCGGATGACTGGCACATTCAAGCCGTTGGGCGTTTGTGTGGCAATCCCTACATGCACCCCACCGTGGCGGTGGATGATACCTGCTTCATCATCATAGCGGGCGTTGAGACCGGGCTGTTCACGGACGGCTTCAACAATTGCACGCATCAGGAACGGGATCAGCGTCAGCTTGGGCCGCTCACCTTTGTATTTGGTATTCAGCGCAGCACGCAGACTGTCGAGCGCCTCCATCTCCACCTCTTCGACGATAGTGATATGCGGGATCCGGCGTTTGGAGAGCTGCATCTTCTCCGCGATTTTGCGACGCATGCCAATGACACGCACCTCTTCTACGCCGGTATTGGCACCCCGTGTCACCTGCCCCTGCTGAATGCCGCCGGAAGCAATCCAATGGTTGAGGTCATCGTGACTGATGCGCCCTGCAGGGCCGGACCCCGGCACGTGGCGCAGGTCAATCCCTTCTTCGCGGGCACGCGCACGCACTGAGGGTGCCGCCAAAGGTTTGGTCCCTGCCGTGCGCTGAACCGGTGCCGCAGGTTTCGCGGCGGGTTCTGGCTTTGCGGCGGCCACAGGATCCGGAGAGGTCGTTTCTTCAGGCGCAGTTTTGGGAGGCTCAGTTTTGGGAGGTTCCGTTTTTGGAGCTTGCGTTTTCGCAGGTTCATCTGCCTTTGCTGCGTCCTCGTTGCCCTCACCTTCGACTTCAATACGAATGAGCACGGCGCCAACGGCCATAAGCTCACCAATTTCACCGCCAAGCTCTACCACGGTTCCATCAACAGAACAGGGCACTTCCACGGCGGCTTTATCGGTCATCACCACCGCAAGAACGTCGTCTTCTTTCACGACGTCACCGGGTTTGACGCTCCATTCTGTCAGCTCTGCCTCGGCGATACCTTCGCCGATATCGGGCAGACGAATTGCATGAATTCCCATTATTTTAGTCCTCCATGACTTTTTTCAATGCCGCACCGACGCGGGCTGGCCCGGGGAAATATTCCCACTCCTGTGCGTGCGGATATGGGGTGTCCCAACCGGTCACGCGGATCATGGGCGCTTCCAGATGGTAAAAGCAGCTTTCTTGGACAAGGCTCATCAGCTCTGCACCAAAACCACAGGTGCGGGTGGCCTCATGTACGATCACACAGCGGCCGGTTTTTTTGACAGAATCTGTGATTGTATCCAGATCAAGCGGCAGCAGCGTGCGCAGATCAATAACTTCAGCGTCAACGCCCGCCTCTTCGGCGGCAGCTTCGGCCACATACACCATCGTGCCATAGGCAAGCACGGTCACATCCGCGCCTTCACGCACCACATGGGCCTTGCCAAGCGGGATCGAGTTATCCCCAGCAGGCACATCGCCCAATTCATGTTTTTTCCATGAGGTCAGCGGCCTGTCGTGATGGCCGTCAAAGGGGCCATTGTACAGGCGCTTCGGCTCAAGGAAAATCACCGGATCCGGGTCCGCAATAGATGACAGCAACAGCCCCTTAGCGTCCGCCGGGTTGGAGGGAATGACCACTTTCAGTCCAGATACATGGGTAAAGATCGCCTCGGGGCTTTGGCTGTGGGTCTGCCCGCCAAAGATACCACCACCGGTGGGCATTCGGATCACCAAAGGACAGGTGAAATCGCCGTTGGAGCGATGACGCAGGCGCGCGGCCTCAGAGACGATCTGATCATAAGCCGGGTAAACATAGTCTGCGAACTGGATTTCGATCACCGGTTTCAAACCATAGGCCGCCATACCAATGGCAGCGCCGACAATGCCACTTTCGTTGATGGGCGCATCAAAGCAGCGGCTACTGCCGTATTTTTCCTGCAGCCCGGCCGTGCAGCGGAACACGCCGCCAAAAAAACCAACGTCTTCGCCAAAAACTACAACCTTGTCGTCGGCTTCCATTGCAACATCATGGGCGTCGCGGATGGCTTCAATCATTGTCATATTCGCCATGATCAATACCCCGCTTCCTGACGTTGCCGGATCAAATGTGACGGCATGGTTTCGTAGACCCCTTCAAACATGTCTCGCGGGCTGGGCGCTTTGCCGTCGCCCAATGTGCCCACGGATTCAGCCTGTTTTTGCACCGCAGTGACCTCTGCAAGGATCTCAGCCTCGGCCTGTGCGTGGCGTTCTTCGGACCACTCACCAATGGTGATGAGATGGGTTTTTAAACGCTCCAGCGGATCACCCAGCGGCCATGCTGCGGCTTCATCACCTGCGCGGTATGCAGAAGGATCATCAGATGTTGAATGGCCCCCGGCACGGTAGGTCACATGTTCGATCAGGGTTGGGCCAAGACCACGACGCGCACGTTCTGCCGCCCATTTGGCCACAGCATGCACCGCCAGATAGTCGTTTCCATCCACCCGGATTGAGGCAATGCCAAACCCATGGCCGCGCGCAGCAAAAGTACCAACCCCACCACGTGCAATGCCCTGAAAAGTGGAGATAGCCCATTGGTTGTTGACGATATTCATCACCACCGGCGCTTTGTAGGTCGAGGCAAAGACCATCGCGGCATGAAAATCATTCTCTGCGGTCGATCCGTCGCCAATCCACGCTGTTGCGATCTTGGTATCGCCAGAGATTGCCGACGCCATTGCCCAGCCAACGGATTGCACGAACTGGGTGCCAAGATTTCCTGAGATTGAAAAGAAACCGTGCTCTTTGGATGAATACATGATCGGCAGCTGACGGCCGTGCAGCGGATCATCCGCGTTTGAATAGATCTGGTTCATCATCGTCAGCATCGGATAATCATTTGCAATGAGCAGACCAGCCTGACGATAAGTCGGAAAATTCATATCCCCCGGTTCCAGTGCGCGGGCAAATGCACAGCTGACCGCCTCTTCACCAAGGTGCTGCATATAAAAGCTGGTTTTGCCTTGCCGCTGCGCAGTCAACATGCGCGCATCAAAGCTGCGCAGCGTCATCATGTGACGCAAGCCCTTGCGCAGCTCATCCGCACTTAGCGCGCCAGCCCACTCTCCAACAGCTGCGCCTTCTTTGTTCAAAACCCTGACAATAGAAAACGCCATATCGCGGATTTTATCAGGATCCACATCAATCGGAGGCCTAGGTACGGCCCCTGCCCGTGGAATTTCAAAATCAGAAAAATCTGGCGTGTCACCTGGACGGCACCCGGGCTCGGGCACGTTCAGAGACAGAGGTTCATAATCTTGGGTCATGCGTTTTCCTTGTGGCATGCGATAAAGCAGACACATGTGGCAGCGCTGAAAACCAAACTCTGACCCGTCCCAATCCCGCCTTTGAAAATCGCCAAAACAGCTGATCGGAACATCCTATGGATCAAGCCTCCCCCAGCTTCACCACATCCTCCTTGGCAACATGTTACCGTAGCGTCTTGGGTTGAAAAAATGCAATCAGACAGATATTCTGACCTAAATTAGCGGAAACCGCTACAGATTGGAGAAATCATAGTGCCAGTCACTATAGATCATATCGACAGAGAGATACTTCGAGCACTTGAGGAAGACAGCCGCATTTCGCTGGTACAGCTCTCAGACCGTATCGGACTTTCGGCAACACCATGCAAACGGCGGCTGGCGCGATTGCAAGACTCGGGTCTGATATCGAAATACTCGGTTGTGATTGATCGCAAGAGCGCGGGCTTTGGTGTCACCGCCTTTGTATCTGTGGAACTTGAGCGCC
This sequence comes from Tritonibacter aquimaris, assembly GCF_009617595.1. Taxonomy (GTDB): domain Bacteria; phylum Pseudomonadota; class Alphaproteobacteria; order Rhodobacterales; family Rhodobacteraceae; genus Epibacterium; species Epibacterium aquimaris. The sequence goes on along the minus strand of NZ_WIXK01000004.1, from coordinate 102,116 downwards.
AAGATTCTGACAGTGTGACTGAGTTTCAAAGCAAGGTTGCATTGTTTGAAGAGGTGGTCACGGGCACGTTGATGACCGGGGCACATGATTTCCTGCTCGAAGTTGCTGTGGAAAGCCTCGAAGAATTTGAGACTTTCCTGCAAACAAAGCTGATGCGTCTGCCCGGTTTGCGGATTGTAAAATCGCGCTTTGCCTTGCGTAGGTTTGTTGATCGAAACCGCCTGCCCCGATAGCCCCCCTTTTGCGCCAATGCATCGTATTCAGCGCCGACTGCCTTTAGCTGCGCGCGATACTTAGTCGCGCGACGATGCCATTTTTTCCGGGTTCAAATGACAATCGACCACCATGTTCAATTGCGATGGTCGAGGCAATTGTCAGCCCCATACCAAAACCTTCGATCGGCAATGCATTTGGCCCACGCTGAAACGGTGCCATCATACCCTCCAGGTCGGAGAATGACGCCTGACCGCCCTCATCTTCGATAAGGATATGCGCCTCACACACATCCGTTTCCAACGACACAATCGCACGGCGTCCATATTTTAGCGCATTATCTATCAGATTAGACAGCGCGCGCTGCAACGCCACAGGGCGCGCTTCCAATATAACTGGCCTGTTTTCCGAAACCTCGCTGTGCCCGCGCCGAGACATAAAGATAGACTGCCCGCCGGAAACGACAATCTTGTGCTCCGGTTCAAATTCCACCGGCCGTCCCACATCCGAATAATCAGCAACAAGTGCATCCACCAGTGATGTCAGTGAAATCTGTCGCGGTGGCTCGGTGCTGAGCTCGGCGCGCGTATAGGTCAGCACGCTTTCAATGATGCCGGTCATCTGGTCGATATCGGCTTCAAACTTGCGTCGCAGTTCTGGATCCGAAATCAATTCCGCACGTAACCTTAGCCGCGTGGCAGGGGTGCCCAGATCATGGGTCACGCCAGATAGGACCAAAGCGCGATCAGCAAGATGCTGGCGTTCCTTCTCCCGGTAATTGTTAACCGCATTGATGACGGATTTCAGCTCAGCTGGGCCACCAAGGTTAAAAACATCTTCCCCCCGAAAACGATGCCGTGAGCGAAGCTGTTCGGCAAAATCTGTAAAGCTGGCGGACGCGTTCACCGCAACACCAGATAAAAACAGCAAGGCAACCACGGCCAGAAACACCGCCGGGAGGCGCATGTCCCGCGGCTGCGCAGCGCAGCCCCATACCTGTTGACCATTGAACCCGCGCCAGGGTGCATCTGCAAAAGAGGTATAGATCACCGCATCACTGCAATAGGTGGCCAAAAGCGCCGTGACCATTCCCAAGGTATCGCGCGGCGAATGCACCTGACTGAGATCCAGCTCAGACAAAGGATAGCGCAGACGCGAAGACACAATGGCAAGCTTCAGCCCGCCTCCTGCCAGAACGTCGTCCCGGTCAGTATTGATGGTAAAACGGGTCACAAGCGCGGGCTGAGGCCCGTCTTTGATACGTTCAAATTCACCTGCATGGGCAAGCATTTGCACCGCATGTTTGAGAGGAAAACTCGTTATGCCCTGCGGCAGGTCAGTGCCATTTTCGAGCACATCAAAAAACAGCTCACCTTTGTGCTGAGCTGCAGCCAAATGGCCATTCCAGAGCGCGTCTGATTTCCCCCATAACGTAGCAGACAAGACGCCAAAGCCAAATGCCAGCATCAGCAAGGCCGGTCCCATCATGCGGATGCTGGCCCAAGTGTGTTTCATGTATTGAGCACATCCACATCCACCGAGAAAACATATCCAATGCCGCGTTGTGTTTTGATCAACTGCGGCTGCTTGGGATTGCGCTCGATCTTGGATCGCAGCCGCCCGATCAACATATCGATGGCACGCCCCGACACATCTGCATCGCCCTCACTCCCCGTGACATCAAGCGCAGATGCGATTTCATCGCGGGTCAGCGGGATATGAGGGTTGGCCAGAAAGGCCTGCAACAGATCAAGCTCGCGCCGCGACAGCGCAACCTGATAGCCCTGTGGTGAGGTCACTTCATCTGTGCGCCCATCAAACACCCACCCTGAGAAATTAAACCGGCTCAAACGTCGCCGATGCGCCAAAGAGGCGGTGCGCTGAACACGTGACATCACCGCACGAATGCGCGCCAGCAGCAGCTTGGTATTAAACGGTTTGGCAATATAGTCATCCGCCCCAACCGAATAGCCCGCCATCCGCTGCTGGTCGGTGGACAAAGCCGACACCATGATAATTGGTACATCTTCCTCCGCACGTAGGCTTGCACAAATATCAATACCGCTTTCACTGCCGAGATTGACGTCCAACAAAATCAGATCGATACGCCCAGCGGTCATATGTTTACGAATGTCCACTTCACCCGCAGCAGGCAGCGCAATGAAGCCATTTTGCTGCAAGAACTGCGTCAACATCAGCCGCATCTCTGCGTCATCATCTACAACGAGTATCCTTAGAATCGCCACGTCCATCCTCCTAGCGTGTCGAAGCTCCCTGCCTAGCTTTGTGTAACAACCAGCAACAAAATCAATCCTCTTGTAACAAAGAGTAACAAGGCTTCCTAAAAACTCAATTCACCCAGCCAATTCGCCAAACATAAGAATTGAAACACATCCCCCTATTGCGACTACCATTGGGAGTACATTGTTTTTGATGTGAGTTTTGGGAGGAACCACCATGATGAAATCCGTACCTATGGTCTCTGCATTGGCGCTTTGCGTTGCGGGATCTCTCCATGCTGAACCACAAGCAGAAGTCCTGCACTACTGGACCTCCGGCGGGGAAGCAAAATCCGTAGCCGTACTTCAGGAAGAGTTTGCCTCAAACGGTGGCACATGGACCGATATGCCTGTGGCTGGCGGCGGCGGCGACGCTGCAATGCAGGCCCTGCGCGCACGCGTTCTGTCTGGAAACGCCCCCACAGCCGTGCAGCTGAAAGGCCCGGCAATCCAGGAATGGTATGAGGAAGGCGTGCTGGCTGATATTTCTTCGGTGGCAGAAGCACAGGGCTGGGCAGCGGTTCTGCCTGAATCCATCGCTGGTCACATGAAATGCGACGGTCAATGGTGCGCCGCGCCGGTCAACGTACACCGTGTAGACTGGATCTGGGCCAACTCAGACGTGCTGGAAAGCAATGGCATCGCGATGCCGACCAGCTGGGACGAATTCAACGCCGCTGCAGAAAAGCTGCAGGCTGCAGGCATTATCCCGCTCGCACATGGTGGCCAGGCCTGGCAGGACGCCACCGTATTTGAAGCGGTCGCGCTGGGTATCTTGGGTCCGGACGGCTTCCACAAAGCCTTTGTCGAACTGGACGAAGCTACGCTGACATCCGACAAGATGGTTGCCGTATTTGACCAGATGCGCACCATGCGTGGCTATGTTGACCCGAACTTCCCCGGCCGTGACTGGAATCTGGCAACCGCCATGGTAATCAACGGCGAAGCCGCGTTCCAGATTATGGGTGACTGGGCAAAGGGTGAATTCCTGGCCGCAGGCAAAGCACCGGGTGATGATTTCCTCTGCGTGTCCACGCCGGGTGATGGCTTCCTCTACAATGTGGATAGCTTTGCGATGTTCTCGGTTGATGGTGCTGACAAGCAAGCAGGCCAGGAACTTCTGGCGGAACTCGTGGTTGGTAAAAACTTCCAGGAAGTGTTCAACCTGAACAAAGGCTCGATCCCTGCCCGTACAGATGTGTCGCTTGAAGCATTTGACAGCTGTGCAACCCTGTCTGCATCAGACATGTCCAGCTCAAGCGCAAACGGCTCCCTGTTGCCAAGCTATGCCCATGGCATGGCACTGCGTGGCGCCCAGGCCGGTGCAATCACCGATGTTGTGACGTCGCACTTCAACTCGGACATGAGCTCGCAAGAAGCCGTTAAACAGCTGGCATCAGCTGTCGCAAACAGCCTCTAAGCACCACTCTCCTCCATATGTTAAACCTGCTTTTGCCCCCTTCGGGGGGCACTTCATACAATCGGGGTGTGCAATGAAATACCTAGAGCGAAACCTCCCCAAAATCATGCTGGCGCCTTCTTTCCTCGTCATTTTGATTTTTGTCTACGGCTTCATCGCCTGGACTGGCTGGGTGTCTTTGACAAGATCGCGTTTGCTTCCCAAATACGACATTGTTGGCTTCATCCAATATGAACGTCTATTTGACTCTGCCCGCTGGGATACGGCCTTCTCCAACCTGTTCCTGTTTGGCGCATTGTTCATCGGCATATCGATGATCCTGGGCCTCATGCTGGCGATTTTCCTGGATCAAAACATCCGGGCGGAAGGCGCGATCAGAACCATCTACCTTTATCCGATGGCACTATCGATGATCGTCACCGGTACAGCCTGGAAATGGATCTTGAACCCTGGCCTTGGTCTGGAAGCCATGGTCAGAAGCTGGGGCTTCGAAAACTTCTCCTTTAACTGGCTCGTCAACTCAGACATGGCCATCTACACCGTTGTCATCGCTGCCATCTGGCAAAGTTCCGGCTTTGTTATGGCGCTGTTTCTGGCTGGGCTACGCTCAGTTGATGGTGAAATCATCAAAGCAGCACAGATCGATGGCATCCCAACCTGGCGGATCTACACTGCAATTGTCATCCCTTCGATGGCACCTATTTTCCTGTCGGCCTTCATCGTACTGGCGCATTTGGCAATCAAAAGCTTTGACCTTGTCATTGCCCTCACCGGCGGTGGCCCCGGCTTTGCAACAGATCTTCCGGCGACCTACATGTTCTCGATGGCGTTTTCACGCGGAGACATCGGCCAGGCAGCAAGCTCTGCCATGGTCATGATGGGTGTCGTATTTGCGATTGTCGTGCCTTACCTCTACTCAGAACTGCGAGCGAAAAATGACTGATACTGCGCTTTCTCACGCTCCGGCCAATACGCAAAGTCAGGTTCTAAAAGTCTCGCTGCGTTGGCTGCTTTATGTCCTGTTGATCGGCTTTGCTGTTTTCTATCTTGCGCCTTTGTTTGTGATGATCACCACATCGCTCAAAAGCCTAGAGGAAATCCGCACCGGCGATCTGATATCCCTCCCCCGCGAGGTCACGTTTGATGCCTGGCGCACCGCCTGGTCCAGTGCCTGCACCGGCATCCAATGCGAAGGTGTGCGCCCCTATTTCTGGAACTCGGTGCTGATCGCGATTCCGGCTGTGCTGATCTCGACGATGGTGGGCGCAATAAACGGCTATGTTATTGCCCAATGGCAGTTCAAAGGTGCCAATATCTTCTTTGCACTGCTTTTGTTTGGCTGCTTTATCCCGTTCCAGGTGGTCTTGCTGCCAATGGCACGCATGCTGGGTCTCATGGGGATTGCAGGCACCATTCCCGGGCTGATCTTTGTCCATGTGGTCTACGGGCTCGGCTTCACCACGCTGTTTTTCCGCAACTATTATGTCTCCATCCCGAGCGAGCTTGTGAAAGCAGCAAAAGTGGACGGAGCCGGGTTCTTCCGCATCTTCTGGTCGATTTTCCTGCCCCTGTCATTGCCCATCATCGTGGTGACAATCATCTGGCAATTCACCCAGATCTGGAATGACTTCCTGTTCGGCGTTTCCTTCTCGCAGGCAGGTACTCAGCCCGTAACTGTTGCACTGAACAACATCGTAAACTCCACCACCGGCGTGAAAGAATACAACGTGGATATGGCCGCCGCGATCATCGCAGCCCTGCCCACACTGTTTGTCTACGTCGTTGCTGGCAAATACTTCATCCGCGGTCTGACCGCGGGATCCGTGAAAGGCTAATCCCATGGCACCCATCTTGGATATCAAAGGTCTCTACAAAAACTATGGCAGTGTCGAGATCCTGAAAGACATCAACGTCGCAATTGAACCTGGGGATTTTCTGGTTCTGGTTGGCCCCTCTGGTTGCGGTAAGTCAACATTGCTGAACTGTATTGCCGGGCTTGAACCGATCAGCGGCGGCACGCTCAGCATCGGTGGTCAGAACATGGCTGATGTGAGCCCAAAAGACCGTGACATCGCAATGGTGTTTCAGTCCTATGCGCTCTATCCGACCATGACCGTTGCCAAAAACATCACCTTTGGCATGAAAGTGCGCGGTGTGGATCCAGCCACGCAGGAAGAGAAACTGGCGCGCGTTGCGGAACAACTGCAGATCACGCAGTTGCTCAATCGTCGCCCAGGACAGCTTTCGGGTGGCCAGCGCCAGCGGGTTGCTATGGGGCGCGCGCTGGTACGTGATCCCAAACTGTTCCTGTTTGATGAGCCACTTTCTAACCTCGACGCCAAACTTCGGGTGGAAATGCGCACTGAAATCAAAGCGTTGCATCAAAACCTTGGCGCAACGATGGTCTATGTGACCCACGATCAGATCGAAGCGATGACCCTGGCCACCAAAATTGTGGTGATGAAAGGTGGGGTGATCCAGCAAATCGGCACCCCGGCAGAAATCTACAATCATCCGGCCAATATGTTTGTGGCAGATTTCATGGGCAGCCCGGCGATGAACCTGATCCCCGCCAAAGCACAAGCCAAAGAAAGCGGCACAGACATCGCAATTGCAGGCCCGAACGGATCTACAATCACTCTGACCGACACATCAAACCGCAACCTACCGGCTGACGTGATCATCGGTGTACGCCCAGAAGACATTGCTGAGGCGGGCATGCGCTCGGGCGACGCTGTGCAGGAGGCGGATTGCCAGATTGATATCGTCGAGCCAGCAGGTGCCGACACATTTGTGGTGACCACCCTGGGTGGCAAGCCGGTCACCGCACGACTGCACGCGGAAACTTCTGCCAAGGCAGGTTTCTCGCAGCGTCTGTCGTTTGATTTGGCTAAGGTTTCATACTTTGCCCCCGAAACCGGCGAGCGGTTGAACTAAACAAAAGAGGCTGCGTTTCGCACGCAGCCTCCAATACATATGCCCATCACAGGCATCACCTGCCCCGCCTAAACAGCGGGGCATTTTTGTTTCAAGCCACGTGCAATGGTCAAACGCCTAGACAGACACAAGCGGCAGCAACACATCACGCGGAAGGTCGGTTTTACGTGAATCCTCAATAACCTTGCCCCGCCGCATTGCTACAAAATGATCCGCGAGATCATAAGCGAAATCAAAATATTGCTCGACCAGAACAATCGCCATATTGCCCTGATCTCTGAGCAGTTTGATCACTTCGCCGATCTGCTGGATGATATTGGGCTGAATGCCCTCGGTCGGTTCATCCAGCAGCAAAAGCTTGGGCTGCGCAATTAAAGCGCGCGCAATCGCAAGCTGCTGTTGCTGACCACCTGAAAGATCCCCGCCGCGCCTATGCTGCATATCTTTCAGCACAGGAAAAAGGTCATAGATCTCATCGGGAATGAAATGCTCAGACTTTGGCAGGCACGCAAAGCCCGTTTCCAGGTTTTCACGCACGCTCATCAACGGAAACACATCGCGTCCCTGGGGAACATATCCAATACCAACCCGTGCGAGCTGATGCGCAGGCAGATTGCCAATTTCCTGCCCATCAAGTTCCACCCGACCACTGCTGCGCGGATGTGTTCCTGAAATCGCCTTGAGCAGACTGGTTTTGCCAACACCATTGGTGCCCATCACACAGGTGACTGCCCCAACCTCGGCGGTCAAAGACACATCATAGAGGATTTGGGATTTGCCGTAGTGTAGATTCAGATTTTCAACATTCAACATGTTCAACGCCCCAGATAGACGTCGATAACGTCCTGATTTTTGGTCACATGATCGAGCGACCCTTCCGCAAGCACCGCGCCTTCGTGCAGCACGGTGACCTTGCAGTTTAATCGCCGGACAAACTCCATATCGTGTTCAACCACCACAACCGCACGGGTTTGGGCCGCTTTGCACAATATATCGGTGGTCTTTTCCCGCTCAGCCGGTGTCATCCCTGCCGCCGGTTCATCAACCAGCAATAACCGTGGTTCCTGCGCCAGCAGCATGCCGATCTCGAGCCACTGTTTTTGTCCATGGCTCAGCTCACCCGCGCTGCGATCAAGTTCTTCGAACAATCCGATTTCTACAGAAAGATCAGCAACTTGCTGCAGATCTGTGTCACTGGCACGAAACAGCAGCACCGCCAAAGGCCCGCGATCTTTGCGCAGCGCCATCAGCAGGTTTTCCTGCACAGTCTGATCTTCAAACACGGTGGGTTTTTGAAACTTGCGCCCGATCCCCGCCTGCGCAATTTTTGCCTCGGACATACCGATGAGCGAGATGTTTTTATCCCCCCAAAGAATGCGCCCTTCATCAGGTCTGGTTTTGCCGGTGACAATATCCATAAAGGTGGTTTTTCCAGCGCCATTTGGCCCGATCACCGCGCGCATCTCTGCCTTGCCGATTTGAAAAGACAGATTGTTGATGGCGCGAAACCCGTCAAAGCTCACGGTAACGCCTGATACTTCTAAAAGCGTGCTCATGCCTGATCCTTCCGTGTGCGCAGACGTCCCAATAGATCGATGATCCCGCTCAGCCCTTTGGGAGCAAACAATGTCACCAAGACAAAGCTCATCCCCAGAAGAACAAGCCACCAATCGACCCATTTGATGGTGTAGATACCAAGGTTCACATCTGGTGCCTGACCGCCGGTAAACCAACTGGAAACGAGGCTCACAAATGCGGTGCCAATCACCGCGCCATAAAGCCGACCACGGCCACCAATTGCGACCCAGACCGCCAGATAGATCGAGGCAATCGGGGCAACTTCGGCCGGGTTGATTATCCCTGCCTGCGGGTAATAGAGCGCACCAGCAACCGCCGCGATACAGGCCGTCAGCGCAAAGACCACCAATTTGTAGTGCTCAACTGAATAACCCAGGAACCGTACCCGCGCCTCGTTGTCGCGAATACCACGCACAACTGAGCCAAATTTACCCGACACCAGCCAGGCGATCAGCAGATACCCAAGACCAAGCGCCACAGCAGATGCCCAAAGGAACCAGACAGACACAACGGATTGTGGTGCGGTGATACCCGGCAGGTTCTGCAACCCCGACAATCCGTTGTTGCCGCGCAGGCCGCTCGCATTTTGAAACAGATAAAGCGACAGCCCCAAGGTCATCGCCTGGGTGAGGATCGACAGGTAAACCCCTGTCACCCGGCTTCGAAACGCCAACCAGCCAAAGACCAGCGCCAGAACACCGGGCACCAAGACAACCAGCGCCAACTGCAGCACCAAACTGTCCGAAAAAGCCCAGATAATGGGAAATTCATTGCTGCCAACAACGCCAAAGATCTGATTGCCGATGGCCGCTTTGACCTCCTCGGGGGTGGCGGGCAACACGCCTTCGGCCAACGATGCCTCCACGATCTGCTGGGTGCGCTCATACATGAGCCACATGCCAACCATATAGCCGCCCAGCCCGAAGAAAGCGAAGTGGCCCAAAGACAGAATGCCCGCATATCCCCAGATCAGATCCATCGCCACAGCGATGAGGCACAGACATAGGGTCTTACCGAGTGTTTTGACAAAACTTGTGGAAATCAGCCCGATGCCCAGCCCTTCGGAAAAAAGCGTCACCGTCAGGGTAAACACGGCCAGAATGGACAGGAATATCAGAACCGATGGGTTTCGTACGATAAATGAGCGGTTCATATCTTAATCCCCCGCAGCACGGCCTTTGAGAGCGATGATGCCTCGGGGCCGGAATTGAATGAAAATGATGATGAAGACGATCATGTAGGTCTGCGCCGCCAAGGTGTTGGATGGGTTCAGCCACTCGACCCCTTTTTGGAAGCCACCGATCATTGCAGCCCCTGCGAGGGTGCCAAAGATATTGCCAACGCCTCCCACAACCACAGTCATGAAGCTTTGCACGATATAGTCGCTGCCCATTTCAGAGGTGACCTTTGCAAACAGCCCAATCGCAACACCTGCGATGCCCGCGATGCCGGATCCCAAGCCAAAGGTCAGCATATTCACCCGATCCGGGTTGATGCCCATACTGGCCGCCATACGTGAATTTTGCGTCACAGCGCGGGTTTCAAGGCCCAGTCGTGTGCGTTTCATAATGAACAGGAACAGCCCCAGAAACAGCAAAGCCAGCACAAAGATCGCGATACGGATATAGCTGATGGACACCACATCATTGATGATCCAGGCCCCATCCAGCCACGCCGGCGAGGTCAGCGGTCGCGCCTGAGTGCCAAAGATGTTTTTCGCCAGCTGTTGCAGGGCAATAGACACACCAAATGTGGCAAGCAGCGTTTCCAGCGGGCGGTGATACAGCCAGCGAATAACAAGCCGTTCCAGCGCGATACCTGCAGCAAAAGTCACTGCAAATGCCAAAGGTACTGCAACAACAATAGACAGCGTGTGGTTCGGGACAAACTGCTGCACAACATAGCCAGTGTAGGCCCCCATCATGATGAACTCACCATGGGCCATATTGATGACCCCCATCACCCCAAAGGTAATGGCCAGCCCGATCGCCGCCAGAAAATAAATCGAGGACAGCGACAATGCATCAAGCCCCAGATCCAGCGCCTGACTGGCGCCCACGCGGGTTTCTGACTTCGCCAATGCTGCCGCCGCAGCAGCTGTCACTTCTTTAGCGGGTTCATCATAGATTTCATAAAACTGGTGCGCCTCAAGGCGCGCTTCGATTTCAGCGTCTGTCGGGCGTGCTGGAACCTTGCCGTCTGCTGCCAAAGCGTCATAGGCCGCATCACGCGATGTTTCGGTCGACAATTGCGCAACCGGGAAACCGCCAACGCGGCCGCCATTGATATGTGATTTTAGTGCCGCGTCGCGGTCTTCTTTGCTGACACGCGGCGCAGCCAGACCAACATCGACCAAAAGCGCATAGGCCTCGGCATGTGTGAGCGCGTCACTTCCCGGCACGAGCTGCGCGGCAATATTACCCTTGGGCGCAACATCTTTGACACCAACCACCTGTTTTGTTGTCAAGATCGGGTTCAACGTTGCCCGGAAATCAAGCCCCAGATCTCCGGCCATTTCTTCAATGGCTGCAATACGTTCAACTGGATCTGCATCAAAACCAATCGTCATCAGACGTTCAAGCCGTGCCTTGCGCAGCAGAACTTCTGCATCGGCTTCCTCCGCGATTGATGCGCGCAGCGGTTCCAACAATTGCGCCGAAGGATCGCGTTCGAGTGACACCAGCGCTGCCAGACGTTTTGCGCGATCAGGGTCCATCAACTGAAACTGCACAAGCGCGCTGGCGATCATGGCTCTGACGCCGCTGTTCGGCTTCAATTGTTTCAGTTCTTTTTTGGCAAATACCCCGACATCGGACCCCGCGTCCAAATCGACAAGCGTGAAGGTTTTATCGCTGTTCTTGTGCCCGGCAAAAAACAACCCGTCTGATTTTCGTTGATACAGCTCTTTGGCCTGCCAGGTTTCCAGCACCATCTGCATCTGAGGCAACTCACTGGCCACAAGCGCATCAATCGCAGGCGCAATGGTTTTGCGAGAACTCTTTTCAATGAGCGCGCGCTGGCTTTGTAATACGGTTTGAACGGGGCCATCCTGCGCCAGTGCCATAAACGGCATAAGCACAAGCATTATTGCTGCCAGAAGCAGGGATTTCATAACGGTACTTTCGAGAAGTTTGGATTGAGGGCGCGCGATCTCGGCGCGCCCTCTTCAGTCAAAAGATCAGTAGTTAGACAGGGTCTGAACGCAGGTCTTGGTGTCGACATTATACATGCCGCAGCCCAGATCTTTCCAATCAGATTTCAGCACGGCAGATTCCGGCAGGAAGTCTGTCCATGCATCACCCGGTACTTCTTCAGTCTGGCTGATGATATCAAACTGGCCTTCTGCGGTGATTTCACCAATCAGAACCGGTTTTGCCAGATGGTGGTTGGGCAGCATCACAGCTGTACCACCGGTGAGGTTTGGAAACTCCTGACCATACATCGCTGTGCGAACAGCATCCACATCAGCCGTTCCAGCAGCAGCTACCGCATTCACCCACATGTTAAAGCCAATGTAATGCGCTTCCATAGGGTCATTGGTCACGCGCTCTTCGCCCATACGTGCTTTCCACGCTTCAACCCATTCGGCATTTGCATCGGATTCTGCGGATTGGAAGTAATTCCACGCTGCCAGATGGCCAACAAGGTTTGATGTATCCAACCCGGAAAGCTCTTCTTCGCCAACCGAGAAGGCAACAACTGGGATATCATCAGCCGAGATACCTGCCGCAGCGAGTTCTTTGTAAAAGCCGATGTTGGCGTCGCCGTTGATGGTAGAAATCACACCCACGCTTTTGCCGTCCGCGCCCAGCGCTACGACGTCAGCCACAATTTTGGACCAGTCGGAATGGCCAAACGGGGTGTAGTTTACAAAGATATCGCTCTCGGCGATGCCTTTGGACTGAAGATAGGCATTCAGGATATTGTTGGTTGTACGCGGATAAACGTAATCCGTCCCCAGCAGGGCAAATTTTTCAATACCCAGCTCTTCGAGGAAGTAATCGGTCGCAGGGATGGCCTGCTGATTGGGGGCCGCACCGGTGTAGAACACGTTCTTAGAGCTTTCTTCACCCTCATATTGAACCGGGTAGAACAGCAGGCCGTTCAGCTCTTCGATCACGGGCAAAACGGATTTGCGCGAAACCGACGTCCAGTTGCCAAAAATGACATCAACGTCATGAACGCTCAGCAGCTCACGCGCTTTTTCTGCAAACAGCGGCCAATCCGACGCAGGGTCCACCACAACCGCTTCCAGGTCACATCCGATTACGCCACCTTTGGTATTTTGCTGTTCTACCAGCATTTCTACCGTGTCTTTCAGCGTGGTCTCTGAAATCGCCATTGTGCCAGACAAGGAATGCAAAACACCCACTTTAATGGTGCAATCATCAGCAAGCGCGGGCATCGAGGTGCCCAGCATCAATGCAGCGGCCAATGCAATAGTGGTTCTCATAAGACTTCTCCCCGCAGGGCAGCAGTGGGCGTCTTGTTCTCATGGAAGGAACGCCCTAACTTAGCCCTGCAACGTTAGTGTTGCATCACGTGTGGCGGCCGAACTGAGGTCCAATTCATCCGGTCGTCACACCCCCTCAAGAAAATGCAGTCGATTCTGCGCTGAGGATGAGGTGATCATCCGGCGATACCGGCGGGCGGGCAATTTTCTTTTACCTCTACAAAATGTATTTGATGGCGCTGCACAATTATTCACCATGCAGCGCGAGTTTCGCCCAATGTTTACTCAATGTAGTCACGGCTGACAAAAAATCAGGCGGGATTTATTGGTCTACGCCTAATTGCTGTGCTGGAAATTGCAAAACCACCGTTTGCACCCAGGAGCATCAAATTAACCTTTCCGCTCAAATAGATCTGGCATCTGCCCAAGTTCAGCCCCGCGCAATTGGTGCCGCGCGCCTTTGTGTGCGCAAAGATGGTAGCGGTAAAACCCGTTTGAAAACTTTGCGCCAATCCGGATCCCTCAAACTGGTGTTCCCGCACAGCCATGGAACAGAAGCAGAGGCGATTTTAGTAAACACAGCAGGTGGAGTTACTGGCGGTGATCAGTACACTTTGGATGCAACCGTCGAAGCTGATGCATCCCTGACCATCACGACGCAAGCGGCAGAGCGCGCTTATCGGGCCCAACGCGGTGAGACTGGGCGCATCAATACCAGTCTATCCGTTGCACAAGGCGCGACCTTAAACTGGCTGCCGCAGGAGCTTATCCTGTTTGAACGCTGCTCGGTCGCGCGCAATTTGGATATCAAGCTCGCGGATGGAACCCAATTGACCATGGTGGAACCTGTGGTTTTTGGCCGCTCCGCCATGGGAGAGCGCCTTCACGACATTTCATTTCAGGACCGCGTGACCATTCACCGCAATGGTGTCCCGCTCTATATTGACGGTCTGCGCTTGCAGGGGGATGCCGCCGACCATCTTGCCAATCCGGCGATTGCCAATAGTGCGGGTGCAATGGCGAGCGTGGTGAGCATCGGTGCCCATGTCGAAGCACTGCTCGCCCCTCTCCGCGCAATGCTGCCTCACACAGGCGGAGCCAGCCTGATTGCTTCCGATACTTTGGTGCTCCGCCTTCTTGCATCTGATGCGTTTGAGCTCAGGCGCAGTCTTTTACCCATTCTCGAACGGCTCACCCAGACCTCGTTGCCCATATCCTGGAGACTTTGATTCATGCAGCTCACCCCACGCGAAAAAGACAAACTCCTGGTTGCACTGGCGGCAGACGTCGCACGCAAGCGATTGGAGCGTGGTGTCAAACTCAACCACCCCGAGGCCATAGCCCTGATCACCGATGCGGTGGTTGAAGGCGCGCGCGACGGGAGATCTGTCGCCGATATGATGGAGGCCGGCGGCCAAGTCATCCGTCGCGATCAATGTATGGACGGCATCGCGGACATGATCCCCGAAGTGCAGGTCGAGGCCACATTTCCCGACGGCACCAAGCTTGTCACCGTACACAACCCCATCCGCTAATTCAGAAAGATCCCCAGCCATGACACGTATCGCCGCATTTTTTTCGCTTTGCCTCGCAACACCTGCATTGGCCCACAATACCCCACATCTGCACTCCCATGCAGAAACCTGGCTTCCCGTGCTGTTTCTGGTGGTCGTCGCTGCCCTATTGATCGGAAAGGCACGCACATGATCCCGGGAGAGGTATTTACCGCAGAGGGGACGATTTGCCTCAATAAGGATACCTGCGCGATAACCTTGATGGTTGCTAATACCGGTGATCGCCCCGTGCAGGTTGGCAGCCATTATCATTTTGCAGAAACCAACCCCGCGCTTGAATTTGACCGTGCTGCGGCGCGTGGTTTGCGTCTTGATATCGCGTCAGGCACCGCGGTCCGGTTTGAACCGGGCCAGCGCCGCGAAGTGAACCTGATCCCTATCGGTGGGGCACGTCGCGTCATTGGGTTCAATCAAAAGGTTATGGGAGAGCTGTAAATGGCGACTGAAATTTCACGCGCGCATTACGCCGCCATGTATGGGCCCACCACGGGCGACAAGCTGCGTCTGGCTGACACGGATCTGATCATTGAGGTCGAGCGCGACCTAACCACCTATGGCGAAGAGGTTAAATTCGGCGGTGGCAAGGTCATTCGCGATGGCATGGGGCAGTCACAAGCCACCCGCGCTGAAGGTGCTGTGGATACGGTCATCACCAATGCGCTGATTGTCGACCACTCAGGCATTTATAAAGCGGATGTAGCCCTGAAAGACGGGCTGATCCACGCAATCGGCAAAGCAGGCAATCCTGATACCCAAAGCGGCGTCGATATTGTTGTTGGTCCGGGCACTGAGGTGATCGCAGGCGAAGGCCGCATTCTGACCGCTGGCGGCATGGACAGCCATATCCATTTCATCTGCCCGCAACAGATGGAAGATTCACTGCATTCTGGCGTGACCACTTGTTTTGGCGGCGGCACTGGCCCGGCGCATGGCACATTGGCCACCACCTGCACCCCCGGCCCCTGGCACATTGGCCGCATGTTGCAAGCCTTTGATGGTATCCCCATGAACATCGGCCTTGCAGGCAAAGGCAATGCCAGCCGTCCTGATGCCTTGGTTGAGATGATCAAAGGCGGTGCCTGCGCGCTGAAACTCCATGAAGACTGGGGCACCACCCCGGCCGCGATCGATTGTTGCCTGTCGGTTGCCGATGACATGGATGTACAGGTGATGATCCATACAGATACGCTGAATGAAAGCGGCTTTGTTGAGCATACCGTTGCCGCGATGAAAAACCGCACCATACACGCGTTTCACACCGAAGGCGCAGGCGGCGGCCACGCGCCCGACATCATCAAGATCTGCGGCGATGCCAATGTACTGCCCTCGTCGACCAATCCAACCCGCCCTTTCACCGTCAACACTTTGGAAGAGCATCTGGATATGTTGATGGTGTGTCACCATCTGGACAAAGCGATCCCCGAAGACATCGCCTTTGCCGAAAGCCGGATCCGGCGCGAAACCATTGCCGCCGAAGATATCCTGCATGATATGGGCGCATTTTCGATCATTGCCTCCGACAGCCAGGCCATGGGGCGCGTCGGTGAGGTATTGATCCGCACGTGGCAGACCGCCGATAAAATGAAAAAACAACGCGGTCGCCTGGCAGAAGAAACGGGCGAAAACGACAACCAGCGTGTGCGCCGTTATATCGCCAAATACACCATCAACCCTGCCATCGCACAGGGTGTGAGCCACGTTCTCGGCGATATCTCGGTTGGCAAACGGGCTGATCTGGTGCTGTGGAACCCCGCGTTTTTTGGCGTCAAACCAGAGATGGTGCTGCTAGG
Source organism: Tritonibacter aquimaris (assembly GCF_009617595.1). Classification (GTDB taxonomy): domain Bacteria; phylum Pseudomonadota; class Alphaproteobacteria; order Rhodobacterales; family Rhodobacteraceae; genus Epibacterium; species Epibacterium aquimaris. The sequence continues at coordinate 85,872 of NZ_WIXK01000004.1, read as the reverse complement.
TGGCACCATTGCCGTTGCGCAGATGGGCGATCCCAATGCATCGATCCCAACCCCACAACCCGTTTACACCCGGCCAATGTTTGCATCTTTCGGCGGATCACTGACGCAGTCATCTGTCAGCTTTATTTCAGCGGCGGCAAAAGACGGCAATCTTGGTGCTGAACTCGGGCTCAGCAAAGAGACAATTGCGGTTCAAAACACCCGTAACATCGGCAAATCCGATATGGTGCTGAACGCAATGACGCCCGAGATCGAAGTCCACCCCGAAACCTATGAAGTGCGCGCCAATGGCGAGCTGTTGACCTGTGCGCCCGCCGACGTGCTGCCCATGGCGCAACGCTATTTCATGTTCTGAGGCTTGAAAATGTCATCCCTTCCCCTTGCACAAACCGTCCACCGCGCCGCGACTTGGAGTGGCCCCGCAGAAACCTGCGAACTGGATTACGAAGGCCGTTTTCTGCGTCGCAAACGTTTGGAAACCACAACGGGCACAGCATTTCTTGTGGATCTGGAACACACCACCTCGCTCGATGATGGTGACGCGCTTGAGTTGAGCGACGGCAGACAGATCCGTATTTCTGCCGCCACAGAGGAGCTTTACCATGTCAGCGGCGAGAATTTGATCCGCCTCGCATGGCACATCGGTAACCGGCACACCCCGTGTCAGATCCATGCGGACCATCTGACCATTCAGGTGGATCCGGTTATTGGCCATATGCTTGAACACCTGGGCGCAACCGTCCGTACCATCACGGCCCCCTTCACCCCAGAAGGTGGTGCATATGGGCATGGACGCACCCATTCACATGAACATGTCGCCACCGCACATGCACACTGACCGAAATATTCTGACCCTGGCGCAATGGCTTTCGCCCGCGTTTCCAATAGGCGCGTTTGCCTATTCGCATGGGCTGGAACAAGCGATCCAAAGCGGCAGGATTGAAAACCCTGACGGGTTGCAGATTTGGCTGGCGGATGTGGTTCAACACGGCAGCGGGATCAATGACTGTATCTTGCTGCGCGCCGCATATGCGAGTTCATCCGCAGAAGAGCTCGAACAGATCAATCAGACTGCATTTGCGTTCATGGCCTCATCGGAGCGCAGGCTTGAAGCAGAGCTACAAGGCGCGGCCTTCTGTAAAACAGCCGCTTCCATTTGGGGCGCCACATTGCAGAACCTATCCTATCCCGTTGCTGTGGGCCGTGCCGCTGCACATCTGTCCATCGATGTGCGGCTAACAGCTGCAATGTATCTGCATGCGGTGCTCAGCAATCTGATTTCCGCCGCCATGCGTCTGATGCCACTCGGGCAAACCGATGGTCAGCGCCTCCTCGCAGAGCTTACCGCCCTGTGCGAAAATATCGCCGCCGACAGCGCGGCGCACTGCCTTAACGATCTCAGCAGCAGCGCGTTCCTCTCTGACATTATGGCAATGCAACATGAAACCCTTCAGCCAAGGATCTTTCGTTCATGACCCAGCTTAATGGCCCGCTTCGTATTGGTATCGGGGGACCGGTTGGCGCTGGCAAAACCAGTCTCACTGCCGCACTGGCCCGTGCGCTTTATCCTGCGTTTTCCATCGGGGTGATCACCAATGACATCTACACCCAGGAAGACGCCGAAGCCTTGATGCGCATGCAGGTTCTTCCACAAGATCGGATCATCGGTGTCGAAACTGGAGGGTGTCCGCATACGGCGATCCGCGAGGATGCGTCGATCAATCTCGCAGCAATAGCCCAGATGCAAGGCAAGCACGCCGACCTTGACCTCGTGTTGGTTGAAAGCGGCGGTGATAATCTATCCGCAACTTTCAGCCCTGAGCTCGCGGATCTCACCATCTATGTAATTGACGTCGCAGCAGGCGAAGAAATCCCCCGCAAAGGGGGGCCTGCCATCACCCGTTCAGATCTATTGGTGATCAACAAAACCGATCTTGCCCCATATGTGGGTGCCTCGCTTGAAGTCATGGAACGCGACAGCAACACCGTACGCGGCTCCCGCCCCTTTGTGTTTTCGGAGATCCGCAATGGCAAAGGTGTTGAGGAAATCGTTGCATTCCTACTGGAAGCCGGTGGCCTCGACAAAAGCCGCTTACTGAAATCCGCCTGAACAAAACGGTGGGGCGATCAGATCCACCGGCTTGTGCGCCAGAGCCTAGCGCACAAGCGTTCTCGACCGCGATCTGAGTTTAGGCCTCAAACGCCCCTGCCACGTCTTTCGCTTTGACCAGACTGCGCCCTTCACACACCACCGTACCATCCGGCGTCACACAGCTTGCCCAGAGATCAACGAGATGTTTATCCGCGCGCAGCCGGGTGATTTCAACCTTGGCCTCTAGCGGGGTGTCGAGCGGCGCAGCGGTTTTAAATGCCAGTTCCTGCTTGAGATAGTTGGTCCCAGATCCCGGCAGCTCCACGCCAAGCAGATAGGAAAACAGTGCCGCGATCAGCGGCTCTGGCACCACATCGGTTGGCGCACCACTGAGCGTTGAAAATGTCGCCAGATCATCCTGATTATAGCTGCGCACCGTGTGCACGGATTGTCCTACTTTCAACATTTGATTTCTGCCTCTCCGATCAGACAATCCGCACCATCGGCAACACGCGTGACCAGCATGTTGAGCCGACCGACCTGATCTTGTTTGATCTGCAACCTCAGTTCTTCCCCCGCATAAGACGGATTGGGAAACATCATATTCTGGCTGATTTGCGTGATAGAAGCGTCATGACGTTTCAACATGCCCCAGAGTTTTGTATAGATCAGCATGCCATGGCTGACAGTGCGACCAAAACTTGTTGATGCACAAAACTCAGGATCCACATGGATCGCATTGTCATCACCAGACACTTTGGCAAACGCATCAAACTCGGCCTGTGTTGGCACCCAGCGCTCTTCCAGATCAATCATGGCTAAAAGCCTCTTTTAACTTTGGTTTGCAAATTTTTCCGGCCGCTGTGCGAGGAAACTCATTCACGATGTGCACATGTCTCGGCACCTTGTAGGCCGCCAGACGTTCACGGCACCACGGACGCACGGCCTCGGGGTCAAGTGATGCATCGGGGCGCAGCAAGACAAAGGCTGCGCCAACCTCGCCCCATTTGTCGTCAGCAACACCAACAACCGCAGCCTCAAGCACCGATGGATGGGCATTCAGCACGCGTTCGACCTCGGCCGGATAGACATTTTCCCCACCTGAAATGAACATGTCTTTGATGCGGTCCACGATGTAATAATACCCGTCCGCATCGCGGCGCGCGACATCACCGGTCGCAAGCCAGCCATCTGATGTAAAAGTCTTCTCTGTCGCTTCGGGGTTCGCAAAATACCCAGGTGTTATGCCCGGGCCGCGCAACTGCAGCTCCCCCGCGCCTTCGGTCCCCTGAGGCACCCCATCCAGGCGCACTTCGACCAGGCTTTGAGGTTTGCCAACCGAGCCGATCTTTTGTGCCGCATGGTCTGCATCCATCAGGAAAACGGTTGGTCCGGTTTCGGTCATCCCCATACCATTGCGAACCATTGCACCCTTTTCCGCAAAAAGTTGGATCAAGGGTTCTGGCAGTGGCGCACCGCCACAACCGCAACTGATCGCGCTCCAATCAAGCGTGTCGATATCGGGCAGAAGCGACAATTCCTGATAGACCGCCGGGACAGCAAAAAACTGATTGACCGCGCCTGAGGCCAGCAGAGTTTTCACCGCCTCCGCTTCAAATTTCGGCAAGATGGTAGAGCTGCCACCATTCAGAAAGATCGGCAGCGTATACAGGTTGATGCCTGCGGTATGAAACAGCGGCAAAAAGCAGATAGAGCTATCTTTAGACGCGATATCAATCGCCTGGCCGATATTGATGTAATTCGCCCACGCCATGCGCGCCGTTTGGATGACGGACTTTGGCAGCCCGGTGGTTCCGGAGGTAAACAGCAGATACCACGGGCGGTCAGCAGGCACAGAAGCTTGCAATGCAGGCCCGCCGTCCCAAATCCAGGCCGAGACATCTTCATCAAGCGTCAGCAATGGAACACCTACGCCATCCGCAGTTTGCCGCGCGGTTGTCATGAACGTATCATCACTGATCAATAGCGAGATGCCGACCTGGCGGATGGTTTCAATCAACTCAGGTGCGGGTTGGCGCCAGTTGAGCGGGCATAGAACAATCCCGGTTTTCTGGCAGGCAAAGAGCGTGACGAAAAACTCAGCCCGGTTCTGGCACAAGATCGCAATGCGGTCGCCCTCGTTCAGGCCCAAATCACGCAGACCAGCAGCAACCGCATTGGCCGCTTCATTTATCTGCCGAAAGTTCCAGCCGCGATCCGTTGCAGTGTCGAAAAACGCCAGCGCATCTGGGGTTTGCTCGGCCCGTTTGGCCGCCATATCTGGGATCTGGTCAAACATCTTACTCATCCAATGGGTTGAAGAAAATCGCGCATGCGATCGAAGGTCTCGGGCCGTCCGATCAAGGTGCGGAAAGCCTCTGTTTCAGCGTCGAGCCCAGCCTTTAAGACGGCGCGGCGTTTGTCGCTCCAAATGATCGATTTGCTGGCCAATGCGGTTCCCGTCTCGACCGCATTCAGCAGATCGCAGGCGCATTTCTCAGGCACATCGTCAACTGCCTGCACCAGCCCAAGGCGCAGCAGATCATCTGCCCCCTGTCGCTGGTTGGCCAATAGCCAACTGCGGGCCGCAGCACTACCAATAAGGTCAGGCAATAGCGCAGCCCAGCCGCCATCAGGTGCAAAACCCATCACGCCATAGTAGGGCTGCACAAAGGTATCAGGCGCGGCAACCGCAAGATCTGATGCAAACAGCATCCCCGCCGATCCCCCAGTAGCAGCGCCGCGCAGGGCCGTGGCAAAGATCACCGGCATTGTGAGCATGCGCAGGACTAGCGACTGCAGCACTGGCACAACCTCGTGGCTATAAGCCTCAGCCTCTCCTGCCTGAGAGGCCGCAAAAAATCGCGCGACATCCCCACCCGTTGAAAAATTGCGCCCGCCGGTGATCAAAACCTTTTGGATGCCTGCGCGTTCGGCTTGATCCAAGGCGTCATGCAGCGCCGTTAGCAATTCAGGCTCAAGCGCATTTGCACGCGGTGCCTGCATTGTGACACGTGCGAAGCCTTCGCCGCTTTGCAACTCATCACGCTGAAAGGAAACAAGATCCCTCATGGCGCCAATCCATTACAAATAAAGCTATGGGCTTCGGCAACGATCCGGTCGATGTCCGCATCTTCTTCCCATAGTACAAACCGCTCACCCAGTGTTTTTGCGATCCCCATCAAGGCCCAGGCGCGCACCTCGGCGTCTCCGGGGGCAATTTCGCCGGATTGGATCGCTTGTTCCAACTGGTCGGCATAGGCTTGGCCAAATTCCATATAGTAGGTGCGATAGGCATCTGGATCGACAAAACGTGCCTCTTCCACGATGCGGTACTGCATCGGTCGGTCGCGCACGACCATGAGGTAGGCTTCCAGGCCTGCCCGCTCCGCCTCTAGACGGTTGGTGGTCGAGGCAATACGCTCAGCAGCCTGTGACCGGGTCGCTTGCCCCATGTCTTGCACCAGCTCGCGAAAGAGCTCATCCTTACCAGAGAAATAGATGTAGAACGTACCAAGCGCGGTTTCCGCCGCACGGGTGATGTCAGCGATTGAGGCGGCAGCAAAACCTTTCTCACCAATCACCTGTTCTGCCGCGGCGAGTATCTTGGCCCGGCGCTCCAGCCCACGTTTGGTTTTAGGTTTGGCTGCTGCTGTTTTTGTCATATTGGATCTTTCTTCGGTCATGCCTTGGCGCAGTCATTCATAGCAAAGCGGCGCAGCGCGTCACAAAATGCCTGGGGACTTTCCAAATGCGGTGAGTGACCTGCGTTTTCAAACACTTCCATTCGCGCATTTTGCGCTTGCTCAACGAGCCACCCTGCAACCTCAACACTATAAAGCCTGCTCTGCGCGCCACAGAGTGCGAGGTAGGGAATATCGATCTGTGAAATTGTTGCCCGCTCATCCATCGCAGTGAGATCATCCCACAACGGCCGCAGCTGATGCGGATCTTGCGCATCCAGAAAGGACTGCAGCGTTTCACTATGCTGGGGCGTTTCACTGCCTTTTGCATAAAGATTGGTGATGATGCTTTTCACCATGCGATGCCAATGTGGCACAATCTTGGGCGAAACAGATAGGATGTCTTCGCTGCTCTGACCAAGCATTCCAAGCTGCCAATCCGTGTCTGGCAGAATACGCGGGCTCATGTCGATGGTTGCAAGCCCTCTGAGCTTTGAGGTGCCAGAACGCGCGACATAGCGCCATGCGGCCCCGGCCCCCATTGACCAGCCCACCAGAATGGGACGGTCCAATGGTTCCACCCATTGCTCTATCAACTGAACACAGCGATCTAGGCTTGCGTCATCCGACAGGTTTGCACCATGCCCCGGTAAATCAGGCGCGTGGCAGTCAAACCCATCGCCGAGCCGGTCAATCACGTCTTGAAAGAACGCTCCGTTCATGGCCCAGCCGTGCAGGAAAAGTACTGGTATGCTCATGATTTATGCGGTCCGCGCAGTCGTCCAACAATCCCGGTCGGAAAGAAATAGACGCTCAGGATAAACAGGATGCCCAGCCACATCAGCCAGCGATCCGGATCCAATAGATCTGGGATCAGCGGGAGTGCGGATGTGGCCTCAGATGCGCTGCCCATCAGGTTCTGCAGATAGGTCTGCGCCAGAATAAACAGCGTTGCCCCAATCACCGCGCCATACATGGTTCCCATGCCGCCGATCACAACCATCAACAAGATATCGAGCATGATCTCAAAGCTGAGCGTGGTATCGGGCCCCACATATCTGAGCCAGATTGCGAAAAGGCTTCCTGCAAGGGCGGCGGTGGCCGCTGACAGGCAGGTTGCCATGGTGCGATACCACACCACCCGGTAACCGATTGCTTCGGCGCGAAAATCGTTTTCACGGATCGCCTGCAACACCCGTCCAAAGGGCGAATTCATGATCCGCAACAACAGCAGGAACAAAATGAGCGATGCGGTAAAGACCAGATAGTAGTTTAAGATCTTGCCGCTGATTTTGGTGCCCATGAATTCACCCATGCGGTTGGCAGAAGTCAAAACCCGTGGGATTTTATAGGTCAGCCCGTCTTCACCACCTGTGATGGTTGAAAACTGCGACACCAGCACCGCCACGGCCGAGGCAACGGCAAGTGTGATCATAGCAAAGAAAATCGCCCGCACCCGCAGGCTGAAGAGCCCAATCAAAAGCGCCAGCAGTACTGCCGCCAGCGCCCCAGAAACCGAACCCACCAGCAATGCATCAAAACCACGCCCCATATGAAGCGACGCCAGCGCCACCCCATAGGCACCAAGGCCAAAAAACATCGTATGGGCGAAACTGACAATGCCCGTGTAGCCGAGCAAAAGATCATAGCTTGCGACCAGCAGGATAAAGATACAGATCCGCGCGGCTGTATCCAGCGGGCGCACGCCATCAAAGATAAACGGCGCACCCGCAAGGCAAATCAGGATCAGCAGAAGGATCGCGCTCAGCACTGCAGACCGCGGCGTATCACCAGAGAGAAGTTGAACAATCATATCACTTCGCCTTCACAACAGGCAGCATGCCTTGCGGCCGCCACATCAAAATTGCGGTCATCAGCGCGATGTTGGACACCAGCGCCAGTTTCGGCTCAAGAAAGGCCACGTAGTTTTGCAAGAGCCCAACCAGCAGCGCGCCAATAAAGGCCCCCTCCACCGATCCCAGCCCACCGATGATGGCAACGATAAACACCAGCACCATCATCTTTTCGCCCATGCCAGCGGTGATGACTTCTTGGTACAGCCCCCACATCACCCCACCGAGGCCCGCAAGCGCGGAACCGGCGATAAAGACACCGATAAACACCACACGCAGCCGGTAACCGAGCGCTTCAACCATTGGCCCATTTTCGACGCCCGCACGTACAATCAAACCGATTTTGGTGCGCCGCAAGATCATGCGCATGGCGATAAACAGCACAATCCCGATGGCCACAGCCAACAGCCGGTACCGTTCAAGCGCAGCCCCAGCAAATGTAATCGCACCTTTCAGCATCTCGGGGCGGTTGATGAAAATCTCATCCGGGCCCCAGATCACATGGATGAGCTGTTCCATCACGATCAGCCCACCAACAGTCACAAGGATCTGCTTCAGATGTGCGCCGTAAACGGGTTTCACGATGACACGTTCAAACCCCCAGCCCAGCGCGCCGGTCACCGCCATTGCGGCAACCACGGCCAGAAAGACCGCTGAGATATTCAGCATCAAAGACGCAACCCCAGTCCAGTGCTCAAGCGCGATCAGCACAGAAACCCCAACAAAGGCCCCGACAGAAATAAATGCGCCATGGCCAAAGTTGATGACATCCATCAATCCGAAGACCAGCGTCAGACCAGAGGCCATGATAAAAATCATCATCCCCATGGCGAGCCCCGAAACCGTAAGCGTCAACCACGAAGACGGTGCGCCAATGGCGACAAATCCCAGCACCACAAGGATCGGAACCAGTAGCACAGGCATCATTTCATCCAACCGTTCCCCCAGGCTGAGCCGGGCGAAGGTTGGTCTGTGATCAGGAGCAGCGGTCATATCAATGTGCCTCCATGCTCAGACCCATCAGGCGTTCCTGCAGGTCTTTGTTTGTGGCGAGTTCTGCCATTGCGCCGGTCCAAATCACCCGGCCGTCATCCATCACCGCAGCGCTATCTCCCAGCGCTTTGGCCACCGAAAAGTTCTGCTCTACCAACAAGATAGACGCGCCCTGCTCTTTTAGTTCACGCAGCGCCTGCGCCATGGTCGATACAATCGCCGGCGCCAGCCCTTTGGTTGGTTCATCAATCAGATAGAGGCTGCGTTCTTCGGCCATGGCGCGGGCGATCGACAACATCTGTTTCTGTCCGCCCGACAGATTTCCCGCCTCGGAATTCCAAAAGGTGCCAAGCGCCGGAAAGGCTCCAAGCAGCCATTCTTTGCGTTTGGGATCAAGCGGGCCAGAGATCGCGCCAAGCGCCATGTTTTCTTCAACGGTGAGATCGGCAAAAATCCCCATATCTTCGGGGACAAACCCAATACCAGCGCGGGCACGTGCTGAAACTGGCACTTTGGTAATATCGCGCCCATCGTAGCGGATTTCGCCAGATTTCGCAGACCATTGCCCCATGATGGTTTTGAGCGTGGTGGTCTTGCCCACACCGTTTCGACCCAACAGCATAGTCACCTGGCCGCGCGGCACCTCAAGATCAACACCCTGCAGGATGTGATACTGGGCAATATCGGTATAAACTGCATTCAATGACAGGATCGGGTCAGACATGATCCAGCTCCTTACCCATATAGGCCTCTTGCACCACATCCGAGGCCATCACCGTTTCCGGATCGCCATCTGCTGCCAGTGCGCCATTGTGTAAAACAATGATGCGATCCGCGAGCGTGCGGATGACATCCATCTTATGTTCCACCAATAAAACGGTGCGTTCACGGTCCGCTTTGATCTCTGCAATCAGATCAAGAATAACCGGCGCTTCATCGACGCTCATTCCGGCAGTGGGCTCGTCAAACATATAAACCATCGGATCCAGCCCCAACAAAAGCGCCACCTCAAGCTTGCGCTGATCCCCATGGGACAGTGCAGAAACCAGCTGATCCTTTTGCGTATCAAGCCGCACCCGTTCCAGAATAGCCATCGCAGCGACCGTCAGTTCCATATGGTTGTCAGCCATGGAAAACAGGCTCAGCCCCTTGTGCTGGCGCGACTGAATAACCAGGCGGATGTTTTCCAGCACCGACAGGTTGGGAAATAGGTTCGTTAGCTGAAACGCACGCCCTAATCCCCGGCGGCAACGCTCAGCCACGCCAAGGCGGGTGATGTCTTCGCCCATCAGCTTCACCGTGCCACCACTGGCTGGGATCTGGCCTGAAATCAGGTTGAAATAGGTGGTCTTACCCGCCCCATTGGGGCCAACAATAGCGGTCAGCTCACCCGCGTGGAAGCTGCAGGACACTGCGTCGACGGCCACATGGCCACCAAACCGCACGGTCAGCGCCTCGGTCTGCAATAATGTCTGGGTCATATGCCTCTGGTCCCTGTCCGCAGGGGGCAAACTCCCCCTGCGTTTGGTCAGGATGATCCTTGGATCAGTTGTTGCGCACGGGAATGGACATTTCATCCATCGGGATTTCGCGCACGAGCACCGGCACGCCATAGTCCTTGCCGTCCTGCAGCTCGGTGCGGAAATGATACATGGCCTGCATCGCCTGATGATCTTCGGCGCGGAAGGTCATAGTGCCCTTGGGGGTTTCCCAGCTCATGCCCTTCATGGCTTCAATCAGCGCATCGCTGTCTTCGGCGCCACCGGCCTTTTTGATCGCTTCCACGATAGCAAGACCAGATGACATACCACCCGCAGTAAAGAAATCAGGTGGGCTGTCGAAACGTTCAAAATGGGTTTTGACCAGCCATTCGTTCACCGGGTTCTGCGGGATCTCATAGTAATAATAGGTCGCCCCTTCCATACCGGGGAGCTCCTTGTAAGCCTTCAACGCCGCAAGGATATTGCCGCCGGTCGCGATTTCGATCCCAAAGCGTTCCGGCTCCATCGCGTTGATTTTACCCATCGGATTGCCACCACCGGCCCAGATGATGAAAAGCTTCTTTTCACCTTCGATATCAGCCATCTTGGTGAAAACACGCTCTGCTGCAGCGGTGAAATCAGTGGTGTCTGTTGGCACATATTCTTCATGTGCAAGCTTCGCGCCGGTGGCCTCAAGCGCCTCTTTGAACGCTGCCACACCATCGCGACCAAAAGCATAATCTTGCGCCAATGTTGCAATGGTCACCCCTTCTCCGCCCAGGGCCACAGCATTGGCAATTGCATCCTGAGAGGAATTGCGCCCGGTGCGAAACACATAGGGGTTCCAGTTCGATCCAGTGATTGAATCAGCCACTGCAGGCTCCACAATCAACACACGCTCATATTCTTCGGCAACCGGCAACATCGCCAGTGCAACACCCGAACTGACGGGCCCTACCGCAATATGAGCCTCATCATCGCCATAAGCCTCTTCAAGCTGGGCTCGGCCAAGATCCGGTTTCAGCTGGGTGTCTTTTTCGATCAATACGATTTTCTCGCCATTGATCTCCATGGTGCCGCCAGTGGCATATTCCAGACCAAGCTTCAGCCCGTTATGCGACTGCGCCGCATAGGCCTCAAACGGGCCGGTTTTGCCATAAACATGAGCAATACGAATTTCTGCAGTCGCCACAGATGACATCAAAGCACCAGCAACCGTCAACGCAAACACGCGCTTCATAAGTAATCCTCCCTTTTCTCCTCAAAAATATGAAACATGAATCATGATTCATGTCAACTTTAAGAATGACCCGCACTGGGCGCACAGCGAAACAAACGCACACGCAGTAAGAGCAGGCTCAGCGCCAATTTGAATTTTCAGGAGATTTTCATCTGCCCACTCAAAGACATATCAACATAGAGGTGAGGGATTCATGACACAGCACCACTATGTGGCGCAGATGGAAAACGTTACGGAAGCTGAACCCAGCGCAAACGCATGGCATGTCACGAAACATACGTGATAGACCGATCCAACGTTATGTCTGGAAAATGGTGCCCCCACACGGACTCGAACCGCGGACCTACTGATTACAAATCAGTTGCTCTACCAGCTGAGCTATAGGGGCCGTGGCGCGTCTCTTAAAGGCTCCCAAAACTTGGTGCAAGAGCGGAATTTCGAAAAAATGCAAAAAAATCCACTTCCCCCACAAAAGGGAGCGCCGGTTTGACCCGCACCGCCCCAACAGCTATGGCTAAAGCAATATTTTGAACAGGTGGAAGACATTAGATGCAGGTGATTGTTCATTGTGGAGCCCATAGCACCGAAGAAGATCGGCTGCTCAAAAGCCTGCTGCGCAATCGAGAGATTTTCACCAAGTCCAAAACCGCCGTCCCCGGCCCCAGCTCATACCGGTCTTTGCTGAAAGACTGTTTTGCAACGCTTGAGCAAGGCGATCCTGCGCCAGAGTCGCGTGATGTGCTGTGGGAGGCGATCCTTGATGGCGCAGATGCAGAGCGTGTGATCCTTTCTAATCCACATTTCTGGGGCTCTCAAAGAATGGCGCTCAGCTTCAACCAGCTTTACCCCAATGCGGAACTGCGCTGCAGGTTCATGCAGCAGCTGTTTCAAGGCGATGATATTGCGTTACATCTGGGGCTGCGCAATCCGGTGGGGTTTATACCGGGGCTTTTGAAAAACGCCAATCCGCAACGCATCAAAGAGCTGCAGCAAGACAACAGCCCGCTGCGCGTTCAATGGTCGGAGCTGTTGCTGCGTTTGCGTGCCAGCGTGCCAGAGATCCCGATTACCGTCTGGTGCTATGAAGATCTGCCGCTGGTCTGGCCCCATGTTTTGCGCCAATTTGGTGCACTTGAGGCTGGGGCGCGGGTGAATGGCGGCATGGATCTATTGTCGGACATCATGTCGAAAGAGGGCATGCAGCGGCTGCGCAGTTATCTGCACCAACATCCGGATTTCAACGACTCGCAACGCCAGCGCGTAACCCTGGCATTTCTCGACAAATACGCCCTAGAGGATGAGTTGGAAGAAGAGCTCGACATGCCGGACTGGGACGACGTGCTGATTGAAGAGGCCACAGACGCCTATGAGCGCGACCTGGATCGCATTGCAAACATTGGCGGGGTGACCATGATCAGCCCAGCGGTGGAGCCATGAGCTTTAACATTGCAATCATCGCCCAAAACGGCCGCCTCAGCTATGAGGCATTGTTGTTTGCGGCCTCGTTGCGCCAGAATTCACCCGATTTCACCGGCGATTTGTTTGTAGCCACGCCCAGCGCTGGAGCATTATGGTCTGGTGATCCAGAGCTGCGAGCCGCGCCGATCCTAGAGGCCTTTGAGCGGTTGAATGTGCGTGTTTTGCCGTTTGAAAACACGGTCTTTGGCGAAAGCTACCCCCAAGGCAACAAGATCGAAGCGCTGCTAAACCTACCCGAAGGCGAGCCTTTTATCTTTTTCGACAGCGACACGTTGATCACCGGCGATATCACCGCTGTGCCGTTTGATTTCACCCGTCCTTCTGCATCATTGCGGGTGTCAGGCACCTGGCCCAAACCAACGCTCTATGGGCCTGGGTACACGGACATCTGGAAATCGCTTTATGACCGTTTCGGGCTCGATTTTGACAGCAGCCTCGATCTAAGCCAGCCAGATGAATACTGGCGGCGCTACCTCTACTTTAACGCAGGTTTTTTCTACTACAGTTGCCCGCGCCAGTTTGGGCAGCTGTTCTTGGACTATGCGCGCGACATCCGCGACACGCCACCGCCAGAACTGGTAGGGCAAAAAATGGATCCCTGGCTTGATCAGGTTGCGCTGCCATTGGTGATACATGCGCTTGGCGGCGGACGTGATGCACTGCCACAGGGCTACCTTGATGGGGACATCAGCTGCCACTACCGGTTTCTGCCCCTACTATATGCGCGCGAAAGCGATGCGGTGATAGAAACGCTGAAACAGATCGCCGCCCCCAATTGGCTCAAGAAAGTGTTGAAATCCTATGAGCCGATGAAAAAGATGATCTACCAGGGCAAAGGTCATGATGTGCGGGCTTTGTTTGATCAGTCCGCCCTACCCCGGCGCGAACAGGCGATCCGAAAGCGGATCAAGGATGCGGGGTTGTGGCTGCGTTGATCGGCTGAAACGCATTGTCATAGCAGTCCACCACCTCAACACGTGCTGGATCCCGCAAGATCTTGGCGTACTTATATTTGAATGCACCGCTCGACAGATCAACGATCTGCTCAGCCACCCAGCGCGATTGCAACATGGTTGAAGTATCCTCATCCGTTCCCGCCCAGAACCGGGTATTGATGCCCGAAGGTGCTGCGACCAGCACCTTGCCAATCTCACGATCACGCGCGATGGATGCGCCAAACATCGAAAGCCCGGCCTTTGCGGCCGCATATGCAGGTTCATTGGGGCGCGGCGTATAGCCAGAGCTTGACCCGATCAGCATCACTTTCAACGGGGTCGGCGCAATGGGTTTCAGCCGTGCCACCAACATCATCGGCACCAGCAAACCAAGGTTGACCATGCTGGCGAGCGCCCCATCATCAAGCGTCTCGATCTTGCCGCGCTGCAAGAACCCCGCCGCATAAATCACTGTATGAATGCCAGAAAACCCATTCAACAGCTCATCCAGCTGCGCTGACATCTCGCCTGCGCCGATATCCAGATGATGAAACTTTGCACCCTGCAACTGCGGATCACGACGCCCTGTGATGCAGACCGAATGGCCATCCGCTACATAGTGTTTGGCAAGATCTAAGCCCACGCCTGAACTGCCGCCCACAATCAGAATGTTCTTTTTCATCTCCACCTCACAATCCCGTGTTGCGGATAACAAACGCTCCTCTACAATCAATGTCCACGGGTGCAGATCCCCGCAGCACGAAGTTTCGCGCACGCTTAGGTTTTCACGCCACAGCCAGCCGCTTTGCAGAACTTGCGACAATGCGCTGCAAAACCACAGTTTCTGCCTCGCTACAGTGTTGATATTTAAGAGGAGGTTCGACGCATGAGCGACAGCCAATCCCTGGGGTTTGACACCCTTCAGATTCATGCGGGTGCCCAGCCTGACCCGGCAACCGGCGCACGCCAAATCCCGATCTACCAGACCACCGCCTATGTGTTTCGCGACGCCGAACACGCGGCCAAACTCTTCAACCTCGAAGAAGTGGGCTATATCTACTCCCGCCTGACCAATCCAACGGTCGCAAGCCTGCAAGAACGCATCGCCACATTGGAAGGCGGCGCGGGCGCGGTTTGCTGCTCTTCGGGTCACGCGGCGCAGATCATGGCGCTTTTCCCGCTGATGGGTCCGGGGTGCAATGTTGTTGCCTCAACCCGTCTGTATGGCGGCACTGTCACGCAGTTCAGCCAGACCATCAAACGCTTTGGCTGGTCGGCGAAATTTGTTGATTTTGATGATCCGCAGGCGGTTGCCGATGCGATTGATGAAAACACCCGCGCGGTGTTTGGGGAATCGATTGCCAATCCCGGTGGCTATGTCACCGACATTCGCACCATTGCCGATGTCACCGATGCCGCAGGTATTCCGTTGATTATCGACAACACCACCGCAACGCCATACCTGTGCAACCCCATTGAACATGGCGCCACTCTGGTTGTGCACTCCACGACCAAGTACCTCACAGGCAACGGCACCGTGACCGGTGGCTGCGTTGTGGATTCGGGCAAGTTCGACTGGTCCGCCAACGATAAATTCCCGTCGCTTTCGCAACCAGAACCCGCATATCACGGGCTGGTCTTCCATGGTGCACTAGGTCCGATGGCCTTCACCTTCCACTCGATTGCTGTTGGTTTGCGTGATCTAGGCATGACCATGAACCCGCAGGCGGCGCATTACACATTGATGGGTATCGAAACCCTGTCACTGCGCATGCAGCGCCACACTGAAAACGCGGTAAAAGTTGCCAGCTGGCTCGAACAGGATTCGCGCGTGGATTATGTGACCTACGCCGGGCTCGAAAGCTCTCCTTATTATGAGCGCGCGCAACGCTGCTATCCCAAAGGGGCCAGCGCACTGTTCACCTTTGCGGTCAAAGGTGGCTATGATGCTTGCGTGAAACTGGTCGACAGCCTGAAAATTTTCAGCCACGTGGCCAATCTTGGCGATACACGTTCGCTGATCATTCACTCGGCTTCCACCACCCACCGGCAGCTGACGCCGGAACAGCAGGAAGCTGCAGGTGCAAGCCCAAATGTGGTGCGTCTCTCCATCGGGATTGAGGATGCAAATGATCTGATCGCGGATCTGGATCAGGCGCTGACAGCTGCCACCGCCTAATGGCGCTACTTGTTGCCCCTTCGCAATTTTGCGGAGGGGCGCATTCTCTGGTCGCTTATGGCTCCAGATCAAATACCAGCGACACCTGATGGGAAAACTCAAGGCTTCCGGCCGCGATTGGAACCGGCGCGCTGCGGGCCATCTCCATCATCACCCCATCCGGGCGAAAATCATGCTCAGAAATCTGGCGCGCCGCCCCCAGTGTAACACCGGCTGCATCCGCCAACTGCTGGGCTTTGTCATAAGCATCTTTCACCGCGGCTGCGCGCAGATCACGCTCAATCGCATTGGCATCTTCCAAACCAAAGCGCAGGCCCTGAAATTGATTGGCCCCAACCGCCAAGACCTGATCCAGCACACCACCTAGCGCATCCAAATCCCGTAACTTCACCGTCAACATGTTTGACGCTTCAAAGCCCACAACCTTACGCGTGCCATTCTGATCGTAGCGATCATCCCGCGCCCAAACCGGCGACAGCGACAGCTGGCTCGTTTGCATATCTTCTGCTGCGATTCCGGCGGCGACCAGTTCATCGATAATGGCAACCATGGCTTTGGATGCGGCTGCCATGGCTGCACGTGCTTCTTCGTGCTCTTCGCGCACACCCAATGTCAGCACCGCCTGATCCGGCGCAACTGCCCTGCTGGCGCTGCCTTGCACCACGATCTGGCGCTGTGCTTCGGCCACAACCGGCTGAGCAGCGGCAACAGTCGGCAAATAAAGCTGTCCAACCGCAATCCCTGCGCCCAAAACAATCGACTTCAGTCCCATATGCACCATTTTCATCTCTACCTTTTTGCCACCATTGATGGTTCTGTTCCTATCAAGGCGGCAGATCGCCAGTTTGCAAGGGGCAACCTGCCGTAGTTCTTTAACTTGGCGATTACCTGCTTTAAGGTGCAGCCCATAACAGAACAGCAGCGCAGGGCTGCGCGCGTATAAGATTTTGGTGGTTTGACGGCGGCATGAAACCCGATTTTGCTCTTTCTCTTTCTTCTCAGGGGATTACTCTCCTGCTGCGGGCGGCAGGTGGCTGGCGCTCCATTGGCCAAGTGGCCTTTGATGTGGCAGATCTGGACGCGGCTCTGGCCGACCTTCGTACAGCTGGCGAAGCCTACGGGCTGCCGCTGGCCTGCAAACTGATCCTGCCGAATGATCAAATTCGCTATCTCTCGGTTGAAACAGGTGAAATTGCTCCCGATGCGCGCCGCGCACAGGCTGGTGCAGCGGTGGCAGAAGCGACCCCATACGCATTGGACGAGCTCGCCTTTGACATCAGCGCGGACGGGGGCATAACCCATGTGGCCGCCGTTGCGCATGAAACCCTGGAAGAGGCAAGGGGCTTTGCAAACGCCCACGGTTTCACCCCTACAAGCTTTGTCGCGATCCCGGGTGAGCAGGCCTTTTTGGGCGAGCCATTCTTTGGAGCAGCAAACGCCGATAACGATGTGATCCCCGATGGGATTGCTGTTGTTGATCTTGGCCCTGCCTCCCCGCCTCCAAGCCCCGCTTTGGAGGAAGAGCTTGCGCCCGCATCCGTGCAGGAAGCGCCGACAAAAGCAGAGACCAAACCCCAGGAACCCGAAGCTCCTGCACCAAGCGCGCAAGCGACCAAACTGGAAGAAATTGCTAGCCGCGCCGCTGCTGCGCTTGCGCGTGACGACCTGCCTGATCATGTCTCAGCCACCGCGCCAACCGGCCTGCCTGAAACGCTTGATTTCAGTGCAATCGATACACTCGCAGAAAGAACGTCTGACATTGTAACGGCAGACGCTTCAGCACCAAAAGCTTCCGAAGCTGCGGTCAACACCACTGATGCCACAAAGCAAAAAGCCGCGAATGAAGCTCCAGAGGGTCAAACACAGGTTGGTTTTGTCAGCCGCCGCGCCAATCGGCCTGATCACAAACCCGATGCCCCAGAGGTGACCGCGCGCAAAACGCTTTCCCCCACCCCAGCTGCACCTCCGGTTTCCGCCAAAGCGCCAGTGGCAACCAAAGCACCTGCACTTGCAGCGAACAAACCTGCCGTTGCTGCCAAAGCACCCGTCGCCCGGCCGCAGGCGGCAAAACCCATCGCTGTTGCGCCACCCCGCGCGCCCAAAGCGAGTGTTCCCGCCACCGCGAAACCGGCCGTTCTTGCCCAGATCAAGCCCAAGCAGATCGCGGTCCCCGCGAACTCTCCTGAGGCGCGCGCCGCCGCCGCTGCCAAAGCTGCATATGAAAAAGGTGAAGAAGCACCCGCGACCCAGGCAAAGACGCAAACAATCGGCGGCAAACCTCGTTTTCTCGGGCTGATGCTGACGTCGCTCTTGCTCATTTTTATGGCCGTGGTTGCGGCCGTGGCCTATTGGTCGGATCCGGCGGATGATCTGATTGAGCCTGCACTCCCAGAAGCGCGCGAGAATTTGTCGCTCGGCGCGGCGAGTGAGGATGCCCCCGCGCTTCAAGCGGAACCAATCGAGGCCGCGCCCCCGGTGGAAACATCCACCTCAACCAGCGCGCCGCCCGATCAGATCAGCAGCCTTGATCCCGGCCCCGACGCTTCGCTCGAAACCATTGAACCAAGTCCCGAAACACCTTCCCTCAGCACAACTGACAGCGCAGCACTTGATCTGTTGGCGGAAGAGGCCTCCCCCCAAATTGATCAACCCGCCGATCAATCAGATGCAGAGCGTGCCCTGCGCACAAGCTACGCCGCAACAGGTATCTGGCAGCAGCCACCAAGCCTGGATGCGGCGGCTTCGCTTCAAGGGCTTGATGATATCTATGTGGCATCTATCGACAATGCCGCGCTGTCGCATGATGCAATTGCCTTGCCCAACCGTGTAGGTTTCAACAGCGACCTGATCCAAACGGCTCTGCCTTCTCCTGCCCCCGCAGACAGTCGATTTGATCTCGATGAACGCGGCTTGGTGATTGCGACCCCCGAAGGCACGCTGAACCCGGATGGGATTACCGTCTATCTTGGCCGCCCCAACAAGGTACCGCCCCCCGCGCCCGTGCGCCCATTGCGGGCGGCGCCGGTGCAGACCTCTAACCTTGCACTGGCGCGCCCGCGGCTGCGCCCCGTTGATCTACAAGAACGCGCAGAGCGCGCCCGCTTTGACGGCCGCAGCCGGGCTGAACTGGCAAAATTCAGACCACGTCTGCGTCCCATCTCGCTGGCGCCCCCAGCCGCACCCGAAGCGATCGCGGCCGAAGTGGAAGAAACCATTGCCGCCTTGGTCAATGAGGGTTCCGCCCCAGAGCGTTCGGTTATCCCACGCAAACGCCCCGACACCCTCGCCAAGCGCACTGAGCCACGCAGCGTTGCTGCTGCGGTCACCACACCGCGCATCCCATCAAACTCAAGCGTTGCCCGTGAAGCCACTGTTAGAGGCGCGATAAACCTACGCGAACTTAACCTCATTGGCATCTCTGGCAGCTCGCGCAACCGCGAAGCATTGGTCCGCCTGCCCTCTGGACGTTTGAAAAAACTAAAAGTAGGCGACTCAATCGATGGTGGGCGTGTCACCGCAATCGATGAACAGCGACTCCTTTATCAAAAAAGAGGACGCAATCACACGCTGCGTATGCCCAATGGGTAAGCATCTGCACAGGATTTAGGCATAGATTTTTTGATGTATTATTTATGCAATTGCGAAGCTTTTTTGGCACAGATCGCAACCCCCTGATACAAAAAGAAAACTCAAAACCTCGCAAGAGCCCCCTTTCAGAATTCACCACTTTATCCACAATCAAAACGCGATTGAAACAGCTCGCGGTTAACCCAGTGGGAACGTTTTTCACCTAGATCTAGCAGCCAGAAAATCTGAGTCAAAGATTGGATCGTGAACGTGTCTTATATGGATCGCCGCGTCGAACAACGCCCTCAAAGTGGTGAAGCTCCATTTGCATTAAATGAAGTATTCTTTTCACGCACTGACGGCCGTGGCATCATACGTGCTGGTAACTATGTGTTTCAACGGGTGTCCCACTATAGCTGGGACGAGCTTTTGGGGGCCCCTCACAAGGCCATTCGCCACCAGGATATGCCCCGCGGGGTTTTCCACCTGTTTTGGGATATTATCAAACAGGGCAAAACCATGGGGGCCTATGTCAAAAACCGCTCCAAAGATGGGCTACATTATTGGGTCTATGCGGTCGTGGTTCCCTGCGGGGATGGCTATCTGTCGGCGCGCATCAAACCCTCCAGCAAGGTATTTTCCGAAATTCAGCGCCTCTATTCAGATTTGCTGAAAGCCGAAAAGGAAGAGGAAATCAGCCCGGCCGAAAGCGCCGAGATGCTGCTCGCAGCGCTCAAAGAAAAAGGCTATGACACCTATCACGAGTTTGCCGTGGATGCGCTGTGCGAGGAGCTGCTGGCGCGCGATCATGGCCTAGGCAAGGCCGCCAATCCAAAAATTGCTCAGCTGCGAGAGATGCTCAATGACGCCCGCACCCTCGTGGGGGAAACCGAAGGGCTGATCACCGATTTTGATGCGATGAATACGATCCCGCATAACCTGCGCGTGATTGCATCGCGGATCGAGCCTTCGGGCGGGCCGGTCACGGTGCTGTCGCAAAACTACGGCGCGATGTCGCGAGAAATGAGCGATTGGTTCTCCACGCATGTGATGGGCGCGGATACCAATTTTGCGGCCATTCTGGATTGCGTGCAAAACAGCCTTTTTGTCGAGTGCATGTGCCGTATCATGACAGAATGCGACACCCAGCTGCAAACGGAACGTCGCAGCCTCGGCAAAGTCGACATGGAAGCAGAACGCAGCATTCTGGCCTCTCTTGTTGCGGAACAAACAGCTGAAGCTGAAGCAGGTCTGCAACAGGTCGACAGCGAAGCGGAACGCATCTTGCGCGCCTGCCAGGTAATGCATCGCCACTTCCTAGGGCTAAGCTCGACCCGTGTTTTGTGTAAGATCGAAAGCGCCCGCCTGCCCGAATCCGGTGAAACGCTTTCAGACATCATCGACCAACTGGGCAGTTTTCAGGAACGGATTTCGCAACGGCTGGAACGTATCGCAAACCTCAGCACTGAGATCCGAGCCCTCGAAAGTTGATAAAACGGCCTGCGCCCCTACCCAAAACAGCGGCGCAGGCTACATCGGGCAACAGTTTTTCGCCCGCCCCTCGGGATCCGGTTTAATTCCGTTGCAGGACCCGGTTCAGGCTTGCCATATAGATTTATGGAAGCCTTTTTGTACCAAGCCTCGATCTACCTCGCTGCGGCTGTAATTGCCGTTCCTATTGCTGCACGCCTCGGACTTGGCTCTGTGCTCGGCTATCTTGCAGCTGGCATCATCATTGGCCCCGTTCTGGGGCTGGTGGGCGCAGAAACCGCGGATCTCCAGCATTTTGCAGAGTTTGGCGTGGTGATGATGCTCTTCCTCATCGGGCTTGAGCTGGACCCCCGTGCACTCTGGGCGATGCGACACAATCTACTCGGCCTTGGTGGCGCACAGATTGTGTTTAGTACCATTTTGCTCATGGGCGCCGCGATGGCCGCGAATATGAGCTGGCAAATGGGGCTTGCAATTGGTCTGTCGCTATCGCTCTCTTCAACTGCGATCGTACTGCAGACGCTGTCGGAAAAGGGCCTGATGCAAACCGGCGGTGGCCGCGCGACATTTGCGGTGCTCCTCACTCAAGATATCGCGGTGATCCCAATCCTTGCGCTGCTGCCCTTGCTCGCCACCACTTATGTGCCCCATATCAGCACAGATGGGTCGATCACCCGTGCTGGTGCAGATCATGGCGGGGGTCATGGCGGGAGCCATGGCTTTGACCTGTCTCTCGTGGACGGGTTACCCGGATGGGGCGTGGCATTGGTGACGCTTGCGGCCATTGCAGTGATTATTCTTGCAGGTATCTATCTGACCCGACCGGTGTTTCGCTTTATCCACGCCACCAATCTGCGTGAGATGTACACGGCGCTCGCCTTGCTTATTGTGGTCGGGATCTCATTCCTGATGACGCTGGTGGGCTTGTCCCCCGCGCTTGGTGCCTTTCTGGCCGGGGTGGTTCTTGCCAACTCAGAATTTCGCCATGAAATGGAAAGCGATCTCAACCCGTTCAAAGGCCTGCTGCTCGGGCTGTTTTTCATTACGGTTGGCGCGGGGATCAATTACAAGCTGTTCTTTGCCGATCCCGGTGATCTGATTGGCCTTGCCCTACTGGTGATCCTGGCCAAGGGTGTTGTGCTTTTTGTGGTTGGGCGCATGTTTGGACTGCGTCACCGCAACCATTGGCTCTTTACATTGGGGCTTGCACAGGCTGGTGAATTTGGCTTTGTGCTGCTCGCTTTTATTGGACAGCTCCATATTTTACCCCAACGGGTGTCAGAAAAGCTGTTGCTGATCATTGCGCTGACCATGCTGATCACGCCGCTATTGTTCATCGCTTATGATATGCTGTCGCGGCTCGCTGGTGAAAAGACCACCCAGATGCCTGCGCCCGATGACATCGATGAAACCGGCACCGTGATCGTTGCGGGCATTGGCCGTTTTGGCCAGATCGTCAACCGGCTGGTGCGGGCCAGTGGCTTCAAAACAGTGGTGCTCGACAGCGACATTGAGGCTGTGCAACTGATGCGCCGCTTTGGCGTCAAAAGCTTCCTCGGCGACCCCACGCGCCCCGAACTTCTGCGCGCTGCAGGCATTGCCAAGGCGCGCGTTCTGGTGGTGGCACTGGATGATCCGGCGAATGTGACCAAGCTTGTGAGCTACGCGCGGCGCAGCTATCCCGATCTGCATATTATTGCCCGCGCCTATGACCGTCATCATGTGTACGCGCTGTATCAGGCTGGTGCCAATGACATCGTGCGCGAAATGTTTGACAGCGCCCTGCGCGCGGGTCGCTACGTGCTCGAAAACGCGGGCCTCAGTGAATATGAAGCGGCGCAGGCTGAACAGACGTTTTATGCGCATGACCGTCAAACAGTACGCGAGCTGGCGGATCATTGGCGACCAGATATCCCTCCGGCAGAAAACGGCAGCTACATCAACCGCGCCCGAGAGCTGGAAAAAGATCTGGAAACCGCACTGATGGAACTTGCGGAAAAAAAAGCGCGCGACACCGCTTAGGGGACGCGCGTTTTAACCAGCACTGGAATGAACGATCAGCCGTCGCTCACACCTGCTTCTTCAAACGTGGCCATCTCGCTGTGACAGGCCAATGCGCCGCGCAGGATCTGGATCGCCAGAGTGCCGCCAGAACCTTCGCCCAGACGCATATCGAGATTGAGCAGTGGCACTTTGCCAATCTTGGACAAAAGCGTCTGATGCGCGCCTTCGGCGCTCACATGCCCCGCAACGGTATGATCCAACGCTCCCTCGACCGTTTCCGCCAGACAGGCTGCAGCCGCGCAGCAGATGTAGCCATCCAAAATCACCGGAATGCGCAGCATACGTGCCGCCGCAATGGCCCCCGCCATAGCCGCAATCTCACGCCCGCCAAGACGTGCCAAAGCATCCAATCCATCACGGATCTGGCTTCTGTGACGCAGCACCCCAGCTTCCACAACCTGTGCTTTCTGCACCAGTGCCTCATTGTCGATCCCGGTACCACGCCCGGTCCATTCATCGGCAGTCCCACCAAACAGCGCAAGACACAGGGCCGCGGCAGAGGTGGTATTTCCGATCCCCATCTCCCCCACCACAAGCAGGTCGCTATCTGGACGCACAGCTTGCCAGCCGCTGGTCAGCGCCTCGAGCAGCTTTTGCTCATCCATTGCGGGAGCTTCGGTAAAATCAACAGTGGGAACATCGAGATCCAGTGCCAAAACGTCCAGTTGCGCCCCAGCAAACCGCGCCAACTGATTGATCGCCGCACCGCCTTGCTGGAAATTTGCCACCATCTGTTTGGTCACTTCAGGTGGAAATGCAGACACTCCGCGTGCAGCAACCCCGTGATTGCCGGCACAGACAATCACCTGCGGATTGCGCAGCTGCGGCCGCACCTCTCCACGCCAGCCGGCGTACCAGATCGCAAGATCCTCTAGCCGCCCCAAAGAGCCGGGCGGCTTGGTCAATTGGCCGTTTAAAACGGCCGCATTCACCTCGGCATCCTGATCGATATCAGGGGCAGTTGCGAGCTGAGCTTTGAATTCGTCTACTGTCAAAAGCTTTGGCAGCATTTAAGGGCCTCGTTGCATCTTCTTGCCGGACAGGATTAAACCGATCGGGACTTTATAAACACTGTCAGCGGCGTAGGCATATACTTTTGAAGGTTCCAGTCACATGAAAAACCGCTTCGACCCACGCGATATATTGGTGAGTCACATATTGCTCACCCGTTTACCGATTCCCCGCCTGTCCGACAAATGCTTTGCGCGTCAAAATCACGCTGTTTGGGCCTTTCCTCTCGCCGGAATCAGCGTTGCTACCCTTTGCGTTGCGCTAGCATATATTGCTGCAATTCTCGGTTTTTCTGCACCGTTCCTTGCCGGTCTTGTTCTGATCACCTCGATCGTTCTTACCGGCGCGATGCACGAAGACGGGCTCGCGGATGTAGCGGACGGTTTTTGGGGTGGCTTTGACCGTGCCCGCAGGCTGGAAATTATGAAAGACAGCCATATTGGCACCTACGGGGTTTTGGCGTTGATCATGGTGAGCATAATGCGCTGGTCTGCCCTGTCCTCTCTTTTTCGTGATAACGGGACGTCAGCGCTCTGGCTGTTGCTACCGGTGGCAGCGCTGTCGCGCGCCGTTCTCCCCGCGATGATGTATAAATTGCCAGATGCGCGCCCATCTGGGCTGGCACAATCCGTTGGTCGCCCGGGGCTTGCTGCAGTCATAGCTGCCCTGTTCATTGCGCTGGTGACAGCGCTGCTGATCCTTGGCCCATTCAAAACTTTGGTTCTCAGCATCGTTTCTGTGCTGATTGTTCTGGCGCTGGCATTTCTTGCGCTGCGCAAAATCGGCGGCAAAACCGGAGATGTATTGGGAACAGCGCAACAGCTCACTGAACTCAGCTGCCTTTTGGCTCTGGTCGCGCTGATCTGACGCGTAAGAATAAGGGCAGCAACGTCACGCGCTGCTGCCCTCAAAATCAAAACAACTTTTGCTTATGCCGCGCGGGATGTCAGAACTTCATCCACTTTGCGCGCCGCAAGCACTTCGTCATTACCGGAAACGGCAGCCACTTCACGGGTCAGACGCTCCAGCGCGGCTTCATACAGCTGGCGCTCAGAATAGCTCTGCTCACGCTGATCATCGGCGCGGTGCAGATCGCGGACCACTTCGGCAATGGCAATCAGATCCCCAGAGTTGATCTTTTGCTCATATTCCTGCGCGCGACGTGACCACATGGCGCGTTTCACCTTGGCCTTACCCCGCAGGGTTTTCATCGCCTGCTCGATCACATCCGGCGAGCTGAGCGAACGCATGCCAACTTCCACCGCTTTGTTGGTGGGCACCCGCAGGGTCATCTTGTCTTTTTCGAAGGTAATCACAAACAATTCGAGCTTGAAACCAGCCACTTCTTGTTCTTCAATCGAAATGATCTGTCCCACACCATGCGCCGGATAGACGACATATTCATTGGGGCGGAACTCGAGCTTCTTCGATTTCGTCATATAGGTCTTTCCTCACATGTTGCCGGTTGCCCCGGCCTTACGCCGACAAAAAGCCCGGGAAGAAGTCATAAAATCCTCACCCCAAACTTAGTGTCGCGAAAACACTTAATTCTGCACAAGCACGTACCGCGCAGGTCATTGTGTCTTCGAAACTTTTTTACATTCCCTGAGTATACCACAAAATCAGCCCCCCTAAAAGCACCCGTCCGAGGCTGGGGGAAAATGCGGTAGAAAGACACTTCTAAGGTGCATTCTCAAAGGCTCGTTAGCCCGAGACCCGTCGCGCTGCGGCGCAGAATGCCGCAGACGCATAATACTTAGTGCAGACTAAGGCTTACCCGCCCTCGCCCGGCGCTTCTGAGAAGTACTTGGTGACCTTATCGGTTTCGCCATCGCGCTCTTCGTAACCGGGCATCGGTTCTTTCTTGGTCACGATAACCGGCCAGATTTCGGCGTATTTGCGGTTAAACTCTACCCATTTATCCATCTCTGGATCGGTGTCCGGGCGAATCGCATCCGCCGGGCATTCCGGTTCACAAACACCGCAGTCGATACATTCATCGGGATGGATCACCAGGGTGTTTTCACCCTCATAGAAACAATCCACCGGGCATACCTCAACACAGTCGGTGTATTTGCATGCGATGCAGTTATCTGTAACGACGTAAGTCATCGGCGTCTGGTTCCATTATTTGTTTGGCAAGTGGCTAATCCAAGTGATTAGCTAATCCAGCTGACCCGGTTCTTCAAGGCGTCAAAAGGTGTCACGCCTACGAGTAAGATCAAGCACCCTACGTTCCCTTTTATCAGGACGTCCCTTTCCCTCATATCGGGGGTTTTGCGGCACAGTGTCCCGCCATTCGGTCTTATCTAGGTACAATTCTTGTGCCTCGACCGCTGGTCCGCGTCGCTCTCCGAGGGCTGAAACCTCAACAACACGGATTTGTGACCCCTGCGCAAATGTCAAAACGTCTCCGATGACAATGGCTTGCGCAGGTTTCAGTGTTTTTTGTCCATTCAACCGCACATGCCCCGCAGAGACCTGTTTGGCTGCAAGGCTGCGGGTTTTGAAAAACCGCGCATACCACAGCCATTTGTCAATGCGGAGCTTTGCAGCCGGGGCCGTCATCGGGATCAATCGCCCTTGGTCAGCCCCATCAGCGCTGCTGCAAATGGGTTGTCTGGGTCGATGGCCTTTTCTTTCTTAGGCGGACGCGCGCTAAAGGTTTTGGCACCGGGGTTGCCCTGACGTGGGCCACCTTTTTTACCGGGCTTGCCGCCTTTGCCTTTGCGAGGACCACGATCGCCGCCGCGCTCATTGCTGCGTTCGCCACCGCGAGCCTGCTGGCCCTCGTTGCGGCGTGCGCCGCCACGATTGTTCTGACGGTTGCGATTCCCTCCCCAGGTGAAGGTGTAAAACACTTCAACCTCAGGCTCATCAGATGCCGCAGCAGCGTCTGCTGCTTGAGCCTCTGCTGGCGCTGCGGCCTCCTCTGTGGTGGCCTCCTCAGCAACTGGGGCTGCCGCGGCGTCCTCTGCCACTGCAGCTTCAGTCGCCTCAGCGGCTTCTGGCTCAGTGGTTTCAGCCTTGGCTTCATCAGCTACAGCTTCAGCAACTGCGGGCGTTTCAGCCGCAGCTTTCACTTTCGTGCGCTCACCTTTTTCGCTGCGATAGCCGAGACCTTGCATCAGAACTGCAAACTGCTCCAGCGTCATGCCGGTGATAGACAGCATATCCGCCTTGGCTTCAAAACCACCGCGGCTGTCTTCGTTGCGCAGCATATCGGCCAGACGTTCCAGCATATCGATACGGATCATGCGTTCACCAGCGGCGCGGTAGCCACACATGGTGTCATAGCCTTCAGGCGCACCTTCCACGGTTGGAACGGTGACCAGGCCCGGAGGCGGCGCATCGGGGAATTCCTGCAAGCCATTGGCCAAGGACCACAGCACCAGACGCAGACGCGTCGGCGCAGGCTTCAGCAAAAGCGGCATAAAGATGGTGAACTGACCAAAGCGAATGCCATGTTTGCGCAATGCTGCGCGGGCATCCTGGTCGAGATCTTTGACCTCTTGGGCAACACCTGCACGGGGCAGCACCCCAAGCGCTTCAACCATGCGGAACGCAAAACCACGCGCAAGCCCGTTGAGCGCCTCGTCGTTTTTCAGGTTCATCAACGGCTCAAACAGGGTCGAAACCCGGCGGCTGATGAAATGCTGCAAACGGCGCTCAACCTTTTGGGCCACGTCGGAGCCAGCGGTGTCATCCACAAAAACTTCGATTTTCGGCGACAAAACATCGTCGCTGGCAACCAATTTACCAACCGCATGTTCGCCCCACATCAGGCCACCCTGATCGGTGAAATCGATCTCGGTGTCTGGTGCGTTGTAGAACCGATCTGCGCGCAGATGGAAATGCGGTGCAAGCGCCTGCAATGAGGCTGCCTTCAGCGCCTTGGCTTCTGCACCCTGTGCGCTTTTGTCCGGTGAAAACCGGAACCCCTCGAGCCGTCCGACAAATTCGCCTTCGACGGTCACTTCACCCTGGTCATTTACTTCGGCCAAGAGGGCCTCCTTCTGTTTGAGCCGGCGCAAAAGCACGGATGTGCGCCGGTCCACAAATCGCTGAGTCAGCCGCTCGTGCAGCGCGTCTGACAATCTGTCTTCTACAGCGCGCGTTTCACCGCGCCAATGACTTTCATCACTTACCCAACCGTTTCGTTGTGCCACATAGGTCCATGTGCGGATAAATGCCAGTCTCTTGGACAAAGCATCGATATTTCCATCGGTTTTATCAATTCGCCGGACCTGTCGCGCCAGAAAATCATCTGGAATACGGCTACGTTCGTGAAGATGTTCAAAAATTACGGTTAATAATGCTGCGTGCTCTGCGTGGCTGATACCACGAAAATCAGGGATTCGGCATACGTTCCATAAAAGTTTTACCCCTGAAGCAGTGGTGGCACGGGCCGCAACTGCGGCATCACGCCCCATTATTTTGAGCGTGCGCAGATCATCTGCTTCGCGCGCTTTCACAAGCCGTTCGTCATTTGGGCTTTGTTCCAGCGAATGTTCCAACGCCTCAATGGTGCCAAATTGCAGATCCGCGGAACGCCAGTTCAGCTTTTTCAGCGGGGTAAAACGATGCTCCATAATCGCTTCGGCGGTGTCTTGATCCAGCGGACGCGCATCACCGGTGACGCCAAAACTACCGTGGCTCATCCCCCGACCGGCCCGGCCCGCAATCTGCGCCAGCTCATTTGGCGCAAGCGGGCGCATGCGGCGGCCATCAAATTTTGAGGTCGAGGAAAACGCCACATGGTCAATATCGAGGTTGAGCCCCATGCCAATGGCGTCGGTCGCCACCAGATAATCCACATCCCCGTTTTGATACAGCTCCACCTGCGCATTGCGCGTGCGGGGGCTCAGCGCGCCCATCACCACAGCAGCGCCGCCTTTTTGGCGGCGGATCAGCTCGGCGATGGCGTAAACATTATCAACGGAAAACCCCACAATCGCGCTGCGCGCTGGCATGCGGCTGATTTTCTTGGATCCCCCATAGACCAGATCCGACATGCGTTCACGGCGCATGAACTCAACGCCCGGCACCAAGTCTGCAATGGCCCCGCGCATGGTGTCTGCCCCCAGAAACAATGTTTCATGGGTGCCGCGCGCGCGCAGCAGCCGATCCGTAAACACATGACCACGTTCAGGATCGGCGCAGAGCTGGATCTCATCGATAGCCAGAAAATCACAGCCGAGCCCTTCGGGCATAGCTTCTACGGTACAGATCCAATAGGCCGCTCGCGGCGGTACAATCCGCTCTTCGCCGGTCACCAGCGCCACAACGGACGGGCCTTTGATCGCGACAACCTTGTCATAGACCTCGCGCGCCAGAAGACGCAGCGGAAAGCCCATCACCCCGGAGCGATAGCTCAGCATCCGCTCTATGGCATAATGGGTTTTGCCCGTATTGGTCGGCCCCAAAACACCCACAATCCGCGATGCGCGCATCATTGCATCACTCCCAAAGGCCCGCGATGAAAGGTCTAAAGCTCTTGACCCTGCACCTGTGGCGTCAATCTTTCCAGAGCGCTGATTACTTCCTCATGATGCGGATGTATAGCCTTTGCGCGCGTGTAGGCATCAAAGGCCCGTTTGGGGGATTGCAGATGTTCAAACACCGTGCCCAGCGCAAAAAGCGCATTATAGTCATTTGGGTTCAGCGCCAGAGCGCGTTCCAGATCCGCAATTGCAGGCCCGATCTGATCAAGCCGGAACAATGCCTCAGCACGTTTGAACCACCCGGCTGCAAAATCGGGTGCGTGATCCACCAGCGCGCTCAGATGCTCATGCGCCAGCGCCGCATCACCGCGTTCCAGCGCATCCACACCCCGACGCAACATTAGATCCATCGAGGCAGAACCGCTCTTGCGCCAGATCGCCTGCAATTCACGATCAATATCAATCGCCGTTTGTGCATCAGAACTGGCCAGATCGCCCAGCAACATATCAACGCTGCGCGCCTCGGCATGCGCCATCTGCCCCAACATCAATAGAGCAGAAAAAACACAGATCACATATGATTTTACACTAAACATAGGCTCAATCTAACCGCCTCTGAGGGTTTTTCCACAACAAGTCTTTCACTCGTCACAAAGATGTGCACTCTGGGACAAAACACCAACACGAAAGCGCACCGAAATATGAGCGACATCCTCTCCAAAGCCGTTGAAGGTCTGAACGAAAAACTCAGCGCCGCAGATCTGACCGTTTCCGCAAAATTCGCCATCGAAGGGCTTGGATCCATTGTTCTTGATTCTGATGGCGCGCGGATCAGCGATGAAGAGGCCGATGTCACCCTTTCTGCGGATATTGAGGTGTTTCAGGATCTGCTGGCAGGCAATCTAAACCCCACCTCCGCATTCATGACTGGCAAGCTCTCGGTTGATGGCGATATGAGCGCCGCTATGCAATTGGCCTCTGCACTGGCCTGATGAACGCCCCGATGCTGCAACCCGCCCCGCTTCACGCTGATATTGCCCGTGGCCCCGACGGCGGCACGGCCTATTGGCTACCGACACGTGACGGGCTGCAGCTGCGTGCGGGGCTTTGGCCTGCGCCCGACACAGCACAAGGAACCGTGCTGCTGTTTCCGGGCCGTACAGAATACATCGAAAAATACGGCGACACGGCTGCGTTTTTTGCAACGCAAGGCTTTGCGACCTTTGCGATAGACTGGCGCGGCCAAGGCCTGGCGGATCGCCTGCTCAGCAATGCGCTTTTGGGACATGTCGACCACTTTCAGAAATATCAGCATGACGTTGATGCGATGATTGAAACGGCCAAACGGCTTGAACTGCCAAAGCCCTGGTATCTTCTGGCCCATTC
Source organism: Tritonibacter aquimaris (assembly GCF_009617595.1). Classification (GTDB taxonomy): domain Bacteria; phylum Pseudomonadota; class Alphaproteobacteria; order Rhodobacterales; family Rhodobacteraceae; genus Epibacterium; species Epibacterium aquimaris. The sequence goes on along the minus strand of NZ_WIXK01000004.1, from coordinate 54,974 downwards.
GATGGGCGGTGCCATCGGACTGCGCGCCCTTTATGAGGATTTGCCCGTTAAAGCCGCGGCCTTCTCGGCACCGATGTGGGACATTGGCCTTGCCCAGCCGCTGCGCTCGCTTGCCTTCGGGATTGGCGCGTTTTCCAATCTATTTGGTTTTGGCCAGCATCTTGCCCCCTCAACCAGTATCAAACCCTATGTCAATTTGCAGGGATTCACGGGAAACCTGCTGACCAATGATCGCGATATGTATCAGATGCTGCGCGACCATCTCAGCGCGGTGCCCGAACTTGCGCTCTCTGGCCCCACCATCAACTGGGTCTATGAAGGCCTGCGAGAATGTCGCGAACTTGCCAAACGCCCTGCCCCCGGTGTTCCCGGTTTTTGCACCCTTGGCCGCCAAGAAGAAATTGTCTCAACCACAGCCATCCATCAACGCATGGACAGCTGGAGCGAAGGCGAATTGCATGTGATCGACAAGGTGCGCCACGAGGTGCTGATGGAAAACCCCGATCTGCGCCACAGCGTGCTCACCGACATCTGTACGTTTTTCCAAAAACACCGCTAGGCTGCCCGCTTGTGCCTGCACGGCCGGACGCCTAGATGTAGAACCAGAAAATTTCACAATCAGGAGCCACCATGTTCCAACTCCCCTTCCCCGTTTTTGACGCAAATGCCAGCTCCGGCTCCGACAATCTTGGCGCATTGCCCGAATGGGATCTCTCCGATCTCTACAAGGGCGAGGATGCGCCTGAGCTTGCGCGTGACCTCGACTGGCTCGAAGGGGAATGCACAGCCTTTGCCACCGACTATGAAGGCAAGCTCGCTGCGCTAGATGCTGATGGCCTGCTCAACTGTGTGCTGCGCAACGAGAAGATCAACCAGATCGCTGGGCGCATCATGTCTTATGCAGGGCTGCGCTATTACCAGCTCACAACTGATGCTGAACGCGCCAAATTCATGTCCGACATGCAAGAGCGCATCACCATCTTCACTACGCCTTTGGTGTTTTTCACTCTGGAACTCAACCGGATTGATGATGATGTGCTGGCAGCGCATTTTGACGCCAACGCAGATCTTGCCCGCTACAAGCCGGTGTTTGATCGCATCCGTGCGATGAAGCCCTATCAGCTATCTGATGAGCTGGAAAAATTCCTGCATGATCTTGGTGTGGTTGGTGATGCCTGGGAGCGTCTGTTTGACGAAACCATTGCTGGCCTCACCTTCACCATCGATGGTGAAGAGCTCAACATCGAAGGCACGCTGAACCTGCTGACAGAGCAAGACCGCAGCAAACGCGAAGCCGCCACCCGTGAGCTGGCGCGCGTCTTTAACGACAATATCAAAACCTTTGCCCGTGTTCACAACACCCAAGCCAAGGAAAAAGAGATCGTCGATCGCTGGCGCGGCATGCCCACACCACAAACCGGGCGTCACCTGTCAAACCACGTGGAACCCGAAGTGGTCGAAGCCCTGCGCGAAGCCGTGGTTGCCGCCTACCCCAAACTGAGCCACCGTTATTATGAGCTGAAACGCAAATGGCTTGGCCTGGATCGCATGCAGGTCTGGGATCGCAACGCGCCGCTGCCGATGGAAGACACCCGCACTGTTGCCTGGGAAGACGCGGAAAAAACCGTGATGGAGGCCTATAGCGCCTTTGATCCGCGCATGGGTGAAATTGCTGAGCCCTTCTTTACCAAAGGCTGGATTGATGCGGGCGTGAAACCGGGCAAAGCGCCCGGTGCCTTTGCACATCCAACAGTGACCAATGTGCACCCCTATGTGATGCTGAACTATCTTGGCAAACCACGCGATGTGATGACGCTGGCGCATGAGCTGGGCCACGGCGTCCATCAGGTACTGGCCGCAGAACAGGGCGAAATGCTGTCGTCCACACCGCTGACGCTGGCAGAAACCGCATCGGTCTTTGGCGAGATGCTCACCTTCCGCAAGATGCTCGACGCCGCCGAAACGCAAGAGCAGCGCAAGGTGCTCTTGGCTGGCAAAGTCGAGGACATGATCAACACGGTTGTGCGCCAGATCGCGTTTTATGACTTTGAATGTAAACTTCACGCGGCCCGCGCCGAAGGGGAACTGACACCAGAAGACATCAACGCGCTGTGGATGTCGGTTCAGGCCGAAAGCCTAGGCGAGGCCTTTGATTTCGTAGAAGGGTATGAAACCTTCTGGGCCTATATCCCACACTTCGTGCATTCGCCTTTCTACGTTTACGCCTATGCCTTTGGCGATGGTCTCGTAAACGCGCTCTACTCGGTTTACGCCGAGGGCGGCGAAGGCTTTGAAGAAAAGTATTTCGACATGCTCAAAGCGGGCGGCTCCAAACACCATAAGGAACTTTTGGCACCCTTTGGCCTGGATGCGTCTGACCCCAAATTCTGGGACAAGGGCCTCTCCATGATCTCATCCATGATCGATGAGCTTGAGGCGATGGAAGCGTGATAACCCTTGCGCCGCTGCCTTGGCCTGAGGGTCATACAGTGGCGCATCTCGCGCCTTTTCCGGATCAGATCAAATTTGCAGGCACAGTAGACGATATCCTGCGTGAACCGCCTGCGCGGTTTGATCTGCACCAGATCTTAGACAACAATATCCCTGTAGGCGTGTTCAAAATCGACCGCGCCTACAGCCAAAGCTTCCCATTTGCCGCATCAACAGACATCGGCCTGCGTGCCCTGATCGTGGATGCCTGCGCGCAGGGAAAAGGCGTGGCCAAAGCGGCAATGTCACAGCTCGCGGCCCATCTTGCACCGCTTTATCAGCATGCGCCGCACGTCTATCTCACGGTGAATTTCGAAAATCACGCGGCCTTTGCTGTCTATAAATCAGCAGGCTTTGAAACCACCGGTGAAATCTGGCCCCATGGGATCAGCCCCCAACATGTGATGCGCCTTCCGCTTTAGACTTCAGCAGCCAAATTTGCTGCGATCAAACTCAAACGCCTCGGGGGCCTGACAGCGATCCAGCCGATAAGGCACCGCACCACTCTTCAACTGAAACACATCGCCCTTGAGCGCTGCAACTGTTGCGCGCTGTGCAAGGTTGAGACTTTCGCACGCATAGTCTCCGCCTTTTTTCTTGGTCACAGGATTGTAGCTGTTGGATGGATGGCGCCAGCAGATCACCTTCTCTCCCCAGGCATATGACAGCTGGTATTCCTCTGCCACGCCACGCCGATTGCCCGGATACCAAAGCCATGCACGCCCATCTGCGCCCAGATAGTTCACCTGATAGCCATGCGCGTGAGAAAACGACAGATAGGTCATGTCGGGCTGCGGGTAGCTGGCGAACCGGTTCTGGCGCGCCTGCACCTCAGCTGTGGCCGCCGCGGCACTCAGGGCTGGGCGAGATTGCGCGCGATCCGATGCAACCGGTTCTGTCACACACCCGGCCAAGGCCAGCACCACGCTCAGGACACAGGCTCTCAGCATTCCAAAGACACGCCCCAGCCGTCAAATTTTCCGGATACCTTTGTGCGCAGATCCGCCAGATCCGCGGAATAGATATCACCACCGATAAAGGCCAGAATGCCCGCATCAAACTTGGCACCACAGCCCGTTGCACGATAAGCCGCAACCTGCAGATCGCGCACATAATATGGCCCGCTGCCTTTAACACGCTCCACCAGGGCCTGATTGCGCTCGGTCACGTGGGCCACACGAAACATCTGCCCGTCCAACGCAACATGCTTCGCCACAGCCAACGCAGCTTGGTTCTGGGCAACGTTTCTATCACGCAGTGCTTTTTGTTCTGCAGTCAGCTTTGGCCCACCACAGGCAGAAACAGCAGCCACTATAATCAAAAGGGATAAGGTAAATTTCATAATCACAATCCTTATTCAGCCCTCCCCCTCTACTGTGCCAGATCAATAGGGTAAACACGTAATAAGTGCACACGTTATGATCCGGCCACCCGTGCCTTTTCCCGCGCAACAGAATCGGAAAATCGCTTGCCGCGCTCAGAGTGGAAATGACGGGTGGTCGGCTCCAGCGTCACAATCCGATCCAGCCGCAGATGGCGAAAATCTTCTGCCCGCTCGCACCAGATCGTCAGCAGCCAACCGCTTTCAAACACAGTCATTCCCAAAGGCCAGGCAAACCGCACAGAGCGTTCGCCGCGCACATTTTCATAGGTAAACTTGAGCACCCGCTTTTCTTTCACCGCAGCGCGGATCTCTGCATAAAACGAGCTTTTGCGGGTCTGCGCCCCCACCCGGCTTGGCCCTGCGTTCAACGGCGTATGCAGCCAGCTTTCGCGCATGTCCTCGCCAATTGCGCTGCTGAGCTTGGCGAGCGCACGATTGGAGGCCTGGGCCAACTCGCTGCTCGCACGCTCTTCAATCAAGCGCAAACCCAGCATCAGCGCATCCAGTTCATCCTCGTCAAACTGCAGCGAGGGCAGGAAATACCCGCGCTCCAATACATAGCCCACGCCGCCTTCGCCCCGGATCGGCGCACCCAGTGCCTGAAGGTCGGCGATGTCGCGATAAATCGATCGGGTCGAAACCTCACAGTCGTCAGCCAGCTGTTGCGCCGTGACTGGCTGCGTGCGCCCGCGCAGCCCATCGAGCAGCTTAAACAAGCGAAATAGTCTCATGGTCTCTCCCCTCACTCCGCCACTGACAGAACCTGTCACTGCTCTGATTTAGGAACGACACATCGCAAACAAAAGGACAACAGATGAAACAGGTTCTTGCGTCCCTATTGATGCTTTCCCTGCCCCAGCTCTCATTTGCCCAAGGACACACCATGACCCCAGATCAACAAGCCGCGCTTGACCTTATTTCAGGCATGACTGCCGCCTTTCAGACCGGTGACATCGACACCGTGATGAACAGTTACGAAAACAAGGCTGCAGTTGCCTTTGAACCCGGTGCGCCAACCACAACGACAGAAGAACAGATTGCCCTGTTCACCGCATGGTCCGCCAGCAAACCAAGCTTCAGCTACCCCAATGGCCATGAGGTCATCACAGTTGGTGATTTGTCCCTGCATATTGCCCCTTGGGTGATGCAGGCAAAAACGCCTGATGGCGAGCTGGTAGAACAATCCGGCCTCTCTGTTGCGGTGCTGCGCCGTCAGCAGGACGGCAGCTGGCGCATGGTGATTGATAACCCCCACGGCGGCCGCCTGTTGGCTGAATAAACCTGTTTTGAACCTTGCCCCTCGCCAAGTTCTGTGGCGGCGGGCATTTCGACCAGTGTTGCAGATTATTTTTGCGCAAACCGGTGTACACGCTCAGCAGATCTGAGACGTTTTTCTAAGCCGCTGTGTTAGCGCGGAAAATTACGGCGCTGCGCCAGGAGACCCGTTGCGCACACGCCCGTTTTTCCAAACGGTCAAATGTTTCGCATGCGAAACATAACATGTGAACCTGTTGTGTACTGTGGCCAAGCCCAAAAAAACCCGGCTAAAGCAGCCGGGTTTAACTGTGGGGATTTGTGGGGATTTAGGCAGGGGTCAACATGCCCTTGCCCTGTGCAAGTTCGCGCATCTTCTTTTGCAGTTTTTCAAACGCCCGCACCTCAATCTGGCGGATGCGTTCGCGGCTCACGTCGTATTGCCCGCTCAGCTCTTCAAGGGTCTTTACCTGATCTGCCAAACGACGCTGGGTCAGAATGTCTTTTTCACGGTCGTTCAGAACATCCATCGCCTCGGCCAAAAGCTCACGGCGCGCCTCCAGCTCATCACGGGCTTCATAATCACCCGCCTGGTCCGCGTCCTCATCTTCAAGCCAGTCCTGCCACTGCATGGTGCTTTCGCCATCACCACCAACCATGGCATTCAACGAAGCGTCTCCACCCGACATACGCCGGTTCATCGAGATCACTTCATCCTCGGTCACACCCAGATCCTTGGCGATGCGCGCCACGTTGTCCGGGTGCATATCACCTTCATCCAGCGCCCCAATGCGGGCCTTGGCTTTGCGCAGGTTAAAGAACAGCTTCTTCTGCGCCGAGGTGGTGCCAAGCTTCACCAACGACCAAGAACGCAGGATATATTCCTGAATTGAGGCCCGGATCCACCACATAGCATAGGTCGCCAGTCGGAAACCTTTTTCAGGATCAAACCGTTTTACCGCCTGCATCAAACCAACGTTGGCTTCTGAAATGACCTCAGCCTGCGGCAGACCGTAGCCGCGGTATCCCATAGCGATTTTCGCCGCGAGACGCAGGTGCGAGGTGACCATTTTATGCGCCGAGGTTGCATCTTGTTCCTCAACCCAGCGTTTGGCCAGCATATATTCTTCTTCGGGCTCCAGCAGTGGAAACTTGCGGATTTCCTGCAGATACCGGTTCAATCCACCTTCCGGCGTTGGGGCCGGTAGATTTGCATAATTCGCCATTTTGATGTCCCTCCCATAATGTTTAAGGGCTTAACATGAAGGCATATGGTGTAGCGCTAACCTGTCTTCAAGACATGAGATTAATAAACTGTGTAGTTTGGTTTTGCCAAAGGGTCTGTGATTGCGGTCACAGTGATGTGTGATGGCGAAACATCAAGAACAGTGAAACTGTTCGTCACTTAACGCACGCGCAGATTTTTAAATGCTAAATATCAACCAGTTACCAGGCGCAAACCAAAACAACGCATATTGGCGACAGCCCCAGATACCGTGGGAAAATTTCACTGCACTGTTACAAAATCAAAGGTATTTCCTGCACCATAGGTGCCACAAACATGGCCCAGCAGCCTAAATTTTTGCAAATTCCACACACTGAAGCGCAAATCATCCAAACCTAGAGTGGCATAAAAACCCGGTTTAAATGCCTTGCCCGCCCTCGCCAGTAAGCTCTTAACTGCAAGGGAAATGCTCCCGCCCAGCTTTGTGCCCTTGCGGGCCCTTCATCTCGTTGGGCCAGGCGCCGCGCCTTTGGCGCGGCGCGGGTCGCCTCGGGCGTAGCCCGAGGCGAAACACCTCTCACTTCAGCGCGTCAAGCAATGCCTGCATATCTGCGGGCAAAGGCGCCTCAAACCGTAAATTCTCGCCGCTTACCGGGTGCTCAAACCCCAATACCGCCGCATGCAGTGCCTGTCGGGGGAAATTGGAAATCGCAGCGATCGCAGCGGGTGGCAGCGCTTTGGGTGAAATCTTACGTTTCCCGCCATAAGTCGGATCCCCCAAAAGCCCGTGGCCTGCATGCGCGAGATGCACCCTGATCTGATGCGTGCGTCCGGTTTCCAGCCAGCATTCCACCAGAGCAGCTGTTTCCGGGGCGCCAAAGCTTTCGACAACGCGCACCCGCGTCACCGCATGTTTGCCACCTTGAAACAGCACCGCCTGGCGCTGACGATCCGTTTTATGGCGCGCAAGCTGGGTGGTCAGCTTCAGAATGTTCCCCGGCTCAAAGCTTGCACCGCGCACACCACGCAAGCGGGGATCATTGCTTGCAGGCACCCCATAGCAAATCGCGCGGTAATACCGCTCAACTGTGTGTTTTTCGAACTGCGCCGCAAGCCCATGGTGGGCCGCATCCGATTTTGCCACCACCAACAGGCCCGAGGTTTCCTTGTCGATCCGATGCACAATCCCCGGACGTTTCACCCCGCCCACACCCGATAAGTTTTCCCCGCAATGGTGCAACAGCGCATTGACCAACGTGCCCGAAGGAGATCCCGGCGCCGGGTGCACCACCATGCCCGCAGGCTTGTTGATCACAATCAGATCATCGTCTTCAAACACCACGTCCAGCGGGATGTCTTCAGCGTTGATATGGCTTTCATCGGCCTCTTCCACGATAATCTCTACCGTGTCCCCCTCGTTGACGCGCGCTTTGGCGTCGCGCATCTCCTGGCCGTTGACAGCAATGGCCCCCGCCTCAAGCAGACGTGCCAGTCTGGTGCGCGACAGGGCTTCCGCCTCTGGCACATCACGCGAAAGCGCTTTATCAAGCCGTTTAGGCGGGTTTTCCGCAATAACAAATGAGATCTGGCGGCTGCCCATGACGGACCCTTTGGATAGTGAAACAGAAATAGAACCGCGTCAGCTGAAATTCCTGCGCCATTTGGTGACAGGGCTCACGGCGGTGATGGTTTGCGGGGTTGTAGCCATAGTCGCGCTGCTTGTCATCCGTTTGTCCAATACCGGCCCGCAACTGCCGGAAAACATCGCCCTGCCCGCCGGTGTAAGCGCCCGCGCGGTTACCTTTGGTGAGGGCTGGATTGCGGTGGTTACAGACGATGAGCGCATCCTGATACTCAACTCATTGTCTGGATCTGTGCGACAAGAGGTTGCGATCGCACCCGAATAATCGCTTTCATGTGGCGAGCTTATCCGCAGCGGTTGCCAGCAATGGCAGCCGTTTTTTTGGGGGCAGTGATCACCTCACAAGTATCTGATAATCAAAACGATTAACTTGCTTTGCGCAAATGTCTAAGCCGGAAATGTAATGTAGGGTGGTACCACCTCCCCGGCTCGAACGGGGGACCTCCTGATCCACAATCAGGCGCTCTAACCAACTGAGCTAAGGCGGCACTGCGGGGCGATTTATAGCACGTTTCAGAGGAGCGCAAGAGGGGGGAAAGAAAGTTTTTTGCAGAAATGTGAAAAAAATCAATTTCCTGTCCTGAACTGCAAATTTTGATACGCTGCACAGCTCTGCCCCGCTGCCGCACGGGGCTGGCCTTGCAAATCATGTATTTACAGGCTAGCTGATCAGACCATCTCACACCGTCTTGGAGGCCGTTATGAGCATCAATACCGAACGCGATATCGAAGCCAATCTGCAGATCGGCCCCACAGACCAAGGCATGATCCGCCTGTTTATCGAAGCCCCCGGGATCGAGATACCAATGGATTTTGATCCCGAAGAGGCGGAAGAGATTGCGGAAGAGATCCTCGCCGCAGCGCAGGCTGCACGCGCGACCTCTTCTTAAGAGACGTCGCAGCGGGTGCTATTCCTCTCTCGGCCAAGATCGGCCGGAACTGCATCGCCATCGACACGCAGAGCTTTCGCCCAGGCTACGGCCTCAGGCGAGAGCAATCTCCCAAACGGGTCTGTACAAAACGATGTGACAGGCTCGGAAATGCCGCACCACAGGATCACAGCAATGTGCCCCCCTGCCCCGGTCGTGGATCGTGTAATCGGTGCAGCCGACTGGCGGCATCCATAGCAAATTTCTGCACAAGCTTTTTGCGGCGCGCGGGTGGCAGTTTCTGTTCTGGTGCCATGCGAATGATTTCCCCATCGTAATCATCTGCAATGATCAGCCCGCTCTCAGCTGGCAAAAGATCGGTTGGAAACTGCTCATCCACGGCCCAGAAATATCGGTCACACCAATCCAGATAGCCCTGCCATTTCTGATCTGATGTGAAATCCGCACGGCTGGATTTGCATTCGATCACCCAGATTTCGCCCTTGGGGCCCAGCGCCATGACATCCACGCGCAAACCACGGGTGGGCACGAATTCCAGCAACGGCGCAAACCCATGTGATCGCATGTGGCGCGCAACACCGCGCGCCAATCTCTGACCCGACTGCAGTGCGTCAACAGAGTGATCTCCAAAATCTTCCATGCAGCCAGCGTGAACAATAAGAGAACAAAAGGCAAGATGTTTACCCTTCACTCCCTGTGTCACAACTGTAGTTGCGCCTCCAATCTGAGCGCTTCGCATGTAGCGTCGCCCGGTACAAACAATTGTATCCTATAGGATTGTACAAAGATAACAGGGCCTTGGCATCCATATCTTTACCGACTTCTTAACCTTTTCTGCGACTGTGACGGCGAATACTTTTCCGAAGGATGGCCTCGCCATGCACAAGCTCCTCAAGATCTTCCTGTTTGCAGTACTATTTTTGGCTGTTTCAGCCACGGCATCTCTCACTGTGTTTCGGGTCTCAGTGCCCATTGTTGAGCGGTTGATGGAGACGGACACACGCAAGCAATCTGAGCTGTGGCATCGTCGGGTCATGCTGCATCTGCACGATCCCGACGGCACGTTCCTCGATCAAACTCTGAACGAAGAAGATATCAAATACCTCAGCCTGCTGCCCGAGGCCTCCAATATCTATCGTTTCAACCTCTATGACGCGGATGGCACGATTATCTGGTCAACTCGTCCGGAAGAAATTGGCAATCCTGCCCCTAGCCATTACCCCGCCGAAGAAATTGCTGCAGGCGAAGTAGCCTACAATCGCGAGCAAAAACCAGCCTCTGAAGTTGATGGGCTGGCGCTGCATGCCCTACGTCAGGATGTCTCAACCCATGAAATCGCCGAAGTATTTGAACCGGTTATTTCCGATGGCCGGGTGATTGGTGCGATCGAATTTTTCACCGATATCACCGATTTACGCACGAGCTTTCTAATGCGGGTACGCATACTGCTCGCCGCGTTGACAGCGATTGCCCTGCTCACCGTTGGGGTGGTTGCAACCATTCTCTATCGCACGAACCGTCATCAGTATCTTGCGATGATGCAAAAGGCGGACACCGAAAAAACCCTGCTGAGCGAACAGTTGCGGCTGGCCCGTGATGTAAAGCTGCTTGGCGAGCTGAATGAATGGCTGCAATCCAGCCGCTCTCTGGAAGAGCTCTTTGATATGGTTGGCCGCTTCTTGACCCATATCCTGCCCCGCGCCGAGGGCAGCGTGTATGTCTATTCCAATTCACGGGATGTGCTGGATGGCTGGGCCAGCTGGAATGGCGGCACCCACAAAGATCACATTCACCCCGAAGAATGCTGGGGGCTGCGGCGCGGGCGCACCTATGAATACGGTGCCAATGAGATCAATTTCAAATGTGGTCATGTCGACCCCGACAACAACAACCCCTATTTCTGCTTCCCGCTTTTGGCCCATGGGGAGACCGTTGGCCTGCTGCACCTGCACTCCAAAACCACCTGCGCGGAAACGTTTTTTGCCGATCGTGGTCTTGCGCAGATGTGCGCAGAACAGATTTCCATGGCCATTGCCAATGTGCGTATGCGCGATGAATTGCATGACCAGTCGGTGCGTGACCCGCTGACCGGCCTGTTCAACCGCCGCCATATGACCGAAAGCCTGCGCAAATTGATCAACGACAGCGAACGCAGCGGTGCTTCGTTTGCGGTGGTGGCAATTGACGTGGATCACTTCAAAAAGTTCAACGACACCCATGGCCATGACGCCGGTGATATGGTGCTGCGCGCCGTAGGCTCCGCGATGGAGCAGGATTGTGATGGTGATGATGTGGCCTGCCGTCCAGGCGGCGAGGAATTCACGGTGATCCTGCCCGATTGCGACGTGCAAACCGGGATGGACCGCGCCGAAGCCCTGCGCCGCAAGGTGGAAAACATCAAGGTGCGCTACGGCGAAAAGACTTTGCCCAAGATCACGATCTCTATCGGTGTTGCGACTTACCCCGCCAATGGCACCTTGCCGCAATTCTTGCTGCGTGCAGCAGATGAGGCGCTGTATCAGGCCAAATCTCTGGGTCGAAACCGGGTGGTTCTGGCTGACAACCCGCAAGACACCGATCCCATGCTGGACGGTATGAAAGACGCACCAAATGACTGGGCCCTGCCTGCACCAAATGAGGCAGAGACCAAAAAGAAAACCGGCTGACGGAAATAGGGGGCTGTCTCGCCAATGTGATATGGCGCGACAGCCCTTGTCTCTTAGGGTGTGACGCCTTAGATAGCGCACAGGCGGGTTCTGCCCTTCTCGTGAAACGCAGCATTCCGGTGGCCTTAAGCAAATCCGAGGGAGCTGGCTCTGTTCGGGTCCTGGCCCGTTTACCTGGCGCCCACCTGTATATACAGGTCCTCGGGAATCAAAGCAGCACGGTTGTCTGGTGGTCCCGCCGCTTTTGCCAAATATGGCCCTGCCCCGGCCATACGGCGCATGATGTCTTTCCCCTGTTACATAGATCCGCTTCATGGGGGCGTTTGATCAAGGAAGCATCCATGTATTTCGAAATCCTGCAGTCCATCAGCCTGAATGGCCAGGTCAGTCGCCCCAATGATGACCGCTTGGGCGCAACGCCGCGCCGCGCCTGGGTGGTGGATGGGGCCACTGATCTGGGAGAACCCGGACTTTTGGGCAATCAAGGCGGCGCATCTTGGCTATCTTCTACAGCCAGTCTTGGGTTTGCGATGTCTCAGGCAACAGATGTACGCCGGGCCTGCAGTGACATGTTTGCCTATGTTTCGCAGCGTTTTGAGGCGGAACGCACACGTGACGTCAGCGCCCGCTGGGAGCTGCCAAAGGCCGCTTTTGCGGTGGCGGAACTTGGCGCGCAGCAGCTCGAAGTTGCCTGGGCTGCGGATTGCCCTGTTTTGCTGTGTCGCACGGGCGATATGCGCTGGTGCACCGGCACCCCGGATACATCACGGGAAAAAGAAGATGCCGCCGCGCTTGGCATTGGTGATGGCGCTGCTGTTGCCCTAACGGGAAATATTTTGCAGGATCGGCGTGCGCAGCGTATGCAAATAGATCATGAGGCCCTAAGCCCAGACCCCGAAGCTGCAGCAAAAACCACCCGCTATGCCACGTTTGACGTTCAGATCGGGGATGAGCTTCTGATTATGAGCGACGGGTTTTGCGCCCTTGTGAGCGACTATAACCGCTATGATGCCAGCTCGCTTTGGGCTGAGATCAAGACGCGGGGGCTGACGGGGCTGGCGCAAGAGCTGCGCGAAATAGAGCGCAAAGATGCAGAATGCAGAAATTTCCCCCGCTTTAAGGTCAGTGATGATGCAACTGCGATCTGGCTGAAGATCTGCGGGTAGTCCGCTCAGGTCAGTGTTGCACCATAGGGCAAGGCTTAAACTACCGGGGGCGCAAACAGAAAAGACCCCAAACCGGGGCCACTAATAACAAAGGCCCCTACCGGGGCCTTGCGCATCTTATGCAAAAGAGATCAGCGACGCAGCTGACGATCGATCGGACGGGTCTTGGCCACGGCTTCACGACGGGCACGCACAGGCTGACGTTTGACCAACCCTAGGGCGGCAAACAGGTCAAAAACTGCAATTTCGATTTCACGTTTCAGCTGCTCGAACATTGTGTCCTCCTTGACATAATGGAAGCCTAGCATGCGTAAATCTGGCGTCCAGAGCCAGGATGAGGTTTTTTCAAAAATTCCGCGTGAGACAGGATTTTTAAACTTAAAATACGGAAACAATTTCATTTTTTCTTAACAGGCAATCGGCGGAATCCTGAGCCTTTTGCATCGAGAATCTATCGCCCTTTGAAGGTTTACCCAAACCAAGGAGCACCGGACCCTGCGCACTCGCAGGATCCGGGCATTTGTGATTATTCAGCCGCCGTTTTTGCAGGAAGGGATACGGTTTTGCCGTTCTCTTTCTGCTTCGCCTTATACATTGGCTCAATGGGCAGCGGGTTGCGCGACCCAACCGCTTCTTCGATGGAGTTGAAGCCATCTTTTTTCATCAGCTTGACCAGACCACGGTTGATCTCCCCCATGGTTTGCGGACCATCAAAGATCATGCCGGTGATCATATGCAGGATGTTTGCACCAGAGCAGATCTTTTCATAGGCGTCCTTGGCAGTGAAGATACCACCCACACCGATTATGGTGATTTCACCGTTGGTATAGCGATAGACGTCGCGGATCATGGTGGTGGCAATACGCTGCACCGGCAGACCGGACATCGCACCTTTGTGGTAGGCCAAATCACCCTTGATCTCATGTTTGCCTTCGCCGGATGGTTTCGCCAGGTTGGTTAGAACAACACCGTTGATCACATCACGGTTGGCCATAACCACATCCAGGGTTGCTTCGACCTCTTCGCGCGACAGATCTGCTGCCAGTTTCACGTAGACCGGTTTATTGGGCACATAGTTTTCGCGCACCGCATCAAACAGCGCCTGCAGGTTCTTTTGATCAGTAAACGGCTCACCATCACGTGTGTTCGGGCAAGAGATATTGATGGTGGTGTAGTGACCAATATCCGCAAACGTGGTGTAGGTCTTCATGTAGTCATCAATCGAATCCTGCAGGCTGAAATCCTCGGTGATGTTAGATTTCGCCGCGGAAATGCCGATCGGGATACGGAATTTGGTGTATTTCAGACGGGCAGCGATTTTCTCAGCACCCATGTTGTTGAGACCATACCAAACCAGGATGGATTTGGATTTTTTCATCCGAAACAGACGACGACCCGGATTGCCGGCGGTGATGTCACCGGTAAATGAGCCCAGTTCCGCCAGACCAAAGCCAAGTTCAGGATAGATCGACGTCAGCTCCCCGTCTTTGTCAAAACCCGCGGACAGGCCAAGCGGGTTTGGATAATCAACGCCGTCCACTGTCGTGTTCAGGCTGCTGTGCTGATAGTTGAACAGCACGGACGTCAGCGCACGGGTCAGCCCGCTGGAGCCGAGGAATTTACCCACGGCTTTTAATTTGGAGTGCGCGTCTTCTGGTTCCCAGAGGAAGATCACATGTTTGATGACGCCCACATAAGCCAGGCGCAGAATTCGGTTACGGACACCGACAACAAAGCTCAGCATCTGCTCAGCTCCTATAACAAAGTTGATGTGTTGCCTTCCGGGATCCCAGCGTCGCGTCAGTAATGCTACAATCGGTGTCATGCGGTAGGTGCAGGCCACTCATAGGTTGATGCTGTTAGCGCAATACCAACGCGCACCATCCAGATGGCCAACTGACCATTACAAGTGGGGATAGCATCCGCTTAGCACAATCAACCGCTGCCTGTCAGCACAATCTCGCGAAGTAGCTTTATAAAACAGCTGTTTTCGCGTGAAAAACGGCCCCTTCTGCGCCAATGGATCCAAAGCGGCGCGCCGGAATGTCCGTTTTGTGATCACAGCCCCACAAACGGCACCCCTGCGCGCAATTGATGCAGCCGACGTTCCGGGCTTGTCAGTCGGGCGGTGGCTGAGTAGCTATTCATGCAGCCGAAATACCCCAATTATTCCCAAAACGGCCGGAGTTATCATGACACGTTCTTTCCCCTCTCTGCTGATGAGCGCAGCACTGGCACTGCTTGCGGCACCAACATTTGCACAGACAGAGACGCAGGCAGAGGCGGTAACAAGCCCAGATGGAGCTGCTGTGTGCGCCAAGATGATTGGGGATGGGCGCACGTCAGGGCTGGATCAAAGCCAGTGCGAATGCCGCTATGAAATGGCCGCTGAAGTTCTGGATCCAGCGGTTTCAACCTTGCTGTTTGATTCCTGGTACAATGGCACCAATAATTCCGATGCAATTAACGCCCTGCCCGAGCAACGCAAGATCAAACGCCAATTCCGCACCATGCACAATGAGATCAAGCGCCTTTGCAAGTGACCTTGGAATCACAAAAAAGGCGCAGCCAACAAGCTGCGCCTAAAATTCGGGTTATGTGAACTGGATCAGAAAGATTCAGGACGCGCTTCACGCGCCATGTGATCCAGCACAGCATTGACGAATTTGGGCTCTTTGCCTTCGGGAAAGAAGGCGCGCGCAATGTCGACAAATTCAACAATCACAACTTTGGGCGGGGTCTTGGCCTCAACCAGTTCTGCGCCAGCGGCACGAAACAGCGCCCGCAACGTTGGATCGATCCGGTCAATTGGCCATTTGGCCACCAAGGCGCGATCGGTCATCTGGTCGACCTTGGCCTGATGGTTCACCGCATCTTTCACCAGCGCACGAAACAGTTTGCCATCGCCTTCGGCCAGCTCATCGCCATCCAGAATGGCGCCAAAGCGGTGGTCTTCGAACTCCACGATCACCTTATCAAAGCTCTGATCGCCCTGTTCCATTTGAAACAGCGCCTGCACCGCATAAAGCCGTGCAGCAGAGCGCATCTGACGTTTGTCGGCAGCCGTCGGTTTGGACGCGGCCTGTTCGGTGTTACCCGTAGAGTTCTGATCGGTCATGCGGTTGTGGATCCATTTTCTGCGCTGGCCAGTTTAATGGCCTCGGAGGGCGCTTTGAAACCAACGCCCTTGGTCTGGGCGCCCCACTTACGCGTGAGTGCAATCAGATGCAAGGCCGCAGCGGCCGCACCACCACCTTTATTCTGATCCTTAGGGTCTGCGCGCACTTCGGCTTGCTTGCGATTTTCCACCGTCAGGATGCCATTGCCAATGCAAAGCCCCTGCAGCCCCAGAAGCTGGATCGCGCGAGAGCTGTCATTGCACACGGTGTCATAATGGGTGGTTTCGCCGCGAATGACACAGCCCAGCGCCACAAAGCCATCAAAGTTCGACCGGGCATCAGTGATCGCAATCGCGGTGGGGATTTCCAGCGCACCGGGCACTTCGATCACCTCATAGGTGCCGCTCGCGGCTTCGATCTCAGCCGCAGCACCGGCGAGCATATTGTCAGCGATGTCTTTATAATAAGGTGACATCACAATGGCGAGCTTCACCGGCTTATCAAATTCCGCGCGCGGCATAATGTAATGTTGTTCATGTCCAGCCATGATGTGTCTCTCCTCACGCGTCTTTCAGGATCGGGCGGGTGCCCACGATGGTCAGATCAAAGGCATCAAGGCCAAGATAGGTGGTTTGCGGCGAATCCGACAAGAGCAACAGTTCCGACACCCCCAGCTTTGACAGGATCTGCGCGCCAAGCCCGGTTTCTTTGATGATGCGTGGCCCATCTTCGTCAGCGGCATAAAGCGCATTATTGGGCGCGCGGAACAGGCAGACAACGCCGCGACCTTCGTCAGCGATCTTCTGCATCGCGGTTTGCAGCTCACCCGCAGGTTTTGGCCCCAGCCCCAACAGATCAGAGGCTTCATGCAGCGCGTGGGTGCGCACCAGAACCGGCTCAGCCGTGGTGATGTCGCCCTTGATCAGCACTACATGTTCAATCCCGTGAGTCTGATCCGTGAACAGGCGCATCTCCCACTCACCGCCAAATTCAGATGTGACGGTTGAGGAGCTGGTTTCCACCACCAGATTGTCATTGCGCGACCGGTAGGCAATCAGATCGGAAATGGTGCCGATCTTCATATTGTGCTCTTTGGCAAATTCCACCAGATCCGGCAGACGCGCCATGGTGCCGTCTTCTTTCATGATCTCACAGATCACCCCCGCCGGGTTCAAACCCGCCAGACGAGAGATATCAACAGCGGCCTCGGTATGGCCTGCGCGCACCAGAACACCACCACGTTTGGCGCGCAGCGGGAACACATGGCCCGGCGTGGCAATCTCGGCCATGGTGTTGTCTGGGTTGATCGCGGTGGCAATGGTCAATGCACGATCCGCAGCAGAGATCCCGGTTGAAACCCCTTCACGTGCTTCGATCGAAACGGTGAATGCGGTTTCATGACGGGAGGAGTTGTTGGTTGCCATCATCGGCAGCTCAAGATCATCCACCCGATCCGAGGTCATCGGCAGACAGATCAGCCCACGACCATGGGTTGCCATGAAATTCACCGCCTCTGCATCGGCAAATTCCGCAGCAATCACCAGATCGCCCTCGTTTTCACGGTCTTCGTGATCCACAAGGATATACATCTCGCCGTTTTTGGCGGCGGCGATGATCTCTTCGATCGGGCTGATTGCATCTTTCAACTGGGCCTCAACGGGGCCTGGGGTGGCATAGCTCATGGGGCAATCCTCAGCGGGCAGTCTAGTTGTGTGGACAGGCCCCAGCAAAAAGGGGCACCTTTGATAACAGGGATAGACCACGCATTTTACAAATACCAGCCTTACTCCTGCGACCATCCGCGGCGCATCTGCGCCTTGCGGGTTCTATTCGACAGTTTACCGCATGTATCACGCCCCCATCAGGGCCGCCGCCGCCCGCTTTGCACATCTGCGCTGCGTAAAATTTGCGGTATTAGATATCGTTTTGAGAGCATTCACTTCACGTTTCACGGCAACTGCGCAGGCCATCACAGTCATGAAACCTGTCGTTCCCCTTGCTACGCAGCCTATTTGCAGGCGCGCACCGGGTTTGAATATTTTCGGCCCCAATACGGCCGACCGGTCATCTCTTTTCGATAGAGGTTGGCGGGCGATGCTGCAGGTTGCGCAGCAACCTGCCCGGCCCAAGGCTTCTGGACGGGCATCTGTGATGCCTGAACAAGGCGCGGGAGCCTTCGCCTGTTAAACCGTTGCGCTTTGAAAATAACGCGATGCAGGCAAGTAGCCTGCGGCGTGGGCGGCGGTGCTCCAGTTGTGCTCCAACGGAGCATCACCAATGATCAGAACTGTATTTCTCGGCAGTTTTTGTGTCTGAATAAGCCCAGAGACACGATCACGCATCTGGCTCCAGCTTTCATTGAACTTGGGCGCAATATCCGCCGCATCAAGTACAGGGTTTGCCGCCAGCACCTGCTCGGGCGTGTTGGGAGGATGTACCAAAGACAGTTTCTGAGCTGCCCGCACGGTCTGCAACGCGCGGTCCTCAGCATCGGGCAGTTTGGCCCCCTGCCCGATAATACGCAGCGCATTGGACGAAAACATCAGGGCAAGAATATCCTGCCCCGACGCCTGACGAATGGTAGCATAGGTCTTGTAATCCATCCCCAGCTCAGTCGCGCGTTTCATTCGCATCCGTACAATCGTCAACGGAATGGTTTTGCGCATCAACTGCTGCTGGGCTTTGCGCCATTGATGGGTGCGCCAGCGGTGGCCGGCCTCCATCGAAGGGCCCTGATTATGACCAATGCCCGCGATCACAACGCGTTATAATCCCCAAGCCGCGCCACATAGCGGGCAACCGTGTCGATTTCCAGATTGATCCGATCCCCCACTTTGGCGTCGCCCCAAATGGTCACCTCTTTGGTGTGGGGAATGAAATTGATACCAAAATCACAACCATCGACCTCATTAACCGTAAGCGATGTGCCGTTCAGCGCAACCGAACCCTTGGGCGCAATGAATTTTGCAAATTCTTCTGGTGCGCGCAGGGTGACACGGGTGCTGTCGCCTTCGTCCTGCATGGCAATGATCTCAGCCACGCCATCAACATGGCCGGAAACAATATGGCCGCCCAGTTCGTCGCCCACTTTCAGCGCGCGCTCCAGGTTGAGTCGGCTGCCCACTTTCCAGTCGCCGATATTGGTTTTGTCCAGGCTCTCGGCCGAGATCTGCACATCATACCAATCATCACCCAGCGCAACCACGGTCAGGCAGCACCCATTTGAGGCAATCGATGCGCCCATATCAATACCAGCGGTATCATAGCTGGTCTGAATGCGGGCGCGCAGGTCACCTTGCTGCTCAAGCTCAGTGATAACTCCGATATCGGTGATGATGCCTGTAAACATGTCGAAATCTCCTGTTCGGGCCGATAAAGCCGCTGTTCCTACCGAGAGGTAATGCGAGATCATGGATGCGGCAAGACCGCAGTCGTGCACACATATGTTTTCAAGCCACGTGCTCCAACAAAATCACGCCATCAACGCCGCCACAGTTTCGCCGCAGTGAAATTTTATCTAAAGCCATTAACCATAACACCAGACCAAACCGGTATCATCACCCGCGATATGACCGTAACCGCCCCCCATAAACGCCATTTTTTGTTCCTCCAAGGACCACATGGCCCGTTTTTTATGCAGCTGGCAAAGATGCTGCAGCGTGCTGGCGCCAGCGTGTGCCGGGTGGGGTTCAACGCGGGAGACCGGGCGTTTTGGCGCGATCGCCCCAGCTATCACCCTTATCGCGGCACGCCAGAAAACTGGCCCGCATATTTTGAGCAGCTGATCGCAGACCAGGGCGCCACCGATATTGTTCTTTATGGTGACACAAGGCCCATTCACGCAGAGGCCGTTAAAATCGCCCAGACGCGCGGCCTGACTATTCACGTGTTTGAAGAAGGCTATATGCGCCCCTATTGGGTCACCTATGAGCGGGGCGGCTCCAACGGGCATTCCAAGCTGATGAGGTTGAGCGTGCGAGACATGCAAAAAGCCTTAGAACGCTCAGACATGGAAGCGCCGCTGCCGCCGTCCCATTGGGGGGATATGCGCCAGCATGTGTTTTATGGCGCGCTTTATCATTGGTTTGTGATGTTCTGCAATCGGAGCTATCGCAATTTCCGTCCCCATCGCGCATTGAGCGTGACCAGAGAATTTCAGCTTTATTTGCAAAGACTTCTACTGATGCCTTTGCATGCGCTGGATCGGCGCATTGCCACCTGGCGGGTGACACAGGGCGGGTTTCCCTATCATCTGGCGCTATTGCAGCTGGAACATGACAGCTCGTTTCAGATGCATTCGCCCTTTGCAACCATGGATGAATTTCTTGACCTGGTGGTGTGTGAATTTGCCAAAGGCGCGCCGGGTCATCACCATCTTGTCGTCAAGGCACATCCGCTGGAAAACGGTCGTGTGCCTTTGCGCAAACGGCTGCGCCAGCTGGCGCGCGCCTATGGCATATCTGATCGGGTTCATTATGTGCGCGGTGGCAAATTGGCGGGTCTTTTGAATGAGGCGCGCGCCGCAATCACCGTCAATTCGACCGCGGGCCAGCAGGTGCTGTGGCGCGGCATCCCGCTCAAGGTTTTTGGCCGTGCTGTTTATGACAAGGAAGAGTTTGTCTCCCAGCAGGCGTTGGATGCGTTTTTTGCCCAGCCCGAACGCCCGGATGCGCGCGCTTATCGTGATTATCGCCGCTTTTTGTTGGAAACCTCACAGATTCCCGGAGGGTTTTATTCCAAATCCGGGCGACGCCAACTGCTGCGTCAGGTGGTGGATCTGATTCTCGCTGCAGATGACCCGTATGATGCGTTAAAGCTTGGCACAGCGGCACCACGGCAACAGTTGCGTTTGGTCAACGAAAGCTGAACACGCGCAAGACTGGATTTTTCCTAATGTCTTCGCTAGGCTGCACAAAAAACCTGAGGCAGTTACAATTTAGGTCAGGAGACCGAGCAGTGAAATCCGTACCCTTTGGATGGGCGCGTTCCATCGCCCTTTTTGCCGCCGTTGGTGTTGTTGCATCCTGTGGCCTGCCCCAGGTTGGCCCCAATAAACGCCAGATCTTTGCTGGCTCCGTACAGCGCGAAGGCGACGCCTTTATCGTTTCTGTAAATGACCGCGTGACCCGTGCCACCGCTGTGGTGCCTGCGCTTGGCTTTTCCGAGACATTCACCAATGCATCGCGCCTGACCTCTGATGTGATCCGTCCCGGCGATGTTTTGGGGCTGACCATCTGGGAAAACGTGGATGATGGGCTTTTGGCGGGTGAAGCAACCAAATTCACCACACTTGAAGAAGTTCAGGTCGACAGCGCTGGCTTTATCTTTGTGCCTTATGCAGGCCGCGTGCGTGCATCTGGCAACACGCCGGAGCAGCTGCGCAAATCCATCACCAAAGAACTTGAAGGGCAGACCCCGGATCCACAGGTTCAGGTGCGCCGTCTTGCAGGTGATGGCGCCTCTGTCAGCCTGACCGGCGCCGTGAATGGCCAAGGCGTATATCCGATTGAGCGCCCGACCCGGACCCTTGCCAATATGCTGTCACAGGCGGGCGGCGTTGCGATTGAACCTGACATCGCCCAGATCACCCTGATCCGCGGCCATGAAAGCGGCAAGATCTGGCTGCAGGATCTCTATGAACACCCGCAGCTTGATATTGCCCTGCGTGGCGGTGACAAGATCCTGGTTGAGGCCGACACCCGCAGCTTTACCGCGCTTGGCGCAACCAACACCCAGGCGCGTGTCCCCTTTGAAAGCCGCGACATGTCCGCACTTGAGGCAATTGCACAGGTTGGCGGTCTGGTCTCTGCAGCCTCGGACCCAACCGGTGTGTTTGTTTTGCGCAATGAGCCTGCAGAGATTGCCAATCAGGTGCTTGGGCGTGACGATCTAGTTGGGGCGCAGCGTCTGGTCTACGTGCTGAACCTCGAAGAGCCCAACGGGCTGTTCATGGCGCGCGATTTTGTCATTCGCGACCAAGACACGCTTTACGTCACCGAAGCGCCATATGCGCAGTGGACCAAAACCATTTCGCTGCTGGTAACCCCTGTGGGTTCGATCACCAGCGTGACCTCGTCGCTGGGCGGGTAAATCTGATGCGGCTGACGGTCAGCCAGGCGGAAGCCGGGGGCAAACGCTCCCGGCTTTTTGTCTATAACGGCGGGTTCTTACGCCAAAAACGCCTAAGACGCATTCTGTCATTGAGCGGCTATGAAACCTGTCTGGGCCTGCCAAAAGACGGTGATCTTGTTGGCATCTGGGGCAATTCGCCAACTGCACATCGCGGCCGGGCTATAGCGGAAAAATATGGCACCGGGCTCGTGCGGGTGGAGGATGCGTTTTTACGATCCGTGTTGCCGGGGCGTGCAGGCAGCCCACCGCTGGGGCTGCTGATCGATCAGAAAGGCGTGCATTTTGACCCGTCCCAGCCCAGCGAGCTGGAAGAGATCCTGACACAGGAGCCGCTTGATGACAGCCAGATGATGCGGCGCGCGCGGGGCTTGATTGATCGTCTGCGCGATCTGCATCTGTCAAAATACAACGCATTCACCCCAGACGCTGAAGTGCCTGAGCCCGGTTATGTGCTGGTGGTAGATCAGACCCGTGGGGATGCCTCGGTGCGCGCATCCGTTCCAGATGCTGAGAATGCCGATCTTGCACGGTTTCGCGAAATGCTTGTTTTTGCACAAGAAGAACACCCCGGCGCGCGTATCCTGATCAAGACCCATCCTGAGAGCACGGCTGGGTTTCGCAGCGGGTATTTTAGCAAACGCGATGCGCAAGGGCGGGTTGAGCTGTTTGATCACCCGGTGTCACCTTGGGCGCTTCTTGAAGGTGCGGTGGCGGTTTATACCGTGTCGTCGCAGCTGGGTTTTGAAGCCATTCTGGCCGGGCACAAGCCGCGCGTCTTTGGCCAGCCGTTTTATGCGGGCTGGGGGCTCACCCAGGATGAATTTCCATTGGATCGACGGGCGCGCAAACTTACACGGGCGCAGCTTTTTGCCGCTACGATGATGATATATCCGGCCTGGTATGACCCGTTTAAAGATGAGCTCTGTGAGCTGGACCGTGCCATCGACATCTTAGAAGCAGAGGTGCGCGCCTGGCGGCAGGATCGTGCGGGCTGGGTGGCCTCTGAGATGCGCCTGTGGAAACGGCAGCCGCTGCAACAGGTGTTTGGTCGCCATTTGGCGATGAGTTTCAGCGATGATACGGATGAAGCCCGTAAAAGCGGCAAAAACTGGATGGTCTGGGCCAGCAAGGCCCGCTCAGATCATCAGGGCGCGTGGCGGGTTGAAGACGGCTTTTTGCGCTCGCGTGGGCTTGGCGCGGAACTGGTGCCGCCGCTGTCTTTGGTGCTGGATCAGCAGGGTATTTACTATGATCCCAGTCAGCCGTCTGACCTGCAGGATCTGATCGCCACACGCGAAAGCCTGAGCGCCGAGGAAGAGCTTCGCGCAGAGGCACTGGTGATGCGGATCATTCGCGCCAGCCTGTCAAAGTACAATCTTGCGGGTGAATTGCCCGAACTGCCCGAGGGCCACCGCATTCTAGTGCCGGGTCAGGTGGAAGATGATGCCTCGATCCTGACCGGCAGCAGCAAAACACGCACAAACCTTGATCTGTTGCGCCGGGTGCGCGCCGACAACCCGGATGCGGTGATCATCTACAAACCCCACCCCGATGTTGAGGCCGGGTTGCGCAAGGGGGCTGTCACCATCCCTGAAGAGCTTGCTGATGTGGTGGCGCATCACGCAGATGCTATGGCGCTTTTGGATCAGGTTCAGGAGGTTTGGACCATGACCTCGCTTTTGGGGTTTGAAGCGCTGCTGCGCGGCGTGAAAGTCACCACCCTTGGTGCGCCGTTTTATGCAGGCTGGGGGCTGACGCGGGATCTGGGCGTGGTGCCATCAACGCGCAAAGCGCGCCCCAAGCTGCTGGGATTGGCCCATGCCGTCTTGATTGATTATCCACGCTATTTTGACCCCAAGACCCGCCTGCCCTGCCCGGTGGAAGTGGTAGTAGATCGGCTTGAGCGCGCGGACATCCCCGCGCCCGGCCTGAAAAACCGCAGCCTGTCAAAACTACAGGGGATTTTTGCGTCCTATGCGCATCTGTGGCGGCGCTAAATCTTTTCCTGACGACGTACCCAACGGTGCAGCACATCCCCCCCAACCGGGCGTAGCTCATCCAGGACATAGCGCGGCGCTTCATCAAGCTGGCCAAGCCCCATCGCCCCAACAGAGGGCAAGCCTTCGGCGCCAATCGCAAGACCCGCGCTAAAGCCGATGAGTTCATCAACAAGATCAAAGGCCAGCAGCGATGCCGCAAGCGCAGAGCCGCCTTCGCAGAACACACTGTTGAGCCCCGCCTGACCAAGCTGGCGCAAAATATCATTGGGATCCAGCTGCACACCATGGAGCGCACAGGGCAGTAGCTTGGCCCCAAGCCCATCCCAGGCCTCAACACGTTCATGGGCAACGCCTGCCCCATGGCAGAGCCAGACCGGAACCTCTTTGGCGGTGCGGGCGAGTTGGCTCATCAGCGGGAGGTCGAGATGGCGTGAGATTACAACGCGCACAGGCTGGTGATCCACACCAAGGTCACGCACGGTGAGCGAGGGATCATCCGCGCGCGCCGTGCCTCCCCCCACCATCACCGCATCATGGCGCATGCGCATGGCATGCACCAGGCGGCGCGATTCAGGACCTGTGATCCATTTGCTTTGACCAGAACCTGTGGCAATGCGCCCGTCAAAGGAGCTTGCAAGCTTCAGCGTGACCCAAGGGCGACCCTGCTCAATCCGGCGAAAGAAACCCGCAAGATCGCGCGCGGCCTGATCCGCCAACACGCCGGTGTCGACCTGAATGCCCGCGTCGCGCAGCATCTGAAAGCCCTGCCCCGAAACACGCGGATCGCTGTCTTCGATCGCGGCGACAACGCGCGCCACTCCGGCCTTGATCAACGCCTCAGAACAGGGTGGAGTTTTGCCATAGTGCGAACAGGGTTCAAGCGTCACATAGGCCGTGGCCCCACGCGCGCCTTCACCGGCCTGCGCCAGTGCCACCGGTTCGGCATGGGGCCGCCCGCCCGGTTGCGTCCAGCCGCGGCCCAAAATGCGGCCCTCTTTTACAATCACACAGCCGACAGCAGGGTTTGGCCAGCACCGGCCCATGCCGCGCCGCCCCAAAGACAGGGCCAGCGCCATAAATCGTTTGTCTAAATCGCTCATGCCGAGATCACCTGAACGGGGGAAGATCAGTTGTCTTCCGGTGGCAACTCCGGCCGCAGCTCATGCACAAAATCTTCAAAGTCGTCTGCGGCCTGGAAGTTCTTATAAACGCTTGCAAAGCGTACATAAGCCACGGTGTCAATGCGCGCCAGTGCCTCCATCACAATCTCACCGATGCGTTTGGAGGGAATATCTGTGTCGCCCATGCTTTCGAGGCGGCGCACAATGCCCGAAATCATTTGATCAATGCGATCGGGTTCGACCGGGCGTTTTTGCATCGAGATACGAATGGATCGCTCCAGCTTGTCGCGATCAAAATTCTCCCGCCGACCGTTGGTTTTCACCACCACCAGATCGCGCAACTGCACCCGCTCATATGTGGTGAAGCGCCCGCTGCAGGCCGGGCAGAACCGACGACGGCGAATGGATACGTGATCCTCGGCTGGGCGCGAATCCTTAACCTGGGTATCTATATTTCCACAAAACGGGCAACGCATTGGCCTGTCCCCCCACTTTCCACAACGGAAACTTGTGCTACATCTGGCTTAGTTATCCACAACTATAGGGGAGCCGCTAGGATTTGGGTAGGGGCTAAATAAACTCTCTATACCTAGATTTTCGCTGCGTTTTATCCGCTAATATGCGCCACGATCTCACGGTTGTGGGGCGCATCACGATGTTCAAACAGAAAGATCCCCTGCCAAGTCCCAAGCGCCAGCCGCCGATCTGTGATAGGCACCGACAAGTGGGTGGGCATCATTGCGGCCTTAATATGTGCAGGCATATCATCTGGACCTTCATATGTATGGCGCAGATATGACATCGATGGGTCGCTGCTGGGGGGCACAAGGCGACTGAAATACGCCAAGAGATCATCCTGCACTTCGGGATCCGCGTTTTCCTGAATAAGAAGCGAACAGGAGGTGTGGCGAACAAATAGGGTGAGGAGCGCACTCTGAGGTGCGCAATCCATCACCCAGGCCTGCACCTGCCGACTAAATTCATAGAGCCCCTGCCCCCGGGTCTGGAGCGTGAAACGCGTCTGCATCAGATCAACCTTTTTGCCGGAGCTTAACGGGCCGCGGCTTTGGGTTCAATCATGAGGCGCGACCGCACAGCCTAATCGCGTGGCCGGAAGGTGCGGCAGGAATAAAACGCGGAATTGACCCGCTGATAGCGGCCAACGGTCAGGGTAGACACAATCTTGGTGCCTGCTGGCAGCGCCTCAACCCCATCCGCAGCAGGATCGAGCGAAAACAATACGGTTTCGCGGCTGTAGACCTTTTGGGCAGCCCCAAGCCCGCGGGCAACATAGACTTTGTTTTGCCAGGGTTCACGGCGGACGCGACGCAGATAGTCGCCCACCGCGCACCAATAGTCGACCAAGCCAGAGTTACCCGTAAAACCGCCCACCTCGATCAAAGTGTCGCTCAACGGCGCCACACGCATGTGATTGCGGGCGCGAAACTCATCCGCGACAAGCTGAGATGGCAGCAGCGCAGCCAGAAGAACAGCGGAAACAACAGCAGTTTTCATGTGGTGGACCTCTCTCTGTGTGACTAGAGCACCCAAATGTTTTTGGGCGGCTCTCTACAGATTTAGGTGTCCACGCGCTGAAAACGAATAACCCTCTGTCACGAAACCGTGCCGAAATGCGAGCCCTGCCTATTAGGCACAAAAAAAGGGGCGCTGCCCCGGTACACTTCGGTGATTTGAATGTGTTTGCGTCGCTGGTTAACCCAACCCTGCTGGTCTTCTCTGATTTGCAAGCCGTTCTGGCACAACGCCGCCCAAAGAAAGCACAGCTAGATCAGTTTGCGTGCCGATGGATCTTCGGAAATTGGATGATCTCAGCCGTGTGACCATTGCCCAAAGCTTGTTCAAGAATCTCCAGCACTGCTGCATTTGGCTCAAACCCGTCTCCGGCGCGAAACTGATCACGTGCACGTCGGCGCAGCATGTTGCGGGTCTCTTCGCCGCCCATCAGTTGCAGACGCTCTGCTTCCTCACGCATACAGCGCACCAGGAAATCATTGGCAACAACCAGATTGTTCAGCAGCTCAATCTTGTGATCCAAAGCGCCAAGAGCTTCGTTTACATTTGTATATGCCATTTCTCTTACCCCCAGAATTCCTTACTATTGTGTTAATGTGATCCCAGATTAGCATGCAGCGGTATTCACGCAATCCATCCCCCCGGTGTCATTGGGCGCAAGATAGGTATCCAAAGGGATAGGAAAAGAACCCATGGGTAACAAATTAACACTTAGGCAATAAATTTGAATAAAATCCCTCGGTCAAGCCTCACCTTTAGCTGTTCGGCTTTGCTGGGTGTCCTCGCCGGACAGGATGGACACTGTGGTAGCAGAAGTTAGCAATGGGGTGTTTGCAGCGACCCGTGATAGCGCAGCAGCACGCCAACACCCGGCAAGCTACCTGAGATATCAAAGCCGAACTGGCCCTCATCTGTCACAAATTCACGCGCCGCACTGCGTGGCCAAAACAGCGGTGGAAGGGGGATATTCCAGATACGCAGGCCAACAACTGCAACCAAAAGACTGTTGCCATCCCATGTCAGATCCAGCTCAAGGCGCGCTGGACCAAAAGCCTCATCCACATGCGCGCGTGTTTCAGCCAAGCTGAGATAGGATTGGGTTGTTTTGCCCGCAAAGCGCCGGATCCAGAGGTGGCCCTGTTTATGGGGCTGGATTTCCAGCGTGAAGTCTTGCCTAGATTGCGCTGGTGGAAATCCAAAAACTGCGCAGATCAGACGTGCGGCCAAGCCGCCACTTTCGACCGTGACTTCACCGCTATAGGTTACCGCATCCCCCGCATGAATGGCGCGCAAAACATCCGGAACTGGCAGGCGCTTTGCCACAATCAGCTGGCCAAACGCATCCATCACATCCCCCCATGCACAAAGCGGCGGCGCAGCTCGGGCGTGGGGATCATGCAGCTTTGGTGACGGCCAAACAGGCTGCAGCGGTTGCGCGCAATCAGGTGATAGGCTGGATCTTTCAGCGCAGCAGGCAGGTAACGCAAACCGGAAAGCGCCCGCCACGGCCAGCCCAATGTGCCCATCGCCGCCGCAAAAGCATCCAGTCGTTGATAGGTCACACCGTTTACCCGCACCAGATTGGTTTCGAAATCATCCGTTGGCAGGGCTAGTTCGCGATACATCGCCTGCCCCATGGGAGATTGCGCGGTGGCAAAGGCGAAGCGCTCCTTATGGTCATGCTTTAGCATAAAGCGGAAAAACCCGCAGCAAAGCACACATTCACCATCAAAAACGATGAGGTCTTCGCTCACTCCGGGATGCTCCAACTGTAAGTTTCATGATCGAAATGCTGGCCAGCTGCGATTTTGGCATCAAAGATCGGCAGCGGATAGCCTGCTGCAATTACACTGCCCGCATCACAGGTAAGTTCAGCCAAGGTCTCTTCGTTTTGTTCCACATACAGGCCGCCTGAAATTTCCGGAAATCGCGGGTCACGTTCCTGCGCATAATAAACGCGGTAAGACACGCCTGCGTTTTCGAAACTGAATTGCTCCCAGATCGTGCGGCTCACACCGGGCCAAGGGTAGTGATCAACGTGATGAATATGACGGCTGAGCGCAAGATCGGGCTTTTGCCCTGTGCGGCCAAAACTATAGGTGATCTGATTGCCCGCCATGCAGGTCTGCAGCTGTTTTTGACCGCTTTCAAAGGTGCAAGAGACCAGGTTTTCACTGCCATTTGGACAGGCGTGGCCAGCGGTTGAGATCAGGCACAAAATAAGTGCTGGGAAACGATGCATAATGCTCTCCAATAGAAAAGAGCGCCCCTTGTGGGACGCTCTGATCATTTACCGGATCACTGATCCAAGAAGCTGCGCAACTTGCGGCTTCGGCTGGGATGTTTCAGCTTCCGCAGCGCTTTGGCTTCGATCTGGCGGATCCGTTCGCGGGTTACGCTGAACTGCTGACCCACTTCTTCAAGCGTGTGGTCGGTGTTCATGCCGATGCCAAATCGCATCCGCAGAACACGTTCTTCACGCGGCGTGAGCGAGGCCAGAACCCGTGTGGTGGTTTCCTTGAGGTTTTCCTGAATGGCACTGTCGAGCGGCAGCACGGCGTTCTTGTCCTCGATGAAATCGCCCAGTTGGCTGTCTTCCTCGTCGCCGATCGGGGTTTCGAGCGAAATCGGCTCTTTGGCGATCTTCATCACCTTGCGAACCTTTTCGAGCGGCATCTGCAGCTTTTCGGCCAATTCTTCCGGCGTTGGTTCGCGACCGATTTCATGCAGCATCTGACGGCCGGTCCGCACCAGCTTGTTGATCGTTTCGATCATATGGACCGGGATACGGATGGTGCGGGCCTGATCCGCGATCGAACGCGTGATCGCCTGACGGATCCACCAGGTTGCATAGGTCGAGAACTTATAGCCGCGGCGGTATTCGAACTTATCCACCGCCTTCATCAGGCCGATGTTGCCTTCCTGAATGAGGTCGAGGAACTGCAGACCGCGGTTGGTGTATTTCTTCGCAATCGAGATCACCAGACGCAGGTTGGCTTCGACCATTTCTTTCTTGGCCTGACGGGCTTCTTTTTCACCCTTTTGTACCTGCTGCACGATGCGGCGGAATTCCGAAATATCGAGACCGACGTATTGACCGACCTGCGCCATATCTGCACGCAGACCTTCGACTTTTTCGGTCGAACGCTCAATAAACATCTGCCAGCCGCGACCCGGCTTTTGCGCCATGTCGCTAAGCCAGTTGGGGTCGAGTTCACGACCACGGTAAGCTTCGACAAACTCACGGCGGTTGATGCGGGCCTGGTCGGCAAGTTTCACCATCGAGCTGTCAATCGACATCACACGACGGTTGATGCCATAAAGCTGGTCGATCAGCGCTTCGATACGGTTGTTGTGCAGGTGGAGTTCATTCACCAGCAAAACAATTTCTGAGCGCAGCGCCTGATAGCGTGCCTCATCCGCTTCGGAGAAAGAACCATCCTCATTCAGCGTTGCCGAGATCCGGCTGTCCTGCATATCCGACAATTGCGAGTAATCGGATGAAATGCGCTCCAAGGATTCAAGCACACGGTCTTTCAGCGCAGCTTCCATCGCGGCCAAAGACATATTGGCCTGATCATCATCATCGTCGTCGTCATCGTCGTTGTTTAGGATCGGGTTGCCGTCCGCGTCCAGCTCAGGCTGGCTGTTGCCTTCCTTGGGCTTGGCTTGCACTGCAGAGGTGTCGATCACCGGCTCTTCAACGTCGCCATCTTCGTCCATCTGATTGCCAAACGTGGCTTCCAGATCGATTACGTCACGCAGCAGAATATCCTCAGAGAGGAGTTCGTCATGCCACATAGAGATCGCTTTGAAGGTCAGCGGGCTTTCACAAAGCCCCTGAATCATGGTGTTGCGGCCCGCCTCGATACGTTTGGCGATCGCAATTTCACCTTCACGGCTCAGCAGTTCGACCGAGCCCATTTCGCGCAGGTACATGCGCACAGGGTCATCGGTACGATCGAGCTTTTCAGCACCAGCGCCGGCAACCGCAACTTCGCGGTTGGATTCAGTGGCCACGAGTTCGGTGGAGCCTTTGTTCTCCTCCTCCTCGGCCTCTTCATCCTCAATAATGTTGATGCCCATTTCTGACAGCATCGACATCACGTCTTCGATTTGTTCCGAACTGACCTGATCTGGAGGCAGCACCTGGTTGAGCTGATCGTAGGTGATGTAGCCCTTTTCACGGGCCTCCGCGATCATCTTCTTGACCTGGGCCTGGCTCATATCAAGTGAGATTTCGGCGTCCTGGTCGTCAGGTTTACGGTCGTCAGTATCTTTGGCGGCCATTCAATGCTCCTTACGAGGGGCTGGATTCGGGGCAGTTATGATTCGGTTTTCCGAATCATGAGCGTGAACAAATGATTCGTCACCCCGTTTACCCAATTTTCTTTTGCACTTCCTTAGCAAAACGACAGTTTTGCCCTGGCTTCTACTTTTTGGAGAAACCGATTCGATCCAACAAAGCGCCAAAACTGTCGCGTTCCTCACGGTCAAGGCGGACCCCATTGTCAGCGATGTCATAGTTTGCACGGTCTTCACTTTCGCTGCGCACGGCTTTGTTTCGGGCCTCAGCCGCCTGGCTTACGCGCCAGGTCAAAGCCTCATCCTCGAGCGCGCGAATGTCATCGGTTGCTTCTGCCAATTCTTCGTTCAGGCCGCGCGCGGATTCGAGTTTTGCGATCTCTTCGGCCAGCACCAGTTGCGCTGTGTCCACATCGCCAGGGTTACGCACGCCTGCACTAATAGCCACATGGCGCAGCGCCATGAGGTTTTCAAGGGCATAGGGCCCCAAATTATAATCAATCTCTTCGCGCAGCCGTTCGGGCGCATCGATGCCATAGCGCAGGATCATGTCACGCAGCATGGCGTGATCACTGTCGTGGCATTCCAGTCGATCCAGGTTGCTTTCATATTCTGCGATCACGTCAGGGGTGGAAATCAGCGTTGCAAGCACCACCGCCTCGCGCATCTGAACAAAGGCGCGTTCATCGGCGTTCATCAGCAAGGACGCCCGCGTCGTGGATACTGGCCCCGCAGGCGCGCCGCGCCAGGGCGCGCGACCACCATCGCGAAAGCCCCCTGCCCGTTTCTGATAGCCGCCGTTTTTTTGGCCGCCCGGCTTAAAGCCCTCGCTGCGGTTTCCTTTAAAGAGCTGCCAGCGCAGTTCTTTGATGTCTTCGCCATAGTGGCGGCGAATAGAGGGATCGCGGATCAGTTTGATCTTTTCACGCAGCGCCTTGTCGAGCGCGGCCTTGCGTTCCGGGCTGTCAAAAACCTTGCCCTCTGTTTCGCGTTGCCACAACAGGCGCACCATCGGGATTGCTTTATCAAGCACCGCCTGCACTGCTTCTGGCCCTTCGGCGCGGATCATATCGTCGGGGTCTTTGCCATCAGGCATCACCGCAAAGCGCAGGGATTTCCCCGCTTCAAGCAAAGGCAGCGCCATATCGATCAGACGCATGGCGGCGCGGATGCCAGCCTTATCGCCATCCAGGGCGATAATAGGCTCATCCGACATTTTCCATAACATCTGCAATTGCGTGTCCGTCACCGCTGTCCCAAGCGGCGCAACCGAAGCGGTGAAGCCCCCCTCAGCCAGCGCGATCACATCCATATAGCCTTCGGCGACAACCAATGGCGCTTCGCGCCCCGCAGCAGCCCGGGCTGGCCCATGATTATAAAGACTGCGCCCCTTATCAAAGAGCTCGGTTTCGGGCGAATTCAGATATTTGGCATTGTCATTGGGATCCATCGCGCGCCCACCAAAGGCAATGGCACGGCCACGGGCATCGCGGATCGGAAACATGATGCGATTGCGGAAGGTGTCATAGGGTTTGCCGCCCTTATTGGAGGGCTTGGCCAGCCCCGCGCCCATAATGAGATCTTCGGGAACCCCTTTGGAGCGCAGCGCATCCCAGAGATTTTGCCAGCCATCGGGCGCAAAGCCAATTTCCCAGCGCTCCAGCGCCGGAGCCTTTAACCCACGGCGATCAAGATAGGCGCGTGCAGCCGTGCCCGCACCGGTATTGAGTTGCAGGCGGAAAAACTGCACCGCCTGCTCCATTACCTCGGCCAGCAGGCTGCGACGGTCCTGTTTTTCCTGCGCGCGTGGATCGCGTTTGGGCATTTCAAGCCCCGCCTCACCAGCGAGGATATCCACCGCTTCCATGAAGCTCACGTTTTCGCTTTCCTGCACAAACTTCAGCGCATCACCTTTGGCATGACAGCCAAAGCAATAGTAAAACCCTTTGCGGTCCTCGACATGAAAGGATGCTGTTTTTTCGTGGTGAAACGGGCAAGGTGACCAGTAATCACCCTTGCCTGGCTGACTTTTGCGCTGGTCCCAGGTCACCTTGCGACCGACCACATCAGACAGGCTGATGCGGTTGCGCAATTCATCAAGGAAGCCGGGCGGCAGAGCCATGGTGCGTAAATTGTCCTAGTTCAGGTGTTTAGTCAGCGGGGGCCTGCAGTTTTTTTTGCAACTGCTGGATCTGATCCCAATTGGACAGGCATTGTTCTTCGAAAACGGCGCCAAGGTCAATGTTGCGCAGGTCTCTGCGTTTCATCGCATAGACATGTTCTACAAGCTGGGGGATCGCTTTGGAATATTGCGCGGGCCAGTCGGGTTCGCTTTCAAGGATGTTGGCCTCAGCCTTCTCCTGTTTCACCCGCGTCATCCGCGCATCCT
Source organism: Tritonibacter aquimaris (assembly GCF_009617595.1). Lineage (GTDB taxonomy): Bacteria > Pseudomonadota > Alphaproteobacteria > Rhodobacterales > Rhodobacteraceae > Epibacterium > Epibacterium aquimaris. The sequence goes on along the minus strand of NZ_WIXK01000004.1, from coordinate 21,658 downwards.
GCACCGCAGCCATGACTGCCCCCTGATAGCGGCAGCTGTCTTCTTTGCTGTCTTGCGCCGAAGCACTTTGCATTGAAAAGGTCAAAACGGCCGCTGCGCTCAGGTGCAGGGCTGCCGAAAAAATACGCGGCATGAAGAAGCTCCGGGAATCAGTTTGGGTCCACTGAGATTACCTGCGCACAGCCGCAGGTGCCACGGCGGAATTGACGACACTCATGCCAGTACTGAAAAACGCGCCCACAGACAGCTGGGGCGCGTTCTGGTGCACGACGGATTTCACCGCCGAGTCATTTTACAGGCCTTTGGCGCGGTAGCTTTTGGCAACTTTATCGATCGAAACGATATAGGCGGCGGTGCGCAGATCATCTACGTCATCGCGTGCGTGCCAGGTGTTGCTCATGGCTTGGTAGGCAATGCGCATGGTATCATCGAGACCGGAGCGCACCAGCTCAAGCTCATCCGCGCCACGCAGGTATTTCTCCTTGAAGGTTCCATCAAGCGACCAGGTGGTGCCCATGGCTGCCGAGAGATTTTCAAGCTCATCCACCACCAGCTGGTGGCGCGCTTCTTCCTGACGGCGCTGCATACGGCCGAAACGAATGTGGCTGAGGTTTTTCACCCACTCAAAGTAGGACACAGTCACACCACCAGCGTTGGCATACATATCCGGGATAATAACGCAGCCTTTTTTGCGCAGCACCTCATCGGCACCCGCAGTCACCGGGCCATTCGCGGCCTCAATGATCAGCGGAGCTTTGACGCGCTCAGCGTTAGAGAGGTTGATCACCCCTTCCAGCGCCGCCGGGATCAGAATGTCGCATTCTTCTTCCAGAAGCACGGCACCATCTTCGACATATTGGCCTTCGGGATACCCTTTGACGCCACCATGGTTGACGATCCAGTTGTGCACGGCTTCCACATCAAGACCATCTGCGCTGAACAGACCACCGTCACGTTCAATAATTCCGGTGATGATGCTGCCATCTTCATCAGAGAGGAATTTGGCGGCGTGATAGCCCACGTTCCCAAGACCCTGAACAATGACCCGTTTGCCATCAAGCTTGCCGGAAAGATTCGCCGCAGCTACATCTTTTGGATGGCGGAAAAACTCGCGCAGCGCGTATTGAACACCACGACCTGTGGCTTCGACACGGCCAGAGATACCACCCGCGTTCAGCGGTTTACCGGTAACACAGGCGCGACCGTTGATATCAGTGGTATTCATGCGCTGATACTGGTCGGCGATCCAGGCCATCTCACGCTCGCCGGTGCCCATATCTGGCGCGGGAACGTTCTGAGCCGGGTTGATCATATCGCGCTTGGCCAGCTCATAGGCGAAGCGGCGGGTGATCAGCTCAAGCTCATGCTCCTCATATTCACGCGGATCAATGCACAGCCCCCCTTTGGAGCCACCAAAGGGCGCTTCCACCAGGGCACATTTATATGTCATCAGTGCCGCAAGCGCTTCAACCTCATCCTGGTTGACGCCCAGCGCATAGCGGATACCGCCCTTCACCGGTTCCATATGCTCGGAGTGTACCGAACGATATCCGGTAAACGTGCGGATTTCACCGCGCAATCGAACACCGAAGCGCACGGTATAAGTCGCATTGCAAACGCGGATTTTCTGTTCCAGACCCGGGGCGAGATCCATCAGCGCAACCGCACGGTTGAACATCAAATCCACGCTTTCGCGGAAACTGGGTTCTTTTTGAAGGTGCATTCCACCTACTCCAAAAGTTGAGGACGACTCACTGCTTAAAAATACAGTGTGAGCATAGAAGAGTTTACACTTTGCCAATTTATTGGGCAATTTCTGCGAAATTCATTCGCTTGATCACCCTCATTACGAATCGTTATACCTTCGACCTTTGCGTGAATTTCCGATCCAGAAACAACCCCGGACCCAAGCGCGCGATTGTCCACCGCCCGCATATCAAGCAGGGCAATAACGGCGCAATTGCGCCCCATTTTGGTCATGATCTTAAATCATATGTTAAAAAGAATATCTTTCGAAACCAATCCGACAGAAGACGCGCAATACTCGCATTCGGTCGGCATTACAGGTCATTAACTATGTCTGCGTTCGACCCCAAAGTTTTCTGCGTCAGACCATTGCGCCAAGCCACCTCGGCGCGTGCTCTGCAAAGCTGGCAATCGTTCCGCCGCCAAGAAGATGGCGTGCTGGCAGTGCCAGTCATTCTTATCATTTTGCTTATGTTGATGGTTGGCGGGATCGGTATCGATCTGATGCGCTACGAACGCGACCGAACTGAGCTACAATATACGCTGGACCGCGCGGTACTGGCTGCAGCAGATCTAGACCAACAGTTTCATCCAAATGATGTGGTAAGAGATTACCTCGAAAAATCTGGGCTCGGGGAGCATTACCAAGACCCATATGTGGATATGGGCCAGGGCTACAGAAAGGTCGAAGCAACAGTAACCACGCCATTTGCCGCGCAGTATCTGCGTCTTGCTGGCGATCCTGGCTTGACCTTGAAAGCGAACGCCCGCGCCGAAGAAAGCATCGATGACATCGAGATTTCACTGGTTCTGGATGTCTCTGGATCCATGAACTCGAACAACCGTCTCCCCAATTTGAAGGTCGCGGCGAAAGAATTCGTAGACGCCATCGGACTCAATACCATTGAGGGCAAGATGTCGATGTCGATCGTGCCCTATGCGACGCAGGTTTCGGTGCCGGATGAGCTGTTTGCTGAGTTTAATGTCAACGAGGTGCACTCATACTCAAACTGCATTAACTTTGACGCCTCGGATTTCGACCGGACCGACCTGACAATCGGCAAGGAATATGAGCAAACGCTCCATTTCAGCCCTTGGTACTCCAGCGACTATCGCGCATCTTCCGGACTGGTTCAGCTGCCGGTCTGTGATGATCGTGCGTTGCGTGAGATTTTGCCGCTGCAACAAGACCCGCAAACGCTCAAAAGCTTCATCGAAAACCTACGGGCCGGAGGCAATACGTCGATCGACCTGGGTATGAAGTGGGGCACGCTTTTGCTCGATGACAGTCTTCAACCGACTGTGCAGTCGCTCACCACTGGCGAAAGCCCGTTTATCGATCCCGAATTTGCAACCCGCCCTGCGGCCTATTCGGACACCGAAACCCTGAAAATCATCGTGTTGATGACGGATGGGCAGAACACATCCCAGTATTTCATCCGCGATCAGTTCCGCGAAGCACAGTCAGGTGTGTGGTACAATTCACAGGAAAACCGCTATTCAACCCGTGATCCAAACACCGGTGAGTACTATTGGGATGGGTTAGGTCGCTGGGAAGATCACCCTTATGGCAATGGTACCTATCGCAGCTGCAACTACTACGGTTGCAGCACCAAAGATGAGCCAGGCACAGCAGAACAGCTAAGCTACATCGATCTTTGGGCACGCAGCCATATGCGATTTGTCAGCGACCATCTTTATGCCGATTGGATGGGGCGCAGTAATGCGCGCAATGCCTACTACTACGGCGCATACACATCTGTGGGGCACTCAAGCAAGAACACCCGCACAGCCAATATCTGTGACGCCGCCAAAGACGAGGGCATTGTGGTCTACACCATAGGATTTGAAGCCCCTGAATCTGGCCAGGCCGTGCTGCGCGATTGCGCGAGCTCTGACGCCCATTTCTTTGATGTTGAAGGTCTAGAGATTTCTGACGCCTTTGCCTCCATCGCCACCTCCATCCGCCAGCTGAGGTTGACCCAATGATCTTTGCATCCTGTATCGAAAAGCTGCGCAAACTTCGGCGCAACGAAGATGGCTCTGCCTCACTGGAATTTGTTATTCTGTTCCCGCTGCTGGCCTTTATCCTAATTCTGACGATTGAGCTGGGCCTTGTGTTGATGCGTGGGGCGCTATTGGAACGCTCTCTTGATATGGCGGTTCGTGAACTGCGCCTGAACACCGGGGTAAATATGCAGCATGATGAATTTCGAGATCTCGTCTGTGCCCGCGCTGGATCAATTGACAACTGTCTCGAACAGGTGCGGATCGAGCTGGTTCAGGTGGATCCTTTTGGCTGGAGCCAGGAAATCGATCCCACCCCGGACTGCATCAATAGCGTTACGCAGTCGGGAGGGGTGACAGAAGTAAATCCAGTGCGCGAATTTAAAACCGGCCAATCCAATGAGCTGATGTACATACGTGCCTGCCTGCGCTTTACGCCCATGCTCGGCGGTGTCGGAATTGGCGCTTTCATGGAGAAAGACGATCAAGGTCGCGTGAAACTGTTTGCTGCTTCAGCTTATGTTCAGGAGCCGAGATAAAATGCTTAGCAAGTTTGTTCCAATGAGTTTCAAGCGTTTTAAACGTGACGAAGATGGTCTGGTCTCGGTTGAATTCGCCATTTACGCCCCGCTGGTTCTGCTGATCTTCGCTGTCATCTTCACCTTCTTTGAAGCTTTCCGCCAAGAGAGCGTCAACCTGAAGGCCACCTATACGATTTCGGATCTGATTTCGCGCGAAACCCGCGAGCTGAACGAAGAGTATATGGACAGCATGCACAAGATGGCTGGCTTGCTGGTGCGCCCTGGCTCTGACTTGTCCCTGCGGGTTACGATTGTTCGCTGGGACGCAGAAGAAGAGCGCTACTTTGTGGATTGGTCCAAGGTGCGCGGTGATCGCTATCTGGAACGCAATGATGGCAGCCTTGCAGGTGTTGCGGCGAGACTGCCAACCTTGCCGGATCAGGAACGGGTCATTCTGGTTGAAACGTATAACGTTGTGCAGCCGCCCTTCCCAACCGTGTTCCTTGAGCTGCGTGACGAACGGTTTGATCAAAGCCGCGAAGATATGCAGGCAGCGTCGATGTTCCACATCTCAAACTTCGTGTTCACCCGGCCGCGTTTTGCTCCGCTGGTGCGCTTTGAAGGGATCATCACACCAGGCCCGGCCCACAATGATGGACCCGACCCTGAATCCAGCTAACGCCTCTCGCTAGAATAAAAAGAAACAGCCCCGGATCTTTTGGTCCGGGACTGTTTCTTTTTACATATCTTTCGAAGACTTGATGTCGCGATCTGCCAGCATCACCGCGATCAGTTCAGACATGGTTTTGGATTGGCCGCCTGGCGTTACGCCACCAATGCCAACCCGTCGCCCCAGCCGCCACCAGAGCCCCGGCTGCCACTGACGTGGCCCTGCAGTTTTCGTGCGCAGAACAAAACCGTTGGACGGTTTGGTCGCCAGCACACCCCGCTCTACGCCCACAATTTCATCCAGCGCAACGATCATGGTGCCGTCCGAGCTTATCAGCCCGGCATCCGTCAGATCGATACGCGCCTTGGTCGCCTGCCACATGCGCATTGACAGCCAAATCGCCCCCAGGCCCAGCGCAACCATAAAGGCGCCCCAGCCAAGACTGGGCGTCCCCTGCGCGGCCATATACAGGATCAGCGCGCCAAAGCTTGCCAAGATGCCGACGCCCAGAATGCGGCGCGGGGTGGATGCGGAAATGCTGGTCAGGACTTCACTGCTCATGCCGGTCTCCCATTGGGCCCCATGTGCAGTGACACACAGGGGGCGTGTCTGGCTGCGTCTACTCACTGGGGGCTGCAAAGTCTAGCTATAGAGGATCATAAGGCATCGATCCTGCAAGAGAGGAAAGGCATAATGTCCCTGCGCCCCGTTCTGGAACACCGCACAGCAACCCCAACCCTGGAAGGTGCTGGTGTCAAACTACACCGCGCGTTTGGCTTTCAAAATCCCGCTGAGCTGGATCCGTTTCTGCTGTTTGACGATTTTCGCGGCGAACATCCGAGCGATTTTGAGAAAGGCTTCCCCTGGCATCCACACCGCGGCATTGAAACCATCACCTATGTGCTCTCGGGGACGGTGGAACATAGCGATTCACTGGGCAATACCGGGGCGCTGGGGGCCGGTGACATTCAGTGGATGACCGCAGGATCAGGCATCCTGCATCAGGAAATGCCAAGCGGCAATGCAGCCGGGCAAATGCATGGGTTTCAACTTTGGGGCAATCTGCCCAGCGCACAGAAAATGTGTGCACCCCGCTATCAGGACATCCAGAGCACTGACATCCCCGAGGTGATTGACGATGATGGCACCCGTGTGCGGGTGATCGCAGGAAGTTTCTGGGGTAAAACCGGCCCGGTAGATGGGGTCGCCGCAGATCCGCAATATCTTGATGTTTTTGTACCTGCGGGTGTCAAAAAGACCTTCAAAATCGACACCTACCGCCGTGCGTTCGCCTATGTGTTTGAAGGTGCGGGCATGTTTGTGGATGCCTCTGCTCCGACAGGCGTATTGCTGGAAAAGGAAGTCATGGGGCAAGAGGTGAACATTCGCGACCTGTCTGGCAACCGCACTTTGGTACGCTTTGGCAGCGGTGATGAGGTCACGGTACAGGCGGGGCAGGATGGTTTGCAGTTTTTGCTGATCTCCGGCGCTCCGATTGAAGAGCCTGTTGCCTGGCACGGACCCATCGTCATGAACACCCAGGATGAGCTTAGCCAGGCCTTTCGCGAATTGCGCAACGGCAGCTTTATTCGCCCCGCGCATTAAACCTGATCTCCCGCCGCGCCCCGGATCGGCGGGGATTTTTCATTCAGGATGCAATCTTGTAACAATTTATTGACACGGATCAACGCGGGGTAGATCCGGCCCTATCAAAATACGCGCGAACCCAAAGAGAGATAGGAGAACGTGCGTATGGAAACAGTCACCAAGATCGAGCCTAAAGCCCCCGCAGCGGCCAACAGGCCCCAGCCCGCGGCAAAGCCAGACGCGCCAAAACCTGCAACCATTGCAAAAAGCGTGCAACCCGCGACACAGCCAAAAGAAACACCTGCTCCTGCGGCAAAAGCTGCTGAGCCCAAACCAAAACCAGCAGGCCCAAGTGCCGAGGCTGTGCGCAAAGCCTTTGAAAGCGGTAAATACCCCTATCGGCGTAAGCTGGCGCGCCGTTCATATGAGGCCGAAAAAGCGCAACTTCAGGCTGAACTTTTGAAAGTTCAGCTCTGGGCGCAAGAGACCGGTGAACGGTTTGTATTGCTGTTTGAAGGCCGTGATGCGGCTGGTAAGGGCGGCACAATCAAACGTTTCATGGAACATTTGAACCCGCGTCAGGCCCGTGTTGTTGCACTGAACAAACCCACCTGGGAAGAAAAAGGCCAGTGGTATTATCAGCGCTACATCAAAGAACTGCCCACCGTGGGTGAAATGGTGTTCTATGATCGCTCCTGGTACAATCGCGCCGGTGTGGAACGGGTCATGGGCTTTTGTTCGCCCAATGAATACCTCGAATTTATGCGCCAGACTCCGGATATGGAACGCATGCTGGTGCGCTCTGGCATTCGCTTTTACAAATACTGGTTCTCTGTCACCCAGGATGAGCAACGCCGCCGTTTTCAATCGCGCGAGACTGATCCGCTCAAACAGTGGAAGCTGAGCCCGATCGACAAGGCGAGCCTTTCGAAATGGGATGACTACACCGAGGCCAAAGAAGCGATGTTCTTTTACACCGACACCGCAGATGCACCTTGGACGATCATTAAATCAAACGACAAAAAACGCGCGCGTCTGAACTGCATGCGCCACTTCCTGTCGACCATTGATTACCCGGACAAGGATCATGACATCGTCGGCAAGCCTGATCCGCTGATCGTGGGGCAAGCCCACCATGTGATCCATCGCTCCGAACACATTCTGGGCACGGCACTGCACCCGGATACGCGGTCAAAATAATATCGGCTTCGTGCCTGAAAAGATAAAATTCGGGAGCCATTTGGCCCCCGTTTTTCAAATCCCTATATCGCCGTCGGAAGCACCGCCTTTTGCACCATGTTCCAATAGATGCCTTCGACCTCATCCAGGGACAATCTTCCGCCTTCGCGGTACCAGGTGATGACCCCGTTCAACATGCCAATCACCGCCAATGTGGTGATTTTGGAGTCGCTGATTTCGAACCGTCCTGAAGCAACACCATCTTGCAGGATTTGACGCAGCTTGCCTTCATATTGACTGCGCAGCGCTTCGATGCGGGCAAAGTTTTCCTCGCTCAGATTGCGCAGCTCCATATAGGCGATAAAAACCGCGTCTGGCCGCTGCATGTGGAACCGGATGTGAAAGCGGGTAAACGTCTTAAGCCGGGCAATCACATCATCAGGCTGGATCCCTGCCTCGGTCTCTTGCCAGGCAGAAAGCACCTCTTCCATGTGGTTTTCCATCAACGTGAGCAGCAGGCTTTGTTTGTCGGGGATATAGTTGTACAAAGCCCCAGCCTGCACCCCGACCTCTTTGGCGATCTGACGCATGGAAACCGCGGCATAGCCGTGCTGAGCAAAAAGTTTGAGCGCCGCCGCGCGAATGCGAGGGCCGGTGATATCGGAATGAGAACCTTGGGTACGTGCCATAGGTGCAGTTTATATGAACATATGTTCATTTCAATAAGTTCTACGCCACAATGCGCCCCCTTCGCGACCTTTCTTTATACGGCTATAGGTTTTCATCATCGCTGGCCAATCTGACGCTTCGCATGATCCGCTCTTGTCTCACGATAGTGAAATGTGGTTCACAAGGGCGAAAGCGACGAAGGATTTGTAAATGGCGCGCCCAGTATTGCCTGTTTTGCTCTTGAGCCTTGCCCTGGCCGCTGCCTGCACCCGCGTGCCTGAAATCGAAGATCAGCTGACAGATGATCTGCGCAATGCCCCCTACCCCGAGCTGATCCCACTTGATGGGGTTGTTGAAGATCGCGCCGCCCCTTCTGAAGAAGCGCAGGAGCTGGAAGCGGAGCTTGCGCGTCGAGCCGCGCGGCTGAAAGCGCGGGCAGCTGCGCTCAAAGCGGCCGAAATCTGACCTTTTTTCGCCCGACGCCCCTCAAGCTTTGCACATCAGAGTGGATTTGCGCCGTCATCAGTGACGTGCTCCGTTGCACCTATGAGCCGAACCCGATATGCGGAAGCGGACTGATGACCATAAGGGACTTCCACCGATGACAGAACCGCTTCGACTTGGCATTGCAGGTTTGGGAACTGTTGGCATTGGTGTGGTGAAAATCATTCGCCGCCACGCTGCCATGCTGGAAGCCCGCACGGGACGCCCGATTACGATCTCTGCTGTCTCGGCCCGCGACGCCAGCAAAGATCGTGGTGTTTCACTGTCTGACTACGCGTGGGAAACGGATCCCGTTGCCCTAGCCAAACGCGATGACGTGGATCTGCTGGTCGAACTGATGGGCGGCCACGAGGGCGCGGCCAAAGACTGTATCGAAGCAGCGCTGAGCGCGGGCAAAGACGTGGTCACCGCCAATAAGGCGCTGCTGGCCATTCACGGCCAAGCACTGGCTGAACTTGCCGAAGAAAAAGGCGCATCTCTTCGCTATGAAGCCGCAGTCGCAGGCGGCATTCCCGTGATCAAAGCCCTATCAGAAGGGCTTGCGGGCAATGAAATCACCCGCGTGATGGGGGTGATGAACGGCACCTGCAACTACATCTTGACCCAGATGGAAGCTACCGGACAGGGCTATAATGCGCTGTTTGAAGAATGCGGCCGTCTTGGATACCTCGAAGCTGATCCAAATCTGGATGTGGGCGGCATTGACGCGGGCCACAAGCTTGCAATTTTGGCTGCGATTGCGTTTGGCACTAAGCCTGCGTTTGATGATGTGCAGCTTGAAGGCATTCAGCGCATTGCGATTGAGGACATTCGCGCGGCCGCTGACATGGGGTTCCGCATCAAACTGCTGGGTGTTGCACAGCGCACTGGCCGCGGGCTTGAACAGCGCATGTCGCCCTGTCTGGTGCCTGCCAATTCGCCACTTGGGCAGCTTGAGGGCGGCACCAATATGATTGTGGTCGAAGGCGATGCCGTCGAGCAGATCGTGCTGCGTGGCCCCGGTGCTGGCGAAGGCCCAACAGCCAGCGCCGTCATGGGTGATGTCTGTGACATTACACGCGGGTTCAAGATGGCAACCTTTGGCCAGCCCGCAACCAATTTGCAGGCCGCACCTGCTGCACAAGCAGAGCTGCCTGCCCCCTTCTATCTGCGCATGGCGCTGCAAGATAAGCCCGGAACACTGGCAAAGGTGACCGCAGTTCTTGGCGAATGTGGCATTTCCATCGATCGCATGCGCCAATACAGCCATGATGAGCCTTCAGCACCGGTGCTGATCGTGACCCATAAAACCAGCCGTGCCTCTATTGATCAGGCGCTGGAACAGCTGCAGGCCAGTGACGCGGTGTCGATGGCGCCCGTTGCCATTCGGATCGAAAACCTCTGATTGTTTCACAGAGCGCCTGAATGGGCGCTCTGCCACCGACCGCTGCTGTTTTATGCTCAGATGCATCCAGCGCGCGCCCAATGGGCAGAAAACTTCTGATTTCATCGTGTTTCCCCCCGAATGCTGAGACAAGCGACTTGTCGGTTGCTGGTCAGCTGCGTTAGAGGGACATAAGAGTTTTAAACCAAGGATATCGCCATGTCGTCTACTCCTGAATTTCACGATCGCATGTTGTCTCTGGGCCTGGCCCGCGTTGCGGAACAGGCGGCGTTGGCCTCGGCCTCGCTGATCGGTCGTGGTGACGAAAAAGCAGCAGACCAAGCTGCTGTAAACGCTATGCGTGAACAGCTGAACCTTTTGGACATTGCGGGTGTTGTGGTCATCGGCGAAGGTGAACGTGACGAAGCGCCGATGCTGTATATCGGCGAAGAAGTCGGCACCGGTAACGGCCCCGGCGTCGATATCGCGCTCGACCCGCTGGAAGGCACCACACTGACCGCAAAAGACATGCCAAACGCGCTGACCGTGATTGCAATGGGCCCGCGCGGATCCATGCTACACGCGCCTGACACCTATATGGACAAGCTGGCGATTGGCCCAGGTTACGCCGAGGGTGTTGTTTCGCTCGACATGTCCCCGCGTGAGCGTGTTGAAGCCCTCGCCAAAGCAAAAGGCTGCGCGCCCTCTGACATCACCGTTTGCATCCTTGAGCGTCCGCGCCACGAGGCGATGATCGCTGAAGTACGCGAAACCGGTGCCTCCATCCGCCTGATCACCGATGGTGACGTTGCAGGCGTTATGCACTGCGCCGAAGCAGAAGTAACTGGCATCGACATGTATATGGGCCAGGGTGGCGCACCTGAGGGTGTTCTGGCCGCGGCTGCGCTGAAATGCATGGGTGGTCAGATCTTTGGCCGCCTGTTGTTCCGCAACGATGACGAAAAAGCACGTGCTGCAAAAGCTGGCATCACCGACCTGGACCGTATCTACAACCGGGATGAGATGGTCACTCAGGACGTGATCTTTGCCGCAACTGGCGTTACCGGTGGCTCGCTGCTGCCGCGCCTGAAGCGTGAGCCGGGCTGGGTTGAGACATCGACCCTGCTGATGCGTTCCAAAACCGGTTCTGTGCGCCGCATGAGCTACCGCACGCCGCTGGCATCGCATGAATAATCACTCCTGCTGGCCCTTGTGGCCAATGGTGGGATTTGAGTATTTATAAAAAGATGAAGGGCCGGGTTCCGTTTGGATCCGGCCTTTTTGACGTAAGGAGACAGGCATGAGCTTTCTGGGGGTAGACACATCCTTAACTGGGCGCAGCTGGGTTGGACCCGGTGTGGATATACAACGCGCAGCTGAGATGATGGTGCAACAAACGGGCCTGCCTGCTGCGGTATGTCAGGTACTGGCACGTCGTGGCGTGCCCGCGATGGAGGCCACTGGGTTTCTTGAGCCAAAGCTCAAAGAGCTGCTGCCTGACCCCCGTCAGATGAAAGACATGGAAGCCGCCGCCGCGCGATTTTTACAAGCGGTAGAGCGGCGTGAGCGCATTGCGGTCTTTGCCGATTATGATGTGGATGGTGGCTCTTCTGGCGCCCTGTTGCTGGTTTGGCTGCGCCAGATGGGGCTTGATGCAACGCTCTATATTCCAGACCGCATTGACGAGGGCTACGGCCCCAATGTGCCCGCTATGGCCGCGCTTGCGCGCGATCATGATCTGATCATCTGTGTGGATTGTGGCACCTTGAGCCATGAACCTATTGCCGCTGCAAAAGGTGCGGATGTGATCGTGCTCGACCACCACCTTGGCGGTGAAACCCTGCCCGAATGCGTCGCTGTGGTAAATCCTAATCGCCAGGATGAAAGCGGTGATCTCGGCTATTTCTGCGCCGCTGGTGTGGTGTTTTTGATGCTGGTGGAGACCGGTCGTCAGATGCGCGAAAAAGGCACGCAGGGGCCCAATCTGATGCAGCTGTTGGATCTGGTCGCACTGGCAACCGTTGCGGATGTGGCACCGCTGATTGGCGCAAACCGGGCCCTGGTACGCCAGGGGCTAAAAGTGATGGGCGCGCGTCAACGTCCGGGCCTCGTGGCCCTTGCGGATGTGAGCCGGATGGATGCGGCACCGTCGACCTATCACCTTGGCTTTTTGCTGGGGCCACGAGTGAACGCAGGCGGGCGTATTGGTAAGGCCGATCTTGGCGCGCGCCTATTGGCAACGGACAATCCGCATGAAGCAGCCGCCATGGCAGAGCGGCTGGATCAGTTGAATACCGAACGTCGTGATATTGAAAACGCGGTGCGCGCGGCAGCAATAGAACAGGCCGAAGAACGCGGTCTGGATGCGCCTTTGGTCTGGGCGGCAGGTGAAGGCTGGCATCCAGGTGTTGTGGGCATTGTGGCGTCCCGTCTGAAAGAAGCCACAGGCCGCCCCGCGGTGGTCATTGGTCTTGATGGCGACGAGGGCAAAGGATCAGGCCGGTCTGTTTCAGGCATTGATCTGGGTGCCTCGATTCAGAAAGTGGTTGCTGAGGGGCTGCTGACCAAAGGCGGCGGACATAAGATGGCGGCGGGCCTCACGGTTGCACGTGATCAGCTTGAGCCCGCAATGGAACGGCTAGCGGCGCTGTTGGACAAACAGGGCGCAGGCGCGCTGGGTCCGCAGGATCTGAAGCTTGATGGAATGCTGATGCCCGGTGCTGCGCGGGTTGATCTGATCGAACAGATCGAACAAGCGGGCCCCTTTGGCGCCGGTGCCCCTGCCCCGCGCTATGCCTTCCCTGAGGTGGAAATCAAATTCGCGAAACGTGTCGGCGAAAGCCACCTGAAATTGAGCCTGTCGGACGGGATGGGTGCAAAGCTTGATGCGATTTGCTTTGGTGCGTTTGATACCGCGCTTGGCCCTCGCTTGCTGGAACATGGCGGCGCACGTTTCCACTGTGCAGGGCGGCTTGAAATCAACACCTGGGGCGGCCGCCAGGCGCCACAGCTGCGCCTTGAGGATGCAGCGCCCGCATAAAGTGCAAACGGGCCAGGCAACCCGCGCAAAGAGACCTGTGGATAAGAAAAAACAAAAAAGTAGCTTTTTCCGCTTGCGGGTCTCGGCGCTTAACACTAAAACCGCCCTCACACCAAGAGTGGCCCGTTCGTCTATCGGTTAGGACGCCAGGTTTTCAACCTGGAAAGAGGGGTTCGATTCCCCTACGGGCTGCCACTTCCCCCCCCAAGAGAAAATAGAAATTCAGGCCTGAAATCAGCGGGTTACGAGTCTTTTCTCAACCGAACCTCCTACCGTGATCAGCCAAAAGCATGCAGCGAAATTCCCTGCCCCCAATGCCTTGGGCAATGAGACATTTGCACAAAAAAAGGTGGCCGCTTTGCAACGACCACCTCAATAATGCAACTGTGCTAAGATCAGAAATCCCAGTCTTCGTCCTCTGTCGCGACGGCCTTGCCAATCACATAAGAAGAGCCCGAGCCTGAGAAGAAGTCATGGTTTTCACTATCCGGGCTCAACGCGGCGAGGATCGCTGGATTTACCTCTGACACTTCTGGCGGGAACAGTGCTTCAAAGCCAAGGTTCTGCAGCGCCTTGTTGGCATTGTAGTGCAGGAAGACTTTGACATCCTCGGTCAGGCCGATCTCGTCATAGAGCTCTTCTGTGTATTGGTTTTCGATACCATAGAGCTCAAACATCAGGCCAAAGGCGTAGTCTTTAAGCTCCTGCTGCGCGGCTTCATCAAGCTTTTCATAGCCACGCTGGAACTTATAGCCAATGTAGTAGCCATGCACCGCCTCATCGCGGATGATCAGGCGGATCAGGTCGGCGGTATTGGTGAGCTTTGCGCGGCTCGACCAATACATCGGCAGATAAAAGCCCGAATAAAACAGGAAGCTTTCCAAAAACACGCTGGCAATCTTGCGCTTCAGCGGGTCATTGCCTGGTGCATATGTGTCAAGGATTGCCTTGGCCTTGGCCTGCAGATGTGGGTTTTCGTCAGACCAGCGGAAGGCCTCATCAATTTCCTTGGTCGAGCACAGCGTCGAGAAGATTGACGAATAGCTGCGCGCATGCACCGCCTCCATAAAGGCGATATTGGTCAATACCGCCTCTTCATGTGGCGTGATGGCATCGGGCATCAGCGCCGGCGCACCAACCGAGTTCTGAATGGTATCCAAAAGGGTCAGCCCGGTGAAAACCCGGATGGTCAGCTGTTTTTCGTGATCGGTCAGCGTCGCCCAGCTCTGGATGTCATTGGAAAGCGGCACTTTTTCCGGCAGCCAGAAGTTCACTGTCAGACGGTTCCACACTTCCAGGTCTTTTTCATCATCCAGCCGGTTCCAGTTGATCGCGCGCGGGATTTTGGTTTCAGTCATATCTTTCATGGTCTCTCTCCGCTCACAATGTGCAGCTTACGCAGCCCTGAACCTCGGTGCCTTCCAGGGCCTCTTGGCGCAGGCGCACGTAGTAGATCGTTTTGATGCCTTTCTTCCAGGCATAGATCTGCGCGCGGTTGATGTCGCGGGTGGTGGCTTCGGCTGGGAAGAACAGTGTCAGCGACAGGCCCTGATCCACGTGTTCGGTCGCCGCAGCATAGGTATCAATCAGCGCCTCTGGGCCGATTTCATAGGCATCGCGGTAGTATTCCAGGTTTTCATTGTTCATGAACGCCGCAGGATAATACACGCGACCGATCTTGCCTTCCTTACGGATCTCAATCTTTGAAACAATCGGGTGGATCGAAGAGGTTGAGTTGTTGATGTAAGAGATCGAGCCCGTCGGCGGCACTGCCTGCAGGTTGCGGTTGAACAGCCCGTGTTTCATCACATCTGCCTTCAACGCCGCCCAGTCTTCGCGGTTTGGCAGTGAGATATCAGCAAACAATTCGGTCACGCGCTCGCTTTGCGGCAACCAGTCGCGATCGGTGTATTTGTTGAAGAACTTACCCGACGCGTAATCGGAATTTTCAAAGCCAGAAAATGTCTCTTTGCGCTCACGGGCCAGATCACAGGAGGTACGGATTGCATGATAGGCCACGGCAGCAAAGTAGACCGACGTGAATTCAATGCCTTCCGCGCTGCCATAGTGGATATGCTCGCGCGCCAAGAAACCATGCAGGTTCATCTGCCCCAGGCCAATCGCATGGCTTTCATCATTGCCGCGACGCACGGATGGAACCGAGTCAATCGCTGACATTTCCGACACTGCGGTCAATGCGCGGATGGCAGCACCAACTGAGCGCCCCAGATCCTTGCCATCCATGGTTTTGGCAATGTTGAGCGAGCCAAGATTGCAAGAAATGTCCGTGCCCAAGTGATCATAGCTCAGATCATCCTTGAACTTGGAGGCTTCATTGACCTGTAGGATTTCCGAGCACAGGTTTGACATATTGATGCGCCCCGCCACCGGGTTCATCCGGTTTACGGTGTCTTCAAACATCACATAGGGATAGCCAGATTCAAACTGGATCTCTGCGATGGTCTGGAAGAACTCGCGTGCGTTCACTTTGGTTTTGCGGATGCGCTTGTCATCGACCATCTCGACGTATTTCTCGGTAACGGAAATCTCCGAGAATGGAACGCCGTAGATTTTTTCCACGTCATGCGGCGAGAACAGATACATATCCGCGTTTTTCTTTGCCAGCTCAAAGGTGATATCGGGGATCACCACGCCAAGCGACAGCGTTTTGATACGGATCTTCTCATCCGCGTTTTCGCGCTTGGTATCGAGGAAACGCATAATGTCCGGGTGGTGCGCATTGAGGTAAACCGCTCCCGCGCCCTGACGTGCGCCAAGCTGGTTGGCATAAGAAAAACTGTCTTCGAGCAGTTTCATCACCGGGATCACCCCGGACGACTGGTTTTCGATGCCTTTAATCGGCGCGCCATGCTCGCGGATATTGGTCAGCAGCAACGCAACACCACCGCCACGCTTGGACAGCTGCAGCGCAGAGTTGATGCCGCGGCCGATGCTTTCCATATTGTCTTCGAGACGAAGCAGGAAGCAAGAGATCAGCTCGCCGCGCGACGCCTTGCCTGCGTTCAGGAATGTCGGTGTTGCGGGCTGAAAGCGGCCATCAAGGACCTCTTCCATAAATGAAAGCGCCAGCGCCTCATCACCGCGCGCCAAAGCCAGAGCGGTCATCACCACACGGTCTTCGTAACGTTCAAGGTAACGCTGACCATCGCGGGTCTTCAGCGTGTAAGATGTGTAGTATTTAAATGCGCCCAGGAAGGTGGGGAAGCGGAACTTCTTGGCATAGGCCGCGTCCCAGATCTTGCGCATGAAGTTTTTGGAATACTGGTCGAGAACCGCTGCTTCGTAGTAGCCCTGCTCTACCAGATAACCGAGCTTTTCATCCAGTGAGTGGAAGAACACGGTGTTCTGGTTCACATGCTGCAAGAAATACTGGCGCGCAGCCTTGCGGTCCGCATCAAAGCGAATATTGCCTTCACCATCATAGAGGTTCAGCATCGCATTCAACGCGTGATAATCTTGTTCGTTTACCGAACTGTCGAGCATAGCTCTCTCCCCAGGGTTTCTAGCCCCGCCCGAACGCGGGCGATATCAGTTTCAGTGCCCGCCAGCTCAAAGCTGTATAGCAGCGGCACTTTGCATTTTTCCGATATGACCCGACCAGCCAATGCGTAGGTCGAGCCAAAATTTCTGTTTCCGCTTCCTATAACCCCAACCAGATTGGCGCGCCGTTCTGGGGCGTTGAGAAAGCGAATGACCTGCTTGGGCACCGCGCCGCGCCCTTGGCCGTCCGCAAAAGTTGGGCAGATCAACACAAAGGGTCGCTCTGCGATAGGAAAACACGCATCCTCCTCGCGGGGGATACGTGTTGCATCAATTCCGAGACGTTCAACAAATCTCTGGGTGTTTCCAGACGCGGACGAAAAATAGATCAGCGCTGGCGACGCGCTGTCCACGTTTAGGAAGCCAGTCGGTTGATCATGTCCGGACGGAAGCCGGACCAATGGTCGTTTCCTGCAACCACAACGGGTGCCTGACGGTAGCCAAGCTCAGTCACATGAGAGAGCGCAGAATCGTCCTGCGTCAGATCCACGACGTCATATTCGATGCCTTTGGCATCCAGAGCGCGGGTGGTGGCAGTACACTGTACGCAAGCGGGTTTGGAATAGACGATAATGCTCATTGTCCCTCTGTCTTTCTCAATTAGCCGAAGACGCGAATGAGCCGCAGAAGCCTCATGACACGCCCCCGAACCCTCCGTTCGTGGTCATTTTTTAGCCATCGGCAGGTCTCCTGACTCGTGGATCAAAGCTTGGACTGGCCTTCCCAAAACGGGGTTTCAGTGGCGCAATTCAGCCTGGCTCTCCACTTACAGTTGCGGGGGCAGTGCCGGTTTTTCACCAGCTTCCCTCTTAGCTTTCGACATGAATCGAAAGAACCGAAGCAACATCATATTGGGGTTCGCGTTAGGTCATTGTCAACATTTAGGGCAACAATGAATCAAAATCTTGTTATTGCAATGATCGCCAAAAAACGCGGTCACCACGAATCGACCTAGGCCTCTCCAGGAAGTGTCTTGGCGAATCGATTCATTTCGTGTCTCTTCGCCGCGATGGTTCCCAGTCACATAATATGAGCTGGGTGAAAAGGGAATACGGTGCGACCGCAAAACAAGGTCAATTCCGTAACTGCCCCCGCAACTGTAAGCGGTGAGTGCCCCGGGAAAATCCACTGAGCTTTGGCTTGGGAAGGATCGGGAACACAACGAACCGCGAGTCAGGAGACCTGCCATCTGAAAACAGATTAACCTGGGCGGGGTGTCCCAGAGGAAGATGTCAATGCAACTAGTGGCAGATCGCTTCTGGAATTTTGTACAACTCCCTCACTCCCTGATCCCTGCAAGGTGGTGAAGGATTGAAATTGACGGAGCTGAACGACCTAAGCTGTCAAACAAACATGGGTTCGAGCGCACCGCTCCCTACCCCGGTGGGGGCTATGGCATGAAGCCTCCCCATTCCCCATCTACCAAACGTTGCCTGAGCGAGCTGAGTACCCTCAGCCTGATCGCGACGGCCATCGCCACCTCGGCCGTTTTGTGGCTGATCATCTACGCGGTGATATGATGTCAGCAGTCGTACAGATTAGCGATCTCAGCCTTGGCTACAAAGATCTCACCTTATTTCGCGATCTCACCATGAACATTGAGGGTGGGAACACGCTTGCGGTGCTTGGGGCGAACGGTTCTGGCAAAAGCACCTTTGTCAAAATGCTCCTTGGCCTGATGAACCCGCTGTCTGGCAGCGTGACATGGGCACAGGGACGTCCACGTGAAATCGGCTATCTCGCCCAGATGACCGAATTCGACCGTCGTTTTCCCATCCGGGTTCGCGATCTTGCCGCAATGGGAGCCTGGGGCGGGTTTGGTCTCCGCTTTGGTCTCAATCGTGCGGCACGAGAACGGGTCGAGGCTGCGCTGGATGAAGTTGGGGTGCTGGATATTGCCGACCGGCCCCTGCACATGCTTTCGGGTGGGCAATTGCAGCGCACATTGTTTGCCCGGGTGATTATGCAGGATGCGCCGCTGATCTTGCTTGATGAGCCTTTTGCAGCTGTTGATCAAAGCACCGAGGCACATCTGCTCAACATAATCAAACGCTGGCGCAGCGAAGGCCGCGCGGTGGTGCTGGTGGTGCATGATCTTTCATCGGTGCTCGATCATTGCAGCCATGCCCTGCTTCTTGGTGGCCACGAAGCGACCCATGGCGCTGTGAATGACGTCCTGACCCCCGACCGTTTGGTTGCACAGGGCTATATGTCCGAAAGTCAGGCCTCCTGGATGTTCCGGGAGCCCGCCGCAAAATTGGAGCAAGCCCATGTTTGAACTCTTGCAAGAAATGTGGGGTTTTACCTTTATGCGGCGCGCCTTTGTCGCGACCACGGTACTGTCGGCCTCTGTTGCGCCTGTTGGTGCATTTCTGGTGCTGCGTCGCCTGTCCCTTGCAGGTGAGGCAATGGCACATGCGATCACGCCGGGCATTGTCATCGGCTTTGTGACTGCGGGTCTTTCGGTCATGTCGCTTTTGGTTGGTGGTTTGATTGCTGGTGTTGGCGTTGCCATTCTAACGGCCCTGTTGGCACGTCGTACCATCCTACGCAGCGACGCGAGCCTAGCTTCGCTCTATCTGATTGCGCTGGCGATGGGCATCTTTATCCTGTCGGCCGCAGGCTCAGCTGTCCCGCTTAAAAGTTTCCTCTTTGGCTCAATCCTTGGGATCGATGATGCCTCCATGTTGCTTGTGGGCGGTGTTGCAACTGTCACATTGTTGTCTTTTGCGGTGCTGTTGCGCCCTCTGATCGTCAGCACCTGCGACCCAGTGTTTTTTGAAACGCAAACCCGGCGCCCCTGGCTGGTGGATCAAGGGTTCATGCTGCTTTTGGTTCTGAACCTTCTGGCAGCGTTCAAAACGCTCGGCACATTGATGGCCGTTGGCTTGATGATCCTTCCCGCAACCGCCGCGCGCTATTGGGCCAGCACGATTACCACGCAGCTCGGGCTTGGCTTTGTCTTTGCGCTTTCAAGCTGTTGGATCGGTCTCACCCTATCCTATTTCTTCCCGGACACCCCGTCCGGACCAGCCATCGTCTTGGTTGCAGGAGGCTTTTTCATTGTCTCAGCTGTCTTTGGACCGCTCGGCTTTGGCAGCCGCCTGCGCAAACGCTCAACTCCAAACAACACCACATCGGCAAAACTTCAAACGTCGGAAAGAACACAATGACCTTTATGAAATCCCTCTACACAGGTGTTGCAACCACAGCGCTCACCCTCGCTGCCCTGCCCGTCGCAGCGCATGAAGACATGCAGATCGTTGCAAGCTTTTCGATCCTTGGCGACATGGTTGAAGAAGTGGTCGGCGATCTGGCGGATGTGACCACCATCGTAGGACCTGATGCAGACGCGCATGTCTATCAGCCCTCTGTCGCGGATGCGCGCGCCGTTGCCGAAGCGGATGTCATCTTTGTAAATGGTCTGGGCTTTGAAACCTGGTCCGACACGCTGATCTCAGAATCCGGCACCGAAGCAGATGTTTTTGTAGCAACCAAAGGCATCACCCCAGTGAAGGTAGAGGGCGAAATCGACCCACACGCCTGGAACTCGCTCACCAATGGTGTGGTCTATGTGAACAACATTGCCGACGCGATGAAAGCGGCGCTGCCGGATCACGCAGACGAAATCTCTGCAAATGCTGCAAGCTATATCGCCAAGCTTGAAACGCTGGATGCAACGACAAAAACCAAACTGGCAAAACTGCCGTCTGACCGACGCACTGTTGTCACCGCCCATGATGCCTTTGGCTATCTGGCGGATGCCTATGGCATGACATTCCTGGCTCCGGTTGGGATCGACACCGAAGCAGAACCTTCCGCCCGCGATCTGGCAGTTCTGATCGATCAGTTGAAGTCTGACGGCGCAGCAGCACTTTTTGTAGAAAACATCACCAGCCCTGCATTGGTGAAGCAGATTTCTGATGAAACCGGCATCGAAGTCGGTGGACGCCTGTTCTCAGATGCGCTGTCTGAGCGTGGCGGGCCAGCAACAAGCTACCTGGCAATGTTTGAGCACAACCTCGGCACCCTGCTGCACGCGCTCGACCACAAACACACCCACTAACTGGGATCGAACAGTCAAATCACTGACTGTCAGAACATTGGCACCGTCGCATCCATATGCGGCGGTGCTGTTGTTTTGCGACCCGCATATTGAGCTACCCCCCCGAAATTTGGACACTGACGTAAGTTACGATTTGTTGTCTGCTGATTTTCAACGAAGAGGCGATCAGAGATGTCGAAACGGAAGAACCATTCGCCTGAGTTCAACGCCAAAGTTGCGCTTGAGGCATTGAAGGGCGATCGGACGGTTGCTGAGTTGGCAAGCCAGTTTGGCGTTCACCCGACGATGATCCACAGCTGGAAGCGTGCGCTGCTTGAAGGTGCGTCTGGCGTTTTCGAGCGTGGCGGTAAGAAAGCTCCTGAGATTGACGAAGCACAGGTCAGGGAACGGCATGCCAAGATCGGGGAGCTGGCTGTGGCCAATGATTTTTTGTCACGAAAGCTCAAGCCGTGGACCGGCAAGTGAGGCGGGAGATGGTTGAACCAGCCAATACCGATCTGTCGATTGGCAAACAGCGCAGGCTGCTGTCGATCTCGCGGTCATCATTCTACTACAGGCCCAAGGGCGAGACGGCGATGAACTTGATGCTGATGCGTCAGATCGACGAGCAGTTCTTAGAAACACCGTTCTTTGGTGTCCGTCAGATGACCTGGCACCTGCGCAAGTTCGAGGGGACCGTGGCCCCAGTGGGGCCGCGAAAGTCCCGAGAACGGCCATCTGGTGAACGAGAAGCGTATCCGCCGTT
>NZ_WIXK01000003.1 GCF_009617595.1 Tritonibacter aquimaris | reverse complement strand
GTGCCTGAGCTCGCGGAAAAGCTCGGCTAAGCCAGCCAAAAGACACAAACAAAAGGCCCGCAAGCGCGGGCCTTTTTACTACGAGCCTTGTGCCAAAAGCCGGATCACGGGCTGGTGTATAGGATTTATAGCTCACCGGATCAGCTCCTGCGCCAGCACCACATTGAGATAGCGCGCATCCTCCAGCTCGAAATAGCATTCTCCCACAGCCATAAAGCCCTGTTTTTCATAGAATCCAATGGCGGGGTGGTTCTCGCTGTTGGTACTCAGCCAGACCTGGGTTGCGCCTTGCGTTTGGCAATACGCCAGCGCGCGCGTTAAAAGGGCACGTCCAACGCCAGATCCCTGATGGCGGGGCTGCACATAAAAGGTGGTGATTTCCATATCGCCCCACTCGGTGCGATTGGGTTGCAGCTTGATATAGCCATCAATGCCGTCAGCATTGTCTGACACAAAGATCTGCACGTCGGGGTCATGAAGCTCTGCCAGAAAAGCACCCGGTGTGAAGCTGTCGAGCACATATTGCGCAAACTCTGCGCTGACGCCCCGTTTCACATAGGTGCTAAGCCAAACCTCAATCGACAATGCGGCAAGGGCAGTTGCATCCGTACCCTCTGCCGCCCGCACGCCCATATCTATTCGCGCAGCTCATCCGGGGCCACGCCCCAGAGCTTTTCTTTGTGCGCCCAGCCCTTATAGCCGCCCGCGCTGACTTCGCACCAATCCTGGGAGCATTCGCCAAGCCGGGCAATCACACCCAGCTCAAAGGCGGCAGTGACCTGCGCGCGGGTGTCCGGCCGTGCAAACACCTGTGTCATGTCATGTTCGATCAACACAGTGCGTGCACCCGACAGCAGCGCATAATGCATCCAGCCGCCCGCGCCATCGCGATCCCGCACCCGGCGCCAATGGCCATATTCGGCGGTGATTTCCAGCGGCACGCCCCGGCGTTTGAACACCCAGTCAATGCGGTGGGTCTGCGATGGCCCCCGGCGCACATTGCCTTCAGAGGCTTTCATCGACACAAAGCGCGGCAGCGGCAGATTGGTCACCGGCCCCCGGTCCAAAGCCTGCGCCAAAGACGCGCTTGCCCCCAAAACGCAAAGCGCCACTAGCGCCTTCTGTGCGAAGGATTTTGCCATTTTTACTGTCACTGCCTGCTCACTCTTATTGGTGTTTCGCATCTCTTCCGGCGCGTCCGGATTCCTGTGAACGGTAACGGCGGATTTGCGGCTCTGATTGCTCATTTATTTACGCTAACACGCGTAAAAGCTGCAACCAAAACAACTTGGGTTCTTGTGCCTGCCTGCGTCCTCGTTCACCATGCCACATGAGGCTGCGACAAGGAAAGCTGAGGAGAGCGAAAGTGCCCAGAGAACGTCTGAGTGTTGTTGTGACGCGACGGTTGCCGGAACCCGTTGAAACCCGCCTGTGTGAGCTTTTTGATGTCTCTTTGCGCAGCGATGATAGCCCGATGTCGCGCGCTGAATTGATTGATGCGGTAAAAACAGCAGATGTGCTGGTGCCGACAGTAACAGATACCATCGATGCGGCGCTTCTGGGTCAAGCTGGCGATCAGCTGAAGCTTGTGGCGAACTATGGCGCGGGTGTGGATCACATCGATGTGGCCACTGCGCGCCAACGTGGCATTCTGGTCTCTAACACGCCCGGCGTGTTGACCGATGATACTGCGGATATGGCGATGGCGCTGATTATGGCCGTGGTGCGCCGCATCCCCGAAGGTCTGGCGATGATGCAGCAGGGCGATTGGGACGGCTGGGCACCAACCGCGCTTTTGGGCGGACGTCTTGCGGGCCGTCGCATTGGGATCCTTGGCATGGGTGGCGTGGGGCAGGCTGTGGCCAAACGCGCCTCTGCCTTTGGTATGCAGATCCACTACCACAACCGCCGCCGCCTGCATCATGAGATCGAAGAACGCCTTGAGGCCACCTATTGGGACAGCCTCGATCAGATGGTTGCGCGGATGGATGTGATCTCAGTGAACTGCCCGGCAACGCCTTCGACCTATCACCTGCTGAATGCGCGCCGCCTGAAACTGCTGAAATCTGACGCGGTGATTGTGAATACGTCACGCGGCGAGGTGGTGGATGAAAACGCGCTCACCCGCATGTTGCGCGCTGGTGAAATCGCCGGCGCTGGCCTTGATGTTTATGAACACGGCCACCAGATCAACCCGCGCCTGCGTGAACTGTCTAATGTGGTGCTCTTGCCGCATATGGGTTCTGCCACCCGCGAAGGGCGCAGCGAGATGGGTGAAAAAGTTCTTTTGAATATCAAAACCTTCGAAGACGGCCACCGCCCACCGGATCTGGTGGTGCCTTCGATGCTGTAAGATCCCAAAGCGCCGGTTTCCCCGGCGCTTTTTTCTATTTCTTTCCGCTGTCTGGCTGCAAAAACAACGGTCAAAGACCCATAAGGTTGGGCCAAAAGGTCGATGCTGGCATGTGAATGTCACCTTGATCACCCACACATGGTGCAATTGTCATCGCGCGCCGCAGATCCGCAGCCCGCATATTTTTCCGTAGCCTTTTGACAGATCCTCTGTGACACTTCCCATAACGCCATGTGCTGGCCTTGGACTGGGTCCTGTGCTGGCCAGCCAAAAGGAGAGTTCTTATGCGCCCCCTGTCTCTCAGTATTTTGACCTGTGTTCTCGCCCTCCCGGCCTTCGCCCAAGAAGCGGCCGATGCGGTTGCGCCAGAGGCTGCAACCACCGGCGCTTTTGCCAGCACCTCACCGGCTGCCCAGATGGCGCTTGCCAAGAAGGCCGCAGGCGAAGAGGTCATCGCCGACAATTGGATGATTGCAGCGGCCAACCCTTTGGCGGTGGAAGCAGGCGCCGAGATCCTGCGCGCAGGCGGCACCGCCGCTGATGCGATGGTTGCGGTTCAGGTGGTTCTGGGCCTGGTTGAACCACAGTCTTCTGGCCTTGGTGGCGGTGCGTTTCTGGTGTGGTATGACGCCAACAGCGGTGAACTCACCACGTTGGATGCGCGCGAAACCGCACCGCTTGCGGCCACACCCCGCCTGTTTCAGGACGAGGCCGGTGAACCGTTGAAATTCTATGATGCGGTTGTGGGTGGTCGCTCAGTTGGGACGCCGGGCACGCCAGCCCTGCTCCAAGAGGCGCACCGCCGCTGGGGCCGCGCCAACTGGCCGTCGCTGTTCACCACCGCCACCCAATTGGCGCAGGATGGTTTCACGGTCTCGCCGCGGCTGGCGCAGCTCGTTGAAGGCGGCGCAGAACGGCTGGCACGTTTCCCGGACACAGCCGCCTATTTCCTGCCGGAGGGTGAACCAATTGCAGTGGGAACAACGCTGAAAAACCCCGCCTATGCCCAAACCCTACAAACATTGGCCCGTCAGGGTGCGGATGGGTTTTATACCGGACCGCTGGCGGGGAAAATTGTCGACACGGTGCAAAACGCACCGGGTAATCCCGGCGTGCTTTCGGCCACCGATCTGGCAATCTATCAGGTCAAAGAGCGCGCACCCGCCTGTGCCAGCTATCGCAGCTTTGAAATCTGCGGCATGGGGCCACCTTCATCCGGGGCGCTTACTGTGGGGCAGATCCTTGGTATGCTTGGCCAATATGATCTGGCCACGCTGGGCGCGGATGATCCCGAAAGCTGGCGTCTGATTGGCGATGCCTCCCGGCTCGCCTTTGCTGATCGTGGCCGCTATATGGCCGACAGCGATTTTGTCCCTATGCCCGATCTGGTCGATCCCGCCTATCTTACGGAACGCGCCAAACTGCTCGCTGGGGATGACGCGCTGCCCGAGGTTGCGCCGGGCACGCCCAGCTTTGATCACGCGCTCAACTGGGCGGATGACGCCTCGCTTGAGCTGCCCTCCACCTCGCATATCTCGATTGTAGATGGCTATGGCAACGCGCTGTCGATGACCACCACCATTGAAAACGCCTTTGGCTCTCGCCTGATGGTGGGGGGATTTCTGCTCAACAATGAGCTCACGGATTTCTCCTTCCGCAGCCACCGCGACGGCGTGCCGATTGCCAACCGGCTGGAGCCGGGTAAACGCCCGCGATCATCAATGGCGCCCACCATCGTGATGCAGGAGGGTAAACCGGTGCTGGTGATTGGCTCACCGGGCGGCAGCCGCATTATTGGCTATGTGGCCAAATCCATCATCGCCTGGGCCGATTGGGACATGCCTTTGCAACAGGCGCTGTCGCTGCCGCATCTGGTCAACCGTTTTGGCACCTATGACGTAGAAGAGGGCACCGGCGCGGCCGAACTCACCCCCGCGCTCACCGAGCTTGGCTATGAGGTCAACGCCCGCGCGCTCACCTCGGGGCTGCATGCGATTGAAATCGGCGACCAGCTCAAAGGCGCAGCTGATCCGCGCCGCGAAGGCATCGCGCTAGGGGAGTAGGTGCCGGAAAACGTGCCAAAAAACACCAAGGTCGCGACGCCTCACCGCAGGGTGTAATATTGACAATGCAACACAGCCTGCGATTTTGCCAGGGTAAGATCGGGATGAGGACACCATGGCGAAATTGACCACCCTGCCGCGCAATGAGGCAGGCATAAAAACCGTTGTTGAGGCATTGAAAGACCGTTTTCAGGACCAGCTGCACACCAGCCAGTCCCTGCGCGAACAACACGGCCATACCACCACCTGGCTGCCCAACCAGCTGCCCGATGCGGTGGTCTTTGCCCGCTCCACCGCCGATGTGGCCGAGGTGGTGAAACTCTGCGCCGCCCATAAGGTGCCGGTGATCCCTTTTGGCACTGGTTCTTCGCTCGAAGGGCATCTGAATGCGCCCGCGGGCGGGATTTCCATTGATCTCAGCCAGATGGATCAGATCAAGGCGGTGCACGCCAGCGATCTGGATGTGGTGGTGGAACCCGGCGTCACCCGCGAACAGCTCAACACCCATCTGCGCGACCAGGGCCTGTTTTTCCCCATTGATCCCGGTGCCAATGCATCGCTCGGCGGCATGGCCGCCACCCGTGCCTCGGGCACCAATGCGGTGCGCTACGGCACCATGAAAGACAATATCCTCTCGCTTGAGGCGGTGATGGCCGATGGCAGCATCATCCGCACCGGGGGGCGCGCCAAAAAATCCTCGGCTGGCTACGATCTCACCCGCCTTCTGATCGGGTCCGAGGGCACGTTGGGTATTATCACCGAGCTCACCCTGCGCCTGCAGGGCATTCCCGAGGCGATCCGCTCGGCGCGCTGTTCTTTCCCCACGGTAGAGGCCGCCTGCGAGGCGGTGATGATGACCATCCAATACGGCGTCCCCGTTGCCCGGATCGAACTGCTGGACGCGCTCAGCGTCAAAGCCGCCAATGAGTATTCCAAGCTCGATCTGCCGGAAGTGCCGCTCTTGTTGCTTGAATTTCACGGCTCAGACGCTGGTGTGGTCGAGCAATCCGATATGTTTGCCTCCATCGCCGAAGAGTGCGGCGGCACGGATTTTGCCGCCACCTCATCCGCAGAAGAGCGCAACAAGCTCTGGCAGGCCCGCCATGATATGTATTGGGCCAGCCACGGGTTGCGCCCCGGCTGTCAGGGGCTGTCCACCGATGTCTGTGTGCCGATTTCCCGCCTGGCAGAGGCGGTGGGCCGCGCCCGCGCCAAAGCTGAAGAAATGGATCTGATTGCACCGATGGTGGGCCATGTGGGTGATGGTAATTTCCACGCGCTTTTGCTGCTCGAACCCGGCAATGAGGTTGAGCTCGCGCGCGCCGAAACCTATCTCAGCTGGCTTGCGGATATGGCCATCGACATGGAAGGCACCTGCACCGGCGAACACGGCATTGGTCAGGGCAAACGCGCCTATCTTGCCCAGGAAATGGGCGAGGCGTTGCGTTTCATGGGGCTGGTGAAAGCTGGGCTCGATCCCAACAACATTATGAACCCCGGAAAGATCATGCCTGATTCTCATTTCCACGCAGACGACTGAGATAAGATGCCGCAAAAATGCGCATTTCGCTTAAGAAGTAGACAATATTTGGGGTGGCCACGGGGTTGCCCCATCCGCCCCCATCAGCGGGTATTGCGTAATTTTACCAGCGTAAATTCAGAATAAAGAATACAAGAAATCATTAGGAATTCATTGTTAGCGTTTCAGACGTCCTATCCAATTAAAGAGTGTAGTCTTTTTCATTCTGAAACTGTGTGAGTGCCCCGATGAAACTGCCTGTTCTGGTTTGCGCCCTTTGGACCTCCGTCAGCCCTGCGGCCTTTGGCAATGAATATGCTCCGGCCATGAAGCGCTTCATGCAAGACGAGCTGATGAGCTGGGCGCAATCTGATGTGCTGATCGCCGCGATCAAGCGCCAGAACGCGCGCACCAACGGTTATACCCAGGGTGATATCGAGGAGCTGGATCGCCAATGGTCCAGTGAAATCGGCAAGGCCAATACGCCGATCATTACCCCGGTACTTGGCAATGCGGCGGCGCATTTTCTGCGCCTCAAGGTGGCGGGATCAGGCGGGCAGATCTCTGAGGCCTTTATCATGGATGCGCAGGGGCTCACCGTGGCCGCCAGCGATATCACTTCGGATTACTGGCAGGGGGATGAGGATAAATTCACCCAAAGCTTTGGTCAGGGGGCAGATGCCTACCATCTGGGCGAAGTGGATCTGGATCACTCCACCCATATGTATCAGGTGCAGATCTCGCTTACCCTGCATGATCCCGACAGCGGCACCCCTATTGGCGCGCTCACCGTTGGCGTTGTGGCGGATACGTTGAAATAGCCGCGCCAGGCCATCCGCCCCGCGAGCAGCGTGATCGACACAAGACCCCACCGCAGTGCTGAAACACGCGCGGCTCAGCCTCCCCGGATAGGAAGGCTGATGCGCGTATCAGCGACTGATTTCACCGCTTTGCGGGCGCGGGGTTGCGCGGGTTTCGGCCGGAAGCACCGGATATGATACCTCGGGCACCGCACCGGTCAGGCTGCCCAGAAACGCCACCAGTTCGGCGGTGGTTTGGGGTGAAATCTCTTCGCCAAGCTGCGATTCCGCCATGATCTCCACCGCCACGCTCAGATCCCAAACCTTGCCGGAATGGAAATAGGGCGCGGTCATGGACACATTGCGCAACGGCGCGGCGCGAAACACATATTCATCATCCGCGGTCTGGGTCACTGCAAACCGCCCCTTGTCGTCGCGCGGCAGCACCTCGGCACCGGGGCGTTCAATCAGGCCAAAGGGGTAGTAGCCATTGCCACCCAGATTGACGCCCGAATGACAGGCGGCGCAGCCCAGATCCATGAAATGGCCAAGCCCGGCCAGCTCCTGTTCAGAAAGCGCGGCCTCATCACCATTCAGCCAGGCATCAAACGGCGCCGGGGTGATCAATGTTGCCTCAAAGGCTTCGATCGCCTTGGCGAAATTGTCAAAACTGACCGGCTCCTGCGCCTCGGTAAAGGCTTCATTGAACCAGTCCACATATTGCGGCATCGAATTGAGCGTCTCGATCAGATTCTCGGGCGTATTGGCCATCTCAACGCTGGCCTGCACCGGACCTTTGGCCTGTTCCGCCAGATCAGCAGCACGCCCATCCCAGAACTGCGCTTCATTAAACACCGAATTCAGCGCGGTGGGGGAATTGCGCGGCCCGTGCTGCCAGCCATGACCAATCGAGGTTTCCAGATTGTCATCGCCGCCAGTGGCCAGATTGTGACAGGAGTTGCAGGAAAACACCCCCGAGGCCGACATGCGCGGATCAAAAAACAGCGCTTTGCCCAGCTCGATTTTTTCAGGCGTAATTGGGTTGTCCTTTACCGCAGGCACGGTTGAGGGCAGGGGCTGAAACAGCTCAAGCGCATCCTCCCGCAGGTCTGCGCTTGCGCTTTGCGCGCCCAATGCCAGCACAGCACAAGACAACAATAGGGGCTTTGGTAAATGATATGCCATGGTTTTATCTCCTTAACTGCACGCGCGTCACCCATAGCGCTAGCAACAGCCGGTGCGGCGCTCCTTTGATTTAGATCAATTCTAAATTGCGACATTTGGAATGCATTTAAGGTGCTGAAATATAGGCAGAAAGATCTTTTTGCGCCTTATCTTTCTTTGCCAATCATATGAATGCCTTGCCCCAAAAGATACGCCAGCAACGGGGTGTTGCGGGGGCAGCGTACGCCCCTATCACGATCGCTTTACCTGGCTTTTGTAAGCTCACAGGTGATCGCGATCCGTGATGGTGTGGCAGCCATCGCGCAGGAATAGGAACCCGGCCATCAACCGGGGCGCAGACCAAGAACTTGACCGCGCAGGGCTTGCCCTGTCCGCATCCGCCCGTGTACGGGCCCGTCCACCTTATTCGCCGCCAAACCGGCAAAGAAAGATGATAGATCAGCACGACACAGCCCCCCAGCACCATAGCTGGCTGCGGGCAATTGGGCGTGTGCTAATCACTTTCATTTTGCGAAGAAATATGCGCGACCTGATCCAACATGCGCGCATAGCCAGCACCAACGGATTGTTGGTTCAGCATTTCGAGATTGAGTACTGAATAGTGCTTTTCCCATTGAGTGTTGGCACTATGGATCCAGTGATCTACGCTTGTATTGGATGAGGAATTATTGCTGCCAGGTGAAGAATGCTGATCGATCATGCGGCATATTCCTCTGTACTGGAGAGATGTTTGTGCCGACTCATATTGTCGTCCAGAACTGTATTTGATTGCTTTGAAATGACACTTATTCAGTAGGTAATCGTTCAAAGCGCTTTCCGACAAAGAAAAATGCCGCTGATACACCAGTGGAAACAGGCGCACGATATTGATTTTGGCGTCCTTCACCTGCCACGCTGCGCAGAACGTCCCGATCCGCTCTATGATCCGTTTGATGTCACGCGCCTTGGTCTCGGTTTCCCCCAGACATTTCGCCAGAAACTCTTCTGCAGTGAAATCGGGCAGGCAGGTAAACATCTCCTCATCCAAACCATTGCGAGCAAAGCAGAACTCCACCAGCCTATTGGTGTCGGCAGGCTGGAAATGATAGCTGCGATCAATGAAACGTTTTAGGTAGCGCTCCCCGTCAAATTCCGCACCATATACGCCTTTGATCGCTTTGCTGAGCTGGCTGGTATCTGTCCCCAGCACATAGACAAAATTGTCCAGCGAAAAGATGTGTTTCACCCGTTCCAGCAGTTCAATTGCATAGCTCGGGCGACAGCGGTCCAGCTCATCAATCAGGATAAAAATTGGTGCCTGTTTCTTTTGGGCCAGTACCTCTTTACCCAGCTCCCTCAGCTGTTGGCGAAAGTTCTGCTGCACCTGTTTTTGGTGGCGAAACTGCGACAGGATCTCTTGCCCTGCGCTATCCACCGCAAATTCAACTGATTTTTTCAGTGCAGCCTCAAGGTCTTTTCGTTCGCCCTCATTCAGTTCTTGTTTCGAGTCCGCGAATTTGCCCAGCTCTTCAACAGCCTCTTGCCCAAGATAACGTGTGAGCAGATGTTTCCCCCCGGCAAAGGCCGCGCCGCCAATGATCTTGACCGCGGATTTTCGCAGTGATGCGGTTCTTTCAATCACATTTCCACCATCCGCGGGCAGGTGTTTGGAAAGCTCCGTTTCTATTTCATCCATGACCGCCATAAACGGATCTTCGGAATGATCGCTTTCCCAAGCGTTGATATAGACTGCAATATGTCCATGAGCTTCGAGGTGGCGTTTGAACTTCGTCAGGAAAAAGGACTTCCCGGTGCCCCAGCTCGCATCCAGGTTCAATACATAGGTGCGAGGCTCCTTCGCCCGCGCCCGCAGGTCCAAGTGGCCAAGAGTAAAGTGCCGCAGGATTTCAGCATCCTTGTGCCGCTCAAAAGCGTCACCTTGCCAAATCTCTTCAATGGTGCTTGTAGTCACGTTGTTTGTCATACTTAACCTATGATTGTGTGCGGGTCGCACTATACATGTTGTTCCTTTTGAGAGACAGAGCTCCAAAGGTCGGTTTTGTCTGATGTTGCGTCGGATGGATTTGCGGCGATGCCTGCGCCTTTGTGCATAGTAAGTTTCAGCACAGATAGATCTCACGGAGCACAACAGCATGAAGACCCAGGTCAAAGCTCTTGTCGTTGGCGGCGGTGCCATCGGCACATCAATTGCCTATCACTTGGCCAAGGCGGGCTGGGACGATGTGATGCTCATCGAACGCGATGAACTCACTTCCGGTTCCACATGGCATGCGGCGGGTCTCTTGCCGCTGTTCAACATGTCCTACGCCACCACCCATATTCACAAATATTCGGTGGATTTCTACAAGCAACTCGAGGAAGAAACCGGCCTGAACGCAGGTTTCGCCGTCGTGGGCAACCTGCGTATGGCGCAGACGCAGGAGCGGATGGATGAGTATATGCTCTATGCCTCCACTGCCGAAACCTGCGATGTCGACTATGAATGGCTGACCCCGGATCAGATCAAAGAGCGCTGGCCGCTGATCGAAACCGAAGATCTCAAAGGCGCGATCTACCATACCGAAGACGGCTATATTAACCCGGCCGACGTGACCCAGGCGATGGCCAAGGGCGCGCGCCAGCACGGTGCACAGATCGTACGCAAAATGCAGGCCGATGCCTTCCACTGGAATGGCACCCACTGGGAAGTCACCTGCACCAAGATGATCGAAAAAGGCGGCAACCTGGTTGCCTCTGATGAGCAGGTCGTCATCACCGCCGAGCACGTCGTGACCGCGTCGGGCAACCACGCACAGCGCACCGCAAAAATGCTGGGCATCAAAATGCCTGCAATCCCGGTCGAGCACACGTTCATCGTGATGGACAAAGACCCGGCGCTGGTAGACTGGCGCGCCGCAGGCAACCCGGAACACCCGGTAATCCGTGACGCGGACAAAGAATCCTATGCCCGCGAAGAAAGCGGCGGTTGGATTCTGGGCATCTACGAAAAAGGCGCGCCTGCGCGTTTCGAACATGGTGTGCCTGACAGCTTCCGCGCCGATCTGTTCCCGCTGGATCTGGACCGGATCGCCGAACAATATATGGCAATGACCGAGCGCGTGCCGTCCTGTGCCGAGAGCGGCCTCAAGGATGATTTCAACGGCCCGATCTGCTACACGCCCGATGGCAACCCGCTGGTTGGCCCGGCGCCAGGTCTGCGCAATATGTGGCTGGCAGAAGGCTTTAGCTTCGGCATCACCGCCGCAGGCGGCACCGGCTACTATCTGGCGCAGATGATGGTGGATGGCGAAGCGGAAATCGACATGGCGTCGCTGGATCCGAAACGCTACTCCTCCAACTGGATGACAACCGAGTTTGCCGCGCGCAAAAACGAAGAATGCTACGAGCACGTCTACATCCTGCACCACCCGGATGAAGAGCGCCCGGCAGCACGCCCGCTGCGCACATCACCTGCCTTTGATCGCCAAAAAGAGCGCGGCGCGCAATTTGGCTGGGTCAACGGCTGGGAACGCCCGAACTACTTCGGCCCCGTTGATGCGCCCGAGCATTTCGATGAGCAAAACCGCTCCTTCCGCCGTGGCGGCTGGTGGCAGCACGCCGTCGATGAAGCCAAAGCAATCCGCGAAGGTGTTGGCCTGATCGATGCAACCGCGTTCACCAAACATGTGGTCAAAGGGCCCGGTGCAACCGCGTTCCTGGATTGGTTCACCTGTAACAAGCTGCCCAAGGTTGGTCGTATCAACCTGACCTACGCGCTGACCTCGGCAGGGACCACCCGCACGGAATACACCATCGTGCGCAACGGCGAGAACAACTACTATCTCGTCTCTGCCGGTGCCTGGACCGAATATGACGCCGACTTCCTGCGCAAAGCAGCCGAAGACAAAATGGATGAATTCGGCTACATCGAGATCCAGGATGTTACCACCCAATGGGGCGTCTTTGCCATCGCCGGTCCAAAATCGCGCGACGTGCTGAAAGAGGTGATCGTGGACGCAGATCCCGAAACCGCACTCAGCAACAAGCGTTTCCCCTGGCTGTCTGCCCGTCAGATCGAGCTTGGCATGTGCCCGGTAAATGCAATCCGCGTGGCCTACACCGGTGAGCTTGGCTGGGAACTGCACCACCCGATCGAGATGCAGAACTACCTGTTTGACCTACTGGAAAAAGCGGGTGAAAAACACGGTATGAAGCTGGTCGGTGCGCGCGCTCAGAACTGGCTGCGTCAGGAGAAATCCTACCGCGCATTCGGCACCGAACTGGGCCGTGACGCCACCCCACAAGAGGCAGATCTGCCACGCTTTATCGATCTGGAAAAAGACTTCCACGGCAAAGAAGCGATGCTGGAAAAAGGTGTGCGTTTCAAATGCTGCACCTTGCTGATCGATGGGCCGGAAGACGCAGATCCTTGGGGTCGTGAGGCGCTTTATACGCTGGAAGGCAAACGCGTGGGTCGTCTGACCTCGGGTGGTTATTCGGTTGCGTTTGAGAAATCCATCGGCATGGGCTACCTGCCGCCGGAGCTCGCGGTGGAAGGCACCAAGCTGCAGGTGAAAATGCAAGACAAGCTCTGGGATGCCACTGTCACCTGCGACAGCCCCTATGATCCAAAGAACGAGACGATCCGCCAGAACGGTTGATCTCATCTTTGAAGAATAAAAGCGGGCGCTTCAGATTTCTGGAGCGCCCGTTTTGCCACGTGGGGGTGAAAATCGCTTCAATCCTTAGGCCGGGCACATAGGCAATGAAAAAGGCCAGCGGCAGCGCGGGATCATAGCGCCCATTTCCAGCGCAGCGGTTCTAGGGTGGGGCTGTTAGCCAGGCTGGCAGATGATGTCGTAGCGGTCCATCACTTCGGCGGCCGTGATCATCACCTCGGGCCCGACCATTTCCACCGTCAGCGTCATCAGTTCAGACAGCTGTTCGCGGCTTATCCCGTGGCTGTGCAGCACCTGCAGCTGGGCGTCATATTGATCGCTTTGATGGGTGGCCACCGCCAGGCAAAGCGCGGCCTGCGCCCGTGCACAGGCGCTGAGCGGCGCGGCAGCGGATGTTGCGCCACTGCCCACCACACGCAGGTGGCTGCGGTCTTTGGGGGGCTGTTTCATCGCTGTCTCTCGTGCATAGGTTACCAGGCCCATTGTGCCCAGTTGTACTCTACCCAGTTGCATTTCACCTGGGCCTGCGGGCCATATCTTTGATATCTATCCGCTTTGCTTTGGCGCGCGTTCGGCCAGCAGCAGCAGATTGTTGGCGGGCATCTCCACCACCTCACACAGGGTGAGGCCACCACCACGGCAGAGCGCGTCGATGTCAGCCACGTCCTTATAGCCGATATCGGGATCATGTGCACGCAGGCTGGCATCAAACTGCTGATCACCCGCACTGGTGAGCGCGCCATTGCGGCGAAACGGGCCGTAAATCATCAGCCGCCCCGATGGGGCAAGGCACTGCGCCGCTTCATGGATCAGGGTCTCGACTTCAGCGGTGCTGATCAGATGCAAAAGGTTCACCACCAGCACCAGATCCTGATCCCTGTGCTGTGCGCCCCAGCCCGCGTGCACCGCATCAATCGCAACCGGCGGGGCGATGTTTTTTGCAGCGGTTTCAGTCTGGTAGCGCTCCACATAGGCGCGGATCGAACTCAGCCGTGCCGGGTCCACATCGCTGGGTTGCCAGCGGATATCAGGCAGCGCTGCCGCCAATGCCACCACATGCTGGCCGGTACCGCTGGCAATCTCCAGCGCGCGGGTGGCCTTTGGGGGCAGGGCGGCGGCAACCGCGTCACACAGGGGCTGGCTGTTGCGCGCCGCTGATGGGGCATAAAGGCGGCCCTTGGCATCACTTTGCGCAACCGAGGCGGTGCCGGGAACAGATCTCAATGGCATTATTGTTCCTCCAGCCGGTCGGTGGCCGGCGCCGGGCGCGGGCTGAGCGCGCTGATTTCATCATAAAGCTCCGGCGTCAGCGCATGGTTCATCCCCATGAGCGAGGGCTGCAACTGCTCCGGCGAGCGGGCCGACAGGATCGGCGCGGGCTGGCTGGGGTGCGCCGCCGCCCAGGCCACCGCCAGTGTTGCTGGATGCACGCTGTGCCGTTCCGCCAGCGCTGTCAGCCTGGCGGCGCTGTCATACATCCAGTCCTGACCATAACGCGCGCCGTAGCTTGCGCTTTCGCGCAGCCGCCCGCCTGCGGTTTTGTCTGTGCTGCTGTATTTGCCGGTCAACAGCCCACCGCCCAAGGGTGAATAGGGCAGCGGCACAATATCAAGTGCTGCGCACATAGGCAGGATCTCAACCTCGGCCTGGCGTTTCACCAGCGAATACATCGGCTGCAAGGCGCTGAGTTTGAGACCAAATTCAGCTGCGATCCAGGCTGCCTGCACCACCTGCCAGGCGGCAAAGTTTGAAAGCCCCACGTGGCGGATATGGCCGGTTTGCTGCTGGCGCGCGAACCATTCAAGCGTCTGGCGCAAATCACAATTGGGATCAAACCGGTGCAGATAAAGCAGATCGATCTGATCAAGCTCCAGCCGCGCGCGGCTCTGATCAAACTGCATCTGCAGATTGTCCGGATGAGCACCGCCTTCAAAGCCCACTTTGCTGGCCACCACTGTGTCGGCGCGCCGATCACGGATGAGCTGGCCCAGAATGCGCTCGCTTTCGCCATCGGTATAGACCCAAGCGGTGTCAAAATGGCGAATGCCCGCGTCCCAGGCGGCGTGAAACATCTCAGCCGACTGGCGCGCGTCGGCGCGGCCGCCAAATTGCATGGTGCCAAAGGCAAAGCGCGCCTGTTGCGCATTCGAAATCGGGGCAATCATCTGTGTCATGGCGGCAAACTGGCATGGGGCGGGCAACAAGTGAAGATCAAACATCAGAGCTGCACCGCGCTGACACAGAGACGTGACAGGGCGCAAGATCGTGGGATCGCCGGGCAAGTGGATCACAGCAGGTAAGGGCTCCCGCTCCCGCAGGTGTCTTTTGCAAAGACCCCTTGGCGGCATTGGGCCTGGCTCGGCGCACAGCGCCGAGCCAGGCCCAACGGGAGCGGATGCCTGCATCCGGCGACGGGCGGGAGCGCTGCGCCTGTTGCGTGATGGGTCGGATCTGTTCTGGGCGGTCCTATGTCAAAAATCGCGCCATAAAGATGCCCGGTTGCAGCAAAGCCCAGCCTGTAAAAGCACCACCCGAGATGCCCACCCAAAATACTCTGTAAAAACCTGACCCCAAAAACAAACACAAAAAAGCCCGCCTCAGGGGGAGGCGGGCTTTCAGATCAGATAACAAACCTGCTTATTGCGGGATTTCGCTGTTCAGGCCTTCAACGTAGAAGTTCATGCCAGCCAGCGTGCCATCATCGGCCACTTCGCCTTCTGCCAGCCAGTCGCTGCCGTCCTGCTTTTTCACCGGGCCGGTGAACGGATGGTATTCGCCTGCTGCAATCGCTGCTTTCATTGCCAGCGCTTCGGCTTTCAGCTCAGCAGGGACGCGATCGGTGATTTCACCAATGCCAACCATGCCCGCGCCAATGCCATCCCATGTGGCGGTCGAGGTCCAGCTGCCATCGATAACCGCCTGGGTGCGGGCGATGTAGTAAGGTGCCCATTCATCAATGATTGAGCTGACGCGCGGACCATCGGCATATTCATACATGTCCGACGCCTGACCAAAGCCGATCACGTCGCCTTTTTCCGCCGCAATCGCCAGAGGCGCGGTGGAATCGGTGTGCTGCAGGATTACATCCGCGCCCTGTTCGATCAGAACCTTGGCTGCGTCGCCTTCTTTCGCGGGGTTCATCCATTCATAGATCCAGATGATCTTGAACTCGACATCCGGGTTTACCTTTTTGGCGTGGAGATAGGCGGAGTTGATGCCACGCACCACTTCGGGGATCGGCACAGAGGCGATATAGCCAATGGTGTTGGTCTTGGTCATCTTGCCCGCGATATGGCCCTGGATCGCGCGACCTTCATAAAAACGCGCCGAATAGCTGGATACGTTTTCCGCCTGTTTATAGCCGGTGGCATGTTCAAATTTCACCTTGGGGAATTTCTTCGCCACATTGATGGTGGGATCCATAAAGCCAAAAGAGGTGGTAAAGATCAGATCCGCGCCCTGCAGTGCCATCTGGGTGATCACCCGCTCTGCATCGGGGCCTTCGGAGACGTTTTCCACATAGGTGGTTTCCACCTTGTCGCCAAAATGTTCCACCAGTTTCTGGCGCGCATGATCGTGGCCCTGGGTCCAGCCGCCATCATTGACGGGGCCCACATAGACAAAGCCCACTTTGGTTTTATCATCCGCAACCGCAGCGGTCGCGAGGCCAAGCGCCATTGCGGCGCTTGTGAGAAGTGCAGTCAATTTCATCAAGGGATCCCCCGTTTATTGTTATTTCCCCGAAGGGCAGCAAAACACGCCGCTTAGCGCGACGCATGAAAGGCACGGCCAAGCGCAGCAGGCGCGCTGCTTTTGTCCGCTGAAAGAATAACCAGAACCACAATGGTGATCAGATAGGGCGACATTGCCAGATATTCGACCGGGATGGCAACGCCCGCTGCCTGCAGGTTCAACTGCACCACGGTGACACCGCCAAAAAGATAGGCACCCAGCAGCGCGCGCCAGGGTTT
Source organism: Tritonibacter aquimaris (assembly GCF_009617595.1). Lineage (GTDB taxonomy): Bacteria > Pseudomonadota > Alphaproteobacteria > Rhodobacterales > Rhodobacteraceae > Epibacterium > Epibacterium aquimaris. The sequence continues at coordinate 459,223 of NZ_WIXK01000003.1, read as the reverse complement.
CCAGCTGGCAAACACCACCAGCGCCAGCGCAATCCAGCCCACGCCCGCGGTCATCCCTTCGGTCCATTGAGGCACTCGAATGAGGCTGATATAGGCGCCGCCAAGCCCGGCACAGGCACCGCCAAACAGGATCGCCAGAATGCGAATGCGCACCACCTTATATCCCAGCGCATGGGCCGCATCGTGGCTTTCACCCACCGCGCGCAGGATCAGCCCGGCACGGCTGTATTTCAGCACTGCCCAGACCAGCGCCACCAGCGCTATGCCAAAATAGACCATCAGATCATGGTTAAACAGGATCGGGCCAACAATCGGCAGGTCAGACAGCAGCGGGATATCAACCTTGCCAATCGCGGGCGGCTTTACCCCCACATAAGACTGCCCCATCAGCGACGACAGCCCCAGCCCAAACAGGGTCAGCGACAGCCCCGAGGCCACCTGATTGGCCAGCGCAAACTGCGTCAGCACCACAAAAAGACACGACAGGAGCGCACCGGCAATGGCCGCGCCCACAAACCCCACGGTGGGGGAGCCGCTTTCAACCGTGATCGCAAAGCCTGCGATAGCGCCAGTAATCATCATACCTTCAACGCCGAGGTTCAAAACCCCCGATTTCTCAACCACCAGCTCACCGATGGCCGCCAGCAGCACCGGTGTGGCTGCGACCATCAGAAAGGCAATGAGCTGTACCGGGTCAATTGCAGAAAGATCCATCACGCCACCTCATTGGCACCCAGACGGATGCGGAAATTGGTCAAAAGGTCGAGGGCCAAGAGGAAAAACAACAACATCCCCTGAAACACCTGAATGGCAGCAGCAGGCAGGCCCAGGCTGGCCTGCGCCCCTTCGCCGCCGATATATGTGAGCGCCATCAAAGCCCCCGCCAGCAGGATGCCCACCGGGTGCAGACGGCCGAGAAAGGCGACAATAATGGCGGTAAACCCGTAGCCCACGTTGAAATCGATATTCACCACACCGGCAGGGCCCGAGACTTCAAACAAACCCGCAAGCCCAGCGAGCGCGCCGGAGATCCCGAGGCAAAACAATACCATACGCGCCGGGGCCACGCCGCCAAACCGCGCCGCACGGGGCGCATCACCCATCAGGCGGATGTGAAAGCCCCGCATATGCCGATTGAGCAGCACATAGGCAAAAATCACCGCAATCAGCGCCGCCGCCGCACCCCAATGCAGGCCAGAGCCTTCAATCAGATCCGCGTTATAGGCACTGGGGTATTGCTGCAGATTGCGGCTGCCAGGAAAGCCGTAGCCTTCTGGGTTTTTCAAAAGCCCCAGCGCCATCGACGCCAGAAGCTGCTCGGCCACATAGACCAGCATCAGCGACACCAGAATTTCATTGGTGCCAAAGCGCACCTTCAACAGCGCCGGGATTATCGCCCAGGCCCAGCCGCCCAAAGCGCCCGCAATCACCATCAGCGGGAACACAAAGACGCTTTCCAGCGGGTAAAACGCAAGCCCCACGCCCGCGCCCGTCAGCGCGCCAATGATATATTGCCCCTCGGCGCCAATGTTCCAGATGCCCGCCTTGAACCCCAGCGACAGCCCAATGGCAATCAGCACCAGAGGCGCGCCTTTCACCAACAGCTGCGGCCGGTAATAGAAGGCAAATTCACCAAAAAGCGGCTCCCAGAAAATGGTGCGAATGGCCTCGATCGGGTCTTTGCCAAGGGCCGCAAACAACAGCCCGCCCGCCACCATGGTTGCCAGCACCGCCAGCACCGGTGTGGCCAGCGACCAAAAACGCGACGGCTCGGGTCGTTTCTCAAGATGGATCATTTGCTCACCCCTGCCACATTGCGCACGGCACTTTCACCTTTTTTCAAATACTCCCGCCGGAGGCATCCAACAGCGGCCCCTTGGCGCAGGCTGGCGTTACACATGGGCAACCTCCATCCCATGCGCGCCGCCCATCATCAGGCCGATTTCATCAACGCTCAGCCCCTCGGTGCTGCGCGGAGCACTCAGCCGCCCTTCATTCAGCGCGGCAAATGTGTCAGAGATTTCCATCAGCTCATCCAGATCCTGACTGATGCAGATTATGGCCGCGCCTTTGGCCGCCAGATCCAGCAATGCCTGCCGGATTGCAGCGGCGGCGGCGGCATCCACACCCCAGGTGGGTTGGTTTACCACCAAAACATCGGGCTCCTGCAACACCTCGCGGCCAATGACAAATTTCTGCAGATTGCCGCCAGACAATGACCGCGCCGCATTGGTTGGCCCCGGCGTGCGCACATCAAAAGTCGCAATCACATCCTCGGCAAAACGGCGCGCCGCTGACCAGTTGATCATGCCGCGCGTTTCCAGGTTCTTGCGCACAGATCCGGTAAGAAGCGCGTTTTCAATCAGGCTCATATCTGGCGCAGCTGCATGGCCCAGCCGCTCTTCGGGCGCGGTGAGAAGCTTTACTTTGCGCCGTGCGGTTGGCCCCAGATTGCCAATGCCCACACCATCAAGAACCACGGTATCTTGGGGCGACAGGGTCTCTCCAGACAAGGCCATCAACAGTTCATCCTGACCATTACCTGCAACGCCACCAATGCCAAGAATTTCACCCTGATGCACATTCAGCGTGATGTCTTTCAGCGCGGTGCCAAAGTTTGACGGCGCGGGCAAAGACAGGTTTCTAAGCTGAATCCGGATATCACCAAACTCACGCGCTCCACGTTCCGGTGTTTTCAGCGCCGTGCCCACCATCATTTCAGCCATGTCACGGGCCGAGGTGTCACGCGGCACACATTCGCCCACGTTTTTGCCCAGTCGCAAAATGGTGGCATGATCACACAGCGTGCGGATCTCTTCGAGCTTGTGGGAAATATAAAGGATCGAGGTGCCTTCAGATTTCAGCTTGCGCAGGGTCTGAAACAGGATCTCAACCTCTTGTGGCGTCAGCACCGAAGTGGGCTCATCCATGATCAAAAGCTTGGGATCTTGCAAAAGGCAGCGAATGATTTCAACCCGTTGGCGTTCCCCGGCTGAAAGATCCCCGACGGTGCGATAGGGATCCAGCGGCAGCCCATAGGTTTCGGACACGTCGCGAATGCGGCCCGCAAGATCACGCATCTTGGGTGGGTTTTCCATCCCCAGCGCAATGTTTTCCGCCACATTCAGCGCGTCAAACAGCGAGAAATGCTGAAACACCATGGCAATGCCATCTGCGCGCGCGGCGCGCGGCTCGGCTGGGGCAAAGCCTGCGCCGTTTAGCAGCATCTCACCGCTGTCGGGTTTCACCAGCCCGTAGATCATTTTCACCAGCGTGGATTTACCCGCGCCGTTTTCACCCAAAAGCGCATGCACTTCGCCCGCTTTGATATCAAAAGAGACCTGATCATTGGCCACCACGCCGGGGTAGGCTTTGGTCAGCCCCCGCAGGCTCAGCAATACGTCACTCACGCGCGTCTGTCCCCTGTGTCCTCGGCCGTGGCCGGTTGCGCCTTGGCGCTTGTCTTCAATAGTTCCGCCGCCACCCCAATGGCGATCTGCTGCGGATGCTTGCCCAATCTGGGGTCCCCGATCGGGCAGGTGATGCGCGCGATGGTCTCAGCCGGGTGCCCCAGCGCCAGAAGGCGGGTGCGAAACCGCGCCCATTTGCTGGCGGATCCAATGACCCCGGCCTGGTAAAACCCATGTGCAAGCAGGGCGCTCAATAGCGCCAGATCCAGCGCATGGGAATAGGTCAGCACCAGATGTGAGGCATTTTGCGGCGCATGCGGTACCAAAACGGTGGGTTTTTCAGCAATGATTTGGGTGACATGGTCTGGAATGGCCGCGGGAAAGCGTGCCTGTGTGGTATCCACCCAACTGATGTCGAGATCCGGCAATGGTGCCAGCACATCCACCAGCGCCCGTCCCACATGGCCTGCGCCCCAGATCCACAACGGCTGCTTGCGCTGGTAGACAGGTTCAATGAGCCATCCATCCATCAGCGCGGTCTGCACCGTTTCACCCCTGGCGCGCGCCGCGCTGAGCAGCCGTTTCACCACAAAGGGCATCTGATCGGACCCGTTGATATTGCGCGCAACCACAGGGCTGGTGATAGGGCCTGAGAGCGCCTTCATCATGGCGGCATCAAAGCGTTCACTGACCAAAGTGACATGCCCCCCGCAGCATTGCCCCAAATCCGGTCCCAAAGCGCGTCGGATGACGCAAGCGCGCTGGGTCTGGCGATGTGCTTGATCTGCCAGCTCATATTCCAGCGCGCCGCCACCGATGGTGCCTGATTGCACGCGCTTTTGACCCTCATCCCAGACTAGCATGGCGGCCCCGACCTCGCGCGGGCTTGACCCTTTGACGTCAACAATCACCGCGCGGGTGACCACGCCGTGGGCCGCAACTTTTTCGCGCAACAGATCCAGATCGATGCTCATGATACGCCCCCTTGGCGAATTGCGCGCCAGACCTCTTCGGGGGTGGCGGGGGCATTCAGTGCCGGGTAGGTGGCCGCACCAAAGCGTGCAACCGCATCGCTCAGCGCCAGATAGGCGGAAATGCCCAGCATAAACGGCGGCTCACCCACAGCTTTTGAACGGTAAATCGTGTCTTCGCGGTTTTGCCCCTGCCAAAGCGCCACATTAAACACCTCTGGCGCATCAGAACAGGCGGGGATTTTATAGGTTGAGGGCGCATGGGTGCGCAGCTGCCCGCCTGCATCCCAAACCAGCTCTTCGGTGGTGAGCCAACCCGCGCCCTGCACATAGGCCCCTTCGACCTGACCAATATCGAGCGCCGGGTTCAGTGACGCGCCCGCATCATGCAACAGATCCGCGCGCAAAATCCGGTATTCCCCCGTGAGCCGATCCACCACCACCTCAGTAAGGGCCGCACCATAGGCGAAATAGAAAAACGGCCGCCCCCATCCGCGCAGGCGATCCCACTCCAGATCCGGGGTTTTGTAAAACCCGGTGGCCGACAGGCCAACGCGGCCGGTGTAGCAACGCTGTGCTGCCGCGTTAAACGAGATTTCCTCGCCGCCGATGCGCACGCGCCCCCGATCAAACTGCACGTCTGACGCGGCCAGTTGATGCTCAGCCGCCAGATGTTCAGCCATGCGGTCGCGGATGGTGTCACAGGCGATTTTCACCGCCATACCGTTGAGATCAGACCCGCTTGAAGCTGCAGTGGCCGAGGTATTGGGCACTTTGGCGGTGTCGGTTGCGGTGATTTTCACCTGCGCCAGATCGACGCCAAAACTGCGCGCCGCCACCTGTGCCACCTTTTGAAACAGGCCCTGTCCCATCTCGGTGCCGCCATGGTTCAGATGGATCGAGCCATCCTGATAGACATGCACCAAGGCGCCCGCCTGATTAAGATGGGTCAGGGTAAAGGAAATGCCAAATTTCACCGGAGAAAACCCAAGCCCACGGCGCAGATGGGCCCTGTTTTGCTCCTGGGCTGCATTCCACTGGGCAATCTCATCGCGGCGCGTGTTGTATTCTGCACGCTCTAACAGGCTGTCTGTCATCGCCCCCAGCTCAAAATCACGCACCTCCATACCATAGGGCGTGACGCATCCTTTCACCTTTTTAGAAATACTCCGGGGGAGGGCCGCAGGCCCGGGGGCAGAGCCCCCTTGAGAGCCTGTGGTTGCTGCGGCTGTACCCATTTCGGGATAATAATTACGCCGTCTCAGCTCAACCGGATCAAGCCCCAATTCATGGGCGATGTGATCCATCACCCGTTCAATGCCCACCATGCCCTGCGGCCCACCAAAGCCGCGAAAGGCGGTGGCGCTTTGCAGGTTGGTTTTCAGCCGGTGCGATGTCAGGCGAATGTGTTCCAGCCAATAGGCATTATCGGAATGCAGCATGGCGCGATCGGCCACCGGCAATGACAGATCCTGCGCCCAGCCACAATTGACCAGATGGGTAAACTCAAGGCCGTTAATCCGGCCGTCTGCATCAAACCCCACTTCATAAGTGATGCGAAAGGCGTGGCGTTTGCCGGTGATCATCATGTCATCATCGCGGTCATAGCGCATTTTACAGGGCTTACCCGTGGCGCGCGCCGCCAGTGCGCAGGCCACGGCGAGCGCATTGCCCTGGCTTTCCTTGCCGCCAAATCCGCCGCCCATCCGGCGGATTTCCACCCGCACCGCATGCATCGGCAGGCCAATGGCATGGGCCACCTTATGCTGGATCTCGCTGGGGTGCTGGGTCGAAGACTGCACATGCATGCCGCCATCTTCCTGCGGCAGCGCCAATGCGGCCTGACCTTCAAGGTAGAAATGCTCCTGCCCGCCGATCTCCATGGTGCCGGTGAGCTGATGCTCTGCGGCTGCAATGGCCGCTGCTGCGTCGCCGCGCGACCAGATCCGCGGACCTTCTTCAAAACGGCTGTCTGCCGCCAGTGCCTGATCCAGCGTCAAGATGGCGGGTTTTTCAGCGTAGTCCACCTGTGCCAGACGCGCGGCAACACGGGCGGCGCGGTGGCTTTTGGCAATGACCAGAAACAGCGGCTGGCCCAGATACTGCACCGATCCCGTGGCCAAAAGCGGCTCATCATGGGCGGCGGGGGAGACGTCATTTTCAAACGGCAAATCTGCGGCGGTCAGCACCTGAACCACATCGGGGGCTGCACGTACCGGTGCAAGATCCAGTGCAGTGATGTCGGCATGGGCGACGGTGGAGAGACCAAAGGCCAGATGCAGGCAGTCACGCGGCATGGCAACATCATCCACATAGCGCGCCGCACCGGTCACATGCAGTTTGGCGGCATCATGGGGCAGGGGGCGGCCGACGCTCATGGGGTCACCTTCGTTGGGCTTAGCACGGTTTGCGACGCATCATAAAAGGCGCGTTCCAGCATGTTTTTGGCCGTTTCCAACCGGTATTCGGAAGATGCGCGCATGTCGCTTAGTGGGGTGAAATCCAGGGTGAATGCGTCTTTTGCATGGGCAATGGTGCGCCGGTTCCAGGCGGCCCCGATCAGGGATTGTTCCACCTGATACGCGCGTTTGGGGGTCGCTGCCATGCCGCCAAATGCAATATGGGCCGAGGTGACAAACCCATCGGTGACACAGATATTAAACGCGCCCAGCACAGCGGAAATATCCTGATCAAAGCGTTTCGACAGTTTGTAGATCCTGAGGTGTTCCATGGCTTTGGGGATCAGGATGCGCTCAAGAAATTCACCCTCTCTGCGGTCCTGTCTGCCGTATTCAATAAAGAAATCCTCAAGCGCGATTTCGCGGCGGGTGTTGCCTTTGCGTAAAATAAGGCGCGCTCCAAGGGCAATCAGCGGCGGTGGGCTGTCACCGATGGGGGAGCCATTGGCGATATTGCCCCCCAATGTGGCGGCGTTTCTGACCTGCTGGCTGGCAAAGCGGCGCAGCAGCTCATCAAAGGCTGCGGAGTGCGGCGCAAGTGCTGTGCGCAGGGCGTTCATCGTCACCATTGCGCCCACGTTTAAATGATCTGCGTGGTCACGAATATCTGCAAGATCGCGACAGCCTGCCAGGAAGATCACCGGATCCAGCTGTTTCAGATCCTTGGTGACCCAGAGCCCCACATCGGTGGCCCCCGCGATCAAAGTGGCCTTGGGATGGGCGCGGTAGAGATCAGCCAGCGCGTCGCTGTTTTGCGGCTGAAACGGGGAGGTGGTGGTTGCAAGTGAGGGAGGCTCTGCTGCGGGTTTGTTTAGCGGGGGCTCTGCCCCAGTTTGATTTAAGGGGGGCTCTGCCACAGTTTGGTCAGAGGGGGGCTCTGCCCCCAGGCCTTCGGCCTCCCCCCGGAGTATTTTTGAAAAGGTGAATGGGGCCAGATGCGGCGGCACCGGCGCATCCTCAATGGCCTTGGCTGCGCGCAGGATTGGGGCGTAGCCGGTGCAGCGACAGAGGTTGCCTGCAAGCTGATCCTTGTGATCGGTTGCGCCGTTGCAGTGTGCCGTGGCCATCGACATCACAAAACCGGGGGTGCAAAAGCCACATTGGCTGCCGTGGTGATCAATCAGCGCCTGTTGCACCGGGTGCAGGGTGCCATCGGGGGCGGCGAGCCCTTCGACGGTGGTGACAGATGTGCCTTGCAGTTGCGGCAGAAACAGGATGCAGGCGTTGACGGCGCGGGCGCCTTGGTCATCGTGTACCATGACGGTGCAGGCACCGCAGTCGCCTTCGTTGCAGCCCTCTTTGGTGCCGGTCAGGGCGCAGCTTTCGCGCAGATATTCCAGCAAAGTTGTGGTGGCAGATGGATCTGCCAGCTGGATCTTTTCACCGTTCAGATGAAAGGTGAGCGTCATAATCGTCTACCGGTCGCGTTACCCTGTTTGCCCTGGCTGTGGCGCCATGCCGACCTTCGATGCGACGTAAAAGGAGGGCGGGCGTTTTTATGTGCTGGGATCAGCCTAGGGACAGGGCTGGCGCTGAGGCAATAAAAACTTCACGAATTTGGCGTGGCGGGGTTTGCAGCGATGATCTGAAAACCTATTTGAATCATAGGGTAAGTCTGCGAACCGCGCTTTCGTAACAGCTGCGTTAAAAAACAGCTGCTGGAATTATTTGAAAATCACGATGGATTTTTAGTCATTTTGTGATGGCGACCGGGGGTAGGGCCTGTTGTTGGCGAGCGCGGTTCGGCCAGTGGTTCGGGCCAATGGTTCGAGCCTGTGGATGAAATGCCCCTTGGTTCACGCCCCGTCAATGGGATAGGTCATGTGCCATGACAGCTCCTCGATTCATTCACCTGCGCACCCATACCGAATATTCCCTGCTCGAAGGGGCCGTGCGGCTGAAAAAGCTGCCGGATCTTTGCAAGGCGCATAATATGCCTGCAATTGCGGTGACCGACACCAATGCGATGTTTTCCGCGCTGGAGTTTTCCGTCACCCTTGCGGGCGCTGGCATTCAGCCGATTGTTGGCTGTCAGGTGGATTTCACCTTTGAAGCCGCGGAACCCGGCGGCAAGCCTAAGCTGCCCGCGCCGCTGGTGCTGCTGGCCCAGAACGAAGAAGGCTACGAGGGGCTGATGCGGCTGTCCTCCTGTCTTTATGTGGATGGGGATGGCCAGCTGCCGCAGGTATCACTGGACGAGCTGCGCGCCAATGCGGCCGGGCTGATCTGCCTGACCGGCGGGCCGCTGGGGCCGGTGGGGATGCTGTTGCAGCAGGGCAAACGGGCTGAGGCTGAGGCGCTGATGCAGCAGCTCAAGGCGATATTTCCAGATCGTTTATACGTAGAGCTGCAGCGCCATCCCGGCGAAGATGGCCGGCCCGAAGCCGAGAAGCTGACAGAGCGGCCGATGATCGAAATGGCCTATGCGATGGCGCTGCCGCTGGTGGCGACCAACGATGTCTATTTCCCCAAGCCCGAGATGTATGAAGCCCATGATGCGCTGATCTGCATTTCTGAGGGCGCTTATGTGGATCAGGTTGATGGGCGGCGCAGGCTTACGGCGCAGCATTATTTCAAAAGCCCGGAAGAGATGATCACCCTGTTTGCCGATCTGCCCGAGGCGATTGAAAACACGGTGGAAATTGCCAAGCGCTGCGCTTTTATGGCCTATCGGCGCGATCCCATTCTGCCCAAGTTTGCCGATGATGAGGTGGCGGAGCTGCGCCGTATAGCCAATGAGGGCCTGCAAAAACGTCTGGCGGTGATCCCGCATGCGGTTTCCGTTGAAGGCTATCAGGAACGGCTGGATTTTGAGCTGGGTATCATTGAGAGCATGGGATTCCCTGGCTATTTTCTGATCGTTGCAGACTTTATCCAATGGGGCAAGGATCAGGGCATCCCGGTGGGGCCGGGGCGGGGCTCGGGCGCGGGGTCACTGGTGGCCTATGCGCTGACAATTACTGACCTTGATCCGCTGCGCTACAGCCTGCTGTTTGAACGTTTCCTCAACCCGGAACGGGTGTCGATGCCTGACTTTGACATCGATTTCTGCATGGATCGCCGCGAAGAGGTGATCAAATACGTGCAGCAGAAATATGGTCGCGACAAGGTGGGCCAGATCATTACCTTTGGGGCGCTACTGTCCAAGGCTGCGGTGCGTGACATTGGCCGGGTGCTGCAGATGCCCTTTGGCCAGGTGGACCGGCTGTCGAAAATGATCCCGGTGGAAGGGGTGAAGCCGGTCTCGATTGAAAAGGCCATCCAGGATGAGCCGCGTCTGGCGGAAGAAGCCCGCAATGAACCTGTGGTGGATCGGCTGCTGACCTATGGCCAGCAGGTCGAGGGGCTGCTCAGGAATGCCTCCACCCACGCGGCGGGTGTTGTAATCGGCGACCGGCCGCTGGATGCGCTGGTGCCGCTGTATCAGGATCCGCGCTCAGACATGCCCGCCACCCAGTTCAATATGAAATGGGTCGAACAGGCCGGGCTGGTGAAATTTGACTTTCTGGGCCTGAAAACGCTCACGGTTATTCAAAACGCGGTTAACCTGATCTGCCAGTCGGGGCGCGACATTCATATCGGTGCTGATGGCAGCCAGCTGTATGAGCCGCCCGAGGGCGCGGTGAATGAGATCAACGCCATTCCGCTGGATGATAAGGTCACCTATGATCTGTATTCGGCGGCCAAAACCGTGGCGGTGTTTCAGGTGGAATCCACCGGTATGATGGATGCGCTTAAGCGCATGAAACCCACCTGTATCGAAGACATCGTTGCGCTGGTGGCGCTTTATCGTCCGGGGCCGATGGAGAACATCCCCACCTATTGTGAGGTGAAAAACGGGCTGAAAGAGATCCAGTCGGTGCACCCGCTGATTGACCATATTCTTGAAGAAACCCAAGGGATTATCGTCTATCAGGAACAGGTGATGCAGATCGCCCAGGTGATGGCGGGATACTCATTGGGCGGCGCGGATCTGTTGCGCCGCGCCATGGGTAAAAAGATCAAAGAGGCGATGGACGCCGAGCGGCCCAAATTTGAAAAAGGCGCGGCTGAAAACGGGGTTCCGGCGAAAAAGGCCTCCGAGGTTTTTGACCTTCTGGAGAAATTTGCCAACTACGGCTTTAACAAATCCCACGCCGCTGCCTATGCGGTGGTGAGCTATCAAACCGGCTGGCTTAAGGCGAACCACCCGGTGGAGTTCATGGCGGGCGTCATGAACTGCGATATTCACCTGACGGAAAAGCTGGCGATCTATTTTGAAGAGGTGAAAAAGGGGCTGAAGCTTCCGTATGTGCCGCCCTGCGTGAACCGGTCACTGGCGACATTTAATGTGGTGAACGGCGAGCTGGTCTATGCGCTGGGCGCGTTGAAAAACGTGGGCGTTGAGGCGATGAACCTGATCGTTCAGGGGCGGGGCGATAAGCCTTTTGCCACCCTTTATGATCTGGCGCGCCGGGTGGATCTGAAAAAGGTCGGCAAACGCCCGATGGAAATGATGGCGCGCGCAGGCGCCTTTGATCAGCTGGATAAAAACCGCCGCCGGGTGTTTGAAAGCCTTGAGGGGCTGGTGAATTATTCAGCTGCCATTCAGGAGCAGAAAAACTCCAATCAGGTGTCTTTGTTTGGTGAAGCAGGTGATGACCTGCCCGAGCCGCGCATGGCTGGTGTGCCCGATTGGTTGCCTGCTGAACGCCTGTCCGAAGAGTTCAAGGCGATTGGGTTTTATCTCTCGGGCCATCCGCTCGATGATTATATGCCTGCGCTCAAACGCAAGGATGTGCTGACGCTAGATGAGGTGACGCTCAAGGCAGAGCGCGGGCCGTTTATGGCCAAAATGGCCGGGGTCGTCGCCGGGCGGCAAGAACGTAAATCGGCCCGCGGCAACCGCTTTGCCTTTGCGCAGCTCTCTGACCCTACCGGCGCGTTTGAGGTGACGATTTTCTCGGACGTGTTGGAAAAATCGCGTGAGTTTCTCGACACCGGCTCCAAGGTTGTGATCACCGCCGAGGCAACGCTGGAGAGCGACCAGCTGAAGCTTCTGATGCGCTCTGCCGGGCCGGTGGACAGCGCCATTGCTGATGCGGGGCGCTCGTCGCTCAGAGTCTATCTTGATAGCGTGTCGGCAGTAAACACCGTGGCCACGGTGCTGGAAGACGCCAAAAAAGCCGCCCGCAACGCAAGCCCCGGTGAGATCTATGTCTATCTGCAAGATCCCAGCCTGCCCGGCGATGTGGAGATGGAGCTGGGGCAGATGTTCCCGATCAACCCCCAGATCAAAGGCGCGCTTAAATCCCTGGACGGGGTGATGGATGTGGAGGAGATATAGGGGCTTTGCCCCTCTGCTGCGCATTCACCCCCAAGAAAATTCGGCCAGAGTATTTGGGAAAAGGTGAAGCGGATGGCCGCACTTGATCCATTGGTTGTATTTCTGTGTACTTCGGCTTAAGTCTGGCACATGGTACATGCGCCTCGACATATCTCCAGTCATCACAGCCTCCTGCGCGGCTGCCACCATTGATGCCACCGGTCTGACTCAGCTTTTCAACTGTTTGGTCTTACCGGAGAAAAATCATGACTATTCCTGAGGTTTTGCGCGCGCGCGTTATCGAAGTGCCTGCGTTTCTATCAGCGCGTGAGTGTGCGCAATTTATCCAACGTGTGGAGCGCAGTGAGTTTGAGCAGGCGCAGCTCTGCACGACCATGGGCACCCGAACCTTGCCGCAAATTCGTAACAATGACCGTCTGTTTCTGGATGATACGACCTTGGCCACTGAATTATGGCAACGTATCGCGGACTATTTTACAGAGCCGTTCAAAGGCGAGCAGGCGATCGGGCTCAATCCGCGGTTCCGTATCTATCGCTATGGGGTTGGTCAGTTCTTTGACTGGCATCAGGACGGCAGCTATTGCGCCCCGGATGGGAGCGAGAGCCGCTTCACCTGCCTGATTTTTCTGAATGATGGATTTGAGGGCGGGGGCACCACATTTGCGGATGTGTTTTCGCCGTTTCATTTTGCCGATTTCACCATCACGCCCGAAGTGGGTAAGCTACTACTGTTTCATCACCCGCTGTCGCATCGTGGAGAGGCCGTGATGGAGGGCTGCAAATATGTGTTGCGCAGTGATGTGATGTTTGTTGGGGCGTAATTTCGCCCCTTCACCTTTTTCTTAAATACTCAAATCCTGCGTGCGCCACCTAAAGCTGTTTTTCGAAAAACAGATCCGGGTAGGGATCGTCATTAAAACGGTCGATCTCCTGCCAGCCGAGTTTGCGATAGAGCGCGGCGGCCTCGGGCAGGGCGGAGTTGGTATCGAGCCGCAACAGCGACACATCAAGGGCGCGGGCGGCGCTGTCGCAACATCCCATCAGACGCTGGGCCAGGCCAAGGCCGCGCGCGGATGGCGCAACCCAGAGCCGTTTGATTTCGCTATAACCTTTGTCTGTGCCCTTAAGGCCAATACAGCCCTGCGGCAGACCATCTGACAGCGCCACATAAAACGCGCCGCGCGGGGGCAGCATGTCGTGGGCCTCGGGATCGGCAGAAAGCGACACATCAAAGCCGCGCTCAAACCGGGCTTCAAGTTCGGCGTAGTAGGATTGCAGACAAAATAGCGCCACATCAGAGCGCGGATCTGCCTCTTGGATCTCCAGACGTTCAGCGGTGAGGGCCGAGGCGACCAGATCCATCGCCGCCAGCAGGGCAGCGGGCTGGGGATGACGCGCCAAAAGGGTTTCGGCCTGCTGATCCGAGAGCGCGTTATAGGCGGCGGCTTCTGCCGCGCCCGCCTTGGTCAGATGGGCGCTGCGTTTGCGCGCATCTTCTGCGTCGGTTTGCAGCGTGATCAGACCTTCGCTTTCGAGCGCTTTTAACGCCCGGCTCAGCACTGCCTTGTCGAGGTTCAGGTGATGGCGGATCTCGCTCAGGTCGGTGCTGAAATGATCAATGGCATGCAGCACCCGCGCCTGACCCAGCGGGCGGCCACGCCCCAGAAAGGAATGATCCAACGCGCCGACCTCGCTGGTGACAGCACGGTTGAAACGACGGATGCGGCGGATGGGGTCATTGAAATTGGTCATATGGTTTGCATGGATCAACAGTTGATCTGTGTCAACTATATTCGAGGGGCTGGATTTCCCCTTTTGATTGTACCTCTCTGATTGATCTTAGCGCAAAATCTGTGCATCAAGGCCCGCGTGACACATCACCTGCCACATATCCGCCCCGGCCAAAGCGTTGGGCTGCTCGGAGGGTCGTTTGATCCGCCGCATCTCGGCCATGTGGCGATCAGCGAGGCCGCATTGCGCCGCTTTGGGCTGGATCAGCTGTTCTGGCTGGTCTCTCCTGGTAACCCGTTGAAAGAAAACGCACCTGCTGCGCTGGATCGGCGGATTGAGGCGGCACGTGGGATGCTGGATCATCCCCGGATCAAGGTCAGCGATATCGAGGCACATCTGGGCACGCGCTACACCGCCGAAACCCTGCGGGCGCTGCGCCGGGCCCATCCCGGTGTGCGGTTTGTCTGGCTGATGGGCGCGGATAATCTGGCGCAGTTTCACCGCTGGAAAGACTGGCGCGAGATCCTGGAAACCGTGCCGGTGGGGGTATTGGCGCGGCCGGGGGATCGCATTCGGGCCCGCCTGTCGCCTGCGGCGCGGATCTATCGCCATGCCAAGATGAAAGGGCGCGCCAGCCAGCAGCTGGGCCGGGCCAAGGCACCGGCCTGGTGTTTCCTGAATGTGCCGATGGTGGATCTGTCCTCCTCTGAAATTCGCGCGCGGGGTGACTGGGCGCGGGAGGATCAGAATGCCACAGACCCTGCGCAGGCGGAAAAACGAGCATAAAAGAACTGTGATTTGTGCAAAACTGCACCAGATGATTTGTCATTTTGTAAGAATTTGATTCAAGTATGGCCGTGATGATGAAACGCCGTTCTTTTCTCCTGATGGGGGGCGCGCTAAGTCTTGCCCCTTCTGTGGCTGCTGCCAATGCGCCACAGCTGTCGCTGCGGCCAAAGCTGCGCCCCGGTCCAATCAGCCCCAGCGCCAATGGCGGGCTGAAGGGGCTGTTGGCGCGGGCGGGTCTGTCGGGAAAAGTTGTCTGCGCGGTGGCCGATGTGAAATCGGGGCTGCGTCTTGAGGCTGAGGGCGGCCAGACCGGGCTGCCACCGGCCAGCGTGGCCAAGGCGCTGACGGCGCTATATGCGCTCGATACCTTTGGCGCGGATCACCGGTTTCGCACCGAGCTTGTGGCCACGGGCACGGTGATTGGCGGGGTGCTGAAGGGTGATCTTGTGCTGGTGGGCGGCGGCGATAGCATGCTCAACACCGATCATCTGGCGCAGCTGGCGCGCAGTCTGAAATCTGCAGGTGTGCGCGAAGTGCGCGGGGCTTTTCGCATCTATGACGGGGCGTTGCCCCAGATCAAAAGCATCGATCCCGGCCAGCCTGACCATGTGGGTTATAGCCCGGCGGTGTCGGGAATTGCGTTGAATTTCAATCGGGTGCATTTTGAATGGAAGCCTTCGGGCGGGCGCTGGAACGTCACCATGGATGCGCGCACCGATAAATACCGCCCATCGGTGTCGATGGCGCGGATGCGGGTCGAGAACCGCGCAACTCCGGTTTACACCTACGCCGATCGCGGCGGTGTCGATCAGTGGAGCGTGGCGCGCGCAGCCCTTGGCAAAGGCGGTTCGCGCTGGTTGCCGGTGCGCAGGCCCGCAGCCTATGCGGGGGATGTGTTTCGCACCCTTGCGCGCTCCCATGGGATTGCCTTGCCTGCGGCCAAAGACGCGGCGCAACGTCCGCAGGGGCAGGTGCTGGCCGTGCACAAGAGCCCGCCGCTCAGCGTGATGCTCAAGGCGATGTTGCGCTACTCCAACAATCTGATGGCGGAAATGATTGGCCTCGCCGCCAGCCGGGCCCGCGGCCAGAATGTGAAAAGCCTGGCGCAATCGGGCGCCGCCATGAGCCAATGGGCCGCCACCACCTATGGCATGCACTCCAGCAAGTTGGTGGATCACTCGGGCCTTGGGCCACAATCACGGATGACCCCGGATGATCTGGTGTCAGCGCTGATTGCCGCCCATAAGGACGGTCGGTTGAAACCCTTGTTGAAAGGCTTTCCGCTGCGTGATGCCAATGGGCGCAATGTGAAAAACCACCCGGTGAAAGTGGCGGCCAAAACCGGCACGCTGAACTTTGTCTCGGGGCTTGGTGGGTTTATGACCGCGCGCGACGGCACCGAGCTGGCCTTTGCCATTTTCACCGCCGACCAAAACGCCCGCGCCCGCATCAGCCGGGCCGAGCGCGAACGCCCGCAAGGGGCGCGCGGCTGGAACCGCAAATCAAAACAGCTGCAACAGCGGCTGATTGAACGCTGGGATGCGGTCTACGGGCGCTGAGCCGGGCGCACGGCCTGCGCCCGCTGAAATTTCGAGGGGTGCGTCAGGTGATATGACGGGCGCGGGCACCGCGTTCAATCGCTGCCGCATGCAGCCGGTCGATATTGAGCTCATAGCGGATCTCTTCCAGCAAGCGCAGCTCAGGCTCGGCCAGATTGCCATCCGCCGCCGCCACATCACAGGCCAGCGCATAGGCGGTTTCAAACAGGCGCTCAGGCAGGTTGTCGCGAATAAGACCAAACAGCGCGTCCAGCCCGTCTTCCTGTTCAAACAGATCATAAACCGTCTGGCTGACAGCATTGGTGCGATCCGCATCATATTCGGCAAAGACCGGCAACATATTGACCGCGTTCTGGATTTTCATCAGCTCTGCGGTGCGGATGTTTTCATCCGAGGCCGAGATCGCCACCATCAGCGCCACCAGACAATCCTGCGGGGTCAAAAGATGTGGTAGTTGCTCAGACATGCGGATGGTCCTTTGGTTGGGTGCACCATGAGGATAGTCATCGCGACGGGATGCATCAACCGTGGGCCGCGTTGAAATACGGTGAATTGTTGCGACCAGCTGCACCAGTAGGGCTGTATTATTTTTGTTGTGCCCCCGCCGCACCGTTGTTCTTGCCTGTTGTTCCCCTGCCGTTGACCATTTCCGTGAGACCCAGATTGGTGATGGCACCAACAACATTCTCGATCACGGATTTGGGCAGCGCAATTTCCGTGTCATCCGGTGCGGACTTTGGTGCGTTTTCCAACACAAGCATCGTTGGAGCGTTCTGTTTGAGCGCCTCTGCGTTCCATTTGCCAAGTTCCAGCAACAGTGCGGATTTGATTGCGGTATATTGGGCAATGCGTACCTCTATTCGACGATATTGCCCCAGCAAGATGGAAAAAAATGAAATGCTGACAGCAAGTGTCGCCACACGCACAAAGAAATCGGAAAAATATGAAAACAGGAAGGCTGGGGATATGCTGTCCTGGGTTGCCTGTTGGTGGGCGTAGAGTTCATTTAGCTGCACACGTTCTGTGGCAATCTGGTTTTTCAACTCTTCCACAACAAGCTGGCGGAGCGCCAGTTCAGTGTCCGACAAAACTACGGCTGCGGTGGAGTCAGATTTATCTGTATCCGGGCCTTTAAGCGCATCTGAGAGATCCGCTTGCAACATTTCGATACGCTGATTGGCCGCAAAAATATCAGCACCGTATTCCGACCCTCCAGAGGCAAACACAATCGCCTGCTGGGCCTGATAGGCGATGTAAATTCCAAGGCACGCCAATACGGCCCCAAACAAATAGCGTTGCAGGTTCAAGGCGTGGATCGCCTGCGTTTTTGAATGTAGCAAAGCGGCTTTTTCTGACATTTCTGGCTGGTTCGGCGGGCTGGCTTTGACATATCTGAGCAAGACCACCGTGGTGGTCACTGTGGCTGCAAAGGCGCAGCAAAACGCCAGGAATGCGTCCAGACCCACTTCGCGTTCGAGCGCTTCCCAAAGGCCAAAAAACATCGGCAGCGGGATCAGCAGAACCGCGAACAGGATCGGAATGCGGAGTTTGTTTGCGGTTGCGGATAACATCTTCCCGGCGGCAATGGCTTTCTTGGTGGTGTTTTCCATGGTGATTCCAAATGGTTCTGGCTCGAAAATGCGATGAAGTGGTCACAATCATAGGGTGATTTTTGCATTTTTCCATAAGTTAAAAGGCGTGTTCACGCGGTGCCATGGCTGACGGCTCTCATAGGGCTGTGCAGGACTTTGCAGTCAGATCTGTCTACAAACATCGCGCAGTGGCGGGTAATCCGAGGTTTGGTTTCCCGTTGTGAGTTTCTCTTCC
This sequence comes from Tritonibacter aquimaris, assembly GCF_009617595.1. Classification (GTDB taxonomy): domain Bacteria; phylum Pseudomonadota; class Alphaproteobacteria; order Rhodobacterales; family Rhodobacteraceae; genus Epibacterium; species Epibacterium aquimaris. The sequence continues at coordinate 441,151 of NZ_WIXK01000003.1, read as the reverse complement.
CCGTTGCCATCCCCCCCTTGGCCGGGCTATGGCGGCGGGGACTGGAGGCGCCATGCACAAGCAAATCATCTGTATCAACTGGGGCACGCGCTATGGCGCGCCTTATATCAACCGGCTCTACAGCATGGTTGCGCGCAATATTACGCCGCCGTTCCGCTTTATTTGCTTTACCGATGTGACCGAGGGCGTGCGCGAAGAAGTCGAGTGTAAACCGCTGCCAGAGCTGCGTGGGGAACATCCCACCAAGACCCGTGGCAAATGGGGCAAATCGCGCCTGTGGGAAAAAGATCTCGGCGATGTGGATGGCCCGGTGCTGTTTATCGATCTGGATGTGGCGATCACCGGCTCATTGGATGCGTTTTTTGAATATGGCAGCGCCGATGATGTGGTGCTGGCGCGCAATATGGCCAAACCTTTGCACCGGCTGGGGCAGACTTCGGTCTATCGTTTCCCGGTGGGCAAGCTGGCACCGATCCTTGAGATCTATGAAAAAGACCCGCAGGCGGTGGCGGATAAATACCGCTATGAGCAGCATTTTGTCACCAAAAACGCCCCCGGTGGGGTGATCTTCTGGCCCCGGTCCTGGGTGCGCCATTTCCGCATCCAATGTATTCCGATCTTCCCGTTCAACCTGTTTGTGGAGCCCAAACGCCCCAAACGCGCCCGTATTGTGATCTTTGCCGGATCGATGAACCCGCCCGATGCCATGGCCGGGCGCTGGTGGCCCGAGGGGCAGGCGCTGGGCACTTGGGCGCATCTGAAAGACTGCTGGCAGGGGCGCAAAGGGTTCAAAGCCTATCGCCATTTCTTGCGGCCCGCGCGCTGGCTGGAAGAGGTCTGGAAGGAATAGGGCTGAAATCTCAGCCCTTTTGGGCGCGCCTTCTGGCCTGTCTTTGGCCCCAAAACGGCGCGTAGCCTCCGCTGAAACTCAGCCGGTCTTGGCCGGGTGTTATTTGCTGAAATTATACTGGATGGCCTGATAATTGCCCTCGGCAAACCCATAGGCAAAACGCAGCCCGTCAGGCCCGGCCAGAACCCCATGTTCCGCATTTGCAGGCAGGTAGATCGCCACGCCCGCTTTGATCTGATGGGGCACCCCTTCGATGGTGACAATGCCGTCACCGTCAAGGCCGAGGTAGAATTCCGCCGGTTCATGACGGTGGGCGGGCAGGGTGCCATGGGGGCCCATTTCCGCCAGCCCCAGAATGAATTCCTTTGGCGTGCAGGGGCTGCCATCGATCAGCGTGCGCCACTTTACCGTGCCGTAATCCGGGTTTGTCCCCCCTTCCAATAGCACCTGATCCGCGTGGATTGAAAAGGCCTGTGATGCAGCGGGCAGCGTCTCTGCCGCAAACATCTCTATGTTCATGGCGTATTCTTGCGATGTTACAGCAGTCATGGTGTTTTCCTCCTTGGCTATAGTTAAGGGGCTCTTGACCGTTGTGACAATCTGCGAAAGCTTCATGGTAGTATACGCTGAGGTTATGATGTCTGTCCGCCTTCCGCCCTTCTCCGGTCTGACCGCGTTTTATGCTGCGGTGCGTCATGGCACGCTGTCTGCTGCGGCGCAGGAGCTGAATGTGTCTCAGCCTGCTGTGTCACGCCGGATTGCGGCGCTGGAACAGGATCTGGGCTGCCGCCTGTTTGATCGCAGCCACCGCCCGGTGCGCCTGACGCCAGAGGGGCGTGATCTGGCGCAGGCGTTGCGCGCGGGCTTTGGCCAGATCGAAACCGCGGTGGAACGGCTGCGCATGGGGCACGACCACGGGGTGATCACCGTTTCGGGGCCGTCGGGGTTTGTGGGCAGCTGGCTTATTCCCAAACTCGCCGAGCTGGAGCAGGCGTTCCCCGAACTGACCATCCGTCTGATCAGCCAGGAATATGGTGAGCCAGAGCGTCCCGGCGATGTGGCGCTGCGCTTTGGCCTGCCGGATCGCGATGCCGCACAAGAGGTGCGGGTGCTGGGCAATGAAGTCTACCCGGTGGCCAGCCCGCTTTATCTGCAACGTCAGGGCGCGGGGCGCGATGTCAGCTGTTTCGACGGGCTGACGCTTTTGACAATGGAGCACGCGCGCAGGCATTGGCACGACTGGCCCAGCTGGTTTGAAACCCAGGGCCAGCAGATGCCCGCCAAGGTGCGGCTGATGGATTTCAATTCTTACGCGATGATGGTGAATGCGGCCTTGGCGGCGCATGGGGTGTGTCTGTGCTGGTCTGGCTTGCTGGATGATTTTCTCTCCAGCGGCGCGGTGGTGCGATTGGGCACGGCGCAAGCGCGATCTGAGCGGGGGTATTACCTATCGCTGCGCGAAGGGCTTGCGGCGCGTCCAGAGGCGGTTGCGGTGCGCCAGTGGATCCTCGACCGCGCGCAACAGAGCGTGTGACGCGGTTGCGAAGAACGTGCGGCGAGGCCTGCCAACCGTTCTGTGACCGGTGAGAGCAGCCATTCTGCCCGGTTCCGGTTGACTCTGGCCCCTTTGCGCCCATAGAGGGAGACGCCGGTTTGCATGCTGCGGCCGGTTTTCCCAAACAGACACCCTTTTGGAGACACGAAATGTCTGATCTGCGCGAAGAAGCTCTCAAGAGCAAAGCCTGGCCGTTTGAAGAAGCACGTCGCATCGCCAAACGTTACGCCAAGGGCGCGCCAGAAAAGGGCTATGTGCTGTTTGAAACCGGCTACGGGCCGTCGGGCCTGCCCCATATCGGAACCTTTGGCGAAGTTGCGCGCACCACAATGGTGAAACGCGCCTTTGAAGAGATTTCCGACATTCCAACCAAGCTGATCTGTTTTTCCGATGATCTGGATGGTCTGCGCAAAGTGCCGTCAAACGTGCCAAATCCCGAAGCGCTGGAAGAGCATCTGCAACGCCCGCTGACCTCGGTGCCCGATCCCTTTGGCACCCACGACAGCTTTGGTGAGCACAACAACGCCATGCTGCGCCGCTTCCTCGATACCTTTGGGTTTGAGTATGAGTTTTATTCCGCCAAAGAATTTTACGGCACCGGCCAGTTCGACGAGATCCTGAAAAAGGCCGTCGATAATTATGATGCGATCATGAAGATCATGCTGAAGTCCCTGCGCGAAGAGCGCGCGGCGACCTATTCGATTTTCCTGCCGATCCATCCGGAAACCGGCCGGGTGCTCTATGTGCCGATGAAAAAGGTCTGCGCCGAGACCTATACCGTGACCTTTGATGACGAAGAAGGCAAAGAATGGACCCTGCCTGTCACAGGTGGCAATGTGAAGCTGCAGTGGAAGCCGGATTTTGGTGCCCGCTGGGCCGCGCTGGGCGTTGATTTTGAGATGTATGGCAAGGAACATGCCACCAATGAGAAGATCTATGATGCGATCTGCCGTGCCCTGGGTGGGCGTCAGCCGGAGCATTTCTCATATGAATTGTTCCTCGATGAAAACGGCCAGAAGATTTCTAAGTCTTCCGGCAATGGTGTGTCGATCGACCAGTGGCTGACCTATGCCTCGACCGAGAGCCTGGCCTATTTCATGTATCAAAAGCCCAAAACCGCCAAGCGGATGCATTTTGATGTGATCCCAAAGGCAGTTGATGAATACCACCAGCAGCTGCGCGCCTATGAAGGTCAGGACGCCAAACAGCGCCTGAATAACCCGGTTTGGCATATTCACGGCGGTGATGTGCCCACATCGGATATGCTGGTGCCCTTCACCATGCTGCTCAATATCGCGAGCGTCTCTAACGCGGAAGACCGCGACACATTGTGGGAATTCATCAAGAAATACGCCCCCGATGCAACACCTGAAAGCAACCCGTCGATGTATCAGGCGGCGGGCTTTGCGGTGGCCTATTTCAATGATTTTGTGAAACCTGCAAAGACCTATCGCGCCCCCAATGATCAGGAGCGCGCGGCGCTGAATGATCTGGTTGCAGCGCTGAAATCGCCGGAGGCCGCGCTTGAGGCGATTGCCAAGAAAAACGCCATTGTTGGCAATGAAGATCCGCTGCCCGAGGTGGATTTTGCATCAGATGAGTTTTTGCAGTCGGTGGTGTTTGCCATTGGTAAAATCCACGGCTTTGAGCCGCTGCGCGCGTGGTTTGGCACCATCTATGAGGTGCTGCTGGGCGAAAAACAAGGCCCGCGGTTTGGCAGCTTTATCGCGCTTTACGGCGTTGAAAACTCAATCGAATTGATTGAACAGGCATTGACCGGAGCCTTTGTCAGCCAAGGCTGATCCTGAGGCCAGGTTTGAAAAAGAGAGCGCTCCACTGGGGTGCTCTTTTTGTTTGTATGCCGGTTAAAAAAGGGGGCTCAGGGGCCCACCAAAGCGAAACGCTCTGCAGTCTCCCATCACCCGCACCCGGCATGGCGGCGCAGCCCCTTGGGTCAAGCAAAATGGCGGTTTCCACTGCGTGGAGCCTCCGCAATTTTGCTGGACCCAAGCGCCTTGGCGCAGCCCTTTGAGATGCAGGCGACGGGCGGCTCCAGAGCGAAACATTTGGACGGTGTTGCGCCTGGGTGTTGCGTGGGGGGCGTACGCCCCGGTTGCAGATCGTTAAAGTGGTGTTTCTAGCCTGTCCTCTCTTGATCACGAGAGGATGCTGCGATGAATAAGGCAATTACCGACGATCTGAACCTAATGCCTGCGGCCTTTGAAGCGGGGCTTGACCAATGGGCGCGCGGCAATGGTACGCCGGGCTCTGACACCTATGCGGGGTTGCCCAATGCCGCGCTGGTGGCGGGGGATGCGGATTTTGGCAGCTGTCTGGAGCTGCAGAAAACCGATGATACCCAGCGGCTGCGCTATATGCAGCGCACCCCCATTTTGCCGGGCTGTTATCTGCAGGTGCGGGTGCGCCTGAAAGTGTTGAGCGGGGCGCTGCCCTCGGCGCGCATTGCCGCCTGGGCCAGTTCGGGCGGCAACACGCATCTGAATGGGGTGGTGGAAGCGGGGCCTGTGGTCAGCCTTGATCAATATGGTCGGGTGTTTGAACTGCGCGCCATTATTGGCAGCGGCCAGCGCGGCGGGGTGGATATGGCCTGGGGGCGCGCGGCGCAATATGGCCATATCGGCCTGGATCTGACCGGGCCAAACGGTGGTATTGTGCGCATTGATGACATTGTGATTGAGGATGTCACATCGATCTATCTGCGCGACATGCTGAGCCTGGTGGATGTGCGCGATTTTGGTGCGCTGGGGGACAATAGTTTTGACAATCGCGCCGCCTTTGAGGCGGCAGATCAGGCGGCAGAGGGGCGGCGTATTCTGGTGCCCGAGGGGCAGTATTACATCGCCAATTCCCTGACGCTCGATCATGAGGTGGTGTTTGAGGGCACGCTGCGCATGCCCACGGGGGCCATTCTGATTTTGCGCAAGAATTTTGAGTTTCCCAGCTATGCGGCGGCCTTTGGCAATGAAGAGCTGGCCTTTCGCAAAGGGTTTCAGGCGCTGCTCAACAACCCGGATCATGACAGTTTTAACCTGAAAGGGCGTCAGATCAGCATCAGCAGGCCGATTGATATGCAGGCGGCCACCCCCAATCGCTTGAGCTATTCCACCCATCGCGAAATCCGCAACGGGCTCTTGGTGGCCGAAAGCAACAACAGCTGGGACACGGATGTTGTGACCTCACAGGCCACATATGATCCCGATGACAAGCGCAAGCTGCAAAACGTGGCCAATGCCGCCAATATTCAGGTGGGGTCGCTGGTTGAAGGCGCAGGCGTCGGGCGCGAAATCTATGTGGCGGCGGTGAATGTGGGCGCGCGCGAGATCACCCTGAATGAGGGGCTTTATGACGCGGCGGGCAGCCAGGTGTTCACCTTTCGCCATTTCAAATGCATGTTGGATTTTTCCGGCTTTAGCCTTTTGTCGAAATTTGGCCTGCGCGATGTGGAACTGCAGTGCAACAGCCGCTGTAGCGCCATTCGTCTGGCACCTACGGGGGCGACTTTTGCGCTGGATGGCTGTTTTGTGGTGCGGCCCAAGGATCGGGGCATCACCTCAATGAACACTGGCTGTCAGGGCCTGTTGATCGACAATTGCCAATTCCTGTCGGCCGAAGATCCGCTGCCTGTGTCTGATCGCACATCCATTGCGTTTAACGTCAACGCCAATGACCTCAAGGTGCGCAATTGCCGCGCCACACGGTTTCGCCATTTCTGCGTGCTTGGTGGCGACAATAACACCATCACCGGCAATCATTTCTTTCAGGGGGATAATGTGGCGGGCGGCGTGCGCTCAGCCGGGATTGTGCTGACCTCCACCTATTGCTCCAGCACGATTTCTGACAACTACATCGACAATTGTTCGATTGAATGGACCAATGAACGCGATGAAGAGCCTGATTATGACGGCGGCTTTTCCTTTTCGGCGCTGTCGATCACCGACAATGTGTTTCTGTCGGCCCATGTGGCCCCCTGGTTCAGCCCGATTGTGGTGAAACCCTATGGGCGAGGGCATTTTCTCAATGGGGTGGTGGTCTCTGGCAATAAGTTTCGCTCCACCAATGGCAGTATTGAACGGGCAGAGCGGGTGGATACCACGTTTTCCGATCTGGATATGGATCGCGCCAACCGGGTGTTTTTTGACGGCAATACCTTTCATGGCATTGACGTGCGCAGCGCAAATCCCTTGCGGTTGCGCCATGATCAAAACGCCAGCAGCCGCAGTTGGCGTATTGAAAGCGAGGGTCAGCTGCCCTTTGAAGGTGAGCTGCGCGGCGTCGACAGCATTGTGCCCTTGGGGCCGATTGAAACCGCAAGCGGGGCGGATCGGTTCAATATGCCGTATGTGCAGCTCAGGCAGGGCAGTGCGCGCGATGCGCTTAATCTGGTCTGGCCGGAAAACCTGCGCGGTGAAGTGATGATGCTGGTGCGGATGGATCGTTAATCACAGCCCCATATCCGCAGGCTCCAGAGTATAGGCGCGGCCAAAACCACCATTGAGCGCAGCGCCTGTCACCTTGAGGCGGACAAAGGTGAAATCACCAAGGCCGAGGTAAAGCTTGGCCTTGGGCTGTTGGGTCAGATAATGCGCGGCGCGGGCGGCGTGATCGTCACCGTTGCGATCCAGAAACTCAGCCTCGGCCATCAGGCTAAGGCGGGGATGCGATAGCGGATCGCCCTTTGCGCCGGGCTCCCCCAGCAAGAGCGAACAGCGCGGGTTGGTTTTTAATGCCTGCGTGTGGGCAGCAAGCCCCGAGATCAGCGTCAGTGCCTGCCCATCCAGATCACGGCCAAAGGCGACCCGTGTGACCAGCGGCTGTTGATCTGCAAGCATCACGCCAAGGGCCGCGTGGCGGCTGTTGGTCAGGAAATCCTGCGCCATCTGGCGGGCGTCATCATCGGTGTCGCGGATCGGATTGGGGCGGTCTGTGCTCATGTGAAGCGTCTCGGTGGGCAGTTTTTGATGCGGCGACAGTGGCATAGAGAGACGCGCAGGCCAAGGCGGCATAATGCTGCGCCACAGCAGAAAAAAATCGTCGCAAAACGCGCAATTGCGCCTAAGCTGGGGGCAGAGAGAAGGAGAGTAGCCAGATGCCAACAATCCAGACATCCACCCCCATTCAAACCGTGATCACCACTTTTGATGTGACGCCGGGCACTTGCCAGGATCTGCTCGACGCGCTTGAGCTGGCCTATGGGGAATTTATTTCCAAACAGCCGGGTTTTGTTGCGGCGGGTTTGCATGTGAATGACGCGCAGACGCGAATTGCCAATTATTCACAATGGGCCAAACGCGAAGATTTTATGGCCATGTTGCGCACCACCGAAATGCGGGTGCGAACCCGTGAATTTAACGCGCTGTGTCGTGGTTTTGAACCGGTGATGTATGAGGTGGTGGCAACCTACCCCTAATCCACCAGCCCCTAATCCACCAACCCCATCGGCGCGGCCATAAAGCTGCGCAGATAGGCGCAATGGGAACACATCAGCATGACTGACGGGTAAGAGGCGCGGCCGGGTTTGGACGAGCCCGGCACATAGGCTGCGTTTTGAATGAGATAGTCACCGATGGCCCAGGCGTTTTCACCGCAGCAGGGGCAGTCATTGGTAGTGCATTTAGACGCAACCCAATCGCCGATCTGCTCTTTTTCCGCGTCGCTCAGACGGCGGGCTTCGGGTGTGGGCTGGCGGGACTGGGGGCGAAGATAGGGCTGCTGCATCGACGGTTTGAAATTTGGCTGGGGCCGAAAGGGCGGAGATTTGGTTTTTGTGATGGCTTACACTTGCAGCAAAAGGTTGCAGAAGGGTTTGCAGGGGGGAAAAGGCGCGCCGGAATCAGGTTCGGGGCTGTATCAAAGCTGCGCGCCAGCAATCGGTTTTCCCCATGACCAGACTGTGGATGGTCTGCGCCCGATCTCCCCATCAAACTGAAGGTTTACCGATGGCAAAGGGAAGGGCGCTGGGGAGCCGACACTTCGAAATGCTTGGTTGACTATTTCAGCCAACTGCTGCGCAGATAGGCTTGAGCAACGGCGCTGCAAAAATTGCTAGCCTAAAAGCTAAATATCCGATGCCGCCAAGAAAAATTAAGGCGGGAACGGTGGTTTCAATGTGGGTCAAGCTGACTTTCCACGCTTTCAAACTTTTGTAATTCTCCCACTCGCGGTCAAAGGGCTTGAAAGCCCAGCCTTTTTCCATTTCGTGGATGACGGCAAATTTGGCTTTTGCTAATCGGCGAAAGTAACGAATTGTTAGTGTCCAGATTAAGCCAACGAGCGTAATCGGAACCGCCAAGTACACTGGATCGACTTTGTAGTCAGAACCGGCTAGCGCCACCAATGCAGATACAATGGCAAGATATACTGCCGCTGCATTCTGCCGACGTTGCTCTGTTGCAGTAATCGTCTGAACATATACTTGATAGATCGCAACTTCATCAGTCTGGGTCGTCATTGTCTGTACAGGCCCCAAATCTTGCCCACCAAGGGATCCATGTTCCACCCGGAGTGGTCAGAGGATACAGACATCACTATTGAAGACTTTCGTTCTTGCCCCCAAGGGTTCACTGATAGGATTGGCTTTCTGTAAGCTTGCGCGCCTTTGATCTCTTTTTTGATCCACTTGCTGCGATTTACGTACATGCCAACTGGAATTACTACTACGTGTGATCTGGCAATTTTATCGAATATTGCAGCCTGTAATTGCGCATCATTTGTGGCGTTGTGAATGGGATCGTCTTTAGGGACAGAGTAGTCCTTAAAGTTTAGGGACGCCTGACCGAAAGACCATTTTTGTTCAAAAATCCAATTAGCCAGTGTGTTATAGTGGGCGGAATATGTCCAAGAATGGCTGATGAAGACGTGTATATTGTGTGTGCTCATGTTGAATACCTAAATTTCCCTCATGCAATCTGTGATTGATTTTCCTGATCGTCAAGGTGGTGTCTGCTGATTTAAATATGCGAAAATGTTTGGTTGTTTTTTCAAGAAAACTTCTTCTGAGACTTGCCTCTATACGCCCGTGTGCCGGCTTTCCCCCCTGTAGATCGACCGCGTGATTTCACGGCGCTCTCGGCTGCGGCATCAATGGCGGATTGGCGGGCCAGCGGGTCGTCTGACACAGCGAGATCCACCGCCTCAAGCCGTTTGACCTCATCGCGCAGGCGGGCGGCTTCTTCGAACTCGAGGTTTTCGGCGGCCTTGCGCATGTCGTCGCGCAGACCGGCCAGATGGGCTTCGAGATTGGCGCCATGCATCGGTTTGTCGATGGTGGCGGTGACGCGGTTCATGTCCACGTCGCCCTCATAGAGCCCGGCCAGAACGTCCTCGACGTTTTTCTTCACGGTCGCGGGGGTGATGCCGTGTAGCGTGTTGTACGCCATCTGTTTTTCGCGGCGGCGGTTGGTTTCGCCAATGGCGCGCTCCATCGAGCCGGTGGTCTTATCCGCATACATGATCACCCGGCCTTCGGCGTTTCGAGCGGCGCGGCCGATGGTCTGAATGAGCGAAGTTTCAGAGCGCAGGAAGCCTTCCTTGTCGGCGTCGAGAATGGCGACAAGACCACATTCGGGAATATCCAGCCCCTCGCGCAAGAGGTTGATCCCCACCAGCACGTCAAAGGCGCCAAGGCGCAGATCGCGCAGGATTTCGATGCGTTCAATGGTGTCGATATCTGAGTGCATATAGCGCACTTTGATACCCTGTTCGTGCAGGTATTCGGTCAGATCCTCGGCCATACGTTTGGTGAGCACGGTGACAAGGGTGCGAAAGCCTTCCTCGGTCATGCGGCGGATTTCATCCATAACATCATCGACTTGCGTCGCGATGGGGCGGATTTCCACCGGAGGATCCAACAGGCCGGTGGGGCGGATCACCTGCTCGGTAAAGATACCGCCGGATTGCTCCATCTCCCAGTTTGCCGGGGTGGCGGAGACAAAGACCGATTGCGGGCGCATGGCGTCCCATTCTTCGAACTTCAGTGGGCGGTTATCCATGCAGGAGGGCAGGCGGAAGCCGTGTTCAGCCAGCGTTGATTTACGCCGGTGGTCGCCGCGATACATGCCGCCGATCTGGGGCACCGAGACGTGGCTTTCATCGGCAAAGACAATCGCATTGTCGGGGATGAATTCAAACAGGGTGGGGGGCGGCTCACCCGGGGCGCGGCCGGTGAGATAGCGCGAGTAGTTTTCAATGCCGTTGCAATAGCCGGTGGCTTCAAGCATTTCGAGATCAAACTGGGTGCGCTGTTCCAGCCGCTGGGCTTCTAACAGCTTGCCTTCGTTGTTCATCAGGTCGAGCTGTTTGCGCAGCTCGTTTTTGATCGAGACAATTGCCTGATTAAGCGTGGGTTTGGGCGTTACATAGTGGGAGTTCGCATAGACGCGGATCTGGTCAAATGTGCCGGTGCGTTCGCCGGTCAATGGATCAAACTCGGTGATCTGTTCCAGTTCCTCGCCAAAGAACGACAGTTTCCAGGCGCGGTCTTCGAGGTGGGCGGGGAAGATTTCCAGCGTGTCGCCGCGCACCCGGAACGAGCCGCGCTGAAACGCCTGATCGTTGCGTTTATATTGCTGCGCCACCAGATCCGCCATGATCTGGCGCTGATCATAGTCTTCGCCCACTTTCAGATCCTGGGTCATGGCGGAATAGGTTTCCACTGAACCAATACCGTAGATGCAGGAGACCGAAGCAATGATGATCACATCGTCACGTTCCAAAAGCGCCCGCGTCGCGGAGTGGCGCATACGGTCGATCTGTTCGTTGATCTGGCTTTCTTTTTCAATGAAGGTGTCGGAGCGCGGCACATAGGCTTCGGGTTGGTAGTAGTCATAAAAGGAAACGAAATATTCGACCGAGTTTTCCGGGAAGAAGCCTTTGAACTCGCCATAAAGCTGCGCCGCCAGGGTTTTGTTGGGGGCCAGAATGATCGCCGGGCGCTGGGTTTCCTCGATGATTTTTGCCATCGTAAAGGTTTTGCCGGTGCCCGTTGCGCCCAAAAGCACCTGATTGCGCTCGCCGTCTCTGACCCCTTGTGACAGCTCGGCAATGGCTGTGGGCTGATCGCCTGCCGGATCAAACTGGGTCTGCATCTCAAACCGTTTGCCGCCTTCCAGCTTGGGACGGCGGGCTGCAGCGCGATCAACCATCATCGGCTGCATATCGGGATGGGTGTGGGACATAAGCGACTCCTTTGGCGGAGGTGATTTTGGTCCTTATTTGTTCTTCTTCAAGGGCGATAATGGCCAAAGCTGTGGAAATCTGCGCATTCCGGGGTAAATCCCCTGTGTGCGGCTCAAATGCGCGCTATTTGCCATCTTGATGGGGGGCGCGTGCTGGCGCATATAGGGGGCACGGGAATCCCTTAGCCACTGCCAGGAGAATATCATGCGCGCACGTATCTACCGTCCAGCCAGAAATGCCATGACATCGGGAATGGCCAAGACACGCAGCTGGGTGTTGGAATATGCGCAAGGCAGCGCCCGTGAGGTGGATCCGCTGATGGGCTGGACCTCAAGCGATGATACCCAGACCCAGGTCAAGCTGAAGTTCTCCAGCAAAGAGGCCGCGCTGGATTATGCCCGCGATCACGGTATTGACGCGCAGGTGGTTGAGCCCAAGCCGCGCAAGGCCAATATCCGCGCCGGTGGTTATGGTGAGAACTTTGCCACCAACCGCCGCGGTGCCTGGACCCACTAAGCCTGTTTTTATTGGCTGCTGCGCTATTGCGGCGGCCGCTTTCCTGTCAGGGCGCGCTTGCCAGTTTGCTGTGACACGGGCATAAGGCGCAAAACCCATCAATGCACTGTGCGGGCGACCCAATGGTCGCCTTTTTCATTGCCCGGCAAACGGATCGTGACACCATGTCAAACACTGCCTCAATTTCTTACCTTGTGACCCACTCCGGGGGCTTTCACGCGGATGAGGTGCTGTCCTCTGTGATTTTGACCACGCTTTACCCGTCGGCCGAACTGGTGCGCAGTCGCGATGCCAAATGGATCAGCCCGGCAGAGGATCGCATCATCTATGATGTGGGTCGTGAATTTGATGCGGCGCGCCAGATCTTTGATCACCACCAGAAACCGGTGCCGCTGCGCCCCTGTGATGAGGGGGAGACAGCGCAGCCTTTTAGTTCCTTTGGTTTGATCTGGGCGCATTACGGTCTGGAGTATCTGCGCGCGCTTGAGGTACCCGAGGCGCATCTGGAAGATATTCACGCGTCCTTTGATCGTGGCTTTGTGCTGCCGATTGATCTGATGGACAATGGGGTGATGAACCCGGGCGAAGCCGGGCCGATGCTGGCGGGGCTGACCCTACCTGCTTTGATCGAAAGCCTGAAGCCCGTGTTTGATGACACCACCGAAGATGGCGAAGACCGCGCCTTTGGTCAGGCGCTGGAGCTGGCACGCCAGCTGGTTGAGGCCAGCATTCGCCGCAAACTGGCCAAGCGTCGCGCCGAAACCATGGTGCGTGAGGCGATCACAGCCACCGGCGCGGGCAAGGTGCTTGAACTGGCGATGGGCATGCCGTTTCGCTCTGCTGTGGAAGACATGCAGGCGGATCATCTGTTGTTTGTGGTGCACCCGCGCGGCGATGACTGGACGCTGACCACCATCCGCAAGGGCGGCGACACCTTTGAAAACCGCGCCGACCTGCCCGAGGCCTGGGCCGGGTTGACCGATGGCGATCTTGAAGCAGCCTCTGGCGTTCAGGGCGCGAAATTCTGCCACAACGGCCGTTTCATTGCGGTGGCCGACAGCCGTGAGGGGATCCTCAAGATGGCAGAACTTGCGGTGGCGGCGGTTTAAGGTGTTGCGCTGCGCCTGAAATGGCGTGTGATGGAATAGAGCAACAAACCAGCGAGTGACAAAAGCGCTGCGTAGCCGAGATAGGTTGCAGCGAAGTAGATCAGGCGCAGACCGTCTTTGAAGCCGGGTGCGCGCAGATACGCTTGTGCTTCGGCAACCAAGACTAGGAAAACGACAGAGAAGACGGGCACGAGCAAACCCAGATACAATCCCCAAAATGACAGTCTGCTGAGCATTGGGGTGTGCATGGCGTTTAGCCGTTCCTGTAGCCATGTGATGGCGCCACAAATCAGCAGCAGGCCAGAGATTTGCATCAATGTCATCCATGGAAGCCCCGACGTGATGTCGCGCACTGTTTCATTTGTGATAAAAACAGCATCCATCCTGTTGGACGCGCTGCTGGCCGTAACAGCAATGGCACATAGGCCAAAGCCAAGCGCGGCGGCGACAAACAAGATCGCAATATCCGAACGAAGCCAGCGCGCCAGCACAGGTGGTGTAAGTGTGATCAGCAGAAAAATAAGTGTCGGGGTCATAGCAAATGTTGTCTTGATCAATGTCTGCGACCCTAGGTTGTGCAACCCTTAGGTGCAAATGACGCTTTCGTGCGAAGCCCTGTATCCATGCTGTTTCTTTGGCTTTCTTCATCGCAAAGCACGGGATGAGCAGAGCCATCGCAAAGTTTTTTCCTGTTTTCGTTCGAAAACGACCCATTTGGGTCAAACGTAATATTGCTGAATCATCAGTGTCATATGGGTGTTGCAAAGCAGGCACTATTTCGGCGGCAGCTTTGTGCTCAAGTCTCAAATGTTGGAGTATCCCGATGAAGACACTGCTGTCTGCTACCGCTTTGGCCCTGTTGGCCACTTCTGGTCTGGCCGAAACCCTGACCCTTTATACCTCGCAGCCCAATGCGGATGCGCAGCGTACCGTTGATGCGTTTGAAGCCGCAAACCCCGGCGTTGATGTGGAGTGGGTGCGCGATGGCACCACCAAGCTGATGGCGCGTCTGCGTGCCGAGATCGAAGCGGGCAGCCCGCAGCCGGATGTGCTGCTGATTGCGGATACCGTGACACTGGAAGGCATGGCGCAGGCCGGGCAGCTGCTGGCGTATAAATCGGATGAGGCGCAGGCCTATGATCCGGCGCTTTATAGCGCGGATGGGTTTTATCACTCGACCAAGCTGATCACCACCGGCATCGTTTATAACACCGGTGTTGAGAGCGCGCCCACCTCATGGGATGATCTGGTGGATCCGGCGGTCAAAGGCCAGATCGCAATGCCATCGCCGCTGTATTCAGGTGCTGCGCTTATTCACCTTGCAACCCTGACCGGTGACAAGGATCTGGGCTGGGATTACTACAACAAGCTTGCCGACAATGACGCCCGCGCCAAAGGCGGCAACGGTGGCACCTTTAAGGCGGTTGCTGCGGGCGAAAAGCCCTACGGCATGGTTGTTGATTTCCTTGCCATCCGCAACAAAGCGGAAGGCTCCCCTGTTGAGTTCGTCTTCCCCGAAGAAGGCGTGTCTTATGTGACCGAGCCGGTTGCGATCCTGTCGACCGCCAAGAACGTGCCTGCGGCGCAGAAGTTTGTTGATTTTGTGCTGTCGCAGAACGGTCAGGATCTGGTTCTGGAAATGGGCTATATCCCCGCGCGCAATGACATGGGTGTACCAGCAGGTTTCCCAGCACGTGACGAGATCAAACTGATGGCGTTTGACCCGGCCAAGGCGCTGGCGGATGCAGATGCCAACAAAGCCAAATTCGCGGATGTGTTTGGCGCTGAATAATTTCGCTCCCCCCACGCGATAAGTCAGGCAGCCGGCCCTTTGGGTCGGCTGTTTGCGTTTTGGCGGTAGCTTCGGGCGAAGTGCCTGTTTTTTTGACAGGTTTGTGCTGGTGTTGGCGCTGTAGCGAGACGGTTACAAAACTGACAGCGCTTTGCCACAGGTTGTGTGTTAGGGTTGTGCGAGATTTGAAGGACCGTGAACATGATTGATATTCGCCTGGCTGACCCTGCCGCACCCGAATTGCAGGATTTGCTGCAGTCGCATTTTACGCATTCCACCGCCAATTGCCCGGATGAAGCCAATCATACTTTGGATGCCAAGGCGATGCGGGCAAAGGGGCTGCAGTTCTGGGCCGCCTTTGACGATGCGCGCGCAGTGAGCTGCGGCGCGCTGTTGCCGTTGGACGATGGCAGCGTTGAGGTGAAATCTGTTCATGTTCTCGAGGAGATGCGGGGACGTGGCATTGCCCGGCAGATGATGGAGCACCTGGCCGAGGAAGCCTATGCGGCAGGCCACAGCGCTTTGGTTCTGGAGACTGGTTCAGAACAATGTCCAGGCTATGATGGGGCGCGGGCGCTCTATGAGGCGTTGGGCTATGAATATTGCGTGCCCTTTGGCAGCTATGAGGCGGATCCCGCATGCGTGTTTATGCGGCTGAAACTTAAACAGCGGGCCGCCTGAGGCAGCCCGCTGATACGTGATTTTGAGATGATATCAGGCGGTGGAGTGGAACACCGCCTGTGTTGTTTTAAGCAAGATCAAAACGATCCGCGTTCATCACCTTGGTCCAGGCGCGGGCGAAATCAGCGACGAATTTGCCCCCATTGTCGTCTTGCGCGTAGACCTCAGCATAGGCGCGCAGGATTGAATTGGAGCCAAACACCAGATCCACCCGGCTGGCGGTGTATTTCACCGCACCGCTTTGGCGATCCTTGATGTCATAGCTGTTGCGCCCGGTGGGCTCCCAGCTGTTGTTCATATCGGTGAGGGTGACAAAGAAATCGGTGCTGAGCGCGCCGACACGATCGGTGAACACGCCTTGCGTATTGTCGCCGTGATTGGCGCCGATGACGCGCAGACCACCAATCAGCACGGTCATTTCTGGTGCGGTCAGCCCCATCAATTGTGCCCGATCCAGCAGCATCTCTTCGGGAGTGACGGCGAAATGCTCTCGCTGCCAGTTGCGGAACCCATCGGCAAAGGGCTCGAGCACCGCAAAGCTTTCGACGTCGGTTTGCGCATCTGTTGCATCCCCGCGACCCGGCGCAAAGGGCAGGGTGAGATCAAACCCTGCGGCCTTGGCGGCCTGTTCCACCCCAATATTGCCCGCAAGTACAATGACATCGGCAACACTGACACCCGCATCATCGGCGATGGGTTCCAGCACAGAAAGCACCCGGGCCAGACGTTCGGGCTCATTGCCTTGCCAGTCTTTTTGCGGCGCAAGGCGGATGCGGGCGCCATTGGCGCCGCCGCGCATGTCAGAGCCACGGAAGGTGCGGGCGCTGTCCCAGGCGGTGGTGACCATATCCGCAACCGACAGCCCGGCGTCAGCGATCTTTGCCTTCAGCGCATCCACATCATAGCCGGATGGTCCCGCATCAATCGGATCCTGCCAGATCAGATCTTCGCCGGGGATTTCCGGGCCGATGTAGCGGCTTTTGGGGCCCATATCGCGGTGCAGCAGTTTGAACCAGGCGCGGGCAAAGGCGTCGGAAAATGCTTCTGGGTCTTTGGCAAAGCGTTCAGAGACTTCGCGAAACCCCGGATCCAGTTTCAGTGCCATATCAGCGTCGGTCATCATTGGATTGACCCGGATGGATGGGTCTTCGACATCCACGGGCTTGTCCTCTTCGGCGATGTTCACCGGCTCCCACTGGGTTGCGCCTGCGGGGGATTTGACCAGCTCCCAGTCATATTTGAACAACAGCTCAAAGAAACCATTGTCCCATTTGGTGGGTTCGGTTGTCCACGCGCCTTCAAGCCCCGAGGTCACAGTGTTGCGCCCGATGGAGCGTGTCTGGTTGATCTGCCAGCCAAGCCCCTGTTCGTGCAGTTCTGCGCCTTCGGGCTCGGCCTCGATCAGTTCGGCGTTGCCATTACCGTGCGCCTTGCCGACAGTGTGACCCCCGGCCGTAAGCGCGACGGTTTCCGCATCGGTCATCCCCATGCGCGAGAATGTCACCCGCATGTCCTGGGCGGTTTTCAGCGGATCTGACACGCCGTTGACGCCTTCGGGGTTCACATAGATCAGCCCCATCACCACTGCCGCCAGCGGGTTATCAAGGCTTTCGCGTGTGTCGTCCTCGTCGTAGCGGGTTGAGGTTAGCCAATCCTGTTCCGAGCCCCAGTAGATGTCCTGTTCCGGGTGCCAGATGTCAGCACGGCCAAAGGAGAAGCCAAAGGTTTTCAGCCCGACGCTTTCGTAGGCGACATTGCCCGCCAGCAAAATGAGATCCGCCCAGGACAGCGCGTTGCCGTATTTCTTTTTGATCGGCCAGAGCAGGCGGCGCGCCTTGTCGAGGTTGGCATTGTCGGGCCAGGAGTTGAGCGGCGCAAAGCGTTGGTTGCCGGTGTTGCCGCCACCGCGCCCATCAGAGGTGCGATAGGTGCCCGCCTGATGCCAGGCCATGCGCACCATCAGCCCCGCGTAATGGCCCCAGTCCGCAGGCCACCAGTCCTGACTGTCAGTCATCAGCGCGGTGAGATCGGCCTTCAGCGCGTCAACATCAAGGGATTTCACCACCTCGCGGTAGTCAAAATCCGCATCCATCGGATCGCTTTTGCGGTCGTGTTGATGCAGGATGTCCAGTTTCAGCGTTTTGGGCCACCAGGCGGTGACCGATGAATTGCTCTCGGTGTTGGCGCCGTGCAGTACCGGGCAGCCCTGTGATGCGTCATGTCCGTCCATAGCTCTCTCTCCTCGCTGTGTATGACCTTGGCCGCGCCCCGCTGTCTGGGGATGACCCTGGCTGTTAAGACGCTAACAAGCTCAATTGATAAAATTAAGTTGCTTTAATTCATTGCCGTGATAGGAAAATCTTATGATTAATATCACACTCCGCCAATTGAGGTATTTCGAGGCGCTGGCACAGCAAGGGCATTTTGGTCGCGCAGCGGATGCGGCAGCGGTGTCGCAGCCTGCATTGTCGGTGCAGATCAAGGAATTAGAGACCACGCTGGGCCAGACGTTGATTGAACGCGGGCCGCGGTCTGTGCGGCTTACGAGCTTTGGTCAGGCGTTCCGGCTGCGGGCGCAAGAAATCCTGCGTTCGGTGGATGAGCTGGGAGATCTGGCCCGCGCCATGGGCGACGGGCTGGCGGGGGCCCTGCGGCTGGGGGTGATTCCCACGGTTGCGCCCTATCTGTTGCCCAAAGTGGTGCAGGGCATTCAGCGCGCATATCCGCAGGTAGAGCTGCGCATTCGTGAAAGCCAGACCCAGCAACTCGTGCAGGCGCTGAAAGATGGCGCGCTGGATCTGGCGATTGTGGCATTGCCCATCGGGGATGCGGGTTTTGTCGAAGAGGCGTTGTTTGAAGAAGAGTTCGTGCTGGTGCGCCCACGTGCGGATGCAGAAAAACCGGTGCCGGGGCGTGATCAGCTGCGCGAAATGCAGCTGTTGCTGCTGGAAGAAGGCCATTGTTTTCGTGAACAGGCCTTGAGCTTTTGTGAGTTGCGTCCGAGCCAGCCGCGCGAGGTGATGGATGGCAGCGCGCTGTCCACATTGGTGCAGATGGTGAATGCGGGGCTGGGGGTGACGCTTCTGCCGCAGATGGCGGTCAATATTGAAACCCGCTCGGCGGATGTGGCGGTGACATCCTTTGGCGCGCCGCAGCCCAGCCGCCAGATTGGTCTGATCTGGCGACAGAGCACGCCGATGGATGCAAAGCTGCGGGCACTGGCGGATCAGTTGCGCCGCATCTGCGCGCCTGCATAGGTCGGGTTACGCGCTGGGTGAGATAATGCGTGCTTTGGTCAGAAACCGGGTGGTGCGGCCATTATCAAGGCTGAAGCCATCACCGCTGCCGGGGCCTGCATCGATGATCAGCTGTGAGTTTTCCCAGATCCCGGCAATCGAGGGTGAGGCCCAGACGCCCGCGCCATCGGCTTCGCCGAGTTTCACATCATTGGTGCCGATAAAGGCGCTGTTTTCCGTGAAACACATGGCGCCAGTCCCATCGCAGCACCCCGCCGAGAGCTGAAACACCACATTGCCATGTTCGGCGCGCAATTCCGCAAGCAGGGCGCGGCCTGCCTCGGTGATCACAACTTTTTCCAATTGTTCCGCCATCAGATCTCCTCCCTCTGTGTGTCTTTGAAATTTAAGTGCTGTGGAGCTTGAACCAAGCGCGACCAAAGTCCCAAGGATTTTAGGGTCACATTTTCGTGGCGCACTGTCAGCGGTTGGCGAGGGTATCACCCTTCACTTGCGCCCGTCAGCAAGCGTAGTGAGGGGGCAGCTGCAGATAAGGGGCGCAATCCTGCGCGAAGCTCCCTGCGGTGCGGAAAATGGCAGTTTGAGTCCGCTTTGACCGATGCTGCGGTCTGCGTGAATGTCGACAACACGCGCGGAACCTGTGACTTTTGCGTATTAACAAAGCTTTACCACTAGTCCCGAAATGCGCATTCGAGAACCAGCAGGGAGCAGAAATAGCTCAATGATGCGGATCGGCGCTCAACGCGATCTGTAAATGATGTGCCTGATGATGGGCACCGATTGTCATGACCCCATAGAAACCCAGACCTACCACCCGCGCAAGATCGGCCTCAGAGGTCACAGTGATGTGCATGATGGCACCGGACATCGTGACCTCGGTGTCAATGTTCCAGCCTGTCTCGGTCGCAAGCATCGGCGCATGGGCTACTGTCATCCGCTGAATTGCTCCAACGGTTTCGCCTTCGCCCAAGGCCGTGAGCGCCACAGTCAAACCGTTTGTTTCCGCTGTGGCCTTGGCCCGGGTGGTCACAAGATCCATGTCCACTAGGTGGTTTTGCAAGGCGCTGATATTTACTTTGGTCCAATCCGTTTCAGGATCATCGAGCAACACCTCAACGATCTCGGCAATCGCGGCGAAGGATGATTGTCCAACCTCCCTTGGAGCATTTTGGTTGTGGTGTGCGTGTTGAGCAAAAGCAGAAGAGGTGGCGAGCGTTAGAAAAACGCAAAGCGAGAATTTGAACATGGAGTGACCGATTTTTTGTTGTGGCTCGATCTGTGATAGACCCGTCGCACCGAAACAAATATGATTGAAATCATATGTTGCCTGTACCTTTTGATCTCTTGCATGACGACGCGCACATGTGTTTGGCCTTGGCAAAGGGCGATCACGTCTTTCGTCAGGGGGACGAGACAAGAGGTGTATTCTTCGTTATTTCGGGTGCGATTTGCTTGACCCGTATTACCGAAGCGGGGACTGTAGTAACCCTGCACAATGCCTTGGCGGGCAGCATGTTTGCGGAAGCTTCGCTCTATTCCGGTCATTACCATTGTGATGCGGTAGCAACCGCGCAGTCTCAGGTTATTCGCCTTTCAAAGCACGCCATCCAGACACGTCAGCGCAAGGACGCTGCGTTTTCTGAAAGCATAACAAGGTTGTTGGCGACGCAGGTGCAAGAGTATCGTCAGCTTTTAACGCTTCACGCCGTCAGATCTGCGCATGAGCGAGTCTTTCAGGCGGTGGCGTGCGGTCTGTTGCAGGGTTCTGTCACCCAGTTTGCAAGCCAGATCGGCCTTACCAAAGAGGCCTGCTATCGCGCGTTGAAAGATCTGACCGACCAGGGGGCCTTGCGCAAAATAGGGCGCGGAGAATACGTGCTGCGCAAGTCCTCGTAAGCGCCGAACAGTCCCATTGCCATCCGGATTACCTGAGGATGTCCGGCCAATTGCGCAAGCCGGCAGCGATATTTCCCGGAACGTCGCGCAGCCAAAGCTCCTGCGCACGCATGCTGGCATTCAGGTAGAGTTTGCCCTCGTAGATGGTCCAGGCCTCGGGGATCGTTGGCGCAAGATAACCACGAGACGCCGCAAAGGCGCAGTATCCACCGAACACAGGAGCATAAGCTTCTGGGGTTGCTGCGAACGTGTTTGCGTTAAGCCTATTGGCAAAACGCCATTCTGCACCATTCCAACGCCTTGCATGTGCCGCCGCGCCCAATATCGGTTTCTGCTGCTCGAAATAGGCGATTGGATCGACGGCATTCATCGCGACCGGGTTTTGGAACACATCGGGTTCGCGTGCCAAGGCAACTGACGGTAAAACGATAACCGCAGTTGGTGCAGTGGCTAGTAGTCCGAGCGTTTGACGGCGTGTCAGCATGGTTCGGTCTCCTTGTTTGGACTAAGTTCATACTTCGCGGAAGTGCTTGTTGCAGCCGTGCTAACTTGAATGTGATGCAAAGCAGGCCCGACGCCCAATGGACTATTCGTGCACAGGGTTTCGCCCGGCTTGGATGTCTTGCACTGGCTCCGGCCAGGTTGAGCGGACAAAGGCAAGAATATTCCAGATCTCCTCATCCGTCAGCATTCCACCAAATCCCGGCATCCCGCTGGCAAACCCCGTGACCCCACGTGCGGCCAGCGCGCCCTCTCCACCCAGTTTGGTATATTCAAACAACAATTGGTTGTCGTGGTGCCAGGTGTGCCCCGTTTCGTCATGGGGCGGCGCAGGGAGAATGCCGTTTTCATCTGGTGTTCGCCAATTCGGCCGCCCTTCGAGTTTGGCTCCATGGCACGACGCACAGTGTTCTGCGTATAGAGCTTGCCCATTTATCACATCGCGATTGTCCAACTCGTGAGCGGCGAAGGATTGGCTCGGGGAAATACATAAAATCAAAACGGGCGTAAATCTTGTGATCATGATGGCCTCAGCTTGGCAGAGTAAGCACACTGGTTAATGTGGCGGTGGCTGCAAGTACCGCCAGAATGACCAGTGTTTCGATTTGAATGGACAGTGCCAGATGCCGCGCGGCAGCGGCCTCTCCAGCCTGCATGGCAGGGACAAAACGGAGCTTATTTGCCGCAGCTAGCGTCAGCACCACGGCAACAAGTGCGAGCTTGACCAGCAAGGCTTGTCCATATCCTGTGCCAAACAAGGCCGTCAGTGAGCCTGTCAGCATCCAGCCCATAATGAGACCGGCCAATATCAGAACAGGGACGATGATCGTTGCAACTCGGCCAAAATGATGGCCGAGCTGTGTTGCTGGGGTAAGACGATCCGGTGCGCGCGACAGGTGGTGCAAGGGCGGCAAGATACCAACCCAGAAGGCAACGCCGACAAGATGCAGCAGCAAAAGAAGCCGCACAGCGAAAGTGCCAATATCAGTGACGTGACCAATCTGGGCAAACGACCAAAGCAAGAGCAATCCACCGGCCAGCGCGAGCCAATGACCATGGCTGGATATTAACAAACCGACGATGATCAATGCGCCCCCCGCGAGACGACACAAAAGCGCCTCACCTACTGGTGTCTGCCACAAAAGGCCCAGCATTTCGGGGTCAGTCATTCCATCCGCGCCACCGGTAAGAGCCGCACCTCGCAGCAAGAAACCAAACGCGGAAGCCGAAATCGCTACCACCACGAGGCCGATAGTTTGGGCGCGCATGCGTTTGGCGACACAGGCGGTTTCGCCCGCAAAGGCAATCTGGACGATCACCAAGCCGACTGCCCCCAATGCACTGACGTACAAAAATAGTTTCGTCAGGATAGCGGCCTGACCCCATATATCCGGCATGCTCACTCCACCGTAAACGTGAAGTCGCCTTGCATCACATGACCATCGACCCCCAGCCCGCGCCATTCGATACGATAGGTGCCGACCCCCATGTCATCCAGGGGAAGCGTGAAGGCGCGATCAAAGCTCTTTTGGTCGCCCAGGTCGAGCTGCACTGTTGGGTGAACTGCATGGGTCATTTCTACCCGTGTCAGACGAATGTCATCTGCGAAGTTGAAACTAACTTCGGCGGGAACATCTGTCATCACTGCGCCATTCTCGGGGGTAGTCATATCCACGCGGGAATGGGCAAATGCGGTCGACGAAAGCGCCGCAAGCAAAGCGAATAGTGCAAGTTTTTTCATAGTCGTATCCCTCAGTTAATCCCATTGGAGCGTTGGATTTCGCGAATATAATCGATCACCATAGCAACGTCGCCACGTGTGAGACCCTCGACCGGCGGCATGTCGCCAAATCGCCAATGATGGGCGCGAACGCCTTGGGCAACAGCGCGCTGAAAGCTTTCGTCCCCGTGATGACCGGGTTCATAGATCTTGTGAATAAGCGGTGGCCCGGCCTCCGCATTGCCGACACCTTGCGTGCCGTGACACGCCGCACAGATTCTTTCAAAGATGTTTTGACCAATTGCGGTATTCCCGCTGATCTCTGGCATGGTGATCGAGACGATTGCCGTGCCAGCTGTCGGACTGGTTTGTGCGCTTTCCTGCGGTGGTTCAGGGCGAAGAAAGAAGGATGCAGCGACAGCTGCTACAACGGCAGTCGCGCCAAGGACTAGGTATTTTTTGTTCACGTGAATTCCCTAACATGCTGAATGAAACTTCGATCGCCCAAAGGGGCGCGAAAGGTCACGGCTTGCCCAAAGGCTTGGGCAAATCCCAAAGAACATGTTCAGCTGTTAGGCGGTCGTTCTAGCGTTCGGGGCCTGTTCACAGCAGCGAGCAGACCGATTTGAGCTCGAGACGCAGATTGGAGGCCCACCGGGTGAACCAAAGCTGGGAAATCGGGCAACGCCACGGCTTGGCAGAAAATCTGATCGCAACAATCATGCGTAATAAGATCGCCAACATTGTCTTCATGTGAATACGCCATCTCACGGCTGTCACTCACTCTTGCATGTTCGTGGCAATGCGCGCCAATGCAGTCAGAGGCTCCGGCATGCGCAGCACCCTCGATCAGGTTCCCGATCAAGAGCATGGCAATCAGGGCGATTACGAGTATGCCGCGCAGTATGTTCACGCCAAAAGGCTTAGCGTAAAGAAGAACCTGTTACAACATCGACACGCAGCACGTGTGGACCACCTTTTTCGGTCAGCTAAACACGTAACTTGAATAACGAAGCGCTTCGTAGGTTCATTTCAGCCACCCTGTCCCACGCCCTTAAGTATTGCGCAGGAAACAAATCCAGCGTTCCCAAGCGTATCTCGATTTTACCGCAAGGAGCCATTGGTACGACAATGCCCAACTTCTGTTTTGTCCGCAAAGCCGACCTCCGCGTCCCAACAGCACCACTGTCTGTCTTGACCAAAAAGCTGTGAAACAGATCAAAGGCTTGGGCGTTGGATCGTCCTGCAAGTTCACGTGGGACAGAGGCCACAAATCGCTTCTCGCAGGATTTCGCCCTCAACCCGTGTTTGCAGCCAGCTGATAGCCCGGTGCCGCCAGCGACTGTACCGTGGTGATCGGGGCGCTGCCGATCCAGGTGGTGCGCTCAATCACAAACAGCGCGCTGCCCTCGGGCGTATCCAGGTGGTGCGCGTTGTCAGCGGTGGCATTCATCGCAGAAAAGCGCACATCGACCCGGCTGAAGGGTTTATTGTGCACCAGCCATTCATTGGCGTTTTCGCGGGTGAGATCCACATCCAGGATTTCCGGGGTGGATTGGGTGTCGACCCAGCGATCTTCAAACACATAGGGGCGGTTGTCGGCCAGATGCAGCGCCTTGACCCGCAGCATTTCACGCGGGGTGTGCAGGCCGAAGCGCGCCATCACGCCTGTGGGCGTCTGTTCCAGCGCGCGGCTGATCAGCTGGTAGTCATATTTTGCGCCGCGCTGTTCCACCTCGCAGCGGGTAATGGGAATGTCGAAGGTGGCGCGGGTGACAGGGTCGCTCAATACATGGGTGCCGCCTTTGCGTTTACGCTCCACCAGGCCCATCTGCGCCAGATCCTGCATGGCGCGATGGACGGTGGTGCGGGCGCAGCCAAACTCCTGGGCGATGTCCTCATCGCGGGGGAGGCGATCCCCCGGCGCATAGGTGCGGCTGAGGATGCGGGCGCGAATCTGGTCGCGTACATCAGTCCAGGATAGGCGGGTTGGCTCGCTCAAAGCGTGGTCTCCAGCTGGTTTAGTGTGCGTTTGAAGCGGCAGATTATGTCATCGCGGCGGGGATGGCGACCCTGCTTCACCACATGACGGCCTGCGCTCCAGACGTCGCGGATACTGCTGGGGCCTGCGCCTGCAAAGATCAAGCTATCAAGTAGCTGATCACCCTGACGGTTGCACAAATACTGCGTGTCTGTATCAAGCGCGATGAGATCGGCCCAGGCCCCCACGCGCAGCGCACCGCTGTTGCGCCCGCCGGCCTGTGCGCCGCCCTGAACAGCGCCTTCAAACAGCACCCGCCCGGTAGAACGCTCTTGCGTTGCAAGCGCGGCACGAGAGCGATCCCGCAGCCGTTGCGAATATTCCAGGGTTTTGAGTTCTTCAAACAGCGAGATCTGTACGTTGGAATCCGAGCCCATCCCAAAACGGCCCTGCGCGTTCAGATAGTCCGTGCCGTTGAAAATCCCATCGCCCAGATTGGATTCTGTGAGCGGACACAGCCCGGCCACGGCCTGGGTTTTTGCCAGCGCAATGGTTTCTTCTGTGGTCATTTGGGTGCAATGGATCAGACACCAGCGCGCGTCCACCGCGTGGTTGTTCAACAGCCATTCGGTGGGGCGCGCATTGAGATGGGCGCTGACCTCTTCAACCTCGGCGACCTGTTCGGCCAGATGCATGTGGATCGGGCCTGTTTTTGCCTCAGCCAGCACTGTTTTTAACCCGGCGGGATCGACGGCGCGCAGCGAATGGGGGGCCACGCCAAGGGTGGCATCGGCTGCGGTCAGGGCCTTTGCGGCCTGTTCACGCAGGCGCAGAAATTGTTCGACGTCATTGCCAAACCGGCGCTGTCCACCCTGTAGTGGGCGCAGATCGCAGCCGCCGTATTGATAATGCACCGGCAAAAGCGTCAGGCCAATGCCGGTGCTGTCGGCAGCGGCAACAATACGTTGGGAGAGCTCTGCCAGATTCGCATAAGGCACCCCGTCGGCTGCATGATGCAGGTAGTGAAATTCCGCAACGCCCGCATAGCCCGCCTCCAGCATTTCCAGAAACACCATGGCGGTGATGGCTTCCACATGCTCGGGCGTGAGTTGATCCAGAAATTGATACATCAGCTTGCGCCAGGTCCAGAAACTGTCGCGCGGATCGGGGCCGCGGGCCTCGGTGAGGCCTGCCATTGCGCGTTGAAACGCATGGCTGTGCAGATTGACCGGCGCAGGCAACAGCAGATCCACGTGGTGTGTTGCCGTCCCTGTCTGCGCGCCGAGCGTGGCGATTCGCCCGCTGGGGTCAATTTCCACTTGCAGATCGCGCTGCCAGCCCGTGGCGGTAAGCGCTTGTTTTGCATGGATCACTTGCACCGGAATAACTCCATTGACATTATTATGTAGTGACATATTAAATATATGTGCATCTATAAAGCAAGGTTAATGCATGAGCTCCCGATTTCTCCTCACGGATGTGACTGTGGCTACACTGGCCAATACCACCGCCGATGATCCCTATGGATTGCTGCGCGATGCGGCGATTGCCGTTGAAAAGGGGCATATTGTCTGGGTGGGGCAGGAGCTGCCCGCAGCCTATGCGGATTGGGTCAGACATCCGCAGATGGGGCGGCTGGTGACGCCTGGCTTGATTGATTGCCACACCCATATTGTGCATGGCGGCAATCGCGCGCGTGAGTTTGAGATGCGCCTGAACGGGGCGCGCTATGATGAGATCGCCCGCGCCGGGGGCGGGATCGTTTCAACGGTATCGGCGACGCGCGGGGCCAGCGAAGAGACGTTGTTGCAAACTGCGCTGACCCGTGTGGATGCCTTGATTGCGCAGGGAGTGACCTGCGTTGAGGTGAAATCCGGCTATGGGCTGGATCAGGATGCCGAGATCAAAATGCTGCGGGTGGCGCGTCAGATTGGCCGCCTGCGGCCTGTCCGGGTGAAAACCAGCTTTCTGGGCGCCCATGCAGTGCCTGCGGGGATGGATGCGGATCGCTATATTGATGAGATCTGCCTGCCCACGCTTGAACGCGCCCATGCAGAAGGGTTGGTGGATGCGGTGGATGGGTTTTGCGAAGGCATTGCCTTTGACACCACACAGATTGCCCGCGTGTTTGACCGCGCGCTTGCGCTGGGCCTGCCGGTGAAACTCCATGCGGAGCAGCTGAGCCATCTCGGCGGCACTGCGCTGGCGGCAAAATACAAGGCGCTGTCAGCGGATCACGTGGAATATGCCACCCCCGATGATGCCTCGGCGCTGGCGGCGGCGGGCACGGTCGCGGTGCTGTTGCCCGGTGCGTTTTATGCGCTGCATGAAACCCAGGCCCCGCCGGTTGAGGCGTTTCGTGATCTAGGCGTGGCGATGGCGGTGGCAACTGATTGGAATCCGGGCTCATCGCCAATGGGATCACTATTGTTGGCGATGAATATGGCCTGCACCCTGTTTCGTTTGACCCCGGCCGAAGCGCTGGCGGGCACCACCCGTGTGGCGGCGCGCGCGCTTGGATTAACCGATTGCGGTATGATTGCCCCGGGGCAACGCGCGGATCTTGCCATCTGGAACGTGCAGGATCCGGCTGAGCTCTCGTATGGAATTGGCATCAACCCGCTTCACTCGCGTATCTTTGGAGGATCGTTTTGACCCTGATACTACAGCCCGGCATGGCGTCGCTGTCGGAATTGGAAACCATCTGGCGCAGCGATATTGCGGTAAAACTGTGCGACAGCGCCCGCGCGGGCATTGATGCCTCTGCGGCGCTGGTTGAAACCGCCGCCAATGGGGAAACGCCGGTTTACGGCGTCAACACGGGCTTTGGCAAACTGGCCTCGGTGCGCATTGCCCCCAAAGACACAGAGACCCTGCAACGCAATCTGATCCTGTCCCATTGTTGTGGGGTAGGGGATCCGTTGGAGGTTGAAACCGTGCGCCTGATGATGGCGCTAAAGCTGTTGTCGCTGGGACGCGGGGCTTCTGGGGTGCGTTGGGCGCTGCCCGACCTCATTCAGGCCATGCTTGCGCGCGGTGTTGTGCCGGTGATCCCGGAAAAGGGCTCGGTTGGGGCGTCGGGTGATCTGGCACCGCTGGCGCATATGGCGGCGGTGATGATCGGCGAGGGTGAGGCGATTTATCAAGGCCAGCGCCTGCGTGGCGGCGAGGCATTGCGCGAAGCCGGGCTTCAACCTGTGGTGCTGGGCCCGAAAGAGGGGCTGGCGCTGATCAATGGCACCCAGTTTTCCACCGCCTGCGCCCTGGCGGGGCTGTTTGATGCCAGGCGGATGGTGCGCGCATCCGTGGTGACCGCGTCTTTGTCGACCGATGCCATCATGGGATCCACTGCGCCGTTGACGCCGGAAATTCATGCGCTGCGGGGGCATCAGGGCCAGATCGATGTGGCCCGTGGCATGTCGCTATTGCTGAAGGGCAGTGAGATCCGCGAAAGCCACCGCGATGGCGACGCCCGCGTGCAGGATCCTTATTGCATTCGTTGCCAGCCGCAGGTCACCGGCGCGGCGCTGGATTTGCTGCGCTATGCCGGGCGCACGCTTGAGATTGAGGCCAATGCGGTCACCGATAATCCGCTGGTGATTGTGGAAACGGGCAAGATCCTGTCAGGTGGTAATTTCCATGCGGAACCTGTGGGTTTTGCCGCGGATCAGATTGCGCTGGCGCTGGCCGAGATTGGCGCAATTGCCCAGCGTCGGGTGGCGCTGATGGTGGATCCAACCTTATCCCATGACCTGCCACCGTTTCTGACGCCAGAGCCGGGGCTAAACTCGGGGCTGATGATTGCCGAAGTTACCACCGCCGCATTGATGAGCGAAAACAAACACCTGGCCAATCCGTGCTCTACGGACAGCACGCCCACATCCGCCAACCAAGAAGACCATGTCAGCATGGCAGCCCATGGGGCGCGCCGTCTTGATCGGATGGTTGCAAACCTGGCGGTGATCCTCGGGGTTGAGGCCATGTGCGCGGCGCAAGGCATTGAATACCGCGCGCCTTTGATGACCTCAGCCACTTTGCAAAAGGCGATTGCATGCCTGCGTGCTTCGGTCCCCAGCCTTGAGGAGGATCGCTATATGGCACCCGATATTGATGCGGCGGCGGTTGCGGTGCGCTCTGATGCGCTGGCGCAGGCGGTTGGGCTGGAGCTGAGCCTATGATCGAAGTTCAGCGCGGGGATAGCCCGCTTGTCTTGGGGTTGCCCCATACGGGGACAGATATTCCGGATGATGTGTTGGCGGGGCTGAATGACACTGGCCGCGCCATGGCCGACACCGACTGGCATATTCATGATCTTTATGCGGATCTGGTGGCGGATGTGACCACGGTGCGCACGCCCATGCATCGCTATGTGATTGATGTGAACCGCGATCCATCGGGGATAAGCCTCTATCCCGGACAAAACACCACCACCCTGTGCCCGCTGACAGATTTTGATGGGCGTGCGATTTATCACGCGGGGAACGCGCCGGATGCGGCCGAGATCATGCGCCGCACGGATCTGTATCACGCGCCCTATCATGCCGCGCTTGCAGCGGAACTAGACCGCGTCAAGGCGCGTCATGGCTTTGCGCTGCTTTACGATTGCCATTCGATCCGCGGCGACATTCCGTTTCTGTTTGCGGGCCGCCTGCCGGATTTCAACATTGGCACCAACGAAGGCCAGAGCTGCGCACCGGAGATCGAGGCGGGGCTGCACCGGATCTGCACCAATGCAGATGGGTATAGCAATGTGTTGAACGGCCGCTTCAAGGGCGGCTGGACCACCCGCCACTATGGCCGCCCGGGTGAGGGCTTTCACGCCATTCAGATGGAGCTGGCGCAGGCAACCTACATGCACGAAGCGCCGCCCTGGCCGTATGAGGCCGCGCGGGCCGCGGCGCTGCGCACCCATTTGAAGACGGGCCTTGAATTTTTGAAGAACTGGAGACCCAGATGAGCGACCCACGTAAAAACACACGCGATGTGTTTCCACCCACCGGCCCAGAGCTGAATGCCAAAAGCTGGATGACCGAAGCCCCGTTACGGATGCTGATGAATAACCTGCATCCGGATGTGGCGGAAAACCCGCATGAATTGGTGGTTTATGGCGGTATTGGCCGAGCCGCGCGCACCTGGGAAGACTTTGATTCCATGGTGGCCGGGCTCAAAGATCTGGAGGAAGACGAGACCCTTGTGGTGCAATCGGGCAAACCCATTGCCATTGTCAAAACCCATACAGATGCGCCACGCGTGCTGATTGCCAATTCAAACCTCGTGCCCCATTGGGCCAATTGGGATCATTTCAACGAGCTCGATAAGAAGGGTCTGGCGATGTATGGCCAGATGACGGCGGGGTCGTGGATCTATATCGGCAGTCAGGGCATTGTGCAGGGCACCTATGAAACCTTTGCCGAAGCCGGGCGTCAGCATTATGGCGGTGATCTCACTGGCAAATGGATCCTGACCGGTGGTCTTGGTGGTATGGGCGGCGCGCAGCCCTTGGCGGCGGTGATGGCAGGAGCCTGCTGTCTGGCGGTGGAATGTAACCCCGACAGCATCGATTTCCGCCAGCGCACCCGTTACGTGGATGAAAAGACCGAAAGCCTTGATGAAGCGCTTGAGATGATCGAACGCTGGACTGCGGCAGGTGAGGCAAAATCGGTCGCGCTGTTGGGCAATGCGGCGGATGTGTTCCCCGAGCTCTATAAACGTGGTGTGCGCCCGGATATTGTCACCGATCAGACCAGCGCCCATGACCCGATCAACGGCTATCTGCCGCAGGGATGGGGCATGACCGAGTGGCGTGAAAAACGCGAAAGCGATCCCAAAGCCGTTGAAAAAGCCGCCCGCGCCAGCATGAAAGTGCATGTGGCCGCGATGGTGGATTTCTGGAACGCCGGGGTGCCGACGCTCGATTATGGCAATAATATCCGTCAGGTCGCGCTGGAAGAGGGGCTGGAGAACGCCTTTGATTTCCCAGGCTTTGTGCCCGCATATATCCGCCCGCTGTTTTGCCGTGGTATTGGCCCGTTCCGCTGGGCGGCCCTGTCCGGCGATCCCGAGGATATCTACAAGACCGACCAGAAGATGAAGGAGCTGTTCCCAGAGAACACCCATCTGCACAATTGGCTGGATATGGCCCGCGATCGCATTGCGTTTCAGGGGCTGCCCGCGCGGATCTGCTGGATCGGGCTGGGTGATCGCCACAAGGCGGGGCTCGCGTTTAACGAGATGGTCGCCAATGGTGAATTGAAAGCACCGGTTGTGATCGGGCGTGACCATCTTGACAGTGGCTCGGTTGCCTCGCCCAATCGCGAGACCGAGGCCATGAAAGATGGCTCAGACGCGGTGTCTGACTGGCCGCTTTTGAATGCGTTGGTGAACACGGCCTCTGGCGCAACCTGGGTCAGCCTGCATCATGGCGGTGGGGTTGGCATGGGCTTTTCCCAGCACGCTGGCGTGGTGATCTGCGCCGATGGCACACCTGAGGCCGCCAAACGGCTGGAACGTGTGTTGTGGAACGATCCGGCCAGCGGGGTCTGGCGCCACGCAGATGCGGGCTATGCCGAGGCGATTGACTGCGCCCGCGAACACGGGCTGCGCCTGCCACGTATTTTAGGCTGACATAACAACAATAAGGCCGCCACCAATGGCGGCCACCCCTGGGCATCACTTGAGGTCACATAAAGACGGTCCAACACTGTAAGGCCGCATCAAGATGACCACCCTTTTTTGAAACAGTACTCAACCGGGAGATATAAAATGGACAGACGTAAGTTTTTGGCAGCGGGGGCCGTTGGTGCGGCTTCATCGCTGGCTGCCCCTGCTATTGCGCAAGGGGTGATGCAATGGAAGATGGTCACCGCCTGGCCCAAGAACCTGCCAGGACCGGGTGTCGCAGCGCAGATGCTGGCGGATCGCATCACCACGCTTTCGGGCGGACGCATTCAGGTGAAACTTTTTGCGGCTGGTGAATTGGTGCCGGGGCGTGGCGTGTTTGATGCGGTGTCTGAAGGCACGGCGGAGCTGTACCACGCGGTGCCTGCCTATTGGGGGTCGAAATCCAAAGGCATCCTGCTGTTTGGATCACAACCCTTTGGCCTGCGCGCGGATGAACAGTTTGGCTGGCTTTATCACGGGGGTGGTCAGGCGCTTTATGATGAGATGTACGGCCGCTTTGGTATCAAGCCGTTCCTGTGTGGCAACTCTGGTCCGCAATGGGCGGGATGGTTCAAGGATGAGATCAACTCAGCTGAAGATCTGAAGGGTCTGAAGTTCCGCACCACCGGCATTGCCTCGCAGATGGCAGCCAAGTTGGGCATGGCAGCCGAAGCCATGAGCGGGCCAGCCATGTTTCAGGCGCTGCAAACCGGCGCGCTGGACGCGGGAGAGTTTATCGGCCCGTGGACCGATTCCGCGCTGGGCTATTATCAAGTGGCCAAGAATTACTACTGGCCCGGTGTCGGTGAGCCGTCCTCCGCCGAGGAATGTGGCGTGAATGCAGATGCTTATGCGGCACTGCCCGATGATCTGAAAGAGGTTGTGACCCAGGCCTGTCACGGGCTCTATAATCCGGTGTGGACGGAATATATGACCAAACACGCACAGGCGCTGAAGGTCATGGTGGCAGATCACGGGGTGCAGGTGCGCAAACTGCCCGATGATGTGATCGCTGCGATGGGCAAAGCCGCTGATGAGATCATGCAGGAATATCTGGCTGATGAGGATGAGCTGGTGCGGCGCATCACCGAGAGCTTTATCAGCTATCGCGATCTGGTGGGCGGCTACATGACCTATGCCGACAATGGGCAGATGAACGCCCGCGCCGGTGCATTTGGATATTGATGCCATTGGGGCCGCGCCCTGGCTGCGCGGCCTTTTTTCAATTTGATGGGGATGTGGATGCTGGCTTTGGCTGAAGGCATCGACCAGTTGAACCGTGTGGTCGCCCGCTGGGTGCGGTGGCTCGCGTTGCTATTGGTGCTGGTGCAGTTTTGTATTGTGATTGGGCGCTATGTCTTTGGCGTCAATTCCATCGCGGCCCAGGAAAGCGTGCTTTATATGCATGCGACCGTGTTTATGCTGGGAGCGGGGTACACGCTGTTGGTGGATAAACACGTGCGGGTGGATGTGTTTTTTGCCAGCCTCAGCCGGGCGGCGCAGCGGCGGGTCGATATCTTTGGCCATCTCGCATTGCTGATGCCATCGATGGGTGCGTTTCTGTATTGGTCGTGGCCGTCGGTGCGCAATTCCTGGAAAATCCTTGAAGGGCCAATTTCTGTAGGGGGCATTGAGGCAGTGTTTTTGCTGAAATCCCTGATCCCCGCCTTTTGTATCCTGATCCTGCTGCAATCGCTGTCACTGCTGATCCACCTGTTGCTGGAGCGCCCCGAACAATGATTGAATACCTTGATCTGATTATGTTTGCGGCACTGATGGCGGCGATCCTGTCGGGCTTTCCAGTGTCGTTTTGCATCGCGGGTGTGGCGGTGATTTTTGCCTATCTCGGCTGGGTGCTGGGGGTGATGGATGTGTCATTGCTGGGGGCGCTGGGGCAGCGGGCCTTTGGCTTGATCAGCAACACGGTGCTGATTGCGATCCCGGTGTTTGTGCTGATGGGGGCCATTCTGGAAAAAAGCCGCATCGCCGAAGAGCTGCTGGATACCATGGGGCGCAGTTTTGGCCAGCTGCGCGGCGGTCTGGGCCTGTCGGTGGTGCTGGTGGGGGCGCTTTTGGCGGCCTCGACCGGGATTGTGGGTGCAACCGTGATTGCCATGGGGCTGATTGCGCTGCCCACCATGCTGCGCGCGGGTTATAATCCGGCGGTGGCCTCGGGTATTGTCTGCACTGCGGGCACGTTAGGGCAGATCATTCCGCCTTCAACCCTGTTGATCATCCTCGCTGATGTGATGTCAAACGCCTATCAGCAGGCGCAATATGAGCAGGGAAAATTCTCGGTTGAGGCGCTGTCTGTTGGCCAGTTCTTTGCCGCGGCCATCCTGCCGGGGCTTTTGCTGGTGGGGCTGTATGTGCTGTACATCCTGATCCGCGGCGCGTTCAGGCCGCAGGATATGCCAGCGGCTGACATCGGGCTGGCACGCCCGTCGCGCGCTGAACTTATGGGCGCGGTGGTGCCGCCGCTGTTGCTGATTTTTGCGGTGCTTGGTGCCATTTTAGGCGGGGTCGCCACCCCAACCGAGGCTGCATCAGTGGGTGCAATTGGCGCTTTGCTGATGGCCGGGCGTAAAATCAGCGCGCGGCCCAGGCTGATCTTTCTGGGGGCGGGCGCGTTGATTTTGCTGGGTGTTCTGGCCGGGCTAAACCCCGTGCGATTGCAGCGCAGTGATGCGGGCGCATTTGAATGGGCCATCGGTGGTTTTTACCTGAGCCTTGCCATTGCCGGGCTGGGGGCCGCATTGATGGCGCTGCGCGCGGGCATTCAAAACGGCATGGTGCAAGAGGCGCTGGGATCAACATTGACCATGACGGCGATGATTTTTGCCACCATTTTGGCGGCTGGGTTCTTTTCGCTCGTGTTCATCGGCCTTGGCGGCGAGGACCGTGTGGCGCATCTGCTCGCTAACCTGCCGGGCGGTCCAACGGGCGCGCTTTTGTTTGTGATGCTGTTTGTGTTTGTTCTGGGCTTCTTCCTCGACTTTGTGGAGATCTCGGTGATTGTGCTGCCGCTGGTTGCGCCAAGCCTGATTGTGATGGGGCATGATCCGATCTGGCTGGGGGTGTTGCTGGCGATCAATCTACAGACCAGCTTTCTGACGCCGCCGTTTGGGTTTTCGCTGTTTTATCTGCGCGCTGTTGCCCCCAAGGACATCAGCACCACCCAGATTTATCGGGGGGTTGCGCCATTCATAGGCTTGCAGATTGTGGGGATCTTGCTGGTGTGGCTGCTGCCTGCGGTTGCCACTTGGCTACCCCGGACATTGTTTTGAGCGCTGTTTCAAAGCCCACCTCCCAAGGGGGGTGGGCTTTGGCGTTTTAAAACAGGTCGCGCCGGATCCGACCAGCCGTTTCAAGCGCGCGCAGCATGGCGCTGGCTTCTTCGGGGCTGTTCTGACCCGCCTGTTGGAACACATCCAACAGCGCATCATTCACCGCCCCGCCAAGATGGGATTTGTTGCCGCAGACATAGATCACCGCGCCGGATTGGATGGCCCCATATAGGGCATCTGCATTGGCGCGCATTGCATCCTGCACATAGAATTTCTGCTCATGGTCGCGCGAATAGGCAGTGATCAGCGTCGAAAGCGTGCCCATGGCCTGACAGCTGGTGAGAAAATCCCCATAAAGGAAATCACAATGGCTGAGTTTTTCACCAAAGCACAGAATGTTGGTTTGGCTTTCATCCTGCTGGCTTTGCTGTTCCAAATAGGAAATGAACGGCGCCACGCCAACACCGGTGCCAATCATCAGTGCGGGCCTGTCCGCATCAAAGGCAAATTCCGGATTGGGCCGCACCGCAATGGGCACGCTGTCGCCAACAGCGCGGGCCGCCATATAACCGGTAGAGAGGCCAAGATGTTTGCGCCCGCTGTGGTCATAGCTGATTTCGCGCATACACAGGCGCAGCTTCTGAGGGCTGGCCGAGGCAATCGAATAGGCGCGCGGCGCAATATCAGGCAAGACCTCTTGCAGATCATCCAAGGTGATGAGCTTGCCGGGGTCGCGCGTTTCCAGCAGGTCTAAGATATCAAGCCCATAGAGATAATCCTGCAGGGCTGCGCGGTTTTTGAACTTGAGCAGCTCAGCCAGA
Source organism: Tritonibacter aquimaris (assembly GCF_009617595.1). Classification (GTDB taxonomy): domain Bacteria; phylum Pseudomonadota; class Alphaproteobacteria; order Rhodobacterales; family Rhodobacteraceae; genus Epibacterium; species Epibacterium aquimaris. The sequence goes on along the minus strand of NZ_WIXK01000003.1, from coordinate 405,330 downwards.
TCGCTGTCGCCAGTTGCGCGGGCCACGGTTTTGAGCAGCGTTTTGGGCAGGGCGCGCAGGTCTTTTTGCGCAAGCGCACTCACATCGGCTTCAAACCATGTGGCCAGAGCCATCATCAAAAACGGGTCGTTTTGTGGATAGAGATAGACAAGATCACCCGGCGCATATTGGATGCCGCTGCCCGCGATATCGAGCTCAACATTCAGCACGCTGTCACTGATGCGGTCATGGCGTAGGATCTTGGCCTCATAAGGCGCGCTGTCTCCATAGGCAGCCACCTGCAGATCAAGCGCCGCCGCCTGAGCCGGATCACCAGCAAGATAGCGACTGATGGCATCAAACCATTGATCAAAGAACCCATCGAAATAGATGTCCGCATCCACCCGCGCGGCGATGGGATGCGCACCCTTTTGGCTGAGCGCCGCATCGAGATCTTTGGAATAGCCGCAGAAATTGGGATAAGACACATCGCCCAGGCCAAACACAGCATAGCGGAACGAGCAGGCTGCGGGCAGCTGGTCGAGAAAGGCTTCGGCATTGGCGGGGGGCTCCCCATCGCCAAAGCTGCTGGTGATCACCAGCAAAAGATCATCCGCGCCAAGTTTGCTGCAATCAACCTGGTTCAGCGGCAGCGGACACAGTGGGGTGGAATGGGGGGCGGAATGTGGATCATTGGCCTGCAGGCGCTCGGCAAATTGATTTGCCAAGCGCTCCGCATTTCCAGATTCCGACCCAAACGCAAGAATGGTCTGGGACATTGGGCACTCTCCTGGATCAGCCGTGGAACTCGTCGAATTTCTCTTTGGAGAACTCGAGGCTTTCGAAATCCGCCATCAGATCGTTGATCACCCGACGCACGCTGATGTATTCGGCGATGTCGCCCTTGTCGTCAAAGATCGGCTGCACGGTGGTATCAACGATATAAACAACGCCGCCTTTGCCCACATTGGGAATCACACCGCTCCAGATATTGCCTGCTTTGATGGTGTCCCACATCTCTTTGTAGATGGCTTTGGGCACGTCTTTGTGGCGAACAATATTATGTGGTTTGCCAACGATTTCTTCGCGCTCAAAACCGGTGAGGGTGCAGAAAAGATCGTTCACATAGGTGATATTGCCCTGCAGATCGGTTTTGGAAATCACCAGTACTTTTTCAGCTGCGTCCAACAGCTGCTTGCCCACATGTGCGTTCATCGTATTCTCCTGTGTTGAAGGGCCAGCACCTTTGGGTGCTGGTGTGACCGCAGTGGCTGGAAAATGGAGCATCTTGCGGTGCGGTCAGTGATAAATTATTTAGGGAGCAATTAAATGCAACGCAATTGTATCGCGTGCGACACAATGACTGATCCGCAATGGCAGGCCACCGATGACTGAAATCACTCTTCCCGAGAATGCCGATGACATGTTTTGCCATGCGATTTACTCGACCTGGCATGTGGTAAATCGGGCCTACAAGAAACATCTCAGCCCGCTTGGCTTGACCTATCCGCAGTATATCACCTTGACTTTATTGTGGGAAAAGGACGCGCGCATTGTCAGCGAGCTGGCGACTGGCCTGTCGATGGAGACCAGCACGCTGACGCCATTGTTGAAACGGCTGGAGGCCGAGGGGCTGGTGCAGCGCGCGCGTAGCAAAACGGATGAACGCCGCGTTGTGGTCAATCTGACGGAGAAGGGCCGGGCGCTAAAGGCAGAATCGCGCGCGATCACCGCTTGTATGGTGCAAGACACCGGGCTTGAAGTTGCAGAGCTCGATCAGCTGGTTGGCCTGCTGCACAAGATGCGGGGCGGGTTTAAAGGCTAGGCCGTCTTTACCGCCGATGTGAGGGGAGTTTGGGCTACGTCATGTGCCGCAAGATGCAAGGTGGTGTTGCAGGCCAATGCTGTTGCGTCACACCTCCATCACACTGATTTCATAGGCAGGCCCTGTGATACAGTGGTGCGGCAACGGGCGCGCGCTTGCTGCAAGAAGGAGCGTGAGATGACCAAAATCGTAAGCCACCGGGGGGCCAATCTGGTTGCGCCTGAAAACACCTTTGCCGCGGCAGATCGTGCCTTGGCGCAGGGCGCAGACTATATTGAGCTCGACGTGCGTGAAAGCGCGGATGGGGTGCTTTATGCGTTTCATGACGACACATTGGAGCGCACAAGCACTGGCGCGGGTGCGTTTGGTTTGCACGCTTCGGCACAGATTGACCAGCTGGATGCGGGCAGCTGGTTTGCGCCTGCTTTTGCCGGTGAACGGGTGCCGCGGCTGGATGCCTATCTGGAACATCTGCGGGGCCGGGCCGGGGTCTATGTTGAACTCAAATGGTGCAACCCGCAAAAGGTTGCGGATCTGGTGCGTGACCTTGGCATGGTGGAAGAGACGTTTTATTTCTCGTTTTCGCAAATGATGCGCGAAGGGCTGCATGCGGTTGCGCCCGAGTTTCGCAAGATGATCACGCTCAATATTGCCAAGTCCCCCGCAATGGCGCGGGATCTTTTTCATGCGTCATTGGTGGAAATGACCCCCGCGCAGATGCAGGTGCCGGGGCTTTTGGATCACTGTCGTGCGCTGGGGCTTGAAACGATGGTCTACACCAATAGTGGCGCACCTGCTGTGCATCAGGCCATTTTGGCGGCAAAGCTTGACTATGTGAATCTTGATCACACCGAAGCCTTTGCACAGGCGCGTGCGGCCCTGCGGTAAAGCCATTTGGCCAGATTTGGACCACTGGGTGAATTACTCACAGCTGTTCACGTCGCAACAAAGAAGCGCGCAATGCCAGCGGTTGCCCGCATTGCGCATAGGTTTAGGCCACTTTGGCGGCGTAGCGCGGCGACAGTTCTGACATCGCGGCATGGATGCTGAGGAAGACATGGCCTTCGCCCAGATGTTTGAGCCAACCCACGTTTTCCAACCGGTCCATCACCGGGCCTTTGACCTCAGCGAGGTGGGTGGTCACACCGGCGTCGTGCAGACGCTCGCACAAAGTTTCCAGACTTTCCAACGCGCTGGCATCGATAAAGTTCACCGCGCTCATGATCAGCACCAGATGTTCCACCTGATCGCAATCAGCCACACAGGCGAGTATTTCATCTTCAAGATAGGCGGTATTGGCAAAATAGAGGCTTTCATCCACCCGGATCGCCAGCACATGCGGATCCGTTTTGACCTCATGGCGTCGGATATTGCGGAAATGCTCAGAGGTGCCAACCCGGCCCACCACCGCCATATGCGGACGGCTTGTGCGCCACAGATACAGCGCAATCGAAAGGCCGGCACCGGCAATGATCCCCAATTCGATCCCCAGTGAAAGCACCGCAAAGAAGGTGGCAATCAATGAAACCGCATCCGCCTTATTGTAGGCCCAGGCCTCGCGCAGGGTGCGGATGTCGATCAGATTGGCCACCGCCACAACAATGATCGCCGCAAGCGTTGCCTTGGGGAGAAAATAAAGCATCGGGGTAAAGAACACCACGGTCACCGCAATCAGCCCGGCGGTGATAATGGAGGCAAACGGTGTCACCGCACCGGCGGTGAAATTCACCAGACTGCGGCTGAAACCACCGGTGACGGGATAGCCGCCGGTAAAGGCCGCGCCGAGGTTTGCCGCACCAAGGGCGATCAGCTCTTGGTTGGCATCGATTTTTTGGCGTCGTTTGCTGGCGAGGGATTTCGCCACCGATACGCTTTCAAGAAAACCCACAACGGAAATCAGCGTTGCCGCTGGCAGCAGCTCGCGGATCAGTTCTAGATCCCAGACCGGCAGCGCCAATGCGGGCAGCCCCGAGGGGATGTCTGCCACGATTTTTACACCATTGCTGACATTCAAGCCCATGATCCAGACCAGCACTGTTGTTGTGCCCACTGCCACCAGTGGGCCAGATTTACCCAGCGCGTCGGCCAGGCCTTTGGGGGCACCCAGACGTTGCAGCATCGGTGAGACGCGGCTTTTGAACAAAAGCAGGATCACCAGAGAGCCAAGCGCAATGCCAAAGGTGACAAGGTTGAGCTGGTTGATATCGCTGATGGCATGGGCGATGGTTTCGGTAATCAAATGGCTGCGCGGGATGTTGAACCCCAAGAGGTGTTTGAGCTGGGAAAACCCGATGATCAGCGCCGCGGCGCTGGAAAAGCCCGAAATCACCGGATGGCTGAGGAAGTTGACCAAAAAGCCAACCCGCGCAAGCCCCATGCCCAACAGGATGGCACCGCTCAAAAACGCGAGCATCACCGCCCCGGCAAGATAACCGGAGGTGCCGCTTTCGACGACTTCGCCCAGCGTGCTTGCAACCATCAATGAAACAATGGCCACAGGTCCAACCGCCAGTGCCCGGCTTGAGCCAAGCAGCCCGTAAAACACCAAAGGCACAATGCTGGCATAAAGGCCGACCTCGGCAGGCAGCCCCGCCAAAAGCGCATAGGCCATGCCCTGAGGCACCAACATGATTGCAACGATCAGCCCGGCAAGACCATCGCTCGTGAACGCCTGACGGTCATAGCTCGGCAACCATTCAAGAAGTGGCAGATATCTCTTTAAGTTCATAACGGTGATCTTTTTTCACAACGAGAGACTGCGGGGACGGGAGCTTCCTTCGCAGTCTGACAAAGAATTTGGGTATTTCCATAGCGACGCAGCGTGTTTGAGCGCGCGGCACCACCACAGCCCCGGATCCACAAAGATCCGGGGGGATGTGACAGCGGCCTCATTTTGCGGATACGTTGATTTTTTCAGGCTTTGCGAGCCATTCCTTGCCGCGCAGCATCGCCTTCCAGTAGATCGGTGGCAGCATGGTTTCCTTAAGGAACCAGGCTGCGCGGGAGGGTTTGGTGCCATCAAGCAGGAACTTGGGGAAGCTTGGTTTAAGCGCGCCGCCATAGCCAAATTCCGCCAGCACGATTTTCCCCCGTTCTACCGTCAGCGGGCAGGAGCCATAGCCATCATATTGCGCCACGGGCGATGTGCCATTGATGTCGGCAATGATGTTATTGGCCACCGTGGGCGCCTGTTTACGCGCAGCCGCTGCGGTTTTGGCGTTGGGGGCGTTCATCACATCGCCCAGCGACCAGATGTTGTCATAGGTTTTGTGGCGCAAAGACGACTGATCCACATCGACCCAGCCCGCGCTATCTGCCAGCGGCGAGACCTTGATGAAATCAGGGGCGGTCTGGGGCGGGCAGACATGCATCATGTCAAACTCGACGGTGATGTCTTCTGGGGTGGTTTCGGGCTTTTGCACCGTAAAGGTTGCTGTGCGGGCCGGGCCGTCGACCGATTTCAGATTGTGGAAGAAGTTGAGCGACGCATCGTATTTTTCGACGTATTGCATCAGGGCGGGGACGTAGTCTTTGACGCCAAAAAGCACGCCGCCTGCGTTCATGAACTGAATGTCGATGTCTTTCAGAACATTTGCGCGGTGCCAGGCATCACCTGACAGATACATCGCTTTTTGCGGTGCACCGGCGCATTTGATCGGCATCGGCGGCTGGGTAAACAGCGCGCGCCCCTGTTTCATATTGCGCACAAGTTCCCAGGTGTAGGGGGCCAGATCGTAGCGATAGTTTGAGGTTACACCATTGCGGCCCAGGGTCTCTTCGAGACCTTCCACCGCGCTCCAGTCGAGTTTGAGACCGGGGCAAACCACCAGCCGATCATAGGTGACCACACGGCAACCGTCGAGGATAATTGCGTTTTTGTCAGGCTCAAACGCGGCTACGGCGGCTTTGATCCACTGCACCCCACGTGGGATCAGGCTGCCCATGGTTTTTGCGGTGGTCTGGGCATCAAAGATACCGCCGCCAACCATTGTCCAGCCAGGTTGGTAATAGTGAATGTCAGCCGGGTCGATTATGGCAATATCGAGCGACGCGTCGCGCGCTTTCAGACCTGCGGCAACGGCAATGCCTGCCGCGCCTGCGCCAACAATGACAATCCCAAATTTTGCGTCACCGGTATCAACCGGGGTTTTACCGTCATTGGCAATGCGGCGGGCGACGCCGCCCATGTCATAGCCCGCGGCTTTGGTCACGGCGAGGATGTCTGCGATCGGCTGGCGTTTGGCCGCGTGAAATGACCACAGGCTGGCCGAGCGCATGCCCGAGCGACAATAGGCCAGCACCGGGCTAGGCAGGGCGGCAAGGGCTGCGCTGAATTCTGCCACATCTGCGTCGCGGACCATGCCTTGTTTTACCGGAACATAGCGGGCTTCGATCCCGGCGGCCTTGGCTGCGGCTTCGATTTCGCCAAATGAGACCTGATCTGCGCCTTCCCCATCGGGGCGGTTGCAAATGATGGCCCGGTACCCGGCGTCTGCCGCGGCCTGGACATCTTTGATACTGATTTGAGCACTGACGCCAAGTTCGTCGGAGATTTTCTTGAAGCCCATTCTGTCTTCCTCATTTTCGCGCGTTTCAGGGGCGCTGGCGCGCCCCTTTTGTGTGTGAAATCGGGATTTACTCCGCAGCTTTGACCGCAGCGTCTGCTTCAAAGGCTTTTGCCAGTTTGGAGCTGAAGCGGTTCAGCGGCACAGACAGCACCGCGCGCCCCTTTGCGTCGGCGTCGGGCAGGCGACCACCGCGGATATTGACCTGCAGCGCATAAAGCATGCGTGCTGGCAGCGGCAGAGTTGCGTCGCGGGTGTCGCGGGTGGTGATGAATTCCTCACGCGAGATGCCATCTTTCACGTGGATATTGCTGGCTTTGTGCTCTGCAACGGTGGCCATGCAGGCCTCTTGGCGGCCGCCTTTACAATAGTCGTGGCCAACAAAAACGCGGGTCTCGGCAGGCATGGCAAGGATCGCCTGCAGCGTGTCCCACATTTCCGCCGATGAACCACCGGGGAAGTCACAGCGCGAGCTGCCGCTGTCGGGCACCATAAAGGTGTCATGGGCAAAGACTGCATCGCCCATTGTATAGGTGATAGAGGCCAGCGTGTGGCCGGTCGACAGCGTTACATCAATGGTGCAATTGCCCACTTTGAAGCTGTCACCCGGTTCAAACAGCTGGTCCCAGAATTCATCGTGGCTTTGCAGGGAGTCGTTGGCGTACATATCCGACCAGATTTCCTGCACCCGCAGCACCAGTTTGCCGATGGCCTGTTTGGGCGCGCCGCCAAGGGCCTGTTTGATGTAATGGGCCGAAGAGAAGTGATCCGCGTGGGGGTGGGTGTCGAGCACCCATTCCACGTTCAGCTCTTCGCGGGCGCAATAGGCAATCAATTCATCGGCGCTATAGGTCCAGGTGGCACCTGCCGCAGGGTCGAAATCAAGCACCGGGTCGATGATCACGGCGTTTTTGGTTTCGGGGCACCATGCCACATATTGCCAGGAACCCGTCATTTTCTCAAAAAACGCAGCGACATTTGGGCTGCCAGGTTGGGCGGAAGCGGGGAAAAACTGCATGGTGATCTCCAATGCGATTGTGGTCGTTTGTTATCTTCTGAGCGGCGAATGCGCGCGGGTGTGGTTGGACGTTCTTTGGGACTGAGCGGCGGGCTCAATCAGCGGGGATGCTGCCGTGTTCTTCAACGCCCGAGCCGAATGCGGCGCGCCCAGAGTAAGAGCGCGAGCGTTGAACAGTGTCGTTTCCCACAGAATCATCGTTTCAAAGACATTTGCATGCGATTGTGTGCGGTCTTGGTGACAATATCACGTTTGAACGGGCGTTGCGTTCAGACGCCGTGGGCCGCGCGCACCATATGTTCAAGCGCGGCACGTTTGACGATTTGTACGGCGCCACGGGATTGTTCGACCCAGCCGCTGCGGTGAAATTCGGAAAGGGTGCGCGAAATAACCTCGCGCGCGGTGCCAAGCTCGGTGCCCAGCACCTGATGGGTGGCTTTGACGTGGCCGGTGTGATCCGCAAGTTCGAGCAGCCGCGCCGCCAGCCGCACATCCATGCGTCGGAACACAATGTCATCCACCAGTGAAAACAGATCGGTGATCCGTTTGGAATAGGCTTTGAACACAAGGTCGCGAAAATCAGAGGACTGCACCACCAGCGCGTCAAAGGTGGCTTTCGGTATGGAGACCGCGCGCACATCCGTTTCGGCAGTGCCTTCGGCGGAATAATCTTCAAACGCCAGAATACAGGCGGTTGTCAGAATGCAGCTGTCACCCTCGGACACCCGATAAAGCGTCACATCCCGCCCGGTGTCGGAACGCCGTTTGACGCAGATCGACCCTTCTAGCAGCAGCAAAAGCGTGTCAGAGGCCTGATCCGGGGAAAAGATGCTGCCGCCCGCAGGCACAGTGATAACTTCGGAGCCGTTCACCAAAGTGGCCTGCAGATCCTGTGGCAGTGTGCTGAGGCCCGGAAAGCGGTTTATCCATGTCTCTTTCATTGCAGTAATCCTTTTGTTGGCCATCTGATGAGCAGGGTTTCCCAAGCTGCCGGAGGCAAACGCCGCAGAAGACCGTAAAAAAAGACGCTGGCGGCCGCGCGTTTGGTGACAAAATTACCGTAGCTATGGCGTACAGCGGTTAGAAATGAATTGTACGGCATTGCGTTATTGAATAAATCGATAACGCATGGTTACGCTACGCCAACTCCGTTTTCTTGTTGCTCTGGACAGCGCTGAGAATTTCTCGCGCGCCTCTGAGCTGTGCAATGTCACCCAATCCACGCTGTCTTCCGGGCTGAAAGAGCTTGAGGAACGTCTGGGGGTAAAAGTGGCGGAACGCAGCAAGCAACGGGTGATGATCACGCCGGTGGGGCGCGATCTGGCGGAACGGGCGCGCGGTATTCTGGCTGGGGTGCAGGATCTGGAAAACCGGGCGCAGCTTGAACGCAGTTCGGGGGCAACCGTGATACGGATGGGCACCATTCCCACCGTGGGGCCGTTTTTGATGCCACGTGCGATGCCACTTCTGAAAGCGGCGTTGCCGGACACCCAGTTTTACCTGCGCGAAGAGCTGACGGCACCCTTGGTCGAAGGGCTGTTGGATGGGCGGCTGGATCTGTTGTTGCTGGCCTTGCCCCACACAATGCCGTCGCAGATTGAAACCGAGGTGCTGTTTTCAGATGGCTATTGGCTGGCAACGCCGCCAGATCACCCTTTGGGCAACCGCGACACGATCGAGGCTGAGGATCTGATGAACCGCCATCTGCTGTTGTTGGAAAAAGGGCATTGTCTGCAGCGCCATGCCTTGTCGAGTTTTCACGGCATCAATCTGGATGAAGACCAGAGTTTTTCAGCAACCAGCCTGTCGACGCTTGTGGCGATGGTGGAAGAAGATCTGGGTATTACGCTATTGCCAAAACTTGCGGTGGATGCCGGGATTTCCAAAGGTCACACGCTGCATCTGGGCCACGTCAGCGGCGCCTATCCGCGTCAGGTGGCGCTTGCATGGCGGCGCAGTACACCAAATGCCGAGATTTTTCGTGAGATCGGGGCCTGTTTGCGGCAGGCTCGGAGTGAGCTGGCGGGCGGGGATATCGCCGCCAGCCCCGTTGAGTGAGCCGTCAGGCGGCTTATTTATGATCTGGTTGCGCTGCTGAAACCAGCGCGCCGTCGCCTTCTTCAGCCAGTTTACGGTCGCGTTGCAGCTCCAGCCACATGGCGTTCATCACGGCAAATACCGCAGCCAGAGGCAGGCCCAACATCCAAGCGAAATACCACATGATTACGTTCCTTTCTGGTTCAATACATGGTGCCTGATTTGCCGCGCACCTCGTCTTCGGTCACCTTGCCCCAGAGCACTTTGTAGACCCAGGCGGTGTAACAAAGGATGAGCGGCATGAAGATCGCGGTGCACACCAGCATGATAAAGAGGGTGAGATGCGAGGAAGAGGCGTCCCACACGGTCAGCGATGAGGTGGGATCAAGGGTTGAGGGCAAGATGAAGGGGAACATGGTCAGCCCCACGGATGAAACCACCCCGACAATCCCGAGTTTTGACCACAGCAAAGTGGAAACCTCACGTCCCGAGCGCAGGCCGATGACGGCAAGGCCCATGCCAAGAACACCACAGACCGGTGCAATGGCGATCCAGGGCCGTTCAATGTAGGCGTTGAGCCAGCTGCCGCTATGCGAAACCGGGTTATAAAGCGGGTTGGACGGGCCTGCGGTGTCAACCGCCGCGGTAAAGTGGAAGCCATCGATGCCCACCGCAAGCCAAAGCCCGGCCAGCAGATAGGTTGTAATCGCCACGAGCCCCGAGACAGTGCCAATCCGGCGGGCGCGCTGTTGAATGTCACCTTCGGTTTTCAGGGTAAGCCAGGCTGCACCATGGGTGATCAGCATCGACAAGGACACCACCCCCGCCAGCAGCGCAAAGGGGCGCAACAGCCCAAGGAGTTTCAAGATCGCATGGCCCGGATACATCGGCATCAGGCTGTCGGTCAGGTAAAACGGAACCCCCAAAAGCACATTGCCCACCGCAACCCCAAACAGCAGCGCAGGCAGCGCGCCGCCCACAAACAGGGCCCAGTCCCAGGATGTGCGCCAGCGCGGATCTTCGCGTTTGGAGCGATACTTAAAGGCGACAGGGCGCACAATCAGCGCGGCGAGCACCAGAAACATCGCCAGATAAAACCCGGAAAAGCTAACCGCATAAAGCGGCGGCCAGGCGGCAAAGATCGCGCCGCCACCCAGTACAAACCAGACCTGGTTGCCTTCCCAGACCGGGCCGATGGTGTTGATGGTCACCCGCCGTTCCATATCTGTTTTGGCCACAAACGGCAGCAATGCGCCCACGCCCATGTCAAAACCATCGGTGAGCGCAAAGCCTGTGAGCAGCACCCCCAGCAAGCCCCACCAGATGATGCGTAAAGTGGTGTAGTCGATCAATTCATGCAGGATCATGGCTGTTACTCCGCAGGTGTAATATTGGGGCGTTGAGCGCCGTCATCGACGGATGACGCGGCCTGTGCGCCAGCGGGTGCAAAGGGGCCATTGCCATCACGCGCACGCAGGCGGTTTTGATGGCGCTCTTCCCAGGCTTCGGTTTCTTCGACGTCCTGATAGGGGCCTTTGCGGATGTATTTCAGCATCAAGCCCATCTCGATGATGAAGAGCACGGTGTAAAACAGGGTGAACAGCGCCAGGGTGATGAGCAGATCCAGCACGCTAAGGTGGCTTGCAGACATGGCGGTGGGCAAGACCCCATCCACGGTCCAGGGCTGGCGGCCATATTCAGCCACAAACCAGCCGGCCTCTGCGGCAATCCACGGGGCCGGGATCATCCAGACCGCAGCGCGCAGCGACCAGCGCGGGTATTGCTGGCCTCTGAAGCTTGAGCACCAGAAGAAATAGAGCATCACAGCAATAAAGAGCACCCCAAGCCCAACCATGATGCGGAAGGCCCAAAACAGCGGCGCAACCATTGGCACCGTATCCCAGGCGGCCTTTTCGATCTGCGCCTCACTGGCTTCACGTGGATCATCGACATAGCGTTTCAGCAACATGCCAAAGCCCAGATCCATCGAGGTTTCATCAAAGACCGCGCGCACGTTTTCTGGCGTGTCTTTGCCTTCTGCCTGAATGGTCATCAGCGCATCATAGGCAATGATGCCACGGCGCACGCGCTCTTCTGCCTCGGCCACCAGATCATTGATGCCGGGGATTTCCTGATTGAGAGAGCGGGTGCCGATCAGCCCCATGACCCAGGGGATTTCAACCGCGTAGTGGGTTTCACGCGCTTCCTGATCGGGAAAGCCCACAGCGGTGAACGGCGCGGGCGCATGATGGGTTTCCCACATGGCCTCGACCGCGGCGAGTTTCATGCGCTGCGTGTGGCTGGCGGCATAACCGGATTCATCACCTAAAAGCACAACCGACAGAGCCGCCGCGAGACCAAAAGACACCGCAACGGTGATGGAGCGGCACGCCAGTTCAATGTGGCGGTTTTTCAGCAGATACCAGGCCGATACCCCAAGAACAAAAACCGACGCGGTGACATATCCGGCGGATACGGTGTGGACAAATTTGGCCTGGGCGACCTCATTGAACATAATGTCAAAAAACGAGGTCATCTCCATGCGCATGGTGTCGGGGTTGAATTCTGCCCCCACCGGATGCTGCATCCAGCCATTGGCGATCAGGATCCACAGCGCCGAAAAGTTGGAGCCAATGGCCACCAGCCAGGCGGTTGCAAGGTGCTGAACCTTGCTCAGCCTGTCCCAGCCAAAGAAGAAGAGACCAACAAAGGTTGCTTCAAGAAAGAAGGCCATCAGCCCTTCGATGGCGAGCGGCGCGCCAAAGACATCACCGACATAGTGGCTGTAATAGCTCCAGTTCATGCCGAACTGGAATTCCATGGTGATCCCGGTGGCGACGCCCAGCACAAAGTTGATGCCAAAGAGCGAGGCCCAGAATTTGGTGATTTGCCGCCAGATCGGGCGGCCGGTCATGACATAGACCGTCTCCATGATCGCGACGAGGATCGAAAGACCCAAAGTCAGCGGTACAAAGAGGAAGTGATACATTGCGGTTAACGCAAATTGAAGACGAGAGAGTTCTACAACGTCGAGTTCCATAGCAGTTTTCCAAGCGGGCGTTGCGCGCCTATGGCACAATTGTCTGGCGCTTTGGTCTGAATTTACGCACCGTCACTCGGGAGATTTAGTGACTAAGTCACGGAACTCATGTGCGGCAGATCGGCACTCTGCGGTCAAATACCGCATGATCCGCCTGGCTATGGAGCGCCACGATGAGGCTGGTTTGTGGCAACAGCCTGCGCACAGCGTGCAGGCACATGGTGGCGGTTGCGGCGTCCAGCCCCTCGTTGGGTTCATCCAGCAAAAGCACCTTGGGGCGCTTTAACACCGCTCTGGCAATGGTGAGACGCTTGGATTGCCCACCTGAGAGCCCTTCGCCCGCTTCGCCGAGCTTAAGATCCAGACCACCGCGCGGCGCAATCACCTTGAGCAGGCCAAGTGAATCGAGCACCTGTTCCATCTCAGAATCGCTGGCCTCGGCGCCGAGCGTTAAATTGTCGCGTATGGAGCCTGCGACCAAGGCGCTGCGTTGTGGCACGAATGTCAGATGGCTGCGCAGCAGGCTTTCAGGGATGTCTTGGGGGCGCGCGCCGCCGATATGCACCGCATCCGAGGGCAGCAGCCCCGCGATTCGCAACAATAAGGTGGATTTGCCGCTGCCACTGGACCCGGTGAGGGCAACGGCTTCGCCGGGTTTGACGGAAAACTCCGCCGCAGCGGTGGTGACAGACACGCTCCAGTCGATGGGTTCTTTTGGTGGTGAAACGGGTTCTGCCGGACTGTCGCCCATGTCCAAAATGCGTTTGGCGGCAGAGGCTTGTCGCCCGATTTCCGTAAAGCCCCGGCGATAGGGCAAAATGGTTTCCGCAAGCGCAAGACAGGCAAAAAACGCAATTGCTGCTACGGGGGCAGAAACGCTACCAGCTTCAAACAGCTGGCTACCAAGGAAAATGGCGCAAGCGGCAGTTGCGGCCGCAAGGAACTGAAGCACAGCACCCGCAAACCGGTCGGCGCGATCAAGCTGCGCAGCATATGTGCAGGCGTCCTGCTCCAGTGTTGCGATTTGTTGTTCGGCCTGTTTCAAAGCGCCATTCAGAATGAGCGCTTCTCGATCCCGGATCAGATCGATCATGGCGCGGCGCAGGTTTTGCGAGGCGGCTTCAAACTGGTCAGAGGGTAGCAGGGTGCGTCGTGCGAGCAGCAGCGCCAAAAGGCTGCCCAACATGGAAAAACCAACCAATATGGGCAGGGCAACCTGCCAGCCCGCCACAGCCGCAAGGAAGGCCGCAACAATGATCTGCGTCAGCAATGCGGCACCAAAGGGCAGAACCACCCGCAGCAACAGCCCATCGAGCGCGTCTACATCGGCAATAATGCGGGTCAGCGCCTGGGTGCTGCGCAGCCTGCCAAGGGCAAAACCATCGCGAATGGCAAACCGTCTGAGCAGGTCGATGCGCAGCGCCGCCAGCGCCCGCAGGGTTGCATCATGGGTCAGTAGTCGTTCCCCATAGCGTGCGGCCGTGCGCCCCAGCGCCAGAAACCGCACCCCGGCAGAGGGGCGAAACACATCAAAGGCCACACCAAGCCCGGCAAGACCCGCCGCACCGGTCGCAAGGATAAACCAGCCAGACAGCGCCAGCAGGCTTGCGCCCATGATCAACACAACACAGGCCAGCAGCGCGCCACGCAGCAGCGCCGTTTTATTGCTGCTGATCAACAGGCGGGCAATTTGGATCAGGGGCAGCAGGGTCCGTTTCATGGTGCGATCCCCACCTGTTGATCCAGTGCTGCGGCCAGCCTAGTGTCATGGGTCGACACGATCAATGTTGCGCCACGTGAAACTTGTTGCAGCAGGGCGCGGATCACACGGTCTGCGGTCTCACGATCGAGATCTGCAGTGGGTTCATCGGCAATCAGCACATCACCGTCCATCATTATGGCGCGCGCCACCATCAAACGGCGCGCTTCGCCGCCTGATACGCCGCCGCCGGTTTCCCCCAACCGGGTGTCCAGCCCTTCGGGCAGGGCTTTGACCGCGTCGGCAATTTCCGCCTGCTCCAGCGCGTCCCAGAGATCAACGTTGCTGCCGCGCGGGGTGAGCCAGTCCCGCAAGGGTTGGTTGGCAAAATGCACCCGCTGCGGGATGAAGGCTGCGCGGGCCCGCCAGGCATCGGCGTTTTGATCATCAAGCGGCGCGCCATTGATCTCTATGCGGCCCTGCGCCAGCGGGGTGAGGCCCAATAGCGCAGAGAGCAGCGTTGTTTTGCCCGCACCGCTTGGGCCGATAACAGCAAGCGATCTGCCAGAGGTGAGGTGAACGTCAGGCAGCGGGATGGTTTGGCCCGCGCGTTCCACCACAGCGTTTTCAACCCGGATATCGACAGCACCCGCAAGCGGGGCTGCGGGCTTGGCTGTACCCAAAAACGCCTGCCTGTCGGCCTGATCCAGCGCGTCGAGCTCTTTAACCACAGCAAAACCCGCAGCGCGGTCATGCCAGGCAGCGGCGAGATCGCGCATCGGTTGGAAAAAGTCTGGCGCGATCAGCAGCAAAAACAGGCCTTGTTCGATGCTCAAACCGCCGCCCCAGGTGCCAAATTGCAGCTCTCCCAGCAGCGTAAAGCCAACAAAAACCGCAACCATTGCCACGCCAAGCGCTGAAAACAGCTCAAGCACGGCGGATGACAGAAAGGCAATGCGCAGCACCTGCATGGTTTGGTGGCGCAGCTTTTGGGCGCGGCTGGCAAAGTCTTTGGTCATACGCTCGGTTGCGCCAAGCGCGCGAATATCCAGCAGGGCCGAAAGCCGTTCAAGCGTCAGATCATTGAGGCTGCCGATCTCATCCATTTGTTTTTTAGAGGCATCTTCGGCTGCAAGGCCCACAAGCGCCATGAACACCGGGATCAAGGGGCCTGCAACCAGCAGCACCAGCCCCACAATCCACGACATGGTGAAAGAAAGCACAAGGATCACCAGTGGCAGCCAGCGCACGCGCGCCATTGCCACATAATAACGGGTGATCCAGGGTTGCAGCAGCGGTAGTTTCTGGCTCATCAGTGCGGCGATTTCACCGGAGCGCACCGCTGAAAGGGAGCGCGCCTCACGCTGGATCAACAGGCGGCGTTCACGGGTGATGGTTTGTTCGGCGGCCTGATACAGCAGCCCTTCGGCGAAATAGTTCAACAGGCCGCGCAAAGCGGACAGGGCCAGAAACACCAGCGCAACAGCAAGCACCGAGAGAAAGACAGGTGCGCCTGAAACCCAGGATCCGATGCTCCAGGCGATGAGCGCGGCCAGAAGTGGCCCGATCAGCCCTGCCATCACAGACAGCTGGCTGGCGCGGCGCAAATGGCTCCGAACAGGATCAATGATCCTTTGTTGGGCGCGTTTTGCAGGGCTTGGAGCGGATTGGGTAGCGGTCATAATCACACAAACGATTGCGCCGTGACGGCAGATTGGCAGCAGCTTCTGACGCCTTGGCAGTATTTGCATATTGGCACAAGATACCAGTCTGGTGTCGCTACAAATTGCCCCGCCAAGATTGGCGCGTGCCAACGTAAACACGCCCGCTCCCTGTTAGCGACAGAACGCGGGCGTGTGGTTGCCCCCAATTGGGGGCGTGATCATGTCAAAACGTTTGCGTGTTATTTTAGAAATGGTGCGCGCATGCCCTCGGCCGGTGCCACACCGATCCGATCAAGGATGGTGGCGGCAAGGCCAAGCTGGCTCAGCTCTTCTTGGTCCGCGGGCGCGTCTGCGTCGCCAAAATAGTAAAATGGCACTTCGCGCATGATCGCTTCCATCCCGCCGTGGTGGCGTTCGGCGTTCATGCCGTGATCGGCGGTGACCATGATTTCATAGCCAAGTTCGCGCCAGGTTGGGATGGCGCGGGCCAGGGCGTTATCAATCATCCAGACCTGATAGCGGTATTCCGCGCTGTCGCCACCAAAGGTATGGCCCAAAGTATCCGCCGAGCAGCTGTGCAGCAGCAGGTAGTCAGGTGAATGGGCCTCGGCCAGCAGCGTGACCTGCGCGCATAGATCAATTTCTGCGGGGGCAACCGCATTCATCGCGCCGTAGCCTTCCATGGAGTAAAACCGCGCATGTTGGATATCGGTCGCCTCATCGTGATGTTCGATGGAACGCAGACGATCCCAGGGGCGATCCACATAGAGGCGGTGATAGTATTCCTGCGCCACGGCGGCGGTGGTTTTCCCGGCGGCACGTGCCAGCGAGAAGACATTGGGTTTGTCTGAGGCGCGCATCCCCTCGTTTGACACGATCCCATGTTCATGCGGCCAAAGCCCGGTATGGATGGTTTCATACATCGGCCCCGACAGCGACGGGGTTGCGGTGATCATCTTCCAGCGTTTCGCCTGACCCAGTTCCACCGCACCTTCGAGATAGCCGCATTGGCTGGTGGCGGCGGCGTAGCCTGCGCCGTCCATGATGACGAGGATGACTTTAGCGGACATGGTTTGACACTTTCATATTGGCGACCGCTTTTGGGTCGAGGTTGAGCCAGGCCATATGCCCGTCGCCAAGATCATGGCGGAGTGGGCTGTCTGTCGTGGCAATTTCAGCGGCGTGGTGACGCCAGAGTTCTGCATAGGCGCTGCTGCGCGGATCATCCGCATCAGACAAGATCGTGGGGGTGATGTCTGGATCGGGGGCCAGCACCGCGCCAAGCAGCAGGCGCGTGTAGGGGTGAAACGGGCGGGTATAAAGCGCCTCAACCGGGCCCAGCTCACACAGGCGGCCCTGATAGAGCACAGCCACCCAATCAGAGACTTGCCGCACCACCGCCAGATCATGGCTGACAAAAACATAGCTTGAGCCGTTTTCCCGCTGCAGCCGGTCCAAAAGTTCAAGCGCGGTTGCCTGCACCGAGACATCCAGCGCCGATGTGATCTCATCACACAGTGCGACTTCGGGTTTGGCGGCAAAGGCACGGGCCAGGCCAACGCGTTGTTTTTCACCACCCGACAGCTGACCGGGGAAGCGATCCAGGTAGGTCGCAGGCAGGCGCACGTCTTGCAGCAGCTGGGCGGCGCGTTGGCGTGCCTCTGCCCCCGAGAGATCAAAATAAAGCCGCAGCGGTGCGCCGAGGATTTCAGCCACGGTCTGGCGCGGGTTGAGCGACGCATCGGCGTTTTGAAAGATCATCTGCACCCGGCGCAGGGTCTTGCGATCACGGCGGGATACCGGCGCAGTCAAAGAGGTTTTATCACTCAGGCTGATGGCGCCGCGTTGCGGTTCAATTAGGCCCGCAATGGCGCGCAAAATGGTGGATTTGCCAGAGCCGCTTTCGCCAACAAGGCCCAGGGTCTGGCCGGGTTTCAGGCTAAGGTTGATATGTTCCACATTGGCTTTGGGCGCGGGGCGTTTCAGGATACGATCCAGCAGTGACGGGCGGTGATAGCTGATGGCGAGATCTTCCAGCATCAGCGCATCTGGGCCGTCTGCGGGTTTTGGGCGGGTCAGAGGCGCATCAAGGCGCGGGATCGCGGCCAGTAGCGCACGGGTATAATCCTGTTGTGGCTGCTTCAGAACCTGGCGCACCGGGCCATGTTCAACGATCTCGCCCTGATACATCACCGCAACCTGATCCGCGACGCGGGCGATGACACCCATGTCATGGCTGACATAGACCATTGCCACGCCAAGCTCATGGGCGAGATGGCGCAGAAATTCGAGGATATGCGCCTGTGTGGTGACATCAAGCCCGGTTGTTGGCTCATCCAGGATCAGCGCCTTGGTGCGCCCGGCCAAAGCCATGGCCACAGCGGCGCGCTGTTGCTGGCCACCAGACAATTCATGGGGGTAGCGCGTGGCAAGCTCGTGCGGTTTGGGCAGGCGCACCCGCTCTAGCAGGTGATGAATTTTTGCCTGACGTTCTGCGCCCGACAGATTGGTGTGCAGTTTGAGCGCCTCATCGATCTGCGCCCCGATTGTCAGGGTGGGGGTCAGCGCCTGGCCCGCGTTTTGTGGGATCAGGGCAATTTCGGATCCGCGCAAACGGGCGCGTTCTGGTTCGGACAGGGCAAAGACATCCTGCCCCGCAAAACTGGCGCGCCCGGCGTGAACGGACAGCCCCTGTTTCAAAAACCCCATCATCGCCAGCGCAACGGTGGATTTGCCCGAGCCGCTTTCGCCAACGATGCCCAGGGTTTCACCGGGTCTCAGCGTAAGTGAAACAGATTTCAGGATATCGGTTTTCTGGCCGGATTTGTTTGTATAGCCGATCGATAGCTGGTCGATCTGGATCAATGGGTCAGTCATAGTTTGATCCTCACGCGGCGATGGCAGTGGCGCGGTCAAGGCCCAGAGCCTTGCCCACGGCGTCTGCCAGCAGGTTGATGCCAATGATCAGCGAACTCAGCGCGAGGCAGGGCCAGAACACGGCCCAGGGCGCGGTTGCAAGCAGGCCGCGTTCTTGCGCCACCATCAGCCCCCAATCAGGCGTAGGGGGTGTTGCGCCAAAGCCCAGAAAGCTGAGCGAGGAAAACGCCAGCAACATCCAGCTCCAGCGCATCGCGCCTTCGACCAGGATGATGTCCGCGAGGTTGGGAAACATTTCGCGAAGGATGATCGATCCGCGTTTGTCGCCGCGCGCACGGGCTGCGGTGACAAAATCGCGTGCCGCCACCTGCATTGCGGCGCCGCGCACGACCCGCAGCACAGCAACCCCGTAGAAAAAGCCAAGCGTTGGAATGATGGTCAGCGCGCCCGCGCCCCCGATTGAGATGATCAAGAGCAGGAACAACAGCCAGGGCATCGACAGAAACGCATCCACAATGCGCATGGCGAATTCATCGACGCGGCCACCGATGGTGCCAAAGAAAATCCCGGCAAAGGCTCCCCAGACAGTGGCAATCACCGCCGCGCTGAAGGTGACCGAAATGGCAAGTCGCCCGCCATGTAAAACACGCGACAGGATATCGCGGCCCAGCGTGTCGGTGCCCATCCAATGGCTGGCGGAGGGGGCAAGCAGGATCGTATCGGCATTTTGCGCGGTGGGATCAAACGGGGCCACAACAGGGGCCAGCACCGCGATCAGAACATGGATAAGGGTCAGTGTCAGGCCAAGGGCCCCCGAGGGACGAGAAGCCACAGTTTGCAACAGTTTCAGCATCTCAATGC
This sequence comes from Tritonibacter aquimaris, assembly GCF_009617595.1. GTDB lineage: Bacteria > Pseudomonadota > Alphaproteobacteria > Rhodobacterales > Rhodobacteraceae > Epibacterium > Epibacterium aquimaris. The sequence continues at coordinate 385,765 of NZ_WIXK01000003.1, read as the reverse complement.
CCCTTTCGACGCAAGCGCGGGTCGATCGCCAGCGCCGCAAGATCTGCAAGCAGGTTCACGCCCACGTAGATGACAGAGAAAATCAGCGCGATGGCCTGCACCAATGGCAGGTCGCGATCATGAATGGCCTGGATCATCAAGGTGCCAAGGCCGGGGTAGTTGAAGACTTTCTCCACCACGACAACACCCGCAAGCAGCCAGGCAATGGTCAGCGCAATCACATTCAACGCAGGGATCAACGCGTTGGGCACCACATGGCGGCGGATTAGCTGACGTTGTGGCACGCCTTTTAGCTGTGCCATCTGCACATAATCTGACGCCATCACATCAATCACACTGGCCCGCACCATGCGCATAATATGAGCGATCAGCACCGAGGAAAGCACAAGAACCGGCAAAACAATATTGGGCAGCATGTCCCCAAACCCCATGCCAGAACGCATGATGGTCACCGCCGGAAACCACTGCAGTGAAATGGCAAAAACATAGATCAGCGCTGTGGCTGTCACAAATTCAGGAATGGTCATGGCCAGCATTGCAAACCCCGAAAGCGAGAGGTCGAGCGGCTTGTCACGGCGCACCCCGGCGGCAATGCCCAACAAGATTGCAAAGGGAATGGCCAAAAGCGCGGCTAGCCCGCCAAGCAGGGCGGTATTGGCAAACCGGTCCCCAATCAGATCAGAGATGGGTTTGCGCCGCTTCATCGAATAGCCAAAATCTCCCTGCACCGCACCGCCAACCCATGTGGCGTAGCGTTCAAACGCGGGTTTGTTCAGGCCTTGCTGTTCAATACAGCGTTCAAGCCGTGCGCCCTGGGCAAACCGTTGCAGAAACGAGGTGCAGACATTTCCGGGCAAGGCCTCAACCGCTGCAAACATGATCAATGAGACGAAAGCAACGGTGAAGCCCGCAAAGCCAAGGCGGCGAAAGATCAGACTGACCATGTGATGTCCTTTGCAAAAAGACGCCGCCCGCAAACGGGCAGCGTCATCGGATACAGTCTGTTGGCTTATTCAGCTTTGGTCACATCTTCGTAGCGGATCGAGAAATCCTCGACCGGCTGGATGCCACCCAGTTTGGCGGAAAACGCCCGTACCGTGTTGAGGTGCACCGGAATGAAAGACCCGCCGGTTTCCCACAGCGTTTTCTGCAGCTCTCCATAAAGCGCCTTGCGCGCGTCAAAATCGAGCTCCGCGCGGGCGGCATCCAATCCCGCATCAAATGACGCAGAGGTATAGGCGCTTTCATTCCAGGCCACGCCAGAACGGAACGCTTCGTTGAGGATCTGATCCGCAGGGCGTTGTGACCATCCGGTGGCAAAGAATGGCTCTTTCATCCAGACGTCGCTCCAGAACCCATCGGAAGGGGCCTGCACCAGCTCGATCTTGATGCCCGCATCCTGCGCCTGGTTTTGCAGAACCTCGGCCATTTTTACCGCGCCTTCCGAGATGTCGGAGACAAACAGTTCAACCGTTAGCCCATCTTCATAACCCGCGTCCGCCAGCAGCGCTTTGGCGCCGTCGATGTCACGCGCGCAGCTGATATCGGTGCGGTACTGATCGCCGGACCAGACCGGGTGATCGCAGGTGGTGATATAGCCGCCCGCGCCATAGACCAGTTTGCCCAAAGCGTCGCGGTCTGCGCTCATTCGGATGGCTTTGCGCACGCGTGGGTCATCAAAAGGCGCCACGGTGGTGTTCATGATCATGCCAACCCAACGCCCGGTGGGCACGGATTGCACCACAAAATTGGGGTTGTTTTGAAACAGCGGCAACTGTTCGGCGGAAAGCGCATAGATGAAATCGACCTGTCCCGCCTGCAGGGCCGCCACGCGGGCGTTCTGATCAGCGATGGCAATCAGTTCCATCGCTTCGACACCCGGGGTGCCGCCATAATAGGCATCAAAACGTTCAAGCGTGGTGGTGCCAAGCGCGTCCAGCTCCACCAATTTATACGGGCCGGTGCCAACGCCGCTGTCACAGATCGCATCCAGATCACCGCCGCAGGTCTCAGCATCAAGCATCTTGATGCGGTAATCCATCACCAGCAAAGGGAAATCCGCATGTGTCTGTTTCAGAACCACTTTTGCGGTCATGTCATCCAGCACTTCAACGTGGTCGATGATGGCCATCACACCTTTGGTCGGGCTGTCGATGGTATCTGACTGGGTGCGCATCAGCGAAAACGCCACGTCTTCGGCGGTAAAGGCGTTGCCATTGTGGAAGGTCACACCGGGGCGCAGGTGGAAGGTCCATTCCTTGGCGTCTTTGGTTGTTTCCCAGGATAGGGCCAGATCCGCAGAGGGACGACCATCTTCGCCCTGGCGTACCAGTCGCGAATAGACATTCTGAATGGCTTCATAAAAGCGCTGAGGCGAAATCGGATCCATCGATTCCGAGCCACCAAAGCCCAGTTCATGGGGAATGCGCAGGGTTTCGGCCTGAGCGGCAGAGCCAACCAAGGTGGCGGCCAGAGCGGCCGAAATCAGTAAACGGGTTTTCATCGGTCAATCTCTCTTGGGCGGCGAGGGGCCCGGTTGCAGGTGCAAAGGCGAAGGTGCCTGAGCGCTGCATGCGGTGAAAATTGAAACAGATTTGTGGCGCGATCCCGTTCACCGGAATGTCACAAAGGGTATTTTGGCAATAAGTCGTTATTTAACAGCGCCTTAAGGGCGAATTGGTTGGAGGGATGCTGTCCAGAAACATTTTTCAGACCCATTGAAACCAATGCTTGGCTCGTGATATTTCATGATCAGACCCAGTTTTGCTAATAGGTTGTCGACGGTGTGGCGCGAATCGGATTTGGAATTGTCCTGGCTGGCGGCCTTTGATGCTGCCGCGCGGCATTTGAATTTCACCAAAGCAGCGGATGAGCTGGGGCTGACCCAGGGCGCGATTTCCGTGCGCATTCGCAAGCTTGAGCAGGCGCTGGATGCGGCCTTGTTTGAGCGGCGCGGACGCCATGTTGTTCTAACCGATGAAGGGCTGGCTTATCATCCGCATGTGGCGGATGCGCTCAACCGGTTGTCCCTTTCGACCTCACGGTTCTTTGCCCAGAAGGGGCGGCGTAAAATCACCATGAGCTGCTATTCGCCAAGCTTTGCAGACCTGTGGCTGGTGCCCAAACTGCCTGCGCTATTTTCCGAGTTTCCTGATCTCGAATTCAGCATTGTTGTTGATTATCAAAGCAGTGGTGCGCGGGCGGATCGGGATGATCTGATCTTTAGTTATGAAAACATCGGGCATGCGGGCATTGTGCCTTTGGTGGATGAGGAGATCACCGCGGTCTGCTCTCCTGAATATCTGGCGCAACATGGCGATGGCTGGCTGTCACAGACCCTGATTGAGCCACAGGGCCCGCGTTTGACCTGGCCTGCTTGGCGCGCCGCGATGGGGCTGGGTGACACGCGCGAGGGGCGGGTCATACAGGTCAATACAATGCAGGCTGCGTTGCGTCTTGCGCGGGCGGGTGTGGGCACTGCGCTGGTGGCCAGCCCGTTTTGCGACCAATATCTGCGCAATAACAGCCTGGTGACACCCCCACGCGCGCGACGTCTGCCGGGGAAAATGCATGGGCTGTCTATTCGCCAGCTTGAGGGCGCGCGCCCCGTGGTCAAACGGGTCGCGCGTTGGCTTGTTGATGCGGCGGGGCAAGAGATACCCACGTTTCTGGCACAATAGCTCTGCCAGACATGTGGGCGCTGCCTGCGCGCCTTAGCCTCTTGAGCGCAGCGTCACCGCGATGATGATACCCAAAATGGCCAGCGCCACAGGCCATTCCGCGCCGTGGCTGTGAAATGTGCTGTCGGTATGCGCAAAAGCGGGAGAGGCGGCGGTCAGGGCTGCGAGAGAGCTTAGAATTGGTTTCATGTTTCGATGTCCTGTTTGCGTTGAAAAAGAAAGTCACGGATGTCGAGAACGGATTTTTCATCCATCGAGACATAGACCAGCGACATATTGGTGCGTTCCTGAACCATCTGTCCGGGAAACGGCATATAGCTGAGTTCGCGCGAGCCAAATGACGGCGACGCGGTGCCGACCTGCCAGTCGGTTTTGAGTTCGACGTCAATCAGTTTGAGCGCCTTTTCCCCATCTTTGGAGCTGCGTTCAAACGGCACGCCCGCCAGTTTCAGGTAGCTGGTTTTGTCAGAGGCTTGCAGAAACCCTTCGATGAACTGGGTGGCCAGAACCTGCAGATCTGCGGCTTCGTCCTCTGCATGCATATGTGAATGCAGGTGGTCGCCATGCGCGTGGTTGTGACCCGCCCCATGGGGGGCGTGGTCGTGATGATGATGATGACCGTGGTCGTGGGAATGATCGTGGGGCATTATTCACCAATCTTATGGGGGCTTGCGTTGGCCCAACGACGACCTGAGAATTCGCCGTGGGGCAGTGTCACAGGCTTGTCGATGTGACGTTTGTGGGCACCCAGTTTGCCGTTTGACACCATCGCACCCAGAACATCTACGATGACACGGGTGCCCATCAATGCGGTGATGTCAGAGGTGTCATAGGGCGGCGAAACCTCGACCAGTTCCAGGCCACAGATGCCCTCGGCGGCAATGCCAGAGGCCAGCGCCAGTGCTTCGCGCGGCAAGAACCCACCGGGTTCAGGCCAGCCTGTGCCCGGCACAAACCCACAGTCGATGCTGTCGATGTCAAAGGACATATAGACCATGTCCACATCCTTCCACGCCATCTCCAGCGCCATTTCGATGGTCTTGGCGATGCCCATCTTCTCTACGTCGCCCATGGTGATGATATTGGTGTTGCGTTCTCGCGCGACCTTTACCGCCTCACGTGGGACCTGCCAGCCACCGATGCCGATCTGTACCAGATTGGTTGCAGGCACATTCGGAAGGTTGGTGGAATGGAACCAAGGGGTGGTGTGCATGCGTTCATCCAGGTCTTTCTCCTGAATGTCGGCGTGGCGGTCAAAGTGGACAATCCCGATACGTTTGGAGGTGCATTCCGCAATCCCGCGCACACAGGGGAAGCCAATCGAATGGTCGCCACCAATCATGATCGGCAAAGACCCAGACGAGAACACATGGCTCACACCACGGCTGATCTGATCAAAGGATTTTTCGATATTGGCCGGGATGGTGAACACATCACCCGCATCACACAGCGTCATCTGTTCCCGTAGATCGACGCCCAGCTCATAGTTATAGGGCGTATAAAGCGCCGAGATTTTGCGCACGCCCTGCGGGCCAAACCGGGTGCCGGGGCGGTAGGTGGTGCCGCCATCAAACGGAATGCCAAGGACGGTGGCGTCATAATCGGCGACTTCCAGAACATCTTCGGCATAGGGCGCTTTGAGGAAGGTGTTGATACCTGCGAAATGAGGCAGTTCCCCGCGGGCAAAGGTGGGGATTGATTTGTCATCGATGCTGTCTGCACCTGTCAGCCCCATCCGCAGCGCCCAGCGGCGTTCTTCTTCCATGCGGCCTTCGGGCAGATCCGCCTCAAGATGCATGGCTTTCCACCCTGCGAGTTTGCTCAGGTCGGGGTGGTGGTGGCGCTGGTCGCGCTGGGCAAAAAGGGTGCGCTGATCGCGCGGGTGGTGTGAGCGACTGCGCGTGAGATTCGAAAACACGACGTTGTCTCCTAGTCGAAGTCCCGATTTGGGGAAGGGACACTTCCGAGCCTTGGTGAACAGGGCAAGCGGAGCTCGGGAGCGCTTGCCTGTGTGGGTTATGCGACGGCTGGGTTGGGCGGGCGATCCAGCAGATCCTGAAACGGGATCCCGCCATTGCGTGCGTCAAAATCATAGGTGATGGTGGCACCGTTCAGGCTGGGATCCTGTGGATCCCAACGGGTCTTATCAAAAACCAGAACCCGGTCGCCGAGCTTGAAACCTTCTTCCAGATCATGGGTGACCATAAAGACGGTCATGTTGGTTTCCGCGCGCAGCTCCATCAAAAACGCATGCATCTGCAGCCGGGTTCCGGGATCCAGCGCACCAAAAGGTTCATCCAACAGCAAAATCCGCGGCTTTGCCGCCATCGCCTGACCAATGGCAAGCCGTTGCTGCATACCGCCTGACAGGGATGCGGGGTATTGATGCGCCACATGGGCAAGGCCGATACGTTCAAGCATCTCATCGGCGCGCGTCTCAGCCGATTTGCGGGCAGCGCGGTTCAGGCGGCCAAAGCGGGTGCGCAGGCTTTCACCGGCAATCAGATTGTCGCGCACGGTTAGGTGCGGAAACACTGAATAGCGTTGAAACACCACACCGCGTTCAAGATTGGGCTCTTTGGCGGGGTGGCCGCCATCAATGGTGATCTCGCCGCGGTAGGGGCGTTCTTCGGCTAGAAGTATGCGCAAAAAGGTGGATTTGCCGCAGCCCGATGCGCCCACGATTGAGATGAATTCACCTTCTTCGACGGACAGGTTCACCCGTTCAAGGATCGGGCGACGTCCATATTTTTGCCAGAGGTTTTTGACACTTACAAAGCTCATAGACCGGCCTCCATCCAGGGGAAGGCGCGACGTGAGATGGTTTTGAGCATCCAGTCGATGACAAAGGCGAGCAGGGTGATCCAGACCACATAGGTCAAGATAACATCCATCGCGAGATAGCGGCGCACCAGAAAGATGCGATAACCCAGCCCCACATTTGACGCGACAGCCTCGGCTGCGATCAAAAACAGCCAGGCAGAGCCAAGCGACAGCCGGATATTGGCAATCAGGCGCGGCAGGATCTGGGGCAGGGCCACACGCAGGGCGATGACCATGCTGGAGGCACCCAGAGTTTGCGCTTTGACGATCTGTTCTTTGGGGATCTCCATCACCCGCTGCGCCAGATCGCGTGTCATCACCGGGGTGATCCCGATCACGATCAGCACCACTTTGGAAAATTCCCCCAGCCCAAAGACAATGAACAAAATCGGCAAAAGCGCGAGCGGCGGCACCATCGAAATCACCGCGATAAAGCCGGAAAACAGCGACCGCGCATAAGGCAGCAGCCCAATCGCCAAGCCCAGCACAAGCGACAGCGCCGCAGCGATGCTGACCCCACCCAAAAGCCGTGCAAGGCTTGCAGCGGTATCGCTCCAAAGCAGGATCGTGCGCGAACGCCGGTCAGCTTCGGTGAACAGCCGTTCGGCGGTTTCAGATATTGTTGACAGCGCCGGCAGGAGCTTGTCTTGCGGGTTGGCCTGAAGCCTTAGATCTGAGGCAATGGAATAGGCAATCAGCAGGCAGATGAACGGCAGTGCTGCGATCAGCACTGCGCCGGGGCGTGCCGGGGCGAGGTTAATCAATCGCATGAATGGGGCTCCTTCACTGTAAAGGAAGGGGTGGGGCAACATGGCCTCACCCCGTTATCAGTCAGAGCGCGCCATCTGCCGCCAGCTGCATATAGGTGGTGTCAAAGCGGAATTTCACATTGTCAGAATTGCCCGCAACGGAGCCGTCGGGGTATTCAATGCCAACAAAATCCGCGCTGGGCGCGCCTGCGCCAAGGATGCCCTTGTCAAAGAGAAACTCAGCAACATTGGTCATTGTGGTTGGCAGCTTGCCAGATTGTGCCTGTGCAACCGCATCCGCAGGGGCGAAGAACAGCTCAGTTGCTGCCATCTGCGCCTTATAGCCCGCCAGATCGGTGCCCGAGGCTTCGGCCATAGCGGTAAGCGCCGTTTCATCGCCCGCGGCCATCAGCGCCATCACCTCGTACCAGGCACCCGCCACGGCCTTGCCGAACTTGGGATTATCAGCAAGCGTCTGCGTGTTCACCACCATCAGATCAAGAATTTCGCCCGGAATCTGTGAACTATCAAACAGTTTCACCGCCTCGGGATTGGAGGTGAGAATTTCAGACACCAGCGGGTTCCAGGTTGCCACCGCCTCAACATCCTGGGTGGCATAGGCGGCGATCATATCGGCATCGGATGTATTGATCACAGCTGACAGATCATATTCTTCGAGCCCAACCGTATCCAAGCCGCGCGCCAGCAGGTAATGCGATACCGAAAGTTCGACCAGGTTGACGGGTTTGCCTTTCAGCTCAGCAAGGCTTGAGACCCCTTTGGCAATCACCGCATCATTGCCGTTGGAATAGTCACCGATGATCAGCGCGGTGGTGTCCACGCCGCCGCCAGACGGAATGGACAGGGTGTCCATATTGGTGGCCGAGACACCGTCAAAAGCGCCTGCTGTGTATTGGTTGATCGATTCCACATAGTCGTTGAATTGGACGATTTCGACATCGATCCCGTATTTGTCGGCCCATTTGTCCATAATGCCGCTGTCTTCGAGATAGCCCCAGGGCATCCAGCCAACATAGATCGACCAAGCAAGTTTGAATTCGGTTTTTTCTTCTGCAGCCAATGGCGCGGCAGTTGACGCCAAAACACCCAATGCAAGGGCAGATGCGGACAGTTGTTTTGTCAGTGTCATGTCTTTCCCCGTAATCGCGTCCCGCCGAGGTTTCGGGTTTAATCCACTGGCGGAACAAAGATCGGGCGCGGATAAAACCAGCGCAGTAACCTCCCGGGATTTTGCCCCGCCGTGTGCCTCGCTGGAGTTTGCCAGCAAGGTGGCGCTTCTCGGACCTGACTTGTCGAAAACAACAACGGAACCCTAAGCACCCTGCAATCTCAGGACAGCTTAGAGTGGTGCGAAAAAACAAGCTTGGCTGCGTGAAATTAGCGGCGAAACCACGAATTGCCCGTTTCGGCAGCACGTCGTTTGGAGTGTTGCGCAAGAAACAGGCGATGTTGGTGTGAAGATCGGGGGGAAACTCGGCTCAATTGCGGCTGCTGAATCCTTGTTCTCTCCCAAATGCCTGTGGTTGCGGCAAAGCCAAAGCCCCCGCACAAATTGCAAGCGGGGGGCTTTGGATCAATCAGCTGGCCAGAAACGCGCGTCGTTTGGCGCGGTGTTTTTGGCGGCGGCGCAGACCAAACAACCCGGCCAGAGCGGCAGCCAAAGCGGGCGCTGATGCTGGCAAGGGGACCGGTGAAATCTGGGTTGCGCAGCTGTCAAACCCGCCCCCCTGTAGGCAATAGCCCTCTGGCAGGACAAAACTGCTGAGCTCAAAACGGGCCTCTGTGCGGCCAATGGCGGCGGAGCTTGCGCCCAATTCAAAATTGCGCGCTGTGCCAGAGGCCGATGCAACCACCATCAGACGCACATCAAAATTTTCACCTGGAGTGATTTGTTTGGTGACTGTTACGGTTTCATCCTCGGCGCGGTCGACCAAAGCCGCCGAAGTGAAATTGGTTCGGGCCAGGCCATTGCGCTGCACGCCACGTTCTCCAAACACGCCGTTCACCTGCAGTGCTGCGCTCACGCCGCTGGTGGCGCTGGCGGTGGCTGAGTTTGATTTTTCTGCCCAGGCATAAAGATCACCTGTCAATCGGGCCGAAAGCGACAACGCCACCGGATCGGTGTTCGCGGGATCAAGCGAATTTACCACCAGGGTAAAATAAGAAAAGTTGCGTGCAATCATCTGTCCGAAATTGACGTCCTCGATGTTTCCGCCCACGGTGTCACCCAATGCGGTGGCTGTGACGTAGCCTTCGCCACCGCCAAAGCTGCCGGTGCCGCCGCTGCAGGTGCCATTGATGGGAGCTGAAACTGTTTGCGACCAGTCAGCGGTCTGGGTGGAGCTTTCCCAAACATCGTAGGACTCACAGGAGATGATGTTTGTTTGTACGGGGATGGTTGCGGCACTGGCCTGATCAGAGATGGCGCAAAAACCACCGACCAGTGCAAGGGCAATGAGAGAAGAAGCAAAACGCGGCATGATGAACCCTAGTCAAACAGAAATACGCCCTGTGACTAGCATCCGGTTTCAGCCATCGCCCATCCCCCGTGTTAGGGGGGCTAGTCTTCTAACATACGCGCAAGTTTGACCCGATCATTCACGCCCAATTTGCGGTAGATCGATTTGACATAGTCCGACACCGTGTGATGTGAAATCCCGCACAGGCGGGCGCATTCCTTGCGGCTGTAACCCGCAGCAACCAGATGGGCCACTTCTTGTTCGCGGGCGCTGAGGTCTGCAATTTCTTTTGAATGTTGTGCGATCAGCAGCTTGCGGAACCCGTCGGGTTCTCTGGTGCTGGTCTCTGTTGCGGTGTCATTTTGCAGCTCTTCAATGCGGCGGTGCAGGATCAGGCAGAAGGTGCGAAAGGCTTCTTGGTCCGGCAGTATCTTTGCCTCAAACTCATCGCGTTCCATTCGGGTGCCAAGGTTAAACCCGCCAAACCGCGTCGATCCCCGCAACCGCATGGGAATACCAAGGCCGGTGGAAAACCCGGTTTTGCGCGCCGCAATGATGAAACGCTGGGCCTCAGGTGGGAGGTAATCATAATCCGGCAGGTAAGCGACCCCGGTAAGGGTGATTGCATAGTTGTTGCAGCAATAGGCCAGAAACGGATCTTTTTCCGGCGGCTGGTCGCCATAGATCTCGGCAATATTGGACAGAACCTGGGGGGAATGAAATTCGTTATCCACGGTAATGTAGTTTAGAAACTCAATCCCGCGGGGTTTAAGCACCTCTTGCGCGCCGCCCCAAATCTGATCAACTGAATCCAGTGCCTCCAGCGCGGCTGCGTCCTGAGCAAGCATAAAAACCTCAATCAATAAACCGCGATGAGGTTAGGTGAATCAGCCTATTTCAGCAAGATATGCGCATTCCTGCAGGTGTTGAATGCAGATTTTAGGACACAATTTGCCCCGAAAGCTGCAGGAGCCGCATGTATAGCAGCTCCTGCAGGATGCGTCGAAAGCCGCGGGTAAGAACATGGGCAGCTTGGCCTGTTGCCAGGTTTTTGCTGCCCAAGTTTTACTTACAGCGCAGCGATGGCCAGCGCTTCGATCTTGTAGTGGGGCTGCGCCATGCGGGCTTCGACGCAGACACGGGTTGGCGCGGTCACATCCTGGACCCACTCATCCCAAGCGGCGTTCAGACCTGCGTAGTCATCCATATCGGCCAGCCACAGCTGGACCGAAATCAATTTGGAGCGGTCACTGCCTGCTTCTTCCAGCAGCGCGTCGATTTTGGCAAAGACGTCTTTGCTTTGCTCAACAATATCCGCGTCTTTCAACTGTGATACCTGGCCTGCCAGATGCACCGCACCATTGTGAATCGCGATGGCTGAAAAACGGGCTGAGCCGCCGATTTTTGTAACTGGTTGGTCCATGATGGTCTCCTCCGATGTGATGGCTGGCATATAGACAGGGGAGGAAATGTAAGTCATTCTTGAAGTAATTTATTTTAATTCAGGAAAGCTGAAGTTGTCGATCAAGATGGAAATGCTGCGCTGCTTCCGCGCGGTGGTGGAACATGGCCGCCTGTCAGACGCGGCCGAGGCGCTGGGACGGACCTCTTCGGCGGTCTCGATGATGTTGAAACAGTTCGAAGATCACATTGGTAAGCCGTTGTTTGAAACCACCCGCAAAGCGCGGCTGACGGCGCTGGGGCAACAGATCTACAATGAAGCCTGCCGCGAATTGGACCACTTTGATCGCACCTTGATCAATATCGAGGGGCTGGCGCGCGCCGAAATCGGCTATGTGCGCCTGGCGGTCACACCGTCGGTGGCCACGGTGATTCTGCCGCCCATATTGCGGAGCTTTGTTGAAAATCACCCCAAAGTACGGGTGGAAATGCGAGATATGAACAGCACGGGCGTTCAGCGGGCCCTGCTGAACGAGAGGGTGGATATTGGCATCGCCAGCTTTGGCCCCGTGGCGGGGTTGGAGCGGGAAAAGCTGTTTGGGGATCCTTTTGGTGTGGTGTGCCGGTTTGACAGCCCTCTGGCCCAACACAAACGCGCGCTCAGTTGGGAGGATTTGAATGCACGTGATTTCATTGCCAATGGGTTGTGTCAGCAGATCAAAGATCCCGAGTTTCAACAAATCCTTGATGATTCAGTGATGTATGTTCCGAATACCTCGTCGATCCTGGCCTTGGTACGGGCCGGGGTTGGGGTGACCTTGCTGCCGAAACTTGCGGTATTACCGGACTTTCGCGATTTGGTTTTTGTACCGCTGGCCAATGATGTGCCCGAACGCGAAGTCTATCTTGCCACCCCGCCAAAGGCGCTTTTGACGCCTGCCGCGCTCGCCTTTGTGGATGCGATCTGGGCCAACCCGCATGGGGTTCCTGCGGACCGACTATGACGAAACTTCAGTTTTGCTGAATAAATGTAAAGTTGTTTGCGTTTGACTTAACGTTGTTCTAACGGCCTAATCTTGCCATCCCGCAAGGTGCGGAGCGATCTGGAAAGGGCCATCATGACTGCAACTCAGCTGAACTATATTGCCGGCGAATGGGTATCCGGCACTGCCGAAGTCACCAATCTCAACCCCTCTGACCTGTCTGACGTGGTCGGGGTATTCGCACAGGCCGGTTCAGACCAACTGGATCGCGCATTGGAAGCGGCGCGCAGCGCACAGGCTGAATGGGCGGCCTACGGGCTTGAGCGCAAACAAGCCGTGCTGAACGCGATCGGCAACGAGCTGATGGCTCGCGCCGAAGAGCTGGGCACGCTGCTCAGCCGTGAAGAAGGCAAACCGCTGGCCGAAGGCAAAGGCGAAGTCTACCGCGCAGGTCAGTTCTTTACCTATTACGCCGCAGAATGCCTGCGCCAGCTGGGCGAAAACGCCGACAGCGTGCGTGATGGTGTTGAAATCGACGTGCGCCGCGAAGCGGTTGGCACCGTTGCGATCATCAGCCCGTGGAACTTCCCAACTGCAACCGCTTCCTGGAAAATCGCGCCGGCACTTTGCTACGGCAACGCGGTAATCTGGAAGCCTGCGAATGTTACCCCGGCGTCTGCTGTTGCACTGACCGAAATCATCAGCCGTCAGGACATCCCCAAAGGTCTCTTTAACCTGGTGATGGGCGCAGGCCGTGACGTTGGCCAGCGTCTGGTGGAAAGCCCGCTGGTTGATGCGATTTCCTTTACCGGTTCGGTCCCTGTGGGCAAAGGCATCGCCACTGCTGCGATCCAGAACCTGACCAAAGTTCAGATGGAAATGGGGTCCAAAAACGCGCTGGCGGTGATGGACGATGCAGATCTGGATCTGGCGGTAGCGCTTGCGCTGGGTGGGGCCTTTGGCGGCACCGGTCAGAAATGTACGGCTTCTTCGCGCCTGATCGTGATGGACAGCGTGCATGACGCATTTGTTGAAAAACTGGTTGCAGGCACGCAAGCCATGAAGGTTGGTCACGCGCTGGAAGCGGGCACCCAGATGGGTCCTGTGGTGAGCCAGCAGCAGTTGGATGAAAACCTGGCTTACGTTGATCTGGGCAAATCCGAAGGCGCAGAGCTGGCCTGTGGTGGCACGCGTCTCGATATGCCGCATGATGGTTTTTACATGTCACCCGGCGTGTTCCTGAACACCACCAACAACATGCGCATCAACCGCGAAGAGATGTTTGCCCCGCTGACCTCTGTCATCAAAGTTGGCAGCTATGACGAAGCACTGGCAACCGTCAATGACACCAACTTTGGCCTGACCTCGGGTATCGTTACCAAATCGCTGGCACGCTCCACACACTTCCGCCGCAATGCGCGCACAGGTGTTGTGACCGTGAACCTGCCAACAGCGGGCACTGATTATCACGTGCCGTTCGGCGGCCGTGGCGACAGCTCCTACGGCCCACGCGAGCAGGGTAAATCTGCGGCTGAGTTCTACACCACAGTTAAGACAGCCTACATCAGCGCAGGTAAACCTGACTGATTTGGCTATCTAGCCAATGGGCGGGCCTTTGGGCCTGCCCAATCCAATCATCGGAATAAGATCACGCGCCCAGACCGGACACTCGGGCGTGAACCGGGACGTTATGCGTAACCGGGGGGAGGACTGCCATGACCGCTAATTATCGCATCGACTGCCTGCAATATGTGAACTGGTCGGAAAAAGTGTTCCGCCAGCTGCGTGAAGGCAAGGTGGACGCCATTCAGGTCACCATCGCCTATCACGAAAACTTTCGGGAAACCGTGCTCAACTTTGAGCAGTGGAACCGCTGGTTCCAGCAATTCCCGGATCTGATCATGAAAGGCCAATGGGCCAGCGATATTGAACGGGCGCGTGAAACCGGCCGTACCGCGGTGTTCTTTGGCTTTCAAAACCCATCACCGATGGAAGACGATATTGATCTGATCGAGATCCTGCACACCCTGGGTGGGCGCTTTATGCAGCTTACCTATAACAACCAGTCACTGCTCGCGACCGGTTGTTATGAAGCAGAAGATCCCGGCATCACCCGCATGGGGCGTCAGGTCATCAAAGAGATGAACCGGGTGGGGATGGTCATCGATATGAGCCATTCCGCGGATCGCTCCACCATTGAGGCGGCGGATCTGTCAGAGCGCCCGATCACCATCAACCACGCCAACCCCTATGATTGGCACCCGGCGCTGCGCAACAAACGTGACGATGTCATCCGCGCGGTGACTGAGAATGGTGGCATGTTTGGCTTCTCGATCTATCCGCATCACCTGAAGGATAAATCCGGGTGCACCCTGCAGGGCTTTTGTGAAATGATTGCCCGCACTGCGGATAAGTTTGGCGTTGAAAACCTCGGGATTGGGACGGATCTGTGCCAGGATCAGCCCGACAGCATCGTGGAATGGATGCGGGTTGGACGCTGGACCAAAGAAATTGACTACGGCGAGGGCTCTAAATCCGCACCAGGGTTCCCGTCGATGCCCAGCTGGTTCCGCGACAACCGTGATTTCGGCAATATCGAATCCGGGCTGCGCGACACCGGCATGAATGACCAAGAAGTTGCCATGATCATGGGCGGCAATTGGCATCGTTTCTTTGCGGAAAACTTCACACCACAGACCAACGACTAAGAGGGAAAACAACCTCGGGTCGCTGCATTCGACCCGTCGGGGTCGTTCCTAGGGAGGGGAAAATGTCAGACACCACCACTACACAAACACCACAGGGGGGGCTGAATAAGCCGCTGTTCCTGATATCAGGCGGCTTTATTGCCGTGTTCTGCCTCGCGGCGCTTTTCAGCCTTGAAACACTGTCTGCTGCGGTGGATTGGGGCTTCAACTTTGCGGCTACCTATTTTGGTCTCTACTGGCAGGTTCTGCTGCTGGCCACATTCCTGTTGGGCTTGCTGCTTTGCGTCCTGCCCGGTGGCAAAGCCGTCATGGGCGGGCTGGAACGCCCCGAGTTCACCACTTTCCAGTGGGGTTCCATGATCATGTGTACCCTTCTGGCGGGAGGCGGCGTCTTTTGGGCGGCGGGTGAACCGATTGCACATTTCCTCTATGCGCCGCCGCTGTTTGGCAATGAAGGTGGCACTGCTGATGCGGTAAACCCGGCCATTGCACAAAGCTTCATGCACTGGGGCTTCTTGGCCTGGGCAATTCTGGGGTCGCTTTCGACCGTGATGCTGATGCATTACCACTATGAAAAAGGCCTGCCGCTGGCACCGCGTACATTGCTGTATCCGGTGTTTGGCGACAAAGCCATCAACGGCCCGATTGGCCTTATTGCGGATGCATCTTCGATCATTGCGGTTGTTGCTGGTACCGTTGGCCCGATTGGCTTCCTTGGCCTGCAGGTGAGCTATGGTCTATCTGATCTCTTTGGTATTGCGGATGTCTTTCTCACTCAGGCACTGGTGATTGGTGGCTTGGTTGCGCTGTATACGCTGTCTGCGATCAGCGGCCTGTCGCGCGGTATTCAGCTGCTGTCCAAAATCAATGTGATCCTTGCGGCCGGTCTGCTGCTGTTCGTGCTGTTTGCTGGCCCCACGGGCTTTATCTTCAACTCGTTCTTCTCGGGCTTTGCGACATATCTGGCCAACTTCTTCCAGATGGCGCTGTTCCGCGGTGAGGCGGGTGTATTTGGTGATCCGGGCTGGCTGGGTTGGTGGACCGTGTTCTTCTGGGGCTGGTTCATGGGCTATGGTCCGCTGATGGCGATCTTTATCGCGCGCGTGTCGCGTGGTCGTTCGATCCGCACCATCATTGTGATGCTGTCGCTGATCGCACCGATTGTGACCAACTTCTGGTTCACCATTCTGGGCGGCACCGGCATTTCGATGGAGCTGGTCAATCCGGGCACGATCTCTAGCGCATTTGAAGGCTTCAACCTGCCTGCAGCACTGCTCGCGATCACACAGAACCTGCCGCTTGGCTTTATCGTTTCTGTCCTGTTCCTGATCCTGACCACGATCTTTGTTGCCACCACCGGTGACTCCATGAGCTTTGTGATCTCGACCAGCATGAGCACGGGCGACACACCACCGACCGCAGTGCGCGTATTCTGGGGAATTGCCATGGGCGTCATGGCGGTGATCTTGATCTCTGTGGGATCGGGCGGGGTCTCCAAACTGCAGAGCTTCATCGTGATCACGGCGGTGCCGGTTTCATTGATCCTCTTGCCGACGCTTTGGGATGCGCTACGCATTACTATTGCCAAAGGCAAAGAAAGCTGAACGAACTCCGGGCATCTTTTAGATGCCCGGTCACCTAATTGATGCGTCCAACTCTGCCTGCTCGGCTGCGTGACGTCTGATAACAAAGGCATATTCAGATGAATGAGATCCTATGCAGAGACCCGAACACCGTCATGCGACTGGCGCGATTGGGGTCTTTCCATCAATCGCGACTGTCCTTCATGCGGGTGCTGACCCGTCGTCTGGCGCGCGAAGGCTGGCGGTTTGAGCAGCAGGAATTCTCGATCAACGCGCAGGGCGAAGGCCACGCGGTTTATACTGCGCATGGGCCGGATCGCTCGTATTCTTTGGTGGCTTTTGCCCATGATCTGCCTGCGGAAAAACGCTCTGACCGGGTGATCGCCGAAGCATGGGACGCCACGTTCACCCTGTTTGATGGCATTCCACAAACCGAGGACATTGACCGGCTGCGCCAGAATGTTCCGGTGCAAGAGGCGGGCCGTGTGACCGGCACGGAACTGTCTGTGTCGCGCGCGAACCGTTCTGTGCGTCTGTGGGAACATGTGGTCAGCGCGCTTGCGGCGGGCAACCAGCCGGATGTCGAACAGATCGAAGCGGTTGGCTACCTGATGCGCACCACCGCGGTCTATGGCTCTGGCAAACTTGGCGCTGCCGACCGTGAAATGATCGCAACGCGCGCGGAATTCTCTGTACCGTTCCAGGTTGAGATGCTCTCGGTCTATCTGACCCGCTGGTTTGTGCTTGATCTGGTGCAATATATGGCTGATTGCCGTGCACAGGAGCAGGGCGCCGAAGCCGCCGCCCTTTCACCAGATATTGCGCGCAGCATTGGCATTGGCAATTCTACCGGTCTGGGCATGGCGCCTTTCCTGCTCAATCACCCGGTTTTGTTCAACAATTGGGTCTCGGCACGGGAAACCGCAATCAGCCGCGTGCGCAATGTTGAACACGCAGAAGCTGCTGATATTGCTTTGTTTGAACAGCTTTTGCAGCGCAGTAAAATTTCTATCGCCAACTGGTCTAGCCAACACCCGATCCAGATCGAGAAGCTGAAAGAGTTGCGCCAAGACGTTCAACATATCGAACAGTATCTGGCACAAGAAACCCCATTGGAGCGCACGCGCCCCTGGGATGAACTGTGCCGATGGGGTGAAACCCACCTCAGCCTTGAGGGGCAGGAGTGGCTCGCGTCGCTGATGCTGGAGCCTTATGGCGCGCTTGTTGATGATCTGGCGCTGGAAATGGCAGCCGACAATACCGCGACTTTCCGCATCGCAGGTGCCATGACCATCGCTGAGATGCGCAAGCTGCTCGAAGAGATCTACGCCTGGGCTCTGGAAACCGATTGGGATGCGCCGGAAAACCGTGCCCGCGCCTGGTATGTGTCGGAAGAAAAGCTTGAACCGCGTCTGGGTGAACGGTTCGAAGAGCCGATTGAAGCCTATGAGCAGCCGCTTGCGCCGGGGCGCGATGCCGCGCAGCTGTATCGTGCGATTGCGCATTGGCCGGATGAGGCGCGGGTGGCCGAGTTCCTTCTGCGCCATCCAGAGCACCGTCATGTGCTGCGCCGTGTGCAAATCGTTGGGCGCGCGCCTTATGCCGAGATCCGCGACAATACGATTTCCGATCGGGTGCTGCCGATTGATATGTTGCGCTGCAAACTGGCGTTCTTTGGTGCAACACAGTTTGATCCGCGCTCGGATCGCTGGGTGCGGATCTGCATGTATGGCAATGCACCTTTGCCCCATGAGCTAAACCCCGAAACCGCAGAATTCTGGGTCTATCCCGCGCTTGAGGAGAACGAGGCATGAGCCACTCGCTGAATGAAATCGAGGCCATGAGCAAACGCGCGGCCCGTGGGGCTGGCCTGTCGTGGGGATTGGCGGAAGAGGCAGCCAAAGGCACGCGCTGGTTGTCGTCTTTTGGCTTCCCTGGTGTGGAAATGCTGGCGGCTCTGCTGCAGCTCAATGATCGCATTCCTGAGGTTGATGTTGCCCCCGTTTCGCTGCGTGCGGATATCTGGCATGCACCGGCACGCCGAATGAGCCCTTTGATTGCGGGTGCTGCCCTTAGCGACTGTGCTGTTCAGCTGCGAGATCGCGGCAGCATCACCTTGGAAAGCGTGAGCCTGCCGTTGCTGGCGGTGCCCTTTATGGGTGGTGCTGCGCTGCGTCTGGGCCAGCCTGTTGCGGTGACATGGTCTGGCGTGCGTCTGGCCACAAACGGGCGTCAGCTTTGTGTGCAGGGCAGCAGCGAAGATCTGCAAACAGATCAGGCCGATCGGCTGGTGTTCACTGCGCCGGCGGAAATGACCGGCCATCGCGAAGCCCTGATGCGGGCTGAGCCAAGCGAAGACAGCTGGCAGGTCCTGGCCGATTTCGCCCATCGCACCTTTGCGCCTGCAACCGAAGAAAGCCGCCTGCGCGGTGCTGGTGCGGGCCTCAGCGATAACGATTGATATGAGCATCGCTCCTCATTCGGAGGCGCAGCTCCAACAAACAAAGAAAGATCCTATATGACTGCTACTGAAACCCTGTCCTTGAGCGAAATCGAAGATCTGGCCTTCCGCGCGTTGGTCAAAGCGGGCACATCCGAAGAAAATGCACGCCCTCTGGCCGTGGCAACCGCCATGACCGAGGCCGATGGTGTGGCTTCACACGGGCTGGCCTATATTCCGATCTACGCGCAGCATGTTGAATGCGGCAAGGTGGACGGCAAGGCCGTTCCCGTTGTCAGCCTGCCACGTCCATCCGTGGTGTCCGTTGATGCGGCAACCGGCTTTGCTCATAGCGCAATCGATCAGGGGTTTCAGAAGCTTATTCCGCTCGCCAAAGAGCAGGGTGTTGCGGTTCTGGCGATCAATAACTCGTACAACTGCGGTGTTCTGGGTGTGCACACCCAACGTCTGGCACAGGCGGGTCTTCTGGGCATTGGCTTTACCAACGCGCCTGCCTCCATTGCGCCGTCTGGTGGTGCAAAACCTGTTGTTGGTACCAACCCATTCTCGATTTCCGCGCCCGATGCAGATGGCAACGCGGCCCTGCTGATTGACCAATCGGCCAGCACCATCGCCAAAAGCGAAGTGATGAAACATTCCCGCGAGGGCAAAGCGGTTCCCGAGGGCTGGGTGCTGGACAGCGACGGCAAGCCAACCACCGATCCTGATGCCGGTCTCAAGGGCTCAATGGTGCCTTCTGGCGGCTACAAAGGTGTTGGTATCGCGCTGACCGTTGAACTGATGGCCGCCGCCATGACCGGTGCGACGCTTGGCTCGGTTGCAAGCCCGTTCTCAGGCACCGCGGGTGGCCCGCCGAAAACCGGCCAGTTCTTTATTGCGGTTGACCCTGAAGCAACATCCGGCGGCGCGTTTCAGGAAAAGCTCACCGCGCTTATTGCGTCAATCCACGATCAAGATGGCGCACGCCTGCCGGGCGACGGCCGCAAAACCTGCCGCCAGAAAGCCGCGGAACAAGGTGTTGCCGTCAACGCAGCCATGCTTGAGAAAATTCGCGCATTGCTGTGAGCAAAAACTATTGGAGCTTGCGGCAGTATTTGCCGCAAGCTCCCCATGGTCCAATGGATCGCAAAGTCTGACAGCCCCAAGACGCGGGCCTGAAGACGGCGCTTACTATGCCGTTGCAGGCTGTTTTTCCCAATCTTCCCAAGCAGTGCCCGAGGTGCGCACCACACCATCCCAGGCAAAGGGGATCTGGTGAATTGTGGTGTCAGACCCGTCGATCAGCACCACGTAATAGCCTGGCTGCATCGGCGCACTTTTCAGCATGTCTTGTTCCTGCAGGTCAGGCAAAGACTGATTGCCGGTTGACGGAACGCTGGCAAAGGGAATGCCCGCAAACTGCCCGTGAATGGGGGCGTGCACATGGCCAAAATGGATATAGTCGATCCGGTCGTTATAACGCTCTAGCAGATCTTTCAGCGGGGCGCGGTCTTCTGGCACCAGCGCGATTTTATCTTCGGCAGGAAGCCCGATCAGCATTGGGTTATGGTGCAAAAAGATGCGGGCACGCTCACAGTGCTCCAGTTCATTTTGCAGCCAGTGCCGACGCTTGGCGCAGAAGTGCCCTGCATGGGTGCGTTCCCCTACGCTGTCGAGATAGATAAACCGGATGCCGTCCACCGTTTCAGCGTGGTTCACAAACCCTGCCTCATCTTGGGGATGGTCAGCAAAGACGTGCAGAAACTCTGAACGGTTGTCATGATTGCCGATCATCAGGCGCATCGGCACGGGGGCTGCTTCAACAAAAGGTTTGAGGCTTTCGTATGCGGCACGTTCACCCCAATGGGCAAGATCACCGGTTACAATGATGCGCACAGCGTCAGGATGATTGTCGGCAATGTCGCGCATGGCCTGTTCCAGACGGGCATGGGGGTTCAACCCGCCCATCTCTTCGCCGGGGATGGTTAGGTGAATGTCGGAAATATGGATGATTTTCATAGGGTCATTTCGCAGCAAGGTCTGAAACCGAATCCGGCCGCCCGTGTGGGCGGGCGACCGGAAACGCGGGGGTTAGCTGTTGGGCAGCAGGTCGTTGACTTCTTCGACCAGCTCTTGCTGCAGCTCTTTCATGTCGGTTGCGTCGCCGGTCACGATACGCTCCAGACCGTCGTACAGGATCTGGGTGATCGCCAGACCGTTGTCACCAGGATAAGCCTGCCAGTCGCGCAACAACGGCAGCTGGTCCACCGCGGTTTTCTTGTTGGCGTTCTGCTCATAGAAATCCGCCAGGATCACATCGTTGGCCGCTTTGTTTGGTGGCATGTAACCGGTGGTTTTTGCCACTTCGGCTGCGCCTTCACCGGAGGTGATGAATGTCAGCCAGGCCCAGGCCGCTTCCAGAACCGCAGGATCATCCGAGGTCGAGGTCAACAAAGCGGCGTTGCCACCCGCAGGCAGACCCAAAGGTGCGCCGCCCATGCCAGGGTAGACATCGGTTTTGAACGTGAAATCAACATTGGCGCGGTCTACGCGGCCCACCGAAGAGGTCGACCAGAAGAACATCGGAACCTGACCCGACGCAAAGGCGCTGAACGAATCCTTGGTCGACAGGTTCTGCATGTCGCAGCCTTTGACCAGTTTCTGCATGGTTTCCAGGGCCGCCAGCGCTTCGGGCGTGTCCAGGTTCATGGCTGCGCCTTCGACGGTGGGTTTGTCCTGAGTCCACATCAGCGCCTGGAAGAACCAGTTGCCGGTGATGTTCCAGCCCCAGAACATTGGGTGCTTAACGCCATTGGCCTGCAGCTTTTCACAGGCACCGATCACCTCATCCCAGGTTTTGGGGGTCTCAGTGATGCCAGCCGCATTCAGCGCATCCATGTTGTAATAGCCAACCGGCAGCGACACAGAGAACGGCAGACCGTGCACGGCATCGTTGAAGGTCGACAGGCTCAGCATCGCCTGGTGATAACCGTCTTTGGCAAAATCGGCTTCTTTAGCGATGAACGGCTCCAGCGACTTGGCGATGCCTTTGTCAACCAGGATCGCCTGACGGTTCAGACCCTGCATGGTCACATCTGGCAGGTTGCCGGAAACCGCTTCACGCAGGATGGTGTTGGTGCCGTCTTCGTAGTTTTCATATGACGCGCGGATCTTCACCTCGATGTTGGGGTGCTTCTCCTTGAATTTTGGCATGATCGCATCATATGTCACGTCGAAGGTCGCCGAATAAGGATAGGCGAACTCGATTGTGACGGTGTCTTCAGCAGAAGCACCAGCGGCGGTTACAGCTGTCAGCACAGCAGCGGTGAGGGTGGAACGGAACATGTCTCTCTCCATGTCTGTTGTGGTGGCCCCGGTGGGTTTGGCGACGTGCCGGGGCCGTTGATCCGGCCTTGTGCCGAATTTGAATGGCTAAGCGGTCACTTCATGCCGCTCAGCGTGATACCTTCGATGAAACGTTTCTGGGCCAGCAGAAAGGTCACGATCAGCGGCGTGACAATCAGCGTGGCGGTGGCCATCATCGGCCCATAAAGACTGCCATCAATGTCCGCCTTGAATTCGCGCAGGCCCAAAGGCGGGGTGAACAGGTTGCGATCACCAGTCACCACGATGCGGGGCCAGAAGTAGTCATTCCAATGGGCCACCACCGAAAAGATCGCAAAGGCCATCAGGGCGGGAATTGCCGTGGGCAGCATCACGCGCCAGACAATCGTCAGCTCGCCCATGCCATCCATCCGCGCCGCATCGATCAGATCATCCGGCACCGTCATGAAAAACTGCCGCATCAGGAAAATGCCAAACACCGAAATCGTCCACGGGATCACCAGCGCCGCATAGGTGTTGGTCAGCCCCAGTTTGGACAGGCCGATGTACAGCGGCAACGCAATGGCATGCACCGGGATGAGCAGGCAGAACAGCACGACCGCAAACACCGCCTCGCGCCCCCAGAACCGCAACTTGGCCAGGGCATAGGCCGCAGGCAAAGCCACAATCATCTGCAACAAAAAGATCGAGGCAGTCACCACGATGCCATTCAGCAGATAGCGCAGCAGTGGCGCTTCGGTGAAGGCTTTGGTGTAGTTAAACACCACCGGGCGCACCGAACACTCGGTCTGAGCCTGGGCCATCAGCGTGTCGCGCAGCTGCGCATCACTTTGACCGGGGTATTCTGCGCGTGCGGCGGCGATATCATCGCGGTCCGGGTGGCGCAGATTCACACAGGCCTCGTCCACCATCATCTCTTGGCGGCCAAAAAAGCCCCCGGTTCCGCGTTCAATTTCGCCCGGAGATTTGAACGAATAGCTGATCATCATATAAAACGGCGCAATCACAATCAGCGCGCCCAGGATCAGGATCAGATGTTTCCACCAATCACGTGTCATCAGTAATGCACCTTTCGTTCCACCAGCCAGCGCTGGATCAGGGTTAGGAACATGACAAAAACCAGGAACATCACGGTGATCGACGCGCCCGCCCCAATCAGATTCTGCTGCACGCCTTTTTCGAAAATCGCGAACATCATCATATAGGTTGTCTTGTTGGGACCGCCGCCCTGCGGCCAGAAGGCTTCGACAGTGTCAAAAACCTGAAAGGCACGGATGCAGCTGATGGTGACCACAAACACCGTGGTCGGGCCCAGCGCAGGCCAGGTCACCAGACGGAAGCGTTCCCAGCCGGATTTGGCACCATCCATTTCAGCGGCGTGATAAAGCTCGCGGTGGACCCCGGTCAGACCCGCCAGATAAAGCACCATGTTAAAGCCAAAACCCTGCCAGATGCCGATGAAACACACCACCCAGATGGCGTATTGCTTATCCCCCAGCCAGATTGGGAACGAGCCTTCGCAGCTGCGTGCCATAAACGGCCAGATCTGTTCCAGCCAGGTGCCACACCCCATAGCGAGCGTGCGATTGATCATGCCGATATTGGGGTGCAGCATGAATTCCCAGGCAATTGCCATGGCCAAAAGCGTCGCCATGACCGGCAGGAAGTAGATCGTTTTGTAAAACTCGCTGAGGCGCCCCAGCGACTGGATCAACAGCGCAGCCCCCAGGCCCAACCCCACCGATAGCGGCACAACCGTGATCACGTAAGTGAAGGTGGCGATGAACATTTTTTTATAGGTCGAGCGGGTGAACAGGCGTTCGTAATTTTGGGTTCCGACCCAGTTGAAGCCGTCATTGCCCAGCGAAAAATCGGTAAACGACAGCACCCCGGCGATGCCCACCGGCACCAGCAGGATCACCACCATCAAAACCACTGCGGGCAGGGTCAAAAACCAGGCGGCGCGGCGTTCCTGGCTGTCAGGATTTGCAACGGTTTTTGGGGCTGTGGCCTCTGCATAAACCATATCAGGCCACCTTATCCGTGCTTTTTGCGGATGTTTTAGCGGGCAACGTGATGTCGCGCACCCGCGCGCCGCTGCCGTCAAACACCAGTGCCGCGCTCATATCAAAGCGAACACCCACCTGCGTTCCCAGCGTCAGCTGCCCCCGGTCTGTTGCAGCTGAGCGCATCACCAGACGGGTTTCGAGGCCGGGAATATCCAGCTGCACAAACAGTTCAGCGCCAAGGTTTTCAACATGTGCAACCTGTCCAACAAACGGCGCGTCCGTGGTGGTGATCTTGATCGCTTCGGGGCGTAATCCCATAGAGATAGCACCGGAAATCGGGCGGTTGGAGTGAATGCCCAACGAGTGATCCAATAGCGCAAGCGCACCGTCTCCTATCAGGGTGACAGGCAGGATATTGATCTTGGGTGAGCCGATGAATTCAGCCACTTCAATTGTTTCGGGGTCTTCATAAACAACATCAGGGGCCGCGCATTGCAGGATCCGCCCGCCCATCATGACAGCAATGCGGTCAGACATGGTCATGGCCTCAACCTGATCGTGGGTCACGTAGATGAATGTTGTCTTGAGCCGTCGGTGCAGCTGCACAATCTCGGCACGTGTCTGCACGCGCAGTTTGGCGTCAAGGTTGGACAGCGGCTCATCCAGCAGAAAGGCGGCCGGATCGCGGACCAATGCGCGCCCCAGTGCCACCCGCTGACGTTGCCCCCCTGAAAGCTGACCGGGTTTGCGATCCAGCAGATGGGCGATTTCCAGCATGTCCGCGGCCTGGCTGACATCATTGCCAATCTCGCGTGCCAGTTTTCCGGAGCCTGGCATGAATTTCCCAATCAACGGAAGCCTTTGCGCCGTATTCATCCGCCGCATTTTCAAGGGTACCGAGATGTTTTCACCAACGCTGAGATGCGGATAAAGCGCGTAGGATTGGAACACCATCGACAGGTTGCGATCGGCGGCGCGCTGCTGCGCAACCGAAGTGTTCGCGATCTGAATGTCTCCGCTTGTTTGCTGCTCCAGCCCGGCGATGATGCGCAGTAAGGTGGATTTGCCACAACCGGACGGGCCGACCAGTGACAGGAACTCTCCATCCGCGATATCCAACGACACGCCTTTCAGCACATCGGTCTCGCCAAAGCTTTTGGTGATGTTTTCGATCTTCAGGCCAGCCATCTGATTCCCCTTCCGTTGGCCTCAGCGATAAAGATTCGAGCCATCATTTTTGTGACGTCATATTAGTGAGATTAATGGGTGATAGAGCCGCGCGGCAGGGGAGAGCAGAATGCGCGCCAACCATCATCAATTCGTTGCCTTCGCCTATGTGGTACGCGAAGGCAGTTTTTCCGCCGCCGCCAAACGTTTGGGGGTGACGCAATCGTCAGTGACGCAGCACGTGGCAAAACTTGAACGTCAGGTGGGGTCTCAGCTCCTGCTGCGCAGCCGTCATGGCGTGACATTGACGCGTACAGGTCAGGAGTTTTTTGATCTGGCAGACAGGCTGGTTGCCCTCGACAGTGCGATCGTTGAGCGGCTTGAAGGCTTTGAGGCGATGGCAAAGGGTCATCTCAAAATCATCGCCAATTCCCCGATGCCCGCGTTGAAGGTAATCGGGCAATTCCAGCGGAGTTTTCCGGATGTGGAGATCAATTTCGCCCTGCATGACTGGACCACAGCAACGCGGCTTTTGCGCGAGCGTCGCGCCGATGTTGGCCTGATCACAGATGCGCCGCAGGTCGATGACTGGGAGCGGATCGCAATCGCACAGGAGCGATACTGCGCCTATCTTTTGCCGACATCTCCTTTGGCGGCGCGGCGTGAACTGCATCTGGCTGATCTCGCTGAGGAGACGATTATCCTGCCCGAGAGCGGCTCGTTGACGGAACGTGTGGTGCGCACCGCGCAGTGCAAACACAACGTTGAGTTTACCCGCACCATGCGCATGACAACATTTCCCCTGATGTGTGAAGCGGTGCTGCAAGGGGCAGGCGTTGCAATTTTTCTGAGCAATAGTGGTTTGATCTCAAACGGTTTGGTGGAAATCCCAATCGCTGAGCTTTCGGATCTCTATGAAACCTCGGTGATTACACCAAAGGATCGCGCGCGCTTGCGCCTGGTTGAATCCTTTGTCTCAATCGCTGCGGCGGTGTGAAGGACCGTTTCAGGGACACGTAGAAATATCCTCGTTGGTGGTCGGCGAAACGGGTGAACACTGTCACAGCGCCGTCACCTGCAATCTGTAACTAAAAATCATTCGAACGAATCTAAAGCATGACACGGACAAACTGGACAATGATCCGCGACGCCCTTGCACAGGAAATCGCTGAAGGCATTTTAACCCCCGGAGACAAGCTGCAGACCGAGCCTGAGCTCGCGCAGCGGTTCGACGCGGGACGGCATTCTGTACGCCGCGCGGTTGAGGCCCTGGCGAAGGCAGGCAAGGTCAGCATCGAACAGGGGCGCGGCACTTTTGTCGAAGAGGCGCCGCATCTCACCTATTCCATCGGGAAGCGTACCCGGCTGCGTAAAAACCTGGTGCCGCAGGGCTGTCAGGTGACAAGCGAGCCGCTGTCGGCTGAGCTGGTGGAGGCCATTGGTAATGTGAAACGTGCCCTAGGCCTGTCAGACGGCGACAAGGTGGTTGAAAGCAGGCGCATCAGCCTGGCCGACAATATGCCGGTCGCGGTTGGCACGTCATGGCGTCCTGCTGCGCGGTTTCCAGATTTTGTCGAACGGCGTCGCGACGTCGGATCCACGACCGAAACATATAAGACCTACGGAATAAGCGACTACTTTCGCAAAGAGACCGAGTTTTATGCGCGTCCTGCCAAGCCGGAAGAAGCCAAGCTGCTGAAACAACACCCGGATTTGCCGGTGATCGTTGTGCGGGCGGTGGATGAGGATCCTTCCGGGGTACCAATTTCTTATAGCAAAGTCATCTGGGCGTCGGGCCGGGTGCGGTTCACAATGTCAGGAGGGGATGATGGCTGAAACGGATGTGCAACTTGATGCATTGGCGCGCGCAGAGCCTGCGCAGCTGAATGAATTCGCAGAGGGGCTGATCGCCGCTCTTGGCGATATTGAGGTGCTCTACAGCCGCACCGGGCTGGTTATGCTGCCCATGCGCGACACGGCGCTGGGCACAGTGTTTCACCTCGGTGAGGTTCTGGTCAGCGAGGCCCATATCCGCGCTGGCACCTGCGAAGGCTACGGTATGCGGCGCGGGCATGATCTTGAGGCCGCGATGGCTATGGCCCTGGTTGATCTGTCGCTCAAATCCAACGTGAATGCGGAGGCCTGCCGCAGCTTTTGTGCCGCGCTTTCTGCCGCACAAGCTGAACAAGACCAAGAATGCCTGCGCCGGGTCGAAGCCACGCGCGTGAATATGGAGACGTTCTGATGAGTGCCGCGTGCCCCGAGTTTTCCCCACAAGAACAGCGTGCAAATGCCGCGTTTGATGCGTTGCTGAAATCATTGGCACGCCCCGGAATGGTGCATCAGCTGCCCGAGGCCGGAGAGACCTGTCTGATTGATGCGCTGATCGATCGGGAATGCCGCGTCTATAGCGCGGATCCGCTGTTGCTGCCGCAGATCATGCGGTGCGGGGCTGAAATCGCGGATGCGCCACAGGCTGATCATCTGTTTCTGGGCCGACTGAGTTCGGTTGATATGCTGAATAGCCTGCGCCTCGGCAGTGATCTTTATCCTGATGAAGGCGCGACGTTGATTGTGCGGGCCAAACTGGGAGAGGGCGCAGCGCTTTGCCTAAAGGGTCCTGGTATCAATGGTTCTGAAACCGTGCAGGTTTCCGGCTTGCCAGAGGGGTTCTGGGCCACGCGCCGGGCGGTGATGCGGTATCCGATGGGGTTTGAGCTGATCCTCTTGGACGCAGACCGGCTGATGGCGATCCCGCGATCTACTGATGTGGAGGAAATCTGATGGCCTATGTTGCAACCCGTGGCGGTGAACGCGCAATTGACCAGTCCGAGCGGCTGTTTCGTGCAGAGCTTGGCGAGATTGACCATGCCCGCGTCGCTGAAATTCGTCGCTCCATGCCCTATCTGATTGATCGGGTGATGGGGGAAGCTTCGCTTTATGATCCTGATCTGGCGGCACTTGCATTGGCGCAGACAGGCGGCGAGATGTTTGAAGCGGTTTTGTTGCTGCGCGCCTGGCGCACCACGCAGCCGCGGTTGAGCGTGGCAGAACCCGTAGAACAAGATCAGCTGTTTACCCATCGTCGTATTTCCGCAGCCTTCAAGGATATTCCCGGTGGTCAGCTGCTTGGCCCCACTTTGGATTATGCGCATCGGATCCTGGCGACCGAGGTTTTGAAAGGTGAAACATTCACCCCGCCTGCGGTTGAACCAGCCGCAAAACCAGCCCCGGCGCATCAGCCCTCTGTCAGCGCTTGGCAGGCTGAAAATGATCTGGTTGACCTGCCGGAAGCTGATGAAACCCAGGGCAATGATATTCCCGATCTGACGCGAGAGCCTTTGCTGTTTCCATCCAAACGCGCCCATACCCTGCAAAGCCTTGCACGTGCCGATACCGGTGGGGTTCTGGCGTTGGGCTATGCGGCGATGCGCGGCTATGGCTCGGCCCATCCCACCGTCAATGAGCTGCGCCTAGCCGAAGCAGACCTGGTGGTGAACCACCCTGATGGCCGCAAGTTTTCCGCTGGTCGCGTCAAGGTCAGCCAGGCCGAGGTGGTCAGCAAAAAAGGCAAGAAACTGGGGCTTGGGTTTGCAGCCACCTTTGGCTGGAACGAGGTGAAATGCATTTCCGCAGCGACGCTGGATCTCAACAGTGCAGGGGCACCCAAAGGCTCAGCCACCGAGGAAGAGTTCTTTCTTTATCACACCGAAGGGGTCGAAAGCTCTGGCTTTTGTATCCACTTCAAGCTGCCACACTACGTCACCTTCCAGTCCTCACTGGACGCTATGCGTGACGCAAAGGCGAAACAGGCAGAAAAATCCGAGGAGCCCGCACAATGAGCCTGACGGATCTGACAAACCCCTGGCAAGCGATGAGCTATGGCTTTCTGGATGGCTCTGCCAAACGGGAGCTGCGGCGCAAAATGATCAAGGCGGTGGCGGTGCCCGGCTGCCAGATGCCTTATGCCAGCCGCGAAGTGCCGATGGCACGGGGCTGGGGCACCGGTGGCTTGCAGGTGTCGCTGACACTGGTGAACCCGCAAACACGGGTCAAAGTCATCGATCAGGGTGCCGACGACAGCGTGAACGCGGCCTCGATCCGCCGCTTTATCTCGCGGGTGGCGGGCACGCCGACAACGCTGGATACGCTTGAGGCTGATCTTATTCAGTCGCGCCACCGCATCCCCGAAGAAATCCTGCGCGAAGATCAGATTCTGGTGTTGCAGGTGCCCAATCCCGAACCTTTGCGCCCGGTGCAGCCGAATATGTCGATTGCGCGTCAGATGCATGCGGATGCGGATTATGGCCGGATGTGGCTGCAACTGTATGAGCAGATTGTCCGTTCAGGCCGGGTGATGCAGGGGGCAAGCTATCCGTCGATGGTTAATGGACGCCATGTGATGACGCCGTCGCCCATCCCGCGCTGGGATGTGCCCAAACTGCATATGGCCAAGCATCTCACCATCCTTTCAGCCGGGCGGGAAAAGCGGATCTTTGCGGTGCCGCCCTACACCAAGGTTGAACCACTGGTGTTTTCCGATGTGCCCTACAAGGTCGAAGAACACCGGCATCTGCGCTGCTATCGTTCTGGCACCAAAGGCTATTTCATGAATGAGATCCCGCAGGATGATGGCAGCTCAACCTATGAAGTCTCTGACAGCGAATGGGGTGCCAAAGCCATTCGTGCAAATGACGGCGAAGAGATCCAGCGCGGCGAAACCTGGTACAAAGATGGGGAGTTCACGTCATGACTCTGACACTTGACCCACCTCGCATTGTGAAAACCCAGCCATTGCTGAAGGTTGAAAACGTCTCCAAATCCTATGGCTCAGTTCAGGCGGTGAAAAATGTCTCTGCCAGCGCCTATCCCGGCGAAGTGCTGGGCATTGTCGGCGAAAGCGGCTCTGGCAAATCTACCCTGCTGCGCATGATGAACCTCGAGGAAGTCCCGGATCAGGGCCGCTATACGCTGGATCTGCCAGATGTTGCGGGCAATCTGTTTGAGCTTGATCGCTTTGCCCGGCGGATGCTGTGTGCCACCAAAATCGGCATTGTTTATCAGAACCCGCATCTTGGTTTGCTGATGAACCATTCTTCATCGGGCAATGTCGCCGAACGGCTGTTGATCGCGGGCGAACGCAGCTTTGCCACATTGCGGGCAAAGGCCACGGTGGCGTTGGAAGCCTCTGAATTCCCGCTGGATCGTCTGGATGCGCCGCCCGCAGAGCTTTCGGGCGGGATGCAACAGCGGGTGCAGCTGGCAAAGGCCATCGCGCTGGAACCTGCATTGCTGCTGCTTGATGAGCCAACAACCGGGCTTGATGTTTCGGTGCAGGCGCTGGTGCTTGATACGCTGAAACAGCTGCAGCAAGAGCGCAATATCACCATGGTTATCGTCAGCCATGATCTGGGTGTCATTCGCACCCTTGCCGATCGCGTCATGGTGATGCGGCGCGGCGAAGTGGTTGAAACCGGGCTGGTGGATCAGATTTTCCAGGATCCCCAGCACGCCTACACACAACAATTGGTGCATGCAAAACTATGAGTGCTGTTTTAGATATCGAAGGGCTGAGCAAGACCTTCACATTGCACCATCTGGACAAACAGATTGGTGCGTTTTCTGATGTTTCCTTCTCCGTTGCGGCGGGGGAGTTTGTGCTGCTGAAAGGCGCGAATGGGGCGGGGAAATCCACTCTGTTGCGCACGCTTTACCGCTCTTATCTGCCACAATCGGGGCAGGTCCGCTTTCAGTCGGTTCATGGTGAAATTGATCTGGCACGCGCGGCCGAAGTTGATATTGCCCATCTGCGTCGCACTGAGATCGGGTTTGTCACCCAGTTTCTGACCGCCCGCCCACGGGTCAGCGCCGAAGACATCGTCGCCGAACCGTTGCGGCAGGCCGGGCATGGGCAGGATGATGCGCGCGACGCGGCACGGGCTGCGCTGGCCACATTCGGGGTGAAACCGGATCTGTGGCGCGCCTATCCAACAACGTTTTCGGGGGGCGAGCAGCAGAAGGTAAATCTGGCGCGCGCGCTTATTCTGCCGCAAAAACTTTTGTTGCTGGATGAGCCAACAGCATCGCTGGATGCACAGGCCCGCGCGGCACTGGTGGCGCGTCTGGCGGAACTAAAGGCAGGCGGCACCGCGATGATTGGTGTGTTCCACCATCCGGATGATGTTGCCCATCTGATTGACCGTATTGTTGATCTTACCCCTGAACAAACCCCACAGGAGGAGCGTGCAGATGTGGCTCTGTGATGTATCGATTGTCCTTGCTGATCGCGTGATTGCCTGTGGTGCGCTGCGCCTCGAAGAGGGGCGCATTGCGGAAATCCGTGAAACCAGTGGCAGCGCGACCCATACGGTTTATCCCGGTTTTGTTGATATGCATGGCGACATGATTGAACTGGAACTGGAGCCGCGACCGGGTGTCGATTTCCCGATGGAGGTCGCGGTGACCCATCTGGATGCACGTTTGGCTGCTGCCGGGGTGACCACCGCCTATGCGGGGGTATCGTTTTCGCGCAATGCCAAAGACGGCGACCGCCGGTCTTACACCCATACAAGCCAAATCATTCGCGCCCTGAAGGCACATCAAAATGGTCTGCGGGTGGATCACCGGGTGCATGCGCGCTTTGACATCACCTTTACTGCGGCGATTGAAACCTTGGAGGGTCTGCTGAACTCTGGTTCGGTGGATCTTGTTTCGGTGATGGATCACACGCCGGGGCAGGGGCAATACCGTGATTTGGAACGTCTGATTGCCTATCGCACCCGTGGCGGCAAGGTCAGCGCAGAAGAAGCCCGCAGCCAGATTCAGCACAGCATTGACAGCGCTGTCTCCACCGAAGAGATCCATGCCAACCTGCTGACGGTCTCGCGCCTGTGCAAGGCGCATGGGATCGCAGTCGCCAGCCATGATGACGACACGGTGGAAAAGGCCAATCTGATGGCCGACATTGGTGCGGTGATCAGTGAATTCCCGGTAACAATGGATGCAGCCAAAGTGGCGGCTGAACGGGGAATGATGACTGCAATGGGCGCGCCTAATGCTATGCGCGGCCAAAGCTATTCCGGCAATCTGTCCGCGCGCGATGCCCATGCGGCGGGGCTGTTGCAGATCCTTGCGGCAGATTACCACCCGGCGGCTATTTTGCCCGCGATCAAATGCCTTGCTGACACTGATCCCGATGGTCTTGCGGGGGCGGTGCGGCTGGCCAGCGCAAATCCCGCACAGGCGCTGGGCCTGACGGATCGTGGCGAAATCGCGGTGGGGAAACGTGCAGATCTTGTCCTGGAAAATGCCCGCGGCAAAATTGTAACCACCCTGCGCGAGGGAGAGGCGATTTTCTCGGATGGCAGCATGGAGTTTACACGCAAAGAATGCGTCTCGGCAGCGTAGTGTAACGTAAGTTTCACATGTTGGTTATGACGTAGTCACATGAAGCGACGATTGTTGGCATAACAATTCATTCGGATGAATCTCATGCCAGCAACACTTACCCTTTCGGACGTATCCAAGATCTACGGCGAGACCCGCGCCGTAGATTCCGTTTCCATTGATATTGCACCCGGGCAGTTTGTTGGTGTTATCGGCCGCTCTGGCGCCGGTAAATCCACAATGCTGCGCCTTATCAATCGTTTGATCGACCCCACTATGGGGTCGATTTCGTTTGATGGTGTCGACATCACCCAATTGCGCGGCAAGGCGCTGCGTGATTGGCGGCGCGATTGCGCGATGATTTTTCAGCAGTTCAATCTGGTGGATCGCCTGGATGTTTTGACCAATGTCCTGATTGGGCGTCTGGCAGAGCACGGCTTTCTCAGCTCAATGGCGATGCAATTCACCGATGCGGAACGCACCATGGCCCTGCAGGCGCTGGATCGTCTGGATCTGGTACCGCAGGCGTTGCAGCGCGCGGGCACCCTGTCCGGCGGGCAGCAGCAGCGCGTGGCCATTGCCAAGGCACTGGTGCAGCAGCCCAAGATCATGCTGGCGGATGAGCCGATCGCATCGCTCGATCCGGCCAATGCGACATTGGTGATGGACAGTCTGAAACAGATCAACACCGAAGACGGGCTGACCGTTCTCGTGAACCTGCACACGCTTGATACCGCACGCGCCTACTGCGATCGCATTATCGCCATGCGCAACGGGCGCGTGTTCTTTGATGGCTCTGCCGCGCAGCTCACCAATGATGTGGTGCGCGACATCTATGGCACCGAAGGTCTTCGTGAATTCAACGAGGCCGTAACTTCCACCCAATCTGTGGCTTCTGTACCCGCCTGATAGGCGTTGAAACCACTCCATCGCACCCATGAGAGGGATTTGACAATGAAACTTCTGGCAACCACCGCATTGGTCGCTTTGACAGCAACTGCAGCTGTCGCAGCAGACTGGAAACAGGACTATCAGGTTATCAAATTTGGTATCCTGTCCGGTGAAAACGAAAAAGACCGTATCGTGCGCTACACCCCGTTTGAGAAATATCTCGAGCGTGAACTGGGTGTGGACGTCGAGATCTTCACCGCGGGCAACTATGATGGTGTGATCCAGGCAATCGGTGCCGATCAGATCGAATTCGCGTTCTTTGGCTCGTCTTCTTATGCTGCGGCCTACACTGGCACCGACGGCAAGGTTGAACCACTGGTGTCTCGCCTGCGCAAAGATGGCTCCACCGGCTATTATTCGGTTCTGGTGACACGCTGCGAAGACGGCTATGAGAAAATCACCGATCTGAAAGACAAGGTTGTTGCCTTTGCCGACCCGGATTCCACCTCTGGCTACGCGGTGCCGTATTTCAACATCGCCAAAGAGGTTGACCCCAAAACCTATTTCTCCGCGATCCCGTTCTCTGGCTCGCACGAAGCAGGTGTTGCTGGTGTTGTTCAGGGCACCTTTGACGCGGCGGCAACCTGGCAGAACAATGCCACCGATGGTCGCTGGCAGCGTATGATCGAAAAAGGCATGATCGAAGAAGGTCAGATCTGCCCGATCTGGCAGAGCCCAGAAATCACCTCTGGTCCGTTCACAGCCCGCGCAAACATCCCGCAGGAGCTGAAAGACGCCATGAAAGAGCTGGTTATGACGATCCCGGAAAAAGACCCGGAAGCGTTCAAGCAGATGATCGGCGAAGTTGAAGGCACGCCGAACCCGCAGGTTGGCTGGATCGAAGTTGACCACGAGCGCTATCAGTGGATCGTGGACATGCGCGCCTGGCTGAAGAAACAGCGTCGCTCTTCCTAATACCGTTCAAAGACCCCCGGCTGACAATTGGCCGGGGGTTATTCTTTTGCTGGGGCCTGTGATTGATGACAGCACTCACCGACGTATCCGTCACCACACCACCGTTGCGGCCGCTTGATCAGTTTGAGCTGGACTACGCCCGTCGCCGCAACCGCAGCCGATTGACCTGGCTGGTGGCAAGCGTGATTTTCCTGATCCTGTTTTCCTTCTCAGCCTGGCTGGGTGACTTTTTCAAGATCACCCAGGTGACTTTGCCGGATGGCTCGCGCGATTGGCGCTGGGTCATTCCCGCAGGGGTGCCGCGCCTGGGAGAATTTGTCTCCAAAACCATTCCAAATCTCAGCTGGGACAGCCTGGGCCATGACCTTGGCGAATGGTTCTGGCGCTGGAAAATTTGGCTCAACCTGTGGTTTGAAACCGTATTGATCGCCTTTATGGCAACCGCATTGGGTGTTGTAGGAGGGTTTTTGCTCTCCTTCCCGGCGGCACGCAATCTGGCACCAACGCCTTGGATCATGTGGATCTGCCGCCGCTACCTGGAAATCGCCCGCACGGTGCCGGATCTGGTTTGGGCGCTGATGTTTGTGTTCTGCTTCTCGGTTGGCCCGATGGCCGGTGTTCTGGCGGTGAGCTTGCATTCAACTGGCGCGCTGGGAAAGCTCTATTTCGAAGTTAACGAAAACATCGATATGCGCCCGCTGGAAGGGGTCAAAGCCGCCGGTGGTACCTGGTTTGATCAGATCCGCTATGGCGCGGTGCCGCAGGTGCTGCCCAATATCATCAGCTACACGCTGCTGCGCTTTGAAATCAACGTGCGCTCTTCTTCGATCATTGGTTACGTGGGCGCGGGTGGCCTTGGCCAGGAAATCCGCGAGGCGCTGTCCTTGCAGGAATACACCGATCTTTCCGCGCTGTTTCTGATCATCTTTGTGACCGTCATTGCAATTGACTACGGCTCAGAAAAACTGCGCCACCGTATTATTGGCCTGGAAAAAGGACCCGCAACATGACCCCGTCTGAGGCCGAAATCCAGGCAGCAATGGCTGCACATCCGCGCGCTTTTCGCGAAACGCCCTTGCGCCGGGCCCGTAAGATTGCCCTTTGGGTTGGAATAGTCGCGCTGTTTTGCTGGTGCCTGTATGATTTCAACTTTTCTCCAGAGCGGATCTGGCTGGGGCTTGGTCGTCTTGGGCGCGTGCTGAGCTTTATGTTCCCACCCTACCTCTGGAGCACTTGGGCCGAATGGGCCGAGATCCTGACAGCATTGGGCGAAACCATCGCCATGGCCTTTATGGGCACATTGCTGGGTGCGATCGTGGCGTTTCCACTGTCGTTTCTAGGCGCAAAGAACATCAACCGCCTGTTCTGGCTGCGTCAGGGATCGCGCCGTTTCTATGATGTGATCCGGGCCTTTGAAACACTGATCCTTGCGTTGATTTTCATCCGCGCCTTTGGCTTGGGGCCGCTGCCCGGCATTCTTGCCATTGCGGTGAGCGAAATTGGCACCTTTGCCAAACTGTTTTCCGAGGCGCTGGAAAACACGTCGAAAAAACCGGTCGAAGGGGTTGTTGCCTCGGGCGGATCCCGGCTGCAGTCGATCTATTTCGCGATCATGCCGCAGGTCTTGCCGGTGCATCTGTCAGTGCTGCTTTATAACTTTGAATCCAATGTGCGCTCAGGCACGATTTTGGGCATCGTTGGGGCCGGGGGCATTGGGTTTTTGCTGTCGGATCGCATCAGCACCTACCATTGGGATCAGGCCTGGACGATGATCTTTATGATCGTTGCCATGGTGTATCTCATCGATTTCCTATCGGGGCTGATCCGGACGCGGCTGATTGGCAAGGCCGATCTGGCCAAGTGATCCGCAGCGCAAAACACCACAAGAACCAGGAGTATTCCCCATGAGCGGAGCTGGATCAAAAAACCACCTGAGCGAGACACCCACAATCCACCCGGAGGCGCAGGTCAGTGACTGCGCCCTCGGGATCTGGACTGAGGTTGGCAAAGGCACGGTGATGAAGGCAAGCCAGATGGGGGATTACTCCTATATCACCCAGAACTGCCATGTGGTCTGGACCACAATTGGCAAATTCTGTTCCATCGCCAATGCAACCCGCATCAATCCGGGCAATCACCCGACCTGGCGGGCGGTGCAGCATCATTCCGTCTACCGCGCCGAGGCTTATGGGCTGGGCGAAGACGATCATGACTTCTTTGAATGGCGCAAGGACAATTGGGTGAACATCGGCCATGACGTCTGGATTGGCCATGGGGTGACGGTGACCGCAGGTGTGAACATTGGCACCGGCGCTGTCATTGGTGCAGGTGCAGTGGTGACCCGCGATGTGGATCCCTACACGGTTGTAGGTGGGGTGCCTGCGCGCGAGATCAAGCGCCGCTTTAGCCCGGCACAGGCCGAGGCATTGCAGGAAATCGCGGTCTGGGATTGGCCGCGCGACCGTTATAAAGCCGCGCTGCCAGATATTCGTGCCCTCGATATCGACGCCTTTATCGAAAAATACCGCTGAGGGCGTTTCTGACTATTCTACCAGCCCACGAGATTGCAGGTAGTCAAAGCCCTTGGGAATATCACC
Organism: Tritonibacter aquimaris; assembly: GCF_009617595.1. Classification (GTDB taxonomy): domain Bacteria; phylum Pseudomonadota; class Alphaproteobacteria; order Rhodobacterales; family Rhodobacteraceae; genus Epibacterium; species Epibacterium aquimaris. The sequence goes on along the minus strand of NZ_WIXK01000003.1, from coordinate 348,548 downwards.
CTTGTCGCGCAGCTCGAGCACAAGATGCGGCGCGCTGGTACAATCTGTCAGCGCGCTAAACACTGCATCCCAATGGATTTCGCCGTCACCGGGTGCCCAGTGGCGATCCGCGTGGCCGTCCAGATCCTGCAGATGCACATGGGCCAGCTGCGCGCCTGCATCACGCACAAAGTAATCCACCGGCGGGGCATCGGACATGCGACGGGCCAGATGGGCGTGTCCCGTGTCGATAGACAGTTTGATCGCGTCAGAGCCGAAGCTGTCCACCATTTCCCGGCGGTGGCGCGGATCCACATCAAGAATGTTTTCAATGACCAGCGTGATCCCCAGTGTTTCGGCCTGTTTGACCACAGGTGTCATAATGTCATGCACACGCTCCAGCAGCGCCTCGTCATAGCCGGGCCAGTTCCACAGGTTGGCCGCATACCAGCGCGTATAGGGGGAATGCATCACCATCTGGCGCGCACCAATGCGGTCAGCCGCCTCCAGCGCCTTGAGAAAACGCGCGGTGATCAACGGGCGCAGTTCCGGGTCTTTGTTGTCGATATTGAGCCCTTCAAAGGGGCCGTGAATGCCCACACGACCGCGATGGCCTTCCAGCGCAACACAGGCAGCACTGATCCGTTCATCGAATTCACTGGTCAGCCCAGCGTGGCTGACGAAATCCTGAATTTCGATGTCGCGCTCAGCATCAAACAGCCAGGCACGATGTTGGGCGATTTCAGAGGCCTTCAGGCAGGCCCCGATTTTCAGAGGTGGCATTTGGAACTCTCCTAGGATCCGGGATGAAAAATGAGGTGAACACAGCAGCGGCCAGAACCGTGGCCATGATGGTAAAACTCCACCAGCCGCCAAAGGATTGGGTGATCCACGCAAAGGCAAATGGGCTGGCTGCATTGACGCTCATGCTGGCAAAGGCGATCCAGCCAAGCCTTGCGCCATATCCTTTGGCACCAAACAGGGCCAAGGGCAGCGTGCCGCGCGTGATGGTTTTGATACCGTCGCCCATGCCATATAGCGCCGCGGCCAATAAAATGCCGGGGATGGTAAAGCCAACAAGAAGCAGAGTTGCAAACCCCGACATCATCAACCAAAGCGCCAGCATGTAGGTCATCAGCGGGTACATATTGCGGCTGATCAGCATCTCAAAGAACCGGCCAACGGTTTTGAACGGTCCAATCACCGCCCCTGCCAGCGCAGCCATGGCGGCGGTGTGGCCAAGGTCTTGCACATTGGTCACCCAAAGCGTCATGACGGCACCTGCCAGAAACCCCGAAATCACAAAAGACGCCACCATCCAGAACATGGCGCGGCGGCGGGCTGGTCCTGACACTTCGGGCCAATGGTTGCTGTTGTTGTCTTCTGGCGCGTGCGGCTGCGTTTCGCCGCCGCGCAAGACAGTGAAATGCAGCGGGACACAGACCAGCAGATAGGCAATTCCAAGCACAACCCAGGTCGTTTCCCAGCCCAACCGGTTGAACAGCGCCAGTGTAAGCGGCCAAAAAATCGTAGAGGCGATCCCCCCAAAGAGGGTAATTATCGAGATGGATCGCTGCGCGGGTATCTTGAGCGGTAGACGCGCCACGCTGGCAAAGGCCACGTTATAAAGCACAAACATGCCAGCGCCTTCTGCCAGCAGGATCGCAGCAAACAGGCCATATCGGGTTTTGACAAAGCTGAGCGCGATCAGCGCAAGCCCCGCAACAACGGAGCCTGCTCCCATCACCCAGCGCCCGCCAAAACGGTCAACCAGCTTGCCCGCAACAGGCGACATCAGCCCGCCAAAGAACAGCCCCAGAGACAGGATGCCAAACACATCCGACAGCGAAAGCCCCAGATCCTCTGCCATATGCGGCAGCAGCACCGCATAGGCATACATCAAGGTGCCATAGCCCATAATCTGGCTCAGCCCGAGGCCCACGGCAGGCCAATAGTTACGATCAATGCGCACGCTAGCCCGCAGGCTGGCCACGATAGGCTGCGCGGCCCGATACCCAGGTGCCGCGGATTGCCGGGGCTTGTCCCTCGGGCCAGTCGACCAGCACCAGATCAGCGCGTTTGCCGGTTGCGATCACACCGCGATCATCCAGCCCCATAGCGCGGGCAGGGCCTTCGGACACCAGCGACCAAAGCTTGAGCCGATCCGCACGTTTTTCCTGATCAAGGCGCGCAACCGCCGCCAGCATCGCCGGGTAGAAATAGTCTGACGCCAGCGCATCACACAGACCCGCTTCAACCATATCACCGGCCCCAAGCGATCCAATATGGCTGCCACCGCGCGCAGCATTGGGCGAGCCAAAGATAATCAGATCGCCATTGTTGCGCGCCGCTTCTGCGGCCTCAATAACCATGGGGAATTCAGCCACTTTGGCGCCAAGGTTGCGGAAATAGCTGCGGGTTTCAGCGCGGGTGTCATCATGGCTGAGCATGGGCGCACCGGCGGTGTGGGCCTTGGCGGCGACCTCGGCAATCACCTTGGGCAGCTGGTCACGACGTTCCCATACCTCACCCAAAAGCTTGATATAGGCGTCTTCGCTGAGGCCCGCGCGATGCGCCTTGGAGGCGGTGCGTTTTTTCATCCGCTCATCATCAAGCGATGCGATGGAGAAATCAGGGCTCAGCTCAAAGGCGCGTTCCTGAATTGGCACGTCATAGGCGCGCATGGTCATCGAGGTGTGATCGTTAAACGCCAGCGAAGGCGTCAGCGGGGCCTTCAGCGCCCAGTCGATCACATCCAGCGCTTCAAAGGCAAAGGTTTCCCAGCGCAGCTGCACCCGGTTTTCCACCAACAGACGGGGGGCAAGATCCTGCATCGCCTGCATGAGCTCACGCCCGCGCGCCACATCACGCAACCCCGGCTCCCAGCCAAGGGTGATGGCGTGATAGGCCGTCGCAATACCGTTGGAGGCCAGCTGGCGATCGGTGTCGATGACCGCCGCAGGGGTTGGAAAAAACACACCAGGGCGCGGCATCAGCTGGCGCTCAAATGCGTCCCCATGCACATCGATCAACGCAGGTGCAAGGATCAGCCCGGCTGCATCAACCCGCTCCCCCTGAACCGGGCCGCCGATCTCGGCAATTTCCCCATTATTTACAGTGACAGTGGTTTCTACGATCTGATCCGCCAGAAACACCCGCGCGCCTTCAAAGGTGAATGTCATTGCTGCTGCTCCATGTCCAAACGTTCCATAAGCAAATGCCAGTGCCAGGAGCCGGGCTTTTCATGTTCGCGGTCTTCCAGCCATGACACTTCAAACCCCTGAAACAGCGCCAGAAGATCCTGTGCATTGCAGAAATAATGCGGGTGGATTTTATCGGTGTCTGGGGCATCAAACACCCAGGTGTTGCGGCTGATTTCGCGCCCTTCATAGCGCGCCAGCTCATGGGGCAGGCGGCGGTTTGACAACATGGTGCCAAGATAGCTGCCACCCGGTTTGGTGATGCGGTGAATTTCCGCAATGGTGCGCTGCAGCAGGGTGTCATCACCGTGGTAGATCACATTCCAGCTCAGCACGTGATCAAAGCTTTGGTCGTCAAACGGCAGCTGATCCATGCGCGCGAGCACGGTTTTGACGCCTCCGGCCTTCTCGATCTCTTTCAGCCCTTCGGGGGCCGCATCAAGAGCTGTGACCTCAAACCCGTTATGCGCCAGCCAGAGCGCGTGGCGTCCAACACCAGCACCAAGATCAAGGATGCGCGCGCCCGGCGTCAGCCCTTTGGCCCAGTTTTGCACATCAAGCTCAGGTGTCAGCCATTTGCTGCCATCCTGAATATTGGCCCATTCCTTATTCCAATGGGCGTCGGCGGTGTCGGACTTCATCTTTGTTCTCCGATAATGCGGCTGCGGACCCAGCCGCTGAGTTGTTCAATCCCGATAACCACAACAGCTATCATCAAGATGACAGTCATCGCGGTGGGGTAGTCAAAAAGGTCAAAGCCGACCTTGAGTTCGATGCCGATCCCACCTGCGCCCACAAGGCCCAGAATGGTGGAAGAGCGCACGGCTTTTTCCAGCGCAAACAGCCCGGTTGAAATAAAGGCAGGCGAGGCGGCGGGAATGGTGGCGCAGGCCACAACATCCAGTTGGTTTGCGCCTGTCGCAGTAAGGCTTTCGGCCGGACCTTTTTCCACCGCTTCCATGTCATCAGCGAAAAACCGGCCGCAAAAACCGATGGTGTCGACCGCGATCGCCAGCATGCCAGCAAAGGGGCCAAGCCCAACCGCCACCACAAAAACCAGCGCCCAGGCAATGTCAGGGACTGCGCGCACAAAACCAAGGCTTGTGCGCACGATCTGGTTGACCCAGGCACCTGCGATCAGCCCGCGCGCTGCCAAAAGCGAGATCGGCAAAGACAGGATCACGCCGATCACGGCCCCGGCAAAGGCGATCTGCAGGGTTTCAAGCATCTTCCATCCCAGTCGGGTCAGCACCTTTGGATCGGTGTTTGGCGGGAAGGCACGATCAATGAAATCGATAAACCTCGGCGGGGAAGAGGTTATTTTGTCAATGGAAACCCCCGAGCCTGCAAAGGCCCAAAGGATGATCACAATCGCCGCTGCATAGCCAAGAAAGGCAAATGCTGAGGGGCGTTCAAACCGGTTCGGTACAGGGAGGCTAGTCATAAAGCCCTCGCAATTCGGTGGCGCTGAGATGGTCTGCGCGCGCATCCAGACTGAGCCGTCCTGCAGACAGGCCAATCACCCGGTCGCCATAGGTCAGCGCGTGTTCGATATGATGAGAGATAAAGACAACGGTGACCCCTTCTTCGCGCGCCAGCGAAAAGAAAAGCTCCATCACATCATCTCCTGCCGCCGGATCAAGCGAGGCGGTGGGCTCATCGGCAAACAGTATTTTGGGACGGCTCACCAATGCGCGGGCAATTGCGACGCGCTGGGATTGTCCGCCCGACAGCCGGTCGGCGCGTCTGTTTGCCAGATGCGCCAGCCCCACTTTGGACAATGCATCCATTGCGGCTTCGCGGGCTGCTGCGGGCGCAAAACTCTGGCTCCAATAGCGCGGGCCAGAACGCTGGCCCAACAGACCGTGCACCACATTTGACAACACACTAAGGCGGGAGACGAGGTTGTGTTTTTGCGACACCAGCCCGATTTGCCCCCGCAAGGCGCGCAGCTCAGTCGAGGAGGCGCTGCCAACTTCGGTGCCAAGCATGGTGACACTGCCCTGCTCGGGTGGGATCAGCCCCATCAGGCAGCGCAGCAAGGTGGATTTGCCGGTGCCATTGGCCCCGACAATGGCCACGGCTTCACCGCGTGAAAGACCAAAGGAGATATCGGCAAAGATCTGGGTGCCACCAAAGGATTTCCCCAAAGCCATTGCGCGAATATCAACGGGCAAAACCGGGGCAGAGACTGCCCCGGATGCATCAGGCTGCGCTATGACAGCCTGTGATTTTGTCAGTAGATCAGTCACCGATGAACGCATCGAACTGTGGGTAGCCCGCGTTTGAATACATCGCGCGCACATAGTCGTAGGCGCTGTCTTTGATCGCAACCAGATCCATGCCGATGTATTTGTCGTTCTCTTCGTGGGCGGTGATGCCGTCGATGATCAGATCTTTGTTTTCGATGATCGCAGATTGAACGGCCGCGGCATTTTCTGACGGCACATGTGCGCCAACCATGATCATGTCATTGGGCAGATCGCCAGAGCGGGCGATGATCTTGAAGGCGCCATAGGGCAGCTCGGTCTCTTTGGCGCGCAGGCCAACCCATTTGCCCGCGTTCATACCAATCGCGTCGATGTCATTGGCCTTCAGCGCTTCAAACGCGATGTTGCGGCTGGTGTGGGTTTTGTCCAGATCGTTGACCGGATCAACACCGTGGTCCGCCAGTACCTGCATTGGGCACAGCATGTTGGACGTGGAGCCGATGTCACCAAATGCAACCTTCTTACCCTTCAGGTCAGCAGGCACGTTGATGCCGCTGTCGGCACGCACGATGATCGCGCAGTGGTAATCCGGACGGCCCAGACCCACCAGCGGGGTGGCTTTGGTCAGCTTGTTGATCACAACATATTCCGCTGGGCCAGACACCACAAAATCAACGGTCTTGCCGCGCAGCGCTTCGGCCGCTGCGGTGCGTGAGTTCACGGCAAAGAACTCAAAGCTATCGCCAGTTGCGCTTTCCAGGGCGTCTTTGAACGGGCCCCATTCCAGCTGCAGGCGCTCCATGCCTTCCACGTCGGTTACAGCCAGTTTCCAGGTTTCAGCCTGTGCGGTGAAGGCAGCAGATGCAGCCAAGACGGCGCCTGCGATAATCGAATGCAATTTCATAGTCACGCTCTCCCGAGTTGAAATTCATTCGAATGTTTGATGGGTGCGTGTAACGCTGGCGTGTCAGTTAACAGAAGTTTTTGTAGGGATCTGATGTCGAAATGACTGCGAAAAGAAACACACCAGCACGTAGACATGCTGGTGTGGAGCCATTGTTCAATACGGCAGTGACCGGGTTACGACAGACCTGTCAGAAAATGCGCGCTGATTGCAGAAGCGGCAAAAAGCACCAGTGTCAAAATGCCAATGCGGATCATATTCTGGCTGCCTGCGGTTGCCAGACTGCGCAGGGATGTCTTGGCCCCAAGAGCTGAAATCGCAACGATCAGAAAGCTTTTTGAGACGGTGACAGCGCCATCAGCCACAGCTTCGGGCATGAGGCCGGTGTTTGCCAGAACCGCAAGCACAAAAAACACGATCAAAAAGCCGGGCAGGGTGATTTTCTGACGCGTGCCGGTGGTGTTCATGGTCGAACTCACCAGAATGAGCACAAACAACACCACCGGCAAAAGACTGACGCGCACCATTTTGACCAAGGTTGCCAGCTCAGCCGTTTCTGTCGAAATAGTCAGCCCTGCGCCCACAACCTGTGCAACATCATGGATAGAAGCACCAAGCACAAAAGCGATTTCGCTTTCATTCAATCCCAGCCGGACCAGCACAATCGGGTAGATAATCATTGCAAGGGTCGACATGGCGGTCACGGCAACCACGGTGAACAGCGTCTCTTTTTGCATCGCTTGGCCACGCGGCAAGCAAGATGAAATCGCCAGCGCGGCGGATGCACCACATATCCCAACCGCGCCGCCAGCCAGCAGACCCAGCTGCCAGTCGCGGCGTGACATCAGGATCCCCAAAAGGATCGTCGCCACCAAAAGCCCCGCAATCGTGCCAAATCCCCAAACGCCAAGGGATGCGATATCGCTCATGCTGACGCGCACCCCCAAAAGCGCAACACCCGCACGCAACAGCCCCTTTGAGGCAAATTCGATCCCCGGCGCAGAAGCAGATTCTTCGGCCAGCGGATTAAAAACCATGCCGATCAGCAGCGCCATAAGCATAACAGGCGGGCCATAATGCTCTGATAAGAACAAGGCAGCGAGGCCAATCACAACCGCCAGCGCAATGCCGGGGAACAGTGGGCGCAGGGCATTGCACACCTGTGTTGTCTGCGATGAGGCGGTTGCCTTCAGATCTTTCATGGTTGTCTGTTCTGCTTAGCTATCATTGTTAAAAGGTATCTTTGCAACGTGTACGGATTTTAGCTGGCAGAAACGTTCACTCGCGTCGCGTCCGTTCTCGCGCTGGCTGCCGGAGTGTCCAGCAATGTCAAAGGTATATCCCTAGGAGTTAAATTATCGGCGTTGATCCAGCAAGTCCCCGCGTAAAGCCGTGCCCGCCAAGGGCAGGTCGGATGGCCACCTTTTTGGCCACAGTTGGCCAAAGCTGCAATCGCCCCACCATGTTCATGATGAGGCGGTGATTTGTTGCGTTAAAGCGCGCGCATTACGGGCGGCAATTCACGCTGTCCCTTGTAAAAGGCTCGGGCAAATTTCGCGGGCTAATACCGCAAGTTTCTCTTTTGCAGATTTCAACGAGGCCGCGTGGCGGTCATCGCCAAATTCCTGATATTCAACCGCAACTGTTTTGATGTCCGACACCCCCAGATAGCCTGCGCAGGCCGCGATATGGGGATCGAGATTGTTCATTTCTGCGCGCACACCACCCGGTTCAAACCCAAACTCCCCACGGGATGAAACCACCAAAAGCTGTTTTCCAGACAGGATCGGCTCAAGCGGCCAATCACCGCGAGACAGGTCAAATGAAAAGGTCTTGTTCACCCGCACCACCTGGTCGATCCACGCCTTAAGCGCAGCTGGCATGCCATAGTTATACATCGGCACCGCGATCAGGATGATCTGCGCCGCGCTCAGTTCGGATATCAACGTATCTGACATCGACAGTTTGCGCTGTTGCGCCGGGCTGCGCTCCGTGTCGGGGGTGAAACAGGCCGCGATCCACTCTTCGTCGATAAACGGTGGCGGCGCGCGTCCCACATCGCGCACAATGACATCTGCTTTTCCGTGCAACGTCTGAACTTCATGAATAAATGTGTCTGCCAGATCGCGTGTAATTGATCGGTTGGTCCGCGCGCTTGCATCTATCCGCAGGATTTTCATGTTAACCTCAACCAAGACTGTAGTTTGTCTGATCAGGCTAAGTTTCCTAGGGAGCGAAGTCACATGCAGCGATCTCAGCCATCGGATGACAAATGATCCGTGTACCTTCTGTTAATGTTTCTGTCTGGCTTTGCTAAGAAGCTGGAGAAAATGGACCCAACATGCCACACACGGATCGTTCCAATCGCCTTCCACCGCTGAAAGCGCTGCAAGCCTTTGAAGCGGCCGCGCGCCATCTCAGCTTTAAGATGGCAGCAGAAGAACTATGTGTCACCCCCACCGCGATCAGCCATCAGGTAAAGGCGCTGGAAGACCATCTGGGGGTGAAACTGTTTCACCGCCTGACGCGATCACTGCGCCTGACCGGCGAGGGCGACGCCTATGCGCGGCTGGTGATACAGGGCTTTCAGAAGCTTTCTGAGGCATCAACCGTTTTGGGATCTGATGAAATCAAAGGTGAGCTGGTCGTCAGTACCACCACCTCTTTTGCCGGTCAGTGGCTGGCGCATCGCCTGCCGGATTTCCTGAGCGAATACCCCGGATTATCCGTGCGCATCCTCAGTTCCGATACCGTGTCTGACTTTGCCCGCGATGGGATAGATGTGGCCATCCGCTATGGCTTTGGCGGGTATAAGGATTTTCATGCCGCCTGGGTGCTGGATGATTTTGCCACCCCCGTGTGCACAAAAGAATTTGGCGCGCAGCTGCAGCACCCTTCTGATCTGCTGGATCAGCCACTGGTGAACTATGAATGGAGCGGCTTTTCAAAAATCGACCCGAGCTGGGCAAAATGGTTTCATGCCGCCGGGGTGAAAGACGCCTCCAATTCGGTGATTACGACCTTCAGCGATGCCCATATGTGCCTGCAGGCCGCGCGTGATGGTCATGGTGTTGCTTTGGTCAGTGTGATCGCGGCGGCACGGGATCTTGAACACAAACAGTTGGACATGCCGTTTGATATTCGGCTGAAAGACAAAAGCTATTATCTTGTGTGCCCGCCCGCCAATTTCGCGCAGGCCAAAGTGCGTGTATTTCAGGACTGGCTGTTGGCACAGGCCGATTTGTTTCGCGACAGCGATATCGGGTTGCGTGTTTTGGATGACGCACCAGGCTGATTTTGCCGCTGCACAACTTATGCACAGCCGCTATCCCGAGGGGCGAATTTCTCCGGTGTCGAGCACAGGAGACGCATCCATATCTTCTGCATCCAGCATGGTGGCCACGCGCTCAAGGCTGGCGACAAGCATGGCTTGCTCCCAATCTTCCATCGCCGCAAATTTACGCACGAACCGTTGCTGCAACGGGTCTGGCGCATCCGTCAGAACAGCGCGGCCAGCTTCGGTTGGCAAAATATCGGTTTGCCGCCGGTCCAAGGCCGATTTTTGCCGGACCACCAGCCCGTCGCGCACCAGTTTGTCCACCAGCGAAGTGACCGTTCCCTGAGAAACGCGCATACGGGTTGAAATCACCTTTGCAGTTGTCAGCCCCCGTTCTGCAATGATCTGCAAGACCCGAAACTGAGTTGGGGTGATGCCAGTGATCTGTCGGATTTCTTTGCCAAAAAGCTCGGTCGATCGCACGATACGGCGTAAGGCAATCAGGCTGCTGTCGATGCGGTCCATTCACGCTCCATTGCTTCGGGTGTCAAAGCATAACACTTTAAGGGCAAACCTTCAATTTCCTGAAATGCTTTGATTGACGAAGTGGAGGGTGGCTCGGCTTGCCAATGAGAACACCGAATTCACTCAACAAACCGGGAAATTATGTCGTATTTGGCCGCAATGTGTCGCAAAAAGCTTTAGCTGTTGAAGTTTTAGTTGGTCCGTGATACTTCGCCTCTCGAAGCGAAAGGAGCTACCAAAATGCAACACCCCGCTCATCCTTTGCACGCGAGCTTGCCCGCGTTACGCAAACCAGTCGCAAAAGATGGCGCCGAAGTTTGGAAACTGGTCCGTGCTTGCCGTCCGCTTGATGAAAACTCGATGTATTGCAATCTGCTCCAGTGCGATCACTTCGCAAATACATGTGTGATTGCTGAACTCTCCGATGAGGTTTCGGGCTGGATCTCTGCCTATGTGATGCCAAATGAGCCCGACACGCTGTTTGTGTGGCAAGTCGCCGTGGCCGAGGCTGCGCGCGGGCGCGGGTTGGGGGCATTGATGCTTCAAAACATTCTCAACCGTCCGCAGTGCAAGGATGTCACGCGGGTGCAGACCACGATCACCGCCGACAACGAAGCCTCATGGGCTCTGTTTCGCAAATTCGCGCGTCTAAAAGGGGCGGAAATCGAGGTCAAAGCGCATTACACGCAGGCCCTTCACTTTCAGGACCGCCACAAGACCGAGCATCTGGTCACAATTCCCGTGGCGCCACAAGCCGAGCTTGCGGCCTAAAACATGCATCTGCCAGTTCTGCCAAACCCGATTTTTCCAAATTTTACCAAAGCCAAGCGAGGTCGTATGTCTACGAACCCCACAGATGTTGCCATTTTCAAGCGTCGCGAATCTGAAGCCCGCAGCTATTGCCGGGGGTTTGATACCGTATTCACCTCGGCAAGCGGCTCTGAGCTGACCTCCCACGATGGGGGCCGTTATATCGATTTTCTCGCGGGTTGTTCTTCGCTGAATTATGGCCACAACGATCCGGATCTTAAGGCTGCCTTGATCGATCACATCCAGGCCGACGGTGTTGCGCATGGGCTCGATCTGCACACAGACGTCAAGGCGCAATTCATAGCCTCGTTCGAAAAGCACATTCTGGCCCCGCGCAATATGGCGCACAAGCTGATGTTCACCGGGCCTACGGGCGCGAATGCGGTTGAAGCGGCGATGAAAATTGCCCGCAAGTCCACGGGCCGCACCAATATCATTGCCTTCACCAATGGGTTTCATGGCGTCACGCAGGGGGCCCTTGCGGCCACCGGCAACAGCTACCATCGCGGTGGGGCTGGCACGGCGCTGAACGGGGTGACGCGCATGCCTTATGATGGCTATGTCGCAGGGGGTGGCGATACCGCAGATCTTCTGGAAGCCATGCTCAATGACCGATCCAGTGGATTGGATGCCCCGGCCGCAATTATCCTTGAAACCGTGCAGGGCGAAGGCGGCCTGAATGTAGCAAGCCGTTCCTGGTTGAGCCGCATTGCAGAGCTGGCCAAGAAGGCCGGCGCGCTTTTGATCATCGATGATGTGCAGGCGGGTTGTGGCCGTACTGGCCCGTTCTTTTCGTTTGAAGATATGGGCATTTCCCCCGATATCGTCACATTGGCCAAATCCATTTCGGGCTTTGGCCTGCCGATGGGTCTGGTTCTGGTTAAGCCTGAGCATGACGTGATGGGCCCGGCCGAACACAATGGCACCTTCCGCGGGAACAACCACGCCTTTGTCACAGCCGCTGCTGCGCTGGAGAAATTCTGGGCCGACGACACGTTCCAGCAAGACATCGCCCGCCGGGCGCAATTGGTCGAGGACGGTCTGCAAACCATTGCTGATATGATCCCCGGCGCGCACCTCAAGGGGCGTGGCATGATGCGCGGTGTCTGTGTTGGAAGTGGTGATTTGGCAGGTGAAATCTGCGCGCGCGCGTTTCAGAACGGCCTGATCATCGAAACCTCCGGTCCTGAGGATGAAGTCGTTAAGGTGCTCGCACCTTTGACCACGCCGGACGAGATGCTGGTCGCGGGGCTGCAGATTTTGATCGAGGCAAGCCAGGCGACGCTTAACACACATAAATTTGCCGCGGAGTAAGGCTATGATTGTACGCGATTTCAACGAGATCATCGAGACAGAGCGCAACCGGGTTGTGTCTGATGCGCAATGGAGCAGCGTGCGTATGCTGCTGGCAGAGGATGGGATGGGGTTCTCCTTCCACATCACCTTCCTTGAGGCGGGATCGGAACACACGTTCGAATACAAAAACCACTTCGAGAGCGTCTATTGTATGCAGGGCACAGGATCTATCACCGATACTGCAACCGGTGAAACCCACCATATTCGCCCCGGCGTGATGTATGCGCTCGACAAGCATGACCGCCACATCCTGCGCGCGGACGAAGAGCTGATCATGGCATGCTGCTTTAACCCGCCTGTAACCGGGACCGAAGTGCACCGCGAAGACGGCTCTTATGCGGCTGCAGGTGAGCTGGCCGAAGCCTGAGGGCATCTCTGATCGAACCATCGCCCGAAAATGCGATGCGAACGGTCGTCGTGACAATGATGACGCTCGCTGAGACGCGAAAAGCTGTGTGCCATCTCTGTGTGCAGCATAGGGTGGTCAGCGGCGGGCGTGTGATGGCGACCCGGTAAGGCATTGAGGGAGTGGAGTTTCCACGTTCCTCTACCCGGTTTGATCTATTTAATGCTCAGCCAGTATTGCCGGGAATCCTATCTGGGGCAAAAAATGTGCCCAGGCACAATGATGGTTTCCCGCCGCGCAACGGATCAATGCTGCTCACAGTGTTTCAGCATAGGCTCGTGACAAAGGGTGGGTGGCGTGTTCGGTGAACCCGGTCATCGGAATATCTTCGATAATTTGCGCCTTGTCCAACACCAGAACACGGCTGACAAGCTGGCGCAATGGGGCAAGGTCGTGGCTGACGATCAGCGTGGAGATGGCCTTTTCGGCGTGGATTTGTCTAAGCAATTTTACGGTGTTGACCTGAGTTGCTAGGTCAAGCGATGACAGCGGTTCATCAAGAATTAGAACCTGCGGATCGGCGGCAAGAGCGCGCGCAAGGGCTACGCGTTGGCATTGCCCACCCGACAGGGAATGCGGGTGGCGGCTGTGCAGCGCATGCGGCAGGCCAAGCGCGTCGAGCAGAGCGGTAGCACGGGCGTGACGGCCATCAGCTGCATCAATCGCGAAGCCGGTCAGCGGCTCCATTACCGCGCCCCGGGCTGTGAGGTAGGGGCTGAGCGACTGGGTCGGATCCTGCCAAAGATACTGGATCTGTTGTCGCGCCCGGCCGCGCCCCGGCACCACCGGCCTGCCGCTGAGCATGATTGTCCCCGCATCGGCATGTTCCAGCCCGACAAGGCAGCGTGCCAATGTCGACTTGCCTGCACCGCTATGGCCAATCAGCCCAACAACTTCTCCGGGCGCGATGTTTAGGTCAATTCGGCGCAGGATATCGCGCCCTTGAAAGCGTTTGGTCAGATCCTGCACCGTCAACATGTGGATTGCAACGCGCAGGCTGCCTCCGCCAGGCGCCGGGCTGCGTTCGCCGGTGAATGCGCCAGCTCCGCGATAGGGGCGTCTTCGACCAGCTTCCCGTGTTCCATCACCAAAGTGCGACGGGCAACATTTGCAACCGCGCGCAGGTCGTGGCTGATGAACAGAACTGCCGTTCCGGATTCGTCGGCCATCGTGTTCATGGCCCGCAGGATTTCGCGTTCGGTCAGTACATCGAGCCCGGTGGTGGGCTCATCGGCGATCAATATCCGGGGGCGCAGGATCAAGGCCATGGCGATCAGCACCCGTTGCTTCATACCACCAGAAAGCTGGTAGGGGAAAACCTCGGCGACCTGTGGGTCAAGCGCGACCGCCTCCAGGGCTTGGGCGATTGCGGGTAGAGCTGAAACCCCGGCGACCCGTGCAGCCTCGGCAAGCTGGGCGCGGATCCGACGGGTGGGCGTCAGCGCTGTGCTGGAGCTCTGGAAGACCTGAAATATCTCGCGCCCACGAAGGCTGCGCCATGCGGCTGGTGTGGCGGTAAGCGCGTCATGACCACGGATCAGGAGTGTTTTGCCAGAGACACAAAGCGGTGGGCGCAGTAGGCCGGTGAGGGCAGCAGCAGTAAGCGATTTTCCACAGCCACTAGCGCCAATCAGGCCGACACGTTCGCCCGGTGCAACCGTGAAGCTGAGCGCGTTGAGCAGCGGCGGGGCACCGGGGACACAGACGGTAAGGTCACTGACTTCCAAGGCGTTCACCATCGGTACGGCTCCCTATTGTCGAGGAGCGAGCGCAAGCCCTCGCCGATGAGGTTAAAGGCCAGCACCACAAGCGTGACTGCTAGCCCCGGCGCGATCAGCAGATGTGGCGCCTGGACAAAGAACGGGCGCGCTTCGTTCAGCATCGCGCCCCATTCGGGCGTCGGAGGCTGAGCGCCAATCCCCAGAAAGCTCAGCGATGACAGCGCTAACAGGACGGAAGCGGTTTCCAGCGAGGTGATCACGGCAAGCGGCGGCACGACCTGCGGCAGGATATGGCGCAACACCACGCGCAGCCGCGACGCGCCGCAAAGGCTGGCTGCACGCACGAAATCGCGCTGGCTGGCCGAGAGCACAAGCGCACGCACCAGTCGCGCGTTTGACGGCCACCAGGCTGCGGCGACACCAAGGATCGAAGCTTCGAGCGAGGCACCCATAAAACCAATGATCGCCAGTGCCAGCACCAACATAGGAAAGGCCATGATGATATCCGCCAGCCGCATCAGCACCATGTCGGTGCGCCCTCCGGCAAGGGCCGCGACCGTACCCCAGGGCAGCGAAATCGCAAGGATGGCAGCCATGGTCGCCAGCGCCGCCCCCAGCGTCACCGGCACCGCACCGATGAGCCGGGCCAGCAGGTCGCGGCCAAGGTGGTCAGTGCCCAGCGGGTGCGCCAGCGACGGGCTCGCCAGGCGCGCCATCAGGTCCATTTTGTCCGGAGGTGGCAGCTCAAGTAATAGCGGTGACAGGGCTAGCACGCCAAAGCCCATCAGCAGAATAGTCCCGAGCAGGAGGCCGATCGGATGCTTGCTTGGCGCGGGCTTGGTGCGACGCGGGATCAGCCGCAGGGCGGGGATTCGCAGGGTCCGTTCACCCATCGGATAGCCTCCGGCGCAATTGCGGGTCTGACAGGATCACCGCGAGGTCTGCCAGCAAGCTGGTGGCGAAAAAGATCAGCCCCATGAACATCAGATAGGCCTGAATGACCGGGAAATCGCGCTGTGCGATGGCCTGCAAAATCAACTGCCCAAGCCCCGGCCAGCCAAAAATGCTTTCAACAATCACCGCCCCGCCCAGCAATCCGCCAAAGGCATTGGCCCAGGCGGTTGCAAGCGGGCCGATCACCCGCGGCGCGATATGGCCGAGAAGGATGCGCACGGGATGCACGCCTTTGGCAATCGCAAGCCGCACATAGTCTTCGCTCGTCTCGGCGCGGATGCGCTCAAAGACCATCCGCCCCAGCGCCGCCCCAGCAGCAAGGCTGAGCGTTATGGCTGGCAATACAAGGTCGGCAAGTGATCCGTCGCCTACCAGTCGCGCCCATCCCAGGCGTAATACGAAGACGTAAATCAAAACCAGCGCCAGCCAGAACGAGGGCGCCGAGACAAATACGATGGTGATGCCCCGCAATCCGACGCCCGCGGCCTTGCTGGATGTGGCCGCGAGCACGCCAAGTGTCAGGGAAATCAACACCGCTCCAAACAGGGCGCTGATCGCCAACGCCAGTGTCGCGGGCAGATGCAGGGCGATTTCTGTCATCACCGGGCGACCCGTGGCGACTGAGGTGCCAAATTCCAGGCGTAACGCGCGCCAAAGCCATTCGATATAGCGCTGGAGCAGCGGCTTATCGAGCCCGAACTCAGCTTGCAGCGCAGCGACGTCTTTGGGTTCGGGCACGATGCCAAGGGCGCGCAACTCCATAAGCACAGGATCCCCCGGTGCCAGCGCGACGATCACGAAGGCAACAAAGGACATTCCCAGCAGGGTGGGCAGCGCCATGGCGAGCCGGATCAGGATGTAACGCAACATCTGCTGTGCTCCGAACAGGTGACGCCCCGGGATAGGGCTTCGCCGTTTGTGTTCCGCAGATTACTTGGTGAATTGTACGTTGCCGTAGTTGATCCAGTCGGCATATTCCGACATTGGCACCGTGATGCCGGGACGCGACAGGGTGAAGTTTGGCACCATCAAGACCGGGATGGCGGCAAGGTCGTCCTGTACGATGGCCCGATGCGCCTGGCGCACAAGATCCACCACCTCTTCACGGGTCTGTGCCTCACGGGCATCCAGCAACATTTTGTCGACATGCGACCCCGGCGCGGTGAACTTGTAGCCGCCCCAAGCCGTAACCGAAGTGAATAGGTTGTACAGCAGGTAGGTCGGATCGGTGTTATTGTTGGATGCGAACTCCATATACAGATCCGCCGCGCCGGTATCGAGGTAGGTCGAGCCATAGACACCGCTGTCATCCACCTCGATCAGGTCGATTTCGACACCCACGTCGGCAAACATCTGATCCAGCATTTCTGGCATCGGTTTGACCGTCGCTACGTTGGGATAGGCTGCAACCAGACGCAGCGACAGTTTGCGCCCGTCTTTCTCACGCACACCATCCGCGCCCATGGTCCAACCGGCCTCGTCAAACAGGGCCGCTGCCTTTGCGGGGTTAAACCCGAAACCATCGGTGTGGTCTTCGCCAAGATTGAACATCCAGCCGGGCAAGATGCCTTTGGCAGGTACGCCGCGCCCGTCAAATAGGATCTTGGCGATGGTCTCGCGGTCGATCGACCAGGCCAGCGCCTCGCGGACCTTATAGTCCTGAATTATATCGAACGGTGCCGCGCCATTGAGGTTGGCAAGCAGTGCAACATAGCGGATCGGGCGGCTTTCATGCAGCACAACCGAGCCATCCTGCGGCATCGACAGCATCATCTGTGGTGTGACCTCTCCGATCACGTCAATCTCGCCGTTTTGCAGCGCCAGCAAGCGGGCGTTGTCGTCGTTGATGAACCTGAAGGTCAGCCGATCAACGCTGGGCGCATCGCCCCAGTAGTCAGGGTTGCGCACCACGGTGATCTGGCTTTTGGGGTCATAGCTGTCTAGCAGGTAAGGGCCGGTGCCGACCGGATTGTCCGCGCGGTCGGCCGATGGGCCAAACAGCGATGTGCCCCGGTGGGTCATGTTCTCGATCACCAGTGCCGACCCCTTCTCAGAGGCAAAGCTAATGCTGTAGTCGCCGAGCTTTTCAAAACTCTCTTGGTCGATCTGCAGGAAGTCGGACTTGCCCTGATCATAAAGTTTTAGAGAGGCGATGGCGCTGTCGGCGTTGAACGCGGTGCCATCGGAAAAGGTCACGCCTTCGCGCAGTGTCACAGTGTATTTGCCGTCCGCGTAGTCCCAGTCTTCAAACAACAACGGGCTGGGCAGGAAGTTTTTATCTGGCTGCACGGCGGTCTCGACGATCTGCGCCGCCGGGCGACGGGTGGTGAAGGTGAACTTGTCTTCGGCCACCGAATACCGGTCGCGTTTGACGGCGACGGTCAGCGAAGTTTCGGCCTGAGCCGGGGCAGTTGCCAGTGACAAGGCAAGCGTGGCAGCCGCGGCAAACCGCGCGGCCTGTGTGAAAAGGATCATTCTAGTCGTCCTGAGTAAGTTGATTTCGGGTTCAGTCGAAGTCAGCTCACAAAGGGTGGGGCGCGGGATGAATAGGACAGCCAGCCGATCTGGGCGGTGGGCGTCGATGGCGCAAAGGTTTGGGCAAGTTGGGTTGCCGCGGCATCAATTGGGGTCACATCAGGGGCGAGAAGCGGCAGGGCAGCAATCTGTGCTGCGAAGAAGTCACAGCTCAGATCGAGCGTTTCCTGAGTGTCCCCGTCAAGTGCCACCGTGACAGACATGGTCTCGCCACCGGTGCACAGTTCATATGTGATGGTGTCGCCATCAAGCACCAGCATGGTGCCCGGCGGACGCAGGAACACGCTGACGAGCATGGTCAGGGCCAATAATAGCCGCAGGGCACCCCTCCCGTTCATCGTTCCCCCAAAAACCAAACCCTGCCGTAAAGACTGGCGCAAAGCCTAGCGGCCTTTCTTCCGTGACACTATGGGCATTGTGTCGCAAGTCTCGATCAATAAACCCGGCCGCATGAAAGCCCCCCGTCTTACCCTGTCTTACCCAATCTCACCCCTGTCTATCGTCGCCTACTGCTGGCGCAGATCCTTTCGGCGGTCGGGGGCGGGAGACCTGCCTGTGGCACGCGATAGCGGTGTGTGGGGGCTGTGCGTGCAAGCCATGAAAGCGTATGGATTGCTGATGTGAAGCTTCCGAAATCAGAGTTCTGCAGCAACGCTTATTGACAGCTTGTATTGCGGAAAATGTTGAAGGCTTTCGCAATCTCTCGGCGCGCATCACCGACAATTGACGTTTTTATAAATTAAATCAATGAATTGCCAGAATGATGGCGCATAGATTTGCCTTCTGCGTCGAAATCTATTCTTCAAATGCAGCGTAGCGAAAATCTGTTGAAGACCGAAATCTACCTGATTGGTCACATAAGCCTGCTTCTCGGATTGCGACAAATGCTGGTACCACCTCCTAAGTATGCGGGTTTCGATTGATGAGTGACTTTATGTGTTTGGCCCAGCCACAGCGGTCGTTCGAAAATGGCCGTGGAAATATCTGGTAAGCGGATAAAGCGATCTTTCGCTGCGATTGCGCCAATGACCGCTTTTATCGAGGGCCGATTGGTGCTGGCGGGCAAGAAAGCACTACGACTTCGGCGGCTATGCGGGTATCGGCAAAGCGTCTGTACATCCATTTATTTGTAGCTAGGTCTGTTTGGGTCTTGATTTATTTTTGGTCTTGTCTGATATTTCTGTCATGACAGAAACTATCGACATAACAAAATCAACCGCTGCCAGCCAGTTCATCCTGTACTGGGGGGATATGGGCAATCAATGGGGCGTAAACCGTTCAGTCGCGCAGATTCACGCGCTGCTGTATCTCAGCTCTGCGCCTTTGAATGCAGAGCAGATCGCGGAATCGCTCGGCATTGCACGCTCAAATGTGTCCAACTCGATCAAAGAACTGGTGAGCTGGCGCCTCATTCGCCGTGTGCCGGTTCCTGGAGATCGGCGTGAACACTATGAGGCCGAAGTTGATGTTTGGGAGATGGGGATCCGCATCGCCCAGGGGCGCAAAGAGCGTGAGATCGACCCCGCAACTCAGGCCCTACGTGCCTGCGTTGAACAAGCCAAACAGGAAAGCGGCCTGGATCCCGTGGCGTTGGAGCGGATGCAAGAAATGCAAACCTTCCTGGCAACCGCTGACACATGGTTTTGCGATATGCTCACGGTTCCGCGGTCAAAGCTGGTTAAACTGATGAAAATGGGCACCAAGGTTGTGTCGTTGCTCAACTTTGGTGGAGGTAAAAAGAGCGGCTAAAAAATTTGCCTTCCAATTTCTCTCATGACGGAAAAAACAGAATGCACGCAAATAAGGAAAACTCTCGCCCGGCCCAAAACCGCCCACTCAGCGCGTATAGCGATGGCGCCCGGGGGCGCGATAACCGCTTTCGGGATCTGCTGGGGGCCAAAGCCTGGGCCCGTTTGCCTAAAGCCATTCAACATAGGTTCAGCAAGCGACTTTTGGGTGATGCAAGCCTTGCATATCAAGGTCGCGTGACTGAGATGCGGATGAACCCAATGGGGCGGGCGCTGGCTTTGACCTTGCGTCTTATTGGGGCGCCGCTGCCGTTTGACCGTACTTCTGTGGGGCGCTCTGCTGTGGTCACCGTGACCGAAGACGCCGCGACCGGCGGGCAGTTCTGGATCCGCCAATACGGCCGCGCCGCAGGATTTCCGCAGATGGTGGGCAGCTCCAAACGCTTTGCTGGGCCCACCGGGTTGGAAGAATACATCGGTTTTGGCATTGGCATTGCTCTTGATCTCAAAAGCACTGCAAACGGTCTTTATTTTGTCAGCAGCCGGTATTTTCTGAAGCTCCTGGGCCGCCGCCTGCCGCTGCCGCACTGGGCCTGTCCGGGGGCGCTGGTTGTTGGCCACGAAGAGCTGGGCGAGGGGCAGTTTCGGTTCACCTTGGAGCTGGCGCATCCAATCTTTGGTGAGCTGATCCGGCAGGACGCAGTGTTCCACGATGCAGAAATTGTCGGGAGCGTGCTGTCATGAAAGTGGTCATCATCGGAGGTTACGGCGTTTTTGGATCCTTGACCGCGCGCATGCTGGCGCGGGATGGGCATCAGCTTTGGCTGGCGGGGCGACGCCCTGAAAAAGGCCGCGCTCTGGCACAGGAAATCGGCGCTGAGACATTGGCATTTGATCTTCGCGACGATCCAGCAGGTCTGGCCGAGATTAATCCAGATGTGGTGATCGACGCGGCCGGGCCGTATCAAAGCTATGGCGCTGATCCTTACCGGCTGGCGCGGCTTTGTGTGGCGCATGGCTGGAACTATCTCGACCTGTCCGACAGTGCAGAGTTCACGCAAGGGATCAGCGTGTTAAACGATGCTGCGCTTGCGGCCAGTGTTTTTGTGCTCTCCGGCGCATCCAGCGTGCCGGGCCTTTCGTCATGTATTGTCGAAGACTTGGCGCAGGGGCTCGATCAGATTGACCTGATCGACATTGCAATCTTGCCCGGCAACCGGGCACCACGTGGCATGTCTGTAATCAAAAGCATCCTCAGTGGGGTAGGGCGGCCTTATCAGGTCTGGCGGGGTGGACACTGGCGCACGATCAAGGGATGGACAGAGCGTAAACATTACGAGCTGGAGTCGGGTGTGCAGCGCGCAGGATATAGCGTTGATGTGCCCGATATCGCATTGCTGCCCGCGCGGACCGGTGCAAACACTGTGATGTTTCGCGCGGGGCTCGAACTGCCGGTGATGAATTGGGCCTTACATGTTCTGGCCAAACTCAGGCAATATCAACGATTTGAGCTGCCAGAGATCGCCTATTCAGCGCTCTATTTTCTGTCAAAAGCGCTTTATCCGTTCGGCAGCGATCGCGGCGGTATGCAGGTTTTGGTCTCAGGGAAGGCGCAGGGGCGTGGTCTCAGCCGCAAATGGACATTGATCGCAGAAAAAGGGCACGGCCCCTTTGTGCCTGGCGTCATGTGTCGCGCGCTTTTGCGTGAACAGAGCCAGCTGAGGCCGGGTGCACGACCTTGCCTGGCCGAGCTGCCGCGCGCCGTGGTGGAGCGGGCAATGCAGGATCTGGAAATCCGCACCGAAAGGGTCGATGCGTTTGATCTATGAGGCATTTCATTGCTGAAGGGCGCATTCCCGATCGGGCAATCGTGAGCAGGAAGCTGATGAGCCCATAGGCGCGAACGAAGTATCGAGAGCGAGATCCAATCGCATATTCCAACAGATTGACAAATTTATCAAATCTCTTTTGAAAATACTGCGCCTGCAGCAAAAGTCCAATTCCCGCCCGGTCGAGTGCAAAGCGTGGACTTCAGGAAGCTGACTGAGATCGCCGTGGGGGCGACGCATGTCGCGCAGCCAGAGGTGAAATCTGTGACGAGGCAGTCAAAACTATCTGACAATTTTCAGGAGGATTTGGTGGAGCCTAGGGGAGTCGAACCCCTGACCTCTTGCATGCCATGCAAGCGCTCTCCCAACTGAGCTAAGGCCCCATCCGCAAGCGTTGCGCCCGCGTGGTGTGAGAGGTGATTTACGGGAGCAGGCGCAGCGCTGCAAGTGGAAAATGCAGCTTGTTTGTGATTTTTGAGGTTTCTCTGCCGCTGCGGGGCGTTGCCTGTCAGATGTTGTTCGCCGTCGTGGGAATTTTCAACCGTAGCAAGGCGTCACAAACACAAAGAGGAGGCCCAAAGCCTCCTCTCATGCACACCACGGTTGCGGTGAAGCTTAGGAATCGTCGTCCGGCGCGGACATGTCGGTCAGATCATCGAGAGACACATTGTCCTCGTCATCCTCGTCGAGCACGTCATCACCCAGATCCACATCTACTGTGTCATCGTCATCATCCAGAACGACGTCATCGGTATCCATGTTTTCCTTGGCCTTTGGATTAGACGCATCCGCGGCATCTGCTTCGATCATGCGCGACTTGCCAGTGGCCAGCTCAACGATCTCGCCTGTGTAAGGGCTTACGATCGGGTTTTTGTTCAGGTCGTAAAAACGCTTGCCGGTGGTCGGGCAGACGCGCTTAACGCCCCATTCTTCCTTGGGCATGTGATGTCCCCTTGATTATGCTGTGAGTCGTATCGACGATTCAGGTGCCTTGCCATATGCGGTTTAGACTGTCAAAGCCTTTGCGATCAAGCAAGCCGTGCAAGGAAACCCAAATGGCTGACCATCACCTGCCAGGCGATCCGCCGATTCCGCTGACGCTGCGCCGTTCGGCGCGGGCGCGGCGCATTTCGCTCAGGGTGTCTGCGCTGGACGGGCGGGTCACTCTCACCCTGCCAGAGCGGTTGAAACAGGACGCCGCGCTGGAGTTTGCCGCCGAAAAAGAAGACTGGATCCGCAGCCATCTGGCGCGCCAGCCCGATCAGATTGTGGTGGGGTTTGGGGTTGAACTGCCGATTGATGGCACCCCGCGTCAGGTGGTGGCCGCATCCGGGCGCCGGGTGGTGTTGGATGTGGATCAGGTTGCAGTACCGCAGGCGGCACCAGGGCGCACATTGCAGCGCTACCTGCGCGAATTGGCGCGCGATCGTCTGGTGGAGGCCTCAGATCACTACGCGCGCAAGCTTGGGCGGGATTACAGCCGCATTACGCTGCGCGATACAAGGTCGCGCTGGGGATCCTGCTCATCTGATGGGGCGTTGATGTATTCCTGGCGGCTGATCTTTGCGCCGCCGGATGTGCTGCGCTATGTGGCCGCCCATGAGGTGGCGCATCTGGCCGAGATGAACCATTCGCAGGCGTTCTGGGATCAGGTGACGCAGCTTTTTGGCAATTATGAACCCGCGCGCCAGTGGCTGCACCAGAACGGCAGCGCCTTGCATCGCTACCGGTTTGACTGACGGCGGCGCTGGATCAAAACAGCGTCGGCGCATCGCCCTCGTGCCATTGCGGGTATTTCTTCATCACATCCGCAAACCGGTTTGATGTAAGAAACCGCCCAAGCCAGCCCTGCAACGCAGGCCAGTCTTCTGCATCAAAGCGCGCTTTGTCGATAAAGGCGAACTGACGCACAAAAGGCAGAATGGCAAAATCCGCCAATGTGGGCTGATCAAAGATCCAGTCATCAATCTGCGCATTCAACGCGCTGAGATACGCATTGGCCTCTTGCCTATGCGCCTCAGGGTCCTCATCCGGGTAGCGGGTGGCGTATTTGGTGCGGTCCAGCGCATGTTTAAACGGCCCATCACAGCGTTTGATCCAATCATAGCCCGCCTCTGGCATCTTCAACCAGCCCTCTGGGTCCGATTGCGCCAGCGCCCACTCCATGATGTCAAAGCTTTCATCAATCACCTGCCCAGGCGCAACAAGATCCGACGTCACAAGGCATGGCACCGTGCCCGAGGGGGAGGCCGCCAGAAAAGGCGCGGGTTTGTCACGCAACACCACTTCGCGCAGTTCCACCGTCTGCCCGGCCGCTTTTAATCCCAGACGGGCCCGCATCGCATAGGGGCAGCGGCGAAAGGAATAAAGAACAGCTGTTGGCATGATCGGCTCCGATGAAGTGGCGTCTCTTTGACCTAACGCGGCAGAAAACAGCTGGCAATCACTGCTCAATACCGGCGTGCAGGGCAATTGTTGGTTGACGGTCGCGGATTTTGTGATCACATGACACCCCATGAGCCTGACTGCCCGTACCAGCCCCGATGCAACCACCGCCGCCCATGACCGCGTTTATCGCGCCCTGCGCACGCGGATCATGCATGGCGAAATTGCGCCCGGCGCGGCGCTGACCCTGCGCGGGATTGGCCGCGAGTTTGATGTCTCCATGACGCCTGCGCGCGAATCTGTGCGCCGTCTGGTGGCCGAAGGGGCGCTGTTTCTGTCGTCCTCGGGCCGGGTCTCTACGCCCGAGCTCAGCAATGAACGCATCGAAGAGCTTGCCGCCCTGCGCGCCCTGATTGAGGTGGAACTGGCCTCGCGCGCGTTGCCGCGTGCCCATATGGCGCTGATCGAACGTCTGCAATCGATCAATTCCAACGTGGCCGAGGTGATCGCCAAACGTGATGCTGTCGGCTATATCCGCACCAATCTGGAATTTCACCGCACGCTTTACTTGCGCGCACAGGCGCCTGCGATGCTGGCGATGGCGGAAACCGTCTGGCTGCAGCTTGGCCCCACCATGCGCGCGCTTTATGGGCGTCTGCGCCGGACCGAGCCGCCAACAGAACATCGTTTGATCATTGCCGCGCTCAAAGCCGGGGATGAACCCAGCCTGCGCCTTGCGGTACGTTCAGATGTCACCCGCGGGCTGCGCCTTCTGGCGGGCTAGGGCGCAAACATATACTGGCGCGGTTTCCCACCGGTCAGACCTCTCCAAACACTCTCAATAAGGGCCACTCTCATGTCAGCGACCTCCAGAACCGCAATTGTAACGGGCGGGCTTTCCGGCATGGGGCTTGCGATCGCACGCAGGCTGGTGCGCGATGGCACCGCAGTGTTTGTCGGCGCACGGCGCGCCTCAGACGCGGGCTTTGTCGCCGAAAAACTTGGCGCAGATGCAGATCACATCACGGCGCTGCCGCTTGATGTGCAATCCACGCCAAGCATCGATGAATTTGTGGCCAATGTGGTGGCAGAGCGGGGCGGCGTTGATATCTTGGTCAATACCGCAGGCGTTTATGATGAGGCTGAAATCATCAACCACCCCGATGATGTCTGGCAAGATCAGATCGACATCAATCTCAGCGGCAGTTTCCGCATGATCCGCGCGGTGATGCCCAATATGAAAGCCGCAGGCTGGGGTCGCATCATCAATCTGGCGTCAATGGCAGCCCATACCGGCATGGCCGGAAATGCCGCTTATTGCGCGTCCAAGGCGGGGCTATTGGGGCTGGGGCGCTGTGTCAGCCTCGAAGGGGCGGCGCATGGTATCACCTGCGTGTCGATCAGCCCCACCTGGGTTGAAACCGAAATGCTGCGCAAATTCATCGATGCAGATGTCGCCTCCAGCGGTCAAAGCGTGGAGGCGGTGCGCGCAGACTACGCCAAATCCAATCCGCAAAACCAACTGGTGCAGCCCGAAGAAGTGGCCGAACTCGCAGCCTATCTCGCCAGCGACGCGGCCCGCGCGCTGACGATGTCGGATTTTGAAATCAATGCGGGCTCGCCTTGGTAGGGCGCTTGGGCACGGGGCCGCGGATTTTCTCTGTCAGCTCCGGGTCAACCTCATGGGGTTCATAGACCCCCAACAGGATGCCTTTTTGATCTGATTTGCCGCGTTTCGCGGCGATCTGTTCATCGCTCACCGTGGTGCGTTGCGACATGCGGGTGCCCCAGATGCGCAGCCGTTCATACATCAGCGCAATCACCGCTTCATGGTCGGCGCTGCGGCCCAGATCCACCAGCTCATCCGGGTCGTTTTCCAGATCAAACAACATCGGCGGCAGGCCACCTTCTGCGTGCATGAATTTCCAGCGCTGATCCGTCACCATAAACAGGCGTGCATCGCGCGGGCTCAGGCCCAGTTTCTCGCACAGGGGCATGGTGGAATAGTCAAACTCCGCCACCGCAAAATCGCGCCAATCCGGGGTTTCACCTGCAATCCACGGGCTCAGATCACGCCCTTCAAGGATATGCGGCGCAGGCGCGCCACCGGCGAACTGCAAAAACGTTGGCAACAGATCAAGACTTTCCACCAGCGCGTCACAGGTTGTGCCCCGCGTTGCATCGGCCGAAGTGCGCGGATCATAAACAATCAGCGGCACTTTGATCGAGGGCTCATGAAACAGGTTCTTTTCCCCCAGCCAGTGATCACCCAGATAATCGCCATGGTCTGAGGTGATCACCACCATAGTGTCCTCCATCCGACCACTGGCCTCAAGATAGGCAAACAAGCGTCCCATCTGATCATCGGCCTGTTTGATCAGCCCCATATAGGCGGGAATGACCTTTTCGCGCACTTCATCGCGGCTGAAGCTTTTGCCAATGATATTGTTCATCATGCCCGCAAACACCGGATGGGCATCGTCACGCTCGGCGGCACTGCGCACCACCGGCAGGATGTCATCCGCGCCATACATGTCGTGATAGGGCGCGGGCACGATATAGGGCCAATGGGGCTTGATATAGCTCAGATGCGCGCACCACGGCCCCTTGCCGCGCTGCTCCTCCATAAAGGCAATCGCCTGGGTGGTCAGCCAGGGGGTCTCGCTGTCTTCTTCGGCAATATTGGCGGGCTTGTCGGCGTTGACCATGAACCAGCCCGAAGCAATATCGCCGTTTTCTACGCCCGCATTGGCAAAATCATTCCATGGGTTGTCACCGGGATAGCCGCGCTGTTTCAGGTATTCATTATAGGGGCTGCGTTTCTGGTCATAAAACCCCGCAGGCCCTTCGCCCCAGAGCCCGTCATCACGCACATAAGGGTCAAAACCACATTCGCTCTGGCGCACCCCAATCACACTGTCCGCCGCCAGCCCCAGCCGGGTCATGCCCTCGGCATCCGCAACCATATGGGTTTTGCCAATCAGATGGCAGCTCATGCCAGCGCGGCGCAGATGGTCCCCCATGGTCCATTCGCCCACTTTCAGAGGGTAGCCATTGAACTGCACCCCGTGGCTTGACGGGTAGCGCCCGGTATAGCTCGACATCCTTGATGAGCCGCAGGTGGGCGATTGTACATAGGCCCGGCTAAAGCGCACGCCTTTTGCGGCCAGCCCGTCAATATGTGGGGTGTGCAGATGCGGATGCCCGGCGCAGCTCAGGTAGTCGAACCGCAGCTGATCAAACATGATGTATAAAATATTCATACCAGACACTCCCTTATGGGAAATGTGTAGCACCGCCTTCAGGGCAGGGGAAGCGCGTCAGTTACGCAGTCGCATCAAGGCGGACAGACCCTACTGCGGACGCCCGCACGCAACACAGCCGACGGCCCGGTGTGGGCAGAACATGCGCCAAAGCCCCCGTATCTGGTGCCCGAAACGCATAATCTGCCCGTGGTATTTGCGCCCAATTGGGGCGGGTCCCGTATTGTTACCCGGCCGGACGCTGCCAGGCCACGCCCGGTGCCAGCTGATACCCCCAGGGCAGGCCCGCATTGCGCCAGCCGTTCAATGCCCGCGCGCCCTGATCGTTCGTGTCGCCTTCAAACCCTTCGGTGAGGTTCCACACATTGGTGAACCCCGCCTGGATCAGCACCCGCACCGCATGGGCCGAGCGGCTGCCGGAACGGCAGGTGACAAACAGCGGATCGGCTTTGCTTTTGCCTTTTTCCCGCAGCAAAGCTTCAAATTCAGCCACCACATTGGGGTTCTGCGCCATCCGGTACTGGCCACTGCGCGGATCTACCCGATGGGTCGCCACCATCAAGGGTACAATCCGGTCCAGCCCCTCGGGATGGCCCACAAAGGTGATCTCAATCGGGTCACGCACATCCACAAACAGGATCTCAGGATCCTGCTGCATTGCCTTATGGGCGGCAGTTGGCGACAGATACAGGCCCAAAGGCGTGGTCTTTGACGGCCGCAGCGCGCCTGCGTCAATATCCGAGGTGATCACCCCCGCCTTGGCCGAAGACGCAAGCGCCAGCCCGGCCATACTTGCGCCAATAAATCCTCTGCGTGACACATTGCTCATTGTTCTTGCCCTTCCTTTACGTCGCCCAGCCCTTCACGTCGCCCAGCGGGATGCGTTTCCGATTTCATCTATCGAAATCTGCAAGGCGTTTTCTGTGACGAAGTCACGCTGCTGCCGAATATATCCCGGAAATCTGACCCGCTTATTTGCCGTTGATTTTGCGACATTCTGAAAATTGAATCTGTTAAACTGCACTTAATTTCGAAGTGCTGAAGACCAATCCTTCCCGATAGTTTTAGGACAGAGAGATATGATCCGGAAATTGTTACTCAGCGGCGTTTCCGCCGCGGCCATTATCTGTGCCAACACCGCAGGCGCGGCCACCTTCACCTTTGGGTTTACCGGACAGGTTGAAAGCGGCGCGATTGAAACCTCCGGCACCTACGAGCTGCGCCTGCGCGGCGCAGATGGGGGTGTCGCGGGGGCCTCGTTCTTAGAAGAAGATGTACGAGGAGGGTTTGGGGCTCTGTTATTGGGCGAAATCGACTTGCTGGCCGGAGATCTGTTCCGGGTGCTCGTTGGAGGAGACGGTGTCTCTGGCTATGTTGGCAGCGGTGGTGGCGGATTGAGCTATTTTTCCAGCGGTGCGCACCTCGCGATAGCGGGCGGTGGTGGCGGTACTTCAGGAAGTGGATATTTCTACACTTCGGCTCCGGGATATGATGCATACGGAGCAGAAGGTGGGAGATTAGGTTCTGGTGGGGCGAGCTCCACAGGTCGGTCTGTCTACATCGGCGAAGATGGACCTGAGTATTTTGATTATACTTTCGGAGGTGGTGGAGCCGGTTGGCTCGGTGATGGGAATGGCGCTTACGGAGGTTATTCCGGTCCGGATTGGAGAGGTGGCTCCTTCTCCGGTGGATTTGGTGGCGGTGGCGGTTTTTCTTATTCTGGAGCCGACGAAGTTGGGGGTGGTGGAGCTGGTAGCTCTGGCGGCAATTCTGGGGAAGCAGGTAGCTATATTGTCACGCGTAGCAACGGCTATTCTTATGCGCAACAAGGATATTACGGGCCATACGGTGGCCAAGGCGGCAGCTCCTATTTCTCCTCCGCCTTCCTGAATACCTCCTCTGTTGTGGGGCAGGCGCGCGTGGGCGGGGCCTATCTGACGCTGGATCTTCTATCGCAACCCGCACCGGTGCCGCTGCCAGCCTCTGCAGCTTTGCTGGGATCAACCATCGCAGGCATGGGCTTTGTGGCCCGTCGGCGCAAAAAGAAAAGCTGATCACCCCAGCCAAAACACCGGGGGCCATCTGGCCCCTGGTTCGTTTCCAGTGACCTCTTCAGAAAGACTGTTTTGTGAACGCCAAGATGCATTTTATTTCGGGGCTGCCGCGCTCAGGATCGACGCTGCTGTCCTCATTATTGCGCCAAAACCCCCGGATGCACGCGGGGATGACAAGCCCGGTCAGCCATCTGGTGAATGCGGTGCTGCGCGAAACCTCTATGCGTCACGAAGATGCGGTGTTCATTGATGACGACATCCGCAAAGCTCTGGTGCGCGGTGTCTTTGATGTCTACTACAAGGATGTTGCACCGGGCGATGTCGTCTTTGACACCAGCCGGGGCTGGACCACCAAAATGGCCGTGCTCAGTGAACTTTATCCTGCTTTCCGCATGATCTGCTGCGTGCGCAACCCGGCCTGGATTATCGACAGTATTGAAACCATCACCCAAAAACATCCTTTTGAACTTTCGGGTATTTTTTCGTTTGAGCCCGGTGGGACGATCTATTCGCGATCAGAGGCTCTGGCGGGGCCCAAGGGCATGATGGGCTATGCGTTGAACGCGCTCAGAGAGGGGATCTACTCCAAACACAAAAGCCGGATCATGCTGGTGCGCTATGAAAGCCTTGTGCGCGACACGCGCGCCGTATTGGAACAGATCTATGATTTCATCGATG
This sequence comes from Tritonibacter aquimaris, assembly GCF_009617595.1. Lineage (GTDB taxonomy): Bacteria > Pseudomonadota > Alphaproteobacteria > Rhodobacterales > Rhodobacteraceae > Epibacterium > Epibacterium aquimaris. Next base: position 318,714 of record NZ_WIXK01000003.1, on the reverse strand, counting down.
AGCCCTATTTTGAGGGCCATGATCCCACAAATATCCCGCCCAGCTATGATATGATGGAATTTGACCGCCGCCTCGGCACCCCCGGTCTGCATGATGTTGGTGATCGGGTTGTACATATCCCGCGCAAAACAATCCTGCCGCCAGATCTGTTCGCCCGCTTTGAAGAGGCCGCGTTTTGGGAAGAGGCGGAATTCCAGATATCAGAACTGATTACAGCCTGATTGAACTTGCGCGGGCATGGGCGGGGCCATCTAATCCGCCCCGCGCATGAAAAACCGGGGCACTTGAAAACCAACCACCCATAAAAAAACCGGCCACAGCGGGCCGGTTTTTCGCATCTTTTCCAGTCGTTTACGCCGCCAGCCCCTTAGAGCCGATGGCGATGAATTTGGCGCGGCGGTCCTTGACCAGCGCCTCCGCATCCAGTTTGCCCAGATCTTCCAGCATCTCGGAAATGGCACCACGCACGGAATTAAGCGTCGCGGCGCGATCACGATGGGCACCGCCCATGGGCTCGTCGATAATGCGGTCGATCACCTCAAGCTCGCGCAGATCCTGCGCGGTCAGGCGCAGCGCTTCGGCGGCCTCGCGCATTTTCTCGGCATCTTTCCACAGGATCGAGGCGCAGCCCTCGGGGCTGATCACCGAATAGATCGAATGTTCCAGCATGGCGACACGGTTGGCGGTGGCAAAAGCCACAGCCCCGCCAGAGCCACCTTCACCAATGATCACGGAAATCAGCGGCACGCCGATCTTCAGACACATCTCGGTGGAACGGGCAATCGCCTCGGATTGGCCGCGCTCTTCTGCGCCTTTGCCGGGATAGGCGCCGGCCGTGTCCACCAGGGTGATCACCGGCAGGCCAAAACGGCTGGCCATTTCCATCAGGCGGATCGCCTTGCGGTAGCCCTCCGGGCGCGCCATGCCAAAGTTATGGGTGATGCGACCCTTGGTGTCAGAGCCTTTTTCATGGCCGATCACCACAACCGGCTGGTCGTTGAACCGCGCAAGCCCGCCCATAACGGCCAGGTCATCGGCAAAATTGCGATCGCCTGCCAGCGGGGTGTATTCGGTGAAAAGCTCTTCGATATAGTCTTTGCAATGGGGGCGCTCTGCGTGGCGCGCCACCTGGCATTTGCGCCAGGGCGTCAGATCCGCATAGAGATCTTTGAGCAGCTGTTCCGCTTTGGCATCCAGCGCCGCCGCCTCTTCCGAGACATCCATCTCGTCGTTGGCACGTGCCAATGCGCGCAGCTCTTCCGCTTTGCCTTCGATCTCGGCCAGGGGTTTTTCGAAATCGAGATAGTTGGTCATAGAGGCCTCATTACACAGGTTTGCGTCGGTATATGGCCTTGAGATGCGGCAATTGCAACCATTGCAGTGGGCGTGGTTGGCATCTTTGGGTGTTTGTGAGCGGGGTGCTCCCGCCCACACAGGCTGTCTCCCTGCGGGACACCGCCTGTGCGGTTGGGCGTGGCACGGAGCCAAGGCTCCGTGCCACGCCCAAAATCCACCGATGGTGCTGGCCGTAGGCCAGGGCAATTGGGGGATGCGGGAGCGCCCCGCCTGATGCTGGATGCAAGGGCTGAAACCGTGAGGGGCAGTCAGATGCACAGGGGCAACGCCCACGCGCTGCGCGCAGAATAAAAGCGCGCGCTCAATGCCCGCCAACTCAGCAAGATTTGGTAATCGCGCCCGTGGCATGCAAGTCTTGAGAGAGCAACCCACCCCAAAGGATCCCATGCGATGCCGCATCACCGTCCCCCCTCCCTGCCACAGCAAGGTCAAGGGATCAGCCCCTATGAACGCCGCATCGCTCGGGTCATCGACTATATCCACCAGGCCGACCCCGATCAGCTGTCGCTGGATCATCTGGCCGATGTGGCGGCGCTGTCGCGGTTTCACTTCCACCGGGTGTTTCACGGGCTAACCGGGGAAACCGCAATACAGGCCACCCGCCGCATTCGTCTTAATCAGGCGGCTGTGGCGCTGGCACGGGGCGATCAGACGATGGAGATCATCGCCCATCACGCGGGATATGCCACGGTGCCTGCCTTTTCGCGCGCCTTTCGCGCCAGTTTTGGCAGGCCCCCCAGCCAGTTTCGCAAGATGGCAGTGGCGCGCGCACAGATCTACCTGCGCGCCGCGCTCTCTCAGCCCAACTCAGGAGAGAACCTCATGTATGACATTACCATTGAAAACGAACCCAACCGCACCCTGGCGCTGATGCCGCATCAGGGGGATTATCTCAAAATTGCACCGGTGTTTGAACAGCTCAACCTGCTGGCCAGCACCCGTGACCTCTGGTCCAATATCGAGGGCATGCTGGGCGTCTATTACGATGATCCCGACACTGTCGCCGCAGATGATCTCAGAAGCGCCGCCGCGTTGGTGCTGAAACAAGAACAGCCGGTCGAGGCCCCGCTCCAGCTGGATCATCTCACAGGGGGGCGCACGGCGGTTCTACTGTTCAAAGGGCCTTATGCGGGGCTGCATGCGGCCTATAAATTCTTCTACAGCACATGGCTCGCCCAATCAGGCGAAGAGCTGCGCGACGCGCCCCCCTACGAGCTCTATGTGAACTCCCCCTCTGAAACCGCCCCCGAAGACCTGCTGACCCGGATCTGTATCCCGCTGGCAGATCGCAAGCTGGGCTAAAACACTGAAAGGCCCTGCTTGGCGGGGCCTTTCGGCGCGCTGTCTCAGGTTTACGGCTGTTCAGGCGCAACATTGCGCTGTTGGCCTGCGCGCGCCGTTTGGTACGCAACAGGAGCTGACCCGCGCAAACGCTTCCGCATCACGACAGCAGCTATTGTCCCGTGCCGCATTTTTCTGCTGTGCCGGTTTACAAAGCGCGCGCGTTTCCCCCAGCTGCAATACAACCCGCCCCCGCTGCAATGTGAGAGCCTCAAGCGACATCAACCGCAGTTCTGCGTTGTTGTGGCCAAACTCGACCTGCAGCGCCGCATGTTTCAGTTCCGGCAGCGCAGTGATGCTTTTTTCCAAGATGTCTAGGAATTTGGCGAGGCGCATATGGGTCTCACCCGCGCCATCAAGCAGCTGCAGTCGGGCCTCCTGCCAGGTATCAATCCGTCCGCCGCAATCAATACCCTTTGCATGGTAGTGCCGCAATTCGGTGACGTGATAGCCCGCGGCAATTTCCCCCGCTGCGGTGGCAAAAACCAGCGGGGCGTTGGGATCATGGCGCTGCAGTTGCGTCATCAACTCCAGTAGCGTGTTCATCTCGACTGTCCTTATCTGAGTTCTTTTATTTCAATGATTCTTGAAATAATATGGGGGTCACGGCTTTGATTTCAAGTATTGTTGAAATGTGGGCGAGGTTGGATATGAAAAACTCTGAAAGGGCGGCTATGGAAGACGGGGTGATGAAAGAAGAGGGGGCGGCAGCGCTGTTTGGGGTTCTGTCCAACTCCGACCGGCTGCGCGTCATTCGGGCATTGGTTGAGGCTGGTCCCGCAGGTCTGAATGCAGGCGAAATTGCCAAAACCATTGCGGCCTCGCCGTCGCGGGCGTCGTTTCATTTGGCAGCGCTGTCAGATGCCGGCTTTGTTGTGCGAGAGCGGCAATCGCGCAGCCTGAATTACCGCGTCAATTTTGCCACCCTGGGTGCGCTGATTACTTTTTTGATGGAAGACTGCTGCAATGGGAGCACCGATCTTAAACGCTGCTGCCCCTCTGCATCAGGATGTTCATAAGGCGGGCCACTCGGGTAACCCCCAGATCTGTCGGCGGAAAAAACTGCCTGCGAGACACGCTGCCCCGCGCCAAAGTCGCCGCCAATATGCTTTACCTTAAATGATTAACCTCACCACACCGGATGCGCAAAGCTGCGGTCGCTCTGTTCCATGTCCCAAAATGTACTCACGGATAGCAAACGGGCGGGCTGGTCAACCTTGGTGCTTCAAACGCCCGAACGGATCATGTCTCTGATCTTTAAGGCTTTTTCGAAATGATCCAATTCATGCGTCTTGATCCACCATTCAGCAGCCTCCATGAGAAGCGCGGGATCGTCATTTTTATTCGCAAAAAACGCATAAAATGACAGGCCGACACTCTCACCTTTCTGGGTGATCTTTTTGTTGCAGATGTCGATTGCTTTGGCTCTGAGAGACTGCCGCATGGTGAATTGATACCTGTGTGTTTTTGATCCAGCGAATTAGAACATAAAGGGAACATTTGCGATCTGCAATATGGGGTGGTCGCGGGCCATCAAAATGTAAAACCATCATAAATGAAGCTTTCTTAACGGGGCTCTCCAGCTGTTGACCTGCGGGGTTTGCCACTTTTAACCTGCCTACAAACACGGGTGGATTTGTGCCCCGTGGCACCTTTTGAAACGGCTGTTTGCAGCAAAAAACAAAACGGAATTTGATGTGACCGCGACAGCTGATCAAATATTGGCAAGGCTCAGCCCCGACCCTCAGAACGATGCTGTTTTGCAAACCTCCTTTACCCATCAGGATCTGCCGGTCGCGCTGCGCATTGATCCGGATGGGGGTGAAATGACAGAGGTTCTGAACATTGCGCGTGAGCTTCTCCAGTCCATCGAAGACGTGCAGATGCGGATGCTGGCCACGGCCTCTGATGGCTTGCTGCAGAGCTACAATGAAACCTGGCGTTGCTACAGCGAACAACAGGCGGACGGCAGCCTGCATGATGTGTCAAACCCGGTGCTCACGGCGCAGCAGTTTGAGGCAAAGCTCAGCCTGCACACCATCAGCCTGGCGGGCGAGACGCTTGAATTTTACTACGCGGACGCAGATCTGTTTGCGGGCCATCAGATCTGCGTAACCGCGTTTGACGGGCTTGGCCTCACCAGAACCCATGTGGAACTTATTGGCTAATGCACCCGCCCATGCGGTTTCTGCCACGCCGTGCTTACACCCAAAACACCGCCAGCAATGATCCCAGCAGCATCGCCGCCATCGACCAGTTGAACAGGCGCAGTCGGGTGGGGTTGGTCAGGATGCGGCGCAATTGCTGGCCCAGCACCGTCCAGGTGGTGGTGGAAATACAGCCCATCAACACATAGGTCCCCGCAACCCACAGCACCGCCGCCAGGGTGCGATCGGTGGCATAAAGCGTCACCGCCCCCAGCGCCATGGTCCAGGCCTTGGGGTTGACCCATTGAAACGCCGCCGCCTGCAGAAATGTCATCGGAGTGGACCGGGCGCTGCCTTCACCGGGGGCAGAGGCATTGGCCACCTTCCACGCCAGCCACAGCATATAAGCAACCGAGACCACGGTCATCACCTGGGTCAGCACCGGAAACAGCTCAAACAGCTGCATCACCCCAAGCCCTACAGGCACTAGCATCAGCGGAAAGCCAAGCCCAACCCCCAGCATATGTGGAATGGTGCGGCGAAAGCCAAAATTGGCCCCCGAGGCCATCAACATCAGATTGTTGGGTCCGGGAGAGATCACAGTGCTGAGCGCAAAACCCGCAAGGGCGAGGAATATTTCATAAGTCATTGCGCAATATTGAGCGAGGCTTCACCAAATGAAATTGTGTTTTACTGCAAAATGCGTCAAATATTGCAACAAATGACGAAGATTGATCGCATAAACCAACAGATATTGCAGGTCCTGTCCCGCGATGGGCGGATCTCTAACCTTGAGCTGGCAGAGCGGGTGGGGCTGTCGCCCTCGGCCTGTCTGCGCCGGGTGCAAGAGCTGGAGCGCGCGGGCGTCATCAGCGGCTACCGTGCGGTGCTGGATCGCAGCAAGCTTGGCGCGGGGTTTGTCAGCTATATCGGCGTTGGGCTTGGGGTGCATAACAAAGACGCGCAGCAAGCCTTTGAACGCGCGATGGAGGTGGCCCCCGAAGTGGTGGAATGCCACAATATCACCGGCACCATCGAATATCTGGTGCGAGTCGAATGCGCCGATCTGCCGAGCTACAAAAAATTCCACACCGATGTTTTGGGCACCGCGCCCTATGTCACCTCGATCACCTCCTATGTGGTCATGGGCACGCCCAAGGATCTGCGCACATAGGATGCAACGGTTGATGTGTTTTATTTCAACGGCTTAACCGAGTGTTGCGCAGGGCGCGCGCGCCCCGCTGAGGGTCTGTTAAATCGCCTTTGTTAGCCTGTGCGGGATCGATCACCGGATTGAATGTGGCAATTCAATCCACCTGGAGTTGGCCCCCCGTTGTGGGGGGAGAAAAGATATCTGTTCTGTGGGATCTGTGGGCTCCCACCCGCCATCCGTTCGGCGGCGCCGCCACCTTATAATGACTGCGTCCAGCGAATGCGGTCAGGCCAGCAGACAACATAAACATTCAAGTGGGAACGCAGCTCAGTTCCCGGATCGGGGCAGGAGCTCCCAGACGGTCACATCAGACATGTGGCGGATAAAACGCATGTTTTGGGGGAGGTTTTGTGCCGCGCTACGCGCGTCAGCAGGTAAGGGTTTGTGCCGCGCTACGCGCGACAGCAGGTAAGGATTTGTGCCGCGCTGCGCGCGACACCCGGGGCCCGGCTGCGCCGGGCCCCTTGGGGCCGGGGATTTCAATACGCCAAAACGTAGTGAGGAAAAGAGCTGGGAGGCTGCAGTCCCCGGATCAGTCTCAGCTGCTTTGTGCGATCAGCTCGGATTGAGCCACGATGACCTCGGCCTGTTTGATCGAAGCAATATCCACCAGACGGCCTTTGTATACGGTGGCACCTGCACCTGATGCTTTGGCTTCTTCCATCGCTGCAAGGATCTCGCGCGCCTCAGCAACCGCCTCATCGGAAGGGGTGAACACCTGATTGGCCAATGCGATCTGTTTCGGGTGGATCGCCCATTTCCCGACCATCCCAAGGGTGGCAGAGCGTTTCGCCTGGGCGATATAGCCTTCATCGTCAGAGAAATCACCAAACGGCCCATCAACCGGCAAAACCCCATGGGTGCGGCAGGCAGCAACAATCGCGGCCTGGGCCCAGTGCCAGGGATCGGACCAATGCTTTTGGCCTTCGCGCAGCATGTAATAGTTTTCCTGGGTGCCACCAATACCGGTGGTCTGCATCCCCATAGAGGCGGCAAAATCCGCAGCCCCCAGGCTCATGGCTTGCAGGCGCGGGCTTGAGGCGGCGATCTCTTCCACATGGGCAATGCCCGCCGCAGATTCGATGATCACTTCAAACGACACGGGTTTTGTGCGCCCCTTTGCAGTCTCAATCGCCGTCACCAGCGCATCCACCGCATAGACATCCGCAGCGCAGCCCACTTTGGGGATCATGATCTGATCCAGACGATCACCGGCCTGCTCCAGCAGATCCACCACATCGCGGTACCAATAGGGCGTATCCAGCCCGTTGATCCGCACGCTCATGTATTTATTGCCCCAATCAACAGTGTTGAGCGCCTCAATAATATTGGCGCGCGCGCTGTCTTTGTCAGAGGGGGCAACCGAATCTTCGAGGTCGAGGTTGATCACATCCGCCGCAGAGGCCGCCATCTTAGGGAAAAGTTTGGTGTTGGACCCGGGACCAAACAATTGGCAGCGGTTCGGGCGGGCCGGGGCAGTGGGCTGAATGCGAAAGCTCATCTCGGGGCTCCTTAGGGTGATGGCATCGTAAAGGTAACGATATGTCGTATTTATCTATGTGATTGGTATATAGTTTCGCCCTTGCGCGCAATGATCATTTTGCACATGCAGCATTGTTTACAAATTGCACAGTTTTTAATCATCAATTGAGTGGAGACTTCTGCGTTAAATACGCAATTGCTGCATTAATCTTCGAAAAAATGCCCATTTCTTCGAAGAAGCTGCCGAGTGTCCCATAGAAAACAATACAATGCCGGGAGCTCTTGTTGCGAAAAACTCGATACATTGCCGTAACACTGATTTTTGCAACGGAGCGCTCTGACATGATTGAGACCCCTTATCTCCTGTTTCTGGGCGACGCGCCCGACATGCTGGCAGCCAAAGTGGCCATTGGAATCCGCGACTGGCGTCCCGATCACGCGGTGGGGCAGATTTCCCTGCCGGGCTGTGGGGCTGATCTGGGCCTGAAAGAGCTGAGCCTCCAGGAGGCCAAAGACGCGGGTGCCAAGACGCTGGTGATTGGGGTGGCCAACCGCGGTGGGGTGATTTCAGCCGAATGGAAAGCGCTCTTGGTTCAGGCGCTGGAGATGGGGTTTGATATTGCCTCGGGTCTGCACAACCTGTTGCGCGACGAAAATGAGCTGGTCGCCGCGGCGCAGACCCATGGCTGCACCCTGCATGATGTGCGCATCCCCACCGTGGCCTATCCCATTGCCAATGGTAAAAACCGAACCGGCAAACGTTGTCTGGCGGTGGGCACCGATTGCTCCGTCGGTAAAATGTACACCGCGCTGGCGATGGATGCGGTGATGCAGGAACGCGGAATGAAATCCACCTTCCGCGCCACTGGCCAGACCGGCATTCTGATCACCGGCCAGGGCGTGCCGCTGGATGCGGTGATTGCGGATTTCATGGCCGGTGCGGTGGAATATCTGACCCCCGACAATGACGATGATCACTGGGATCTGATCGAGGGGCAGGGCTCGCTGTTTCACATTTCCTACTCTGGCGTCACAATGGCGCTGGTGCACGGCGGCCAGCCCGATGCGCTGATCCTGTGCCATGAACCCACCCGTGACCATATGCGCGGCCTGCCGGGTTTTGACCTGCCCACATTGCAACAGCTGCGCGACACTGCGCTGCCCTTGGCGCAGAAATCCAATCCCGCCTGTCAGGTGGTTGGTATTTCAGTGAACACCCAGCATCTGAGCGAAGAGGAGGCCAATGCCTATCTCGCCAAGCTCGAAGCAGAGATGGGCCTGCCCGCGGTGGATCCGTTCCGCCATGGGGCGGATCGTCTGGTGGATGCGCTGGCTGCGGTCTGACGAACTTCTCCCGATCGGGGGCGTTTGCTGTGATGGTGGATGCCTCCGGCGGGAGTATTTATAAAAAGGTGAAGCTGGGGGCGGCGCTCTGCCCTTGGCGACCATGCAAAACGGCAGGACCACTTATGAATCTCAACGTCACCGCAGATGTGTTTAAACTGGCGCAGGTCTTTACCATTTCACGCGGATCGCGCACCGAGGCCAAGGTTCTGACGGTTTCTGTGGCGCAAGATGGCCATGTGGGCTGGGGCGAATGTGTGCCCTATGCGCGCTATGATGAAACCCTTGAAAGCGTGACCCGCGAGATCGAAGCGCTGCCAGAGCGGTTTGATCGCATGGCGTTGCAGGAGCTATTGCCTGCTGGGGCTGCGCGCAATGCCGTGGACTGTGCGCTGTGGGATCTGGAGTGCAAACAGGCGGGAAAACGCGCCTGGGATTTGGCGGGCCTGCCACAGCCCGGCCCTGAAATCACCGCCTATACGCTGTCTTTGGCAGAACCCGCCGAGATGCAGGTGCAGGCGGCCAAAAACGCCTTTCGCCCGCTTCTGAAGATCAAATTGGGCACGCCTGATGATATGGCCCGCCTTGAAGCGGTGCGCGCGGGCGCGCCAGACAGCACCATTATTGTTGATGCCAATGAAGGCTGGTCAGCCGAAGTTTACGCTGATCTTGCGCCGCATCTGGTGCGTCTTGGCGTGGCGCTGGTGGAGCAGCCTTTGCCCGCAGGCGATGATGATGCGCTGTTGGGGATGGAGCGGCCGGTGCCGGTTTGTGCCGATGAAAGCGCCCATGATTGCCAGAGCCTGTCCAAGCTGAAGGGCAAATATGATGTGGTGAACATCAAACTGGATAAAACCGGCGGGTTGACCGAAGCATTAAAACTGCGCGCGGCGGCACTGGCCGAAGGGTATCAGGTGATGGTGGGCTGTATGGTGGGATCGTCACTGGCGATGGCACCGGCTACTTTGGTGGCGCAGGGCGCGATGGTTACCGATCTGGATGGGCCGCTGCTTTTGGCGGAGGATCGCGAAACGCCGTTGCTGTTTGACGAAAAAGGCGTGCACCCGCCTGCGCGCGACCTTTGGGGCTGATTTCAGCGTGCCGCGGTGCAGAGCAGCTGATTGCCTATTCATGGCCGCAGAGAGGCCCGCCGCTTGGGTGTGCATGAATTTTGTACCCCTTTTGCCATCGCGCTTGACCTGCCTGCTTGACCTGGGCGACCAAGCGCCCGACAAAGCAAGAAATTCAACAGGAGTTGGTCCATGACCCGTACCGTATATGTAAATGGCGAATACCTGCCTGAGACCGAAGCCAAGGTCTCGATCTTTGACCGTGGTTTCCTGTTTGCGGATGCGGTCTATGAGGTGACATCTGTTCTTGATGGCAAGCTGATCGATTTTGAAGGTCACGCGGTGCGTCTGGAACGGTCGCTGAATGAGCTTGAGATGGCGTCGCCCTGCTCCAAGGATGAGCTGTTGGAAATCCACCGCAAACTGGTGGAGCTGAACGGGATCGAAGAAGGTCTGATCTATCTGCAGGTCACTCGTGGGTCTGACGGGGATCGTGATTTTGTGTTCCCTGCCGAGGATACCCCGCCGTCGCTGGTGCTGTTTACCCAGAATAAACCCGGCCTTGCCGACAGCCCTGCTGCCAAAAAAGGCGCCAAGATCATCTCGGTTGAAGACATCCGCTGGGGTCGTCGCGACATTAAAACCGTGCAGCTGCTGTATCCGTCCATGGGCAAGATGATGGCGAAAAAAGCCGGTGCGGATGATGCCTGGATGGTGGAAGATGGCTATGTGACCGAGGGCACATCCAACAACGCCTATTTCATCAAGGATGGCGTGATCGTAACCCGGCCGCTGTCAAACGATATCCTGCATGGCATCACCCGCAAGGCCGTGCTGCGGATGGCAAAAGAAGCGCAGATGAAAATCGAAGAGCGCCTGTTCACCATCGAAGAAGCCCAGGGTGCCGATGAAGCCTTTACCACCTCGGCTTCGGCCTTTGTGATGCCGGTTGTTGAAATCGATGGGGTGGCGCTGGGTGATGGTACGCCGGGCCCGATCGCAAAACGCCTGCGTGAAATCTATCTGGAAGAAAGCCTGAACGCCGCCATCTAAATCTGGCCAACCTGGCGTAAAATTGGCAAAGGCCGCCCTGAGGGCGGCCTTTTTTGTTTGTGAGTGGTGTTGGTCGTGTCTTCAAAGCTGAAAATTACTTTGAAAGTTGACTAAATTTTTAGTCGTTGAGCTGGCGTTGCGCCTGTTTAAGTGCGGCTTTTGCAGCCTCAAAGTCCCAGTTCCGCGCCCGTTCGATTGCATGATCCACAAGCGGTTTCAGGTCTGATACCTCTTGCGAAATACAATCTCCATCTGGGTGTCGCGCCGGGGTGCCATTGTAGATTTTATTATACGGCATCGAACGTTGTTCACCTTTTACCATGTGGTAAAATTCACTATCATTTGATCATGCGCATAAGATCAATCTGCGTTGAGGATAAACATATGACAAAAATAGATGTATCGCAGATCAGTGGTCAGTCTCTGCGGGTATTTCTAACGGTGTTTGAGCAGACATCGGTCAGTCAGGCGGCGCTGACACTGGGGGTGAGCCAGTCAAGCGTCAGCCATACGCTAGAGCGGTTGCGCGGGGTCCTTGGGGTTGAATTGTTTCAGAAATCGGGCCGTGGCATCAGCCCGACCCTGGCGGCATTGCGTCTGGCGCCGCAGGTGCGTGAAATTCTGACCGCGATTGAGGCGCTGGGCGAGGGCGATGATTACGACCCGGTGCAGGATATGCGCCCCTGTGTGATTGCAATGAACGGCGGCGCGATGGCAGTTGCGGCGCGGCGGATTCAATCGGTGTTATGGGAGCAGGTGCCCCAGCGCCAAATCCAGTTTCGCGAATTGGGATCGCGCGGCAATCTGGCGGATGTGATGCAGGGGCTGGATGTGGATCTGGCGATTGTGCCGCGGCTCAACGCCTATGCGCAATCGCTGCGCACGGTGCCGCTCTATCTTGATAAATCTGCGGTGTTTTATGATTCCAATGTGCGCGGCGCTGTGCAGACGGTTGCGGAATATGGCCGTGCCCGCCATGTGGTGCTGGATTTTGGCGGGGTGACCAAAAGCGCGGTGGAGCAGCGGCTGGAAGAATATTCCATCAGCCGCGAGGTCTGTATGGGGGTGCCCAATGTCTGGATGCTGGCTGAGGCGATCAGAGGCACCGATATGATTGCAACGCTGCCCAGCATGTTGTCGCATGGGGTGATGTCGGATCTGGCCCAGTGCAAGCTGCCCTTTCCCATGCCCGACATCTGTTTTGATCTGGTCTGGCACATGCGCCAGCAGCATTCCGCGCGCAACAGCTGGATGCGTCAGCTGATTATTGATGCTTTTGCCACCCGCTCACTGGATGGTGAAACCACCATCAACAGCAGCCTGGGCGCGCTTAAGGAAGAGGCGTGATCAGGATTTGTCTGACACGTTTTCCTTGAAGGCCACATCAAAGGCTGCCTTTTGGGCTTCGCTGGCGTCATTTTGGTAGTTGGCTTTCCAGTCATCCATGGTCATGCCGTAAAAAATCTCACGCGCGGTGTTTTTATCCAGATCAATGCCGCGTTCATTGGCGGCTTCTTGATACCAGCGGCTGAGACAGTTGCGGCAAAAGCCCGCGAGATTCATCATGTCGATGTTTTGCACATCGGTGCGATCCTGCATCAGATGCTGTTGCAGACGACGGAAGGCGGCGGCTTGCAGTTCAATTTCGGTCTGCGGATCGATGTCTGTGCTCATGTGGCTCTCTCACAATTCTGATGGCTGGCGCATAACTTAGCAGGTGGTGGTGGCTGCGACAATGAAGTGCCGCGCCTGCGCACGCAAGTGTCAGATCAGTTGCAGCGCAAGCCAGGGCCCAAGCGCGGTGACAAAGATCAGCAGTTTGTAGTTCCCCAGCCAGCGGTAGATCTCTGTGCGGATCTGATCTGCGGGCAGATCAAACAGGCGCGCATGCAGCTGGGTCGTGGTTTCACGAAAGCCCAGAATCAGCAGTACCGAGAGGGTGAACAGCCCAATATGCAGCAGGCTGAGCCAGCCAAAAAAGGCAGACAGGGTTTCAACAGACATACCACTCTCCTCTCCTGAAGGTGCGCGTTCCACCCTTTATATATGGGGGCGGCACCGCGCGGCGCAAAGGGGGTAGGGCTGTGAGTGAGCCTGTGACAGTGCCTATGACGGAGCCTATGATGGAACCTGTGCGAGCGCCTGTGGCAGCAGATCTGCCAGCCGTTTGGCCCAGGCGCGTTGCCCGGCTTCATCGGCGATCAGATCATTGCGCAATTCAATCAATGTGTTGGGGCGGTCATGTTTGGTGGCGTGTTTGTCAATGGAATCACCGGGGTAATAGCCGCTGTAGGGTTGATTATCCCCCACGGTGAGATCGCCCTGCTGGCGCAGCAGATCGATCACAATCGGGGAGAGGCGCTCGTGTTTGGGGTAAAGAATGCCAATTTCCCAGGGTCGTTTGGGACGGCCGCGCAATTGCGGCGTGAAAGAATGCACCGAGACAATCACGGTGTCTTTGCGCTGGGCGGCAATCTCGGCCACCGTGTTGTGATAGGGCAGGTAGCAGGCTTCAAGACGGCGGGTGAGCTCGGCGTCATCCGCGTGGCGGTTGGCCGGGATGATGGTGCCATCATAAAGTTTCATCAAAAGTGTCGGATCATCGGTGCCGCGGTTGGGATCGATAACCAGTCGTGAAAAATTTGATGCTACCACCGGGGCATTCAGCAACTCGCCGAGGTAGCGCGACACCCCATAGGCACCGGGATCATAAGCAATGTGGCGCGCCATATCTTCTGCGGGGAGGCCAAGATCTCCGCCGTTGATGAAATCGGGCACAAAATTGGTGGCGTGATCACATGTCACCAGCCAGCGTGAGCGCGCCGCGCCGTCATCAATAGTGCCATGGGTAAAAAAAGGGGTATATGTCATGGGCCTGTCATCCTTTGGTGGTCGAGCTTTACGGGAGTTGCCAGAGAATGGGAATTAGGCGATAAGGGCGCGGGAAATGTTTGCGATAACATTTTTCAGCTGGATCGTCAGCCGCTCGGGCACGTGATAGCGCCCCAGATTGCTGCTTGCTTCACCATTTGGGGCGGGCTGAGGCCGAAAAGGCCCGGAACACGAAGGAGAGAGATGTCGATGCGACGACAGCGTAACGTGAAAATCGTGGCCACCCTTGGCCCCGCATCCAATGATTATGACACCATCCGCGCCCTGCACGAAGCGGGCGCCGATGTGTTTCGTTTGAACATGTCGCACGGCAGCCACGAAGAGATTGCCGAGCGTCACAAGATCATCCGCAAGATTGAGGAAGATCTCGACAGCCCGATTGCGATCCTTGCGGATCTGCAGGGGCCGAAACTGCGGGTGGGCACCTTTGCCAATGACGCAGAAGAGCTGGTGGAAGGTGCAAAATTCCGTCTGGATCTGGATGACACCCCCGGTGATGTCACCCGCGTGAACCTGCCGCACCCAGAGATTTTCCAGGCGCTGGAAGTGGATGCCACGCTGCTGGTCAATGACGGCAAGATCCGCCTCAAGGTGGAAGAATGCGGCGAAGACTATGCCAATTGTGTGGTTGTCACCGGCGGCATGATTTCCAACCGCAAAGGTGTGAACGTGCCGGATGTGGTGCTGCCGCTGGCGGCGCTGTCGGAAAAAGACCGGGCGGATCTGGAATTTGTCTGCGCGTTGGGCGTGGACTGGCTGGCGCTGTCGTTTGTGCAGCGGGCCAAAGACGTGTTTGAAGCCAAGGGCCTTGCGGATGGTCGCGCGGCTATTCTGGCGAAGATCGAAAAGCCTGCGGCGGTGGATAATTTCGCCGAAATCCTTGATGCCTCTGATGGGATCATGGTGGCGCGGGGCGATCTGGGGGTTGAACTGCCGGTGTCGGCGGTGCCGCCCATTCAGAAACGTCTGGTGCGCAAATGCCGCAATGCTGCCAAGCCGGTGATTGTTGCCACCCAGATGCTGGAAAGCATGATCGAAAGCCCGATGCCAACCCGCGCTGAAGTATCAGACGTGGCAACCGCGATCTATGAGGGCTCTGACGCCATCATGCTGAGCGCGGAATCGGCGGCGGGTCAGTATCCGATCGAAGCTGTGACCACGATGGACCGTGTCGCCAAAGAGGTCGAAGCAGATCCCACCTATCGCGACATTATTGCAGCCTCGCGCAAATCGCAGGGCACCACGGTTGCTGATGGTATTGTGGCGGCGGCGCGTGAGATTGCGGAAAAGACCGATATTCAGGCGATTGCCTGTTTCACCCAAAGCGGCACCACCGCGCTGCTGACCGCGCGCGAACGTCCGTCGGTGCCAATTCTGGCGATGACACCGGTACTGGATACCGCCCGTCGTCTGGCGCTGAGCTGGGGCTGCAATTGCATTCAGGCGCAGGAAGTTGAGCGTTTTAAAGGTGCGGTTGTGGGTGCGGTACGTGCGGCGCGTGCGGGTGGTTTTGCCAATGAGGGCGACCAGATCGTTGTCACCGCGGGTGTGCCGTTCAACGTCTCGGGCACCACAAACATTCTGCGTGTCGCGCCGTGCGATGAGCGTCAGATCTACGCAATGGATCCCGAATAAACGCGGGCTTTCAACAGCTTGAACCAACGATGAGCGCCTCCCTTTCGGGGGGCGTTTTTTATGGGTGTTGCGATCAAGAGATAGCAGCGCCCAGAAGTTTTACGGTTTGTTGCCCGCATGAGATGAATCTTGGTAAATTGGCCCCAACTTTGGGCCGCGCGTGCCTGATTGTTTTGTGAGGAGCTTTGGTATGGACCCGGATTTATGTCTGGTTGTGGGATTGGCGCTGGGGCTGTTGTCGGTGCCCGCCTTATTGTCGGCGATCAGTGATTCACGTGCACCACGCAGCGGGGGGCTGACGCTTTTGGCGGCGGCGGGGCTGGTGGCCTATGCGGTGATGCAAAAACCCGGCGGCTATTCATTGGAGGAAATCCCCGATGTGGTGCTGGGGGTGATTGGCAGTTTTGTCTGAGCCCTATTTTGAGGCCAGATGTTGAAAGAGGGGCGCGTTGGCACCCCTCTTTTTAT
The DNA here is from genome assembly GCF_009617595.1 of Tritonibacter aquimaris. Lineage (GTDB taxonomy): Bacteria > Pseudomonadota > Alphaproteobacteria > Rhodobacterales > Rhodobacteraceae > Epibacterium > Epibacterium aquimaris. The sequence continues at coordinate 302,713 of NZ_WIXK01000003.1, read as the reverse complement.
TTGAACGCTCTGATCTGAACGTACTGGTTTGAGCGGTTTAGGCTTTTTTGCGACGGCGCAGCAGGCCAAATGCGCCGAGACCGGCAAGCATCAGGGGCAGGCCCGCGGGCAGCGGGACCGGTGCGACGTTTGAATTGGATTCAACTGCCCCAACCGGGTTGGCCAGCAGATAGGTTTCGGCCGGGCGGCTGGCGCGGGAGCCTTCGCTGAAGGACAGCTCGGTGAAAGCGGTGTCAGTGATAAAGCCAAGGAAGCCGCCATCGGCAAAGGGAGAGATCTCTTCGGGCAGGGTGATGGTCTGACCGTTGATGGTGATCGAAACCGCAATGCCGGAGCCTGCGCCCACCGGTCTGAGATCCAGATCCGCGCCAAAACCAATCAGCGGGATATCAAAGGAAAACACCGTGTCGGCAGCGTCGTCCTGGTCGATCACGTCAAACAAAATACCGCCGGTGAGATCAACATCATCACCAGTGATGGTGAGCGGGGTGCTAGGATCGGTTAGGTTAAAGGCGCGCACGTCGGCAGCAGCAGCTTCAAATGACGCAGCATCGGTGAAAAATTGGAAGGTTGCAGCCGAGGCCGCAGCGGCGGAGGCAACAATAAATGTGGTGGCGAGAAGTACTTGTTTCATCAGAAAATCCCGGTGTCATATCATTAAAATAAAGGAGCGATTGGTCGGGGTAACAGCCGCGTACAAGATCTTCGGGCGGGTCACTCTTTAAAAACGATTCTTCCGGTAGTGGCCCTATTTACGGGTTGTCAGATGCGTTTTTCAATATGTATTAACGAAATGTTACCACGCGTGTGGAGCTTTGGTGCTGGCTTTACGGCGGGCAGAGCGGGAATTGTGTTGTAATGTGGGGCAAGGGGCAATCGGGGGCTTGTGTTCGAAGGCAAGACTGTCTAAATGGCCGCTCCATCGCGCGTCCGGCTAAGTGGCATGCCGAGTCGTGTGTTTTGCGAACCCGCATTGAAGGAGACGGAAATGCCCAAAATGAAGACGAAATCGAGCGCCAAAAAGCGCTTCAAAGTTACCGCAAGCGGTAAAGTGAAAGCTGGTCAGGCTGGCAAACGCCACGGCATGATCAAGCGCACAACCAAGTTTATCCGTGACGCGCGTGGCACCACCACCCTGTCCAAACCTGACGCAAAGATCGTCAAGGGCTATATGCCCTACGACCGCTAAGAGGAGATCTGAGATATGTCCCGTGTTAAAGGTGGTACCGTCACTCACGCCCGTCATAAGAAAGTCGTAAAGGCTGCAAAAGGTTATTACGGCCGTCGCAAGAATACCTTTAAGGTCGCGCGTCAGGCAGTTGATAAAGCGAACCAGTATGCAACTCGCGACCGTAAGAACCGGAAGCGGAACTTCCGCGCACTGTGGATCCAGCGTATCAACGCAGCCGTCCGCAGTCACGACGAGGCGCTGACATATTCGCGCTTCATCAACGGTCTGACCCTGGCAGGCATCGAAGTGGACCGTAAGGTTCTGGCCGATCTCGCCGTGCATGAGCCCGAAGCGTTTGGCGCAATCGTCAAGCAAGCGCAGGCCGCACTGGCTGCCTAAGCCGTTCTAAATGGCTGCTTAAGCCGTTATAAAAGATAGAAGAAAGCCCGTCAGATCGCTCTGGCGGGCTTTCTTCATGTTGGGAATGCGAATCGTGAGGGTTAGATCGATGACCGCCCCCTCAACTTGATTAAACCACAGCCTTGGCGGCTGTGCGCCTGCGCGAAAGTATGGGTTAAGGTAGCAAAATTAACGATATCTTGCCGATGCGTTCATAAATCTTAATTTTTCCTTAATTTGTACCGATTGGGTGATCAAAGCTGAGCCAACGTATAGGGGAGGCTCAGCTTTTGTCGCGTATCAGTGAATTGCACTATTCAAATGCCTATGCGGCGTCATCTGGGGTCTCTGAGTTCCTTGAGGTGGCGCTGTTGCCGCAGGATGATCCGGAAGATTTCACCGTTTCATTTTATAACGCTGATGGTCGGGTGGGGCTGGAGATCCAGTTGGACCACCCGGATGTGCGCAGCAATCTGGACCCTGAAACCGGTGAGATGATCTATGTGATCTCGGCCGATGATTTTGACATTCTGCTGACCGATCCCGATGGGCGTGGCTCCAATAACTATGAGGCCTATGCGTTGGTGAACACCGACACGGACGAGGTCGAAGATTTCTATGACATTGGCGGTGGCACTCGAAATATTGTAGCGCTGGATGGTCTTGCGGCGGGGGCGGTGTCGGAAAATATCCCGGTGCTGGTGGGGCCAAATTCAACCACCACCACGCTGCAGTTCAACCAGCCAGACCCGGATGAGCTGAGCTATGATACGATCGGGGCGGGTGATACCGGTGTGGCCTGTTTCACCGCAGGCACCCTGGTTCAAACCCCCACGGGCGCGCGCCCGGTGGAGCAGCTGCGGGCGGGCGACCGCGTGATCACGGCAAGCGGCGCGGTTGAGGTGTTGCGTTGGGCGGGCCAGACCACGGTGCGCGCGTGCGCAGAGTTTGCCCCAAAATTTGCACCGGTACGCATTGCCAAGGGCTATTTCGGCGCAGAGGACGATATCTGCGTGTCACCGCAGCACCGGGTGCTCGTGCGGGGTTGGCAGGCCGAGCTGTATTTTGGCTGCGATGAGATGCTGGTGGCGGCCAAGGATCTGTTGGGGCATGAGGGCGTCAGCCGGGCACCGTGTGATCTGGTGACCTATGTGCATCTGTTGTTTGATCAGCATGAGCTGCTGAACACCCAGGGGCTGGTGTCTGAAAGCTTCCTGCCCGGGGGTGAAGGGCTGAAAGCCTGGGACACCTCAGATGAGATTTATGCGCTGTTTCCGCAGTTGCGCCGCGATCCATTGGCCTATGGGCAGACCGCGCGGCCGGTGATGCCTGCGCGGGTTGCGGCGGTGTTGCGGGCCTAGTTTGGCAGGTGGGCTAGCGTGACAGGTGGCCTAGCGGCGCGGGCTGAACATCATCGGTGCAAAGCGCAGCGCAAACAGGGCAAAGGCCAGCATCCACAGGCAGGCAGAGCTGTGCAGCATTGGAACCGGGGCAACCCCCAGCGCCGAGATCACCCGCAACAGACCAGCAATGACCATTGCCATCAAGAACACCTGTTCCAAGCGGTTGGATTTCAGCGGTCTGCCGGAATGGCCCAGGCTTGCGCGGCTCATCACAGTGAGGGTCATGGTGCCAATCGCGCCCGCGGTCCAAGCGTGCAGCCCGGCCAGCGGATCAATCGCATCGGTGAGGTTGGCGCCTCCCAGTAGCAGAAATCCCAGCGGCACAAAGCCATAGCCAAAATGCAGCCCGCTGAGCAGCGGCTCGCGCAGGGTGCGCTGCCCCTGCCAGCGGCTGAGCCGCCAGATATGGGCGCAACCCGTAAGGATCAGTGCAATGCCGGTCAGCGCCTGTTCGGGCTGCGCGCACCACAGCATCAGCGCCGTGGCGCTGAGCAGCAGGATTGCCGCATCCGGGCGGGCAAACTCGGCCGGGGGTGCGCCGGGGATGTGATGCTGTTTCAACCAGTTGCGGGTGAACATCGGCACAATGCGGCCTCCGATGAGGCTGATCAGCAAGATCATGACGCCAAGGCCAATGCGCGCGCCCAGGCCCGAGCTGTTCAGCAGCGTATTGGATTGTATCAGGCTGGTTTCGTTTGCGCCCAGAATGAACAGGAGATTGCCCAGCGTATAAAGCGCACACAGCACAATGATCGGCAGGTTGCGCCGATTGCCGCCTTTGATCACCTCATGGGTGGCCACCAGGGTAAAAAGCAGCGGGAAGGCAAGCGCCATCGCGGTGTGCAATGGCTGAGCCGCGCCCCAAGTGATGGCGGCGCGCCCCATAAGCCAGAGCGTAAACAGCATCAGCAAGGGCAGGCCGGACACCGGTGCGCGCCCGGTCCAGTTGGGGATCGCCGTCAGCAAAAACCCACAGAGCACCGCCGCACCATAGCCAAACAAGAGTTCATGCACATGCCAGTCGAGCGCGTCCCAGCTGGGGGACCAGCCTGTGAGCCCGGTCCAGTAAAGGATCCACAGCGCCATCGAGACGGCACCCCAGATTGCGGCACCCAGAAACATCGGGCGAAACCCGGCGGAGAGAAATGGGATCGGGTGGGAGACAGGCATGAATTGGCCCTCCGGACGCGTGGTTGTTGCGACCAGACTATGCCTCTGAGTGCGGGGCACAATGAGACATTTTTGCAGGTAATTTCTATCTTACTGCGGCTTTTTCATGGGGTGGCCCCAGCTGGAGGGGCGGTTTTAATGTGATTTGGATGGTGCGCCGTCATCGCTGCGGGGTGCGCGCATCAGATGCGCCAGAGCGATTGCGCCGACCGGGAAGATCGACCAGGGGCCAGTGAAGCTCATCAGGTTGACGCAGATGAGAAACAGCATCAGCACCCAGGCGCGGGCGGGAATCGATTTATAGCTGTGAAACCCCATGGCACGCACGGGGTTGCGCAGCCCGTAGACCAGGCCAAAGACCAGGATCAGCCAGGCCAGGCCAAAATCACCAAAGGAGATCAGGTTGAACGCCACCGCGCCGCCAACGCCGTAGCGCAGCCAGATATGTGGGGGCAGGGAGCTGATGCGACTGCGCAGATCGCGGGGGGCATCACCGGGGGTGTCGCTGGGAGTATCATCGGCTGTATCGCTGGCCCGCATCCGTTCAGGTCCATCGGCTGTATCGCTGGCCCGCATCCGTTCAGGTCCATCGGCTGGCCTGTGGCTGTCAAAATCATCCGACCAGATCTGTTCGGATCTGCCCCGTTGTGGGGGGAACTGTGCGTTGGCCCGTGATCGGGTCTGCGTCTCTGGCTGCGGGCGGGGCGCATCCACGCGGGGGGCAAGTTTGGCAAAGGCCGCATCCACCGCGCCCGAGGTGGTGATGCGGTAGACGGAAATTTCTTCGGGGAGGTTTTTGGCCTGTTGCTCGCCAAGGTATTCAAACCCCAGCGAAAGCTTGTTGCGGATCTGGTCATAGACCTGACGCGAAATCAAAATGCCACCGGGTTCGGCCAATGATTGCAGCCGCGCCGCCAGATTGACGCCTTCGCCCAGAAGATCTTCGCCGTCGCAGATCACATCGCCCAGATGGATGCCAATGCGAAAACGCAGGCTGATGTCATCATCTGCCAGCTCTTGCTGTACCGCGATGGCGCAATGGGCGGCTTCCACGACTGAGGGGAAATCGGCAATCAGCCCGTCACCGGCGGTATTGGCGATGCGGCCACCGTGATGTTCGATCAGTTTGAAAAACACAGAGCGCGCCGATTTCAGCGCGCTATAGGTGCCCATTTCATCCGCTTCCATTGCGGTGCTGAAACGCTCCGCATCCGCGGCAAGTATGGTGGTCAGCTTGCGTTTAACCGGGGTGCTCATCATTCCTCTCCTGCGGGAGAATTTACCTGCAGCTTTCGCGCACAAGATGGGCTGCGGCAGCGCTGCATGCAAGAACAACATAGCATGTTTTGCGCCAAAACGCATGTTTTGCTGCAACGGATGATGCGGGCTCGTGGTGTCAGCCCCCTTGCGTTTGCCGACGCCTGTGGTAGCAGGGCCTAAGCAGAATTCGGGGGACCGTCATGGACGATCTTAAGGCAAAATATCTTTCTCAGATTGCAGAGGCTGCCGACGAGGCCGCGCTGGAGGCCATTCGCCTCGCCGCTGTAGGTAAAAAAGGTGAAGTGGCGCTGAAAATGCGCGAATTGGGCAAGATGACGCCCGAGGAACGCCAGGTGGCGGGCCCGGCGCTGAATGCCCTGAAGGATGAGATCAACTCAGCCCTGGCCGCCAAAAAGGCCGGTCTGGCGGATGCAGCATTGGATGAGCGTCTGCGGTCCGAGTGGCTGGATGTGACCCTGCCGACACGGCCGCAGCGCCGCGCGGGCACATTGCACCCGATCAGCCAGGTGAGCGAAGAGATCACCGCGATCTTTGCCGAGCTGGGGTTTTCCGTGCAGGAAGGGCCGCGCATTGACACCGACTGGTACAACTTTGATGCGCTGAATATCCCCGGCCACCACCCGGCCCGCGCCGAGATGGACACATTCTACATGAGCCGCGCCGAGGGCGATAATCGTCCGCCGCATGTGTTGCGCACGCATACCTCGCCGGTGCAGATCCGCTCGATGGAGAAACTGGGCGCGCCGTTGCGCATTATCTGCCCCGGTGGTGTGTATCGCGCTGATTACGACCAGACCCACACGCCGATGTTCCATCAGGTCGAAGGCCTCGCGCTGGATAAAGACATCTCGATGGCGAACCTGAAATGGGTGCTGGAAGAGTTTGTGAAGGCGTTTTTCGAGGTGGATGATGTTGAGCTGCGCTTCCGCGCGAGCCACTTCCCCTTCACCGAGCCATCTGCCGAAGTGGACATCCGCTGCTCCTGGCAAGACGGCACCGTGAAAGTGGGCGAGGGCGACGACTGGCTTGAGGTTCTGGGCTCTGGCATGGTGCACCCCAAGGTGATTGCCGCCGGTGGCATTGATCCCGAGATCTATCAGGGCTTTGCCTTTGGCATTGGCATCGACCGTCTGGCAATGCTGAAATACGGCGTCCCGGATCTGCGCGCGTTTTTCGACAGCGACCTGCGCTGGCTGCGTCACTACGGGTTCCAATGTCTGGACCTGCCAACGCTGCACGGTGGTTTGAGCCGGTAAAATGTTTTCCTGTGGCTACTATCTTGCGCGTTATATCGACTGGTGTGACGCGCAGGTGCTGCGGCTGAAAAGGTGGCAGGCCATTGCGATCGAAATGATCGCGGTGGTCTTTATTATTTTAGCAATCGAGGTTGCACCGGGCTGGCTGGCAGCCTTGGTGTTTTTAATACTTGCACCAGCTATATGGGTGTTTGGTTTCGTGGCTCACCGCCATTTTAAACGGGTGAATGAACAGAAACATTCTGCAGCAAGTCAACTGCGTAAGACGCAGAAGATGCTGAAGGGGTTTCGCAAGTAGGTGGTGGTTTGCCCGGGCCGATAGGCCGGGCAGCGCCCGACCCTCCCCCCGGGAGGGCGCTTCGCACCCACCCAGGCTCGGGCGCTGCCCTTGAGTTCCGTAAATCCTGCATGAAAAACGCGTTGCGCCCAGTCGGGCGGGCACGTGCCTTGGGTTGGAGTTGAACATTGTCTTGCGCTCGCCTTTGTGCGGTCTTCACCATGTGAAACTGGCGATCTCAGCGCAGATCTCACAGCCCGGCGTTGAGAGAGCTTTCGCCACAGAAACCGCGACGCGTGGATCAGTGAATATTGTAACGGTTTTGTAAAAGAATCACCCTTTCTCCGCCTCAGGCGCGTTGTGGAGGGAAAAACTTCCTGCTATCGGCTCCCGAAACATGACCATGGGAGCCGAAATGCCCAATAATGATCTTGATACCCGACATCTTGAGACGCTGGACCGCGATCTGGGACGGATCTCCAATCTGGAAATGGCAACTGCTTACGTTGGCCGCCCGCTGGTGGGGCCGGGGCTGGCGTTTGTCTTTATCCTGCTGACCTGTCTGGCAGCGGCGCTGCTGTTTGGCCAGTCATCCAACACCTTTATCGTGATTATCGCGGCCGGGTTTGGCGCCTATATGGCGCTCAACATCGGTGCAAATGACGTGGCCAACAATATGGGCCCTGCGGTGGGGGCAAATGCGCTGACAATGGGTGGCGCGATTGCAATTGCCGCGGTGTTTGAAAGCGCGGGCGCGCTTTTGGCGGGGGGAGACGTTGTCTCTACCATCGCCAAGGGCATTATCGCGCCTGAAAGCATGCAGACCTCAACCACATTCATCTGGGCGATGATGGCGGCGCTGTTGTCGGCGGCCTTGTGGGTGAACCTTGCCACCTGGATTGGCGCGCCGGTTTCCACCACCCATTCGGTTGTGGGCGGCGTGATGGGCGCGGGTATTGCGGCGGCGGGTTTTGCCGCGGTGAACTGGCCGACAATGGCAAAAATCGCGGCAAGCTGGGTGATTTCACCGGTGCTTGGCGGGGTGATTGCGGCGGCTTTCCTATGGTTTATCAAATCGCGCATCATCTATCAGGCTGACAAAATCGCGGCGGCGCGCCGTTGGGTGCCTGTGCTGGTGGGTATCATGGGCGGAGCCTTTGCCACCTATCTGGCGCTGAAGGGTCTGAAGAAGGTCATCAAGATCGACATTATCAGCGCGCTGGGTATTGGCGGCGCTGCGGCGCTGGTGATCTGGCTGGTGATGATCCCGGTTATTCGTCGCCAATCCGAGGGGCTGGAGAACCGCAATAAATCGCTGAAAGTGCTGTTCGGCATTCCGCTGGTGGTGTCTGCGGCGCTGTTGTCCTTTGCCCATGGGGCCAATGATGTGGCCAATGCGGTGGGTCCGCTGGCGGCGATTGTGCAGGCGTCAAAATCCGGCGATTTCACCGCGGCTGTTTCCATCCCGCTGTGGGTGATGGTGATTGGGGCGCTGGGGATTTCCTTTGGTCTGTTCCTGTTTGGGCCCAAGCTCATTCGTATGGTGGGCAGCCAGATTACCAAGCTTAATCCGATGCGCGCCTATTGTGTGGCACTGTCGGCGGCGATCACGGTGATTGTGGCAAGCTGGCTGGGCCTGCCGGTGAGCTCGACCCATATTGCGATTGGTTCGATCTTTGGGGTTGGTTTCTTCCGCGAGTGGGATGCAAGCCGCCGGATGAAAAAGGCCAAGATCGAAGTGCCTGCGGATCTGGCGCAAAACGGAGATGAGCGCAGCCGTCGTAAGCTGGTGCGTCGCTCACATTTCCTGACCATTATTGCGGCCTGGGTGATTACCGTGCCTGCGGCGGGGATCTTGTCGGCGGGCCTGTTCTGGCTGATCACCACAATCGCCTGATCTGATTGGTTCTGACTTTTAACGCGCCGCTCCCGGCTGGGGGCGGCGCTTTTTGTTGTGATGAAGATGTGAAGTGACCTTCAGCGCGGGGCTTTCTAGGGTGTCGCTATGAAACATCTGATTGCTTCGCTTCTTTTGATGACAGCGGCCAGTGCGGCCCCCGCGATGGGGCCCTGGCAGCAGACGCCGCATAAGACACCGCAGAACGCAGCCCATAGCAGCTGCCATCTGGGTCAGCCCTGTGCGCTTGGTGCGCGCTCCTATCATGTGATGGAGCCAGAGGGCTGGGATGGGCGCACGCCTTTGCCGGTGCTCGTGCATTTTCATGGCTGGGGCCGCAACGGGGTACATGCGCAGAAAAGCGACCGCATCGGCGCATCAACCCAGCGGCGCGGGGTGCTCTTGGTGACGCCCAATGGGCGGCGCAATACCTGGGATTTCTGGGGCGGTGATCTGGAAGATGTGAATTTCACCAATCAGGTGCTGCAGGATGTGGCGGCGCGTTATCCGGTGGATGCGGATCACATCTATGTGTCGGGCTATTCTTATGGGGCGGCGATGGCCTGGCGCTATGTCTGTGAGAGCGGCAACCATGTGGCGGCGCTTTTGGCGATTGCCGGTGCGATCCCGCCGGATGAAAATTGCGCTGAGGCCCCGCGTGAGGCGCGCCATGTGCATGGCACCAATGACACGGTGATGCGCGCGCCCTATAGCCCGTTTGGCGCGGGGGAGGCGATGGCGCTTTGGCGCGCGAAGCTGAACTGCGGTGCGGGGGCAGATGGTGGTCGCTGGCAGGTGCGCTCCTTTTTGACCTTCAGCCGCGAGGGCTGGGACTGTGCGCAAGGCGCGGTGGTTCTGGATCGCCATCCCGGTGGCCATTTTGTCCCGCATGGCTGGATTGGGCGGCAGCTGGATGAGCTTTTGGGCCTCACCCCGTCGTATCCTTGAGCCTTGAGCGCGACCAAGGCTTGCACCTTGAGCCATTCTTTGCCATTGCCTGCAGGAACACGCATGGCTTGCCAAGGGATCCTTGACCGATGAAATTCACGCTGTCCTGGCTGAAAGAACATCTCGACACCACCGCAACAGTGGAAGAGATTTGTGACACACTGACTGACCTCGGCCTTGAGGTCGAAGAGGTGGTGAACCCGGCTGAGGCATTGAAAGCCTTTACTCTGGCCAAGATCGAAGCGGCCGAGCAGCACCCGGATGCGGACCGTCTGCGCGTCTGCAAAGTCACCACCGATGAAGGTGAAAAGCAGATCGTCTGTGGCGCGCCCAATGCGCGTGCGGGCATCACCGTGGTGCTGTGTAAGCCGGGCGATTATGTGCCCGGTCTGGATTTCACCCTGTCGGTGGGCAAGATCCGCGGCGTGGAAAGCCACGGCATGATGGCGTCTTGGCGCGAATTGCAGCTGGGCGAAGATCACGACGGTATTGCCGAGCTGGAAAGCGGCGACGTGGGCGACAAGCTGGTGGACTGGCTCGCGGCCAATGATCCGGCCAAGGTTGATCCGGTGATTGAAATCGCGATCACGCCGAACCGTCCTGATGCATTGGGTGTTTATGGTATTGCCCGCGATCTGGCGGCGCGTGGCTTGGGGACGCTCAAAACCACAGATTACACCCCGGTTGCGGGCCAGTTCCCATGCCCGATCAATGTGACCATTGATGAAGATACCCTGGATGGTGCGCCAGTGTTTGCAGGCCGTGTCATTCGTGGGGTGAAAAACGGCCCAAGCCCCCAGTGGCTACAGGATCAGCTGAACGCGATTGGTCTGCGCCCGATTTCCACATTGGTGGACATCACCAATTTCTTCACCTTTGATCAGAACCGCCCGCTGCACGTGTTTGATGTGGCCAAGGTGAACGGTGATCTCAGGGTGCATCGCACCCAGGGTGGCGAAACGCTGGTGGCGCTGGATGGGAAGGAATACACCTTTGCACCCGGTCAGATCGTGGTTTCCGACGACAACGGTGTTGAGAGCATCGGTGGCATCATGGGCGGCGAAGAAACTGGCTGTTCCGAGGAGACCGTTGACGTGTTTCTGGAAAGCGCGTTTTGGGATCACATCCAGATTGCAACCACAGGCCGCGCGCTGAAGATCAACTCTGACGCGCGCTACCGGTTTGAACGCGGCGTGGATCCTGAATTCACCGTGGAAGGGCTGGAGCGGGCAACCCAGATGATCCTGGATCTGTGCGGCGGTGAAGCCTCTGAGGTGGTGATTGCCGGTAAAGTGCCAAATCACGCGCGCTCTTACACCCTAAAGCCTGAGCGGGTGCAGTCGCTGGTGGGGATGGAGATCCCCGAAAGCGAGCAACGCCAGACCCTGACCCGTCTGGGCTTCCGTCTGGAAGGCAACAACGCCCATGTGCCAAGCTGGCGCCCCGATGTGCAGGGTGAGGCCGATCTGGTGGAGGAAGTGGCGCGGATTGCATCGCTGACCAAGCTGGTAGGCAAGCCGCTGAAGCGTCTGAACGATGGCATTCCCAAGCCGGTTATGACCCCGGCGCAGCGCCGTTTGCAGATGGCGCGCCGCACCTCGGCTGCGCTCGGCTATAATGAAGTTGTCAGCTACACTTTCATTGATGAAGCATCGGCAACGCTGTTTGGCGGCGGTGATCTGGCCACCAAACTGGCGAACCCGATTTCATCGGAAATGTCGCATCTGCGTCCGGCACTGTTGCCGGGGCTGTTGCAGGCGGCAGCACGCAATCAGGCGCGTGGCTACAATGATCTGGCGCTGTTTGAAGTTGGCCCCGCGTTTCACGGCGGCGAACCCGGTGAGCAGCACACGCTGATTTCCGGCATTCTGGTTGGTAAATCTGGCCCCAAAGACGTGCATGGCGCTTCGCGCGATGTAGATGTGTTTGACGCCAAAGCCGATATTGAGGCGGTGCTGGCCGCGATCGGCGCACCTGCCAAAGTTCAGATCCTGCGCGGCGCGCAGGGCTGGTGGCATCCGGGCCGTCACGGCAAGATCTGCCTGGGGCCGAAAAAGGTGCTGGGTGTCTTTGGGGAGCTGCACCCCAAAGTGCTGAATGAGATGGGTGTAAAAGGTCCGGTTGTGGGCTTTACCATCTGGCCAGACGAGATCCCGATGCCGCGCAAATCCGGTGCCAACCGTGGCGCGCTTGAGATCAGCGATCTGCAGGCGGTTGAGCGTGACTTTGCCTTTGTGGTCGACGCCGAGGTTGAAGCGCTGACGCTGGTTAATGCCGCCGCAGGTGCCGATAAGGCGCTGATTACGGATGTGCGCGTGTTTGATGAATTCATTGGCGGCAGCCTGGGTGAGGGCAAGAAATCCCTTGCGATCACCGTGCGCCTGCAGCCAACAGATAAGACGCTGAAAGAAAAAGACATCGAGGCCGTCAGCGCCAAGATCATTGCCAAGGTGACCAAAGCCACCGGCGGTGAGCTTCGCGGCTAAGCCAGGTCTTGATGGAAACTGAGAAACGCGCTCCAGATTGGGGCGCGTTTTTGTTTGGGCAACGAAGTTCCCCAACTCGTGCGGAGTGCGTGTCCTTTACTCTTTGCGCCCCAAAACCTCGGCCAGTACATCAAACACCAGACGGATTTTGCGGCTGGTGTGCAGCTCGCGGTGGGTGGTGAGCCAGACCGGGAATTCGATCACCTCCATCTCGGGCAGCAGGCGGACCATGCCGGGGGTGTGGTCACCCGCCTCAGAGGCCATCACCGCAATGCCAAAGCCCTGACGCACCATCTCCCAGCCCACCAGGCCGCTGTTGGAGCCAAAGTGAAAATTCTCAGGGCTGAGTTCAATTCCGATCGGGTGCAGAAATGCCATCATGCGGTCAATATCGCCAAAGCCGATAAAACTATGGGTGCTGCAATCCTGCAGGCTTTGGGGTGCGCCGTGGTTTTGGATGTAGCGCTCAGACGCATAAAGATAGGCGCGCGCCTGCTGGATGCGGCGGGCGACCAGATCGGGCTGGGTGGGTTCCACGTGGCGGATGGCGATATCGGCCTCGCGGCGCATCAAATCGCGTAACCCATTGTCAGCGATGACTTCTATGCGCAGGCGCGGCGCGCGTTCCGCCAGAATATGCAGCGCGCGTGGCAGCAGATAGACCGAGAAAATATCGGAGGCGGTTATGCGCACAAGGCCTTCGATATCCTGCGCCTGGCTGGTGGCGGTGAGGGCAAAAGCATCCGCCGCAGCCCCCATCTGGCGCGCATGTACCAGCATCTCGCGCCCCGCGTCTGTCAGATGCAGCGCACGCCCGAGGCGTTCAAACAGCATCACGCCCAGCTCATCTTCGAGGGCGGCCACCTGGCGGGATACGGTGGGCTGCGTCAGTTGCAGTTTGCGTGCGGCCGCAGACAGCGAGCCGCTTTCGGCGGTGGCCAGAAAGGCACGGATATGGGTCCAGTCGCTCATACATCTTTGTATATGGAGCCTGCGAATTTAAGCAATTGGGCCGTGCACGCGCGCTGGATAAGGTGGGGCGAGCAGGAGTGATAAGATGTCAAACGATCAGGTTTTCTGGAACAAACTGGCGAAACGCTATGCGGCGGCGCCCATTCGCGACGAGGCCGCCTATGAGCAGACGCTTAGCCGGGTGCGCGCCTATCTGGAGCCAAGCCACCGGGTGCTGGAGCTGGGTGCGGGTACGGGATCTACGGCGGTGAAGCTGGCGGGGCTGGTGAAATCGATCTGCGCCAGCGACCTGTCGTCGGAAATGCTGGAAATCGCCAAAGAACGCGCCAAGGGGCTCGATAATGTCACCGTGGCGGTTGGTGCGGTGGAGCATGCGCCAGATGGCCCGTTTGATGTGGTGATGGCGATGAACCTGTTTCATCTGTTGCCGGATCTGGAGGCCGCGCTTGAGGCCGCATCGCAGCGGGTGGCGGAGGATGGGCTGTTCATTTCCAAAACCCCCTGCATGAGTGACATGAAAGCGTGGAAATGGCGGCTGATGCTTTTGGCGCTACCGCTGCTGAGACTGGTCGGCAAAGCGCCTTCGGTGGTGCGATCTTACAGCGTGGCTGAGATGGATGCGGCGGTGGCACGGGCCGGGTTTGATATCGTGGAAACCGGCAATTTCCCCGCGGATCCGCCCAGCCGTTTTATTGTGGCGCGCAAGCGATCGTTGGTGGATTGAGACCTGAGGCTGGGGTAGGGGTGGAGTAAGCTAAACAAAAGGATCTGCCCCAATGATGAGCGTTTATCTCTCCGGTGAAATTCACACAGACTGGCGTGACCAGATCATCGAAGGTGCCGAGGCGCTGGGAATTCATTTCAACGCCCCGGTCACGGATCATGACGCCAGCGATGATTGTGGTGTTGCCATTCTGGGCGGCGAGGACAGCAAGTTCTGGCATGACCACAAAGGTGCCAAGCTCAACGCGATCCGCACCCGCAAAGGGATTGAAGAGGCCGATGTGGTGGTGGTGCGCTTTGGCGACAAATACAAACAGTGGAACGCGGCCTTTGATGCGGGCTATGCGGCGGCTTTGGGTAAGTCGATCATCGTGCTGAGCCCGCCGGAACATCAGCACGCGCTGAAAGAAGTACATGCGGCGGCCCTGGCAGTGGCAGAAACACCGGCGCAGGTGGTTGAGATCCTGACCTATGTGGTTGAGGGCACATTGCCCAAATGACAGCACTGTAATGACTGTTCCCGAGCTCAGCAGTGAGCGGCTGATCCTGCGCGCACATACGCCGCAGGATTACGGTGATCTGTTGCGGATCTGGTCTGCGCCTGAGGTGGTGAAATACATCTCTGGCGTGCCGGATACGCCGGAAACCGCCTGGGCCAAGCTGATATTTCACATCGGCCATTGGGCCGCGATGGGGTTTGGCTATTGGGCGGTCACAGCCCGCGATGGCCGCTATCTGGGTATGGTGGGATTTTCGGTGCAGCCCCGGCTGTGTGAGCCTGCGCTGAGCGAGGTTCTGGGCGAAGACGTGATTGAGGCAGGCTGGGTGATCGACCCAAAGGCGCAGGGGCAGGGGATCGCACAAGAAGCGATGCAGCTGGCGTTGCGCTGGGGGGATCAAAAAGGCTTTGCCAGCACGGTGGCCCTGATTGCGGCGGGCAATGACGCCTCGGAGCGTTTGGCGGCAAGGCTTGGCTATCAGCATGTGGGGCAGGTCAGCTATCGCGACCATCCCAACCGGGTCTGGCAGCGTGGCGGGCAGGCGGGCGCGCAGCATTAACATATTGGCAAAGCAGGGTTTTGCCGACACGTCCCCAGCGACACAGATGACCGCAGCCGCCCGGAGAAGGCAGCTGCGCGCGGCATGAAGTGTCGAGGATTGAGTTAAACTTTCACGACCAAATATGCATTTCTCAAGCAGCTTTTAACCTCTGTTCATTTATCGCGCACACAATAAAGGTGGACGGGAATGGAGTATTTAGAGTGAGAGTAGCTCAATTATTAAAAGCTAAGGCATCAACCAAGGTTGAGGGGATTCGCCCTGAATCGACGCTACGGCAAGCGGCACAGGTTTTGCTGAAGCTGAGACTTGGCGCATTGGTTGTGACCGACGAAGCCAACACAATGGTTGGGATTGTCTCTGAACGGGATCTTCTTCCTGTTGTGGCAAGTTGCGATCCAAAAGCCGCAGAGGCTTTGGTTTCGGACGTGATGACCCGTTCCGTTATTTCGTGCAGCCCAGACGACGAAGTCACCTATCTGCTGCACCTCATGAATGAAAACGCGATCCGACACATGCCCGTGCTCGACGCGGGGAAGCTTGTTGGCATTTTGAGCATACGCGAACTGACCAAAGCGTATGAGCTGCTTCAGATCGAGGCAAATACGGATCCGCTCACCCAGGTTTCAAATCGAAGACCGTTTCTGAAAACATTGGAAACGCAATTTGACAGAGCGCAGCGACACGGGCTGCCCATGTCGGTTGCGATGCTTGATGTTGATCATTTCAAACGTATCAATGACACATACGGCCACGATGCCGGCGACAAGACGCTGCAACAGCTTTCAAGAATGCTGATACGGGAATTTCGCACAATTGATCTGGTTGGACGACTGGGTGGTGAGGAATTTGCGCTGGTGTTTCCCGACACCGATTTGATCGGCGCATATGCTGCTTGTGAACGGCTGCGTTCGACGATCCAATCAAGCGAAATTCTAGCTGATGCAAATAGAATTCGCCTCACGGTGAGCATCGGGCTTACAGAGATTAGTGAACAAGCCAGCGCCGCAGCTGCCTTGCTCAAACGTGCAGATGAGCTGCTGTATGTTGCCAAAAATTCCGGCCGGAACCAGGTGATGGCAGAAGGTGGGATGAGGGTGCAACCCAAGGCAAAAACCGAGCCTGCATCAGCAGACTAGATATTCTGGGCATTTGCCCCATAAAAAAGGCCCCTGAAAACAGGGGCCTTTTGCAAAAGAGCAGCTCTTTTACGCTTATTTCTTGATTTCGACGCTGTGCGGGTAAGGAATAGAGATGCCTTTGGCGTCAAAGGCTTCTTTTACCCCTTGGGTCAGGGCGAATTTCAGCTCCCAGTAATCTGCCGCATCACACCAGACGCGGGTGGTCAGATCGACCGAGCTGTCGCCAAGATTGGTAACGCGCACCCAGGGTTCCGGGTCTTTCAGCGCGCGCGGGTCAGCGGCGATCTGTTGCAGGATGATCTCTTTGGCGGCATCGGCGCTGTCGCCGTAATCAATGCCAAACACCAGATCAACACGGCGGGTTTCATGGTGGGAGAAATTGGTGATGACAGAGCCCCAGGCCTGACCATTGGGAACAATGATCTGTACATTGTCCGGGGTGGCGAGCTCGGTCACAAAGAGGTTCAGATCTTTGACGGTGCCGGTGGTGCCGCCGATATCAACCACCTGGCCGATTTTATAGGGGCGGAACAGGATTAGCATGAAGCCCGCAGCAATATCGCTGAGCGTGCCCTGAAGCGCCAGACCAATGGCCAAAGTTGCCGCACCCAGCATGGCAACAAGGCTGGTGGCCTGAATGCCAAAGATGCCCAGAACCGCAATCGCCACCACAGCGAGCAGCACCCAGCGCACAACGCTTGCGGCAAAATTGCCAAGGGTGGGGTCGATATGTTTGCTGGCATTGATCCGTTTGCGCACCACAGCGGCAATCCAGCCTGCAATGATCCAACCCAGAACCAGCACCACCAGCGCTTTGGCTCCACTTACAACCAGCGGCCAATAGGCCCCGGCTTGTTCAATAATCTGGTCCATTTCCGCAGTCCCCTTGTTGAAACGCATGATGCATATCTCACGGATATTTGAGGGGCTGGCAATAGAATTGAGGGGGGAATATATGCGCGCTGCGCCTCAGTTGGGGGCCTGAGCGGGCATGGTGTTCGCGACTGCGTTGGGGGTGTGCCACCCCTGAGGGTGACACATGTTGCATGTATACGGGTGGATCCGCGTTGTTATTTCAGCGCGTCGACCGGGTTCACCACATCAAGACCCAGCGCTTCGCCAACGGCGGCGTAGGTGAGTTTGCCGGAGTGCACATTGAGCCCGTTCAGCAGGTGCGCATCATCGGCGCAGGCGCGTTTCCAGCCTTTGTTGGCCAGGTTGAGCAGGAAGGGTAGGGTTGCATTGCCCAGAGCCTGGGTAGATGTGCGCGCAACCGCGCCCGGCATATTGGCCACGCAGTAATGCATGATGCCGTCGACCTCGTAGATCGGCTCGGCATGGGTGGTGGCGCGCGACGTTTCAAAGCAGCCGCCCTGATCGATGGCCACATCCACCAGCGCCGCACCCGGTTTCATTTCAGAGAGGTCCGCGCGCGATACCAGTTTCGGTGCAGCCGCACCCGGAATGAGCACCGCACCAATCACCATATCGGCCTCGCGCACCAGCTCTGCGGTGGCACCGGCGGTGGAATAGCGGTTCTTGAAGGTGCCACCAAAGACGTCATCGAGATATTTCAGACGGGTCAGCGAGCGATCCAGCACGGTGACATCCGCGCCCATGCCAGCGGCGATTTTTGCCGCGTGGGTGCCAACAACACCACCGCCGATGACCACAACCTTGGCCGGAGCCACGCCGGGCACGCCGCCCATCAGAACACCGCGGCCGCCATTGGCCTTTTGCAGGGTCCAGGCGCCCACCTGCGGTGCCAGACGGCCCGCAACTTCGGACATCGGTGCCAGAAGCGGCAGGCCGCCATTGGCATCGGTCACGGTTTCATAGGCGATCGCGGTACAACCGGAATTGAGCAGATCATGGGTCTGATCGGGATCGGGGGCGAGGTGCAGGTAGGTGAACAAGAGCTGGCCTTCGCGCAGCATCTTGCGTTCAACCGCTTGGGGCTCTTTCACCTTTACGATCATCTCTGCTGTGGCAAAGATCTCTGCGGCGGTGTCGATAATGGCGGCACCCGCGGCAATATAATCCGCATCGGTGAAGCCAGCACCAAGGCCTGCGCCTTGCTGGATCAGCACCTCATGGCCGTGGTTAACGGCTTCGCGGGCGGCATCCGGGGTCATCCCAACCCGGAATTCCTGTGGTTTGATTTCGGTAGGGCATCCGATTTTCATTTTGGCTCTCCTAGAGGCTCATTTTCTATCCCAACCTCTCAATGGTCGCGTGGCTGCGACAAAATGTGCTGCTTTTTTGATCAGATTTATTTTTAGCCTTTCGAAGATTATTCGAATAAAGTGCCAAAAAGCAGGAGGTATCACCGCACTATGGTTATCGATGAAACAGATCGCCGGATTCTGAAGGTTTTGCAGGAGCAGGGTCGAATCTCAAACGCGGATCTGTCTGAGGCGGTGAACCTGTCGCCCTCGGCCTGCCACCGCCGGGTGCAACGTTTGGAAAGCGAAGGCTTTATTCGCGGCTATGTTGCCCTGCTGGATGCGCGCAAGATGCAGGTGCCGACCACGGTATTTGTAGAGATCACCCTATCGGGGCAGGCGGATGAGGTGCTGGACGCCTTTGAGCGGGCGGTGGCCTTGATCCCGGATGTTTTGGAGTGTCACCTGATGGCGGGCACCGCGGATTACATCCTAAAGGTGGTGGCAGAAAACACCGAGGATTTTGCCCGTATTCACCGCCAGCACCTGGCGCGCCTGCCGGGGGTGGCTCAGATGCAGAGCTCTTTTGCGCTGCGTACTGTTTTTAAGACAACCGCGCTGCCGGTTTAAGCAGGCTGCGATACTTTGCCCTGAAAAAAACCGGGTCATACAACTTGTGGTTTTGGGCGCAAGATGATTAATTCTATGGTCCAACCAGAACCGTAAGATTGCGGTGGTTTTGCGCTCAATTGACATGAAAGGATCATACGCGGCCGTTAGGCCTCATGTGGTTCATGAATTCTATGAAGGAGATCCCCATGACCGGCGATATCGATGACAACACCATGGATTGGCTTGAAGCGGAGCTTCAGGACACGCTGGATGAGGATTTTGAAATCGAGTTCGCCGAGCCGATGCTGTCGATGGAGCTGCGCAAGGTCTATAAGGCGCAGCACCCTGAGATGTTGGATCGCAAGGTCTATTTCCAGAACCTGCTGCGGCTGCAGGCTGAGCTGATCAAAGTGCAGGATTGGGTGACCCATACCGGCGCCAAGGTCTGCATCCTGTTTGAAGGCCGCGACAGTGCGGGCAAAGGGGGCGTGATCAAGCGCATCACCCAGCGGCTTAATCCGCGGGTTGCCCGTGTTGTGGCCCTGCCAGCACCAAGCCGCCGCGAGCAGAGCCAATGGTATTTCCAGCGCTACGTGCCGCATCTGCCAGCGGCGGGTGAAATCGTGCTGTTTGACCGTTCGTGGTACAACCGCGCCGGTGTGGAACGGGTGATGGGGTTTGCCTCAGACGATCAGGTTGAGCAGTTTTTTCAGGATGTTCCCGAATTTGAACGGATGCTGACCCGTTCGGGTATCATTGTGTTGAAATACTGGTTCTCGATCACCGATGAAGAGCAGCAGCTGCGATTCCTGATGCGGATCCACGACCCGATGAAACAGTGGAAACTGTCGCCGATGGATCTGGAGAGCCGCATTCGCTGGGAGCAATATACCAAGGCCAAGGAAGAGATGTTCGAACGCACAAACATTCCCGAAGCGCCCTGGTTCATTGTGGAAGGCAATGACAAAAAACGCGAGCGGCTGAACTGTATCGAGCATCTGCTGACCAAGATTCCCTATGCTGATGTGCCCAGTGAAAAGGTCAATCTGCCGGATCGGGAATATAAACCTGACTATGAGCGTCGGGTGCTGCCAGATGAGCTGCATGTGCCCAAGATCTATTGATCAACTGGGCCGTCCTTTGGCCTGAACAGGACTCTGTGTGAAATCAAAAAAACCCGGCCAGAGGCCGGGCTTTCCAGTTGTGGGCCGAAACATGACGCTGCTCCGGCCCGGGAGGTTCCAGATCTGTGGGGGACATCCACATGTGAAATGGAACCGAGCAGATCGGGCCAGCACCAACAAGGAAGCGGTGCTGACCCAGAGAATGCGCCCGACGAATTCTTCACCGGGCACACGGGAAAGGATTAGAACAGGAAATCGCTTGCGTTGATTTCGTTGAAATCCGTCTTGAGCAGAAGCAGAACATCACCATCATCATCGGCAATGCGCAGGTGGCCGCGCTGCGTGAGTGTGGCGTGGTTGTTGATCAGATCCGTGTAGCTGGTGATGCCATCCGCACCGGTCATATCAATGAAATCATGATGACCTGCATGGTCGAAATCCATCACCCGATCCACACCTTCGGAGAACACAAAGGTGTCGCTGCCTTTGCCGCCCGAAAGATTGTCATTGCCTTCGCCGCCATCTAGATGGTCACGGCCTTTACCAGCGACAAGGCGGTCATTGCCTTCGCCGCCATCTAGGTGGTCGTGGCCAGCACCGGCTTTGAGCCTGTCGTTGCCTTCTCCGCCAAAGAGACTATCGGCATGACGCCCACCAAAGAGAAAATCATTGCCGCCTTCGCCGTGGATTTCGTCGTGCCCATTGCCACCAAAGACAGTGTCATTGCCGCTGCTACCGGTGATTTTGTCATGCCCGTTAAGCAGGCCGATACGGCTTGCCTCATCAAGAATGATGACATCATTGCCCTCAGTTGGGGCATTTGCGGGTTCTGGCTCGACCGGTGTCGGCTCGGTTGGTTCTACAGGAGCTGGTTCCACCGGAGTTGGCCCTGTTGTCGTGCCAGCATCAAGCTGCAAAGGTGCTGACGTGCGTGCAAAGTTTTGGGTCACCATTACCGCAGTGTGGCCATCAAATTCGCCGAGTTCGATGCCGATTCCCACAACCGTTACATTGGGATCGAGAATGTTGGCACGGTGTCCGGGGCTGTTCATCAGGGCGTTGTGCAGATCGATGACATCGTCTTCGAGCCCGGCTGCGCCGCGTTCGCTCTGCCAGGCGATGTTTTCGCTCCACCGCCAGCTGCCAGAAAAGACAAAGCCCGCATCCGCCATCCGATCACCGGCGGACGAGCCGCCAGAACCTGTATGGGAAAACACGTCCTGCTGCAGCATCCATTTGCTGTGGTCTTCGGCAGAATCGTTCAGGCGCAGTTCAAGCTGGACCGGATCCAACCCGTTTGCTGCACGTTCCGCATTGATCAGATCTAGCATCTGCCGTTCGAGGGCGCTTGCTTCACTCATCGGTGATCTCTCCTAGGGTTGTCTCATAAGGACGAGGTCTTTGTATTAACCTCTAGGAGGGGATTAGCGCGGAAATGTGGCGGCTGCCGGGAAGTTGTTTACAATCGTAAAGAAGTGGTGAATCTCCGCCATTTGCACCTGATGCCGTCGGCGCAGTTTTGCTTTTTTAAAAAGTATCCGGTGATATTGGCATGTTTTTGCTGTGTGAATTTCAAAAAATGAGTGAAATCCTGCCGGGTGACGATGTTTTACCTGAGGGATGACACGCTGTGCCGAACTACAGATTCCATGTGGGCCCGTCGGTGTTTGGGGCGTAAATGTGGCGCGGGGGTGGCGTTCAACAGTCTGTTTCAGCCTCGCTCGGGTGGGTCTTTAACACCGCAGGGCCGCAATTGGGGCGCAAGAAACCGGATCGCAGCGTGTTTCGGAGCGGTTTGCACATATGAAAAACCCCCGCAGCCAGGGCTACGGGGGTTAATCTCTTTTAAAGTATCCAGAGCAAGCTGGAGAGGGTGCCGATAGATCTGCAAGCAGACCTCGGGGCCCGAAAGTTGCTTAGAGCAAACCTTCGCGCTGTGCTTTCTTACGTGCCAGTTTACGGGCACGGCGGATCGCTTCAGCCTTCTCGCGCGCTTTTTTCTCGGACGGCTTTTCGAAATGTTGCTTGAGCTTCATTTCGCGGAAGACGCCTTCACGCTGCAGCTTTTTCTTCAGGGCACGAAGCGCCTGATCGACGTTGTTATCGCGAACACTAACCTGCATGTGGTTTTCACCACCTTTCTAGATAAGAGTTGCAAGGAAATTGCAGGAAGTGGCCGTATAGCAAGAGCGGCTTATTTTGTCTAGTAGTGGTATGAAACAGAGAAATCTGCGGCCAAGCACGCAGAGAGAGGAACAGGAGAACGCCATGAGTGAGACCGATCACGCGGATCTGCGTGCCGCGCTGTTGGATGCGGCTGTGATGCATGTGCCTTTTGATGGCTGGAGCGAACTGACCTTTCAGGCCGCGATTCGCGACGCAGAAATCGCGCCTGAGCTGGCGCGGATGGTGTGCCCGCGCGGTGCGTTGGATCTGGCGCTTGCCTATCATGCGGCGGGCGATCAAGAAATGCTGAGACAAATGGAGGCGGCTGATCTCGACAGTCTGCGGTTTCGCGATCGGGTTGCGGCGGCGGTGCGCTTCCGGCTTGAGGCGGTCGAGGACAAGGAGCTGGTGCGCCGCGGCACCACATTGTTTTCGCTGCCCCATCACGCGGGCGATGGTGCCAAGGCGATCTGGGGCACTGCGGATGCGATCTGGACCGCGCTTGGGGACAGCTCAGAGGATGTGAACTGGTACAGCAAGCGCGCGACGCTGTCGGGGGTCTATTCCGCAACGGTGCTGTTCTGGCTGGGCGATGACAGTTTGGAACATCAGGCGACCTGGGATTTTTTGGAGCGGCGCATTGAAGATGTGATGCGGTTTGAAAAGGTGAAAGCCGAGGTGCAGAAGAACCCTTTGCTCAAGCCGTTTCTGGCTGGGCCAAATTGGTTGGCGTCTCAGATCCGCAAACCGGGGGCGCGTGACGATCTGCCGGGGCGTCAAGGCTAGCGCGGCTATTTCGCCTTCGGCGAGAGTATTTGTAAAAAGGTGAGAAGAGGGCGCGCGCGGCTGCGCCCTTTTTTGCGTCTTTAGGTGCGGACTGAAACGTTGTGACGCAGTGACTGCCGCGCTTTGGCCAGGGTGTTTTTCTGGCCAGGGTGTTTGTTTGTCCTGTAGAAGGGGGCAAACAATCAGGGAGGCATGTGATGATGCAGGCGGTTGAAATCAGTGAACCCGGTGGGCCCGAGGTTCTGAAACTCTGCACGCGGCCTGTGCCAGAACCCGCAGCCGGGCAGGTGATCATCAAGGTGGCCTACGCCGGGGTGAACCGGCCGGATGCCTTGCAACGGGCTGGTGCCTATAAGGCGCCTGCGGATGCAAGTGATCTACCGGGGCTTGAGGCCGCAGGTGAAGTGGTGGCGCTGGGTGCGGGTGTAAGCGGTGTTGCGGTTGGCGATCAGGTTTGCGCGCTGCTACCTGGTGGTGGCTATGCGGAATATGTGGCGACGCCTGCGGCGCATTGCCTGCCAGTGCCCGAGGGGCTTGATCTGAAGCAGGCGGCCTGCCTGCCGGAGACGTTTTTCACCGTGTGGAGCAATGTGTTTCAGCGCGCGGGCCTTAAGGCCGGTGAGCGGTTTTTGGTGCATGGCGGATCATCGGGCATTGGCACCACCGCCATTCAATTGGCGCAGGCGCTGGGCGCGCGGGTGTTTACCACTGCGGGCAGTGATGAAAAATGCGCGGCCTGTCTGGCGCTTGGTGCTGAGCAGGCGCTGAATTACCGCGAGGTGGATTTTGTTGAGGTGCTGCGCGGCGAGGGCGGGGCCAATGTGATCCTTGATATGGTGGGTGGTGAGTATATCCCGCGCAATATCAAGGCGCTTGCGGATGAGGGGCGGCTGGTGCAGATCGCCTTTCTGGGTGGGCCGAAGGTTGCGCTGAACTTTGCCCAGGTGATGTTGCGGCGGCTGACCATCACCGGATCAACCCTGCGCCCGCAAAGTGATCTGGTGAAAGCCGAGATTGCCGCAGATCTGCAACGGGTGGTCTGGCCTTTGATTGAGGCGGGAAAAATCGCCCCGGTGATGGATCAGTGTTTTGACCTTTCTGATGCGGCGGCGGCACATGCGCGCATGGAAAGTTCAGCCCATATTGGCAAGATCGTTCTTAAGGTTTCTGCCTAAAGGTGATGCGCCGCCGTACCCTTGGCGGCGCGTCAGATCCACTGCATTAAACCACTGCGCGGCGGTAGAAATGCCAGCTGGCGTGGCCCAGCACCGGGATGACAATGATCAGCCCAACAAAGAACGGCAGGGATCCCAGCACCAAGAGCGTGCCAATCAATGCCCCCCAGATCAGGCAGATGCGGGGGTTCTTGCGCAAAAGCTGCATCGAGGTTGCAACCGCAACCGGCAGGCCCACCCGCCGATCCAGCAGCAGCTGGAAAGAGACCAGGCTCATCGCAAGCGCCACAAGCGCAAAGCCTGCACCGATGATCATGCCGCATACTGCCATGATCTGGCCCTTTTGGGTCATGATAACGTCATAGGCAAAGGCGCTGAAGCTTTCAGGGGCGGTGGGGCCGAGGGTGAAGTAATAGAGCATCTGTGCCGCAATCAGCCAGCAGATGAACAGTGCGCCCAGCATGATCCCCAACGTCAGGACCGACATAAAGGCAGGGGAGCGCAGCACCCCAAAGGCATCACCCCAGCGCGCGTCAAACCCGGCTTCGCGCCGCGCCGACATTTCATATAGGCCAACAGCTGCCACTGGTCCAAGAATGGCAAAGCCAAACACCATAGGCACCAGAAGCGCGAACATGCGTTCCGACAGGCCAACGCTGATCATGGCCGCGCCAATCAGCGGGTAGAGAAAGACCAGAAACATCGCATCAGAGCGGCAGGCGGCAAAATCGCGCAGCCCAAGACGCAGCGCAACCCGCAGATCTTCAAGGCTGAGGGTTCTGACCTGCGGCGGCGCTGCGCTATGGGTGCCCAGATGCTCGACACCCTGGCCGATGTGATGCGCGCTGCCGCGCAGCGCTTTGAACAGCCAACTGGCCGGGTTTCCGATTGTTTGATCCATGATCACACCTCCTATCCACCTCATCATAGAGGCCATCAGAGGCGCCAAAATTCCGGCAGGCCGTGATGGCCGTACCAAAACTATAGCATAAAATAGGATTTCAATCTCTCACCCTTGCGTCAGCATCCTGTGAGCGCTTAGCGGATCGGGGTGAAAAGCGCGTCTTTGAGCTGGCAATCCTTGATCACATCGCGGCCACAGGGCACGGGTGTTAGGTCGCGTGACAGGCAGATGCGGGCTTCTTGGATGTGGCTGTCGCGGCAGGTGATGGTGAGGCTGTCATGATCCAGATCCGGGTTTTCCTTGAGAAAGGCGTCTTCGACAATGGAAGCTGGGAGTTTCACGGTTTTGTCGAGCTTGCGAAAGATCTGCGGGCGAACAACCTGATCATAGGCCGTGCGCGACAGGTTGAAATACTGCTCAGCCGAGAGCCCTGTGCAGGTGCCGTGTTTTTTCCACTGGTGCCAGGCAAGACCGGAGCTGCCCATGATGTCTTGCATTTCAGCGGTCATCTTGCGGGTAGGAGGGGCGGCGGCAGTGCGGCAATAGCTGGGCCAGCCTTGGTGAAACTGGGGCCAAAGCCCGTGCATGACCCAGCCGTGGTCATGGCGCGGATGACATTGATCGGAGCCTTTGGCATCGCCTTCCACTTCGCACCAGTTTGGCGACCAGCTGAGCGCCAGAACGTAATAGTCAAACGTGCCTGCGCGTTCACCTTCGGCGCGGGCAGCAGTAAAACACATCAAAAACATCAAACAGTAACAAAAGACTTGGCGCATTGGCCTCTTTCCTTATTCACAGAAGGCGACTATATAGAATGAAAGTTCCCCGACAACGGAAACCTACCCCAAATTATCGGGGCCGCCTTTATCCAGGCGACAGGACAGCTATATCCGGGGAAGAGGCACGCGTGAAGGAGAAGACGCATGGCAAAACCGTTGATGGCCAAGGCGACCGCCGTGTGGCTGGTGGACAATACCACGATCAGCTTTAAGCAGATCGGTGATTTCGTTGGTCTGCATGAGCTGGAAGTGCAAGGCATTGCCGATGGTGAAGTGGCCGTGGGCGTGAAGGGTTTTGATCCGGTTGCCAACAACCAGCTGACCCAGGAAGAGATCGACAAGGCGCAGGACAGCCCGCTGTATAAGCTGCGTCTGAAGTTCAACCCGGCTGCTGCTGGCGAAGAGAAACGCCGTGGCCCGCGTTATACCCCGCTCTCCAAACGTCAGGACCGTCCGAACTCGATCCTGTGGCTGGTAAAGTTTCACCCGGAACTTTCCGATGGTCAGATTGCCAAGCTGGTGGGCACCACCAAGCCGACCATCCAGTCGATCCGCGAACGCACCCATTGGAACATTGCCAATATGCAGCCGATCGATCCGGTGGCGCTGGGCCTGTGTAAACAGTCTGAACTGGACGCCGTGGTGCAAAAAGCCGCAGCTGCCAAAGCGGCCGAAGGCGGCGTGATGAGCGATGACGAGCGTCGCAAGCTTGTCTCCACCGAGCAGTCGCTGGAAATGGAAGCAGAGCCGAAGATCCCAAGCGGGATTGAGGGTCTGGAAGCCTTTACTCTGGGTGGCGGTGATGAACGGCCTTCCGCGGACAATGATCCGATTGTGGATGCGGACAGCTTCTTTAACCTGCCGTCTGGCGATGTGGATGATGAAGACGACGAAGATCCCCGTCCATAACGGTTGAGATCTGTTGAAATTGTCAAAAGCTGCGGCCTCTGCGTCGCGGCTTTTTTGTGTCTGCTATCAGGCAATTGTACTTGATACAGGCGATAACTTGAGCGCGCAGATCGGTGCCGATAGGGTCGCGATATGTAATCAGAGGAGCGGGATATGGGACAGTATACAGCGCTTGATCAGGGTGAGGTTGCGTGGGTTGCGGATCTGCGCAGCGATACGGTGACACGTCCCGACAATGCGATGAGGGCGGCGATGGCAGCGGCAGAAGTCGGCGATGATGTCTTTGGCGATGACCCAACGATTGCGCGCCTTGAGGCTACGTTGGCAGAGCGGCTTGGCAAAGAAGCAGCGCTGTTTGTTCCAAGCGGCACCCAGAGCAATCTAATCGCCATCATGAGCCACTGTGGCCGCGGTGAAGAGGTGATCACCGGCAAGGCCTATCACGTCAACCGCTATGAGGCGGGGGGGGCTGCGGTTTTGGGCAGCTGTGTGTTTGATACTTTGCCGGTCCATACGGATGGCGGGCTGTTGCCGGGTGATATTCAGGCAGCGGTCAAGGAAGATGATTTCCATCATGCGGTGAGCCGCCTGTTGTCGCTGGAAAACACCCACAACGGCAAGGTGGTGCCACTGGCACGTATCGCTGAGGCGACAGCCGCAGGTCGCGCGGCCGGGTTGATGCTGCATCTGGATGGGGCGCGGGTGTTTAACGCATCTGTTGCGCTTGGGCGCGATGTGGCAGAGCTTGCCGCGCCTTTTGATACGGTATCAGTGTGCCTGTCCAAAGGTCTGGGCGCGCCGGTTGGATCCGTTTTGGTAGGGCCTGCGCCGTTTGTGGTCCGCGCGCGGCGGCTGCGCAAAATGCTGGGCGGTGGTATGCGGCAGGCGGGGGTCTTGGCGGCGGCAGGGCTGCATGCGCTGGAGCATAATGTGGCGCGCCTGAGCGAGGACCACCAGAAAGCGGCGGCGCTGGCAGAGGCTTTGCGTGCCTATGGCGATGTGGAACAGAACACAAATATGGTCTTCTTGCAGCCGTCAGCCCGCGCTGATCTGATTGCGCGCTTCACTAAGGCGCAGGTTCGTATCAGTGCAGATGACAGCGGGCCGATCCGTTTTGTGCTGCACAAAGATGTCTCTGATACGGCGATGACAGCAGTATTGCAGGCCTTGGGGTGAACGCTCCCGCCCGTCTTGGCTTATTCAAAGAATAAACCTCGCCAGTTGGGCGTAGCGCCGCGCCTTTGGCGCGGCGCTACGCCCAAAGCGATGAGAAGATCTGATAAGATCTACCTCGGCGCTGCGGGAGCACATTGGACTGTTGTGGCGGTTCTGTTTGGGCTGCGGCCAGTTGGGGTTGGCTGGGTGCTCAGAAGCTTTTACGCGCTTTGAGCGCTGCGGTAATGGTGCCTTCGTCGAGGTAGTCAAGCTCCCCTCCGATGGGCACGCCCTGCGCGAGTGATGTGACTTTCATGCTCTCGGGCAGCTGGTCGGCAATATAATGTGCGGTGGTCTGGCCATCGATGGTGGCGTTGAGCGCAAGGATCACCTCGTTCACATTTTCGCTGGTCAAGCGATCGACAAACTGCGGGATGCGCAGCTCGTCCGGGCCAATGCCATCAAGTGCTGACAGCGTGCCCCCCAGCACATGGTAGCGGCCTTTGAATACGCCTGCACGTTCCATCGCCCATAGATCAGACACATCTTCGACCACGCAGAGCTCACCATTGGCGCGGCTGTCGTCAGCGCAGATCGGGCAGAGATCGCCAGTGCTGATATTGCCGCAATTGAGGCAGGTGCGGGCAGTGTCTGACACAGCGGTCATCGCCGTGGCCAGAGGCGCCAGCAGGATTTCTTTTTTACGGATCAGATGTAGCACCGCACGGCGCGACGAGCGTGGGCCGAGGCCGGGCAATTTGGCCATCAGGTTGATCAGATGTTCAATTTCGGGGGTGGATGTGTCTGACACGCCTGCGCTCATCTGGTTTGAGGGACCTGATCTTTATAAGTGAAAGCGCGGGAGAGGGGAATGTTCAATCTTTGTTTCGCACAATTTGTGCGGCTGCGGCAGGGGGTGCCGCAGCCCTGCGCGTTAGAACGGCAGTTTCATGTCGGCAGGCAGGCCGAGACCCTCGGTGAGGTTTTTCATCTCTTCCTGAGATTTTTCCGAAGCTTTGATCTGCGCGTCTTTGATTGCAGCGAGGATCAGGTCTTCGACCACTTCTTTGTCATCGCCGGAAAAGATCGAGGGATCGATATCCAGGCCAACCAGTTCACCTTTTGCGGTGGAGGTGGCTTTGACCAGACCTGCGCCTGCTTCACCCGTGACGGTGATACTGTTCAGCTCTTCTTGCAGTTCAGCCATTTTGCCCTGCATTTCCTGAGCTTTTTTCATCATCCCGGCCATATCGCCGAGTGCACCGAGGCCTTTGAACATCGGGGTCTCCTATTTATGAGGTTCAGCATGCGGGCATGCGTTTGACCTTTAGATACGAAGCATAGTGTGTTTCGGCAAGGGGGTGGGGGCGCTGCCCCCAATGTTCGCCTAAAGGCTCACCCCCCGGAGTATTTGGGAAAAGGTGAATTTAGGCGCGTGGCACGCGGCGGCGGTTGAAGACCTGTGTGAATGTTATGAGCGCAAGCAGGCCTGTGGAGGCGATCGCCAGATGGGGCGGGCCTTGTCGCAGACTTCAGCAATCGCGTCTGTGGACAGGGTAAGCGTTGTGGCGACACAAAACGCCAGGCGGTTAATCATATGCGGCGGTGACGATCATCTCTACTTTGAGTTCGGGGCGGGCAAGGCGGGCTTCGCCGCAGGCGCGGGCCGGGGCGTGGCCTTCGGGCACCCAGGCGTCCCACACAGCGTTCATCTCTGCAAAATCGGCCATATCTGCCAGCCAGATTACCACCTGCAGCATCTGTTCCTTGGAAGAGCCAGCCTCAGCCAGCAGTGTTTCAATGCGGCGGATACATTCGCGGGTCTGATCGGCGACACTCTCACCGGCGTTGCCGACCTGACCACAAAGGTAGACGGTGCCGTTGTGTTTGACGATTTTGCTCATGCGCTGGCCGGTGTGTTGGCGTTCGATCATCTGATCCTCATTTCAGGTTATTCTTCAAACGGATCCCATTCGTCTTCGACCTCTGGGAGCGCGTCGGCCTGTACCTCGGCCTCAAGTTCTTCCGGGGTGCGGATGCGTTTGATATTGGCTTTGGGGAAGTTTTCCAGCACCGCTTGCACCAGAGGGTGGGCGATGGCCTTGGCTTTGAGCGCATTGTCAGCGGCGTCGCGCACCTCGGTGATGGTTTTGGCATCGCAGCCATCAACAATGGACACAACCCAGCGGTTGCCGGTCCAGTTCTGCAATGCGGTGCCAAGGCGCGCGGCAAGATCGCGCGGGGCCGAAGCGGAAGGGGTAAATTCAATGCGGCCCGGTTGATAGGCCGCAAGGCGGATGCCGCCTTCGACCTCAACGAGGAGCTTCACATCGCGGTGCCTGCGGATCAGTTCAACCACATGTTCAAACGTAGGGTAGCGCGCCAGCGCCAGATCTGTGGCCGGGGCCAGCGCAGTGACGGTGCCGCCCTGTGCCATGGTGTGGCCACCGTTTGGGGCACCGCCGGGTGCACCCTGTGGCGCGGCGTAGGCTGTTTGTCCGCCACCCATGTTTTGCATGCCGCCACCAGAAGGCGGTGGTGGAGGCGGCGGGGTATCTTGCAGTTTGCGCAAAAGCTCTTCGGGGCTGGGCAGATCCGCCACATGGGTGAGGCGGATCACTGCCATTTCAGCGGCCATCATGGTGTTGGGGGCGGCGGAGACCTCTTCCAGCGCTTTCAGCAGCATTTGCCACATGCGTGTCAGAACCCGCATTGGCAGCGCTTCGGCCATGGCTTGCCCGCGGGCGCGTTCATCCGGGCTGATGGTGGGGTCTTCGGCCGCGTCGGGGGTGATTTTCACCACCGATACCCAATGGGTGATTTCCGCCAGATCGCGCAGCACCGCCAGTGGGTCTGCCCCTTCGGCGTATTGGGACGACAGTTCCGTCAGCGCTGCGGCCGCATCACCGCGCAGGATCATATCGATCAGATCCAGCACCCGGCCACGATCGGCAAGGCCCAGCATGGCCCGTACCTGATCGGCGCTGGTTTCGCCGGCGCCATGGGAAATTGCCTGATCCAGCAGCGAGGTTGCATCACGGGCAGAGCCTTCGGCGGCGCGGGTAATGAGCGCCAGCGCATCATCGGAGATCTGCGCAGTTTCGGCGCTGGCGATCTTGCGCAACAGGCCAAGCATATCTTCGGGCTCAATGCGGCGCAGATCAAAACGTTGGCAACGCGACAGTACCGTTACGGGCACTTTGCGGATCTCGGTGGTGGCGAAGATGAATTTCACATGTGCTGGCGGCTCTTCGAGGGTTTTCAGCAGCGCGTTGAAGGCCGACGTCGAGAGCATGTGCACTTCGTCGATGATGTAGATCTTATAGCGTGCTGAGGCCGCGCGATAGGCAACGGAATCGATGATTTCACGGATGTCATTGACGCCGGTGCGCGACGCCGCGTCCATCTCGATGACGTCTACATGACGGCCTTCCATAATGGCGGTGCAATGTTCGCATTGGCCGCAGGGTTCGGTTGTGGGGCCGCCGTTGCCATCAGGGCCGATGCAGTTCATGCCTTTGGCAATGATACGCGCGGTGGTGGTTTTGCCGGTGCCGCGAATACCCGTCATAACAAAGGCCTGGGCAATGCGTCCGGTTTCAAACGCGTTTTTCAGCGTGCGCACCATGGCATCCTGGCCAACCAGATCTGCAAAGGTCTCGGGGCGGTATTTACGTGCAAGCACCTGATATTGCGGCGCGCTGTCTTGGGTGCTCTGATCTGGAGTGCCCTGAGGGGTGTCGTTCATATTGGTCCGCCGGATTCGCCTTGATGGTCTGGTGTGCTCCAAACTACGCAAGGCTTGGGGCTTCGTCTACCGCTCATCCCGAATTGGATCCGGGCTGGGGCTTTGCTCTGGACCTCGGCGAGGACATCGGACGCGGGGCGCTGTCATCTTGAATAAAATACTAGATATTGTTGTATCCGGCGGTTAGGCTTCTACTTGTGGGAGTGGCGAAACTCTAGCCCGGCTGGGGAGGCGCTGATGCAAATGGAATGCAGATCTGTAATGGATCTAAGCTCAACAATGGTCGATCCGGGGCAAAGCACCCTGACACTTCATGCCCTTTCGGTGGCAAATGGGATTTTGGCGCTGTGTCGCATTCCCGGAGGCACCGGGGCGTATCAGGCGGATCTCAGACATATCAATGAGTGGAAGCCGAGCCTTGTGCTGTCGATGACCACGCCGCCTGAACATGACATGGTTGGGGCAAGGACGCTTGGATCAGACATTCAAAGCATGGCCTCGCGCTGGTGCCATCTGCCGGTGCCGGATTATTCAACACCCACACCTGCGGTTCTGGCCAAATGGCCCAAGGCCAGCCAAGCGGCGCGTAAGGCGCTGGATGGCGGCGGGCGGGTGCTGGTGCATTGTCGCGGCGGCTCGGGGCGTTCTGGCATGGCGGTTTTGCGGCTGATGATCGAAACGGGAGAGCCGCCGCACGCGGCGCTGAAACGCCTGCGCGCGGTGCGCCCGTCTGCGGTTGAAACCGATGCGCAACTGGCCTGGGCGATCAGTGCGCGCAGGGTTTGAACGGTCTTTGCTGCCCTAATCCACCAGTGGTGCCAGTGCGGTCAGCGCAGTCAGATCGCGTGCGGCCAGATAGCGTTCTGTCAGATAGCGTAAAGGGCGTTTGCGTTCTTAGTTGCGGGCTGCTGAACCGGGGGGCGGGGAATGGCCTGCGCCAGCGCTGCCGGTGTTTCGGTGACATGGGTCAGCATGGTGCTGGCATCTGTGCACAGCATCGCATCGGCAAAACGGTCAAGCCCGGATTGATCTGCCTGATCTGAGACATCGCAGAAAATACGGATGCGCTGATGGCTGGCCACAAAACGGGCCATGCAACCTTTGGCACAGGCAGACAGCCCGGTTTGGCCTGCGATTTCAAATTCGTCTTTGGTCAGACCTTTGGCGCGATCCATGCTGGCGCTGAGCGCGTTTAGCATGTTTTGCGCGGCCGGGCAGGGGCGCCCAAGCAACATGCAGTGGGTCACTGCACAGTCGTGTGTTTCATTTGTCCAATTCATAGCGCCCTCCGCGCGATTTGGCAGCAGGGCAGACCGGATCATACAGGGGTTTCACATCGAAACGCACATGATCTCATGTCGGAGCACCCCGCCCGATTTCGAGTTTCAGTTAAGATGGCAGGTCTCCTGACTTGCGGGTCGCTGCGTCCTTGAACCTTCCCGACCCATGAGGCCAGTGGTGTGTTTCAAGGTTGCTCGCCGCTTACAGTTGCGGGGGCAGTCGCGGAGTTGGCCTGTTAATGGGCCGCACCGAGTTCCCTTTTCATCTCGCGCCAGCGGCACGAGAACCATCTCTCTATTGGCTAGCGGCAAGGGGTGGGGGGCGTCAAATGAAATCGCTGCAGCTGCGATATTTAAATTGCTGCGCTGCAACGGTGCGCTGACACATCGGATGCCGAATAGATCAGGTTTTATCTGCGGGGGAGTTAAGTGAGAGGTTGGACATCGACCCAAGCGGGGCTCGTTGTGGCTGCTTCCTTCCGGACCTGACCAGGTTGGCGAGGCGCCTGCCCGCGCCAACCTCTCGAATCCGGATATAGAGGGGGCTGGGTTAAATGACAAGAGCATGACGCCGTTGACGATCAAGGAATTCGACCGACTGCACCAAGGTGATCCGGCTACAGATCTATTTCCAAAGGCAGAAACCCGTTTTCATCCAAAGGAAGCGGGCGCATTTTGGTGAGATCAAGCTCGGACAGATGCGGTTTTGCAGCGGGTCCGGTAAAGGCGCGGGCTTTGGTGTTTCCCATCGGGGAGAACCGCCAAGGGTGCGGCGCCTGTTCCAGCGGATCTAGGGGGAGATCACCGGCGATATAGTCGCGAATCACGTCCCGCAGGCGCACCGAGGGTAGATTGAGCTGCGGCGCATAGCGCACCATATTGAAATGGCCGCCGCCACTGGCGCGATAGCTGTTAACCCCAACAAGGAAGCGTTGATTTGGATCGACCCGCATTCCGTTCCAACGCAGGTTTCTGATCCGATTGGCCGCCGGGTTGACCAAAGTGCCCGAAATGTTGAACCGCGCGGGTTGGCTGAGATCTATTTCATATTCAACACCGTAGATCACATCATAATTATGCCCGGCGCGGTTCGGATCTACGAGTTCTTGATCGCTGCTACCGGGGCGGATCTGGCTGAACATTCCGGCTGACATTTCCAGCCATTCTGCCAATTCGCTGCCGACCACTTCTACCGCGCGCAAACGGTTGGGGAAGATCTGCAGATCGATCACATGTCGCAGGCTGACGTCTCCCGCAGGGACGTCGGTGTAAAAACTGGGTCCGGCCCGAGCACCAAATTTCCCCGGAGCCACCGCGGATAACAGCGGCAGTTCCGATGCAGCTGTGCCTTTTACATAAGCACGAACCGCAGCGGCCTGGGCGCAGGCGGACATTGCCAGGGAACGGTCTTTGGCAAAAAACGTGAAGTAAGAGTGCAGCGGCTGTGCGACACGGCCAACGGGTTGGTTCAATCGCCTTCGGCATTCCTGATGGGCGTCATCGATTGCGGCGCGCAGTGCTTCGTTTTCTGGAACCGCTATGTTGGTCTCTGGTAAAATTACCGGCTTAAGATGCGGTGTGGCGCGGTCAACCTTCCAGCGCCCGTCTTGTTGGCGAAGCTCAAAGTCAATCACCCCAAGATGGCTGCCAAAAGCTCCGGGCATGACAACCGGCTTGGGCATAGGCGTGTCGGGATCTGGCAATTGCAGATGGGTGTGCCCGGCGACAAAAGCATCAATTTCGCCAATCTCTGTCAGAGGATAGAGCGCGTTTTCCATATTGAGCATATGGTCTGTGTCGCTCAGCCCGGTGTGGGCAAGCGCCACCACCAGATCACAGCCCTGTTCGCGCAGGGCCTGCGCCGTGTCACGCGCCGCATGGACCATGTCTTGCACCACAACACGGCCTTCGAGAAAATACGCATCCCAGATGACCGTTTGTGGCGGCAGCACTGACAGGATGCCAATGCGCAATGGGGGGCTATTGGGATGGTTCGGCAGCTGTTTTTCAACAATCGTGCTGGCCTGAAACGGCAATTCCAACCCGGTCTCAATCGCGCTCATATTGGAGCAGATCGCCGGGCAGTTGGCATCGCGCAGCAGGCGTTCAAGTGTGGGCAGACCATAGTTGAAATCGTGGTTTCCCATGCCAAGGGCATCGTAGTTTAACGTATTAAAACAGGTGACCAAAGGGTGTGGGAGCGGCTCACCGTGTAAGACGTTTTCCCCAATCGCGGCCCCTTGAAACCCATCCCCGTTGTCGAGCAGCAAAACCGCTGAATCCGTTTCTTTTGCTGTGTCGCGGGCGTCTTGGATCAGGGTTGCAATTCGGCTGAGCCCCAGATGAGCCGAGGGGCGATCGGTGTAGTAGTCATAGCCAATGAGATGGGCGTGCAGATCGGTCGTGGCCAGTAGGCGCAACCGGGCGGTTGCGGTATGAAGTGGCAAGTTTTGACCTGTCATGATGCTTGGGCCTGACGCATTCTACATCTGCTTGTATTAAATTTTGTCTATGTCTTTACCCATAGAAACAGTGTTTAAAGTTAGAGCAAAGACTGGATTTGTTAACAATTCGCCATTTTTGGGGCATGTCCACAATCTGGCGGCGCGTGTTGCGGTAAAATATTGCCTTACAAGAAGAATTTACGGGTTGTTATCTTAATACTAATTCCAATCTAATGCGTGTGCAGTGAAAAAATGAAGATAATTTGCCCATTTTTGAGGCATCCAGAGGATTTGAACAGCCAATGAAATATGCCAGTTCCGTGACATTTGGAGGCGGCGGCTTGCAGCGCAGTGCTGAGCTGCGTGATCAACCTGGCACCCTGTTGAAGCTCTGGCAGAAGCAGGGCAAAGCCTATCTGTTCTGGCGTGGCAAACCTTTAATGCATGCCAGTCAAAATGATGCATTGCCCAGTCAATTGGCGACACTTGGCACCGATCATCCATTGGTTGCTGAACATTTTGAAACGGCAGTGTTTTTGGGGCTGGACGCTGAAGGGTCGGGGCTGTTTGCCGTTGATCTGATTGGCTGGATACCCGAGGCCGCGGACGCCGCGCAATTGGGCAATTTTATTGATGACAGTTTGCAGCAGCACCCAGATCTGCCCGCAGGTCAGGTTTTTGCCGAGCTGCGTGGGGTTATGGCGCATTTGAGCGCACTGGATGCCGAGATCGCGGCAACCGCCAAAGCCGTTCTGGCCTGGCATGCAAGCCATCGTTTCTGTTCGAGCTGTGGCGCGTCCTCCCAGATGATCCAGGGGGGCTGGCAGCGCCGCTGCCCAAGCTGCGAAACCGGGCATTTCCCCCGCACGGATCCGGTGGTGATCATGTTGATCACCAAAGGTGACAATGTGCTGGTGGGACGCTCGCCGGGCTGGCCCGAGGGGATGTATTCCCTGCTTGCTGGATTTGTGGAGCCGGGGGAAACGCTGGAGGCGGCCGTGCGCCGCGAGGTGATGGAGGAGGTCGGCGTCACCGTTGGAGAGGTGGGCTATATGGCCAGCCAGCCCTGGGCGTTTCCCATGTCGCTGATGATTGGCTGCTGGGGCGAAGCAGAGACCACTGAGATCAATATCGACCCAAATGAGATCGAAGATGCGCTGTGGGTGAGCCGTCAAGACATGATGGATACCCAGGTCGGGCTGCATCCAAAGCTGAAACCAGCCCGAAAAGGTGCAATTGCAGGTTTTCTTCTGGAAAAATGGCTGGCAGATCAGGTCGCATAGACGCAAGAATGCGCAAAGGCGTTGCTGGGATACAGGTAGGTTATGAAATTAAAATCTTCAGAAGATGTGGATGCCCCGATCGAGCAGGTGTTTCGGCTGCTCTCTGACATCGATAATTTAGAGCGCCTTGCTGCGCGCCGTGGTGTGGATGTGATCCGCGCCAGTGAAGGCCCGATTAGAGAAGGCAGCAGCTGGAAGGTCAACTTCCGCCTTCGGGGCAAGGATCGCAGTGTGGATATGGAGCTGCAAAAGCTGCAGCCTTCCAATTTCATCTCGGTCAATGCCGACGGCGGTGGTGTCTCTGGCGTGTTCGCGGTTGAATTGGTGGCGCTGACGCCCACATGCACGCGGGTGCGGGTCTCGCTTGATATGGCAGCGAGCAGTATTCCGGGGCGTCTGTTGCTGCAATCGCTGAAACTGGCGCGCAGCAAGGTGCAGCAGAGATTTCGCGATCGTATGGGGAAATTTGCTGCCGTTCTTGAAGAGCGCTTGGCAGATTACGCCTGATCACTGCCCCTGCAAGATGTGGTCTTACCTATGAATGCCATAGGTAAGACTTGATCGTTTAATGGCGTTTCTTGCTTGCGGGGAAGGTGCCCAGAATCTCGATATTGCTGGTGAAATAGCGCAGCTCGTCCATGGCGAGCTGAACATTGGCATCATCAGGATGGCCTTCGATATCCGCATAAAACTGGGTCGCGGTGAAGGAGCCATCCACCATATAGCTTTCCAGTTTCACCATATTGATGCCATTGGTGGCAAAGCCCCCCATCGCCTTATAGAGGGCTGAGGGAATGTTTCGGACCTGAAAGATAAAGCTGGTGATCATCCCATGCTGGCCGCGACGTTCGTAATTAGATTCGCGGTCCATGATCAAAAAACGGGTGGTATTGTCGCCATTGTCCTCGATATGGCGGGCAAGCACTTCTAGCCCGTAGATCTCTCCAGCCAGCTCGCTTGCGAGGGCAGCGACCGTTGGATCGCCCCGTTCCGCAACGTCACGTGCAGCGCGGGCATTGTCGGGGCTGACCCGTCCAACGATGCCGTGCTCTTTCAGAAAACTGGCGCATTGGGGCAGCAGAACCAGATGGGAATAAGCGTCTTTGATCTGTGAAAGCTCTGCCCCCGGCAGGCCCAGCACATTGATGTGAACCCGCACAAAGGCTTCATCCACAATATGCAGCCCTGAATAGGGTAAAAGGCGATGAATATCAGCGACTCGGCCGTAGGTGGAGTTCTCCACCGGCAGCATTGCCTGGTCGGCTTCGCCAGATTTTACCGCCTCAATTGCCTGTTCAAAAGTACGACAGGGCAAAACATCCATATTGGGGCGCGCTGCACGGCAAGCTTCGTGACTATAGGAGCCAAGCTCCCCCTGAATGGCGATTTTGCGTGTCATCTGTGGCTCTCTTACCATTATATTCCATAAACGGGCATTTAGTCGCGCTGTCTATACCTTGTCAGACTATGGGGGAAGCCTTAGAAAATTCCTAGACAGCTACTCTTTTATGGACACGCAATCATGCTCGACACGATGACCCTTACCAAAGCGACGGCCGGTTTATGCGGGAGTTTGCTCGTATTACTGCTCGGAAAATGGGCGGCAACCGCAATCTATGACATGGATACCCACGGGGAACAGTCATATGTGATTGAGTTGCCAGATGCCTCCGGCGCGCAGGAAGCGGTCGAAGAAGTGAGCTTTGCTGATCTGCTGGCCACTGCAGATGTGGGCAAAGGCGAAAAAGTATTCAAGAAATGCGCCGCCTGCCACAAGCTTGATGATGGTGCCAATGCAACTGGCCCGTATCTGTTTGGTCTGGTTGATCGTGAAGTTGGGGCCGCATCCGGCTTTGGCTATTCCGGTGCGTTGCCTGCAGGCACCTGGACCGCGGATGCGCTCAATGCGTTCCTGACCAAACCTGCGGATTATGCGCCGGGCACCTCGATGAGCTTCTCGGGGCTGAAAAAGGACAAAGACCGCGCCAATCTGATCGCCTATCTGGCGACGATCAACTGATCTGACCTGGTACTACAGACGACTGTTGAAACACCGCTGCCCTAACGGGTGGCGGTTTTTTGCGTTCAAGATTGATCAAACCCGCTTTAACGGGGCTTCACATCCGCTAAGTTTCCATTAGCTGTAGTGGGATAGAGTAAAATCATCCATAAACTCCTGTAAGAAGAACTCAAATGGAGGATCCGTCGATGCAGACATCCCGCGCACAGGTCAAAGTGGTCAAGGCAAAGCCGTTGCGATACGCACTCCGATGGCTCGGCGCTGGTGCATTGATTTTGGCAGGTGGGAGCCTCGCGGCGGAGGACGCGGTGATCAAAAGCCACGGCTATTCCTATTTTGGCAATCTGGATTACCCCGCAGATTACCCGCATCTGAACTACGTGAACCCCGATGCGCCTAAGGGCGGCGAGCTTTCGATTGCAGCGTCTGGCACCTTTGACAGTTTGAACCCCTATTCGCGCAAAGGGCGAGCTGGATCATTAACGACCCTCCAATATGACAGTCTGATTGACAGCACTGTTGATGGGGTGGGGCAGTATTACGGGCTGTTGGCGGAAAGTCTTGAATATGACGAGGGGCGCAATTGGGTGATTTTCAACATCCGGCCCGAGGCAAAATTCTGGGACGGTACACCGGTCACCGCCGAAGATGTGGTCTATAGCCACACGCTGTTTATCACCCAGGGCCTGCCGTCTTATGCGCAAGCCGTGAGCCATATGGTCACTGGTGCCGAGGCGCTGGATGAGCACCGGGTGAAGTTTACCTTTAATCCCGAAGTTTCGCGCCGGAGCCTGATTGAGACCGTGGGCAATACACCAGTGTTTTCAAAGGCCTGGTTTGAGGCCGATGAAAGCCGCCGTCTGGATGAACCGCGTCTGGAAGTGGCTGTGGGATCTGGGCCGTACCAGCTTGAGAGTTACGATATCAACCGACGTATCGTTTACAAACGTCGCGATGATTACTGGGCTAAGGATCTTCCGATCAATATTGGCCGCCACAATTACGACCGCATCCGGGTTGAGTATTTTTCAGACCAGACCGCATCTTTTGAAGGGTTCAAAGCAGGCGAATATACCTTCCGCATTGAACCTGACGCCAAACAATGGGCCACAAGCTATAGTTTCCCAAAGATCGAAGAGGGCTCGGTCATCAAGGCTGAGATCCCCGACCAAAGCCCGCCCACTCCAAGCGGGTTTGTGTTTAACCTGGGCAAGCCGCAGTTTGCCGACAAAGAGGTGCGCGCGGCGCTGGCGCTGGCGTTCAATTTTGAATGGGTCAATGAATCACTGCTTTTTGGTCTATCAACCCAGCGCAGTTCCTTTGTCGAAGGTAGCCATATCGAGGCAAAAGATGTGCCCACCAATGGTGAGCTGAGCTTTTTGCAAGGTCTTGGCGATGTGGTGCCAGCTGAGTTTCTGAATACGCCTGTTGCGCTGAGCCATAGTTCCAAACCAGACCGTCTGCGCGATCGCCGTAACCTGCGCAAAGCCGCCAAACTGCTGGACGCGGCGGGTTGGCCCGTGGGCGAAGACAAGCTGCGCCGCAATGCTGCTGGAAACACGCTGAAGGTGGAAATCCCCTTTGCAACCAGCATGCCGGAAAGCACTGCCACCATGATCGAGACCTATGTGCAGAACCTGCAGGCGCTGGGCGTGGATGCCAAGGCCGAAAAAGTGGACCCCTCGCAATATACGCTGCGCACCCGTGAGCGTGATTACGACATGCTTTACACCAACCGCTATGGTTCGTTCCTGTCCACGGGTGGCGGGCTTACGCAGATGTATGGCTCCAAAGAAGCAGAGTTCAGCCTGTTCAACCCTGCTGGTCTGGCCAGCCCGCTGGTGGATGCAATTATCGAATCTTCTTTTGAAACCAAAGATCAAGCGGATCAGGACGCGGCGCTGATGGCGCTGGACCGGGCGCTGCGCTTTGAGTTTTTTGTGGTGCCGGATGGCTATGTGCCCAACTACTGGGTGAGCTATTTCGACATGTATGAATACCCCGATACGCTGCCAAAATTTGCGCTGGGTTATCTTGATCTGTGGTGGATCAACCCGGACAAAGAAGCAGAACTGAAGACCACAGGCGTGTTGCGCTGATATGGCTGCTTATATTCTACGACGCTTATTGCTCGTGATCCCCACGTTGTTGGGGATCATGATCGTGAACTTTACCCTGGTGCAATTTGTGCCTGGTGGCCCGATTGAACAGATCATTGCCCAGCAACAGGGGCAGGGGGATGTGTTTGCGGGTTTTGCCGGCGGGGGTGACACCAACCTTGAGCTGGAAACCGATCTGGGGCTTGGCGCAGGCGGTGAGGAAAAATACGCCGGTGCCCGCGGTCTGCCGCCTGAGTTTATCGAGGAGCTCGAGCGTGAATTTGGTTTTGATAAACCGCCGCTTGAACGTTTTTTGCTGATGCTTGGCAACTACGCGCAATTTGATTTTGGCGAGAGCTATTTCCGTAAGATCAGCGTGATTGATCTGGTGCTGGAGAAAATGCCGGTGTCGATCACCCTTGGCCTGTGGTCGACGCTGATTGCCTATATGATTTCGATCCCACTGGGCATTCGCAAGGCCATGCGTGATGGCACCAGTTTTGATACCTGGACCAGCGGTGTGATTATTGCGGCCTATGCTATTCCGGGTTTTTTGTTCGCGATTATGCTGCTTGTGGTGTTTGCGGGCGGGTCCTATTGGCAGATCTTCCCGCTGCGGGGGCTGACGTCGGATAATTTCAGCGAGCTGAGCCTGCTTGGCAAGATCGGCGATTACTTCTGGCACATTGCGCTGCCGGTGATTGCCTCAACCATCGCAAGTTTTGCGACGCTGACCTTGCTGACCAAAAACTCATTCCTGGATGAGATCAAGAAACACTATGTGATGACCGCCCGCGCCAAAGGGCTGAGCGAGACCCGCGTGCTTTATGGGCATGTGTTTCGCAATGCGATGCTGATTGTGATTGCGGGGTTTCCGGCGGTGTTTATCGGCGTGTTCTTTGGTGGCAGCCTGATCATTGAAACGATCTTCTCGCTCGATGGGCTGGGGCGGCTTGGCTTTGAAGCGGCCGTGGCGCGTGACTACCCAATTGTGTTTGGCACGCTGTTTATCTTTGGCCTGATGGGGCTGGTTGTCGGGATCATCTCTGATCTCATGTATGTGCTGGTTGATCCGCGCATTGATTTTGAACGCAGGGAGGGGTGAAGATGGCTCTGTCTCCGCTGAACCAGCGCCGCTGGCGCAATTTCCGCAGCAACCGACGCGCCTATTGGTCGCTGTTGATCTTTTCCGTGCTGTTTGGCCTGTCGCTGTTGGCTGATGTGCTGGCCAATGACAAACCGATCCTTGTGCAATACCGCGGTGAGTTCTATTCGCCCGTTTTGCGGTCATACGCGGAAACCACCTTTGGCGGTGATTTCGAAACCGAAGCCGCCTACCGCGATCCTGAGGTGCAATGCCTGATCCGCTCTGGCGGCGTAGAGGATTGTTTTGACGATCCCGAGGGCATTTTGGACGAAATCGACCAGGGCAGTTATGCCGTAGAAGGTTTCGACAAAGGCTGGTCGATCTGGCCGCTTATTCCCTATTCCTTTGACACGCCGGTGGATCGCCCCGGCGCGGCGCCTTTGCCACCAAATGAGCAGAACTATCTGGGCACCGACAGCCGCAAGCGTGATGTGTTGGCGCGGGTCATTCATGGTTTCCGCCTGTCGATTGTGTTCACCCTGATTGTGACCCTTGCGGCAACAGTGATCGGCATTGTCGCAGGCGCGGTGCAGGGCTATTTCGGCGGCTGGGTTGATCTGATCTTCCAACGTATCATCGAAGTCTGGGCCTCAACGCCGTCGCTTTATGTGATCATCATCCTTTTTGCCATTCTGGGACGCAGTTTCTGGCTGCTGGTTCTGTTGAGCGTTCTATTTGGTTGGACCGCTTTGGTAGGGGTGGTGCGCGCTGAATTTCTACGGGCGCGCAATCTGGAATATGTGCGCGCGGCCAAGGCGTTGGGCGTTGGCAATATCACCATCATGTTTCGCCATATGCTGCCCAATGCGATGGTTGCGACACTGACAATGCTGCCCTTTATCGTGACCGGCACCATTGGCACACTGGCCTCGCTTGATTTTCTCGGCTTTGGTCTGCCCTCATCTGCGCCTTCACTGGGTGAGCTGACATTGCAGGCCAAACAGAACCTGCAAGCGCCCTGGCTCGGGTTTACGGCCTTCATCACCTTTGCCGTTATGTTGTCGCTCTTGATCTTCATTTTTGAAGGGGTGCGCGACGCCTTTGATCCAAGAAAGACTTTCTCATGAGCGCAGTGTTGCAGGTGAAAGACCTCCGCGTGGCCTTTCGGCAAGACGGTCAATGGGTGGATGCCGTGAAAGGCGTTTCGTTTTCGCTCGACAAGGGTGAGACGGTGGCATTGGTGGGTGAGTCTGGTTCTGGGAAATCTGTCTCGGCGCTCTCAACCGTGTCTTTGTTGGGTGAAAGCGCTGCTGTTTCCGGTTCTGTCACCTACGACGGGGTTGAAATGGTGGGCGCGGATGAGAAACATCTGCGCGCGGTGCGTGGCAACGACATCTCGTTCATTTTTCAAGAACCGATGACATCGCTCAACCCGCTGCACACGCTGGAAAAACAGCTGGGTGAAAGCCTTGCCCTGCATCAGGGCATAAGTGGTGATGCGGCGCGTGGTCGTATTCTTGAGCTTTTGAACCGTGTTGGTATTCGCGATGCCGAAAGCCGACTGGCGTCTTATCCGCACCAGCTTTCGGGCGGGCAGCGCCAGCGGGTGATGATTGCGATGGCGCTGGCGAACAAGCCTGACATTCTGATCGCGGATGAGCCAACAACCGCGCTGGATGTGACCATTCAGGCGCAGATC
Source organism: Tritonibacter aquimaris (assembly GCF_009617595.1). Classification (GTDB taxonomy): domain Bacteria; phylum Pseudomonadota; class Alphaproteobacteria; order Rhodobacterales; family Rhodobacteraceae; genus Epibacterium; species Epibacterium aquimaris. The sequence goes on along the minus strand of NZ_WIXK01000003.1, from coordinate 259,094 downwards.
CTTGAACTTTTGGCCGAGCTGAAAGAGAGCGAAGGCATGGGGGTGTTGTTTATCACCCATGATCTGGCGGTGGTGCGCCGTATCGCTGATCGGGTCTGCGTGATGAAGGATGGGGAAATTGTAGAGGCCGGCCCAACGGCTGAGATTTTTGCCAATCCCCAGCATTCCTATACGCAGAAACTTTTGGCGGCTGAGCCGTCAGGCCAGCCCGAGCCTGTAGCAGATGATGCGGCTGAAATGGTTTCGACCAATGATCTGAAGGTCTGGTTTCCAATTCAGCGGGGCTTTCTGCGCAAAACCGTGGGCCATATCAAAGCCGTAAATCCCAGCTCGATTTCGATCCGGGCCGGAGAGACGTTGGGCATTGTGGGGGAATCCGGTTCGGGCAAGACTACAATGGCGCTTGCGATCATGCGGCTGATTGCTTCTGAAGGTGCGGTGTATTTTCAAGGCAACGACCTGCGTACATGGTCAACGCGGGACCTGCGCGGTTTGCGCAAAGATATGCAGATCGTGTTTCAGGACCCCTTTGGCGCGCTGTCGCCCCGTATGACCTGCGCCCAGATCATCGCCGAAGGGCTGTCCGTGCATGAGGTCGACAAACACCGCAACCCGCGTGAGCTGGTGGCAGAGGTGATGGAAGAGGTGGGGCTTGATCCCAAGGCGATGGATCGCTACCCGCATGAGTTCTCTGGTGGACAGCGCCAGCGGATTGCGATTGCGCGTGCGATGGTGCTGAGGCCAAAGCTCGTGGTGCTGGATGAACCCACATCAGCCTTGGATATGACGGTGCAGGTGCAGATTGTCGAACTGTTGCGCAGGCTGCAGAAGCGGTATGGGTTGGCTTATATGTTCATCAGTCATGATCTCAATGTGGTGCGGGCGATGTCGCATAAGGTCTTGGTGATGAAACAGGGCAATGTGGTGGAGAGCGGCACCTCTGACGAGATTTTCACCCGCCCACAGGATCCTTACACGCAGGAACTTTTGTCGGTTGTGACAGCCGCCGAGTAGATTACCGAGCAGGCGTGGTGCTCCCGCGCCCGCAGGTCCCTTGCCTGTGGCAAAGAACCTTTTGCGGCCTTGGGCCAGGCTCGACGCAGAGCGTCGAGCCTGGCCCAACCGAACCGTTGCATGTCTTTCATGCAAAAGGTTTGGGCGGGAGCACACGGGCTCTTGATAGGCGTTAGATCGCGGCGCTATGGCCTGCTTTGCTCAGGTCGTAGGCATCAAACTCACGGGCGATGACGCGGGTCAGCGGTTGTGCTTTTGGCAGGATGATAAAGCTGTCGCTGGTGATCTTGACCATATCCGGGAAGCGCACCGCCACCTGTTCAATCATCGCGTTCAGTGCGGATTTGCTGATGTCGAACCGCTGCAAGATATCGGTGAACTCAATACGGAAGTCACACATCAAGGCTTCGATCATGCGCGACCGCAGCCTGTCATCGGCGGAAAACACATGGCCACGCGTGGTTGAAAACCGGCCATCGCGAATGGCCGTTGTATGCGCCGAAGTGGCGGGCGCGTTTTGTGCGTATCCTTGCGGGAAGCGTGAGATGGAGGAGGCGCCAACACCGATCAACACATCAGAGCGGTCATCGGTATAGCCCTGGAAATTGCGCCGCAGCTTGCCAAGTTTTTGCGCCACAGCAAGCCCATCAGAGGGGCGGGCAAAGTGATCAATGCCGATCTCGCAATAGCCATCCCAGGCAAACAGCTGTTGCGCGGTTTCAAACAATTCCAGCCGCGCCTCGGGTGTGGGCAGCGCCTCTGATGGAATCATATTCTGGCGACGGGCCATCCAGGGCACATGCGCATAGCCATAAAGCGCGACCCGATCAGGCGACAGCGACAGCAGTTTCTGCACGCTGTCCGCCATCCGCGTATTGGTCTGATGCGGCAGGCCATACAGAATGTCGGCGTTGAGGCTGGTGATTCCCTGGCTGCGCAGCAAATCGACGGTTTCGCTGGTCACCTCGTAGCTTTGTGGGCGGCCAATGGTTTCCTGAATCTGCGGATCAAAGTCCTGCACCCCAATTGAGGCACGGTTCATCCCGGCTGCGACCAGCGCTTCAACCCGCGCGGCGTCAATTTCATTCGGGTCGATTTCTACTGAAAATTCCGCATCCCGGCCAAAGGGCGCAACATTTGCAATATCTGTCGCCAGTTCGCGCATCATCTCAGCTGACAAGAGCGTCGGGGTGCCACCACCCCAATGCAGCCGTGAAAGCGTGACACCGGACGGCAGAATCTCTCCGAGCTGCGCCAGTTCAGATTTCAACGTTTCCAGATAGGCGCGCACGGGAGAGTCCGATTGTGTGCCCTGCGTACGACAGGCGCAAAACCAGCATAACCTGCGACAAAATGGGACGTGCACGTATAGGGATATCGATCCATTTTCGGGTATCGACTTGATCCAACTGGAAAAAACTTCACTATCGACCCCGTTTTTGAAATGGGGTGCGGTGGGGTAGCTGGTATACCGCGGCACTTTGGCATCGAATAAACCGAGCCGGGCCAATTGTGATTTTATGTCCATGCATTTAGTTTAGGTAATATCCACTCCCCAGGTCATTGACCCAGATCAATTGGAATCCCGCCATGGCTGCCCCTGTTTTAACGCAAGTGAAGTGCTCTGATTGCCCGATCCGCCATCGCGCGGTCTGTGCGCGTTGTAATGGCGATGAGCTGGAGGAACTCGACGGTATCAAGTATTATCGCAGCTATGAGGCTGGCCAACCCATCGTCTGGTCTGGCGACAAAATGGATTTTGTTGGCTCGATTGTTGGGGGGGTGGCGACGCTTACTCAGACTATGGAAGATGGGCGCACCCAGATGGTGGGCCTTCTGTTGCCAAGCGATTTTGTAGGGCGTCCCGGCCGTGAGGGCGCAGCCTATAATGTGGTCGCCACGACAACGGTTATGATGTGTTGTTTCCGCAAGAAACCGTTTGAAGAGATGATGGCGCGCACGCCGCACATCGCGCACCGTCTGTTGGAGATGACTCTGGATGAGCTGGACGCGGCGCGTGAGTGGATGCTGGTTCTGGGTCGCAAAACCGCGCGGGAAAAGATTGCGAGCCTGCTGTCCATCATTGCCCGTCGCGACGCACATTTCGACGCTGGTGCTGGGGCGCAGGTGGAGTTTGAACTGCCGCTGACCCGTGAAGCCATGGCGGATTATCTGGGGCTGACACTGGAGACTGTAAGTCGCCAGATTTCAGCATTGCGAAAATCAGGTGTGATTTCACTGGAAGGCAAGCGCCATGTGATCGTGCCCGATATGAGCCGCCTGATCGAAGAGGCAGGTGACGACAGCGATGGGGGCTATCTGGTCTGACCTGACGGCGCGCTGACAACAGGTTTCAACGTGTTAAAAGTGATCGACCTGCACCAGCTGCGTTGGGAGACGGGCGCAGGTCAATCTGGGCCGCCAATAGTGGATTGGACACACAAGAACTGGCGGCACATTTAGAAACTCTGGCTGTTTAATGCGCCATCAATACCGGTTTGGTGGTGGTTTCCAGAATATGGCGGGTCGCACCCCCAAGGATCGCCTCGCGGAAACGCGAATGGCCATAGGCCCCCATCACCAGCAGATCAGATGCGGTATCATCCATATGGCGCAACAAAACATCCGAGGTGCGCGGCATGGATTTGCACAACACGTTCACATCACAGTTGACCCCGTGACGCGCAAGCATCTGACAAAGCTGCCCACCGGGATCTGAGCGGTTGGGGCTGTGGCGTGGCGGGTCGATCACAGCAACATGCACGATCTCAGCTGCTTTGAGGAAAGGCAGCGCCTTGCGCACCGCCGAGAGCGCCTCGGCGCTTTCATTCCAGCCCACGACGATGGATTTTGGTATGCCGCGCAGCGTGTCGTCATGGGGCACAATAAGCACCGGTGCCGCGCTTTCAAACAGCCCCGCTTCGACGATGGCTTCGGCTTCTATGCTGGCGTTTTTGCCGTAGGGTTTGCCAAGGACCATCAAATCGCAGAAACGACCGTGGCGGGACACGCTTCTGGCAATCTCACCCAATGGGCTGACCGCGTGTGAAACTGAAAACGGGACATCATCCCGGGCAAAGTGTGCTTCGGCAAAGGACTGCAATGCGGCGGCTTCTTCGCGGGCGGTTTGCAGCGATTTCTGCATCAGCATTGAGTTCGCCATGCCATAATCGTAGCTGGCCTGGGTACGGTCCACTCCCAAACAGAGCGCATCAATATGTGCCTCAAACCAGCTGGCCAAGGTGCTGGTCTGATTGAGTGGCGCCAGCGCGCCCTCGGCATCACTGATCACGGTCAACAGAGTTTTATAAGACATCTTGCACCTCCTAAGCTCACGTTGCGAACCTTTACGCCCTCATGTTTTGCATGAATCGAATATGAGGGTTTTGATGCAGATCAAGGCTAGCTTTGACAGGATAGGGCATCACATCTCCGGTCTGAAACCGCCCGAAGTTGTTCAGGAGAATCGATAAGGGCAAGGTAAAGGGACGAGAAATGTCTAACTATATCAAGCTGATAGTGCTTGGTCTCATTACGCTTTTTGCGATGCTCGGGATCAATTTCGCACGCGATTTGGCCTATCAGGTGCATGCGGTTATCGTGATGTTGGTTGCTGGCGGTATGTTTTTGTACACGCTGCGCCAAACCGATGAACCCACGGCGCCGATGCCAACCCACGAATATATGGACGGAGTGATCCGTGCCGGTGTGATTGCCACCGCCTTTTGGGGCGTTGTGGGCTTTCTTGCGGGCACGTTCATTGCGTTCCAGCTGGCCTTTCCGGGGCTGAACTTTAACTGGGCTGAAGGCTATGCCAACTTTGGACGCCTGCGCCCGCTGCACACCTCTGCGGTGATTTTTGCCTTTGGTGGCAACGCGCTGATGGCGTCGTCTTTTTATGTGGTTCAACGGACCTCAGCCGCGCGGCTGTGGGGCGGTAACCTGGCCTGGTTTGTGTTCTGGGGCTATCAGCTGTTTATCGTTTTGGCAGCGACCGGTTACCTGTTGGGCGCCACCCAATCCAAAGAATACGCTGAGCCCGAATGGTATGTTGATATCTGGCTGACTGTGGTCTGGGTTGCCTATCTGGCGGTCTACCTTGGCACCATCATCAAACGCCGCGAGCCGCATATCTATGTGGCCAACTGGTTCTTTCTCGCCTTTATCGTGACCGTGGCCATGTTGCACCTGGTGAACAATCTGACCATCCCGGTTTCAATCTGGGGCTCCAGATCCGTCATTGTCTGGCCTGGTGTGCAAGACGCGATGGTTCAATGGTGGTATGGGCACAACGCAGTGGGCTTCTTCCTGACTGCGGGCTTCTTGGGGATGATGTACTATTTCATTCCAAAGCAGGCTGGACGTCCGGTCTTTAGTTACAAGCTGTCGATCATTCACTTCTGGGCGCTGATCTTCCTGTATATCTGGGCAGGCCCGCACCATCTGCACTACACCGCGCTGCCGGACTGGGCTTCGACCCTTGGCATGGTGTTCTCGATCGTGCTGTGGATGCCGTCTTGGGGTGGTATGATCAACGGTCTGATGACGCTCTCGGGTGCCTGGGACAAGCTCAGAACCGACCCTGTGTTGCGGATGCTGGTGATCTCGGTGGCTTTCTACGGCATGTCCACTTTTGAGGGTCCGATGATGTCGATCCGTGCGGTGAACTCGCTCAGCCACTATACCGACTGGACCATTGGTCACGTGCACTCTGGTGCGTTGGGTTGGAATGGTATGATCACCTTTGGTGCGCTTTACTATCTGACACCAGTTCTGTGGAAGCGGGAGAACCTCTATTCGCTGGGGCTCGTCAGCTGGCACTTCTGGCTCGCCACCATCGGTATCGTTCTTTATGCGGCCTCCATGTGGGTGACCGGCATTATGGAAGGCCTGATGTGGCGTGAAGTGGATGCCAACGGGTTCCTTGTGAACTCCTTTGCCGACACTGTTGCAGCCAAATTCCCGATGTATGTGGTGCGCGGAGTGGGCGGGGTCATGTACCTCACCGGTGCGCTGATCATGTGCTACAACCTTGTGATGACTGTCCGTAAGGCCCCGGCTAAAGAAGCCAGCCTTTCGGTTGCAGTCCCTGCTGAATAAGGAGGGCCGGAGAGATGGCAATTCTCGACAAGCATAAAATCCTTGAAACCAATGCAACCCTCCTGTTGATTTTCTCTTTTCTGGTGGTGACCATCGGTGGTCTGGTGCAGATCACACCGCTGTTTTACCTGGAAAACACCATTGAGAAGGTCGAAGGCATGCGCCCTTACACCCCGCTGGAGCTGGCGGGGCGTGAGGTCTACATCCGCGAAGGCTGCTATGTCTGCCACAGTCAGATGATCCGCCCGATGCGCGATGAGGTGGAGCGTTATGGCCACTACTCATTGGCGGCGGAATCCATGTATGATCACCCGTTCCAATGGGGTTCCAAACGCACCGGGCCGGATCTGGCCCGTGTTGGGGGACGTTATTCGGATGATTGGCACGTGGACCACCTGCGCGATCCGCAATCCGTGGTGCCGGAATCGGTGATGCCGAAATATGGCTTCCTCGAACGTACCCTTGTGGATGGCGAATACATCGGTGATCTGATGGCAACTCAGGCGATCGTTGGCGTGCCTTACTCTGACGATATGGTGAAGCAAGCCTCGCTTGATTTCCGCGCACAAGCGGATCCCGACAGCGATTATGACGGCCTGCTGGAACGCTATGGCGAAGACATCAATGTGCGTAACTTTGATGGCCAGCCTGGTGTGTCTGAGGCCGATGCGTTGATCGCCTACCTGCAGATGCTCGGGACTTTGGTTGATTTCTCGACCTTCACCCCCGACGCAAGCCGCTAAGGAGAGAATAATGGAACTTTATACGCTCCTTCGCCAATTTGCAGACAGCTGGATGCTTTTGATGCTGTTTGTATTCTTTGTTGGTGTTGTTGTCTGGTGCTTCCGCCCCGGCAGCGCCAAGGTCCACGCGGACACCGCCGACATTCCTTTTCGCCATGCGGATAAGCCCGCGCAGCCCGAGGAGGCCCGGACATGAGTAAGAAACCGGTCAAACCTCAAGATGTCCCCACCACTGGCCACAGCTGGGATGGGATCGAGGAATTCGACAACCCGATGCCACGCTGGTGGTTGTGGACCTTCTATCTCTGCATCATCTGGGCCATTGGCTATACGATTGCCTATCCGGCCTGGCCCATGGTGAACCGCGCCACCACCGGTCTGTTGGGCTGGTCCACACGTGCAAATGTTGCTGAAGACATCGCTGCGGTTGATGCTGCAAATGGTCCGATCAACGCCCGTTTGGAAGCGGTTGATATGGCTGCGATCGCCGCAGATCCTGATCTGCACAGCTATGCGATTTCTGCCGGTTCTGCCGTGTTCAAAACATGGTGTGCGCAGTGTCACGGCTCTGGTGCGGCGGGTGCGGTTGGTTATCCGAACCTGCTGGATGATGACTGGCTCTGGGGTGGTACCATCGAGGACATCCAGATGACCGTCAGCCATGGTATCCGCAACGAGGACGACGATGATGCGCGTTATTCCGAGATGCCTGCCTTTGGCCGCGATGAGCTGCTGGAAAAAGGTGAAATCTCGGCGATCGCCAACTACGTGATCTCGCTGTCGGGAGACCCGATGGATGCAAGCGTCGTAGAAGAAGGCAAAGTGCTCTTTGCTGACAACTGCGCCGCGTGTCACGGCGAGCAGGCGGAAGGTGATATCTATCAAGGTGCACCCAATCTGGCAGATGCAATCTGGCTTTATGGTGGCTCCTACGATGATGTTGTGGAAACCATCAACAACGCACGCTTTGGTGTGATGCCAGCCTGGTCTGGCCGCCTGAGTGAAGCTGAAGTTCGCGCTGTCACAGCCTATGTGCACCAGCTGGGTGGCGGTGAATAATCACCTGATCGATAATTTACAGACGGGGGCCAAATTTGGCCCCCGTTTCTTTTTTCGGCGCTTTCATTTCACCGGTTGACGTAGATCAAAGCCCCAAAGCCCGGTGTGTTGTCATATGAGGCTGGGTCCTAAGTCAGATCTGACTAGCTGACTTTCCGAGACAGACCTTCCCTGTTCGTGCTTCATCCAAGCGCGAATCTGGTGTCGGTGCTTCGCATTGTTCGCGCGTTTCCCGAAGCATCGGCACCTTTTTTTCCCACACAAACAATGATTTTCTGCGGCGCTTTGGTGCCGGGCGAGGGTGGTCGTCAATGGGCGGCAGGGCCTTGGTGTCAAAGCCCGCGGCAGTCAGAAACACATGGGAATATACGCTGGTCAACATGGCGACGTCTCCGTTTGGGTTGGGTCTCTTGCCACAAACGTTGCCAGAACTGCGATTTTATGCGAGTCAATTGGAATTCCAATATGTAAGCAGGGATTAAGTATGGATTGGATGAAGATGCCACCGCTTGCCGCGCTTCGTGCCTTTTCATCCTTTGCTGAGCACGGAAACCTGGCAGATGCGGCCAAGGGCTTAAATGTAAGCCATGCTGCCATAAGCCAGCAGCTGCGTGCGCTGGAAACCTACCTGGGGGTTGCCTTGGTTGAACGTCAGGGCAGGGCCCTGCAGCTGACCCCAGAAGGGAAGCGCCTTGCGCAGGCCACGCAGTTGGGGTTTGCGATGATTTCAAACGTGGTGCAGGAGGTCGCAAACGAGCGTGACGCGCGCCCGCTGCATATTTCCTGCACGCCAATGTTTGCGGCCAAATGGCTGATGCCACGGCTGGGCAGCTTTCGCGAACGCCACCCCGAAGTGGATCTGGTGCTGGATCCGACGGGGGCTGTGGTTGATCTCGACGCCGCAGGGGTGGATATCGCATTGCGCTATGGTCAGGGGCACTGGCCCGGCCTTGATGCAGAACTGCTGATGTCGGTGCAGCTGGTTGTTGTTGCAGCACCTTCGCTGGTGCAGGGGCAGCAGGTCAGCCAGCCCGAGGATCTGCGCTGTTTTCCCTGGATCGAGGAACTTGGCACCAATGAGGCCTCAAGCTGGATGCGCTCACGCGGGGTGGATGATGGGCCGCGGGGCGCGCGTATCACATTGCCGGGTAATCTGTTGCTTGATGCGGTTTTGCGCGGGCAGGGCGTGGCAATGAAGATCAAGGAATTTGTGCAAGAGGAGCTGGACAGTCAAAGACTGCTCACACTGTTTCACGAGGAGGTTTCTGGCGGGTATTATATCGTGACACGGCCGGGGTTTATGCGACCACAAACCCGCAAATTCCTGTCTTGGCTGCGCCAGCAGCGGGAAAAATAGCCGCAAGCGCGACATTTTGCGCAGTCGATCCGGGCCGAAAACATCCATCCCGCATGTCTATTTTGATCCACGTCAAAGTCAGAAATTTGAATTATTATAAAAAGGGTGGTGAGCGATGTAATTAAATTGGAGCACGCCCCGTGAGCGATTCCAGTCCGACCCCCAGCCTCTATGCCGCAAGGGAACCTATCTTTCCGCGTCGTGTCTCTGGAAAATTTCGAAACCTAAAATGGTTCATCATGGCGGTGACCCTAGGTATTTATTATCTCACACCCTGGCTCCGGTGGGACCGCGGTCCTAATCTGCCGGATCAGGCTGTGCTGATTGATCTCGCCAACCGCCGTTTTTATTTCCTCTGGATCGAGATCTGGCCGCATGAGTTCTATTTTGTGGCCGGGCTATTGATTATGGCCGGTTTGGGGTTGTTCCTCTTTACCTCTGCCCTTGGTCGGGTCTGGTGCGGCTATACCTGCCCACAGACTGTCTGGACCGACCTTTATATGCTGGTAGAGCGCTGGATTGAGGGCGATCGAAACGCACGTCTGCGGCTGCACCGTCAGGAAAAAATGGATTTCCGCAAGCTGCGCCTGCGCGTGACCAAATGGCTTTCCTGGTTGTTGATTGGTCTCGCAACAGGTGGGGCCTGGGTGTTCTATTTTGCCGATGCGCCCACTTTGATGGTGGATCTGGTGACGGGTCAGGCGCATTCTGTAGCCTACACCACTATTGCTGTTCTCACCGCGACAACCTTTGTGTTTGGTGGCTTTGCGCGTGAACAGATCTGTATCTACGCCTGCCCGTGGCCACGTATCCAGGCCGCGATGATGGACGAAGACACCCTGACGGTGGGCTATCGTTCTTGGCGCGGTGAGCCGCGCGGCAAAGCAAGCAAAGATGCTGATGCTCCGCCCAAGGGGGACTGCATCAACTGTATGGCCTGTGTGAATGTGTGTCCGATGGGGATCGACATTCGGGATGGTCAGCAGATGGAGTGTATCACCTGTGCGCTGTGTATCGATGCCTGCGATGATATCATGGCCAAAGTGGGCAAACCACGTGGGTTGATCGACTATCTCGCGCTGTCGGACGAAAGCCGCGAGATTGAGGGCAAAAAACCGCGCTCAGCCTGGGTGCATATTTTGCGGCCACGGACGATCTTGTATACTGTTTTGTGGTCGGCCATCGGTTTTGCATTGCTTTATGCGCTGTTCATCCGTCCCGAAGTTGATCTGACTGTCGCACCTGTGCGCAACCCAACTTATGTGACGCTTTCGGATGGCTCGATCCGCAACACCTATGATGTGCGCCTGCGCAATAAACATGGTGAAGCGCGTCTGTTTGAGCTGACTGCGACAGGCAATGACGCCTACCGTATTGAGCTTGAGCGCGAAGACGACAATATTGTTGAGGTGCCTGCCGATGCGGCCCATCTGCAACGGGTCTATGTGATCGCGCCCAAAGGCACAGCGCCTGCAGGGGTTGATACGATGGATCTGCGGATCTGGGTCGAAGATCTGCAAAGTGGGGAACGTGCATCCAAGGACACCACCTTTAACGGACGGGGACAATGATGATGGCTGAAAAAACACAGTGGAAATTCACTGGTCGTCACGCGCTTTTGATCTTTTGCAGCGCTTTCGCAATCATCATCGGGGTGAATATCACCCTGGCGGTCAAAGCGGTCAGCACGTTTCCCGGCCTTGAAGTGAAGAACTCTTATGTTGCCAGCCAGGAGTTTGATGCCCGCCGTCAGGCGCAGCGCGCGCTGGGGTGGGAGGTAAACGCCGAAGTAAAAGGTGACCTGCTGCATCTGATGATCAACGATCAAGATGGGCAGCCCGTGGAAGTGGCCAAACTCACCGCGACCTTTGGTCGGGCCACCCATGTGAAGGATGACCAGACACCTGAATTCACCTTTGACGGCAGCGCCTATGTTGCGCCCGTCACCGTGGACAAAGGCAACTGGAACCTGCGCATGGTGGCGCGGGCAAAGAACGGCACCGAGTTCACCCAACGTGTGATTGTCCACGTGCAAGAGGCTGCTAAATGAGCACAAGCGCCGATCCTCATCGTCCGCATATGGCGGTGTGCCCCGGCTGCGCCGCAGCCCCAAGCGAGCACATCGAGACCGCGCCCAAAGAGGCGCGGCTTGCGCTGTCTTTGCCCACCATTCACTGTCAGGCCTGTATCTCCAAAATTGAGCGTGGCCTGTCGGCCCATCCCGGCATTCATTCCGCGCGGGTCAATCTGACCTTGAAGCGCGCGTTGATTGAGGCTGATCCCGAACTGCGCGCCGCAGATCTGGTGCCGGTGGTAGAAGGGCTGGGCTATGAAGCCCACGAGCTGGATCTGTCGCAGCTTTCAAGCACGCAGACGGACAAGGTTGGCCGCGATCTGGCGATGCGCCTGGCGGTTGCAGGCTTTGCCTCGATGAATGTGATGCTCTTGTCAGTGTCGGTCTGGTCTGGAGCCAGTGATACAACGCGGGATATGTTTCACTGGATTTCAGCGGCGATTTCGCTGCCTGCGGTTGCCTATGCGGGCAAGCCCTTTTTTGTAAACGCCTGGAGCGCGTTGAAAGTACACCGTCTCAATATGGATGTGCCGATCGTACTGGCGCTTTTGCTCGCGCTTGTTACGTCGCTGTGGGAAACCAGTCTCGGCGGTGAACATGCCTATTTTGATGCAGCTTTGACGTTGACGTTCTTTCTGCTTGCCGGGCGCTATCTGGATCAGCGTACCCGCGCGGTGGCGCGCTCTGCCGCTGAAGAACTCACCGCGCTGGAAGTGCCGCGCGCGTTAAAGCTTGTGAATGGCGCAGAAGAAGAAGTGGCCGTTGCAGACCTTGCGATCGACGATCTGGTGCGTGTGCGGGCCGGGGGGCGTATGCCGGTGGACGGTGTGATCGTTGATGGCCGGTCCGAGCTTGATCGCTCATTGCTCACGGGTGAAACCGTGCCTGTATTTGCAGAGCCGGGGCAGGTGGTTTCTGCTGGTGAAGTCAATCTGACCGGGCCACTAACCGTGCGGGCCACGGCCGTTGGGGCGGAAACCTCGCTTCATCGTATGGCCGATCTGGTGACCATCGCCGAAAGCGGGCGGTCGCGCTATACGTCGCTTGCGGATAAGGCGGCGAAACTTTATGCGCCGGGCGTACATATCCTGTCAGCGCTGGCGTTTCTGGGCTGGTATCTGTGGACCTTTGATTTGCGCACCGCGCTCAATATTGCGGCGGCGGTGTTGATCATCACCTGCCCCTGTGCGCTGGGGCTTGCGGTTCCAGCTGTGACCACAGCAGCCTCAGGACGGCTGTTCAAACGCGGCCTGTTGATTAAAAACGCCACTGCATTGGAGCGCCTGTCCGAGGTCGACACTGTGGTGTTTGACAAAACCGGCACGCTGACTGAGGGCACGCCCGACGTCACCAACCTGGGTGAGCACAGCCGCCGCGATCTGGAAATCGCTCTGGCGCTGGCTGAAGGGTCATCCCATCCGCTGTCGCAGGCGCTGGTTCGGGCGGCGCGCGACGCTGGTATCAAGCCTGCCACAATTGACGCCCACCGCGAAGTGCCCGGATTTGGCACCGAAGCGCAGCTGCATGGCAAGACCATCCGTCTGGGCCGTGCCGAATGGGTTGGTGCCGATGAGGTCAGCCAGACTGCGGCCTATCTTGAAACTGGGGAGGGGCGCGCAAAAGTCTTCACCTTTGCAGATAGCCTGCGCCCCGGTGCGGAAGCGGTGGTCCAACAGCTTTTGGCAGCAGACAAAGACGTGGTGCTTTTGTCCGGCGATGCGCAAGCTCCGGTGCAGGCACTGGCAGAGCGGCTGAACATTCCAGCCTGGCGCGCAGGCAGTTTGCCTGAGGAAAAGCTTGCTCAAATTCAGGCGTTTTCGGAAGCAGGCAAAAAGGTTTTGATGGTGGGCGATGGGCTCAATGACACCGCGGCTTTGGCGGCGGCGCATGTGTCGATCTCTCCCGCAACGGCGCTGGATGCGGCGCGAGTGGCCTCTGATGTGGTCTTGCTGGGCAAAGATCTGGAGCCGATTGCCGATGCCTGCGCAACGGCGCAGCGGGCAACGCGGCGTATTCGGGAAAACTTCCGCCTCGCGACCTTGTACAATGTGATTGCGGTGCCGCTGGCGGTGGCTGGTCTTGCCACCCCGTTGATCGCGGCCCTGGCAATGTCTATGTCATCGATCACTGTATCACTAAACGCGCTGAGACTGCGCTAAAGGAGCGGGCGCGTGACTGTACTGTCCTATCTTATTCCGATTTCGCTGCTGCTGGGCGGTGCTGGTCTGGCGGCCTTTGTCTATACGGTGCGCTCTAGCCAATATGATGATCCCGAAGGTGATGCGCGTCGTATCCTCAACGAGGATTGGGATGACCACCCCAAGCCCTGAACCACAGGGCTAAATCGAAACAGGGCAAAACAAAACAGATCCAAAACAAAAACGGGCGCTTTTGAGCGCCCGTCTGTCTATCTGGAAAGCTGTTTTACGACCGTGGGCCGATGGTTTCACATGGGATATTGCGCGCATTCAGGCGGCGGCAGGCCAGTTCAGCGGTTTCCCGGCTCATCCCAAGGAAGTTTGCATCAAACCCACGTGGTGATTTCACCACTTTGCGCAGGGATCCGTGCAGGGTTGAGGTTTCGGTCAGCGCGGTTTTCAACAACACCTTTTCCGCCTTGAAACGGTTGGTGTAGCGGCCAACATTGATGCCCCAATAACGCCCACCCGATGTGGAAAGCCGGGTGACTACAACGGGTTCCGCATCCTGTGCAGAAGCTGTTTGAAATTGTGCCGGGCGCAGGCGTGGACGCAGGCCGCTGTGGTAGATCTGAACGCGTGATGCCGGTTTTGGAGCAACCGCTGCAGCTGAAGCCACCGCCGCAATCACCTGTGCGTCGCCAGTTGGCGCGTTTGCAGCGCTGGTATCTGTTGCGGCCTCAGTTAAGGCTGCAACAATGCCTGCCTGCAGGTCATCGCGATCTGCGCTGTTATTGGGCAATGGTTCATTGGACACGGGCTCTGCGCTGGCAACAACCAGTGTGGTTGCCTCAGTTGCGGGTCGCAGTTTTGGAAGCAGGCTGCGTTTGACCACACCGCTTACGCGGATTGATTTGCCCACGCCCTCGGGGGTCGTGCCGGTCGAAGCAACCTTAAGGCCCCGGTTGCCCTGATAGACCGGGCGTTTTGGTCTGCGCAGCTTGGCGTGACGTGGCGCCCGGCGGAAGCCGAGATCCAGCAGCTCTGCCACTTTGGCGTTGCGCGAGGTTGTGGATTTGCCGCCAAAGACCGTTGCAATGATACGTTCATTGCCACGTTTGGCCGATGCCACCAGATTGAAGCCTGCTGCATTGGTGTAGCCGGTCTTGATCCCATCCGCGCCTTTGTAGTTTGCCAGAAGGCGGCGGTTGGTATTGGCGACCGTGCGTATACCTGCATTCGCGGATTTGCGCGAAAACAGGTTATAATATTCAGGATAGTCGTAAAGGATATGCCGCCCCAGCGTGGTCATGTCACGAGCGGTGGACATATGCCCTTTGGAGGTCAGACCATGTGCGTTTTTGAACGAGGTCCGTGACATGCCCAATGCTTTGGCCGTGCGATTCATGCGGCGGGAAAAGGCTGCTTCAGACCCGGAGATTGCTTCGCCGATGGCAGTGGCGGCGTCATTGGCTGATTTCACCGCGGCAGCGCGGATCAAATAGCGCAGCGCAATTCGCTGGCCAGATTTCAGTCCCAGTTTGGAGGGCGGCTCGGCGGCGGCATTGCGTGAGATCTTTACCTTGGTGTCGAGGGTGATCTCACCGTTACGCACCGCTTCAAATGCGATGTAGAGCGTCATCATCTTGGTCAGCGAAGCCGGGTGCAGACGGGTGTCAGCATTGCGCGAATGAAGCACCTCTCCGGTACGTGCATCCTGAACCATTGCCGCATATGGCGCGGCATGGGCGCTGATGGCTGACAGGGTAAGGAGTGCGAGCAAACAGGAAATCAGGCCGCGCCGAAGCCGCGACCACTGATCTAGAACAGCTTTCGGAATGCTCCAACAGGAGCAGGGAGTTCGCCCGTGGGGAACCTGCGCGATATCTGCCATGTTTGCCTCATGTCGCTGATTTTCAGCTGACGATTTTTGCTCTGAATTGAGCGTAACATAGACAAGATTTAGAATAAACAGTTCCTAGTTGCTGCAGCTGCAGCCAAACCGAGGCC
Organism: Tritonibacter aquimaris; assembly: GCF_009617595.1. Taxonomy (GTDB): domain Bacteria; phylum Pseudomonadota; class Alphaproteobacteria; order Rhodobacterales; family Rhodobacteraceae; genus Epibacterium; species Epibacterium aquimaris. The sequence goes on along the minus strand of NZ_WIXK01000003.1, from coordinate 243,599 downwards.
TGAATCTATATGTAGTATGTAGAAAGGGTGGGTTCCGCGAAATCGGCGTATCGTAAATGAAAGGTTAATGAATTTCGCTAGCCGAAAGCGGTTGGATTGGCGCGATTTCTAGCCGCAGAACTGATTTTGATGCGGGGCTGCAACACCCCGCAAGATGCCGGGTGCAGAATTAAAGCGTGTAAGAGCCGTAACAGGGCGACAAAAACTGCAATTCGATTCCCAAAATGACGCCCGTTGGCAGCTGGGGTTTCAACCTGTCCGCCAGTTGCTGGTTGAGCGCCGTCATGAACTCATCGGAACGGTGCGGTTTTTGCAACAGCGACAGGCGCAGCAATAGGTGATTGTGCAAGGTCTGGGCCACCGGATGGGCGCGGGCCTTACAGTCGCCCGAGGTCGGGTCAAAGGCTTTTATGGTGGCTTCAATGGATTGAAGGATTGCGGGGATGTTGAGCGGCAGATCGGCGGAATAGGAGAGGTCAGCTTGGGGCATTTCGGGGTCCGTTTACAGTGGGAGACGCTTGATGAGATCGACCAATCCGCCGAGATCTTCAATCTCGAAATAGCGGGATTGATCGGTGGGTGGTTCGGCATGTTCGTGATCCCAAACCAAGCCGTGCGGCACAAAGGTGGCCCAGCCACCGGCCTCTAGCACAGGAAGAATGTCAGAGCGCATGGAATTTCCAACCATCATCACCTGACCAGGCTCATGACCGTGGCGTTTGAAGATGTCGTGATAGGCTGCGGCGGTCTTTTCAGAAACGATTTCAACCCCGTCAAACATATCCCCCAGGCCTGACTGGGCCAATTTTCGTTCCTGATCCAGCAGATCGCCCTTGGTGATCAATATCAGCTCATACTCTGCTGAAAGCGCTGTCACCGCAGATTTGGCATGGGGCAGCAGTTCAATCGGGTAAGACAGCATCATCTGACCCGCTTCGAGCAATTCCTGAATCACTTTGGCGGGAACCCGGGCATCCGTCACATCAATTGCGGTTTCGATCATCGACAGGGTGAAACCTTTGACACCATAGCCGTAGCGGCCCAGATTGCGTCCTTCGGCCTCAAGCAAAAGCCGGTCAAGCTGCTCTGGCCCCATATCCTGTGGCGTGTGGTCCATTAAAAGTTCGGCAAATCGTTCCTGAGTAACCCTAAAGAAACGTTCATTGTGCCAAAGAGTGTCATCGGCATCAAAAGCTACGGTTGTTAGGGGCTTTGGCATTTCGGTGTCCTCGGTGTCTTTTATTGCCGCTCAGAAAGGCTATATAAGCGGACTAAGAATTTCCATGCTCGATCGGATCGGCCCGCAAATGACGTTTGAACCTGTAGTGATGTCGGATAAGTCTGACGAAGAAGGGGATCTGGACCTTCTCACCAAGACAAAGCCCAAAACACAGCGCCCGCCGCGCTACAAAGTTTTGCTGCTGAATGATGACTACACGCCGATGGAATTTGTGGTCATGGTGCTGGAACGTTTCTTTGGCATGACCCATGCACAGGCGTTTGAGATCATGTTGACGGTGCATAAAAAAGGCCTCGCGGTTGTGGGCGTCTTTAGTCACGAGATCGCCGAAACCAAGGTGACACAGGTGATGGATTTTGCTCTTCGCCATCAGCATCCGCTGCAGTGCACCATGGAAAAAGAAGAATAATCAACAAGAAAGGGACACGCTGATGTCCGTTCGCCTGTCACTGGCGCTTGAAACGGGCGGCTTTGCCGTGCCGGAGTCTGGCCGCATTTTTGTGTTTCATCCCCGTCTTGAAGATGACTTGTCAGTGCTGCCGAAAGAGCGTGTTCTGGTCATTCAACCGCTGCGTCCCGCGTTTGAACATTTTGAACGCCTCGGCTTTGAGTGTGTGCCTGAATGGGACGGTGAGACGCGCGCAGGTGCCGCACTGGTCTTTGTGACCCGCGCCAAAGCGCAGCTGCGTGATCTCCTGGCGCAGGCCTCTGCTGCAACCGACGGGCAGGTTCTGATTGATGGGGCCAAGACCGACGGAATCGATTCGGTTCTGAAAGATCTGCGCAAGCTCGCCGCGCCCTCTGCGCCGATCTCCAAGGCCCACGGAAAAGTGTTCTGGATCGAAGGCGGTTGCGATCTCAGCCAATGGCGGGTTGAGCACTCCACACAGGTGGATGGGTTTCAGACCCGGCCTGGTGTTTTCTCGGCGGATGGGATCGATCCCGCTTCACGCCTGCTGGTTGAGAATTTGCCAGCCAAGCTTGGCCGCCGGGTGTTGGATCTTGGCGCGGGCTGGGGCTTCCTTGCCGCAAACGTGCTGATGCGTGACACGGTCGAAAGCCTGCATCTGGTTGAGGCAGATCACATTGCGTTGGGCTGTGCGCGCGAAAACATTTCTGATGCACGGGGCAAGTTTTATTGGGCGGATGCAACCTCCTGGCAGGCGCCTGAATTGTGTGATTGCGTGGTGATGAATCCGCCGTTTCATACTGGCCGCGCTGCGACGCCTGATCTTGGGCGCGCCTTTATCGAAAGCGCGGCCCGTGCGCTGACGCCATCAGGCCAGCTGTGTATGGTTGCAAATCGGCATTTACCCTATGAGGACACGCTGAGCCAGAGATTTGCCAAAGTGGCAGAGGTGGCTGGCGACAATCGCTTTAAGGTGCTTGTGGCAGAGAGACCTCGGCGAATTCGCGCAGGCAGCCGCGGCTGAGACACAGAGACTGGTGTCTTATACGTAACTTCCTGTATAAGGTCGGCCGAATTGAACCCACATAAGGCGAGCATATGTCCTTTTCCATTTCCGGTAAGACAGCCATCGTAACCGGAGCATCAAGCGGGATCGGCCTGGCCATTGGCAAGCAATTTGCGGCAGCCGGGGCAAATGTGATGTTTGCCGACAGCAATGAAGCTGAGCTGCTGGATGCCATTGGGGAGCAGCCCGAAGACAGCAATATTCGCTATTTTGCTGGCGATCTGCGCGAAAAGCTCACCATTGCCAATCTTTTGTCTGCAACCATCGATGCCTTTGATGAGGTGGATATTCTGGTAAACGGCGCGCGTCAGGTGGAACAAAGCGATGCGCTGGATCCGGATGATGGCTCGCTTGATCGCCTGCTCAATCAGAACTTCCTGCCCACCTTGCGTCTGTCGCAACAGGTGGCACGCCGGATGATCAAACAGGGCGAGGGGCGCGATGAGGATGCGCAGCTTGGCTCGATCATCAACCTGTCGTCTATCGCGGCCCGACGCAGCCATCCTGATTTGCTGGCCTATTCGATTGCCTCTGCGGCGCTGGATCAGATGACGCGGTCGCTTTCGGTGTCACTGGCCCCGCATCGGATCCGGGTGAACTCGATTGCCTTTGGTTCGGTGATGAGCGCGTCTTTGCAGACCACGCTGAAAGACAACCGCGACTACCGCGATGATATTGAACAACACACCCCGCTGGGCCGCATCGCTGCACCAAGTGAGCTGACTGAGGCCGCGCAATATCTCGCATCAGATGCGGCGGCCTTTATGACCGGTCAGATCATGACCTTGGACGGCGGGCGCACCCTGCTGGATCCTGTGGCGGCGCCGGTTCACTAGATTTTAAACGACTTTTCCAACAGGAAACTCTTTCATGGCCGATACGATGGACACTGAAAAACAGCGGGCCTCTGCCTGGTTCCGTACGCTGCGAGATGAAATTGTAGCCGCCTTTGAAGGCCTGGAGAACAGCCACGATACCGGCCCGTTTTCGGATATGGAGCCGGGACGTTTTGACGTGAGCGAGACCAAGCGCGCCTCGGCAGATGGATCAGACGCGGGCGGCGGATTGATGAGCGTGATGCGCGGCGGCCGCGTTTTTGAAAAAGTCGGCGTGAATGTGTCGACCGTCTACGGAACCCTTGGGGAGCGCGCGCAAAACGCAATGGCGGCGCGCAAGGGCATTGTAGGGATGAAAGAAGATCCGCGGTTCTGGGCTTCGGGCATTTCACTGGTGGCGCATATGCGCAACCCCCAAGTGCCGGCAGTGCATATGAACACCCGCATGTTCTGGACCCCGCATGCCTGGTGGTTTGGTGGCGGATCAGATCTCAACCCCTGTCTGGAATATCACGAAGATACTGCGCATTTTCATGCTGTGCAAAAACAGTTCCTCGACCCGCATGGCGAGACGCTTTACCCCGAGCTGAAAGCCTGGGCGGATGAGTATTTCTTTGTGCCCCACCGTGGTCGTGCGCGCGGTGTTGGTGGCATCTTTATGGATGATCGCAACACGGGCAGCTGGGAGGCTGATTTTGCCCTGACGCAAGACATCGGTCGTGCCTTCCTGCCTGCCTTTGTACCACTGGTTGAAAAACGCCGCCCGTCTGAATTTTCTGACGCGGACAAAGATGCGCAGCTGGTGCACCGTGGGCTCTATGCGGAATATAATCTGGTCTATGATCGGGGCACCAAGTTTGGCCTTGAGACCGGCCATGATGCCAATGCGGTATTGATGAGCCTGCCGCCGATGGCGAAATGGGTGTGATCGGCGTTTTGATGCCCAATTAACGCAAGCCGGATCGACCTATGGCGTTTGCCTGCTAGGGTTGAAGGATAAACCTTCATTCGAGCAGGTGTTTCATGCGGATCAAAGCCCTTCTTGTGGCGCTTGTTCTGGCTGGCTGTAGCGCGCCAGAGCCAGCAGATATGCGCGCCTTTGCCTCGCAGATTGTGTTTGCCGGGTTGAAGTTCGGTGACAGCGATCCTGTTGCCTGGCGCGGGCGAACACCTGCCAGCTATCCGGTGCATGGGATTGATGCTTCGCGCTGGCAAGGTGACATTGACTGGCGCAAGGCAAGGCGTGCAGGCGTGTCTTTTGCCTTTCTGAAGGCAACAGAGGGCGGTGATCTTGTTGATCCGCAATTTTCCACCCACTGGCACCAAAGCCGCAAAGCGCGGGTGAAACGCAGCGCATATCACTATTATTATTTTTGCCGCTCAGCAAAAGAGCAGGCGCGCTGGTTTATTCGCAATGTGCCGCGTGACAGTGCGGCACTGCCACATGTGTTGGATATGGAGTGGAACCCAACATCGCGCACCTGCACCAAACGCCCATCCGGTAAAAAAGTGCGGGCAGAAGCGCGGCGGTTTTTATCGATCCTAGAGCGCCATTACGGCAAGCGCCCGATAATATACACGACGGTTGATTTCTATCGCGACACCGGGATTGGCCAATTGCAGGGCACTGAATTTTGGTTGCGATCCGTAGCGGGGCATCCGCGGGACGTCTATCCGGGCCAGAGTTGGACGTTTTGGCAATACACCGGAACCGGGCGGGTGCCCGGTATCCAGGGAGATGTTGATATCAACGTGTTCCGGGGTTCACGCGAAGCCTGGCAGCGCTGGCAGGGCGATTAACGCCAGTCAAAGAACTTGGGACCAGCCTTTGCCAAGAGATCCTTGGCCATTGTGGCACCGATTTCTTTGGCGTCAGCAATGTCGCCAGACAGCTCTGCGGTGATGGATTCTGACCCATCCGGGCGCAGCACCTCGCCTTTCAGCGTGATGTCGCTGCCGGAAAGTGTTGCAAGCCCGGCAATAGGGGTTTCACAGGATCCATCCAGCCCAGCAAGCAACGCGCGCTCAGCGTCCAGGCGTTGCGCGGTTGGACTGTCGTGGATCGCGGCCAGAAGCTCTGCTGCACGTGAATCATTGCCGCGCCGTTCAATGGTGATCGCGCCCTGGGCAATCGCGGGCAGCATGTCGCTGACTTCGATCGGGGTCGCGGGCACATCAGCCATTTGCAGACGGTTCAGCCCAGCCTGGGCAAGGAAGGTGCAGCTCGCTACCCCATCGTGGAGCTTTTTCAGACGTGTTTGCACATTGCCACGAAATTCCACCACATTGAGATCCGCGCGCCGGTTGAGCAGCTGCGCGCGACGGCGCAGGGACGATGTGCCCACAACGGCCCCCTCGGGCAGATCCGCGATCGCGCTGTGGGTGGGGGAGACAAAGGCATCGCGGACGTCTTCACGCGGCAGATAGGTATCAAGCACCAACCCCTCGGGCTGTGCGACGGGCATATCTTTGCACGAATGCACCGCAATATCGATTGTACCCGCCAGCATGGCCTCTTCGATTTCTTTGGTGAACAGCCCCTTGTTGCCGATTTCCTTGAGCGGGCGGTCTGCATCAATCATCGCGCGATTGTCGCCGGTGGTTTTGATCACCACCACTTCAAACGCCGCTTCGGGCAGATCAAAGGCGGCCATTAGCCGCGCCCGTGTTTCATAGGCCTGCGCGAGCGCCAGAGGCGATCCACGGGTGCCGATTTTCAGGGGCGAAGCGGGGGAGGGCAGTGTCAGTGTCATGGTGAAATCATTAGTCGCGGCGATATGCCATGGCAAGCACAGCACAGGCTCCCTTGACAATTTGACGCTGAAATCGGACCTCAGAGGGACCCGAAAGTGAGGATACCCATGGCCGACCAAAAGAAATTGCTGCGCGCATTGGCAGGTGAAACCCAGGCGATCCCGCCGATCTGGATGATGCGGCAAGCCGGGCGCTATCTGCCCGAGTATCGCGCCACCCGCGCGCAGGCCGGGGATTTCCTATCGCTGTGCTATAATCCCGAGCTGGCCGCGGAGGTGACATTGCAGCCGATCCGCCGCTATGGGTTTGATGCGGCGATCTTGTTTGCTGATATCTTGCTGGTGCCACAGGCGCTGGGGGCGGATCTGTGGTTTGTGACCGGCGAAGGCCCGCGGCTGTCGACCATGACCACCCAGGCTGATTTTGATAAGTTCCGCCCGGTTGATGATATCCACGAGACGCTGAACCCGATCTACGAAACAGTAAAGATCCTGTCGCAGGAACTGCCCAAAGAAACCACATTGATCGGTTTTGCAGGCGCGCCCTGGACCGTGGCGACCTATATGATCGCGGGTCGTGGCACCAAAGATCAGGGGCCCGCGCATGCTTTGATGCAGGAAAACACCGCCCTGTTTGAAGCGCTGCTGGACCGCATTACCCTTGCTACCATTGAATACCTGTCCAAACAGATCGAAGCAGGCGCCGAAGTGGTGAAGATCTTTGACAGCTGGGCGGGATCTTTGAAGGGTGACGCGTTTGAAAAATACGCGCTGGAGCCCTGCCGCCAGATCACTGCGGCATTGAAGATCCGCCATCCCCATGTGCCTGTCATTGGTTTCCCGCGCGAAGCAGGCGAAAAATACGTGGGCTTTGCCAAGGCAACCGGCGTGGATTGTGTGGCGCTGGACAATTCCGTGGATCCCGAATGGGCGGCGCAGCATGTGCAGGTGGATGGCTGTGTGCAAGGTAATCTTGCGTCACGTCATATGGTCAGCGGCGGGCAAGAGCTGGTGGATGACACCCGTCGTATCGTGCGCGCTTTTGGCAAGGGGGCGCATATCTTTAACCTGGGGCATGGCATTACGCCGGACGCTGACCCTGACAATGTGCAGCTGATGATTGATACCGTTCGCGAGACGACTGCGAGTGCGTCCTAAGCGGGCTTGCCTTGATTAAAGACTGCAGCGGCCACCTCTGCGCCGCTGCACATATCTCTGCGCGCGCAGGTTGGTAGCGATCACGTAAAAGGCTTTGTAGTATCCGTCCAGTTTGAAGTTTAGCCGGCGGAGATCTCATGGCTGCTATTTTAAGTGTAAAGAATGTGCGCAAAGCGTACGACAATGGTTTTGAGGCTCTTAAGGATGTCAGCATAGAAATTGAACAGGGCGAAATTCTTGCCTTGCTTGGCCCGAATGGAGCCGGGAAGACGACACTGATCTCAACCATCTGCGGTATCACCAATCCAACCTCGGGCACAATTTCCGTTGGCGGGTTTGACACGCAGAGCCAGTTTCGCGCGACGCGCGATCTCATTGGTCTGGTACCGCAGGAAATCAACCTTGAGCCTTTTGAAAAGGTCATCAACACGGTGCGGTTTTCGCGTGGGTTGTTTGGAAAGCCACGCAATGACGCGCTGATCGAAGAGATCCTCAAGAAACTCTCTCTTTGGGATAAGCGGCACGCCTCTATCAATGAGCTTTCTGGCGGGATGAAGCGGCGGGTTCTGATTGCCAAAGCGCTAAGCCATGAGCCGCGCATCCTGTTTCTGGATGAGCCCACCGCCGGTGTGGATGTGGAACTGCGCAAAGACATGTGGGACGTGGTGGCCGAGCTGAAAGAGACCGGTGTCACCATTATTTTGACCACCCATTACATTGAGGAAGCCGAAGCCATCGCGGACCGTATCGGCGTGATCCGGCGCGGTGAAATCCTGCTGGTGGAAGACAAAGACAGCCTGATGTCGCGCATGGGGAAAAAGCAGCTGCAGGTTCAGCTTTGTGCGCCGCTTGCTGCGATCCCCGCACCCTTGCAAGAGTTTGATCTGAAACTTGGGCAGGATGGGAACTCACTTCTCTACAGCTATGACACTCAGGGTGAACGCACTGGGATTACGGCCTTGCTGAATGCAATTGCAGAGGCGGGTCTGATGCTTGCCGATGTGCAGACCCAGCAAAGCAGCCTTGAAGAGATTTTTGTGGATCTGGTCCACACAGGAGATGTCGCATGAATTGGTATGGTGTTTGGGCGATCTATCGGTTTGAAATGGCTCGGTTCTGGCGCACGTTGCTACAAAGCTTCCTGTCGCCGGTTCTGTCGACCTCGCTCTATTTTGTGGTGTTTGGCTCTGCCATTGGCAGCCGCATCGAAGAGGTGGACGGGGTGCAATACGGTGCCTTTATCGTGCCCGGCCTGATTATGTTGAGCGTGATGACACAGGGCGTTGGAAACGCCTCCTTTGGGATCTATTTCCCCAAGTTCCTTGGCACAATCTATGAGCTGCTTTCAGCGCCCGTTGATCATAAAGAGATCGTAATCGGCTATGTGGGGGCTGCGGCCACCAAATCCATGTTCATTGGCTGTGTGATCCTTGCGACGGCGGCGTTGTTCGTGGATCTGCCAATTGCACATCCATTTGCGATGATACTGTTTATGGTGCTGACAAGTCTCAGTTTTTCGCTGATGGGCTTTATCATCGGTATCTGGGCGCGCAGTTTTGAACAGCTTCAGTTGGTGCCTTTGCTGGTGGTGACACCGTTGGTATTTCTGGGGGGCGCGTTTTATACCATCTCGATGCTGCCGCCGCTGTGGCAGAAGGTGACGCTGTTTAATCCGGTGGTCTATCTGATCTCAGGTTTCAGATGGTCCTTTTTTGGCGCCGCAGATGTACCGGTTGGCATCAGCCTCGTGGCGATCTTTGGCTTTACATTGCTGTGTCTTGCGGTGATTGCCTGGATCTTCAAAACCGGCTGGCGGGTGCGCTCTTAAGCTTTGGTGCGCTGCCGGGGCAGGGCTCCCGCGCAGCGCAACCATGTCGCGTGCTTTTGGTCTCTGGTTCGCCAACACATGTAGAAGCGTTGCAGGAATGCCCCTATCGCTGAGGCAAATCTGCCAATGTGTCAAAACGCGGGTAGAACGGCCCTTGTTTCACGCGGTCTGGCTCTCTACATCGGCGAGATGAAACTCAAGTTGCCCTTTATGAAAAAGCCCCCCCTTGTGGCCGTTGTCCGCCTGTCAGGCGCAATTGGCGCGGGGAGCCGCGGTGCGTTGAACGATGCAACAATCGCGCCAGTGCTGGAGAAAGCTTTCCGTAAGGGCAAGCCCGCAGCCGTGGCATTGCAGATCAACTCACCTGGTGGATCTCCGGTGCAGAGTTCGCTGATCGGGTCGCGGATCCGGCGTCTCTCCGAAGAGCTTGACGTGCCGGTCTATGCTTTTGTTGAGGATGTTGCTGCGTCTGGTGGCTATTGGCTGGCTGCCTCCGCGGATGAGATCTGGGCGGATGAAGCTTCGGTCGTGGGATCCATTGGGGTGATTTCGGCGGGCTTTGGTGCGCATGTGTTTCTTGCGCGTCAGGGCATTGAGCGCCGCGTCCATACCGCCGGTCAGAGCAAATCCATGATGGATCCGTTCCGCCCGGAAAAAGAAGAAGATGTTGAGCGGCTGAAAACACTGCTGGGTGACATCCACGAGACCTTTATCAACCATGTGAAAGCCCGCCGCGGCGACAAGCTGGATGTAGAGCAGGACCTCTTCACCGGTGAGGTCTGGCTGGCGCGGCGTGCAACGGCGTTGGGCCTGATCGAAGGCGTTGCGCATCTCAAACCAAAGATGCAGGACGTGTTTGGAAAGAAAACGCGTTTCCGCGTCTATGGTCAGAAACGTTCCTTGCTCAATCGTTTGGGCATGCGCGTGGCCGAAGATGCGTTGATGGTGGTTGAGGAACGCGCTGCATTTGCGCGGTTTGGTCTGTAGGTGCTGGCGAAAATCGTCACATTGTTTTTGGTTGCAATGGCTGTTCTGGCCATGTTTGGAAAATTGCGCGTTCCAGGAGGGAAGCGGCTGTCGTCAAAACGCTGCCCCGGTTGTGGACGTTTTAAGATAGGCAAAGGCCCCTGCGCCTGTAAAGAAAATGGAGGACGTGGCACATGATGCCATGGCTTTTGTCAGCCCTGGGGCTGATTATCCTGCTCTTGGCAGGGGATGCGCTTGTGCGTGGTGCGGTGAACCTGAGCCTGCGACTTGGCGTGCCAGCATTGATTGTCAGTCTGACAATTGTGGCCTTTGGCACCTCTGCGCCTGAACTTCTGATCGCGATTTCTGCTGTTTTGGACAATGCGCCTGATATTGCCATGGGCAATGTGGTGGGATCCAATACAGCAAATGTGCTTTTGGTGCTTGGTGTGCCTGCATTGTTTGCCGGGCTTCACACCAGCGAATGCGACACCAGAAAGAACTACATTATGATGCTTGGCGCGTCTGTGTTGTTCATTGCGTTGGCTTTCCTTGGCGAATTTACCCTTTGGTCCGGTGTCGTGCTGCTGATGGTGCTGGCTGTTGTGCTGGCACTGGCCGCACGTGAGGCCAATCAGCATCGTAAATGTGGTCAGGACGCAGATCTGGAAGGCATGGAAGACGCCGATCCAAGCATGCCTTTTTGGCGCATCGGGATCTTCCTGTTTTTGGGGCTCATCGGTTTGCCGCTGGGCGCGGATCTTCTGGTGGATAACGCCACCATCATTGCGCGGACCTACGGTATCAGTGAAACCATCATTGGGCTGACGCTTGTTGCGATTGGGACGTCACTGCCCGAACTGGCCACCACGGTTATGGCTGCGATCCGTCGTCAGGCTGATGTGGCCTTGGGCAATGTGATCGGCTCGAATATGTTCAACCTGCTGGCTATTATTGGGATCACCACGTTTGTTGGCGAGATCCCCGTTGCGCCTGAGTTCCTCCGCTTTGATCTTTGGGTGATGCTGGCGGCGTCTTTGGTGCTGGTCCCCTTTGTGTTCCTGAAGCGCGATATCAACCGTGTCTGGGGCGCTGTGCTGAGCGGCCTCTACGTGACCTATCTGGTTGTCCTGCTTTAACTGCAAAATCCGCAGATTTTGAGGCTCAGCCGCAGCCCTATTGAAGTCTCTTGAGCATGTCGCCTACCAGGTGGCATGCTCTATTTCGTTAATAAATGATTAAGCTTTCAGATCGGTTGTACACATCGTATCTCAATGTAATTCTGTCGTTACAAAAATATCATGTTTCCCAAGGGCTTGGCGTGCGATGATAAAATATCGTTTTACATCAGTATCTTACATGGCTGCCTATTTTTTAATCATTTGCGTAAAATTGCTCAAAAATAAGGGAAAAAGCGGGATAGCCAGAAGATATCATCAGACTTATCCCCAGGATCGGTGGACTTGTTCTTGCTTGCCTTTCTTAGTCTCGTATTGCAGCGCGTATGGTGCAGATTCTAAAGTACCGACATGACACAAATGCCCACAGAACCCTCAGCCTTGCCCGAACACTCAGAGCCTCCCAAAAGCGGATATGAGGTGATTCAGGCCTATGTGAAGACGCTGGATGGATCCCCCGGTGTGTATCGCATGCTCGATGCTGAAAGCCGTGTGCTCTATGTGGGAAAAGCGCGCAATCTGAAGGCGCGGGTGAGCAACTACACGCGGCCCGGAAACTCTCCCCGGATTGAGAAGATGATCTCGCAAACCGTGTCGATGATGTTTCTGACCACCCGCACGGAAACTGAGGCGCTGCTGCTTGAGCAAAACCTGATCAAACAGCTGAAACCCAAATACAACGTGCTTTTGCGCGACGACAAAAGCTTCCCTTACATCTTTATCTCAAACGAGACGGATTTCCCCCGGTTGGAAAAACACCGCGGCGCAAAAAAGCGCAAAGGGCGGTATTATGGCCCGTTTGCCAGCGCAGGTGCGGTCAATCGTACGCTCAATACTTTGCAGAAGGTGTTTTTGCTGCGCACCTGTTCTGATCGCGAAGTGGAGGCGGGGGATCGTCCCTGTCTGAATTACCATATGAAACGCTGTGCCGGGCCCTGTGGCAGCAAGATCAGCGTTGAGGACTACGCCAAGCTGGTAAAAGAGGCGGATGATTTTCTGTCAGGTAAATCCACCAAAGTGCAGGCGGATTTGGCCGAGCAGATGATGGCGGCCTCAGAGGCGATGGAGTTTGAACGCGCCGCGGCATTGCGGGACCGGATCAAGGCGCTGACCCAGGTGCAATCCAGCCAGGGGGTCAATCCGCAGGGCGTAAGTGAGGCGGATGTGATTGCGCTACACATGGAGGGAGGGCAGGCCTGTGTGCAGGTGTTTTTCATCCGCGCCAATCAAAACTGGGGCAATCAGGATTTCTACCCGCGCATCGACATAGACAACAGCCCAGCCGAAGTTATGGAAGCCTTTATCGGCCAGTTCTACAGCAACAAAGAACTGCCGCGTCAGCTGTTGCTCTCGGACGGGGTAGAGGATCTTGATTATGTCTCAGCCGCCCTAACGGAGAAGGCAGGGCGCAAGGTGGATGTTGCGGTGCCTCAGCGCGGTGAAAAAGCCGAGCTGGTATCAAACGCGTTGCGCAATGCCCGTGAAAGCCTTGCCCGCCGTATGGCCGAAAGCGCAACCCAGGCCCGATTGCTGCGTGGCATTGCTGAGGCGTTCCAGCTCCAAGGGCCGCCTGCACGCATTGAAGTCTATGACAACTCACACATCCAGGGCACCAATGCGGTGGGGGGGATGATTGTTGCGGGGCCCGAGGGCTTTATGAAAAACGCCTATCGCAAGTTTGACATCAAAGGCGATGATCTGGTGCCCGGTGATGATTTTGGCATGATGAAAGAGGTGCTGAACCGCCGCTTCTCTCGCTTGCAGAAAGAAGATCCGAAACGGGAAAAAGGTCTGTGGCCGGATCTTTTGCTGATTGATGGCGGTGCCGGTCAGGTGAGCGCGGTTGCTGAAATCATGGAGCAGCACCAGGTGCAAGACATTCCGATGGTCGGGGTGGCCAAAGGGGTGGACCGTGATCATGGCAAGGAAGAGTTCCACCGTGTGGGGCAGCGCCCATTTGCGTTACAGCGCAATGATCCGGTGCTTTATTTCATTCAGCGCCTGCGCGATGAAGCGCACCGCTTTGCCATCGGTGCGCACCGGGCGAAGCGGGCCAAATCCATGGTATCAAACCCGCTGGATGAGGTTCCCGGTGTTGGTGCCACGCGCAAGCGCGCCCTGTTGCAACACTTTGGTAGTGCCAAGGCCGTCAGCCGCGCCAGCCTGACGGATCTCAAGGCGGCGGAGGGTATTTCCGCAGCTTTGGCTGAGCGGATATACGATCATTTCCACAATCAGGGCTGACGCCAGCACCTATGGTTTAAACCGCTCGGATTTCGGGCGGTTTTTCTATGCCTATTTCAAACTGTTAGATGCGCAGGGGCTGCATGAGCATCGCAGGAATGTGAATGAAATTCAGAATTCATCCAAATTTGTCTTGATTATGGTTAACTGATCGGTCAAATATTATGCAAGTTTACCGATCAGTACACCTTGAGTCGCGCAGCTGGGCCGCACCATTGAAATAGTGCACCTATTTGGCATTCAGGTGACGTTTAACGATCTTAGGGGGTCGAAATGACACGTGAAGTGATTGTTGCTATTTTAGCCGCATTGATTGCCGGGCTGCTGGTTTTGCCGCTTACCATGCCTCAACCGCAGAATGGCGGTATTTTCTTCCGCGCTGCTGCATCTGTCTAAGTTGCTGTTGTTGCCTCAATGGGAAATTGATCTGTTGTAAGAGGATGGGTCTTCCCGCCAGCAGATGCAGCCTGTAGGAAGAGGGTATGACATGGAACCTTCCCAATATCTTGACCCTTCTGCGGCTGCTGGCAGCGCCGGGGGTGGCTATTATGTTTCTCTATTTCGCGCGCCCTCTTGCCGATTGGCTGGCGCTGATGCTGTTCACGGGGGCTGCAATCACCGACTGGTTTGATGGCTATCTCGCACGCGCCTGGAAACAAGAAACCAAAATCGGAGCCATGCTGGACCCAATTGCCGATAAGGCAATGGTGGTTGTCGCCTTGATGGTGATTGTTGGCTATTCCGATGCCAATTGGATCCCCTGGTTGGTGCTTCCGGTGACGGTGATCTTGTTTCGGGAGGTCTTTGTTTCAGGTCTGCGCGAATATCTGGGCGATACCGCTGGCACGTTGAAAGTGACCAAACTTGCCAAATGGAAAACCACTGCACAGATGATTGCAATTGCGGTGCTGTTCAGCCGCGGTATATTTGAACATTACCTTGGCATGGCGGTCTGGGGCATGGATCAGGCTATGGTGGATCAGATCATGGCAGGAAGTGTTGAAGACCTGCAGCACATCCGCCCTTTGTTTGAAGGGATGATCTGGAGCGGGCGTATTGGCCTGTGGCTTTTGTGGATCGCCGCCATTTTGACATTGATCACCGGCGTAGACTATCTGCGCAAGGCCTTGCCGCATCTGAAGGAGCCCGCAACATGAACGTGATGTATTTTGCCTGGGTGCGTGAACGTATTGGCCTCCCGCGCGAAGAGGTAGAAACAACTGCCACGACCGTGATGGAGCTGGTGGAAGAGCTGAAGCAGCGCGAAGATCGCTATGAGGCTGCATTTGCAGATCTGTCAGCGCTTCGCGTCGCTCTGGATCAGGAGCTGAGCGAGTTTGACGCCCCTCTTGAAGGCGTGCGCGAGGTTGCGTTTTTCCCGCCAATGACCGGGGGCTGATCGGATGAAAGTGCTGGTTCAGGAAGCCGCCTTTGATGCAGGTGCCGTGGCAAATGAATTCACCGCCTCCGCCAAAGGGGCAGGGGCGATTGTGACCTTTACCGGTGTTGTGCGCGAAGCCGACGCGGGAGAGATGACGATCATGGAGATCGAGCACTATCCGGGCATGACGCAAAAAGCGCTGGAAAAGATCGCCTCCGAGGCCATCGAACGCTGGTCACTGGCAGATGCTTTGGTGATCCACCGGCACGGTCGGTTGGCACCGGGGGATCAAATCATGATGGTGGCCACCGCATCACGGCATCGCAAAGATGCTTTTGAAGCGGCTGAATTTTTGATGGATTATCTTAAATCGCGCGCACCGTTCTGGAAGAAAGAAATCCTGCAGGACGGCAGCGCCGATTGGGTTGCGGCCAAAGACGCTGACGAAGACGCGCTGAAGCGCTGGTAAGCCCTTATCGCGTCAACTGACCGCGCAGCTCTTCGGCCTCGCGGCGCGCATCGCGCAGACCATCCATTGTTGCGCTGAGTTCCGCCTCGGACTGGGCCAGCTGATTGAGCAGCTCAGCTTCGCGCTGTTGCAGGTAGGTGATGGCCTGATCACGGGTTTCTTCGGCTTCATGCAGCTCTTGGCTCATCTTGTCGAGATCGGCTACATCACCCTGATTTACGCGGGTGAAGCGATGCACCAGCCAATTGGCAAACCATCCCAAGGAAAAGGCCACAAACAGGATGATCGCAGTGGCAATGATGAACTCTGTGCGGTTCATTGGTTGGATCCTTCTTCGGTCTCTTGACTGGTTTCATCTGTGGCGCTGTCTTCCGCCTCTGCCGCGGTGTTGTCCAGCATCTGGAAAACGATACGGCGATTGGCTTCGCGGCCTTCTTCGGTCTCGTTGTCGGCAATTGGCTGCGCTTCGCCATAGCCCCGCGCCACAAAGGTCAGCGTTGGGATGCGGCGCGCGCGTAGCTCATTGAGGACCGACTGTGCCCGCGCCTGGCTGAGGCGTTCATTCATCGTTTCGCGCCCCTGACTGTCGGTATGGCCCTGAATCTCCAGCCGCACGGGGCCGCAGTCCTCCAGGACGCCTGCCACAAGGTCAAGCGTGGCGTTGCTGCCCTCAGCGACGGTTGCAGATCCGGGTTCAAAGGTGATCTTGCCGTTTTCCTGAACCTTGGTCAGCAGGTCCTGACATTGTTCCGGGCTCAGCGGCTGGTTTTCCGGGATCGGTGGTTCATCATAGGTGATAGTCAGATCGTAGGTCGCGGTTTCCCCAAGCCGGGTGGAAAACAGCTTTGCCACTTCAGCGGAGGCATCTTTTTGATAGCTTGCACCGCGCAGCTCAATCGTTTGTGGGGTGATATTGACCGCCCCACGATGCAGCACTGACAGCGCTTCCAGCCCTGTGAGCACGCGCATGTTCCAATCCATTGGCAGATCTTCGGCAAGGCGCGCGGTACTGTGGACGTTTTCGCTGCCAAAACGGGCTTTGGCGAAACTATTGGTCAACTCACGCTGGGTCTGATCAGACAGGCGACCACGCAGCAGAACCTGCCCCTCCGGGCTGAGCGTGGCGGTGAACTCATTCTCGCCTTCGCTTTCGGTCTCGGCGACGGGCAATACCGTGTGAAGGGCAAATACTTTGGGCAAAGCATGCTCTAGCGCGCCGGCAATACGGTCAAATTTGCCCTGATCCGTGCCTTCCACTGCAACCAGCGTGATGTCAGCATTGGCCAAGGTCACGCTGCCCTGTCCAAGCTCAGCGAGGCTTTTGAGGCTTTCTTCCACCGCTTGGGCCCAATTGGGGGAAGGAACGCCCATGCCGATCACGCATTCTGCGTCGCCTTTAAGGCCCGCGTTTTGGGCTGCGGCCACAATCCGTTGCGCGCTGGATGCGCTTTCGGCGGAACAGGCATCAAATCTGCCGCCCTGTTCATCCAGTGTAAAACGCAGCGTGAAAGGTGTGATCACCGGGCGGGGTGCCTTTAGATCCAGGGTCAGACGCAACCCGCCGGGTGCCATGCGCGACAGTTGACGCTCAAGGCGTTCTTTGTCTTCTGGACTGTCTGTATTGGCGGTGATTGCAACCGCGCCGGGTTTGATCGAGATTTTGGAGCTGGGCAGCAGGTCGAGCGCTTTCAGCCCGTAATCCAGCGCCTGGGTCCAGCCGCGTGGCGTGGCATAGGTGGTGGTTTCCAGAAAATCGGCGATTTCATCATCGCGCACGATATCACGCAGATGATCAATAACATCGGTGCGCTCGGTCGCTTTGGGGGCGAGGCCAATCAGCGAAATGCCAGAGTCGTTGCGTAGTATCTCAATCGAGAATTGCGGCGGTGCGATGCCGCGTGAAGGTGTGACCTGCATGCGGTCAATAATGCGCGACGCATCCACAACGCCACCAGCCTGTGACAGCGCCGCAAAGCGGCTTGCTTCATCGGGGGCGGTGCCTTCGAGGAAAACATTCAACCCGTTGGCCGCCACTTCGGCCCATTCAAAGCCGCCAATATCGAGACTGCGGCGCACGGCTGATTCACTGGCCCGTTCCATCGCTGTTGCCGTGAAACCCGCGACCACAACACAAAGTGCGGCGGCGGTTGCGAAGGTTGCACCGGGAATCAGCACGGTTGGTAGGCGCATATGAATCTTGACCCCTTACTCGTTCACAAAACTCTTAACGACCGATGAGTAGACTTTCAATCATACGAAGAGCGCCGCAATCAAGAATATGAGCGGAATCAAGCCGGTATCTCGGTTGAGGCGAAAAATCCTTAGGAGCCCATCGGTGTTTTCCGCGTCAAAGCTGCGCAATTGCCAGGTCATATGCCAGCCCATCGCCCAGGGGGCGGCAAGAGTTAGCGCTAGTTTGAGCGGCGATCCATCGTTTTGAACCGCGCTCAGCACGGCAAAGGCCATCAGGGCAACCGTTGCAACGATAAAGCGGCGCAGCCATTTAGGGGTTTCTGTGTTAAACAGACGGGCGGTGGATTTCACCCCAATAAGCGCATCATCCTCGGTGTCCTGATGGGCGTAGATCGTGTCGTAAAACAGCGTCCAGGCGATACCGGCCAAATACAAAAGCACGGCCGCCCAATGCAGGCTGCCGGTATGCGCAACCCAGGCAAGCAATGCGCCCCAGTTGAGGGCGATCCCCAAAAACATCTGCGGCCACCATGTGAACCGTTTGGCAAAAGGGTAAATCGCCACGGGCAGCAACGCCAGAATACCCATCGCAATGGCCGCCTGATTGAAGCTCAGCAAGATCAACGCCCCCAACAGGACCTGCAGCCCCATCCAGGCCAGCGCGCCTTTGACGCTGACTTGGCCTGAGGGGATCGGGCGGGAGCGGGTGCGCTCCACCTGGGCGTCAAATTCACGATCGGTGATGTCATTCCAGGTGCAGCCCGCACCGCGCATCAGCCATGATCCAAACGCGCAGCCCACGGCGATCCAGAGATCGTGCCAACCTGCTTGCCCATCCCAGAGCATCGCCAGCACCAGACCCCACCAGCAGGGGATCAGCAAGAGCCAGGTGCCAATCGGGCGATCCGCACGGCTCAGGCGCAGATAGGGGCGGCTCCATTCTGGTGCATATGTGTCGACCCAGTTTCCTTTGACCGCATCTGCGACCTGACCATCTGGTGTTGGCGCTTTGCCTTGCATATGTAAGCTTCCATGAGTGCAAAAGTCAGACTGTATGTAGAGCACCCTTTGGGTGCAGGGCAATCGCTTCCTCTGGATCGAGACCAGGCGCATTACCTTTTTGGGGTGATGCGGCTATCCGTGGGCGATCATGTGACGGTGTTTAATGGCCGTGATGGTGAATGGCAGGTCGAAGTGCAGGAGGCCAATAAACGCGGCGGCACGCTGGCCTGCCTGAACCAGAGCAAACCGCTGCAGATGCCGCCAGACCTGTGGTTGATGTTCGCACCGATCAAAAAGGCGCGCACTGATTTCATCGTGGAAAAAGCCGCGGAAATGGGTGCAGCCAAGATCCTGCCGGTGCAAACGCAATTCACCAATTCAGATCGGATCCGCCAGGACCGCCTGCAGGCCCATGCGGTGGAAGCGGCAGAACAATGTGGCGGCACCTATGTGCCTGAGGTGGCAGAGCTGCAAAAGCTTGCACGCCTGCTCGATCACTGGCCCAAAGAGCGCCAGTTGATGTTTTGTGATGAGGCCGAAGTGGGCAATGCGCTGGAGCTGGCAGCGGACAGCAATCCAGACGCGCCCTGGGCCATTTTGATCGGCCCTGAAGGCGGATTTTCCGAGGATGAACGGAAACGCTTGCATGCATTGGAACAATCGCATGTTGTAAGCCTTGGACCGCGTGTTTTGCGTGCGGATACGGCGGCGGTGGCCGCGATGACGTTGTGGCAAAAGACATTGGGAGACTGGTAGCAATGTGGCGTCGGGCTGAGGAACAGGATTTGGAATGGATGTTTCCATTTCTGTATGATCACATCCAAAGCTCGATGTTTCTGCTTGGCAACCTGCGGGATTTTGGTCTGACTTCTGACGCGCCCTATGGGATGCAGATTTGGGTCTTAGAGCAGGGCCGGGGCGTCTTTGCGATAAGCAATTCAGGGACAGTCCTGATGCAGGCCCCCGATTTTGAACATTGGGACACTGCGGCAGATCTGATCCGAGGGCGTGATATCCACGGTGTTCTGGGGGATGCGCCACAAGTGCGGGCGTTCCTTGATGCAGCCGATTTGACAAATGCCCCCACCCATCTCAATGCGGATGATCTGGGGTTTCACCTTGATTTGACAGACATAAAGGTTGCACCGCGTCCCGATGATGAATTGCACTCGCTGGAGCATGCGGATCGCGGCCTGCTGGAAGGGTGGCGCGCAGACTATAACTGCGAGGCACTTGGTTTCCCGCCAGAGCTTGCGACGGAGAAAGCCGCGCAGGAAATCGGTAAATACATCGCCCACAACAGTCACCGGGTGCTGATATCAGGCGGAGAGCCGGTTGCAATGACCGGCTTCAACACCCAATTCGAAGATGTGGTGCAGATCGGTGGTGTTTTTACGCCAAAAGATAAACGCGGTCAGGGTCACGCCCGTCAGGCGCTGGCCATGCATCTGCTTGAAGCCCGCGACGCGGGCGCGAAACAGGCGGTGCTTTTTGCGGCGAATGCTGCGGCTGCGCGCGCCTATGAGGCGGTCGGGTTCCGGCTTGCAGGGACATACGCCTTGGTGCTGTTTTCCGAGGTGCAAAAAATTAGCACATCTCCTGTGGAGGGATGCACATGAGCTTTATTCGTCCCGAAGCCCGCGCGGCATTGTGGCATTGGCGTGAACTGATAGCGGCTGCTGCGCTGGGCCTGTTTGGTCTGCGCTGGGTGTTGTGGTCTTTTGGGTTTTGGCAGGTTGCGGGCTGGGTTTTGATTGCAGCCGCGATTGTTATTGCAGTGGTCGGCGGGCAGCGTTTGCGGTTTCGTCTTGGCGGTGCCGGGCCTGGTGTTGTGCGGGTGGATGAAGGCCAAATCGCCTATTTCGGCCCACTTACCGGTGGTGCAGTCGCCGCATCAGAGCTTGAACGCCTGCGCCTTGATCACACGTCCAAACCTGCACATTGGTTGCTGGAACAACCGGGCCAAGCGCCGCTTGCCATCCCGGTGAACGCCTCTGGCGCGGACGCGCTCTTTGATGTCTTTTCCAGCCTTCCCGGATTGAAGACAGAGCGTATGTTAGAAGAAATGCATCGCAGCGGACCTCACCAGGTCGTGATCTGGGAGCGGGCTCCCAGCAGGGACGCCTTTCAAAGGCTCCATTGACACTTTGGGCGATTCCGCCCACTTCTGCGCAACGAGACAGACAACGGACGGAGTTCCCCATGTCCATCCCTCAATCCGGCGGCGGACCCATTGAGCGCCATGAACAATTGGCAGAATATCTGGCGTCGGGGTGTAAACCGCGCGCAGATTGGCGCATCGGTACCGAACACGAAAAATTCGGCTACTGCAAAGACACGCTGAAACCGCTCCCCTATGAGGGAACGCGTTCCATCGTTGCGGTTCTGGAAGGGCTGCGCGATGTTTATGGCTGGTCGCCCGTCACAGAGGGTGACAAGCTGATTGGCCTTGAAAAAGACGGTGCCAATGTCAGCCTTGAACCGGGCGGCGCAGTTGAACTGTCTGGCGCGCCTTTGGAAACCATCCACGAGACCTGCGACGAGGTGCACACGCATCTGCGCGAAGTGAAAGACATCGCTGATAAGATCGGCGTTGGTTTCATTGGCCTTGGCGCGGCTCCGATCTGGAGCCATGAAGAAATGCCGCTGATGCCCAAAGGGCGCTACCGGTTGATGAACGACTATATGGAAAAAGTCGGCACTATGGGGCGCGCGATGATGCGGCGCACCTGTACCGTGCAGGTCAATCTGGATTTCGGCTCTGAGGCTGACATGGTGCAGAAACTGCGTGTCGCGCTGGCGCTGCAGCCTGTGGCAACCGCATTGTTCGCCAATTCACCCTTCTTTGAAGGCAAGCCCAACAATCACAAATCCTGGCGCAGCCTGATCTGGCGCAATCTGGATGATGCGCGCACTGGCATGCTGCCTTTTGTGTTCGAAGAGGGCATGGGCTTTGAACGCTACGCGGAATATGCGCTCGATGTGCCAATGTATTTTGTCTACCGCGATGGCAAATATATCAACGCACTTGGCCAGTCGTTCCGCGACTTCCTTGAGGGCAAGCTGCCCGCGTTGCCAGGTGAAACGCCAACATTGTCAGATTGGGCGGATCATCTGACCACAGCCTTCCCTGAGGCGCGCATCAAGAAATACATGGAAATGCGTGGCGCTGATGGTGGCCCCTGGAGCCGCCTGTGTGCGCTGCCCGCGTTCTGGGTTGGGTTGATGTATGACCAATCCGCGCTGGATGCCGCCTGGGATCTGGTAAAGGGCTGGGATGCAGACACCCGCGAAGGGTTGCGCATTGGTGCCTCTGTTGATGGGCTTCAGGCCGAGGTCAACGGGGTGAAAATGCAATCGATCGCGGCGCAAGCGCTGGAAATCGCCACTGCGGGCCTACAGGCGCGCGGCTTTGCAAGTTCAGGCGGGTTGGTTCCGGATGAGACGCATTTCCTCAACACGTTGAAAGACAGTATTGAAACAGGGACCGTTCCAGCCGATGAGCTGCTGGCGCAGTATCATGGCGACTGGCAGGGCGATCTGAGCAAGATCTACGCTGAGTTCAGCTACTAAAGCCTGATGACTGGGAAACACGAAAGAGAGCGCCTGAGGGCGCTCTTTTTTATTGGGTCGTGGCGTAAAAAAAACGACAGCAGAATGGATCTGCTGTCGTTTCCTGTGAGTGGTCTGGCGCCTAAGGCTGTGGACCGCGAGACAGGCCCGCGGCCCCAACTGTTTACTGCTCAGCTTGCAGTTCTGCTGGTGTCTTTTCAGAAATGTCGTCCCAGTTGACGTCCGCACGCTCGATAAAGCCAGGGATGTCGCCTTCCCAGCGCTGTTGGATGTCTTCGGACAGGTTTACGTAAAGAACGTCATCAACGATTTTCCACAGGGTGGGATCGCCGTCAAATTTGAAGCCCATCGCCGCGCCAAATGCGCAGTAGCCGCCATATGCCGGTGCATAAGCTTCAGGGTTTTTAAGGAATTCAGCTTTGTTTTCTTCGGATGCAAAACGATAGGTTACATCGTCGTGGATCGCAGTGATTTTCCAGTTGCCTTTGGTGGGCTCACCGACGGTGAAATATGCTACCGGATCATAACCTTGCAGGGCCAGTCCAGTCGAAGACGCGTTGTACTCAACGCCAGCAGCCAGAGAAGAAGTTGCTACAGCAACGGACAGCGCAATGCCGCCCAGAACAGATTTAACGTTGATCATGATATGATCCTTTCCTGCGCCTCTGAAGGGGCGGTAATTGCCCCAAAGAGGAGTGTTGATTGAGTGGTGCAGCAGCCGGGTTGCCTGCCACACCAGAAATGTGGGAGGTGCTGCAATCATGTTCAAATCAACTGAATTTGATTGTGCAGAAATGCGCAGATATACGTGCGGTCAAAAACCTTAACTGATCGGTTCACTCTGTGAATATTGTGCTATCTTGTTGAAAGTATGTGATTTTGTTTTCGGCTCGGGTGCCGTCACATTCCGCTTTTCAAAAGTGATAGCCCGAATTATTTTTCGCCGATGCGTGGCTCGGTGCCGGAAATCAGTCGCGAAATATTGGCTTTGTGGCGTGCGATCACAAGAAGCGTGAGCAAAACCGTGAGGATGATCACGTCGCTGTGACCAAGAAGGGCTGCCCAAAGCGGTGAAATCGCTGCCGCCACCAGTGCCCCCATGGAAGAAATCCGGCTGAGGTAGGCCGCGATCAACCAGGTGAGGCAGCAGGCAATGCCCACGGGCCAGGCCAAGGCGAGCATAAGCCCCAGGAATGTCGCCACACCTTTGCCACCCTGGAACCGCAGCCAGATCGGAAAGCAATGGCCAAGAAAGGCGGTAAGCCCGGCCAACTGCGCTGCATCTTCGCCTGCCAGAAAACGCGCCAGTAGCACCGCCGCCGCGCCCTTGCCGCCATCCAGCAAAAGCGTCGCTGCCGCGGCGGCCTTGCTGCCGGTGCGCAACACATTGGTGGTGCCAATATTGCCTGAGCCAATTTCACGCAGATTGCCCAGCCCCATCAGGCGGGTCAGCAGCAGGCCAAACGGGATAGACCCCAGGAGATAGCCAACCACCCCCCAGATCAACAGCACGGGGAAAGCGGTTTCTAAAAGTGGCATCGATGATCAGCTTTCAAATACGGTTTTTCCTGCAACATAGGTGGCGAGCACACGCCCCTGAAGTCGCTGGGTGTCAAATGGGGTATTTTGTGATTTCGACCGTAGCTTGAACCGGTCGAGCACAAAAGGCTGATCTGCATCAAACAGCACCAGATCCGCTGGTGCCCCGGCAGACAGGCGGCCGGATGCAAGCCCCAGACGTTTGGCGGGGTTCAAAGACATCGCGCGGAACAGGGCAGGCATATCCAGCAGATCCGCATGATAAAGACGCAGCGCTGCGGGCAGCAAGGTTTCCAGACCCACCGCACCACTTGCGGCTTCTTCAAACGGCAGACGTTTGCTTTCTTCGTCCTGCGGGGTGTGCATCGACGAAATGATGTCAATCAGCCCTGTGCGCACAGCTTCCACCACGGCCAGACGATCGTCTTCGCTGCGCAGGGGCGGCTTGACCTTAAAGAAGGTGCGGTAATCCGCTACATCAAGTTCATTCAATGTCAGGTGGTGGATTGAAGTGCCTGCGGTAATGTCCAAGCCGTTTTTCTTGGCGCGTTCCAATGCGGGCAGGGCACGCGCAGTGGTGATCTGATCCGCGTGGTATTTTGCTCCTGTCATCTCAAGCAATGCAATATCGCGATCAAGCCCCATGCGTTCCGCCATAGGCGACACCGCAGGCAGGCCACGCAGGCTGGCAAATTTACCGGATGTTGCTGCGGCATCCGCGCTCAGCACCGGTTCCTGCGGGTGGGCAATGACCAAGGCGTCGCAGGATTTGGCGTAGGTCAGCGCGCGGCTGAACACTTTGGTGTGCTGGATCACCCGGTCGCAATCAGAAAACGCCACCGCCCCTGCATCTTGCAGAAAGCCGATTTCAACCATCTCGCGACCGTCGCGCCCCTTGGTCAGCGCGGCCATTGGCAAGACGTTGATCGGCGCATCGGCTTGTGCGCGGCGGGTGACAAATTCCAATGTTTCGGGCGTGTCGATTGCCGGGGCTGTATCTGGGCGGGTGACAATTGTGGTGACACCACCGGCCGCCGCTGCAAGCCCCGCCGATTTATAGCTCTCTTTGTGACGCTCACCAGGTTCGCAGACCTTGACGCCGATGTCGATGATACCGGGAGCCAGGCATTTGCCCTTGCAGTCAACAACTTGATCCGCCTGAGGCACGGCGCTGCCATCTGCATAGACGCCCGCAATCTGGCCATCTTTGACCAGCAGGTGACCTATTGTATCGCTGCCAGCTTCGGGATCGATCAGACGGGCGTTGGTGAAAAGAAGCGTCATGATACGGGGCTCTTTCGGTTCAAAGGTCAAAAGATCAGCGCGGCAAGGAGGAGCACGAACAGGCTCATCACCACGACAAAGAAGATAAAGCCCAGGCGGCGCGCCTCAGCACGGGCCTGGCGCGGGGGGACTTTGGGCTTTTGCGGCTTAGCGCTTGCGGCGGTCACGGGGCGGGCACTCCATAGTGCGGTGGGTTCTTCATAGTGACGTAGCAGGGTAATTTGTGCGCTTGGGGTAAGGCGTACGCTTTCACCGCCAAAGGCACGCGAACGCAGCACCAAAACTGGGCCGCTGAGCGCTTTTAGCATGTCAGCATCATCCCTCAGCTCGGAAAGCGCGATACCGCACCCCTCGGTGAGGTATCCCATCACGCCCAGCTCTTCGAGATCGGCAACGTCAAACAGATCGGCCTGCGCCATATCCAGCGTTTCAATGCCCAATAGCTGCGCAAGCGCGCCCTCTTCATCGCGCACAAAGGCGAGCTGCTCCGGGCGCATGTCCAGCTGAAATAGGCGAATAATCCCCTGTTCCCCAGCGGATATTTCGATTGTGGAAGAGGTTTCACCCACGCCCGACATCCTTAGGCTGCCTGACGGCGGATGCGCAGGTTGCGCGCCAGAAGATCCATTGCGGCCATACGCACGGCCACGCCCATTTCCACCTGTTCCTGAATGACCGAGCGGTTGATGTCATCTGCGATGGTGCCATCGATTTCCACGCCGCGGTTCATTGGCCCCGGGTGCATCACAATGGCATCGGGTTTTGCCTGTGCCAGCTTATCAGCATCAAGGCCGTAGCGATGATAGTATTCCCGCTCAGACGGGATAAATCCGCCATCCATACGCTCTTTTTGCAGGCGCAGCATCATCACAACATCCACGTCTTTCAGACCTTCGTGCATGTCGTCATAGATCTCAGCGCCAAATTCTGCAAAATCACCCGGCACCAAAGTGGGCGGGCCAATCAGGCGAATGCGGTTTTCCATCTTGCCCAGCAGGATCAGGTTAGAGCGTGCCACCCGGCTGTGGGTAATATCGCCACAAATCGCAATATTGAGCCGGTGCAAACGGCCTTTGGCGCGGCGAATGGTCAGTGCGTCCAGCAGTGCCTGTGTGGGATGTTCATGTTTGCCATCACCGGCGTTCAAAACCGCGCAGTTTACCTTTTGCGACAACAGATCCACCGCGCCTGAATGGGGGTGGCGCACCACCAGCAGATCCGGGTGCATTGCGTTCAGCGTCATTGCCGTGTCGATCAGGGTTTCGCCCTTTTTAATCGATGAGGCCTGCATCGCCATATTCATCACATCCGCACCAAGACGTTTGCCTGCCAGTTCAAAACTCGCCTGGGTGCGGGTGGAGTTTTCAAAAAACATATTGATTTGCGTCAGCCCGGCCAGCGCATTCGCATGTTTCTGGGTCTGCCGGTTCAGTTCCACATAGGTGTCGGCAAGATCCAGAATTTCGGTGATTTCAAGCGGGTGCAGTGGTTCGATTCCCAGCAGATGGTTCTGGCGGAAATATTGAGGCGCGTCGGACATGGGCAGTCTCCCTGGGGGGGCAGTCACCGGGAATGCGGCGGTCTGGCTCCGGCGGATTTGTTGGACTTATAGGATGGGGATTTGTGCGGGGCAAGGTGGCTGATCACAGCCATTTGTACAGGGCGCAACTGTGGGAGCCTCCGGCGGGAGTATTTGTGAAAAGATGAAGGCGTGGTGGTTTTGTTTAACTGCGGGGCACGATAGCTTGGGGCATGGAATCGGCACTGGATTATTGGAGCGCCAAGGCGCTGTTGGAGTGGCAGGTGGAGCTTGGCGCAACAGATGCGCTCTGTGAGCTGCCTGTTGACCGCTACGCGTTGGAAAAAAGCGCGCCAAAACCAGCCAAACCCGACGCCGCGCCCAAGGTGGTAAAACCCAAAGAGGTTGATCCGGTGGCCGAAGCCAAGGCTGCCGCCGCTGGGGTAACGTCTTTGCCAGCGCTGCAGGCGGCGTTGCAGGGGTTTGAGCATTGCTCGCTCAAACGCGGGGCGCGCAATCTGGTGTTCTCGGACGGGCAAGCAGGCGCGCGGGTGATGATCATCGGCGAAGCCCCAGGGCGCGACGAAGACATCGCGGGAAAACCTTTTGTCGGTCGTTCTGGCCAGCTATTGGATAAGATGCTGGCGGCGATTGATCTGAGCCGAGACAGCAGTGTCTATATTACCAATGTGCTGCCGTGGCGGCCGCCACAGAACCGCGATCCCGAAGCGGTTGAACTTGCCATGATGCTGCCGTTTCTGGAAAAACATATTGCGTTGGCCCAGCCGGATGTTCTGGTGCTGATGGGCAATATCAGCTGTCAGGCGGTGCTGGGGCGGCGTGGCATCACTCGGATGCGAGGCAAATGGGATCAGGCCTTTGGTAAACCGGCGCTGCCGATGTTTCATCCGGCGTTTTTGTTGCGTCAGCCAAATCAGAAACGTCAGGCCTGGGCGGATCTGCTGGCACTGAAAGCGCGTCTGAAAGGCAACTGAGACCATGATTGATACGGTAACCTTGCTGACCTTTATTCCAGCAGCTTTGGCGCTGAATTTCACCCCTGGCCCGGATATGCTGTTTTGTATCGGTCAGGGCACGCGCTTTGGCCCACGCGCTGCTTTTCTGGCAAGTGTCGGCGTGTCGTTGGGCTCGCTGATTCACGTGACACTTGCGGGGCTTGGTCTTGGCGCATTGGTGGCGCAAGTGCCGATGGTTTTTGAAGTCATTCGTTGGATTGGCGTGGCTTATCTTTTGTGGCTCGCTTGGGGGGCGCTGCGCAGCAAGCCGGGACCAAAAGGTGAGTTGCCCGAAGTGAAGGCGCGCGCCGCCTTTCGCAGTGGCTTGATGGTGAACCTGTCAAACCCCAAAGTGATCTTGTTTGTATTGGCGTTTTTACCGCAATTTATCACACCCGAAGCGGGCTCTATTCTGATCCAGTTTCTGCTGCTTGGCGCGATCATTTCCATGGGGAGTTTGCTGGTCAACGGCGGCGTTGGCATGATGGCGGGGCGGCTGGGGCGCGCATTGAGTTCAGGCACGGGCTTGTCGGTCTGGCTGGAACGTTTGACAGGCGGGCTATTTGGAGCGCTGGCTCTGCGTTTGGCCGTGATGGAAAGGATTTAGCGCGATGTCGCGTATTGATGAAACCAAAGAATTTATTCCCGTCCGCATCGCGGTTTTGACCGTTTCTGACAGCCGCAGCTTTGACGATGATCGCTCTGGTCAGGTGTTGGTTGATCGGCTGACGGCGGCGGGCCATGTGTTGGCGGATCGCAAAATTTTGCGCGATGAGCGCGCCGAGATTGCCGCACAGCTGCGCACCTGGGTTGCGGATGATACGGTGGATGTGGTGATTTCGACCGGGGGAACCGGGCTCACCGGGCGTGACGTCACCGTCGAAGCGCACCGCGACGTCTATGAAAAAGAGATCGATGCCTTTGGCACCGTCTTCACCATGGTTTCGATGCAGAAAATTGGCACATCCGCGGTGCAATCGCGTGCAACCGGTGGTGTTGCGGGCAATACCTACCTGTTTGCGCTGCCGGGCAGCCCCGGTGCCTGCAAGGATGGCTGGGATGAAATCCTGTCAAAACAACTTGATTACCGCCATCTCCCCTGTAATTTTGTAGAAATCATGCCCAGATTAGACGAGCATCTGCGACGGAAGTGATCCATTTCCACGTGTAAGCTCGTATTAGATGTGAAGAGTTGGTAAGCTCGTCATTAGCAGCTTCACGCGCATAATGCGTGAACGCCACAAAGGATCTAGGGATGCGCTTTCTGCGTCAAAGCCTGCTTGGTCTCTTCTTCGCAGTGATGTCTGTGGGGATGGTTGCCTATGCTGTTCAGTTGATCTCCGCTGCCGTTGAAACACGTATGAACGAGCAGGGGGGGCAGTTTCCCGGTAGAGAACGCGTTTTTGCGGTGAATGTGGAAACGGCACAGCTGGAAACCCTGCGTCCCGAGCTGGTTGCCTTTGGCCGTATAGAAAGCCGCAGGCGTTTGGAACTTCGGGTGCCAACCTCAGGGCGGGTGATATCCCTGTCTGATAATTTTGTCGAAGGTGGTACAGTTTCTGCGGGTGAGCTGCTGGTGCAGGTTGACCCGGCAGATGCAGAAGCGGCGCTGCAAAATGCCAAAGCGGATCAGATGGACGCTGCGGCGGATGCACGCGATGCGGTGCGGGTGCTTGAACTTGCCAAAGACGAACTTGCATCAGCCGAAGCGCAGGCCGAATTGCGCGCGCGCGCGTTTGAACGTCAGGCTGATCTGCGCAAGCGTGGTGTTGGCTCTGCGGCAGCGGTGGAAGATGCTGAACTGGCCGCAGCCCAGGCCCGTCAGGTGGTGATTACCCGGCGTCAGGCCCTGATCGAGGCCGAAGCGCGCT
Organism: Tritonibacter aquimaris; assembly: GCF_009617595.1. GTDB lineage: Bacteria > Pseudomonadota > Alphaproteobacteria > Rhodobacterales > Rhodobacteraceae > Epibacterium > Epibacterium aquimaris. The sequence continues at coordinate 214,074 of NZ_WIXK01000003.1, read as the reverse complement.
TGGATCAGACCTCAACCCAGGTCTTACGGGCAGATGTGGCGCTGCGCACAGCCCAGCGTGAACTTGATGACACGACCGTCATAGCTGAGTTTTCTGGCGTGCTTGAGGCGGTGACACTGGTTAAAGGCCGTCTGGTTTCGGCAAATGAAAAACTTGCGGATCTGGTTGATCCTGACCAGCTTGACGCGGCGTTTACCGTTTCAACCAGCCAATATACCCGCTTGATTGATGAACAGGGCAAACTGTTGCCCCTGCCAGTGAAGATCGAGCTTGATGCAAATGGCATGGCGCTTAAAGCCAAGGCGCAGCTGCAGCGTGACAGCGGTGGTCAGGGGCAAACCGGTCGCCTGCTTTATGCCCAGATCAGCGCTGGTCACGGCCTCAAACCCGGTGATTTCGTCACCGCGCGCATCAGTGAACCCGCCCTAAGTGGCGTGGTTCAGGTTGCGGCCTCCGCCTATGGCGCGGATGGCGCGGTCTTGGTGATTGACGCACAGGACCGGCTGGAACGTCTACCGGTTGAGCTGATCCGCAGGCAGGGCGACAATGTGCTGATCCGGGGGGCAGGTCTTGCAGGGCGTGAAATCGTCTTGAACCGCACGCCCCTGCTGGGCGAAGGCATCAAGATCACGCCCCTGCGCAAAAGTGATACCAAACTGCCAGCCGCAACCACCAAATTCATCAAACTCAGCGCTGAAAAACGAGCAGAGCTGGTGACATTTGTCGAAAGCAATCCGGCGATGCCTGAGGCTGTGAAACGTGATATATTGCGGAAGCTGGCGCAACCGGATGTGCCTATGGCTCTTGTCAGCCGGATCGAAGCGCGGATGGGGGGCTAACCCATGTCAGGTGGACTTGCGCAGCACGCAAACGGGCTGTTTTCCTATTTCACCCGTCACAAGACCGCGTCCAACCTTCTGTTGGTGGTGTTGCTTGGATTGGGATTGTTTGCCGTTCCCAACATGCGCGCACAATTCCTGCCCGATGTTATAGTTGAAACCGTGCGGGTCACCGTTGATTGGGAAAACGCCAGCCCCGAAGCGGTTGATACCGCGGTTATTCAGGCGCTAAGCCCGGCTTTGATCGCCGTAGATGGGGTGGATAAATCCTTTTCCACTGCGCGCGAAGGCCGTGCAACGCTCTGGTTTGAGTTCGAACCGGGCTGGGATATGGCGCGGGCGACGGATGATATGCAGACGGCAGTGGATGCTGTCACCACATTGCCCGAAGAAACAGAAGAACCAGTGGTACGCCAAAGCGCCTGGCGCGACCGGGTCACCGATGTTGTCATTTCCGGCGATATTGGCGCGGATCAGCTTGGCCGTTTCTCCGATGAGCTGGTCGTACGCCTGTTTGAAGCGGGGGTAACACGTACCACCATTCGCGGTGTTGTGGCGCCACAGACCATCGTGGAAGTCCCAACAAGCCAGCTTTTGGCCCATGACGTTTCCATGCGCGAGATCGCCGAAGCGATTGCCGCCGAGGTTGACGCCAACCCCGCAGGGGATGTGGACAGTGCCAATGCGCGGGTGCGTACCGGATCCGAACGACGCTCGCCCGCCGAAATTTCAGAGATCGTGCTGCGGGTGAATGCGGATGGCTCGCTGCTGCGGGTCAAAGATCTGGCCCAGATCCATGTTGATGGGGTGGCGCGCGCGCGATCCTATTTTGTGGGGGATGCCGCTGCAATGTCGATCCGGGTGGATCGCTCACAGCTTGGCGATGCCATCGGGGTGCAAAGCGCGGTTCAAGATACGGTGCAGGCCTTTCGGGCCACCTTGCCGCAAGGTGTTTCAGTACAGCTGATCCGTACCCGCGCGGACGCCATTTCCCAACGTCTTGATATCTTGCTCGACAACGGGCTTGTGGGGCTTGGCCTGGTTGTTGTGCTGCTGTTTCTGTTTCTCAATGCGCGTATTGCGATCTGGGTGGCTGCGGGAATTCCGGTGGCGATGCTGGCGGCGGTGGCGATCATGTATGCGGGTGGCATAACCATCAATATGGTCAGCTTGTTTGGCCTGATTATCACCCTGGGCATTGTGGTGGATGATGCCATTGTGGTGGGCGAACACGCCGATTTCCGTGCCCGCACCATGGGAGAAAGCCCGGTGCAGGCAGCTGAAAACGCCGCGCGACGAATGGCTTTGCCGGTGCTTGCGGCTTCAATAACAACGATCATCGCGTTTTTTGGGCTCACCAATATTGATGGCCGGTTTGGCGAACTGATCCGCGATATCCCTTTGACGGTGATTGCGGTTCTGGCGGCGTCACTGGTTGAGTGCTTTCTGATCCTGCCCAACCACATGGCCCATGCGTTATCACATGCGCAGCAGGGCAATTGGTATGAATACCCCAACCGCGTGGTAAATGCGGGCTTCCGCTGGTCGCGCGAAGTTCTGTTTCGCCCACTGATCGCTGTAGCAATCAAGGCGCGCTATGTGGTTGTGGCGGCCTCTTTGTTGTTGCTTGCGTCACAGGTGGTGCATTTCATCAACCGCGATGTGCCCTGGCGCTTTTTCAACGCCCCCGAACGCGGATCGGTGACAGGTAACTTTGCTATGGTCGATGGGGCCACGCGCGCCGATTCACTCGCCATGATGCGCGCCTTGCAGCAAACCACCGAAGAGCTGGGCCGCGAATATGAAGAACGCTACGGTGAAAACCCAATCGATTTTGTTCTGGCCGAAATCGGCGGCAATTCCGGGCGTGGTTTGTCGGGAGTAGACAGCAAAGACACCGATCTTTTGGGTGGTATCGCGATTGAACTGATTGACGCGGATCTGCGTCCTTATTCCTCATTTGCATTTGTAGGAGAGCTGCAGGATCGGGTGCAGCGCCATCCGTTGACAGAAATCCTGTCGTTTCGTGGCTGGCGCGCAGGCCCCGGCGATGATTCACTGGATGTGCAGTTTTACGGCAATAACCTGGATGTGCTGAAGGCTGCCTCGCAGGATTTGCAGACGGCGCTTGCAGTATTTGGTGAGATTTCCGCGGTGGAAGACAGTCTTGCCTATGACAAGGATGAGCTGGTGCTGGATCTGACCCCACAGGGGCAGGCGCTGGGCTTTGCAATTGATGATCTGGGGCGCGTGTTGCGCGCGCGCCTTGGTGGGCTGGAAGCGGCCACCTATCCCGACGGGCCGCGAAACGCGGAAATCCGGGTGGAATTGCCCGAAGATGAGCTGACCGCGGATTTCTTGGAAACGACGCAGCTGCGGGCGCCAAACGGCCAATATGTGCCGCTGTCCGATGTGGTTTCCGTGACCCGACGCTCGGGCTTTGCAACGATTGAACGGGAAAACGGGCTGCGCCTTCTTAGCGTGACCGGAGACCTGTCAGATGATGATCCGGCCCGCGCAGTCGAAATCTTGCAACAGCTCCAGCAGGAAATCCTGCCTGAGATCGCGACAACCCATCAGGTGGATTGGCGCCTATCTGGGTTGAGCGAACAGGAAAACGAATTCCTGAGTGATGCGCGCAATGCCTTGATTATGGTGCTGGGTGGGATTTTTCTCACACTGGCCTGGGTGTTTGGCAGCTGGACGCGGCCCTTTGTGGTGATGGCGATTATTCCCTTTGGGTTGGTTGGCACCATTTGGGGGCATTACATCTGGGAAGTGCCGTTTTCGATGTTCTCTATCGTTGGCCTGTTGGGGATGACGGGGATTATTATCAATGACTCCATTGTTTTGGTCACAACCATTGATGAGTATTCCGAGAAAAAAGCCCTAAGAGCAGCCATCGTTGATGGTGCGGCGGATCGGTTGCGCCCGGTGATGCTAACCACTTTGACAACGGTTCTGGGGCTGACACCGCTGTTATATGAGGGCTCGCAACAGGCGCAGTTTCTCAAACCCACGGTGATCACGCTGGTCTACGGTCTGGGCTTTGGAATGCTGTTGGTTCTAATTGTTGTGCCTGCCTTGATTGCCATTCAGGAAGATGGCCTCAAGGCGCTGCGTGCATTGCGCCGTGGGGTGAAATCGCGGCGTATGCGCCCAACCATGACCCTGATGGCTGCGTTGCATGGGGCGGCTTTTGCGTTGACGATGGGCTGGGTGATGGTCACCGGAACGCTATGGAGCCCACTGCTGAGTCTCACAGGCGGGTTTAATGGCGCAGCTGTGGAGACCGTTGCCTTTGCGGCCTTTGTTGCGCTGGCCTTGGCGATCACCGTGCTTGGGCTGCTGTTTTCGGGGCTGCGCCGATCAGCCTAACATTTAGTCCACGCGCGGCTGAACCAGTTTGAGCGCGGCTTCCTCGGCCACTTCGGCCACCTGCGCAAGCAGCGGTAGCGTGCTTTTCTGCAGCTCTTCGACCGAAAACCAGCGCGCATCCGCTGCATCATCCTGCGCCACCACTTCCCCCGAGATAAAACGACAGATGATAACGCCCAACACATAGTGTGAGCCTATGGTCTGATCGCTATTGCGGTCGATCACATCCAGCAGACGCAGGGTCTCGATCGGGGCGGCAACAACGCCGGTTTCTTCGCACAGTTCGCGCACTGCCGCGTCGCTCAGCGTTTCGCCAAGCTCCACATGTCCACCGGGAAAGCCCCAATAGCCGCGGTTGGGATCTTTGGCACGCTGCACCAAAATCACATGTGGCGCGCCGTCACGCTCTTCGCAGACCACGGCTATTGCACCCAAAACAGGGCGGGTGGGCTGGATCATCCGGTGCTACATCCTTGAATGTCAACTGCATGGCTTTGACCCAGCACGGTAATGCGCACGGCAGAGCGGTCAATAGAAATGAGCCCGTCGTTCAGGCTGAAGAACTCACTTTCGGCCACCAATGTGTTGCCAGTGCGGCGCGCGGTTGTGTCGCTTGCCTGCAAATAAGGTGAGCCGGATTCAATGACAGCTATTTCGGTGCCACCTGCCGATGGCATGGTGATCCGCGCTTCGATCTTCATGCCATATTGGGTGGGCGACAATCTGCAGGTTGCGGATTTCACCCCTGCCTCGCGGGCGGTGTAGGGGCGGCTGGCCAGTGCGGCCGCAATTGTTGGGTTACGCTTTGCGTTCGCGTTCATCGCGTGATCAAAGCGCAGCTCTGAGGGGACACAGACCTCTTTGCACACGCCAATACCCACACGCCCCTTCAGCCGTATCGGTTTGCCGGGGCGGGCAGGTGTGATTTCTACCGGGAGCACCATCTGTTGTTCGTAGCCCAGCGTGCGCAGGCCCGAGGTTAAAAACACCTCAGGTGCGGGCCAGCTGATTTGCACATCAGCCACATTCTGCGACCCTTTCCACGAAAATGTCGGGGGGATGCCCGCATCGCCCGGAGAGCGCCAATAGGTCTTCCAACCATCAGACAGCGTGACCCGCAGCGCGCCAATCACATTGCCATGCCGGGTTTTGCCACCGTCCAGCACTTCGATTTCCACCAGATTATCTGGCAGATTTTGTGCCACAGCTGGGGCGCTGAAAAGGGCCGCTGTACAGGCGGCGGCAAGGCTGAGTTTTGCAACAACTTGGGTCATGCATATTTACATGCGTGCAACAGGCTCAAATTCCAAGCTCGATTTTGCCATTTTGACACAGCTATCGCGCGAAGTTGATAGACGTGTCAGCCCTTGCGTGTTTGTGGGGCTAGGGGCATGGTGGGGGAGAAGCCCCCGAGATGGGAAAGGGAAACGCCTATGAATTTGACCGGAAAACTCCTGATTGCAATGCCCGGCATTGGGGATCCCCGGTTTGAACATACGCTGATCTTTCTGTGTTCCCACAGCGATGAAGGGGCGATGGGGCTGATCATCAACAAATCAGCCACCGGCGTGTCGCTGCGCGATATTCTGGAACAGCTGGAAATCAACATCAATGATGCGCCCAACGCCAATGTGGCGGTGCAATTTGGGGGCCCGGTTGAAACCCAGCGCGGCTTTGTTTTGCACACAGATGAATATGAATCGCGGGTCAATTCGCTCCAGGTGGTTGATGGTTTTGCGATGACCGCAACCTTGGACGTGCTCGAAGATGTGGCCGCTGGCACCGGACCTGAAAAATTCATCGTTTTGTTGGGCTATGCGGGCTGGGGGCCTGGCCAGCTTGAGGAAGAGATCGCCGCCAATGGCTGGCTGACCGCCGAAACCAGCGCAGAATTGGTGTTTGAGCAGGTGAACGGTGAAAAATGGATGGCGGCACTGAAAACCATGGGGATTGATCCGATTGTGCTTTCGGCCAGCGCGGGCCACGCCTGATTTTTAGTCCCGTGGCGCGGCGGCGCGGCGCAGCCGGTCGTTGATCGCAAGCCCCAGACCCAGTTCAGGAATTGGCGCAACTGCGATTGGCAGATGCCGTGCATCCAACTGGTGCAGATAGTCAAATAGATTGGCCGCTGCCTCAGCAAGGTCGCCATTTGGGGAAAGGTTCAGATCCCCGTCATAGGCGCCAAAACCCAGAAACAATTCGCCATCCTTGGCGGTTTCAGCATTGAGCCTGACCGAAGCATTGGGCGCATAATGCGATAGCATCTGCCCCGGCGCAGTAAGTTTTGCTTTGGCATCGCGGGTCAGTATCGGCTGCCCGAGCAGCGTTTCAATCTCTTCCACCGCCAGCCCACCGGGACGCAGCAGAACCACCTGATCTGCGTCGATGCCGACAATGGTGGATTCCACCCCAACACCGCAGGCACCATCATCCACCACCGCGGCAATGCGCCCCTTTAGCCCGGCCATCACGTGTTCCGCTGTGGTGGGGCTGATGCGCCCTGATGGGTTCGCCGAAGGTGCGGCCACCGGGCCACCAACGCGGTGCAACAACTGCTGTGCTGTGGGATGTGCCGGAACCCGCACGGCCAATGTGGAAAGACCCGCCGTCACCAGCCCGGATACGCCATGCCCCGCGCGCAGTGGCAAAACCATGGTGAGCGGCCCTGGCCAAAACGCACGCGCCAGTTTCTCTGCAATATCAGACCATTCCACCAATTTCTGCGCGGTCTCAATATCTGCGACATGGGCAATCAGCGGGTTGAAACTGGGGCGTCCTTTGGCGGTATAAATTGCCGCAACGGCCTCACCTTGGCGCGCATCTCCGCCAAGGCCATAGACCGTCTCGGTGGGAAAGGCGACCAGCGCGCCAGCCCGCAACAACGCGGCTGCCTGATCAAGATCAGCAGGGCTGGAATTCAGTCTCAGAGTGCAGGTCTGGCTCATAACTGTGACGCGGCGTTTGGGTTGAACAAAAAATGGGCTTGGCTAGGAAAGAGAGCCAAGGTGGTGTCTTACCGCCTTGTGACCGCCAAGCCAAGTACCCACAACCCATATCCATTACACGCCTATTTGTAACGACCAGAGGAAGGGACGCCATGACTTTTCGTGCCGCCACGGCTGAGTATGAATTCATCCTGAAATCCATCATCGGGTTTGACCAGATCAGCGAGACAGAGCGCTTCGGTGAAGCGACCCCAGATCTGGTAAGCGCGATCCTGGGCGAGGCCGGACGGCTGTGTGATGATGTGATGGCGCCGTTGCAACGGGGCAGCGATCTGGAAGGCGCGCGGCTTGAAAACGGCGTGGTGCGCACGTCGCCCGGATTTGCTGATGGGTTCAAAGCCATTGCAGAGGGCGGCTGGGTCGGCATGAACGCTGCGCCGGAACATGGCGGCATGGGCTTGCCGCTGACAGTGGCAACGGCTGTAAATGAGATGATGGCGGGGGCCTGCCTGTCGCTGCAGCTCGCACCATTGATGAGCCAGGGCCAGATCGAAGCGCTGGAAGCCCATGCTTCAGACGCGCTCAAAGCGCTGTATCTGCCAAAACTGATTTCCGGTGAATGGACCGGCACCATGAACCTGACCGAGCCGCAGGCCGGATCAGATGTGGGCGCGCTGACCTCCAAAGCCGAAGACAACGGTGATGGCACATATGCGATCTCCGGGCAAAAGATCTTTATCTCATGGGGGGATAATGATTTTGGCGGCAATGTGGTGCATCTGGTGCTGGCACGCCTGCCGGATGGGGTGCCCGGAACCAAGGGGATTTCGCTCTTTGTGGTGCCGAAATACATCCCGGATGAAGATGGCAACCTTGGCCGCGCCAATGATCTGAAAGTGGTGAGCCTGGAACATAAGATGGGCCTGCATGGCTCCCCCACCTGTGTGATGCAATATGAGGGCGCAACTGGCTGGCTTGTGGGCAAGGAACACGGTGGCATGGCGGCGATGTTCACCATGATGAACAACGCACGCCTTGGTGTGGGCGGGCAGGGGATTGGCGCTGCCGAAGGGGCCTATCAACACGCGCTGAACTACGCGCTTGAGCGCAAACAGGGCCGTACCCCTTCGGGCACCATTGTGGATCACGCCGATGTGCGCCGCATGCTGATGGAGATGAAAGCGGACCTCTTTGCCTCGCGTGCGATCATGCTGGCCAATGCCCATGCGCTGGATATGGCGCAGGCCACCGGTGATGCGGATTGGAAAACCCGCGCCGCATTCTACACCCCGATCACCAAGGTCTTTGGGACCGAGGTTGGCATGCGGGTGGCCGAAACCGGTGTGCAGGTGCACGGCGGCATGGGCTTCATCGAGGAAAGCGGCGCGGCACAATATTACCGTGACGTGCGTGTCACCGCGATCTATGAGGGCACCAATGGGATCCAGTCGATGGATCTGGTGGGCCGCAAAATGATGGATGGCGGCGAAATGGCAGGCCGTCTGATGGATGAGATCGAAAAATTCGCCGAACACTCCCGCGCGCGCAATCCCAATATGACAGACGCGCTCTGGAGTGCATGCGAAGCGCTGCGCGATGCAACCGATTGGATGGTGTCACAGGATATGGGGGAACGCTTTGCCGGAAGCCTTGATTTCCTGCGCGCCTTTGCCCGCGTGCTTGGGGGGTATTACCACCTTAAGGCTGCGCAGGCTGATCCGGGTGGTCCACGTGAAAAGCTTGCCCGTTTCTACATGACGCGGATGTTGCCGCAATATGCCGCCCATCTGGCCGCGGCGACAGCTGGCAGCGAAAACGTCTTTGCGCTCAGCATTGATGAATTGGCAAACTGATGTCTGCGCCCTCTGACAGCATGCTCAAGTTTCCCTTTGAAACCCCGCCTGCAGAAGGCGAAGCGATTGAAATCGCCGAAGGTGTGCTTTGGCTGCGCTTGCCGCTGCCGATGAAGCTCGACCACGTCAATATCTACGCGCTCGATGAAGGCGACAGTTGGACCATTGTCGACACAGGCATCAATTCCCGCCGCTCCCGCGCCTTGTGGGAAAAACTGATGGCCACGGTTTTGGGTGGAAAACCCGTGGGCCGGGTGGTGCTGACCCATCACCACCCGGATCATGTGGGGCTGGCAGGTTGGTTTCAGTCTGAACACGGAGCCGAGCTGGTGGCAACGCGCACCGCCTGGCTGTTTTCGCGCATGCTGACGCTTGACGAACAGGAAGTCTGGCCCCGCGAAACCCTTGCGTTTTATCGCAGCGCCGGGATGGATCCGGCAATCTATGACGCACGCGCCTCGGACCGGCCGTTTAATTTCGCTGATACCGTATACCCGATGCCGCTGGGGTTCTCCCGGATCAAACAGGATGATCAGATCCAGATGGGCGGGCGCACCTGGGATGTGCATATCGGCAATGGCCACGCCCCCGAACACGCAACATTCTGGAGCCGGGATGACAATCTGGTGCTGAGCGGTGATCAGATCCTGTCTTCGATCAGCCCCAATATCGGCGTCTACGCAACTGAGCCGATGGCCGACCCGCTGAGCGACTGGATCGAAGCCTGTGAACGCCTTTCCACTTTGGCGCGGCCCGATCATCTGGTGCTTGGGGGCCACAAGCTTCCGTTTCGGGGCCTGCCGCTTCGGATGCGCCAGCTGATTGATAATCATCACAGCGCGCTTGATCGCCTGCTTGAGGCGCTGAAAGAACCCCATACCGCTGCGGATTGCTTTTCCTATCTGTTTAAGCGCACAATCGGGCCCGGTGAATATGGGCTTGCACTGGTAGAATCCATTGCCCATGTAAATCACCTCTACCATCAAGGCACGGTAGAGCGCTGGGCGCGCGACGATGGTGCCTGGCTTTACCAACGTAAAGACTAAGTGGTGACGCGGTCACAAAGGGGAAGACCATGGATAATAAGATAGCAACCAGCGCAGAAGCGGCAGAATCGGCGGTGTTGCCCTGTGTTCATGAGGTCCATTCTGACCCAGAAGCCTGCAATGGTTTGACCAATGTTCCAGAAAGCCTGCAAAAACCGGTAGAAACCAAAAGCCCCTCGCGCTGGGCCTATGAACGTCTGGTGCTGTATATCCAGAACTTTGAAAAACAGCTGGACGCGGAACATGAGGTCGCGATGGGCTTTGTTGGCGGTGATGCAGGTGTGCTGCGGATCGAAGGCATCGGCTATTTTGACCCTGATATCATCACCTTCTACGGCACCGACGGCAGCGGCGCGCGCACTCAGCTGGTGCAGCATGTCTCCCAGCTGAACGTGATGTTGCGCGCCACCACCAAAGCAAAAAAAGAAGCACCTGCAAATCGCATTGGTTTCCGTCTGGCTAAAGATCTTGAAGAGACGCAAGCCTGATTGACAGACCGACACAGCCTTTGCAAAGCTGCACCAAATATGAGACTTTTTGTCGTGATGACAGATTGCGGCAGAAAGTTCAGTAATAAATACTGAGCAACACCCAGGGAAGAGGACAGTACTATGGCAGAGCATGAACACGGATCGATGGATAGCTCGGTTCAGGAAGAGACATACGCAAAGTTTCTCACTTTTGTGACCCGGTTCTCGATTGCATTGTTGGTATTTACGGTGTTTCTGGCGATATTTGCTGTCTAAACAACCGGAGCCTTTCAGGTGAAAAAGCTGCTGACGATGGGCGCGCTGATGCTGGCGCTCGCTGGCTGTGCTGCGCCGCAGCAGCCAAATGCTGATTTTGCCACCCTGCAACGGGTGGCTTATCAAGATCCTGGTGCGCCTGCGCTGACTTTGATCACCGTGATCAACAACCGAACCGGCAAAGGCGGCCATACCGCCCTGATGGTGAGCGGTTCTGAGCGGGTCATTTTTGATCCTGCGGGCTCATTTCATGCCGATATTGTGCCGGAATATAACGATGTGCTTTATGGCATCCGCCCGGCGGTGTTTCAGGCCTATCGCAGCGCCCATGCACGCACCACGTTTCACGTAAAAACCCAACGGCTCGCGGTTACGGCAGAACAGGCTGAACTTGCTTTGCAGCTGGTGAAAAACAACGGTCGTGTGCCGGGTGTTTATTGCGCCAATTCCACATCGCGCATTCTGCAGCAGATCCCCGGATTTGAAACGGTGAATGTGACCTTCTACCCAACAAAGCTTGCGGCGCAGTTTGAAAATTTGGGCCCCGTTCAAAGCGAGCTTTATTATGAAGGCGACGATGAAGACCTGAAAAAAGGCATCGCCGCCAGCAATCAGGCGCTGAACGGCTAGTCTCAGCTGAACAGGCTGAGATAGCCCACCAAAAGCACCGCACCGGTGCCCATCGCGGCAAAGACGTTTTTGGTGAAATACCCCACCGCCAATGTGGCGCATCCAACCGCAAGGTGGATCGCGCTTGGCTCGCCCCCGGTAGGCGCGGGCCAAACGACAAGCGGGGCCACTAGTGCGGGGATGATTGCAACCGCCGTATAGCGCAGATGCCGCATCAGCCAGTCGGGCATGCTGCGCCCGCCCATAAGGCCAATAAAAACAAAGCGCAGCGCAAAACTGCCAAGCGCCAGCCCAATGATCACAGTCCAGAGGATGGTGGGCTCGATGCTCATGCTTTGCGCTCCTCTGTGTTTAGAGGGGTATCTGCAGGCGGCAGATGTAGTTCAGCCTGCGCGCCCGCGATCATTCCAGCAAGTCCCGCAACAATCAGCCCAAGATTATAGGGCAGCATAGACGCAGGCAGGGAAACGGCAATTGCGGTGAAACAAGCCACCACATGGGCAGGCGTGCGCAGCATTGGCCCAATCATCGCCAGAAACGCTAAAGGCAATACAAAGTCGAGCCCCCAGCTGGCGGGCACCTGATTGCCGAGGAATGCACCTACAACCGTTGCCAGCATCCACATGGGTGCAACCAAGCCGTTGGTGCCAAAGAAATAAGCCAGTCGTTGATTGAGGCTCAGCGGCTCTCCGGTTTCAAACTGCACGATCGACAGCGCATAGGATTGATCCACGGTGAAATAGGCCGCAAAGGCACGTTTCCACAGTGGGGCCTCTCCCAGATACGGCGTGAGAGAGGCGGAATACATCGCCACCCGCAGGTTCACCGCCAGGGCGGAAATCAACACGATTGTGGTTGGAGCCTGTTCCTGCATCAACTGCAGCGCGGTGAACTGGGCAGAGCCTGCAAACACCGCCATGGAAAAACTAAACGCGGTCAGCACATCCAGCCCGGCCTCGCTGGCCAGCACCCCAAACAACAACCCAAAGGGGCCGGAAACCAACATGAAAGGTGCGCCATCGCGGAAGCCTTTCCAAAATGCAGCACTGGTGGTGGTGATTGCCATGGGATACCTTTAGGTGAATACCGTGGAACTTAAGTAGCATCAGGGGGCGTTTCAATTGACAATACAGGCACCAGAACGTGGCTATCTGATTGCCCCATCTCCTGAAAATCCCCGTTTGACCCGTCGGGTTGAAGGTGTTGATCAAAATGGCGAGATTAGCAACATCGCTGTTGTCGAAGAGCGCCCTTTGACCATCTTCCTAAATTCGCAGGAAATTGTCACTGCGATGACCATTGGTGACTACCCGGAATATCTGGCGCTGGGGTTTTTGAAAAACCAGGGCATGTTGCTGCCGGATGATCAGGTGACACGGGTCGATTTTGACGAAGATCTGGAAACTGTGGTTGTGCGCACCGCGGTCGAAACCTCGCATGAAGAAAAACTGAAAAAGAAAACCCGCACCTCGGGCTGCGCGGTTGGCACCGTCTTTGGCGATATGATGGAAGGCTTAGAGGGGGTGACGCTGCCACAGGCAGAGCTGCGCACCAGCTGGCTTTATGCGTTGGCGCATCAGATCAACCGCACACCGTCGCTTTATCTTGAGGCGGGGGCGATCCATGGCACGGTGCTGTGTCAGCAAGATCAGCCGCTTGTTTATATGGAAGATGTGGGGCGCCATAACGCGGTGGATAAAATCGCGGGCTGGATGCTGTCGGAAAACGTGCCAGCAGATGACAAGATCCTCTATACCACCGGGCGGCTGACATCAGAGATGGTGATCAAAACCGCTATGATGGGCATTCCAGTGCTGGCGTCGCGGTCGGGGTTTACCGCCTGGGGCGTTGAAATTGCCCGTGAAATTGGCCTGACGCTGATTGGCCGTATGCGCGGGCAGCGGTTTGTCTGTCTTAGCGGGGACGCGCGGCTGGTGCGCGATATGAACCCGGCAGATGCGCCCGTTGAAGAGAAAAAACATCGCCGTAAAAGCGCCGAATGAGCGCGCCTCCGGCCCATCGAGGGCCATCGGCACGCGGCTTGGCGTCGCCAAGCCCGGCACCTGTGGCAAAGGGATTGAAAGATGATGAAACCTCTTGGGGTGATTTTGGCCGGCGGACAGGCCACGCGGATGGGTGGCGGTGACAAGGGCCTGCTGCATTTGGGCGGGATCAGCCTGCTTGATCGGGTGATCGCGCGGCTTGAACCGCAGGTCAGCAGGCTGGCGCTGAATGCAAATGGCGACCCGGACCGCTTTGACGCTTTTGGCCTGCCGGTGCTGCCTGACAGCCTGCCCGATTTCCCCGGACCTCTGGCGGGCGTGCTTGCGGGGCTTGATTGGGCCGCAGAGCAAGGCGCAACCCATATTGTTTCAGCTGCGGCGGACACGCCATTTTTCCCAACCGATCTAGCCGAGCGTTTGATGCGTGCGGCAGATAAGGCCAATACACCAATTGCACTGGCCGCGACCCATGAAGACGGGCGCATGTGGCGTCATCCCACCTTTGGCCTCTGGCCGGTTTCTTTGCGCTACGATCTGCGCAAGGCTCTGAAAGGGGGCTTGCGCAAAGTGGTGCTCTGGACCGATGCCCATGGCGCGGCTTCTGCAGGTTTTGAGGATGATGCGTTTTTCAACATCAACACGCGGGATGATCTGATCCGCGCGGAAGGCATGCTGAAATGAAGCTCTACGGCGTCACCGGGTGGAAGAATAACGGTAAAACCGGGTTGATGGAGCGGCTGGTGGCGGAGTTTTGTGCCCGCGGGCTGACGGTTTCAACCCTGAAACACGCCCATCACAACACGGATGTTGATCGCAAGGGGACGGACAGTTACCGCCACCGCGTTTCTGGTGCGCAGGAGGTGGTGCTGGCATCCGGCAACCGTATTGCCATCATGCAGGAATTGCGCGGCGCGCCGGAGCCCTCGCTAACTGAACTGCTTGCTCGGATGCGGCCGGTCGATCTCATTCTGGTGGAGGGCTACAAAGGTGAGCCCCACCCCAAAATCGAAGCCCATCGCGCGGCAGCGGGCCAGCCGCTGATCGCACCAAATGATCCAACGATCCGTGCCATTGCCACCGACACGCCGATTGATCTGGATCGGGCGCAGTTTGATCTGGATGACACCGGCGCAATTGCGGATTTTATCGCAGCTGAGCTGAATTTAGACGCCCCCGCCCGCTGAAGGATATTGCCATGACGCTAAAACCCCCACCGTTGAAGAACGACTGTTTCGCGCTGCCTGCCGGGGTGAACTGGACGCCGGTTGATACGGCGCTGGCGCTTTTGAAAGAGCGGCTTCATCCGGTAACGGGGATAGAGACGGTGGTTTTGGCGCATGCGCTGGGGCGCGTTCTGGCCGAAGATGTGGTGGCGCAACGCGCAAATCCGCCGTTGCCGAACTCGGCAGTGGATGGCTACGGCTTTGCGGGGGGGCTGGCAGATGGTGAGCATGTCATCCCGCTGATGCAGGGACGCGCCGCCGCGGGTCTTGCGTTTGAAGGCGAAGTTTCTGCAGGGCAGGCCATTCGCATTTTGACCGGCGCTAGCCTGCCCAAAGGGGTCGACACGGTTATCCTCGAAGAAGATGTCACAACGGATGGTCAGGCGATTGCCTGCCGGGGGCCGCTAAAAACCGGGGCCAACGCACGTCGCGCCGGAGAAGATGTTGAGGCGGATGAGGTGATCCTGACAGCAGGGCAGAAACTGCGACCAGCCGATCTTGCTTTGGCGGCGGCAACGGGCCTGTCGGAACTGATGGTGCGACGATCGCTGAGGGTTGGCGTGCTTTCGACCGGAGATGAGCTGGTGGATTCGGGAGAGACTGCGCGCCCCGGACAGATCTTTGATGCCAATCGCCCGATGCTTTTGTCCCTTGCGGCGCAGTTGGGGTACACGCCGGTGGATCTTGGTCGGGTTGAAGATGATCGCGCAGTGCTGCGTGCGCGCATGGATTCTGCGGCGCAGGATGTGGATGTGATCTTGACCAGTGGTGGTGCATCTGCAGGGGACGAGGATCACATGTCCGCGTTGTTGCGTGAAAGCGGGGCGATGCAGGAATGGCGCATCGCTGTCAAACCTGGCCGTCCCTTGGCGTTGGCGATGTGGCAGGGGGTGCCGGTTTTTGGCCTGCCGGGCAATCCGGTGGCGGCCTTTGTGTGCAGTCTTGTGTTTGCATGTCCCGCAATGTCTGTGCTTGCTGGCGGGAACTGGCGTGCGCCGCAGGGGTTCCAGCTGCCTGCGGGCTTCAGCAAGAAAAAGAAACCCGGCCGCCGGGAGTATTTGCGCGCCCGCATTCGCGCGGGTCAGGTAGAGGTGTTTCAATCCGAAGGCTCAGGTCGCATCAGCGGGCTCAGCTGGGGTGAGGGGCTGGTTGAGCTCGGCGATGGGGCGCAGGAAATCGCCCCAGGTGATATGGTGACCTTCTACCCCTATGAAAGCTTCGGCCTCTAAGTAACGCCTGTTCGCGCCCCGTGCCGTGAGGGGGAGGTGCTCCCGCCTACATCGCAAGCTTTCTGGCGAAAGCATGTTCTGCAGTTGGGCCAAGCGCCGCACGCGGCGCGGGGGCTTGATGCAACCGCAGCGCGCCTTTGGCGTGCTGCCACGCCCAACGGGAGGAGGCTCTTTTAAGAGCTGAACGACGGGCGGGAGCTTTCGCCTCCTTGACTAGCTGCCCCTAGTCAAATGTGCCTGCAACCCGACCCAGCAGCATAAAGGCACGGGCTGTGCGCGTTTCACTCAGCGCGGAGATTTCGGAATCCGATGCAGCCTCTTCAAACTCGGCAAACATCTGATCAAAGCGACGCAGGAAGTGATGCGCCGCATCGCGGAAGATCGGATCCTGTTTCATGCGGGCCGACGCCAAAGCCAGAGCCGCACGGTCACGCACGCCACCAAGTGCTGCAATTTCTTTGCCACGTGCGCCGTGGGCAAACTGCCGCCAAAGTTCGGGTCGTGACATGTCGGGGCGCAGATCATCCATATAGATCCCGTCCTGACTGAGCAGCGTCAGCACATCCTGCGCCGCCTGTACCACCTGACCCGCCTTGCGATCCTGCAGCGCCAGACGCAGCGCAACAAAGCCATCCTGATCGTCTGCAGTTTCAGGGAAATTCAACGCGCGGATAAATTGATGCACGGCCAGCGGTGGGGCCATATCATCTGCTGGGGTGCCAAGCGCCAAGGCACCTTGATCCTCAGCCTCAACTGCTGGCGGGGCAGGGGTGATGGCCTCGCGTTGCGGCTCACGGCGACTGGTCTGGAATGTGGCCAGCGCGGTTTCGGATTTGCGCGCAGCCTCGACAATTTCTTCCAGTTTCTGAGCGACCGAGGGTTCCGCAGGCGCGGCCTGTTTCTGACCTTGCGACATTAAAACGGTCTGGAGCTGATCCACACGGGTCTGCAGACGCTCGCTTTCGCTATGCGCCAGCCGCATTGCACGCAATTGCAACACCACAACCAGCAAAAGCAAGACCGGTGCCAGCAGCGCAAAAAGCGAGCCCATTAGATCCTGCCAGCCGGTCACACCCGTCGCATCAGGCATCAGCGCACTGGCCAGCAGAAACACCAAAACCCAGAGCCCAGCCCCGATCGCGGCCCCCAACTCTGCTGATCCCATGCCCTCTGCAGGTCCCGCGCGGAACGCTGAAGCTGCCGAAAGAGGTTTGGACTCCGAAGAGGGGGTGCCGGTCATACTATCACTCGGTTGCAAAGGGCTTTCGCGGTAAGGGCTTTAGCCGTAAATGATTTTCAAGATCTCATAAGAACGTACCCCACCCGGGGTGCGTACATCTACACTGTCGCCTTCTTCCTTGCCGATCAAGGCGCGCGCAATGGGAGATCTGATGTTCAAAAGACCTGCTTCGATATTGGCTTCATGTTCCCCAACGATCTGCCAGGTCTTTTCTTCGTCGGTGTCTTCATCCACCACGGTGACTTTGGCGCCAAATTTGATCGAGCCGCTCAGCTTGGCAGGGTCAATCACATCAGCAAGCGACAGAACGCCTTCCAGCTCCTTGATGCGGCCTTCGATAAAGGACTGTTTTTCACGCGCGGAGTGGTATTCGGCGTTTTCCGACAGGTCACCCAGCTCACGCGCTTCGGCGATGGCTTGAATGATGGCGGGGCGCTCAACGGATTTCAGATTTTTCAGCTCTGCCTCAAGCGCGGCAAAGCCAGTAGGCGTCATAGGGATTTTTTCCATAGGAAGGTCCGGCGTCTTTGGGCTGCAAACAGCGGTTATTATTGTGTCGAACAGGTCAGCCCCGCCGCAGAGGTCTGCACGCGGGGCGTTAGATCGAGTTGACCGATACCTGACCCAATCCTGAGGGGGAATGCAAGGGGGGGCGGTGGTTTCCGCCTGCGCGGTGAGGGGAATTTACCATCTGCTCAGCAACAAAAAGCCGAAAGAACCGCGCGGTTTTACGCTGATTTGCCGAAATTTTGCCCCGACCACTGATGCAGCCACAGCATCAGTCGTAGTTCACCACCTCATATTCGATCCCATTGTCGTCATAGAAATAAAACCGGCGACCCGGCTCGTAATCATAGTGTTCACCAACTTTGAATCCTGCTGCACGCACCTGGCGTTCGGTGGCTTCATAATTGTCGACAACAACCGCCAGATGGTTAAGGCCGCCGCGCGATGTGTAGCTGTGACTGGCATCGTTGAGTGCAGAGCCGGGGCTATAAAGCGCGAGGTAGCTGTCTTTGCTGCCCACATGGATCGAATATCCGCCGTCTTTGGCATCACCCTGCCAACGGATATGCCAGCCAAAGATCTGCTCCATCCAGGCCGCAGTGGCGTTTGGGTTGGCGACGGTGATATTTGCATGTTCCAGAACTGCACTCATCTTGGTTCTCCTGTGTTGATTTGACCTCTGAGTCGCCCCACGCTAATTTCTCAACCTAACTTTAGGTCAAGCAATTTGAGGAGCCCTGTATTGGTCCAATCCGCCACCCCATCCGCAGCAGGCGTTTCCATCGGCTATCTGGCCGAACGCACCGGCCTCGCCGTCTCCGCGATCCGCTACTATGAGGCGCAGGGGCTGGTCGCGCCCTGGCGCAATGCCGGTGGTCAGCGTCGTTTTATGCGCGCAGACATTCGGCGGCTCAGCTTCATTATGGTGGCGCAAAAATTTGGCCTGTCGCTGCCTGAGATTCGCGGCTTTCTGGCTGAGCTGCCAGGAAGCCGCACCCCCACGCCAGAAGATTGGGCGCAGATATCGCTGTCGTTTCGCGAACATCTCGATCGCCGAATCAAGACATTGCAGCTGTTGCGCGACAATTTGGACGGCTGTATCGGTTGTGGTTGCCTATCTCTTCCCAAATGCGCACTTTTTAACCGTGATGATTGCGCTGCAGAGCGGGGTCCGGGGCCACGTTTTTTGATGGGAGATGTACCAATGCCGCAAAGCAGCGATTAAATGTCGAAAATAATAAGAGATTGATTCATCTGACCTGCGACGCTTAGCTGCGGACGTAGGGTTTGAATTGACGATTGGCGTCATCAAACGCTAATCAACCGCGAAAGATTATTGCGCCCAGCCGGGTCGGTAGCGAAAATGTAGCCAGGGAGCGCCGTAAGATGGCCGAAATTGAACGGGAAATGATGGAATATGATGTCGTGATCGTGGGCGCTGGTCCCGCAGGTCTTTCGGCAGCAATCCGTCTCAAACAGCTGGACGCAGACTTAGACGTTGTGGTTCTGGAAAAAGGGTCTGAGGTTGGGGCGCATATTCTGTCCGGCGCGGTTCTGGATCCGTGTGGCCTTGATGCGCTGATCCCCGATTGGAAAGAAAAAGGCGCGCCGCTGAATACCCTTGTTGAAGAAGATAATTTCTTCATGCTTGGCGAAGCGGGCAAGGTGCGCATCCCCAATTTCCCCATGCCGCCGTTGATGAACAACCACGGCAACTACATCGTTTCCATGGGCAATGTCTGCCGCTGGATGGCTGAGCAGGCCGAAGAGCTAGGGGTGGAAATCTTCCCGGGCATGGCCTGTTCTGAGCTGGTTTACGGCGACAAGGGCGAAGTCAAAGGCGTGGTTGCCGGGGTCTTTGGCCTCGAAGCAGATGGATCGCTTGGCCCCAATTCCGAACCCGGCATGGAGCTGCACGGCAAATATGTCTTCCTCTCCGAAGGGGTGCGTGGCTCGCTCTCCAAAGAGGTGATCGAACGCTATGATCTTGCAGCTGGCAAAGAGCCGCAAAAATACGGCGTTGGCATGAAAGAGATCTGGGAGATCGATCCGGCCAAACACAAAGAAGGCACTGTGACCCACACTATGGGCTGGCCTTTGGGGTCAAACGCGGGCGGCGGGTCCTTTATCTACCACCTTGAAAACAATCAGGTATACGTAGGGTTTGTGGTGCACTTGAACTACAAAAACCCGCATCTCTTCCCCTATATGGAATTCCAGCGGTTCAAACATCACCCGATGGTGGCTGAGCTGCTCGAAGGCGGCAAACGCGTGGCGTACGGTGCCCGCGCCATTACCGAAGGCGGCTGGCAGTCTATGCCGCGTCTGGTGGCGTCTGGCGTGGCGCTGCTGGGCTGCTCTGCGGGGATGGTCAACGTGCCGCGCATCAAAGGCAACCACAACGCGATGCTCTCAGGCAAGGCCGCAGCCGAAGCCGCATATGATGCAATCAAGGCAGGCCGCTCCGGTGATGAGCTGCAGACCTATGAGGAAGACGTGCGTTCGGGGCCGATCGCAAAAGATCTGAAAAAGGTCAGAAACGTCAAACCCATGTGGTCAAAATGGGGTCTGGCGGCCTCGCTCACCCTGGGTGGTTTGGACATGTGGACCAATACCTTTGGGTTCTCACTTTTTGGCACGTTGAAGCACGGCAAAAATGACGCGCAATCTACTGAGCCTGCCGCGTCACATAAGCCAATCGACTATCCCAAACCGGATGGTGTGCTGTCGTTTGATCGTCTGACCAATGTGTCGTTTTCTTTCACCAACCACGAAGAAAGCCAGCCCGCACATCTGCGTCTGAAAGATGCTACCAAGCCGATCTACGACAACCTTCCGATGTATGCAGAACCGGCACAGCGCTATTGTCCGGCGGGCGTGTATGAAGTTTTGGAAAAAGACGGCAAGCCCGAGTTCGTGGTGAACTTCCAGAACTGCGTTCATTGCAAAACCTGTGACATCAAGGATCCGGCAGAAAACATCACCTGGACCACCCCACAAGGGGGCGACGGGCCGAACTATCCAAATATGTAAAACCTGCATTTTGTCAGGACTGCTAAAAAAGCCGCGCCCCTCTGGCGCGGCTTTTCATTTGTTAACCTTGTCTTTTGTAAAACCGGCCATCATCGGCGGATGGCAGCAAGTTGAAGAGCCTGTGGGTGGCAGTGCCATTGCGTCTTGTTCAGCAAGCGCCTAGCTTAATGAATATATATATTTATGACCTAAGGGAGAGCCGCGTGCCCATTCGTTTTCTTCGTTCCGTGAGCTTTGCTGCGACCTGTGCCGCACTTCTGGCAGGCACCTCTCCCCAGGCGATTGCCCAAAGCAAGGATTTTACCTCGGTACGTGGTCTTGCTGGGGCCTATCTGGCGGGACGTGCGGCCACCTATGAGGGCAATTTCGAAGCCACGGCGGATTATTTCAGCCGGGCGCTGGCGCGGGACCCGAAGAACCCGGTTTTGCTGGAAAATGTGGTTTTTGCCCGTCTGGCGATGGGGCAGCTTGAACGTGCAGCGCCGATCGCGCAGCGGATTTCGGATCTTGGCGCAGTGAGCCAGATGGCCAATGTCGCCATCGTGGGTGAGCTTGCCCTCAAAGAAGACTACGCCGCCATTCTGGGCCGTGATCTTGAAACCCAAACCACCGGCAATCTGACCGAAGGTCTCATTCGGGCCTGGGCCCATCTGGGTGAAGGCGCTGTCAGCCAGTCGGTTGATGCGCTGAATGAGCTTGCCGAGGATAGCAATCTCAAATTCTTTGCCAATTATCACCGGGCGCTGACACTGGCCTCGGTGGGGGATTATCAGGGCGCGGCTGCGCTGATGGAGGAAGAGGATCGCCGCCTCGCGCGCGCCTCGCGTCGCTCTGCTTTGGCCTATGTGCAGATCCTGTCCCAGCTTGATCGCAATGGGGATGCGATCGCGTTTATGGAAAACGCATTTGGCAATCGTTTTGATCCTGCCCTTAAACGAGTGTCCGATGCGCTGTTGCAGGATGAAACGCTGGCCTTTGACATTGCCCCAACCCCGCAGGCTGGTCTGGCTGAGGCGTTTTTCACCCTGAGCGTGGTTCTATCCGGTGAAACCAGCGCTGATCTTGCGCTGATCTACGCGCGTCTCACTGCGGCGTTGCGCCCCGATCACGTGGATGCAATCCTGCTGAGCGCGGATCTTTTGGATGAGCTGGATCAATATGATCTCGCAATTGAGGCCTATGGCTCAGTTCCTGCGGATCACCCGGAATATCACGCGGCTGAAATCGGACGTGCCGATGTGCTGCGCCGCTCTGGCAAACCAGATGCGGCGATTGAAGTGCTCAATCAGCTGAGCAAGGCGCACCCCAATGATCCTACCGTGTTCTCTGAGCTGGGCGATTTGTTCCGCCAGCAGGAAGACTACGCAAAGGCTGAAAACGCCTATGATCGCGCGCTTGAGCTGACTGCCCCAGAAACCACCGGACGCTGGCTGCTGCTTTATGCGCGTGGCATCAGCAATGAGCGTCAGGATGACTGGGAGCAGGCCGAGGCGGATTTTCGCGCGGCCCTTGCACTGAACCCCAACCAGCCGCAGGTGCTCAACTATCTGGGCTATTCGCTGGTGGAGAAACAGACCAAACTGGATGAGGCGCTTGCCATGATCGAGCGCGCGGTCGAAGCGCAGCCAGAGGCGGGCTATATCGTCGATTCACTGGGCTGGGTGCTTTATCGTCTTGGCCGCTATGAAGAAGCTGTGGGTCATATGGAGACTGCCGTTGAGCTGATGCCGGTGGATCCTGTGGTGACAGACCATCTGGGGGATGTCTATTGGGCTGTGGGGCGCTTCCGCGAAGCTGAGTTTCAATGGAGCAGAGCGTTGTCGTTCATTGATCCCGAAGATACCGACGGCGAGGCAGATCCCGAACGGATCCGGCGCAAGTTGGAAGTGGGTCTTGATGCTGTGCTTGCAGAAGAAGGCGCTGAACCACTGCGCGTGGCGCAAGACGGGTGATGAGATGGCGGCGGGGCAGCGCTCCCGCCCGTCCTTGCCCTAAAGGGCGCATCCCGTTGGGCCAAGCGCCGCGCGTGCGCGGCGCGGATCTGGTTGCAACCGGTGCGAATGATCACTGAGGGGTATCTGATATGAGGCCGCGCCGCGCAATGCGCGGCGCTTAGCCCAAGGCTGTAATGGGTTTTGCCTGGCAAAACACTTTCAGGCACGGGAGCGCCACCGCTTATTCAGTGCAGACGCGCAACCACATAATCCGCAAGATCGATCAGGATCTGGCGTAGTGGGTTTTCAGGCAATTTTGCCATCGCGGATTTTGCGGTCTCTGCCCAGGCCAGAGCGTCCTTACGGGTGGCTTCGAGCGTCTGATACTTGTCCATCAGCGCCAGCGCATGCTCCAGGTCACCGTCTTCCTGTTTGCCCTTCTCAATCGTGCGGGTCCAGAAGGCGCGCTCTTCATCTGTTGCTGCAGCCACCGCCTTGATCACCGGCAAGGTCAGTTTGCGTTCACGGAAATCATCGCCCACGTTTTTGCCGGTCTTGGCGCTGTCACCTTGATAATCCAGCAGATCATCCGCGATCTGGAAGGCAATCCCCAGCGCATCGCCATAATCAAACAGCGCCTTGACCTGGGTTTCATCAGCGCCAGCAATCACACCGCCCACCTCAGTGGCCGCAGAAAACAGCGCCGCTGTCTTGCCGCGCACCACCTGCAGGTAGATGTCTTCATTGGTGGCCAGATCACTGGCGGCTGTCATCTGCAGCACTTCACCTTCGGCAATTGTTGCCGAGGCATTGGCCAGAATATCCAGAACCCGCAACGAGCCGGTTTCAACCATCAACTGGAAACTGCGGGAAAACAGGTAGTCGCCAACCAGAACCGAGCTTTTGTTATCCCACAAAAGATTTGCAGTCGGGCGGCCGCGGCGTTGGCCGCTTTCATCCACCACATCATCGTGCAGCAGCGTCGCAGTGTGGATGAATTCCACCGTGGCGGCCAGTTTGATGTGATTGTCACCTTCAAGGTCAAACAGACGTGCCGCCGCCAGCGTCAGCATCGGGCGCAGCCGTTTGCCACCTGCTTCGACCAGATGCGCGGTCACTTCCGGAATGCGGGGCGCATGTTTGGAGGCCATCCGCTCCCGGATCAATACATTCACGGCATCCATTTCCGCTGCCAATTCGGCGGCCAGCAATTCGTGCGGCTTTTGCGACATGACCTGATCCATCACTTTCCTGTCTGCAAGGCTCGACATTCCTGTCGCCTTGGCCTTAGATCCATCCCCATGAAAGAACTTTTGCGCAGCACCGATCCCACGATCATCGCCTTTGCTTCGGCCCTTCTTGAGGGTGAGGATATAGACTGCTTTCAAATGGACGTAAATATGAGCGTGCTGGAAGGTGGGATTGGAATTTTCCCGCGCCGCCTTATGGTGCACCCGGATGATCACGCAGCCGCCGAACGGGTGATGCGCGATAATGACATCCCTTTTGGGCGTTGACCGCTGTGTTTTCAGACGACGTATTGAGCCAGAACGCCTTTCTCGGCGGCAAAGTACAGCTGCTGCAACCAAAATCCGGCTATCGCGCTGGGGTCGATCCGGTGTTGCTGGCGGCCTCTGTTGAGGCTGAAACCGGCCAAAGCGTGCTTGAGCTGGGCTGTGGCGGTGGGCAGGCTCTGTTGTGCCTTGGTGCGCGTGTCTCGGGCCTCGCGCTTTCTGGGGTTGAACTGCAAGAGGAATATGCGGATCTGGCCCGGCGCAACGGGGATCTGAACGGGATCGAGCTCTCTATCAGCTGCGCGGATCTGGCTGATCTGCCTGCCGCGCTGAAACAGCAGCGCTTTGATCACATTATCGCCAACCCGCCATATTATCGGGCAGGGGCGCACAGTCAGGCGCAGGATGCTGGCCGCCGCTGCGCATTGGGGGAGGCAACACCGCTGCGGACCTGGGTTGAGGTTGCAAGCCGCCGCCTTGCCCCCAAAGGGTATTTCTACATGATCCAGAAGGCCAATCGCCTGGCCGATGTGATCAGTTGCTTTGCAGATCACCTTGGTAGCCTTGAAGTTCTGCCGATTTCCGCCCGCGAAGGGCGCGCGGCTGAGCTGATATTGGTGCGGGGTCGCAAAGCGGGGCGCGCTGATCTGCGGCTTCATGCCCCAATGCTGCTGCACGCAGGCGCGCATCATGCCGGTGATGGCCCGGATTACCGTCCCGAGGTCGAAGAGATCCTGCGCAAAGGTGCAGCGCTGATGTGGCCAAAGTGACCATTTTTTCAAATCCGACGCTTTCTATTGATTGGATTTGACCCATATCGGCACGTTCCAGCTTATTTGTAAAATTTGATCCGCTTATTTTGCAGCCGCAGCGTGACAGAATGCATCTTCTATGGTCCACTCTTGAGGTCCCGGGGAACCCGGGGCTCGACCAAGCTCAATAGGAGGGTAACCATGAGCCTCAGCTCGCATCTGACCGAACTCAAGAAGAAGCACGAGCACCTGAGCAATGAAGTGGAGATAGCGCAACGTTCCCCCAGCATGGATGGGCTCGCGATCGCATCTCTCAAAAAACAAAAACTAAAAATCAAGGAAGAGATCTCTCGCTTGTCGGGAGACTAACCCAGAGACGGCGGAGACGCTCAATATATCACCGGACAACCGGTGGAAGGGTCATCACTGAGATGACCCTTTTTATGTGAAGCAACCTTGGCTGATCTGATTATTTGGCCTGACGGCTGGCAAATGCTGCACATAGCGCCGCCAAAGTGATCAGCGCCGCAGCCGCCGCAAGGCCCCAGCTGAACTGGGCAAAGCCAGCAACAATCAACACAACCGTCGACAGCAGCGGCGTGGCGTAAGACACGGTGCCCAGCATCTGGATGTCGCCGCGTTTCACCCCGATATCCCAGACAAAAAACGCAAGCCCCACAGGCCCCAGCCCCAGCCCCAGCGCCGATAGCCAGGCGAGTGTGGTTTGTGGCCAGATGGTCTCTTCGACCATGCCATGCAGCAGCCAGGACGCAAGCGCCGACACCAGGCAGAACACCGTCACGCTGCTGGTTGGAATATCGGCAAAGCGGCGCGAGATGACAGAATAGCTCGACCATGTCAGCGCACATAGCAGCGCGAGCCCGTAACCCGGCAGATAGGTCATCTGAAAACCCGCACCCCCGCCGGAAACAATCAAACCCGCACCACAAAATCCAAGCGCCGCGCCGATGATATGGCCCGCCCGCAGCTGTTCACCGGGCAAAAGGCCGGAAAACAACACAATCAGCAGCGGCCAGAGATAGGCGATGAGCCCGGCCTCGGCCGCCGGGGCCAGTCGCAGGGCGGAAAAATACAACGCGTGATAGGCAAAAAGCGCAACTGACCCAAAAGCATAGACCTTCAAGGGCACCGCGCGCAGCTCTGCCAAAGTGCCGTTTGCCGCGCACCACAGCAGCCCAAGGCTGCCACCAATGCTGAAACAGATGGCATTCAGCAGCAAAGGCGGCGTGGGTTCGGATCCGACGGTCAATAGCGCCAACAGCGCCCAAAGCAATATTGCGCCAAAACCAATGACGGTTGCCTGTGGTTTACTCATTCTCGATCAGATCCTTCAGCGCAATAATGCGGAACCCATCAAAGAGGGGGGATGTCTTTTCGATCTCATCAAACATCCAGTTGCGAAAGGCAACAATGCGCGGCTGATCCTGTGTGCTTTTGAGGCAGAGAAACCGGAAACAGGCCGGAACCTCAACTCCAACGGGGAAGGGGGCAACAAGACGGCCGTCCTGCAGGTCCTTAATAATGATCGGTCGGCGCGCCAACGCCACCCCCATGCCGGTAACTGCGGCATCTACAACGTGGTCTGCGCCGGAAAAGCGCGTGCCATTTTGGGGAGAGAAATCGATTCCCACAGCTTTGAACCAATGATGCCAGCAAGGGGGCTGTGACAGAAAGTTGAGCGATTCATCAATGATCAGCGGCGCTTTGGTGATCGATTCCGGGGTGGGGTACTGCGCGGCAAGTTCTGGCGTCATCACCGGGGTCAGCCAATCATTGGGGGCCGCGCGGCTATATAGATCTTCGGGATCATGTTCCCCAAACCGGATTGCCACATCCACGTCTTCGCGTTTCAGATCCACCATACGCAGCGAGGCCGAAAACCTGAGATCAATATCGGGATGGCTGCGGGCAAACTCATAAAGCCGCGGTGCCAGCCATTTTGCCGTCAGCCCGGGGCCTGCGGTCACGGTAAGCGTTGTATTGTCTTGCAGCCGGCGGGTTGCATTCCATGCGTCGGTCAGCGTTGCAAACCCTTCCGCTGCCCCCGGAGACAGGGTGCGCCCAGCCGCGGTCAACTCGACGGCGCGGTTGAGACGGTGAAACAGTTTTTCCCCCAGATGCTCTTCCAGGGTTTTGATCTGAAACGACAGCGCCGCAGGGGTCACGTTCAGCTCATCTGCTGCCTTGGCAAATGACATATGGCGCGCGGCAGCGTCAAAGGCGCGTAAAGCGGTAAGAGGGGGCAGGCGATCTGGCATGTTTCACACAAGTATTTCTTAATTGATGCTCGAAAAACTCTCGTTTGTCCTGAACGAATAAAGCAGTCATCTTAGGATCAATCAAGTCACACTAACCTGAAGGAGAGATCAGATGATCGAAGCAACCACCAATATTCAGATCGCTCAAGCAATGGAACGCGCCCATATGGAACGCGCCAAAGCCTTTGCATCCTTCTGGAACGCATTGTGGAATTTGCCAACACGGCGCAGTCGCGCCCTCAGTTCCCGCTGGGCCTAGGCGCCAGGTCCTTACGGGATTCAACAAGGGCCGCCCCAGCAGGAGCGGCCCTTATTGATTTTACATCAAATCATCCGAGCACAGATCAGACGACGAATTGACCACCGTTTGCAGAGATGGTGGAGCCGTTGACAAAACCCGCATCGTCAGACGCCAGGAAGGCCACGCAGCGCGCGATTTCTTCCGGCTCGCCCAGACGGCCTGTTGGGATCTGACCGATGATCATCTCACGCACTTTCTCAGGCACTGCCATCACCATTTCGGTCGCGATATAGCCGGGGCAGATTGCGTTGGCGGTGATGCCTTTGGCTGCACCTTCCTGTGCCAGCGATTTGATGATGCCCAGATCACCCGCCTTGGTGGCTGCATAGTTCACCTGGCCGAATTGACCTTTCTGACCATTGATCGAGGAGATCACGATCACCCGGCCAAAGCCACGTTCGCGCATGCCAGGCCAGATCGGGTGCACAGTGTTGAACACGCCGGTCAAGTTGGTGTCGATCACCTGCTGCCACTGCTCTGGTGTCATCTTGTGAAATGGCGCGTCGCGGGTAATGCCTGCGTTTGCCACAACAACGTCAATCCCACCGAGATCGGATTCAACCTGGGCGATACCTGCCTTGGATTCCTCGTAATCGCCCACGTTCCACTTGTAGGTCTTGATACCGGTCTCTTCGGTGAAGCTTGCCGCTGCTTCGTCGTTACCTGCGTATGTGGCTGCAACAGTATAGCCTTCGGCCTTCAGGGTTTTAGAAATCGCTGCGCCGATGCCGCGGGAGCCGCCGGTGACGAGTGCAATACGTGCCATGTAGTCTTCCTCCAGTAGGTATTCTCTTGGTAATTATCTTGCAAAATTCTGCGATGCAGCGCAAGCAAATTGCGAGGGCGATTTTGCTTTTGCTGAATTTAATAGTGGCACCTTTATCGTAACGTCCTGATGTCAAAACAAAAGGGCACCCCGAGGGGTGCCCTAATAAATGACGATATTTTAATCGTTTATGGTCGTTCAACGCACAAAGCGACGCCCATACCACCACCAATACACAGAGTCGCGAGACCTTTTTTTGCACCGCGGCGTTTCATTTCAAACAGCAGCGTGTTCAGCACGCGGCAGCCGGAGGCGCCAATTGGGTGACCAATGGCAATTGCGCCACCGTTTACGTTAACAATCGACGGATCCCAGCCCATATCCTTGTTCACAGCACAGGCTTGAGCGGCAAAAGCTTCGTTGGCTTCAACCAGATCCAGATCATCAACCGACCAGCCCGCTTTCTCCAGCGCCTTGCGCGATGCATAGATCGGACCCACGCCCATGATCGACGGATCCAGACCAGCAGTCGCGTAAGAGGCGATTCGCGCCAGTGGTTCAATGCCGCGCTTCTCGGCTTCATCCGCGCTCATCAGCAGGGTTGCTGCCGCACCATCGTTCAGACCGGATGCGTTGGCCGCGGTCACAGAACCGTCTTTGGCGAAAGCCGGGCGCAGTTTCTGCATGCCTTCGATGGTGGCACCGTGGCGGATGTATTCGTCTGCATCCACGGTGATGTCACCTTTGCGGTGCTTCACAATAAACGGCACGATTTCATCAGCGAATTTACCTGCTTTCTGGGCTGCTTCCGCTTTGTTTTGCGACGCCAGTGCAAATTCATCCTGCATCTCGCGGCTGATCTGCCATTTGTCGGCCACGTTTTCTGCGGTCTGACCCATGTGGTAGCCGTTGAACGCATCCCACAGGCCGTCGCGGATCATGGTGTCGATGTATTTCATATCGCCCATTTTCTGACCTGCACGCAGATGTGCGGCATGGGGCGAGAGGGTCATGTTTTCCTGACCACCTGCGGCAACGATGGAGGCATCGCCCAGCAGGATGTGCTGCGCACCCAGCGCAACGGCACGCAGACCAGAGCCACAAACCTGGTTGATGCCCCAGGCGGCGCTTTCTTGCGGCAGGCCAGCGTTGATATGCGCCTGGCGGGCAGGGTTCTGGCCCTGTGCGGCGGTCAGAACCTGGCCCAGGATGGTTTCCGAAACCTCGGCTTTGTCGACGCCTGCGCGTTCTACCACGGCTTCCAGAACAGCTTTGCCCAGATCATGGGCGGGCGTGTTGGCGAATGATCCGCCAAAGCTTCCCACTGCGGTACGCGCAGCGGATGCAATTACAACATTGGTCATGACTTTTGGTCCTTTGACATCCAGATATTGCGGAAGCGGGTCGCAGGATTTGAAACTGTAGATCGACCGGCTGTCCCCCTCCCTTGGCAGGTACAGTAACGACGTGCTGCACCTGCAGCAATTTGCAAGGTGTCGCAGCCGCAGGGGCAAAGTCAACCATGTCTTGCAGGATTTAACCTTTAAGGCGAGGAAGTTTTATTTCACTCGCGAGGTTAATTGGGAAATTTTGTAACCGTAAAGGGCGCGATTTAGGCGCGGTGGCGGCTTTTCATTTCTTCGACCCAGGGGGCGCGCACTGTTGGTGCACCATAGAGATAGCCCTGCAGGCAATCGACCCCAATTGAGACAAGGAATTCCGCATCGTTCTGGTTTTCAACCGACTCCGCAACAGTCAGCATATCGAACTGTTTCGCCACCCCAACAAGCGCGCGTACCACGGCCTGATTGTCATAGTTCTCGTTGATATTGCGGATAAATTGCCCGTCGATCTTGACCGCGTCGAAAAAGAACTGACGGAAATGTGCAATGGATATACTGCCCGCGCCAAAGTTATCCATGGCAAAGGCAATGCCATGTTCCTGCATCCGGGTCATAAAGTCCAAAACCAGCTCTGGCGCGCCCTGGGTCGAGGCTTCGGTGATCTCCAGAAGCAGCCGTTCACCAATGCTGCGGTCCTTGCTGAGGAAGCGTTTCAATGCCTGATTCCACCGCTCATAGCCGATGGAACGTGCCGACATGTTGATCGAAAGTCGAATATCGGGATGTTTGCTCAGCGCGCGCAGACCATGCTGCAGTGCCAAACAGTCGAGCTCGCGGCCCAGTTCGGTGTCTTCCACCACATCCATGAACTCCCGCGCGGGAATCACCCGACCGGTGGCATCCAGTACCCGGATATAACCTTCATAAAAGGCGGCACCATGGGGGGGCAGGGCCTGCATGACCGGCTGATAGGCCAGCATGGTCTGATCATATTTGATCGCATCCGCCACCATATCCAATGTGGACCGGTCCCGATTGACCACGGCACTGCCCAATGGGGTGTCACCCCCTTCACCCATATCTGCGAGTTTTAGACGTTTGCTTTTCACGAAACGGCCCCGATGTCTGCTTCTGCTGCCCATAGCATTCACTATGCGTCACCAGACATCTTCGCGCAAAAGGGTGAAGGCGCTCTTAAAATTCAAATTGTTGGTAAATTGCGCCAGATCTTAAGCCATCTCAGCCGGGCCGATCTTGGCCGAACACCGCTTGCGCCGATCAGGCCGCCGCAAGCTATAGCACAGAAAAGATTAGTTTATTCTTCGCTTTCAATCATCGTTTTCACGATGTTTTTGGCGCTGTCTGAATTCCATTCGGCATCGCCAAGCAGGCGTGCAACCTCATTGCCATCACGATCCAAAAGCACGGTGATCGGCAGGCCAATCACGGCCATTTCGCGCGACAACTTCTGGGTGTTGTCCTGGTGGCGGGGCAGGTTGATGATGTTGTTTTCATCAAAAAACTTGCGAATGCCCGACGGCGAATTGCGCCCGGTTGCGATGGTCAGCACTTCAAAATCTTCGCCGCCAAATTCTTGCTGCAGTTCAGAAATCTGCGGCATTTCTTTGCGGCAGGGGGCACACCAGGTGGCCCAGAAGTTCAACAGCACCACTTTGCCTTTGTAATCGGCCAAAGTGGCTGTTCCGGCATCATCAGCCAGATCAAATGTCTCATCCGAGACGGGTTTTGGGGCCTTGTGCACAACCAGCCGACGCAGGCTATCTTCGCGCAGGGCTTCCAACGTCGCCTGATCGGCGGCCATAGCTGTATTTGCACCTATGGCCAGAGCCATATAAAGGGTGAGGTGACGAAACAGACGCATATTATCTCCAGGATTCCACCATGACAGATCAAACCTCGAACCAGATGTGGGGCGGCCGCTTTGCCGCTGGTCCAGATGCGATCATGGAGGCAATTAATGCCTCGATCGGATTTGACAAGCGGATGGCGGCTCAAGACATCTCTGGCTCTCGGGCCCACGCGGCGATGCTCGCCGCAACGGGTGTTATAAGCGATAATGACGCCGAGGCCATTCGGGAAGGTCTGCTCACCGTTTTGTCAGAGATTGAAAGCGGAAACTTTGCGTTTTCTGCGGCTCTGGAAGACATTCACATGAATGTCGAGGCCCGCCTGAAGGAAATCATTGGTGAACCCGCAGGCCGTCTGCACACTGGCCGGTCGCGCAATGATCAGGTCGCAACCGATTTTAAACTCTGGGTGCGTGATCAATTTGACGCTGCCGAAAAAGGTCTGCTGGCGTTGATTGCTGCACTTGTGGATCAGGCCGAAGCCGGTGCCGATTGGGTGATGCCGGGCTTTACCCACCTGCAGACCGCACAACCCGTGACCTGGGGCCACCATATGATGGCCTATGTGGAAATGTTTGGCCGCGATCTTAGCCGCGTACGTGATGCGCGTGCCCGGATGAACGAAAGCCCGCTGGGCTCGGCCGCGCTGGCAGGCACCTCCTTCCCGATCGATCGTGACATGACTGCACAGGCTCTGGGTTTTGATCGCCCCACGGCGAACTCGCTGGATGCGGTATCTGATCGTGACTTCGCGCTTGAATTCCTGTCGACCGCCTCGATCTGCGCCATGCACCTCAGCCGCTTCTCCGAGGAACTGGTGATCTGGTCCTCGGCACAGTTCCGTTTTGTAACGCTTTCTGATCGCTTCTCCACCGGCTCTTCCATCATGCCGCAAAAGAAAAACCCCGATGCGGCAGAACTCATCCGCGCCAAAGTGGGCCGTATCTTTGGCGCCAATACCGCGCTGATGATGGTGATGAAAGGCCTGCCCTTGGCCTATTCCAAAGACATGCAGGAAGACAAAGAGCAGGTGTTTGACGCGGCAGACAACTGGATGCTGGCGCTCGCCGCAATGGAAGGCATGGTCAAAGACATGACCGGCAACCGCGCTGAGCTGGCCGCGGCGGCGGGCTCGGGCTTTTCGACCGCAACCGATCTGGCGGACTGGATGGTACGGGTGCTCAAAGTGCCGTTCCGCGATGCCCACCATGTGACCGGCACATTGGTGGCGATGGCCGAATCTCGTGGCTGCGACCTGCCGGATCTCAGCCTCGAAGACATGCAGGGCGTGCACGCTGGCATCACCGAAGACATCTTCACCGTGCTTGGGGTGGAAAACTCGGTAAACTCCCGCATGAGCTACGGCGGAACCGCGCCTGCTCAGGTGCGCGCACAGGTCGCCCGTTGGAAAGAAACGCTCGCTGCGCAATAAACCCTTGTTGGGGGCTTAGGCCCCCTCCATATCTACTGCAAAGGCCCCGCTGTAAAACCGGCAGGGCCAATCCAACGGAGGATACCAATGCTTAAACTGATCCTGATGCTGGGCGCGGTGGTTGCGCTGGCCTCCTGTGGTGCAGATGGTGAACCGGTGCGCCCCAGCTATGGCGCCAATATTGGCATCTCAAACCACGGGGTACACCTTGGTGGCTCCGTCGGAGCAAGCAAAGGGCCGGTTTCGGTCGCGGTGGGCTTTTGATTCGCGCCATACTCCTGGCTTTTCTGCCGCTTGCGGGTTGTGCGGCGCAGACCCCAGTTGTGGATGACACCCCGCCTCAATCGCCGCAGGTCACCGTTTCCGGCAGCGTCAGTGTGGGCGTCTCCGGTCGCCTCTAGCTGCAGCGCCAACGGCGCTGCCACGCCCAACGGGCGCAGTGCCATCTTTGATGGTACTGCAACGGGCGGGAGCCCCCGCAGCAACAAAACCCGCCGCGGCCAGCAAAACCCACCGCTGCCAATTGTATCAACCTTGCCAAATTCATTGATCCCGCGCTCCCTTTTGCCTAAACGCCATTTATGGATCATTTTCTCTACCGCGACGGCGCGCTTTACGCCGAAGACGTGCCGGTAGCCGAGATTGCGGCTGCCGTTGGCTCCCCGTGTTATATCTACTCAACGGCCACGCTGTTGCGTCACTTCCGCCTGTTTGATGAGGCGCTTGAAGGCACCGAACATCTGGTCTGCTACGCCATGAAGGCCGCCTCCAATCAGGCGATCCTCAAAACGCTTGCCGCGGCGGGTGCTGGCATGGATGTGGTCAGCGAGGGTGAATATCTGCGCGCCAAGGCCGCAGGTGTGCCGGGCGATAAAATTGTTTTCTCCGGCGTTGGCAAAACCGATGCGGAAATCCGCACCGCGCTCAGCGGTGGCATTCGTCAGTTCAATGTCGAATCCGAACCCGAGATGGAAGTGATCAGCCGCGTTGCGGTGGAACTTGGCACCATTGCCCCAATCACCATTCGGGTGAACCCGGATGTGGATGCCAAGACCCACGCCAAAATCGCCACTGGCAAATCCGAGAATAAATTCGGCATCCCGATTTCGCGCGCCAAAGAGGTCTATGCGCTTGCAGCCTCTTTGCCCGGTCTTGATGTTGTGGGCATTGATTGCCACATCGGCTCCCAGCTGACTGAGCTTGAGCCGTTTAAACTCGCCTACCAAAAGGTCGCTGAACTCACCGAGGCTCTGCGCGCCGAAGGCCACAATATCCGCCGCCTCGATCTGGGCGGTGGTTTGGGCATTCCCTACACCCGCTCAAACGAAGCCCCGCCGCTGCCGGTGGAATATGGCCAGCTGATCAAAGACACGCTGGGATACCTCAATTGCGAGATTGAGATTGAACCAGGCCGTCTGATCGCCGGAAACGCGGGCATTATGCTCTCAAAGGTGATCTATGTGAAATCCGGTGAAGACCGTGATTTCCTCATCATTGATGGCGCGATGAACGATCTCATTCGCCCGGCCATGTATGAAGCCCATCACGACATCATCCCCGTGGTTGAACCGGCCCCCGGCACCGAGCCGCACAGCTATGATATCGTTGGCCCTGTCTGTGAAACCGGCGATACCTTTGCCAAAAACCGTGAAATGACTCCGCTTGTGGCGGGCGATCTCATCGCGTTTCGCAGCGCCGGTGCCTATGGCGCGGTGATGGCGAGCGAATACAACTCGCGCCCCCTCATTCCTGAGGTTCTGGTGCATGGTGATCAATTCGCAGTTATTCGCAAACGCCCCACCTTTGACGAAATAATAAATCGCGATACCATACCCGAGTGGCTCTGAAGCGCATCGCCTTCGGAGCAGCCGGAGGCATGTGTATATGAGCAATACTCAGACGCTAGAAAAAACGCGCAGATCAGGCACGCTTGATCCGCGCCTGCGCCCGCTCAAACCTGCGCTCTGGCTCACCCGGTTGGGGATGTTTGCCCAAAACGCGCTGCGTGCGCTCTGGCCCGCCACATCTTTGGTTGCGGTGTTGATCGCGGCCTTGATGCTGGGGCTGCAAGACGCGCTTGCGCCAGTGCCGTTCTGGGCCTTGCTGATTGGGTGCCTTGCGGCAATCACCTGTGCGCTTATCTGGGCGGGAAAACACCTGCATTGGCCCACATGGGCTGAAACCCAGGCGCATCTGGATGAAACCCTCAAAGGACGCCCAATTGCGGCGCTCCTTGATCAGCAGGCCATCGGCCAGTCTGATGCGGCGTCTGTTGCGCTTTGGCACCAATATCAAGAGGCAATGCGCGCCCGTGCCGCCAAGGCCCGCGCCCCACGCCCCGATCTGGCACTCACCCGCTTTGACCCCTACGCGCTGCGCTATATGGCGGCGCTTTTGCTGGTGGTTGCGCTGTGTTTTGGCTCACTGTTGCAGATCTCTAATATCTGGCAGGCCAAACCGGCCGTGGCCGCCACCGGCCCCAGCTGGGAAGGCTGGCTGGAGCCACCACAATACACCGGCCTTCCCGTTCTTTATCTTGCGGATCAGCCGGGTACGGAGCTTTCCGTGCCTGAAAACAGCCGCATCACCCTGCGCTTTTACGGCGAAGCAGGCGCGCTCACGCTGTCCGAAACGCTTTCTGATGGCACGGCCCCCACGCCCGAGGCTGCAGAGCACAGTTTTACGGTGACACGCTCGGGCGATCTCACCATCGAAGGGCAGGGCGGCCACAGCTGGCAGGTTGCAGTGTTGCCGGATCAACCGCCCTCGGTTGCGGTGCTTGGCGCGCCCAGTCTGGGCGATGACGACAGTATGGAACTGCCGTTTGAGGCCCGCGATGATCACGGCGTCACGGGCGGGCAGGTCCGTATTGAACTTGATCTGCTGGCCATAGAACGCCGCCACGGTCTTGCTGCGGATCCTGACACGCGCACCGCGATTGAGCTGGATCTGCCGCTGCCTTATTCCGGCGATCTGCGCGCCTTTGGTCAAACGCTGCTGGCTGATTTCTCACAGCACCCCTGGGCCAATCTGCCGGTGGTCTATCATTTCACGGTCGAAGATGGCGCATTGCAGCGCGGTGAAAGCGCGGGCTTTGGCGCACCCTTGGTGGCGCGGCGCTTCTTTGATCCGGTCGCGGCTGCGATTGTGGAACAGCGCCGCGATCTGTTGTGGGCGCGCGCCAATGGGCGGCGTGTGGCGCAGATCCTGCGGGTGATTTCGCACCGCCCCGAAGATGTGATCCGCGACAAAGGCGCCTATCTGCAGCTGCGCACCATCCTGCGCCGCCTTGAAACCCAAATCGATCTGGGGCTGACAGCACAGGGGCAAGATGACATTGCCGCCGCCCTCTGGGATCTCGCGCTGAAACTCGAAGAGGGTGACATTGGCGACGCGCTTGAACGGATGCGGCGCGCGCAGGAGCGGCTCAGCCAGGCGATGCGCGATGGCGCCAGCCCCGAAGAAATCGCTCGCCTGATGCAGGATCTGCGCGCCGCAACCGAAGATTACATGCGCCAGCTCAGCCGTCAGGCCGAAAACAGTGATGAACGCGGAGAGCAAAGCGGTGAAACGCTCCTGCTCAGCCAGCAGGATCTGCAATCGATGATGGACCGCATTCAGGAACTGATGGAACAGGGCCGCATGGCCGAAGCCGAACAGGCCCTGCGCGAGTTTCAGCAGTTGATGGAAAACATGCGCGTCACCCAGGGCCAGCCGGGCCAAGGCGGCAATGAAGGCGAGGACGCGATGCAGGGGCTGGCGGAAACCCTGCGCGAACAGCAGGGGCTGTCGGATCGGGCGTTTCGTGATCTGCAAGAACAGTTCAACCCCAATGCCCAACGCGGCGAAAGCCAGGGAAATCAGGGCCAAAGCGGCGGTCTGGGTCAGGGGCAGGATCACCAGCAAGGGCAAGGGCAGGGGCAATCCGGTGAAAACGGCCAGTCCGGCCAACAACCCGGTCAGCAACAACCCGGTGGCTCATCACAAGGTCAATCCGGTGGCAGCTCAAGGGCGCAACCCGGTGGTCAGCCGGGCGAAGGCTCGCTTGCGGATCGCCAGCGGGCGTTGCGCGATGAACTGAACCGACAGGAAAACGGCCTGCCTTATGGGGCCACCCCCGAAGGTGAGACCATGCGCGATGCCATCGGCCGTGCGGGCCGGGCCATGGAAGACGCCGAAGAGGCATTGCGCCAGGGTGATCTGGCCGAAGCCATCGACAACCAATCTGAGGCAATGGAAGCGCTGCGCGAAGGTATGCGCGCCCTTGGCGAAGCCATGGCCGAACAGCAGCAACAGGGCAGCGAAGGTCAGGCAGGCGGCCCGCCGGGTCAGGCGGGCGGTGGCAATGGTCAGGATCCTTTGGGACGGGGTGATTACGGTGCCAGCGAGGGCGGCAGCGTTGGCGACGCTCAGGCCTATCGCCGTGCTTGGGATCTTTTGGAAGACATCCGCCGCCGCTCGGGCGATCAGGGCCGCAGCCCTGAAGAACGCAACTACCTAGAGCGGCTGCTGGATCGCTTCTGATCCAGCGGCTGTG
Source organism: Tritonibacter aquimaris (assembly GCF_009617595.1). Classification (GTDB taxonomy): domain Bacteria; phylum Pseudomonadota; class Alphaproteobacteria; order Rhodobacterales; family Rhodobacteraceae; genus Epibacterium; species Epibacterium aquimaris. The sequence goes on along the minus strand of NZ_WIXK01000003.1, from coordinate 176,676 downwards.
CGCGCAAACCTTTGCAGTATTGCGTTTGATCAGTCCGCCGGAACTATTATGACAAGGGTTATTGTGACACCGCTTATTGCGAAACGGCTGGCGCAGGGGTTTTGGGATCAGCCGCCAATTGCTCCGCCTGCATCTGCAGCCAGACCCGCGTCTCATCCACCCAGTTCACATAGGACTGTAAATAAGGCTCGGCCTCGGGCACCTGCTGGGCAATGGTTGCGCTGTTTTGATAGACCAGCACCAAAGCAATCGCGATCAGCACCGCAAACAGAAAACCGCGCACAAATCCGCGCCGCCGCGGCTGCGCCAGCTCTGTTGCATCGTCATCAGCCAGAACCGAGCTGGTATCACCCTGACCAAGGCTTGAATTGATCTCTTCAATATCCGGCAGCAGCTCCCGGCGTGGGCTCCGCATCACCTCAACGCTGTCGTCATCCAGGCGCGACATGCGCTCGCGGGTTTCCCGCGCGCGGGTTTCCAGATCCTCGGGCGGGGGGCTTTGCAGCCCCAGCTCGGGCTGGGTTTCAAGACCTTCGCTTTCGGCGGCACGCAGGGCGGTTTCGCGCTGCGCTTCGGCACGCAGAATGCTTGCAATCGCCGGATCCAGCTTACGTTGCGCAGGCTTTGGGGCCTCTTTTGGAGTGTCTTCTTCACTGTCATCATCCGGCGCATCAACGGATGTGCTGAAAAACTCTGCGGCCGGATCGGAAAAATCCTCTTCCGCCTCATCTGTTTCTTCAGGCGGCTCCATCGCAGATGTCTCAGCCGGTGCTTCAGCTGAAACCGGCGCATCAGAGAGCGTTGCAGGCGCGCGGCTAAAGGTGCTGCCCACTGGAGTGGCGGCTTGCGCGCGCGGTTCAGTTGCAGCCTCAACTTCATCCACCTGCGGCGCGCTTACCTGAGAGGGCGCCGGAGATGCAGCCTGAGAGGCCGCCGGGGAATCAGCCTGACGCTGCGCCAGCGCTGCGGAACTTTCCTGAAACCAGGTTTTTCCGCAGTTGGAGCACTGCACATCCCGCCCCTCCGCAGGGATCACATCTTCCGGAACCTCATACTGGGCTCCGCAATTGGGGCATGTCAGGCGCATTACCGTCTCCTTGGCGCTGCGCTTTGCGCAGAGCAGACCTCCGATTTTCTATAAATCATAAGCAGTTCGACCCAATCGTGAAAGAGACAATCGCAGCGCTGCCCCCCTGAGGTGTGACAGCAAGGCCGCATCAGAGCAGGATCCCATTGAAACCCGCCCCCGCCTGAGGCACAACATGGCCATTATTTGAGGGAGCAGCCGTGATTGAGCTGGAGAACGTAGCCTATAATTACGGCGGTGGAGAGCTGCTGAGCAATGTCTCAGTTGAGCTGGCTCCGGGATCGTTTTATTTTCTGACCGGCCCATCTGGTGCTGGTAAAACCACGCTGCTGAAACTGTGCTATGGCGCGCTTGCGCCAACGGCCGGGCGTGTGCGTGCGTTTAATATGGATGTGCACGGGCTTGATCGCGATCAGATGGCCTTTTTGCGCCGCCGGGTTGGGGTAGTGCATCAAGATTGCCGCTTTCTGGATCATCTGTCGCTGATGGAAAACATCGCCCTGCCGCTGACTGTGGCGGGCAAGGACATCATGCACGAAGAAGCCAATCTGCGTGAGCTGCTCAATTGGGTTGGCCTGTCAGACCGGGCTGATGCGCTGCCGCAGGAGCTTTCGGGCGGTGAACGCCAGCGCGCGGCGCTGGCACGGGCCGTGATCCTGTCGCCCGATGTGATCATCGCTGATGAACCCACCGGCAATGTGGATTGGGAAATGTCGCAACGCTTGCTGCGGCTGTTGGTCGAACTCAACAACATGGGCAAAACCATTTTGGTTGCCACCCATGATCTGCCGCTTATTCGCGCTGCCAAAAATCAGGTGCAGGCGCGGGTGCTGCGGATCTCCAACCGCCAACTGACGCTTGCGGGGGTTGATCTATGAACCGTCTGCGCACCCTTATTCTTGGTGATATGCAGGCCGACCGCGTGGTGCCTCCCAGCGGCTTTACCGCCCAGCTGACCCTGTTTGTGGCGGGCGCTATGGCGTTTCTGACCGTATTTGCACTGGCGCTCTCGGTGGCGTCTGGCCGCTTGGCGGATCGTTGGGCGGATGAGCTGGCAGGTGCTGCAACCCTGCGCATCAATGCTCCCGCCGATCAACGCACCGCCCAGACCGAGGCGGCTGTGCGTATTCTTGAACAAACCTCTGGCGTCGCCTCGATCCGGGTGATCACCCCAGAAGAGCAGGCGGCGATGCTCAGCCCGTGGTTTGGTGCGGATCTGCCGCTGGATGCGCTGCCGGTGCCGCAGCTGATCGAAGTGCTGGCGGAAAACCCACCCTATGACGCCACCGGCCTGCGCCTGCGACTGCAGGCCGAAGTACCCGGTGCGGTGCTGGATGATCATACCCGCTGGCGCGAACCTCTGGTGGATGCGGCGCGGGCGCTGCGCCGTCTGGCCACCGTGTCGATCCTGCTTATCGGTGGGGCCACGGCCGCGATGATCACCCTTGCTGCCAATGCGGCGCTGGCGGCCAATGCGCAGGTGATCGAAGTGCTGCGTCTTGTCGGCGCGCTTGATAGCTATATCGCCCAGGCCTTTATCCGCCGCTTTACCCTGCGCGCGCTGATTGGCGCGGCTGTGGGGGTGGTCTGCGGCATGATCGGCGTGCTCTTACTGCCTGCCGCGTCCGAGGAAGGTGGCTTTCTCACCGGGCTTGGCTTTTCCGGCTTGAGCTGGCTTTTGCCGCTCGTTATCCCGCCGCTTGGCGCGCTTGTGGCCTTTGTCGCCACCCGCCGCGCTGCCAAAAAACGTCTCGGAGTACTCACGTGATCATCATCCAATGGCTGCGCTCGCTGGTCTTTACTGTGCAAATCTATGCCATGATGGGGATCCTTGGCATCCTGTTTGCGCCCTATGCGATTGTGTCCAAAAACGGTGCCAAACTGGCTTGCAAAACCTATTGCGCCTGGGTGCTGTGGTCGGCGCGTTGGATGGTTGGCATTCGCACTGAATTTCGCGGCCAGATCCCGACCGACGAGGTGGTGGTCGCCTCTAAACACCAAAGCTTTCTCGATATCTTGATGCTTTTTGGCCGGATGCCCTGGCCCAAATTCATCATGAAACGCGAATTGATGTGGACCCCGGTGATTGGCCTTTACGCCAAACGCCTTGGCTGCGTGCCGGTCAACCGTGGTCGCCGCGGCCGCGCCATTGCCAAAATGGTACAAGACGTCGCCCGCGAGTTCTCCGAGCCGGGCCAGCTGGTGATCTATCCCCAAGGCACCCGTGTGGCCCCTGGGGCACAAAAGCCCTATAAAATCGGTGCTGCCGTCTTATACGAAGAATTGAACCAGCCCTGTATTCCTGTTGCCACAAACGTTGGTCTATTCTGGCCGCGCAAAGGCATTCTGCGCAAACCCGGCACGGCAGTGATCGAATTTCTTGATCCCATCCCCGCAGGGCTGCCACGGGATGAATTTATGCAGATTTTGGAGGAGCGGGTCGAAGCCCACTCCAATGCATTGATGAAAGAAGCAGGGTTTACACCAGATGGACACCATCCAGACACTTGACCAGCTTGAGGCGCTTTACGGAAAACCGGGCGCGCCTTCTGTACGCAAAGTCGTGAGCGAGCTCACACCGCTTTATCGCAAATGGATCATGACTTCGCGGTTTTGCGTTTTGTCCACTGTTGGTCCCGAAGGCACCGACGGCAGCCCCCGTGGTGACGAAGGCCCGGTGGTGATGGAACTTGATGCCAAGACCCTGGCACTGCCCGACTGGCGCGGCAACAACCGCATCGACAGCCTGCGCAATATCGTGCGCGACGAACGTGTATCGCTGATGTTCATGGTGCCCGGCTCCAACAATGTGATCCGCGTCAACGGCACCGCCAAACTCACCGCTGATGCAGAACTGCGCGCGCGCTTTGAAAAACACGACAAACAGCCCGCAACCGTGATTGTGATCACCATCAACGAGATCTATTCCCAATGCGCCCGCGCGCTGATCCGTTCGAAAACCTGGACCAGCGGCGATCAAAGCGAAGACCTGCCCACCGTGGGTCAATTGCTGGCCGAAGCCACCGCAGGCGAAGAAGGCGGCGAGACCTATGATCGCGAATGGGCCCCCCGCGCCGCCAAAACCATGTGGTAAGCGCAAGCATCCTGATGGATGCGTTTAAGACACGTTAAAAGGCCGGTGGGAGACAACCACCGGCCTTTCTCTTTGCCGTGCTACAGCACTTCCCCAATCAGCAGATCTGGCTGCACATTGGTGAAATTGGGTATATCCGCCACCGCAGGCCCCGCTGCCGCCATCGCCTGATCCATCGCATCCTGATCGCCAAAGATAATCGTGGCCACCGCGTGATAGGCTGCAGGCTGATCGGGGCCCCCAGCCAGCCCTTTGGTGATCACCACCTGCTCAACATGCGGCCCCATGGTGTCATCGACAATCTTCATATGGGTGCTCATGTAATAGTCAAAATCAAACCGGCTCTGATCCGAGACCGGGTAAATTACCTGCAGTGAAACCGCCATACTATCCTCCCAGCATTGCGCACACGGGGCCACACGCCCCAGCTCAGCCTAGCGCAGCCATGCCAGTCGCAAAACGCGACCAAAGCGCCACATACCGCTCAGATAACATACGCGCAGATTGCCATTTCAATGGGCGGTATCTCCGCGTGAACAATGCCTCAGTCATCGCCGTTTCGCCACGCCTGAAGAATGTTATATGTTCATCAAATCACCATGATATGTATTGCTTTTGTTCTGATTGTGACCATCTCCGTTCAAAATGACAGTAGGAGAATAAATTTGAACTATCCGTTTGAAAAAGAGCAGGCTGGAGCCTTGGCGACCGCATCGTTTTTCTTGGTGGTCACAACGCAAACAGGAGCGACGCAGACTACGATCTGGGCCAGCACGATTATCGCGCTTGGTGCGATGACATATTGTGTCCTGTTTCCGCTATTTAAGTCTATGCCGCTCATCCACGAGAAACTGGCGCAGTTTGCGGAAACCCAAACGACCTTTGGGAGAAGCGTTTCAACCAGCCTTGGTATTGGAGTAATAGGTGGTGTGGTTCTGACCTTCTTCACCTTTCTGGTCTCCCTTGCGACCGCATTCGGTGCTTTCGTAATCATAGATGTGGCAGGAGGGGAACTTGAGAAAGGCGTCGATCAATTCGTGCAGCTCACATTTCTTTTGTGGCGGATCCTAGTGATTTCAAGCGTAGTCTGCGGGGTTCCGGAAGTAATCGCGCAAGGTTTGAAACATGATCCGAACAATAAGCCGGTAGCGTGGGTGTTTCTTCACCGGTATCTCAAACAGCCTAATCAGCCGCGGCTGTTTATCAGTATTTCTGTCGGTTCGGCCGTGATGGGGCTCATCTATGCGGGTGACATAGCCCTGCGCTTTTTGGCCTAACAAAAAACGGGCGGCCGAGTTGGGCCGCCCGTCGTTTTAACTTTTCTGCACAGATGCTTACGCGTGGATCGCGCCGTCGCCACACGATAGCGCCGCCTCACGCACCGCTTCCGAATAGGTCGGATGCGCGTGGCAGGTCAGGGCGATGTCTTCGGCAGAGGCGCCAAATTCCATCGCAACGCAGATCTCGTGGATCATGTCACCGGCTGCGGGGCCAATGATTGCTGCACCCAGTACACGATCGGTTTCTTTGTCGGCGATGATTTTCACAAAACCATCCGCCTGACCAACGGCCTTGGCGCGGCCATTGCCCATGAATGAGAACTTGCCAACCTTGATCTTCTTACCTTCGGCCTTCAGCGCGTCCTCGGTGGCACCCACGGTGGCAACCTCAGGCGTGGTGTACACAACACCCGGAATGACGCCATAGTTCACGTGGCCATGTTTGCCCGCCAGAACCTCAGCAACTGCCATGCCTTCGTCTTCGGCCTTATGCGCCAGCATCGGGCCTTCGATCACGTCACCAATGGCGTAGATGCCCGGCACGTTGGTGGCCCAATGCGCATCTGTCGCGATCTGGCCGCGCTCGGTCAGTTTCACACCCAGCGCGTCGAGCCCCAGGCCTTCGGCGTATGGTTTACGGCCGGTTGCAACCAGCACAACATCCGCGTCAATCACTTCTTCGTCGCCGCCCTTCTTGGGCTGGTATTTCACCTTGGCTTTGGTCTTGGAGGCATCAACGCCCTGAACCGCTGCACCCATGATGAACTTCAGACCCTGCTTTTCGAGGATCTTCTTGAAGGTGCGCTGAACGTCTTTGTCCATGCCGGGGCAGACCGCGTCCATATATTCAACCACGGTCACCTCGGCGCCCAGGCGCGCATAGACCGAGCCCAGCTCCAGGCCAATCACGCCCGCGCCGATCACAACCATTTTCTTGGGAACTTTTGGCAGCTCCAGCGCGCCGGTGCTGTCGACAACCACACCTGCGGCGTTGTCAACGTCTACACCTGGCAGCGACGAAGGCACAGAACCAGAAGCAATCACGATGTTCTTGGTTGCGTAGGTTTCATCACCCACTTTGACCTGACCCGCCGCCGGAATAGACGCCCAGCCTTTCAGCCAGTCGATCTTGTTCTTCTTCATCAGGAATTCAACACCACCGGTGTTCTGGCCGATGACCTCGTCCTTGTAGGTCTTCATCTGATCCCAGTCGACCGACGGGGATTTGCCTTTCAGACCCATTTTGGCAAAGTTGTGCTCTGCTTCATGCAGCTGGTGGGTTGCATGCAACAGCGCCTTTGACGGGATACAACCCACGTTGAGGCAGGTGCCGCCCAGGGTCTCGCGGCCTTCGACGATGGCGGTTTTCAGGCCCAGCTGGGCGCAACGGATGGCGCTGACATAGCCGCCGGGGCCTGCGCCGATGATGATGACGTCGTATGACATGGATTGGTCCTTTGGTTTTGAGAGCAGGGAGGGGGCGCTGCCCCCGGCGCTATGCGCCTCCCCCGGAGTATTTGAGAAAAGGTGAAGAGCGGGGCGTTACTATCGTTTAAGCTTCATCACTGTTATGGCTCGGTCGAGGAAGTTGTTTTGGGGGCGGCGCTAGAAGTCCATGAGGTTCTTCATATGGCACACGTAACGTCTGGCTTTCAGAACGCTCTTTTTCTTCGCCCCAAATGGTCTGGATTTTTTCAATCGAAGCGAGCGCATCAGGTCCTGCTGCCGTTGTAGTTACAACCAAATTCAAAACAGTCATTGCCGCGACTAAGTGTCCAGAACCAATAGAAAAACGTGACTTTGGATTGTCGAGTTCTTGTGAAAAGTTCTGTAGCGATGTTTTTAATCGGCGTTCGCTGTTGGGAGTTAATTGAAGCTGAGGAATTGTTCTTTGAATCTCAAGAACGAGATCACGTATCCTATCTTTGGCTTCATTACGTACTCTGAAGCCAAAGATAGGCGCGCTGTCACTAGCATTTAACGACACTCGAGTCACTGCTGCTTGGACATCAATTAAAAAATTATCCAAACGAACAGATGGATCTTGCCCAGGAGGGACCCCGATACCTTCTATGCCCAACTCATTTGCAGCTGTGGACACCACGCGCATGTACTGGAGCTTTAAACCTTGGGCACTTCGGCCATGATCATTTGTTTCAAGCGCCGAACTGAGGCGCGTCCGAGTTATTTTCTCCAACGCGACCCATCGAGGGCCTGCCTCGGAAGGCAAGTCCTCAAAATCTTCGGGCTCAATAAGCTCCAGTATCACTTACAGATCCATCAGCAGACGGCGGGGATCTTCCAGCGCTTCTTTGACCCGTACGAGGAAGGTCACAGCGCCTTTGCCGTCAACGATGCGGTGGTCATAAGACAGCGCCAGATACATCATCGGGCGGATCTTGATTTCACCGTTGATCACCATCGCGCGGTCCTGAATCTTGTGCATGCCCAGGATGCCGGACTGCGGGGGGTTCAGGATCGGCGAGGACATCAGCGAGCCATAAACACCACCGTTGGAGATGGTGAAGGTGCCGCCCTGCATTTCTGCCATCGACAGTTTGCCGTCACGGGCACGCTTGCCTTTTTCCGCAATCGCTTTCTCGATTTCCGAGAACGACATCTGATCTGCGTCGCGGATCACCGGAACAACCAGACCGGTGGGGGTGCCAGCGGCGATGCCCATGTGAACAAATTTCTTGTACACAATATCGGTGCCGTCGATTTCCGCGTTCACTTCAGGCACTTCTTTCAGCGCAAGGCAGCACGCCTTGGTGAAGAAGGACATAAAGCCCAGACGCGCGCCGTGCTTTTTCTCAAAGAGGTCTTTGTACTCTTTGCGCAGCGCCATCACCTCGGTCATGTCGACCTCATTGTAGGTGGTCAGCATTGCGGCGGTGTTCTGGCTGTCTTTCAGACGCTTGGCGATGGTCTGACGCAGACGGGTCATTTTCACCCGCTCTTCACGCGCAGCGTCATCAGCCGGAACCGGGGCGCGCACAGATGCGGCAGGCGCCGGGGTTGCTGCTGCGGCTGCCACGGCTGCGGCAACGTCGGTTTTCTGAACGCGACCGTCACGGCCAGTGCCAGAGACCTGATCCCGGTTCAGACCAGCTTCGGCCATTGCTTTTTCAGCCGCCGGGCCATCTTTGATGTCGGTCGCGCCGTTGCCTGCAGGTGCTGCTGCAGGTGCCGCGGCCGCTGCCGGAGCAGCAGCAGGGGCTGCCGCCGCTTCACCGCCCTCAGCAATCATCGCCAGCAGCGCGTCAACACCAACGGTGTCACCTTCGGCTGCAACGATTTCACCCAGGGTGCCAGCCACAGGGGCAGGCACTTCGACGGTGACTTTGTCGGTTTCGAGCTCGCAGATCATCTCGTCCACAGCCACAGCTTCGCCGGGCTGTTTGAACCATGTGGCCACGGTCGCTTCAGTTACGGATTCTCCCAGTGTGGGCACACGCACTTCAGTGGTCATTTGTTCTGTCTTCCTCAGATGGTGAGCGCTTCGTTCACAAGCGCGGCTTGTTGGGATTTATGCTGGCTCGCCAGGCCGGTTGCAGGCGAAGCCGATGTGGCACGGCCGACATAGGTCGGACGGGTGTGTTTTGCTTTGATGCGGGTCAGAACCCATTCGATGTTGGGCTCGATAAAGGACCAGGCACCCTGGTTCTTGGGCTCTTCCTGACACCAGACCATCTCAGCGTTCTTAAAGCGGTCCAGCTCCTTGACGAGCGAAATCGCCGGGAACGGGTAATACTGTTCAATCCGCATCAGATAGACGTCATCGATGCCACGGGCGTCACGCTCTTCCAGCAGGTCATAATAAACCTTGCCCGAACACATGACGACGCGTTTGATCTTGTCGTCAGACACCAGTTTGGTTTCAGAGTTGCCTGCCTGCGCATCATCCCACAGCACCCGGTGGAAGCTCGACCCGGTGGTGAACTCTTCCGCCTTAGAAACCGCCAGTTTGTGGCGCAGCAAGGATTTCGGCGTCACCAGGATCAGCGGCTTACGGAAGGTCCGGTGCAGCTGACGACGCAGAATGTGGAAGTAGTTCGCAGGGGTTGTACAGTTGGCAACGATCCAGTTGTCCTGACCACACATCTGCAGGAAACGTTCCAGACGCGCGGATGAGTGCTCAGGGCCCTGACCTTCAAAACCATGCGGCAGCAGTACGGTCAGACCGGACATGCGCAGCCATTTGCTTTCACCCGAAGAGATGAACTGGTCAAACATGATCTGCGCGCCATTGGCAAAATCACCAAACTGAGCTTCCCACAGGGTCAGCGCGTTTGGTTCCGCCAGCGAGTAGCCATATTCAAAGCCCAGCACCGCATATTCAGACAGCGCCGAGTCGATCACCTCATATTGCGCCTGACCACCGCGGATGTTGTTCAGCGGGTAGTAACGCTCTTCGGTGTTCTGGTTCACAATGCCCGAATGACGCTGTGAGAAGGTGCCGCGGGTGGCATCTTGTCCAGACAGACGCACCGGGTAGCCCTCGGTCAGCAATGAGCCAAAGGCAATTGCTTCACCGGTGGCCCAGTCAAAACCTTCACCGGTTTCAAACATCTTCGCACGGGTGTTGAGGAAACGACCCACGGTACGGTGGACCGGGTAGCCTTCTGGCAGGGTGCTCAGACCTTTGCCCACTTCGGCCAGGGTCTCAGGTTTGATAGCGGTTTCACCACGTTGGTAATCCGCGTCCTGCTTATCCAGATGCGACCAGCGCCCATCCAGCCAGTCGGCCTTGTTGGGTTTAAAGTCTTTCCCGGCTTCGAACTCTTGGTTCAGATGCGCTTGGAAAGCCGCCTTCATGTCTTCGATTTCACCTTCCGGGATCAGGCCATCTTTGACCAGACGCTCGGTGTACAAAGACAGGGTGGTTTTGTGACCCTTGATCTTTTTGTACATAAGCGGGTTGGTGAACATCGGCTCATCGCCTTCGTTGTGACCAAACCGGCGGTAGCAGAAGATGTCCAGAACCACGTCTTTGTGGAATTTCTGACGGAATTCAGTTGCCACTTTTGCCGCGTGTACCACCGCTTCCGGGTCATCGCCGTTGACGTGGAAGATCGGCGCTTCCACAACCAATGCGTTGTCGGTCGGGTAGGGGCTAGAACGCGAGAAGTGCGGCGCAGTGGTGAAACCGATCTGGTTGTTCACCACGATATGGATGGTGCCGCCGGTCTTGTGACCGCGCAGACCCGAGAGAGCAAAACATTCTGCCACAACACCCTGGCCCGCAAAGGCCGCATCGCCGTGCAGCAGGATCGGCAGCACGCTGCTGCGATCTGCGTCGTTCAGCTGGTCCTGCTTGGCGCGCACTTTACCCAGAACAACCGGGTTTACCGCTTCAAGGTGCGACGGGTTCGCGGTCAGGCTGAGGTGAACCTTGTTGTCGTCAAACGCGCGGTCAGACGACGCGCCAAGGTGATATTTCACATCGCCAGAGCCATCAACATCTTCAGGTTTGAACGAGCCACCCTGGAATTCGTTGAAGATCGCGCGATAGGGCTTTTGCATCACATTGGCCAGCACCGACAGACGGCCGCGGTGCGGCATGCCGATTACGATGTCTTGCACACCCAATGCGCCACCACGTTTGATGATCTGCTCCATCGCCGGGATCAGAGATTCCCCGCCATCCAGACCAAAACGCTTGGTGCCCATGTATTTCACATGGAGGAATTTCTCAAAACCCTCGGCCTCAACCATCTTGTTGAGGATGGCTTTACGGCCTTCGCGGGTGAACTGGATTTCCTTGCCGTAGCCTTCAATACGCTCTTTCAGCCAGGCGGATTGCTCGGGGTCGGAAATATGCATGTACTGCAGCGCAAAGGTGCCGCAATAGGTGCGTTTCACAATATCCACGATCTGGCGCATCGATGCGACCTGCAGACCCAGAACATTGTCGATAAAGATCGGGCGATCCATATCAGCCTCGGTAAAGCCATAGGCTTTGGGGTCCAGCTCAGGATGGGCGTCCTGACCATGCAGACCCAGTGGGTCGAGGTTTGCTGCCAGGTGGCCGCGAATACGGTGGGCCCGGATCAGCATCAGGGCGCGGATCGAATCCAGCACCGCGCGCTGTACCTGTGCGTCGGAAATCTCAACACCGGCAGAGGCCGCTTTGTCTTTGATCTTCTTGCCAGCCCCTTTGGCCTCAGCAGGTGCTGCAGGCCATTCGCCGGTCAATGCGGCGGTGTCTTCATCATTGGGCGCAGGCGGCCAGTCGCTGCGCGCCCAGGATGGCCCGTCGGCCTCCTTTTTGACGTCCAGCTCAGCATCACCCATCTGGCGGAAGAACTCTGCCCAGGCCTGATCCACGGCATTGGGATCATTTGCATACTGGGCGTAAAGCTGCTCGAGATATTCCGCATTGTGGCCCTGCATGAATGAGGACGCATGGAAGATATCGTTGGGGCTTTGTTCGGTCATTGATTTACCTCGTGTGGGTTTGGACCGTATCTTAAAAGATCGATTGCGGCAGACTGGTCATGAAGGGTTTCAGAAAGGTGAAATCCAGACCGGATCCCGCTGCGAATAGGGCAGGCGTGCCCTATCGGCAGCACGATCGTACAGTTTGCCAAAGGTGGGCGCATTGCGCCCACCTTTGTTGTCTTGCTCAAGCTCACATGAAAAAGAGAGCTGATTCACGGGTTACCCGATCGCTTTCAGAACCGCTTCACCCAGACCAGCCGGGCTGTCAGCAACAACGATACCCGCGGATTTCATCGCTTCGATCTTGTCTTCTGCACCGCCTTTACCACCGGCAACAATCGCGCCAGCGTGGCCCATGCGGCGGCCGGGAGGGGCTGTACGACCAGCAATAAAGCCAGCTGTAGGCTTCCAACGGCCTTTTTTCTTCTGCTCGGCCAGGAATTCCGCTGCTTCTTCTTCTGCGGAACCACCGATTTCACCGATCATGATGATGGACTGGGTCTCTTCATCGTCCAGGAACATGTCCAGAACGTCGATGTGCTCGGTGCCTTTGATCGGGTCACCACCAATACCAACAGCAGTGGACTGGCCCAGACCGATGTCAGCAGTCTGCTTAACCGCTTCATAAGTCAGGGTGCCGGAGCGCGATACAACACCAACCGAGCCACGCTTGTGGATGTGGCCAGGCATAATGCCGATTTTGCACGCGTCAGGAGTGATCACGCCGGGGCAGTTCGGGCCAATCAGGCGCGATTTGCTGTTTTGCAGCGCGCGCTGAACTTTGGCCATGTCCAGAACCGGGATGCCCTCAGTAATGCAGACAATCAGTTCCATTTCCGCGTCGATCGCTTCCAGGATGGAATCGGCCGCGAAGGGGGGCGGAACATAGATCACAGAAGCGTTCGCCTCGGTGACGTGCTTGGCTTCATGCACGGAGTTGAAAACCGGCAGGTTCAGGTGGGTCTGGCCACCTTTGCCCGGGGTTACACCACCAACCATTTTGGTGCCGTAGGCAATTGCCTGTTCAGAGTGGAATGTGCCCTGCGAGCCGGTAAAGCCCTGACAGATCACTTTGGTGTTTTCGTCGATGAGGACTGCCATGTTAGGAGTCTCCTTGATAATTCGGTACGCTCAAAGAGCGTGGAAATATGAGGAAAAGGCTTGGCTACAAGCCTTTAGGTTCCTTAGCCCTTAACCGCTTTCACGATCTTCTCAGCGCCATCAGACAGGTTGTCCGCTGCGATCACGTCGAGGCCGGAGTTGTTGATGATCTCTTTGCCGAGCTCAACATTGGTGCCTTCCAGGCGCACAACCAGCGGAACTTTCAGACCAACTTCTTTCACAGCTGCAATCACGCCCTCTGCGATCACGTCGCAGCGCATGATGCCACCAAAGATGTTCACCAGAATGCCTTTTACGTTCTGGTCAGAGGTGATGATCTTGAACGCTTCGGTTACTTTCTCTTTGGTCGCACCGCCACCAACATCGAGGAAGTTTGCAGGCTCAGCACCGTAGAGTTTGATGATGTCCATTGTGGCCATCGCCAGACCCGCACCGTTCACCATGCAGCCGATTTCACCGTCCAGAGCGATGTAGTTCAGGTCGTATTTCGACGCTTCCAGCTCTTTGGGGTCTTCTTCGGTCTCATCGCGCAGCTCGGCGATATCGGGGTGACGGTAGATCGCGTTGCCGTCGAAACCAACTTTGGCGTCCAGCACCTTCAGCGAACCTTCGTCGGTGATGATCAGCGGGTTGATTTCCAGCATTTCCATGTCTTTGTCGACAAATGCCTGATACAGCTGACCCATCAGCTTAACGCATTCTTTAACCTGTGCGCCTTCGAGGCCCAGGGAGAATGCAACGCGACGGCCGTGGTAGGCTTGGTAGCCAGTTGCCGGATCAACAGAGAAGGACAGGATCTTTTCCGGAGTTGCCGCAGCAACTTCTTCGATGTCCATGCCGCCCTCGGTGGAGCAAACAAAAGAGATGCGCGAGGTCTGACGATCTACGAGCAGCGCCAGGTACATCTCGGTCTGGATGCCGGAGCCTGCTTCGATGTAGATGCGGTTAACCTGCTTACCTGCTGGGCCGGTCTGATGCGTGACCAATGTGCGGCCGAGCATTTTCTTGGCTTCGTCAGCGGCTTCTTCAACCGATTTGGTCAGGCGTACACCGCCTTTTTCGCCTGCGTCGGCTTCCTTAAAGGAACCTTTGCCGCGACCACCTGCGTGGATCTGAGCTTTGACAACCCAAAGAGGGCCGTCCAGTTCGCCTGCTGCGGTTTTGGCATCTTCTGCTTTCAGTACAGCGCGACCTTCAGATACTGGCGCGCCGTAGCTCTTCAAAAGGGCCTTGGCCTGGTATTCATGGATGTTCATAAGAAACTGTCCCGTCTGGCTACAATTGTCCATTTGCATTGAGACCAGATAGCACCATCGGTTAAAGGGTTTTTTGATTTCTCGCGTAGAAATACCGAAGATTTATTGCTTTTGTGATCACGCAATTTTGGGTGTGATCACAAATTCAATCCCGCACTATTGTGACGAATCAACTCCGCGAAATGCTGCTTTGCAGCAGGTCAAGCGCTAACAGTTCCGCCGGGCTTTGCTGTGCTTCGCCTGTGGCGCGCGGGTTGGCGGCAGCAAAGCTGTTCGCCATTGGCTTTGGTCACAATCGCGCGGGGGCAGCCTGTTTGCGACCATATCATAGGGTGCCACGTCAAAATGCATGCTTAGATGTGAATGTATTTTAGCATTAAAGGATTCACACCGTGCGACGACTATTCCCTTTGTTGTTCAGCCTGCCATTGATCGCGGCCATCACACCGGCCGCGCTTGTATGGTGCTGGGCCAATATGCTGCGGCGCATCACACAGATGGTCTGCCCCGTGCCCGCGTCGTTGCGCAAAGCCGTGCGGTTTTATGAGCAAGCCTGCCAGTATGGCAATTTCCGCGGCTGCTACTGAACGGCTAAATTCATCGCCACCGCACCATCCGACGAGGACGAAGCGCTGCAAGAAATGGTCTGCGGCATGCGCGAACAGGGCTGCGACGACAGCTGATCTGAAAACAGCCCATCACAATGGCCCCTTAAAAACAACAAGCCCGGCCAAAAGACCGGGCTTGCAGAAACTCAAAAGGCTCTGACTTACGTCAGTTCCGGCTTACGCCAGCGAGCTGTCGATGCCTTTGCAGGCGTCAACCAGGCCTTTAACCGCGTTCACGGAGCTGTCGAACATTTCCTGCTCTTCTTTGGTCAGGGTGATGTCGACGATCTTTTCGATGCCGCCAGCGCCGATCACGGTCGGAACGCCAACATACATGCCTTTTACGCCGATCTCGCCGTCGCAATAGGCTGCACAGGGCAGAACGCGCTTCTGGTCTTTCAGATAGGCTTCCGCCATCTCAATCGCAGAGGTCGCAGGCGCGTAATAGGCAGAGCCGGTTTTCAGCAGGCCAACGATTTCTGCGCCGCCATCACGGGTACGCTGAACGATTGCGTCCAGTTTCTCCTGTGTGGTCCAGCCCATTTTCACCAGATCGGGCAGCGGGATGCCTGCAACGGTGGAATAACGAACCGAAGGAACCATGGTGTCGCCGTGGCCGCCCAGAACAAACGCGGTAACGTCTTTCATGGATACGTTGAACTCTTCCGCGAGGAAGTGACGGAAACGGGCAGAGTCCAGAACACCAGCCATGCCGCAAACTTTGTGCGCGGGCAGACCAGAGAACTGCTGCAGCGCCCAAACCATCGCGTCCAGCGGGTTGGTGATGCAGATCACAAACGCGTCAGGCGCGTTGTCGCGGATGCCTTCACCCACGGATTTCATCACTTTGAGGTTGATGCCCAGCAGATCGTCGCGGCTCATGCCTGGCTTACGCGGCACGCCTGCGGTCACGATCACAACATCAGCGCCTGCGATGTCGGCGTAATCCTGGGTGCCTTTCAGCGACGCGTCAAAGCCCTCAGACGGACCAGATTCTGCGATGTCGAGGGCTTTGCCTTCGGGCGTGCCTTCTGCGATGTCAAACAGAACAACGTCACCAAGTTCTTTCAGGGCTGCCAGGTGCGCCAGTGTGCCACCAATTTGGCCTGCGCCGATTAGGGCAATTTTGGGTCGAGCCATTGGAATGTATCTCCGGTCCGGTTGAAAGTCACGCGAATGCCTAAGGACTTCGAAGCGCGCGCGCAAGCCTCTCTCGGCATACAATTGTATTCCAAACCGGCCAAAAACCGTGCTCACCTTCCGTTACAGGGCGAAACAAACTGCAAAATAACGCAGTTTGCGCTCGCAGAAACACTGGGGATCTCTCTCAGTTTTTTTGGCTAAACTGCATTTTTGCCCTGATTTATTGCCACTTTGCTACAGTGCGATGGTGCAAAAGGCGGCCATCGCATTGCCGCAGTCGGGCGATTCTTCGCTGCGGTGCAGGCTGGGTCGCGGTTGATTGTGGCAAGAAGCGGGCGCTCTCCTGGGGTGGTGCTACCCTAGGGTGGCAAAATTAGCTGGCGCAGATGCTGGCCGCAAAAGACAGTGTGAACAGATCTGTTGCGCCCTGCGTCTTTCGCCCTCCACCATGCGCCCACAGCGGGCCTTTTCCTGCGCGTGCCGGGGCGATGCGCAGGGTATCGGATAGGCGCTCTCATGCCGATCGCGGCAAGGTGCGTGTGCTGCGAAAAAGAACCGTTTTGAAAAAGAACCGTGATGAAACATCGCTGTCACCCCGCAGCTGATCCGCAGATAAAACGCTGCTCAGGCGCGCATTAGTCTGTTCCCAAATCACGCGCAGCCCTGACTGCGCCTGATTTTTCGCGTTTCCGGGCGTGTTGATCCTGGCCCGTTGATCCAGGCCCGTTGATCCAGGCCTGTGGAGTCTGGCCTGCGGGTTCCGGCCTGTGGAGCCTGACCTGTGGAACTTAACCTGTTGCTCTAGGCTCATGGCCCCTTATCAGCTGATCTTGATGATGTCCTTTGGGATCAATTCCCGAGCGCCGACGTTATGACGGCTGACGAAATGAGTGCCAGTAAATGCCGGTTTTTGCGCCGTTAGATCTACGCCTGTATGGTTTTGCCCTTAATATCGAGGCCTTAAAAACCTGATCAGCCCACATCAGGCGTCGGAATCCACCTCTGGCACCATTTCTGCAAGCACTTCATAAGATTGGCCCGAGGCCACCAGACAGGTCACACCCGTGGGCATGGTAACAGTAATGGTCCAGCTGCCGGTCTCTTCCGAGGCAAATGTCTCCATCACCGTGCCCTGTTGACCCATGCCAAAGCTCTGGCGGCTTTCGCCATATTTTTCAGCCAGTCGTTTTACCACAACTTCACGCGGTGCGCAGTTGCGGCTGGAGGTCTGGGCCAAAGCGCTTGCGCTGCTCAATGCCAGCACGGCAAGGCCGGTAACCATAGCGGTAGTCGTCTTCTTCATGGGTTTTACCCTTTCAGCAACAGCTGCCCGCGAAACAACACGCCACGCCCCCCGATATTTTGCGCTTCGCATGCAAGCCAGTTTGACGAATAGGCAGGATTTACTGCCCCCGGAGCCCGCTGCACGTGGTCGATGCAAATCAGGTTCCGTTTCAAAACTGTCGCAAGAAGGCCCTGCAAAATGGTTAACGGGGCGTGCGCTCTTCACGCAACGGACGTAAAAACAGCAGAGACTGCCGGGAAAATACGCGCTTTTTCTGCGTTGCAGAAGAATTGTAGTTGAAATCATATTTCTGAAACGGTAGCCAATATGCAACATTATGACTTTTCGGGAGAGATCCATGACCGCGCGCAATCGCCCTTACCGTTCTGTTCTTTATATCCCTGGCTCCAAAACCCGGGCGCTGGATAAGGCGCGCACCCTGCCAGTGGATGCGATCATCTTTGACCTCGAAGATGCGGTGTCATTGGAAGAAAAGGAAAACGCCCGCGAAACCCTGGCGCAAGCGCTGGAGCAGGGCGGCTATGGCGCGCGGGTGAAAATTGTCCGCATCAACGGGCTTGATACCAAATGGGGCCGCGATGATGCCGCAGCCGCAGCCAAGATGGGCTGTGATGCGATCCTCTTGCCCAAAGTCGACAGCGCCGCAGATCTCGATGCGCTTGCAGAAATCACCGGTGACATCCCGCTCTGGGCGATGATGGAAACCCCACGTGGCATGCTGAACGCGGTTGAAATCGCCGCACATCCCAAATTGCAGGGTCTGGTGATGGGCACCAATGATCTCGCCAAGGAGCTGCAAACCCGCTTCCGCGCTGATCGTCTGCCCCTGATGGGTGGCCTGTCGCTCTGTCTGCTGGCGGCCAAGGCCGAGGGCAAGATCATCGTCGATGGGGTTTATAACGCCTTTAAGGATGCCGAAGGTCTGGCAGAAGAATGCAATCAGGGCCGCGACATGGGCATGGATGGCAAAACTCTGATCCACCCGGCGCAGGTCGAAGTCACCAATGCGGCCTTTGCACCCTCAGCTGATGAAATCGATCTCGCCCGCCGTCAGATCGCCGCCTTTGAAGAGGCCGAAGCGGCAGGCCAAGGCGTTGCCGTGGTTGATGGCAAGATCGTGGAAAACCTTCATGTGGCCACAGCGCGTGAAATCCTCGCCAAAGCCGATGCAATTGCCGCGCTTGAGGGCTAGATGTTGACGCAGATACACATATCTGCGGAGACTGACATGACATTTCTTGTCTTAGGCATCCTGCTCTGGTGGGTTGCCCATTTGTTTAAACGACTGGCCCCAGACACACGCGCTTCCCTTGGCGACAAGGGGCGCGGCCTCGTGGCCCTGGTGCTGCTGGCTGGTATTATCCTCATGGTGATTGGCTATAAATCCGCCGAAGCCTATGATCTCGCCGCGCCGCATCCCGCTCTCAGAGGCATCAACAATCTGATGGTTTTGGTGGCGATCTATATGATGAGCCCGGCCGCCAAGAAAGGCGTGCTGCTCAACGGTATGCGCCACCCGATGCTGATGGGTTTTGGCCTTTGGGCGCTGGCGCATCTTCTGGTCAATTGGGACGCGGCCTCTTTCATCCTCTTTGGGGCGCTGCTGGCCTGGGCCGTGGTTGAGATCAAGGTGATCAACCGCGCGGAACCCAACTGGCAGCCCGGTCCCAAAGGCACCCTTGCAAAGGATGCGCTGTTTATGGGCGCCTCAATTGTGCTGATGGGGGCGATTGGCTATGTCCACACCATCGTGGGCCCAACGCCCTTTGGAGGATAACAGCATGAAACTTTACCGTTTTCTCAGCGAAGATGACACTTCCGCCTTTTGCCACAAGGTGACCGATGCCCTGAACAAGGGCTGGGAACTGGAAGGTGCGCCCACTTATGCCTTTGATGCCGCCCGCGGTGTCATGCGCTGTGGGCAAGCCGTGGTGAAAGAGGTGGAGGGAACCTACACCCCAGACACCAAACTTGGAGCACACTGATGGCGAAGACCAATCCAGGCCGTTTTTTCGAAGACTATAATGTGGGCGATGTGATCAAACACGCGGTTCCGCGCACCGTTTCCGGTGGCGAACGCGCGCTGTATCACGCGCTTTATCCGGCGCGTCATGCGCTTTATTCTTCGGATGAATTTGCGCGCGGGTCTGGTCTGCCATGCGCGCCGCTGGATGATCTGGCGGCGTTTCACATCGTCTTTGGCAAAACTGTGCCGGATGTGTCGCTGAATGCGGTGGCCAATCTGGGCTATGCCGAAGGACGCTGGCTGAAACCGGTCTACGAGGGCGACACGCTGCGCTCCGAGTCCGAGGTGATCGGCGTCAAACAGAACTCCAACGGCAAATCCGGCGTGGTCTATGTGCGCACCCGTGGTCTCAACCAAGATGATGACGTGGTGATGGAATATGTGCGCTGGGTGATGGTGCGCAAAGGCAATCTGGATGCGCCCGCACCCGACACCGTGATCCCCGAACTTAACAAGGTAATCGCCCCCGAGGATCTGGTGGTGCCCGCCGGGCTGGATTTCACCTCTTATGATTTCACGCTTGCAGGCGAACCCCACCGCTGGGGTGACTATGAGGTTGGTGAGGTGATCAACCATGTGGATGGTGTCACCGTTGAAGAGGCCGAGCACATGCTCGCAACCCGCCTGTGGCAGAACACCGCCAAAGTGCATTTTGACACCACCGCGCGCCCCGATGGCAGCCGCCTGATTTATGGTGGTCATGTGATCTCGATGGCGCGGGCGTTGTCGTTCAACGGTCTCGCCAATGCGCAGATGATTGTGGGTCTCAATGGTGGCGCACATGCAAACCCCTGCCTCTCTGGCACCACCATTCGCGCCTGGTCCGAGGTGCTCGACAAGGCAGAAACCGCCGCGCCGGGTGTTGGGGCCATCCGCCTGCGTCTGGTTGCGACCTCTGGCGGGGATGCGTTCCAGCTCAAAGGCAGCGACGGTAAATACAAGCCCGAGGTGCTTCTGGACCTCGATTATTGGGCTTTGATGCCGCTGTGATCACTATAGGTGAGGGGGCAGCCCCTCACCAAACTGCCTTCATATTCCAAAAAATGAAATATAAAGGCCAAAACTGGCCGCAGGGTTGAAACCTCCGTGCGGCACACCCGCCTACGTTACGCTTTGGACATTTTCTTCCGCGCCCAACGGGCTTCACCGCACATTAACCCAATTAATGCAGACTTCCGCCAGCTTAAATCACACAATTTGCCACTTCATGGCAGGTGACGACGCGCAGAAGCGCCGCTGCGGAAACTGGACAAAAAACAGCTCTAACCCCATCAAACCCCATATTTCTGAGGGGTTTTGTCGGAAAATCGGGATAAATGCGCGCTTTTGCCAAAATGGCGGCATTGGGCGCAAATCATCCGCTGGGATGTGATTCTGAAACATGACAGGGGAGTGCGGGATTTGTGATCACTTGATGTAATCCTGTGATCACATTTTAATTTTTTTAGCGCCAACAGGCGGTTTAAGACTAAAAATTTACTCCCCCTTAGCGTGACAGTTCGCAAAAATCCGCTAAAACGTCGTCAGCTAACCGGAAAGGAGCCAACATGGCCGATGTCAATCGGGGTAAGCGCCCGCTTTCGCCACATCTGACAATCTACCGTCCGCAGATGACCTCGGGATCCTCCATTATGGTACGGATCACAGGTATTGCTGCGTTGTGTCTTTCACTGCTCGTAGTGTGGTGGTTGCTTGCCGCTGCAACATCCGAAAGCAGCTTTGCTTTCATTGATGGTCTGCTGCGCAGCTGGCTGGGGGATCTGATCCTGCTCGGCGGCACCTGGGCGCTCTGGTACCACATGCTTGGCCGTCTGCGGCACGTGTTCTGGGACTTTGGCTATTTCCTGAATGTCGAGTTTTCGGAAAAGCTGGGGCTTGGCATGTTTGTTGGGGCCACCGTTCTCACCCTGTTGACCGTGATTGTGGTATAAGGAGCCAGCCATGCAATTTCTGACCGACCGCAAACGCGCTCAGGGCCTTGGTGCCGGTGGCGCTGGCACCCATCACCACTGGCAGATGATCGTCAGCTCGATTTGCCTGGTGCCGCTGGTGCCCCTGTTTATCATCACCTTTGGTCTGGGCCTTGGTGGCACACAGGAAGAAGTGCTCGCCTATTTTGCCCGCCCATTCCCCGCAATCGTTACCGGACTGACCCTTGTGGTTGTCATCTTGCACCTCATGCATGAGGCACAGGTGGCGATCGAGGATTACATGCATGGTGTTGCAGAAAAACTGGCTCTGATTGCAGTGTCCGCTTTTTCTTACACGCTGATTGCCGCGGGTCTTTTTGCCCTCGTCAAACTGGCCCTGTGACGTCTGCGCGATAAGGAATAAGAACGATGACAGCAGCATATGAATATGAAACCCACGAGTATGACGTGGTGGTTGTGGGCGCCGGTGGTGCCGGTCTGCGTGCAACTCTGGGCATGGCAGAACAAGGTCTGCGCACCGCCTGTGTAACCAAGGTTTTCCCAACCCGCTCGCACACGGTTGCGGCGCAGGGTGGTATCGCCGCCTCGCTTTCCAACATGGGCCCAGACAACTGGCAGTGGCACATGTATGACACCGTCAAAGGCTCTGACTGGCTGGGTGACACCGACGCGATGGAATACCTCGCGCGTGAAGCACCCAAAGCGGTTTATGAACTGGATCACTACGGCGTGCCGTTTTCGCGCACCGAAGAAGGCAAGATCTACCAGCGTCCCTTTGGTGGTCACACCACTGAGTTCGGCGAAGGCCCCCCGGTACAACGAACCTGTGCCGCAGCTGACCGCACCGGCCACGCGATCCTGCACACGCTGTATGGTCAGTCGGTGAAAAACAAGGCTGAGTTCTACATCGAGTATTTCGCGATCGATCTGTTGATGTCTGATGATGGCGTCTGTCAGGGTGTGGTCTGCTGGAAACTGGATGATGGTACCTTCCACGTGTTCCGCGCCAAAATGGTGGTGCTGGCAACCGGTGGTTATGGCCGCTCTTACTTCTCTGCGACCTCGGCACACACCTGCACCGGCGACGGTGGCGGCATGGTGATGCGCGCGGGTCTGCCGATGCAAGACCTTGAATTCGTTCAGTTCCACCCGACCGGCATCTACGGCTCCGGCTGTCTGATCACTGAGGGTGCGCGCGGCGAAGGTGGCTATCTCACCAACTCCGAAGGCGAACGTTTCATGGAACGTTACGCACCAAACTACAAAGACCTTGCCCCGCGTGACTACGTTTCGCGCTCCATGACAATGGAGATCCGCGAAGGTCGTGGTGTGGGTGCCGAAGGTGATCACATTCACCTGAACCTGAGCCACCTGCCTGCTGATGCGCTGGCGGAACGCCTGCCGGGTATTTCGGAATCGGCCAAGATCTTCGCCGGTGTTGACGTGACCAAAGAGCCGATTCCGGTTCTGCCAACGGTTCACTACAACATGGGCGGTATCCCCACCAACTATTGGGGTGAGGTGTTGAACCCAACCGAGGACAACCCAACCGCGGTTGTACCTGGCCTGATGGCTGCAGGCGAAGCGGGCTGTGCCTCGGTGCACGGTGCCAACCGTCTGGGTTCTAACTCGTTGATTGACTTGGTTGTTTTCGGTCGCGCCGCTGCGATCCGTGCCGGTCAGGTTGTTGATCGTGATGCGCCGGTGCCAACGCCGGATCAATCCAAGATCGACAAGGTGTTTGAACGCTTTGATGGCCTGCGCTACGCCAAAGGTGCGATCCCAACTGCTGAACTGCGCCTTGAAATGCAGAAAACCATGCAGCGCGACGCGGCCGTGTTCCGTACCGCCAAGACCATGAAAGAAGGCGTTGCCGCGATGACCGAAATCGCCGGTAAAATGGGCGATCTCAAAGTCACCGACACCACATTGGTGTGGAACTCGGATCTGATGGAAACGCTGGAGCTCACCAACCTGATGCCTTCTGCGATCTCTACCATTGTGTCGGCCGAAGCCCGTAAGGAAAGCCGTGGCGCCCACGCGCATGAGGACTTCCCTGAGCGCGATGATGAGAACTGGCGTGTGCACACCGTCAGCCGTATCAACGAGGCTGGCACCAAGGTTGAACTCAGCTATCGTCCGGTGATTGTTGATCCGCTCACCAGTGAAGAAGAGGGCGGGATCAACCTCAAGAAAATCGCCCCCAAGGCACGTACCTTCTAAGGAGACGCCCAGATGGTCGAATTTGCACTGCCAAAAAACTCAAAGATCGTAACGGGTAAGACCTGGCCAAAGCCGGAAGGCGCGACAAATATCCGTAAGTTCCAGATCTATCGCTGGAACGAGGAAGATGGGAAAAACCCGCAGGTTGATACCTATTTCCTCGACATGGACAAATGTGGCCCCATGGTTCTGGATGCGCTGATCAAGATCAAAAACGAGATTGATCCAACGCTGACGTTCCGCCGCTCCTGCCGTGAAGGCATCTGTGGCTCCTGCGCGATGAACATCGACGGGATCAACACGCTGGCCTGTATCTATGGTCTCGATGAGATCAAGGGTGACGTGAAGATCTACCCGCTGCCGCACATGCCGGTGGTGAAAGATCTGATCCCGGATCTGACGCATTTCTATGCGCAGCACGCGTCCATCATGCCGTGGTTGGAAACCAAAACCAACCGCCCGGCAAAAGAATGGAAACAGTCGATTGAAGACCGCAAAAAGCTTGATGGTCTTTATGAATGTGTGATGTGCGCCAGCTGCTCAACCTCGTGCCCGAGCTACTGGTGGAACAGCGATCGCTATCTTGGCCCAGCCGCGTTGCTGCACGCCTATCGCTGGATCATTGATTCACGTGACGAGGCCACCGGTGAGCGTTTGGACAGCCTGGAAGATCCGTTCAAACTTTATCGCTGCCACACCATCATGAACTGTGCAAAAACCTGCCCCAAAGGTCTGAACCCGGCGGCGGCGATTGCGCATATCAAAAAGATGATGATCGAACGCACCGTGTGATCACAGATCATATGTCATTGAAAACCCCTGCCATTTTGGCGGGGGTTTTTTGTTGCGGAATTCCCCACTGGCCTGGATCGCGCCCCATAGTAGGATAGGCGCAGTTTGCAGGAGGTGCAGCTATGCTCAGATCGATGGGGCGGCGGTTTTTTATTGTTGGGCTTTTGGTGCTCTTGATGTTTGTACCGCTGTTTTTTGCGGCGGAAATTGTGCAGGGGCGCAAAGGATTTTCGGCCAGCACCATTGAAAACGTTGGTCGTGAATGGGGCGGGGCGCAGATCCTGTCGGGGCCACAGCTGGTGATCCCGGTAGAGCGCACAGTAACGCGAATTGGCACGCGGCCCCAAATTGACCCTGACAGCGGCGCTGTGTCGGTGGATGCACAGGGCGATATGATCACGGTGCCGTTTTCCGAACAGGTGACCGAGGCAGCGCAGGCGGTTTTCCTTTATCCAGAAGAGTTTAGCGCCGATCTGACCACAACCGCGCAGATCCGGGAACGGGGTATTTTTGAAGTGCCCGTGTATCAGGCCGATGCGGATTTCCGGTTTGATTTCAACGCAACGGCTGCCGCGACCACCCTTGCAGAACATGAGACGATCCTGTGGGACAAGGCCTATCTGCGCCTGTTTGTGTCGTCGAACCGGGCGCTGCGGGGGGCGGCGGTTTTGAAAAACGGTGATGCGGCGTTTACGCTGGAGCCGTTTGATCGCGGCAATGGCATTCAGGCGCTGGTGGGGGATCCGCGCGATCTTGGGGTGTTTACGCTTGAGCTGGAATTTAACGGCGCGCAGTATCTGCGCCTGGCACCGGTGGGGCGCGACAGCCAGATTTCGGTCAAAAGCGATTGGCCGCACCCGTCGTTTGATGGGGCGTTTCTGCCCGATGAGCGCGAGATTTCCGAGGCGGGGTTTGCCGCAAGCTGGCGTATCCCACATCTGGCGCGGGCGCTGCCGCAGGTGGCGCGGGAAGATCTGGATCACGCGGCGCGCAATCGATTTGCCTTTGGGGTGACCTATCTGCGGCCCAATGATTTCTACCAGAAAGCCTATCGCGCCGCGCGCTATGGTATTTTGTTTATTGCTTTGACCTTCCTCACGATTTTGTTGGTGGAGAAGGGGCGCGACAGGCCGGTGCACCCGGTGCAATACCTGCTGGTGGGGCTGGCGCAGTCGCTGTTTGTGCTGTTGATGGTGGCCTATGCTGAGCTGATTGGATTTGCCGCGGCCTATCTTTTGGCGGCGGGGGCAACGGTTGCGCTGCTGACGTTTTATGGCTGGATTGGCATGCATCTGGGGCGACGGGCCTTTGTGCTTGGGGCGGTGCTGGTTGTGGTCTATGCGGTGCTGTATCTGATCTTGCGCTCAGCTGATTATGCGCTGCTGGCGGGATCAACGCTGGCCTTTATGGCGCTGGCGCTGACGATGGTGGCCACCCGCAACGAAGATTGGTTTGGCCCGCAAGAGCCCAAGAAGGACAAATCCGGTTTTTGGGGCAGGTCCAAACCCGCTGAGACCGCCGCGCCCGATGAAAGCTGACCACAAAAGCTGAACACAAGAGGTGGGCAGGGCTGTGTGGCCTCCGTTTTTGCGGGGGCGTCAGCGTTGCGTTGCCAGGGTGGGATTTGAGTATTTATTAAAAGGTGAAAGAGCAGGTGGTAAAAAGGCGGCCGCCGGAGTGGGCGGAGGATGGCGAAGGCCCGGTTTTTAACCCTGGACCCTGTCCGGTGATGCATTTCCAGTTGGACCTCCCTGCACCCTTTGGGGCGTGACGCCTTTGAGGTGGTCTTGGGGGGCCGGTCTCCGATGTAGCTACGGGACTGAGTGTGGCAGTGAGATCTGAAGCAATTGATAGTGGGGCGTACGCTGGGGGCGCAACACCCTGTGGCCCTGGGGCTAAGGTATTGTGCGCAAAGGTGTTTGTAATTTGCTGCATTGCAGAAACTGCATAGCGAGACTGCAATATCATCTGATGTGGCGGAAGCAGAATAGGCGTTAGATCGCAGCTGTCGAAGACTCATAGAGGAAGAAGCCAATGTCTGATTCTGTAAAAGACGCAAAAGCTGCTGAAGCGCTGGCCATTCTGGAAGACAGCTGGGGCTATTACATGCCCGAGGCCGTGCCAGTGAAAGAGGTGGAAGACCACGCGGAATACGCGGATTACTACTCGGAAGCGGCCTAAGGTTCGCCTGAGAAATGGCCTGATTTTACCACTTTATCGGGGTGCGCGCCCGCGATAGACTTGGGGCTGAGCCGCCGCACTTGGGCGGCTGCCCCTAGACGGCAACGATATGCCAGTGATCTTATTATTTCTTCTGCTTGGGGTGCTGGCCTATCTGTATTGGAAGCGCCGCACCAGCAATCTGACACGCAATTGCCGCTGGCGGCAGCGTAAGGCGCAGGGCGATTATGTCTGCGCCTATTGTGGTGGCACCAGTGTCGAGCTGCCGCGCCATTGTGTGCATTCTCCTGATCAACATGTTTGACTTGTGTTTGGGGCTGCGGTTCTCTGCCTGAAGGAGGATCGCGCTTATGACACAGAACCTTGGGGCCGAGGTAGGCCAGCCAGAAGATGCGGCTGCGCGCCGGAGCGTGAAGCCGGTGATCTGCTATCCCAATGAAAGCCTGCCCAAACCTGCGATCTCAGCTGAGGCGCGCGGCGATAAGGTGGATGAGGTGATTGTGCCGCCGCGCGATGGCGCCTGTTTTAGCGCGCCAGCGGGGCATTTTTTCCGCATTAGCTGTATTGATACGCCGCAGGTGGGAGATTTGAACCTGTGGAACCGCAACAATCTGAATGAGCGGTTTTATTCGGGAAAAACGCGGGCGCTGCATGGCAGCCACCTGAATAGGGGGGCGCGCATGTGGAGCAGCTTTCCCTATTTGCGGCCAATGGCAACGATTGTGGCGGATACGCTGGAGTGGTACGGCATCGATGAATTTGGCGGCGCGGTGCATGATGTGATTGGCACCCGCTGTGACCCCTATACCGGGCGGTTGCTGCAAGGGGTGGATTACCACAATTGCTGCCATTCCAATCTGACGCGGGCTTTGGCGGATCATCTCGGCGTGTCTTTGGCTGAGGCTGAGCCGCATGTGCATGATGTGCTCAACGTGTTTATGTGCACGGGGTTTACCCGCGACACCGGCCAGTATTTCATGAAGGCAAGCCCGGTGCGCCCCGGTGATTATCTGGAGTTTTTTGCCGAAATTGATCTGCTTGGGGCGCTGAGTGCCTGCCCCGGTGGGGATTGCGGATCAGAGCATACCAGCGATGCCGCGATTTGTGCGCCGCTTTTGGTGGAGATCTATGCGCCAAAGCCCGGCGCGCTGGCGGGGTGGGAGCAGCCCGCGCCCAATGCCTATGACCGCAGTCATGGTCGGTAAGAAGATGGGGAAATGGGGTGTTTGCCTCAGGCCGGATCTGGCCTGAGGAAAGGGTTAGGCAAAGGCCGCCTGAAGCGCGATTTCCACCATGTCGCCAAAGCTGCGTTCGCGTTGGTCTGAGGGCAGCGATTCACCAGTTTGCAGATGATCTGACACCGTGAGCACCGCCAGCGCGCGCGCCTTGTGGCGGGCGGCGAGAGTGTAAAGTTCGGCTGCTTCCATTTCGACACCAAGAATGCCGTGGCGCACCATCTGTTCATCCAGATCGGCGCGTTCGGCATAGAAGGTATCAGAAGAATAGATCCCGCCCACATGCACATCCACGTCAAAGCCTTTGGCGGCCTCGGTGGCGGCGCTGAGCAGGGACCAGTCAGCGCAGGGGGCAAAATTCACCTCGCGGAAGATGCTGTCAGAGGGGGAGCCCAGGGTGGTTGCGGTCATGGCGATGATCACATCGCGGACCTTAACCTCGGGTTGCATGCCGCCGCAGGAGCCGATGCGGATCAGGGTTTTGGCCCCATAATCGCGCAACAGCTCATTGGCGTAGATCGACAGCGATGGCATGCCCATGCCACTGCCTTGGATGGTGACCTTGTGACCATTCCAGGTGCCGGTATAGCCCAGCATGCCGCGCACCTCATTTACGAGGCGCACATCAGTCAGAAAGGTTTCAGCCGCCCATTTCGCGCGATAGGGATCGCCCGGCATCAACACGGTCTCGGCGATGTCACCGGGTTTTGCACCAATATGAATGGTCATGGCCGGATCAGATTTCCAGGTCGGAAATATCAACGCCTGCGGTCAGCGCTGCGTGGACCCATTGTGGTTTACGGCCGCGACCGCTCCAGGTTTCTTCCGGGTTGTTTGGGTTGCGATACTTTGGAACGGCTTTGCCTTTTTTGGCATTGCTGCGGGCCGTGGCAGCGATCTCTTCGAGAGAGAAGCCGAATTTGGCTGCTGCTTCTTCGGCCGCGCGCAGGGCTTCGCTGCGTTCACGCTCTTCGGCGCTTTTGATCGCATCGTCGAGATTAGAGCGCAGTTCAATGAGCTCAGCGCGCGACATTGCCGAAAGATCGATAGTCATTATTATTCTCCAAGACAGTTCAACCATTATTATATGGCTTAAACTGCGTTATGAAATAAAATGCAGATCGATTTCAGCAAGAAAATGAGCAGTTTTTTGCTTTTTTTCCCGAATTAATTCTCCAACTCCCCAGAAATAGCGAGATTAGTAATATCGGACATCATTGTATTCAGCTCAAAATCTTTTGGCGTGAATACCCGAGAGACCCCCATTTCCTTTAATTTCGCGGCGTCATCATCAGGAATAATGCCGCCAACAATTACCGGAATGTTTTGCAAACCAGCGTCGCGCAGGCGGGTGAGCGTTTCTTCGACCAGTGGCAAATGGCTGCCAGAGAGAATCGAAAGACCCAAAACATGGGCGCCATCATCGCGGGCGGAATTGACCAGCTCTTCCGGGGTGAGGCGGATGCCTTCATAGGTGATGTCCATGCCACAATCACGGGCACGATAGGCGATTTGTTCCGCACCATTGGAATGGCCATCCAGGCCGGGCTTGCCGATCACGAATTTCAGGCGGCGGCCCAATTTGTCACTGGCGGCGGCAACCTGATCGCGCAGATCATCCAGGCCTTCGGTCTTGTTGGAGACGCCCGCCGCGACACCGGTTGGCCCGCGGTAGATACCGTGAACGCGGCGCATTTCTTCGGCCCATTCCCCGGTGGTGACGCCTGCCTTGGCCGCAGCGATGGAAGGGGGCATGATATTGGTGCCGTTTTTGGCGGCCTCATGCAGGTCTTTCAGCGCCTTGGTGACGGCGGCCTCATCGCGGGTTTTGCGCCACTCATTGAGACGGTTGATCTGGTCTTCTTCGACCGCGGGATCCACCACCATAATGCCGCCGTCCTCGGTTTGCAGCGGTGAAGGCTCCCCTTCGGTCCAGCGGTTCACACCGACAACGGTGGTTTCTCCGCGTTCAATCCGGTTGAGCCGTTCGGCGTTTGATTCCACCAGACGCGATTTCATATATTCGATCGATTTAATCGCACCGCCCATTGAGCCGAGGTTGGCAAGCTCCGCACGGGCTCCGTCTTTCAGCGCTTCGACCTTGGCGTCGACCACCGGGTTGCCATCAAACAGATCGCCATATTCCAACAGATCGGTTTCATAGGCCATGATCTGCTGCATACGCATGGACCACTGCTGATCCCAGGGGCGCGGCAGGCCGAGGGCCTCGTTCCAGGCCGGAAGCTGCACCGCGCGGGCGCGGGCTTTTTTCGACAGGGTCACTGCCAGCATTTCGATCAGGATCCGGTAGACGTTGTTTTCCGGCTGCTGTTCGGTGAGGCCAAGCGAGTTCACCTGCACCCCATAGCGGAAGCGGCGGAATTTAGGGTTTTCAACGCCGTAGCGTTCCTGGCAGATCTCATCCCAGAGATCGACAAAGGCGCGCATTTTGCACATTTCAGTGATGAAGCGGATGCCTGCGTTCACAAAGAAAGAGATACGGCTGACCAGCGCCGGGAAGTCTTCGGCGGCGACGCGGGGTTTCAATTCATCCAGCACCGCCTGGGCGGTGGCGAGAGCAAAGGCAAGCTCCTGCTCGGGCGTGGCGCCGGCCTCTTGCAGGTGGTAGGAACACACGTTCATCGGGTTCCATTTGGGGATGTTGGTGTAGCAGTATTCCGCCACGTCGCCGATCATTTTCAGGCTGGGTTGCGGCGGGCAGATATAGGTGCCGCGGCTGAGATATTCCTTGATCAGATCGTTTTGCACCGTGCCCTGCAGCTTGGTGATGTCGGCGCCTTGCTCTTCGGCCACGGCCACATAAAGCGACAACAGCCAGGGGGCGGTGGCGTTGATCGTCATCGAGGTGTTCATCTGTTCCAGCGGGATCTGATCGAACAGGGTGCGCATATCACCAAGGTGACAGACCGGCACGCCCACTTTGCCCACTTCGCCGCGCGACAATAGGTGATCGCTGTCATAGCCCGTCTGAGTGGGCAGATCGAACGCCACCGAAAGGCCGGTCTGACCCTTGGCAAGGTTGGAGCGATAAAGCGCGTTTGATTTCGTGGCTGTGGAATGTCCCGCATAGGTGCGGATCAACCAGGGACGGTCGGGCTTGGTCTCATTCTGTGTTTGCGACATGGCGAACCTCGTGAATCTCAGCGGGTAATTTTGTTTCGTTGGGATAATGTAGATCGCAATTATAGGTCTTTGTCAATTCGCTGCATTGCGGCAAATTTGTGGATCTTCGTGCTCTTGGCGTGTGTTCTTGGGCTAAGCTCTCCTATAAGGCGAAATTCCTACCATTGCGGAAATGGGGGGCAAATAAGTGCAGCTAATACTTGATCCACGGCGGTGGGCTGATTGGGGAAATAGCGAAAGTCAGCGAAATTACGCCGATTTGTTTTTGGGGGAGCGGGGGGAAATCTTCGCTGCACTTTATGTGGTCTGGATCACATTAAGGACAGATCACGATTACGGCATTTGAGGCTGCGATTTTTAGAAGAGCGCGAATATACCACGCGGCTGCCTAGTGTAGGTGGCGTTTGAAATGACATCTTTTAATTGTTTTTTGCGAGATGAGAACAATCATGCGCGATAAGATCAGATCATGGAAACGCGCGTAGCTGGGGAAATACCACCAAATTGAAAGGCCGCAGGGGGCCATGTTTGCGGGGGTCACCTGGATCTGCTGATTTCTGTAAGTCATAAAATTACAAAATAGTCGCCAATGGGGTTGCAATATTACTCTGCCGTTTTTATCCCTAAGGGGAGGCCGCGATTCTGCGTTGCGGCATTGCTGTTGAGGGAAGGAGGCCATTATGGCTTTGGATAACGAAAATCAGGCGGTGTCCTATGATGCGCCGAAAAAAGACCTCTATGAGATGGGTGAGATCCCTCCCATGGGGTATGTACCCAAACAGATGTACGCCTGGGCGATCCGGCGCGAACGTCAGGGTGAGCCGAACAAGGCGATGCTGCAAGAGGTCGTAGATGTGCCGACGCTGGACAGCCATGAAGTGCTGGTTCTGGTGATGGCCGCAGGCGTTAACTACAACGGTGTTTGGGCCGGTCTTGGTGTGCCGATCTCGATGTTTGACGTGCACAAACAGCCCTATCACATTGCCGGTTCTGATGCCGCGGGCATCGTTTGGGCCGTGGGTGACAAGGTGAAGCGCTGGAAGGTTGGCGATGAAGTTGTGATCCATTGCAACCAGGACGATGGCGACGACGAGCACTGCAACGGTGGCGATCCGATGTTCTCGGACAGCCAGCGGATCTGGGGTTATGAGACACCGGATGGGTCGTTCTCGCAGTTCACCCGTGTGCAGGCGCAGCAATTGATGCCGCGTCCCAAGCATCTGACCTGGGAAGAGAGTGCGTGTTACACGCTGACGCTGGCAACTGCCTACCGCATGTTGTTTGGCCACGAACCCCATGATCTGAAGCCGGGCCAGAATGTTCTGGTGTGGGGCGCGTCTGGTGGTCTGGGCTCTTATGCGATCCAGCTGATCAACACCGCCGGTGCAAACGCCATTGGCGTGATCTCGGACGAGAGCAAGCGTGACTTTGTGATGGGTCTGGGCGCCAAAGGCGTGATCAACCGCAATGATTTCAATTGCTGGGGTCAGCTGCCCACGGTGAACACGCCGGAATATAACGACTGGCTGAAAGAGGCGCGCAAGTTCGGCAAGGCGATCTGGGAGATCACCGGCAAGGGCGTCAATGTGGACATGGTGTTTGAACACCCAGGCGAAAAGACCTTCCCGGTGTCTTCGCTGGTTTGTAAAAAGGGCGGCATGGTTGTGATCTGTGCGGGCACCTCTGGTTTTAATTGTACCTTTGATGTGCGCTATATGTGGATGCACCAAAAGCGTCTGCAGGGCAGCCACTTTGCCCATCTGAAGCAGGCGGCATCGGCAAATCAGCTGATGGTTGAACGTCGTCTGGACCCTTGCATGTCGGAAGTGTTCCCCTGGGCGGAACTGCCTGACGCGCATATGAAAATGCTGCGCAACGAGCATAAGCCGGGCAATATGTCGGTGCTGGTTCAATCGCCAAAAACCGGCCTGCGCACGCTGGAAGACGTGCTGGAAGCGGGTAAGTAAAGCTTAGTCTTTACAGACGCTTAACCTTAGAAAACGCCGTGTGAGCCAGGCTCATGCGGCGTTTTTTTTGTATTTGAAGGCTTGGATTGTTTTTGAAAAATTAAATGTATAGGAGAGGTGTTAAGAAATACTGTTCACATAACGAACTTTTTGATAAAGAATGAGGAGAACTTTAATCATAACATGATGTTCGAAATTACTTCAAAAGGTTAATACGGACACAGGAATTGAGGCAATACAAAGGCGGCGCCTTGGAGGACTTTTGCACCTGTGCGGGCGGTCGTTCAAAAAGTTGATTTGAGAACAGTGGTTTGTAGCGAAGTGAACATCAAGGACGATCTGGAGTATTTTCTGGATACGTTAAACAATGCCACAGGTTTGACAGGTTTGCAGTTGGTATTGGAGAAGGTTGCCGCAGTTTGGGCGGTGGATCATGCCTCATACCTTTGGATCGATCGATCTAGCGAACATTACTATTTTGGAACCTATCCGCAGGATTGGCGCCGAACCTATCAACAGAAAGAGTACGAGCGGGTAGATCCGGTGCGGCGGGGCTGTTTTCGCAGTTTTCATCCGGTGGATTGGCGCAGATTGGACTGGGGCTCGCGCGCGGCACGGGCCTTTCGGCAAGATGCGCAGGCGCATGGGCTTGGCAATCAGGGCTATTCCGTGCCTGTGCGCGGACCCAAGGGCCAGTTTGCAGTGTTTTCTGTCAATTGCAGCTGTCCGGATCAGGCGTGGGATGATTTTGTGCAGGCGCACAATCGTGAACTGCTGCTGCTTGGGCATTTTCTCAATCAGCGGGTGCTGGAACTGGAGCCGCGATCGCACGAATTTGACACCGTGGCGTTGTCGCAGCGTGAAGTAGATGTGCTGAGCCTGCTTGCCAAGGGGCAAAGCCGAGCGAAGGTGGCCGATGCGCTGGGCATTTCAGAACATACGCTGCGGGTTTATATCGAAAGCGCGCGGTTCAAATTGAAAGCGACAAATACAACCCAGGCAATTGCGCGCGCTACAAGCATCGGCCTGATCATCGTCTAACCCTGCCAAATTAATGGCCGATGAGCGCAGGATCTTTTTGCGCTTTTATCGCGGCTTGCAGCTCTGGTGCTGCCGTCGCCATGGCTGTAGGGTCGCGCCATGACACGCGCCCAGACATCTTCACCCGTACAGTTTTCCGACGATCAGGCCACCGCTTTTGACAGCGTGACCGAGACCCTGCGCGCCGCGGGCGTTGATCTTGATGATGGGCTGTTGCAGCCACCCAAGGGATCATCCGATGTGATGGCGGTGATTGGCAAGGCGGGCTCGGGTAAGACGCTTTTGCTGGCCGAACTGTATAAAGCGCTGGAAAATTCCGGCGTTGAAGTGGTGTCGGGCGACTATGAAAGCCGCAAGAAAAGCGAAGACCGCCGCACCCTGGCGATTTTGGCCCCAACCAACAAGGCGGCAAGCGTGTTGCGCCTGCGTGGGGTGCCTGCAACCACCATTCACCGCATTCTTTATACGCCGGTCTATGACCCGGAATATGAAAAGCTGGCTGAGTGGCTGGCGGGGCAGGGGGATGCGCCCGAAATTGACGAGCTGAGCGAAGAGGCGCTGGCGCGGGCGCAGGCGTTTTATGAGAAAAACAAATCCATTCCCGGTGCATTGGCGGCGGCGGGTTTGCGCGGGTCAGACTTTATCACCGGCTGGAAACGCCGTGATGAGCCGCTGGACATTGGTTTTGTTGATGAGGCCTCGATGCTCGATGATCGTCAGTTCGATGATCTAAAAGAGATTTTTCCCAATCTGGTGCTGTTTGGCGATCCGGCGCAGCTGGCGCCGGTGAATCAATCGGGATCAATGGTGTTTGAGACACTGCCAGAAGAGCGGCGGCTGATCCTCAATCGGATTCACCGGCAAGAAGCGGATAACCCCATTCTGGATCTGGCCCATGCGCTGGCCGATCCGCAGCTGGGGTTTGAAGATTTTGAACGTATGATCGAAGAGACCGCGCGCCGCGATGAAAGGGTGGTCTGGGGCCAGCGTGTTGAGGTGGATCTGA
Organism: Tritonibacter aquimaris; assembly: GCF_009617595.1. GTDB lineage: Bacteria > Pseudomonadota > Alphaproteobacteria > Rhodobacterales > Rhodobacteraceae > Epibacterium > Epibacterium aquimaris. Next base: position 141,790 of record NZ_WIXK01000003.1, on the reverse strand, counting down.
TGGCGCGCTCGCCCGTTTTGGTGTGGCGCAACAATACGCGGATCCGGTTGATCAATGCGTTTCGCGCGGTTTATGGCGCGCCGGAAGATCAGCTTTTGCCGGGGGAGCCCTTGATTTGTGATGGGCTTGAGCTGCCGATGAAGCACCGCAAGAAACGGCTTGATCTTGAGGCGCGCGGGCTGATCAAAGGCGCGCAGGTGATCTATCTCGGCCCTGGTCGCAAGCCCGGCTTTTCCCGGCTGCATGTGATGGGGGCAGAGGATCCGCAGGTGTCTGCCGCATCCATTGTGAAGATCGAAAAACCCGATGAAGAAGAGCCATTTATCCCCTTTGCCGCCCGTATGGGGGCGACGTTTCTGCATGGGGCGGCGGTGACCATTCACAAGGCGCAGGGCAGCCAGTGGGAAACGGCGCAGGTGTTTGCGCCCGATATCTATGCCGCCGCGCGGATGGGGCGGGTTGAGGCGGGGCAGCCGTTGTGGAAACGACTGGCCTATGTGGCGATCACCCGGGCGCAGGAGCGGCTGGTGTGGGTGGTGCGCAATCGTCTGGCGAAACCGTCCGACACGCTGAGAGTGGATGATTTGAAGGTGGCCCCTGTGGCGCTGGAGTTGGAAGCCCAGGAGGAAGAGGCATGAGCAGCATTTTGATCACCGGGGCGAGTTCGGGCATTGGCCGCGCAGTTGCAGAGCTTTTCCTCGCGGAGGGCTGGGTGGTTGGCCTGTTGGCACGGCGCGCGGACCACTTGCAGCAGATCGCTGAGGGTCAACGCCGTGCCATTGTGCTTCAGGCGGATGTGACAAGGCCCGCAGAGGTTGAGGCGGCCTTTCAGCACTTTACGGCTGAGGCCGGGCAAATCGATGTGCTGTTTAACAATGCGGGGATCTTTACCGCATCGGGGCTGATTGATGAGATCGCGCTGGAAGATTGGTATGCCTCTGTTGATGTGAACCTTTCTGGCATGTTTCTAGCGGCGCGCGCGGCATTTGCGCAGATGCGGGCGCAGGGCGGGGGGCGTATTATCAACAATGGCTCCATTGCCGCCCATGTGCCGCGCCCGCAAAGTACGCCTTATGCGGTGACCAAAGCGGCCATCACCGGGCTGACCAAATCGCTGTCGCTGGATGGGCGGGAATTTAACATTGCCTGCAGTCAGATCGATATTGGCAATGCGCGCACCCCGATGGTCGAAGATCTGATTGCGCGGGCGCGCGCTGTGGATCCTGACGCGCCGGTGATGGAGAGTTTTGCGGTGGAAGATGCGGCGCGATCAGTGCTGCATATGGCCAATTTGCCGCTGGAAGCAAATGTGCAGTTCATGACGGTGATGGCGACCAAAATGCCCTATATCGGCCGCGGTTAAAGGGGGGTACTCCCGCCAAGCCAAAACTGCACGCAAGCGTGCAGATGGCCTGTTGGGCCGAGCCTCGGGCAAAGCCCGAGGCGGTCACACTTAAACACTCTGGCTGCGCCCTGACTTAGCGGTTGCGCAGCAGGGAGAAGATGGCAGAAGCCCCCCAGCCCGCAAGCGCGGCAATCACCAGTGCGAGCACGCCGTAAGCCCAGGGCTGTTCGCGCGACAGGTTGAACAGGAACCGCTCCAGCCCCACCTTGCGCACTTCAATCTCCGCACTATGCGCCGCCACCACCTGAGCCTCGCGGGTCAGCAGAATGCGCGCGGTATAGGCCCCTTCAGTCAGGTCCGGTGGCATTTGGATCGTGGTGCGAAACAGGGTCTGCTGATCCACATCAACGGTGTTTTCCAACAGCACATATTTGCCGTCTTCTTCGCGCACGCGCACCAGCGCTTCTTGGAAGGTTTCGGCGTTTTCATTGCTGACTTTGGCGCCGATGGACAAGATGGCGCGTTCAATCGACACCCGGTGGCGGCGATCTTCCGAGGCGCTTAGCATCTGATCGAACGGCGCGCTGGTGGCGACCGCATAAAAGATCGGCGCGCGGTCGATTTCGACGCTTTCCACATTGGTCCAGATGCCAAAACGGCGATCTTTGCGTCGCACCACCGCAGGCAGCGAGGGGCCAGACAGGGTGACGATCACCTCAAGCGGGCTGTCATCGGGAATGGGGATTTCGCGTTTGATCGCGCCAAAGATCAAAATGTCGGAACCGTCAAAATCAGTGGTGATTTCAACACTGTTCTGGCTGAGACCGAGCACTACGCTTTCCTTGGCCTGAACGGGCAGGGCCATGAGCAATGCTGCAGCGACGAGGAGAGGTTTGATCATCTTCAGCTCGCCCGTGTCTGCGCGATTGAGAAAGGTTCGGACGGGGGCAGCAGCAGATCCAGCGCCAGTTTGCCACAGACGGCCAGCACAATGAGTGCGAGCAGGATGCGCAGCTGTTCGGCCTTGAGGAAGCTGCCGAGAAACGAGCCAAACTGCGCGCCAATAACCCCACCAACAAGCAAGAGCACCGCAAGCACAATATCGACGGTCTGGTTGGTCACCGCATGCATCATGGTGGTGGCCCCGGTCACGGTGATGATCTGAAACAGCGAGGTGCCAATCACCACTTTGGTGGGAATTCCCAGCACATAGATCATCGCAGGCACCATGATAAAGCCACCGCCAACGCCCATTACGGCGGTCAGCACACCCACAAGACAGCCCACCGCAATGGGGGGGATCACCGAGATATAAAGCTGTGAGGTGCGAAACCGGGTCTTTAGCGGCATCTTATGCACCCAGTTGCGCTGTTTGCGCTTGGGCGGGCCGCCGCGGCGGGATTTGCGCAGGGCGTTGACGCTTTCGATGAACATCAGCCCCCCCACGATGCCCAGAAAGCCCACATAGCACAGAGTCACGAAGAGATCGACCTGACCCAGTGATTTCAGGTAGTTGAAGATGGCAACCCCAGCAGCCGCACCAATTACGCCGCCGATTTGCAGCACTACCCCCATCTTGAGATCAACCGATTTGCGCCTGAGATGGGCCAGCACCCCAGAGACCGAGGAGGCCACAATCTGATTGGCCCCGGTGGCCACAGCCACAGCGGGCGGCACACCGATGAAAAACAACAGGGGCGTCAGAAGGAACCCTCCGCCCACACCAAACATGCCGGACAGAATGCCGACGATGCCGCCAAGACCAAGCAAGAGGAATGCGTTGACCGAGATTTCTGCAATCGGGAGGTAGATATTCATAGGTTTGTTAGAGCGCTGGAGGGGAGAAAAATCAACTGAATATAGGCGCTAACGTCAGCTGAATTGAATTTGAGTGGAATTTGTGAGCCGCGCCCGGTGTGTGTGGTGGTGGGGCGCGGCGTCTTGTGGGTTTATCGTTCTTTCACGTAGGGTTCACCGCCGGATTTTGGTGGCACCGCTTTGCCGACAAAACCGGCCAGGATCACCACGGTCATCACATAGGGCAGCGCGCCGAGGAACTGGGATTGGATTTTCACCTGGAAGATCGCCTCAAGCACGTCGGGGCGCAGTTCGAGCGCCTGAAACAGGCCAAAGAGCAAGCAAGCCCCAAGCGCGTGCCACGGTCGCCATTTGGCAAAGATCAGCGCGGCAAGGGCGATAAAGCCCCGGCCTGCGGACATGTCTTTGACAAAACCGGCCTGTAGCGCGGTGGACAGATATGCGCCTGCAATGCCGCAAAGCACGCCGCAGATCATAACCGCCGCATAGCGCAGCCCTACAACCGAGATCCCTGCGGTATCCACCGCCGCCGGGTTTTCCCCCACCGCGCGCAGGCGCAGGCCAAAGCGGGTGCCAAACAGCAGCCAGGCGGTGAAGGGCACCAGAAGCAGCGACAGGTAGACAAGGATGGAGTGGCCCGAGATCAGTTCAGAATAGGCCTGTTGCAGCGGGCCTGCTTCTGCCAGGAGATGCGAGAGCGGGCGGCCTGCGGCCTCTGCCTCGGTTGGGCCGATGGCGAAGGGGAGTTCAATCGGGTCAAAGCGGCCATTGCCCAGCAGAGAAGGCGTGCGCCCGCCCTGTTTGAACCAGCTTTGTGCGATCAAAACCGTGAGACCTGCGGCAAGGAAGTTCACGGCAACGCCAGAGATCAGCTGGTTACCGCGAAAGGTGATCGAAGCGACGCCATGCAGTGCCGCGAGCATCAAAGAGGCGCCTGTGCCCGCCAGCAGGCCAAGCCACGCATTGCCGGTGGTAGCGGCAATGGCTGCTGAGAAAAACGCAGCCATCAGCATTTTGCCCTCAAGGCCGATGTCAAAGATGCCTGCGCGTTCGGAATAGAGCCCGGCAAGACAGGCCAGAAGCAGCGGGGTGGCCAGACGCAGGGTGCTGTCGAGGATCTGAATCAGGGTGAAGAAGTCCATCAGTTGGTCTCCTTACGCAGGGCAATGAAGAGTTTTTCCAGCGGCATGCGCACCATGTTGTCGAGCGCGCCGGTAAAGAGGATGACCAGCGCCTGAATGACCACGATGAGTTCACGCGGGATCGAGGTCCAGAGTGCAAGCTCAGCGCCGCCTTGATAGAGGAAGCCAAAGAGGAGCGCGGCCAAGAGCACCCCAAACGGGTGGTTGCGGCCCATCAGCGCCACGGCGATGCCGATGAAGCCCGCGCCCTCGGTTGCGTTCAGCACCAGGCGTTCGGCTTCGCCCATCACGTTGTTGATTGCCATCATGCCGCAAAGCGCGCCAGAGATCAGCATGGCGATCATGGTGATCTTGGTGGGGGACATGCCCGCGTAACGCGCGCCGGTTTCCGATTTGCCGTAGGAGCGGATTTCATAGCCAAGCCAGGTGCGCCAGATCAAGAGCCACACCAGCACACAGGCACCAAGCGCCACCAGAAGGGTCACATTGGCGGGGGCGTTTTTGGAAAAGTTGATGCCAAGGGGTAGCAGGAGTTCATGCAGGTTGGGCAGATGCATCGCCTCGGGGAAACGCGCCGAGGCGGGATCTTGCGAGCCTGCGGGTTTCAGCACATTGACCAGCATGTAGTTCAGCACGGCGGCGGCGATGAAGTTGAACATGATGGTGGTGATCACGACATGGCTGCCGCGTTTGGCCTGAAGATAGGCGGGGATCGCGGCCCAGGCCGCGCCAAACAGGGCTGCGGCAATGCTGGCGGCGAGCAATGCAATGGTCCAATGGGGCCAGGGGATGAACAGGCAGGCGATTGCCACGCCAAGCCCGCCAAGCATGGCCTGACCTTCGCCGCCGATATTAAACAGCCCAGCGTGATAGGCCACCGCGACCGCAAGGCCCGTGAACAGGAAGTTGGTGGTATAATAGAGCGTGTAGCCCCAGCCATAGGTGGAGCCAAGCGCGCCTTCGATCATCAATGAGATCGCCTCGGTCGGGCTTTCGCCGATGGCGAGGATCACAAGGGCAGAGATTGCAACCGCAAGTGCCAGGCTGATCAGCGGGATCAGGACGATATCGGCCCATTTTGGCATCTTTTCCATCAGGCGTTCTCCGCTTGCATGCCGGCCATCATCAGGCCCAGTTCTTTTTCATCTGTGTCTGCGGCCTGACGTTCGCCCATAATATGGCCGTCAAACATCACCGCGACCCGATCGGCGAGCGACAGGATCTCTTCGAGTTCGACCGAGACCAGAAGGATCGCCTTGCCCTGATCGCGCAGGGCGACGATCTGCTGGTGGATGAATTCAATTGCGCCGATGTCAACGCCGCGGGTGGGCTGGCCCACCAGCAAGAGATCGGGGTTGCGTTCGATCTCGCGGGCGACCACGATTTTCTGCTGGTTGCCGCCGGAGAAGTTTTTCGCCGCAAGCCAGGGATCAGGGGGGCGGACATCAAATTTAGCCATCTTGGCCTCGGTGTCGGCGCGCAGGGCGGCGTTGTCCATCAGCACGCCTTTTTGGAACTCAGCCGCGCGGTGATAGCCAAAGGCCACGTTTTCCCAGGCGTGGAAATCCATGATCAGCCCTTCGCGCTGGCGGTCTTCGGGCACGTGGCCGATGTGGGCAGCGCGGCGCGCGCGCCCGTCGGCCCCATGGCCAGACAGGGGCAGGGGATCGCCGTGCAGTTTGATCGAACCCTGACCTGTGCGCATGCCGCCCAGAACCTCAAGCAGTTCCGACTGGCCATTGCCCGCAACCCCCGCGATGCCAAGGATTTCACCGGCGCGCACGGTAAGGTCGATGCCTTTGACCCGTTCCACGCCTGCATCATCTGCGACATGTAGGTTTTCAATTTCAAGGATCGGCGCGCCGGGTTTGGCGGGAACTTTATCTACCTGTAGCAGCACCTTGCGGCCTACCATCAGCTCAGCTAGGTGCTCGGGGCTGGTTTCCGTGGTTTTGACCGTGGCGGTCATCTGGCCGCGGCGCATCACAGACACGGTGTTGGTGTATTCCATGATTTCGCGCAGTTTATGCGTGATCAGGATGATGGTTTTGCCTTCCGAGCGCAGCCGATCCAGAATGCGGAACAGCTGATCGGCCTCAGCCGGGGTCAGAACCCCGGTGGGTTCATCAAGAATAAGAATATCGGCCTGACGGTAGAGCGCCTTGAGGATTTCCACCCGCTGCTGCATGCCAACGCCGATTTCATCGATGCGCGCATCCGGGTCAACGTTGAGCTCATACTCGCGGGCCAGTGTTTTCAGCGTCTTGCGGGCCTTGGCGAGAGAGGGGCGCAACAGGCCGCCATCTTCGGCGCCCAGGATGATGTTTTCCAGCACGGTGAAGTTTTCCACCAGTTTGAAATGCTGAAACACCATGCCGATGCCTGCGGCAATGGCCGCCTGGCTGTCGGGGATGGTGGTGTGTTTGCCGTTGATCCAGATTTCGCCGCGGTCGGCTTTGTAAAACCCGTAGAGGATGCTCATCAGGGTGGATTTGCCCGCGCCGTTTTCACCAATGATGCCGTGAATGGTGCCGGGGTTCACCTTGATGGAGATGTCTTTGTTTGCCTGCACCGGGCCGAAGGATTTCGAGATGTTTTTGAGCTCGATCGCGGGTGTCGTCATGGCTGCTCCTGTTGCCACAAGGCCTGTGCGGCGATCCCGTTTCGGGATGGTCTTATGAATCAGTATTGTTTTTAGGGAAGCTCTGAAAAATGGGGAACCCGGAAGGCGCTATATTGCGCCTTCCGGGCTGGATCAGAGTGGTTTCGGGGTCTGGATTAGAACTCAAGAACCGGGCAGCTGTTGTCGGTGTAATAAGACACAACGTTCAGTTCGCCATCGATGATCTGCTGGCGCGCGGTTGCAACTTTTTCCTGCATCTCGGCGCTGACCAGGTCTTTGTTGTTTTCGTCAAGTGCAACGCCCACACCTTCTTCGGCGAGGCCCATGGTGAAGACACCGGTTTCCAGTGCGTCGCCCGCTTTCATGGCTTCATAAACGGCCACGTCAACGCGTTTCAGCATAGATGTCAGTACCTTGCCCGGATGCAGGTGGTTTTGGTTGCTGTCGACGCCGATGGACAGGATGTTTTCATCCGCTGCGGTCTGCAGCACGCCCACGCCGGTGCCGCCTGCTGCGGCGTAAACCACATCCGCGCCTTGGGAGATCTGCGCTTTGGTCAGCTCAGAGCCTTTGACCGGGTCGTTCCAGGCCGCGGGTGTTGTGCCGGTCATATTGGCGATCACGTTTGCATCGGGGTTCACTGCTTTTACGCCCTGGGCATAGCCGCAGGCAAAGTGACGGATGAGCGGCACATCCATGCCACCAATAAAGCCGACGGTGCCGGATTTCGACGCCATCGCCGCCATCATGCCCACAAGATATGAGCCTTCATGCTCGGCAAAACCGATCTGGCGCAGGTTGGGGGCGTCGAGCCAGTTCACATCCACCACCACAAATTTGGTGTCGGGGTAATCCGGTGCTACGGTGGTCAGCGGATCCGCCATGCCAAAGCCCATGGTGACAATCGGGTTGGAGCCTGCTTCGGCAAAACGGCGCAGCGCCTGTTCGCGCTGTGCTTCTGATTGCAGTTCGATCTCACGGTATTTGCCGCCGGTTTCCTCGGCCCAGCGGGACGCGCCATTGTGGGCGGCCTCATTGAACGATTTGTCGAATTTACCGCCGAGGTCAAAGATCAGCGCGGGATCTGCAAGAGATGCACCCGCGGTGAGGGCCAGCGCGGCGGTCGCGCCAAGGAAAGATTTCATCAGGGTCATGGTTTTCTCCCGGTCTGTTATTCGACAAATGTCCCGTTGTCCGATCCGCCTGTTGTATGTGCTGAATTTGCGCGGATCAGCTGTTTGTGAATGGATTTAGGGCGCAGCTTTGCGGGAGGGTCAATGGTTTTTTGACCATTTGGTCGAAGAAGCGGGATTTCACCGTGGATTTCTTAACCAATAAGCGTGCTGCGCATCAAAATGGCGTCGACCACTCTACCATCAGGCGAGGTGTAATAATTGGGACGCTGGCCCACGCGGGCAAATCCGGTCTGGCTGTAAAGGGCAAGTGCGGCGTCATTGTCGGCGGCCACTTCCAGAAACGCAGCCTGTGCGCCGCGGGACTGTGCGCTCTGTTGCCAGAGCGGCATCAGCGCGCGGGCAAGGCCCTGGCGTTGGTGGTCCGGGTGGGTGGCAAGGGTCAGAAGCTCTGCCTCATCGGCGACCACGCGTACCAGGGCAAAGGCGCGGCTGTCGCCACAGGTAAATATGAGCGGGCTTGCCAGCAATGAGGTGAACTCAGCCGCGCTCCAGGGGCGCTGATGCTGAAAGGCGGCCTTATGGGTTGCGGCCAGCATTTCGGCGCTGAGTGCGGTGTCAGCCATCGATCAGAGCGGGCGGGACATCGCGGGAGGGGGCGGCATCGGCGGGTTTGATATAGAGCGGTGCCGGGGCGGCGGGATCATCGTGAAACCGGGCACGGGTGTGTTGCGCGATTTGGGTGGCGATGTCTTTGGGGCTTGCTTCTATGTGCAGGGTTTGCCCTGCGCCGCGGGCGATGTCTTCGGCCTCTTGGCGGGTGGTGAGACGCGGCGCGCCCGCGTTTATATAGACCTGATCTCGGGGGGCGGGCACCGCCGCCAATATACCGTCAGCTGCGCGCGCATCAAAGCCATCCACCCCCACCGCAGGAATATTCAGCCCCAGCGCCAGACCACGGGCCGCAGCAACAGAGATGCGGATGCCGGTGAAATTGCCGGGGCCGATGCCAACGCCGATGGCATCCAGATCCTGCCAGCTGATGCCAGCCTCACTGAGCACCTCTTCCAACAGGTCCATCAGCCGGTCGGCCTGACCACGCGCCATTTCCTCAAGGCGGTTTGCGCGGATCTCATCGCCACAAAGCACGGCGGCCGCGCAATGCGCGGCCGAGGTATCAAAGGCAAGTATCTTTGGTTCAGACGGCAACCGGGCGCACCTCTACCACTTCGGGGATGTAGTGGCGCAGCAGGTTTTCAATGCCCATTTTCAGGGTCAATGTTGACGAGGGGCAGTTGGCGCAGGCGCCTTGCATGTGCAGATAGACCACGCCACGATCAAAACCGTGGAAGGTGATATCACCGCCGTCCTGGGCCACGGCCGGGCGCACGCGGCTGTCCAAGAGTTCTTTGATCTGGTTGACCACGTCTGCGTCTTCGCCGCTGTGTTCCGCATGGGCAGGGGCCTGTTCGGCACCATCTGCCATCACCGGTTGGCCGGATTGGTAATGTTCCATCACCGCGCCAAGGATCGCAGGTTTGATGTGATCCCATTCCACGTTTTCCGCCTTGGTGACGGTTACAAAGTCGTGGCCGAAGAACACGCCAACAACGCCTTCAACCGCAAAGATACGGCTGGCGAGGGGGGATTTTTCCGCAGCGGCAGCGGACTGGAAGTCAGCGGTGCCAGCGCCCAGTACCTCTTGCCCGGGCAGGAATTTGAGCGTTGCCGGGTTGGGGGTGGATTCTGTTTGAATGAACATGCGGAAGCCTCCGTCTGAGTGTCTCACGGATATGACGGGTGGTGGGCCAAAAGTCAAGTTTTGGAACCATTCTAAATTAAAAAAGACGGCCGCAGGGCGCAGCCGTCTCTTGAAATTGCGATGGTTTTGCAAAAAGCGCGCTTTACAGGGCTTTCAGCTCGGCCAGTGCAGCGTCGTAACCGGCCTGCGGATCCTGTGTCAGCAGCGAAGGCTGGTAGCGCACGGTGTTTACATCGTTGATGCCGATGGTCTGCAGCCACCACTCAAGGTAGTTGGAGTGGAAGTCGGTGCCGTATTTCGCATCTGCACCGGGCGCCCAGACGCCAGAAGACACAACCAGAGTGGCTTTTTTGTTTTCCAGAAGGCCAAAGTAGCCTTTTTCCGGATCAAAGCCAAACAGCATGCCAGGCTGGGTGATGATGTCGATGTAATGCTTCAGACGGTAAGACACGCCGCCGTTCCACATGGGGGCACCGATCACAATGTGGTCAGCCGCCATAAAGCGTTGTGTGATCGAAGCAACCTGATCCCAGGCTTTTTCTTTCGCCGGGTCCATTTCGCCAACGCCGAAGAAAGTCATTTTTGCCGCGGCTGGATCGCCGTCAAATGCGGGCAGATCTTCGGCAAAAAGGTCCAGAACGTCCACTTCCAGGCCTGGATTCTTCTCTTTCTGAGATTCGACAAAAGCCGCCGCCAGCGCGTTGGACTTTGATTCCGCACCACGGGGGGATGCAATGATATGCAGCAGTTTGGTCATGGATTGTCTCCGTAACTGTCTAGTGTGTGCTTGAATGGTTACTCAAGACTCGCGGAACTTGTCAAACTCTGTTATGTAAGTTGCAGCAACCCTAACAGAGTTGTGAACGTTCTGGCTGAAAGCTGTAATATCTTTTCTAAAGTAAGGTGCACATATGGCGTCAAATCTCCCCGCTCCCTATCTGATTGCTGACCACAAAGGTCTGGAGGTGCTGAACTCGATCGGCGCGCCTTATGGCGATGAGATGGACTGGTTGGTGAACGGTGCTGAATTTGTGTCCTGGATGGAAGCAGTCGGACTTTTGAGTGCTGCGCAGGGCCAAGAGGTGCTGGCGTCGATCTCTGCCGAAGAACTTGACGCAGCTGCTGCAAAGGTGCGCAGCCTTCGGGAGCTGTTTCGCGACAATCTGCATGAGCAGAGCGAGACATTTCTTTCAAAGCTGAATGAAATCATGCGCGATGTCACCGGCCACTATAAGGTCGAAACCCATGAGTGCGGCAGCAAGGCGATGCGGTTTGAGCCGCGCTATGAATGTGGCGATGACCTGCTGGTGCGGGTTGCGGTTGAAATCGCTGAGCTGATTTGTCTGAACGAGGGGGAGCGGGTGCGCCAGTGCGACGGGCCAACCTGCACCTATTGGTTCCGCGATACGTCACGCAACAACCGCCGCCGCTGGTGCTCGATGGCGATCTGTGGCAACCGCGCCAAGGTCAAAGCGCACCGGGCTCGTAAATGACAGGTCCCAAAGTCAGCCACAGTTGCAAAGATCCATGCCGTTGGAGCTGTGGTACCTAGGTGATCGCCTCAAGCTTTTCTTTGGAAAGATCGCCGGGCACGATGGTGACGGGCACGGGCAGGCTGCCTGATGATTTTGACAGCTGGCTGACCAGCGGGCCGGGGCCGGTGCGTTCATTGCCAGCGCCAAGCACCAAGACGCCAATGTCCGGGTCATCTGAAATCTGGCCAAGAATTTCCGGCACGGCGTCGCCTTCGCGGATGACAAGCTCGGGGTCGACATTCTGACGGTCGCGCATCCATTTGGCGAAGACTTCATAATGGGCCACGATGCGTTCACGGGTTTCTTCGCGCATCACTTCGGCCACGCCAATCCAGTGGTTGAACTCATCCGGGGGGATGATTGACAGGATGGTCACGCCACCACCGGTGTGTGCGGCCCGCATCGCAGCAAAGCGCATCGCATTGAGGCATTCGCGGCTATCATCCAAAACAACAAGGAATTTGCGCATGGGTTTTCACTCCGGTCAGGTTTGCAGATCATGGCCCATGGGGGCGATGCGCGCAATGATAGAGTGCTGCGACGAAAGGTGCAGCTGTTGGGATTGGGTGAGGGGGCGTATCAGGGGACCTATGAGAGGATAGGGGGATTTTCGCTGTTTCCCTGACGGGAGACGTTATATAGAGAGCGCAAACACTCATATATATATCTGGAATGCTGCTCATGTCCTTTGACCGCAAGATCAAGATCGCGCCTTCAATCCTGTCGGCTGATTTCGCCAACTTCGGCCAGGAAATCCAGGCCATTGAATCACAGGGGGCCGATTGGGTCCATGTGGATGTGATGGATGGTCATTTTGTACCCAACCTCACCTTTGGTCCGCAGGCGGTGAAAGCGTTCCGTCCGCATGTGAAAACCGTGATGGATGTGCATCTGATGATCTCGCCGGTGGATCAGTATATCGATGCCTATGCGGATGCGGGCGCTGATGTTCTGACCGCCCACATTGAAGCAGGCCCCCATATCCACCGCACGCTGCAGGCCATTCGCGCAGCAGGCATGAAAGCGGGTGTCGCGTTGAACCCAGGCACCCCGGCCGAAGCGGTGCAGCATCTGCTGGATCTCACCGATCTGATCTGTGTGATGACAGTGAACCCGGGCTTTGGTGGCCAGAAGTTCATCGATATGACTGGCAAGGTGCGCCAGCTGCGTTCGATGATTGGCGATCGTCCGGTGCATATTGAAATCGACGGTGGTGTTGATCCCAAAACCGCGCCGCTGGTGGCAGAAGCCGGGGCGGATGTTTTGGTTGCGGGCTCTGCGGTGTTCCGCGGTGGCTCGGTTGCCCAGCCTGAGGTTTACGGCGAGAACATCAAAGCGATCCGTGCCGCAGCTGAAGGCAGCTGGACCTGAGCGAAGCCAATTAAATCAACACAACCTTCTAAGCGTTGCAGAGTTATGTGACTCGCGGTTGTAAAAAAAGGGCCACCGGAGACGGTGGTCTTTTGCTTTTGTAATGTGTTTGTGACGAGTTGTTGGATGTGGCGTGAATAGGTGGCTGCATTTTGTATCTAATTTTCAATGGCTTTGCGTAAATGGGCGTAACTAGGCCATTTTTAAGTATGGCGCTGTGTCATAAAATTTTAATTCTTGCGTCACAAATGTGTTGAGCACGCACCGTAATACCCCCTGCAAGATAGATGGGGGTGGCACGTGCTGCGCATTAATAAACTTACCAAACGGTTTGGTGACAAAATCGCGGTCGACAGCGCAACGCTGGAGATCGACAAGCCTTGTATGCTTGGCATTATCGGTCGCTCTGGTGCGGGCAAGTCGACGCTGTTGCGGATGATCAACCGTCTTGGGGATGCCACCGAGGGATCGATCCTGTTTGAAGGTCGTGAAGTCACCACGTTGACCGGCGCTGCAAAACGCAAGTGGCAGTCCGAATGTGCGATGATCTTCCAGCAGTTCAACCTGGTGCCGCGTATGGATGTGGTCTCCAATGTGCTGCATGGGAAGCTCAATCAGCGCTCTACCCTGACGACCATGTTCAACCTGTATCCAATGCAGGATATTCACCGCGCCATTGATATTCTGGAGCGTCTGGGCATTGCTGAACATGCCGCCAAACGCGCCGAGGCGCTTTCGGGTGGTCAGCAGCAGCGTGTGGCGATTGCCCGTGCCCTGATGCAGGATCCCAAGATCATTCTGGCGGATGAGCCGATTGCGTCGCTTGACCCGATGAACGCACAGACCGTGATGCAGGCGCTACGTCGCATCCACGAAGAAGATGGCCGTACTGTTGTCGCCAACCTGCACACGCTCGACACTGCGCGCCGCTATTGCGACCGGGTGGTGGGCATGCGTGATGGGCGCATTGTGTTTGACGGTCTGCCCGAGCAGCTGACCACGGGTGTTGCACGCGAGATCTATGGCGCGGGCGATGAGTTTTCCGAGGCGGCCACATCCACCGAGATCGAAACACTGGAAAAGACCGAAGGCGAATATAGCGCGGCGGTTCCAGCTGAATAAATTTCCCTTTTTTCATCCTTCCCAAGGCATCTGCGCTTTGGGGGACAACCTGGAGATCTTTTGAGATGAAAAACGTAATCGCGGCCGTTCTGGCCACCACCGCGCTGACCAGCCCAGTTCTGGCAGAAGGCATCACCGAATTCCGCATCGGCATCCTGGGTGGCGAAAACGCGCAAGACCGTCTGAATTCTTATGAGTGCCTGCGCGCCTACACCGAAGAAGCGCTGGGCGTAGAAACCAAACTGTTTGCACCTGCGGATTACAACGGTGTTATCCAGGGTCTGCTGGGCGGCAGCATCGACATGGCATGGTTGGGTGCATCCGGTTATGCAAAGACCTTCCTGTCTGATCCTGAAGCGGTTGAGCCGGTTCTGGTTAAGATCAACCTGGATGGTTCCTACGGCTACCACTCCATCGGTTTTGCCCGCAAAGACAGCGGCATCGACAGCATCGACGCGATGCAGGGCAAGGTCTTTGGCTTTGGTGATCCGAACTCCACCTCTGGCTACCTGATCCCATCGATCGAGATCCCGACTTATAAAGAAGGCATCACCATGGAATCCGGTGAGTACTTCGACGAAGTGAAATTCACCGGCGGTCACGAGCAGACCATCGTTGCGGTTAACAACGGCGACATCGACGGCGGCGTAACCTGGGCTGACGGTCAGGGTGAATGGGAAGATGGTTTCAACTCTGGCGCGCTGCGCAAAGCGGTTGATGCTGGCCTGATCGACATGAACGATCTGGTTGAAATCTGGCGCTCGGCTCCGATCCCGGAAGGCCCTGTTGTTCTGCGCACCGCGCTGCCTACAGACGTAAAAGCAAAGATGACCGCTCTGATCGATGGCATGTATGAGCAGGATAAAGACTGCACCTATGCAATCTCTGCTGGTGAATCGCTGGGCTTTGACCCGATCACCCACGATGCATACCTGTCGATCATCGAAGCACGTAAGCTGAAATCCAAGTAATTTTAGCACCACTATCTGCGGGGTCCAGCATCAGCCGGGCCCCGCAATTTTTCGTATGGGCCCTGCGCAAGATCTATGGGCCCCAAGAGCAGGACGATGTGAATGGCTGAGGTTTTCTGATGGTTGACACAGGGGCCGCCGGGCTGACCGTGCGTGAAATCCGCGATGACTATGTGGCGCTGACCCAGCGCAAACGGCTGTATGGTGGCATATTGCTGGCCATTTTCGTGGCGATGATGGTGGCGGGGTTTCGCACCGCTGATGAGCGCAATGCCGGATCTTTCTGGGATGGGATTACCCATGTCTTTGATTATCCCGGCGAAGTTCTGAGCGAAGCATCTGAAAAGGTTGCTGAGCTGCCAGGGCTGATTGTTCACTTCCTGCCTGCACTGATTGAAACGTTGAATATTGCCGCGGCCTCTACCCTGTTCGGGGTACTGTTTGGGATCTTGCTGTCGCTTCTGGCGACCCGTGGCATGGCGCCTTGGCCCCGGCTTATCCCGGTGTTTCGCCGCGTCTCTGATACCATGCGTGCGATCCCTGAGATCGTCATTGCGCTGGTGCTGATCTTTGTGATTGGCGGCGGGCCGGTGCCTGCGATGCTGGCGATTGCGCTGCACACCGCGGGCGCGCTGGGCAAGCTGTTTTCCGAAGTAAACGAAAACGCCTCGCTGAAACCGGTTGAGGGCCTGTCCTCTGTTGGGGCGAGCTGGGCGCAGCGGATGCTTTTGGGTGTGTTGCCGCAGGTGGGGCCGAACTATGTGTCTTATGCGCTGCTGCGATTTGAGATCAACATCCGTGCCTCGGCGATCCTGGGTTTTGTAGGTGCTGGCGGCATTGGCTATGAGCTGAAAAACGCCATGTCCTGGGGGCAGGGGCGTTATGATGAAGCCGCGGCGATCTTCCTCATCCTGTTTTGTACCATCGTGGCAGTGGATCAGCTGTCGTCTTACATGCGCAACCGTCTGACCCACGGTGCTGGAAATGGAGCAAAAGCATGAGTGCTCTGGATACAAACCCGATTGATGTAAACGGCATCAAATCCGACATGCGCACGCTATTTGCGCGCAAACGGATGATGAATTTCGGCCTGCCCATTCTGGTGCTGCTGTATCTTGTATATGTGTTCTTTGCCTTTGAAGTGCCTGCGCTTTGGGCCAAGGCGGATATGGAGAACGCCAAGACACTGGTTAGCGACAGCTACAGCTACAAGACCCATGTGACCCGCGACAACCGCAATGGCGCCGTGAGCATTGCAATCGAGGGCGAGCGCAAGGGCGCCTATGCCGAAGGCACGTCACCTGAGTGGGTGAGCCTGGGTGAAACCACCGTGATTGATCTGGAAGATGGTCACGAGGTGCGTTTTGGTTCTGAAACCATTGAATATGACATTCCAGGCTATGGCACCGTGCAGGCAACGCCGTCGCGCAGCCAGGGCATTCAGGCCGAGCTGCCTGCCGGGGATGTGCCCGATTTCATCAACCTGTCGCGCAACCGTATGACCATCAAAACCGATGCGGGCCGTCTGACCGTGACACGCAACCGGTCCGAGGTGTTCCGGTATTTTGCGGGCTGGGAGCTGTTTTTCTTTACCCTCGACAGTGATTATCACGGGCTCAGCTTTGGCCAGGTGATGGGCAAGGCGGTCAGCGGTGAAGCGGGTGCGATCCTGAGCGACATCTGGAACAATAAGATGTGGCGTCACAGCGATGTGGCCTGGGCTTTGGCGGAAACCCTGCTGATGGCGTTCCTTGGCACATTGGGGGCGGGTATTATCGCGTTGCCGCTGGCCTTTCTGGCGACGCGTAACTTTATGCCGATCAAGGCGCTGCGTTTTGCCACCCGTCGCCTGTTTGACTTTGTGCGTGGTGTGGACAGCCTGATCTGGACTGTGGTTCTGGCGCGCGCCTTTGGGCCGGGCCCTTTGACCGGTGCGCTGGCCATTCTGGTCACGGATACCGGCACCTTTGGTAAGATCTTTTCCGAGGCGTTGGAAAACGTGGATCAGAAACAGATCGAAGGGGTGCAATCCACCGGTGCAAAACCCATTCAGCGCTACCGCTTTGGCGTGGTGCCGCAGGTGACGCCGGTTCTGCTCAGCCAGCTTTTGTATTTCCTTGAATCCAACACCCGCAGCGCCACCATCATTGGGGCGATCACCGGGGGTGGTATTGGCCTTCTGCTGACGCAGGCGATCATCACCCAAAAGGACTGGGAAGAGGTGGCCTATTACATCGTGCTGATCATCTTGATGGTGATTGTGATGGATTGGTTCTCGGGCTGGCTGCGCCGCCGTCTGATCCAGGGCAAGTAATACAGCAGCAAAGTTATGACAGGGCGCGGGGGAAGTCTCGCGCCTTTTTTGCAGGCGAGGTTCCGTTCAATGAGGCCCGTCTAGATAGGAGAGCAAGATGGCGCGTTTGCAGGCAGATGAAGCAGTGGTTCACCCAGAGTGTCATATTTCCGGCTCGGTGCTTGGGGCCTATGTGGAAATTGGTGCGGGCACGCGGCTCGCGCATGTGAATATGGGCGATTACAGCTATTGTGACCGCTTTTGTGATCTGGCCAATGTGCGCGTTGGCAAGTTCTGCAATATCGCAAGTTTTGTGCGCATTGGGGCGACGGATCATCCGATCGAGAAAGCCTCACTGCATCATTTCCTGTATCGCTCTGCGTCTTATTGGGATGATGAAAGCGATGATGCGGCCTGGTTTGCCAAACGCGCAGGACGGATTGCCCATATCGGCCATGACACCTGGATCGGTCATGGTGCGATGATCAAACCCGAAGTGACGATTGGCACCGGTGCCATTGTTGCAGCGGGCGCAATCGTGACAAAAGACGTGGCACCTTACACCATTGTGGGCGGCAATACGGCACAGCTGATCCGCAAGCGATTTGATGACCAGATCGCAGAGCGTTTGCAGGCGCTTGCATGGTGGGATTGGAGCCATGCGGCGTTGCAGGCCGCATTGCCGGATTTCCGCGCATTGCCGATCGAGGCGTTTTTGGAAAAATATGAGTGAGCAGGTAGGGCGGGGCTCCCGCGCCGCTGCGCTGCCCTAAAGGGCCGCACAAAGCGCCTTGGGCCCGGCAGCTGCGCTGCGGTTGCATCTGGCTGCGCGCGCAGCGCGCCACGCCCAACGGGAGCGGATGTTGGCAAGACATCCGGTGACGGGCGGGAGAGTTTTAGACGTCTTCGGCCGCCAGGGTCAGGGTGATGCGCGGGCCTGCAAAATAGGTGGTGCCATATTCAATGGGCACCCCGTCGGCATCCACATTGACACTGACTGAACGCAACAGCGGCGCGCCTTCTGGTAGCATCAGGTGCAGCGCCTGGGTTGCGCTGGCGGCAACCGCCGTCAGTCGGGTCCAGGCGCGGGTGTAGTCTGCAATGCCAAAGTGGGCGAAGGTTTCCGTTACCGACTGGGTCTTGCGGTGGACCTCTTCAAAACCTTGGAAACGCGCGGCTGGAAAGCAGCTTTGCGCCACTGTCACCGGCTGGCCATCGGCAAAGGACAGGCCGTCGCTTGCATAGATCAGATCCCCTATCGCCAGATCCAGCGCCTCGGCCTCTTTGGCATCAGCTCCGCGGCTGGTGATCGCCAGCAGCTTGCCGCTGGGTTCACGCCCGGCCGCGCGCAGGCTTTTGCGAAAGCGTACACGTTTGCCGATTGGATAGTCTGTTGGTGCAGCGGCCACAAACACACCCGCGCCGCGACGCGCATGTACCAGTCCTTGGTCGGCAAGATCACCAAGCGCGCGCCGCACCGTGTGCCGGTTGACGCCAAACTGGGCCGAAAGTTGGGCCTCAGACGGTAGTTTGCTGCCGGTCTGATAGCGGCCGCGCGCAATGTCATCTGTCAGTGCCAGGGCAATGGATTTCCAGACGGGGGTGCGGGAGTTTGGTGGCATGGCCTGCTCTTGTCTTGAAAAATTCACAAAACGCGGATTGGCGCAGCCACCCGAGTCAGCTAATATTTGTCTAGTTGTATAGTATAGCTAGACAAGGTTGCCAAGAGGCCAATGACATGAAGACTGAAAGCATGCAGGCAGCGCGAAAAGCCTGGATGAGTGTGCTGGCGCAGGCGGATGCGGATCATCTTGCCACGCTTTGGGCTGAGTTCGGCCGGGATCCCGGCTTTAGCTGGCTGCGTGCGCCCGAGGTGGGGGGCGTTATGGTGCGTGGCCGTATGGGCGGCACCGGTGCCCCGTTTAATCTGGGTGAAATGACAGTGACGCGCTGCGCGCTGTCGCTGGAAAACGGCGCGGTTGGCCATGGCTATGTGCAAGGGCGCAGCAAGGTGCAGGCCGAAATCGCCGCCAAGGTGGATGCATTGATGCAGGGCGCAGAGGCGGCAGAGCTGGAGCGGGTTGTTCTGACCCCGTTGCGCGACGCACGCGACAGCCAAAAGGCCAAGCGGGCCGACAAAGCAGCAGCAACCAAAGTGGACTTTTTCACCCTGGCGCGGGGAGAGGATTGATGCAGCAGACAGATAATCAATCAACAGACACGCATTTCAGCGGTGGTTTTGCCAATCCGCCCGTAGACGCGGCACATGCGTTTCGCGCGGCAATGAATGCAATGGCACGCCCGGGTGAAGTTTTTGACATTACCGGTGCATGCGCGCCTGCGGGGATTTCTGACGCGGCAGCCTCGCTTTTGCTGACGCTGTGTGATCCGGAAACAAAGCTCTATCTGGCGCAGGACGTCGATAGTGCAGCGCTGCGCAGCTGGGTCACTTTTCACACTGGTGCGCCCCTTGTTGCGGCTCAAGATGCGGATTTTGCCCTGGGCTCATGGGATGCGCTGATGCCGCTTGATCAATACCGGATTGGCACTGCGGAATATCCTGATCGCTCTGCCACGTTGATTGTGGAGCTGGCAGAGTTTTCCGCCCCCAATGCACGCCTCAAGGGACCCGGCATCAAAGACAGCGTTCAGATGATGCTGCCGGATGTGCCTGCGCTTGCGCGCAACAGCGTGCTTTATCCGCAAGGGGTAGATTTCTTTTTCACAGCGGGTGCTCAGGTGATGGGCCTGCCGCGCTCCAGTCAGATCACAGCGGAGGGATAAGCGATGTATGTAGCTGTAAAAGGCGGCGAACGCGCGATTGACAATGCCCATGCCTGGCTGGCCGAAGAGCGCCGTGGCGACATGGATATTGCGGAGCTCTCGATTGCGCAGATCCGCGAACAACTGGCGCTGGCGGTGAACCGGGTGATGGCGGAAGGCTCGCTTTATGATCCTGATCTTGCGGCGCTGGCGATCAAACAGGCGCGCGGGGATCTGATTGAAGCGATTTTCCTTATTCGCGCCTATCGCACCACTCTGCCGCGCTTTGGCACAAGCCTGCCGCTGGAAACTTCTGAGATGGCCTGTGATCGTCGGATTTCGGCAACCTTTAAGGATGTGCCGGGCGGGCAGGTTCTGGGGCCAACCTTTGACTACACCCACCGTTTGCTGGATTTCAAACTGGCTGCCGAAGGGGAATTGCCTGAGGCCCCCACGGCCGATGGGCGCACCGAGCCAACTCCGCGGGTGACAAGCTTTCTGGGTCAAGATGGTCTGATCGAGGAAGAGCTCAAAAGTGATGCAACCCCACGTGACATCACTCGCGAGCCGATGTCATATCCGGCGGACCGGGCCACGCGGCTGCAGAATCTGACCCGCGCGGATGAGGGTTTTCTGCTGAGCATGGCCTATTCCACCCAGCGTGGATATGGGCGCAACCACGCCTTTGTTGGTGAGTTGCGTATTGGCAAGGTGGCGGTTGAGATGGAGATCCCCGAGCTGGGATTTGCCATTGAAATTGGTGAGATGGAGCTGACGGAATGTGAAACCGTCAACCAGTTCAAAGGCTCCAAGGTGGAACCGCCGCAGTTCACCCGTGGTTATGGTCTGGTGATGGGCCTGACTGAGCGCAAGGCGATTGCCATGGCGCTGGTGGACCGGGCGCTGCGTTGGCAAGAGCTTGGCGAAGACAATTCCGGCGCGCCTGCGCAGGATGAAGAATTTGTGCTGAGCCACAGCGACAATATTCAGGCGACCGGATTTTTGGAACACATCAAGCTGCCTCACTATGTGGATTTCCAGGCAGAGCTTGAACTGGTGCGCAAACTGCGTGCTGAGGCTGAGGCAAATGTCGCCGCGCAGGAGGCTGAGAAATGAGCATTTTGCAACACGATGCCAAAGTGAAAAAGGATGCCCAATATGTCTGACTACAACTTTGCATATCTCGACGAGCAGACCAAGCGGATGATCCGTCGCGCGATCCTGAAAGGTCTGGCGATCCCCGGCTATCAGGTGCCTTTTGCCAGCCGTGAAATGCCAATGCCTTATGGCTGGGGTACCGGTGGGGTGCAGGTTTCTGCCGCCACCTTGACGCCGGATGACACGCTGAAGGTTATCGATCAGGGTGCGGATGACACCACCAATGCGGTGTCGATCCGCAAGTTCTTTGAACGCACGGCTGAGGTGGCCACCACCGAAGAGACCGATAAGGCCAGCGTCATCCAGACCCGTCACCGCATTCCTGAAGCCGAGCTGCGTGAAGATCAGATCCTGGTCTATCAGGTGCCGATCCCAGAACCCTTGCGGTTTCTGGAGCCACGCGAGACCGAGACCCGCAAGATGCATGCGTTGGAAGAATATGGCCTTATGCATGTGAAGCTTTATGAAGACATCAGCCAGCATGGCGCGATTGCGACCTCATATGCCTATCCGGTTAAGGTGGAAGATCGCTATGTGATGGATCCAAGCCCGATCCCCAAATTCGACAATCCGAAAATGGAGATGGCGGCGATTCAGCTGTTTGGTGCCGGACGTGAGCAGCGCATTTATGCGGTGCCGCCCTATACCAAGATCGTCAGCCTTGATTTTGAAGATTACCCGTTTGAAGCCAGCAAAGCCGATCACGCCTGTGATCTGTGTGGGGCCGAAGACTCCTATCTGGATGAGGTGATCATGGATGATCAGGGCGGGCGGATGTTTGTGTGTTCGGACACCGATTACTGCCGGTCGCGCCGTGCGGCGGGCCATGTTGGCCGATTGGGCACAGAAGAGGAACTGGAGATGGGTGCATGAACACCCCGCGCCAGACCATAGATTGCGGATCGGGGCCTGCGCTGGTGCTGTTGCACGGCGCGGGTGTTGATCCGGATCTGTGGCAGCCACAGATAGCGCATTTCAGCCAGACCCATCGGGTGATTGCGCCGGTCTTGCCGGGGCATGCGGGCAGGCCGCCAGTTGCTTCGGTTGAAGCCATGGCAGAGGATGTGCTGCGCCAGCTTGATGGTGTGGCGGAATTTGCGCTGGTGGGTCTGTCGCTTGGGGGGATGGTGGCGCTGGAGATTGCCGCGCGTTGCCCCGAGCGGGTGACCCATCTGGTGCTGGCGGAATCGGTGCCCTGTGTGGTCAGCACCCCAATCGGCCGGGCGCTGATGGCGGGAACGCTTGCGATCATGGGGCGGATCCCGCCGCGCTGGATGGCGTGGTTGCCCGCAAAACATCTGGGTGCGGCCAGCGCTGAGGCTGCGGCCTATCTGGTTGCGCGCCTGAAAGAGACCCGTGCGCAAGACAATCGCGCCGTGTTGAATCTGGCCTTGCGCTATGATGGCCGCCGCCATCTGGCGCAGATCACGTCACCTGCGCTTGTCGTAGTGGGCGCATTGAACCGGGCCACACATGCGCGTGCGCACGCTATGGCACAGGCCATGGCGCAGGCGCAGTTTACTACATTGGCGGATGCGTCTCATTTGGTGAACTGGGACGCGAGAGACGCTTTTAATCAGACTTTGTCATCATTCTTGGGAGATCCCCTATGACACCCTTGTTGCAGGTACAGGGTATTCGCAAAACCTACGGCAGCTTTGTTGGCTGCACCGACGTGAATTTTGATCTTTATCCCGGTGAGGTGATGGGGATCGTAGGCGAAAGTGGTTCAGGTAAATCCACATTGCTGAACTGCCTTGCAGGTCATCTGGAACCAGATGCAGGCAAAGTGGTGTTTGACACACTTGCCGATGGGCCGGTGGACACGGTCACCATGTCAGAACCCGAACGCCGGATGCTCAGCCGTACCGATTGGGCCTTTGTGCATCAGCATGCGCGCGATGGGCTGCGTATGTCGGTTTCGGCTGGCGGCAATATCGGCGAACGGCTGATGGCTGTTGGCGATCGCCATTATGGCGATATTCGTGAGCGCGCGATTGATTGGCTGGGCCGGGTGGAAATCAAGGAAGAGCGGGTCGATGATCGTCCCTCGGCCTTTTCCGGTGGTATGCAGCAGCGTTTGCAGATTGCCCGCAACCTGGTGACCGGGCCGCGGCTTGTGTTCATGGATGAACCCACGGGTGGTTTGGATGTATCCGTTCAGGCGCGGCTTTTGGATCTGTTGCGCGGGCTGGTGCGCGAAATGGGGCTGAGCGCCATTATCGTGACCCATGATCTGGCGGTGGTGCGCCTGCTGGCGGATCGTCTGATGGTGATGAAAGATGGCCAGGTGGTGGAAACCGGCCTGACCGATCAGGTGCTGGATGACCCGCAACACGGCTACACCCAGTTGCTGGTGTCCAGCGTTCTGCAAGTGTGAGGGTGAGAGAATGATTGAACTCAATAATGTGAGCAAAAGCTTTACCCTGCACAATCAGGGCAGCGCGGTGATCCCGGTGATGGAGGGGGCAAACCTCAAGGTTTCTCCTGGTGAATGTGTTGGTCTGATTGGCGCGTCGGGGGCGGGGAAATCCACCCTGATGCGGCTGATTTACGGCAATTATCTTGCGGCAAGCGGTGAGATCCTGATTGGTGATGTGGATGTCGCCAAGGCCGAACCGCGCGAAATTCTGGCGCTGAGACGCGAAACGCTGGGCTATGTCAGCCAGTTTCTGCGGGTGGTGCCTCGGGTTGCAACTTTGGATGTGGTTGCAGAGCCATTGCTGGCCGTGGGTGTGGAACAGAATGCGGCGCGTGATAAGGCGGCGACACTTCTGGCGCAGCTCAATATCCCCGAACGTCTGTGGTCGCTGAGCCCCACAACATTTTCGGGTGGCGAGCAGCAGCGGGTGAATATCGCGCGTGGTTTTGCCTATGATTATCCGGCGATGCTGTTGGATGAGCCAACCGCAAGTCTGGACGCGCAAAACCGGGCTACCGTGCTGGGGCTGATCAACTCTGCCAAAGAACGCGGGGCGGCGATTGTGGGGATCTTCCACGATGAGGCGGCGCGCGAAGAGGTCTGTGATCGTTTCATCGATGTAACCGGCTTTTCGCCGCAGGTGGCGGCATGACGCAACAGCAAAAATTGGGGCCGGTGATTGCGATCGTTGGCCCCTCGGGCGTGGGCAAAGACAGTTTGATGGAGGCCTTGGTTGCGGCAGATCCGCGCCTGAGCCTTTTGAAACGCGTGATCACCCGCGCCGCTGATGCTGGCGGCGAAGATTATACCCCGGTGTCAGAGGCTGAGTTTTCCAAGCGGGTCGCGGCGGGGGAGTTTGCGCTCCACTGGCCTGCGCATGGGCTGTTTTACGGCGTGCCTGCCGATGCGGTTACTGCGCAGCGCGCTGACGGGCGCGGGGTGTTGGTAAATTTCTCCCGCGCGGTGCTGCATCAGGCACAAGAGACCTTTGGCAATTTCATTGTGCTGAATGTCACCGCAAGCCCCGAGGTTCTGGCTGCGCGTCTGGCCGGGCGGGGTCGCGAATCTGCTGATGAGCAGAAAAAACGCCTGGCGCAGGCGGCAAAACCGCTGCCTGACGGGCTGGAGCAGGTCTACACCATCGATAACAGCGGTGAATTGAGCGCGGCCGTGCAAGCCGCGCTTGAGGTCATTTACCCCGCGGCGAGGGCGTAGCGGTGGATGAGGTGAAACCGCCCATCCTCAGCCTCGCCCATCAGCGCAAGATCGCTGATTTCAAACGGGTGTGGCAGCAGGGGCTTGAGCTCTTCGGTAAGGGCCGCCTCAACCGCGGGCAAGTCCGCCTTGGGCAGCTTGCCGGTCAGCGTGATGTGAAAGCGGAACTGATCCAGCACGTAAGGGTAGCCCCATTTCACCAGATGCGCGTCCTGTTCAGCCGTCAGACCATTGGCGCGGCGTTTTTCCAGATCCGCCTCAGTGAGCGGGGCGCGAAAGGCATCGAGTTCGGTGACACAGGCGGCGGCCAGCGCATTCAGCGCGCTTTCATCGCCGATGGTGCGCAGGGCAAGAAAACGACCAAGGCGGGCAATTTCCAACCCGTCAAGCGTCACAGGTTTCTGCTTTGCTGCCAGGGTCTTGCAGGCGTCATGCAGCGCTTCATAGCTCTGCCCTTCGGCGAGGCGCATTGGGGGCTTCATGGTGGCATGCAGCCCGTATTTGCGCGGCACCTGGGTGATCGCTGCGATATCCAGACCCGAGATTGCGGGATGCGCCACCTCGCGCCCCTTCTCCATATCCCAGCCGAGCCAGCTGGTGGCAAATTGGCTCCACGCCGCATGGGCGGGGGGCGCAAAATAAATCGCGTATCGCGTGAATGTCATAAAGGCCTCCTATACGTGGCCGTTCCCATAGCCCGAAAGATGTGAAACTGAGATGACAGAAGAATTGATCCTTGCCAATGCGACAGTTGTTTTGGCTGATGAGACCATCACTGGATGTGTAAAATGCGTGGGCGAGCACATCAGTGATATTTCCACAGGCACCAGCGTGCCAGCGGGGGCCATTGACTGCGAGGGGGATTTTGTCAGCCCCGGTCTGGTGGAACTGCATACCGACAATCTGGAGCGTCACATCCAGCCGCGCCCCAAGGTGGACTGGCCCCATGCGGCGGCGATCATCGCTCATGACGCAGAACTTGCAAGCACCGGTATCACCACTGTGTTTGATGCACTGCGGGTGGGTTCGATCCGGCGCGAGGGTGCGAATTATGCCAAATACGCGCGTGGGCTTGCCAGTGAGCTGTGGGATCTGCGCGAGCAAGACGCGCTGAAAATCAGCCATTTTTTGCACCTGCGGGCTGAAGTCTGCTCGGAAACCCTGGCTGAAGAGCTGGATGAGTTTGGTGCCGAAGATCGGGTGGGGCTTGTGTCTTTGATGGATCACACGCCGGGGCAGCGCCAGTTTCGCGATGTGACCAAGCTGGAGGCCTATGTAAAGGGCAAACATGGCTTTGATGACGCGGGCTTTCAAAAGCATATCGCTGAGCTGAAAGAGATGCGTGACATCTATGGCGACAAGCATGAGGCTGACACTGTCAAAGCTGCGGCGCGGTTTGGTGCGGTATTGGCGAGCCACGATGACACCACAGCAGATCAGGTCGCGACATCCGCTGGTTACGGCATTCACTTGGCAGAGTTTCCCACCACGGTCGAAGCCGCGCGGGCCTGCCACAGCCACGATATCAAAGTGATGATGGGGGCACCGAACCTCATTCGTGGCGGGTCGCACTCCGGCAATGTGGCAGCACAGGAGCTGGCGGAACTGGAGCTTTTGGATATCGTGTCATCGGATTACGTGCCTGCGGCGCTTTTGATGTCTGCGGTCAAACTGGGTGACATCTGGGGCGATATGGCCCGCGGACTGTCCACGGTGACGGCAGCGCCTGCGGATGCGGTGCGATTGCAGGATCGCGGACGTATTGAGGTGGGCAAACGTGGCGATCTCATCCGTTTCCGGATGCGCGGTGGTGCGCCTGCATTGCGGGGCGTCTGGTCGCGTGCCGAGCGGGTTGCATAAGCAAGGCTCTCCCGCGCTTTGAACCATCTGAGCGATGGTTAAACCTTGGGCCTGGCGCCGCACCTTTGGTGCGGCGCGGGTCGCGCCGGAGGCGCGAAACACCTCTTGGCCAATTTGTTGCGTGTTATGCGCTGCGGTAGAACATGTAGCGGCCCTCGGGGATGTCTGCCGGTTCGGGGAGCTGTTCAAAGCCAATCAATGGCTGATCTGACAGGATCATGCCACCGGGCACCATCAAGGGCGCAATGAGTTTGGAGAGCTCGGCCGCGATTTCGTGATCGCGTGCATCATGCCCGGTGCCAAGATCGTAGTGGGCCAATGCAATCGGCGCCTTACGGTTGGTAAGTTCCAAGAGCATGGCATCTGCATCCCCTTGCAGGAAATCCGCCTCGGGTGGTACGCAGGCCGGGTGGCAGGCCAGCTGGCGGTCGATCACCCAGATGCGGCGTTCGGGCATCAAATGGCGCAGGTGATCATAGCTGCGCCCATTGCCGAGACCAATTTCCAGCACATCACCTTTGATTTCTGCGATCTCAGCACTGGCCCAGGCGAGGCCGTCGCGCTGCGCACTCAGGCGGCGGATCACACTGTCGAGGCGGCTGCGACCGGGTTTTGCATCATGCGTCATCTTCGTCGTGGCTCCAGATATGGCTGGGCCCCTCAAGGAGGCGGGCCAGCAGGCTGTGGGTGAAATTCCAGATTGCATCATCATGCACCAGATGATGGGTCAAAATTCCGTAAGGCTCAGTTGCGTCGCTGCGCCCTTCGCGGCGGTCTTTCAGCTGGACGCAGAGCTGGGTGATCAAAGTTTCAGGCAGCACAAGAGAACGGCTGCCACGCCAGGCGATCGGATCTAGATGGGTGTTGATCTGTAAAAGGCCCGGTGCGGCACATGCTGCGCTGCGCGGGGTAAAGGTCGAAAGCGCGCGATAGCCGAGACCCGCGAGACCCGCGGTCACATCAGCGCCAATCCGGTTCCAGGGTGGCACAAACATCGGGCATAGCCGCGCGCCAAAGAGCGTTTTCAGCCGCTGAAGCCCTTGTTGCGCGTCCTGCAGGGCATCGCTGCGGCCTGCGCCAAATTCCGCTTTCTTTTTCCCATGAGGCGCGTGAGACAGATGCGCCCAGCCGTGCACAACAGGGATGAAACAGCTCTGAAGATTGTTAGCCAATGCCTGTGTCGCGTCTTTGGGAATGATCGCAAGATGGACCGGCAGGCCAAGATCCTGTGACAGCGTGCTGAGCTGTTCAAGCGCCCGCGTGGGGGCAATGGCATCATCATCGCGCCACCAGATCGGCAGTGTCAGCCCCTCATCGCGCCAGATTTGCAGCTCTCTTTCAAGTGGTGACCAATCAATGCGCATGTTGGCTGTCCTTCAGGAGGGCGCAGGTGATGCGCACCGCCTCTTCAGCGCCGTTAAACCCCTCATTCATTGCGGCGCGTTTGGGGGCGGAACGGATCTGGGTAACGGCGTTGAGCAGGCTTTCGGCGGTCAGATTGCTGTTTTTCACCACAGAAATGGCGTTGAGCTGGGAGAGCGCGGCGGCGCGCAGCCCCTGTTCGACCTCATTGCCCGCATCAAAGGGGACAAACACCGCGGGCACGCCGGTTTGCAACACATCCAATGCAGTGTTGTAACCGCACATGCTGATGGAGGCGGCGGCCCCCGCAAGCATCTGGCGAAAATCTGGGCGTGCGGGTTCAATAATGGCCGGAGAGTTGAGCGATTTCAACGCGGTGATACGGTCTGGCGTGCCTCCAACCAATAGTCTCCATGTAAGATCCGGCGTGTGTTTTGCGGCTTCACAGGCCGTGCGAAAAAGATCGTCGCCCACCGCGCCGCCCCCGGCGCTGACAAGGATTTCGCCGGTGCCAGCGGGTATTGGTGTTGGGGCAGGGGCCGCGACATAGCCGGTGTAGTGGAGTTTGGCTGCAAGCTGTTCTGATACCGGCCAACTGATGCTGAGCGGCGTGGTCGCTTCTAGTGAATGCACCAAAACCCCATCGTAAAACGCATCAATCATGGCCTCTGCGTGTTCGGACTTCTTGGGTTTTGAAGGTGGCGCAAGGATGTCGCGGATCGAGGCCAAGATCAGCGGCGGTTTGGCCGCTGCCTTGGCCGTTTCAAGCAGCGTGCCAAATTCATGGCGCAGGCTGCGGCGGCCAAAAGGGTAAAGTTCGGTGATCAGGACGTCTGGTTTGAACTCCGTAAAAGCGCGCACCAAAGCGTCGCGTCTGGCCGTCAGGTAGGTGTCATCTGCCACGTCGTTTGTTTGGGTCAAAAGGCGGGAGAAATTCACCCCGTCTGAGCGCAGAGGCGGCAGTTGCACCAGGGCGAGATCGTCCATCGCAAGCTGCGGGGCTTTCATTCCGCCGGAAACGATTTGCACCTGATGGCCCGCATCTTGAAAAGCGCGCCCCAAAGTGCGCGCACGGGCAAGATGGCCGGTGCCGAGCAGATGGGTGACAACGATCTGAACCTTCATGTGTTGTCACCTTTCAGCAGCCGTACGGGATCGGGCCATGGGGTGAGGGTGCTGTGGTTAATTTCGACCACAAACAGACGGTTTCGTTTCACCGCAAAGGGCGCAGGGCCAGTGAAACCCCAGCCATAGGCGCGTGCCAGAATGACCCGCATGATGCCGATATGGCAGATTGCAACGGTGTCGCCTTTGGGCAAGGCGTCGATCCAGGGCTTTAGGCGCTGCCAGATTTCAGCTGGAGTTTCGCCATTTGGCGGTCGGTAATCCCAGCCCCAGTCTTCGAGATTGCGATAGCCGCTGTTGGGATCTGCCAATAGGTCGCGGCCCTGCTGGCCTTCCCAATCGCCCCAGTTCATCTCCATCAGCGCAGCGTCTGGTGTGGGGGCACGGCCTGCAACGAGTTCAGCGGTTTCGCGGGCGCGTACCAGCGGGCTCGACACCAGATGCGCGTGATCCCACGGCGCAGGCAGGGTTTGCGCGGCAAGCTCGGATCGGGCGTCTTCATCCAGCGCAATATCGCTGCGGCCCTGTATGCGGCCTGCGCGGTTCCAGGGGGTATGGCCGTGGCGCAAAAGGGCAAGGCGGATCATGGGCTGCGCTCCAGCAAGGGGGTGATCAGGGTTTTGAAACGTTTGGCTGCGGCGGGCAGCAGGTGGTTTTGTTTTATATAGTTCTGGCAGGCCGTGCTGCGCGTTTTGGCACCATCACGATTGAGTGCGTCAATCGCAGCGGCAAAAGCTGAGGCACCGTCATCAGGAGCGGGGGCGGCGCTGCGTTCTGCAGGTGCTAGGATTTCCCGCAGGCCAGGGCGGTCCTGTGCGACCACTGGCACGCCTGCGGCCTGCGCTTCGAGGTAGACCATGCCAAAGGCCTCGTTGATGCCGGGCCAGAGGAAGCCGCGTGCCTTTGCCAGAAAACCAGCAATCTCAGCCGGGGTTTTCTGACCGTGGAAGGTGATGTGATCTTTCACCGGTTCAAAGGCTTCTTCCACCTCAGAGCGGGCGGGGCCATCACCGATGATGTCGAGCTGCCAATGCCCTGTGACCTGTTGCAGCGCCGCTGCAAGTAGCTGGTAAGACGCAAGTTTGTCACCTGCGCGCATCATTGCGACCGTCAGAAAGGGGCCCGATTGGGACGAGGTTGCTGGCAGGTCAGTAAGAGGCAGAAACGGTGCAAAAAGTTCTAGACGCTGCGTGCCCGCGCGATCGCGGATCAGGGTTTCTTGGTCGCGTTTGGTAAAAGACAGGATCAGATCCGCTGCGTCTGCGGCAGCGTGGGCTGCACGCGCAAACTGATCCCAGGGACCATCAAGACGTTTGTTCGCGCGCGTGCTTTCGATCTGCACGTAGGGCGCACCGCGCAGCTGGCTGAGCACCGGTCCCAAGAGATCAGGCGCTTTGTAGTAGTTGTGATAGGTCAGCCAAATATCGAAACGGGGCAGCTCGGTTGAAAGATACTGAACTTCTTTTTGTGCCTGCGTCATCAGCGCGTTTTGCGCCGCCACTTCGCCGTGTTTGTCGCGGGTGCACAGTTCGCTGACCAATGTGACGTCAAAGCCTGCGATACGCAGCATCTCCATCAGGTTGCGTGCAATAGCGCGATCCCCGGAGGGGGTGGGGTGATGCGGCGATTTCAGGGGCGCGTAAAACGCGACCCTGGGGCGTGCAGGCATGGCTTAGTCACCTTTGAGCATGGCATCGATATGCGCTTTCAGTCGGATGATGCCGGGCATCATGCCAAAATCATGGCGCAAGCGCGCAAGTGCGGCCTCGGCGCGTTCTGCGGTTTCTGTCGGTGTGGCGGCAATTTCGCTGATCGCTTGCGCCAGATCACCGGGCACATCCGAGCTGAGGATACCATGGGTGCCGCTGTCGATGAATTCAGGGATCGCCGACACAGG
Organism: Tritonibacter aquimaris; assembly: GCF_009617595.1. Taxonomy (GTDB): domain Bacteria; phylum Pseudomonadota; class Alphaproteobacteria; order Rhodobacterales; family Rhodobacteraceae; genus Epibacterium; species Epibacterium aquimaris. The sequence continues at coordinate 110,873 of NZ_WIXK01000003.1, read as the reverse complement.
CGTCGACAGGATCGGCAGCCGTTGCGATGCCGCCTCCATCAACACATTGGGCAAGCCGTCGCGGTCCCCATCTGCTGCAACGCGGCTGGGCAGAACAAAAAGATCGCTTGCGCGCATTTCTTCAATCACCTCGGGCTGATCGCAGGGGCCACGCCAGGTGATGCGATCTGCGATGCCAGCCTCAGTCGCCTGCGCCTGTAGTTTTTCCCCCAAGGCGCCGCCGCCGATATGGGTGAAATGCCAATCAAGATCAGCAGGCAACAGCGCCAGTGCAGCAATCAGATTGTCAAAGCCCTTCTTTTCCACCAAACGGCCAACCGACATCATTTTCAGCGGATCATTTGCCGCGCGCCAGGTGCGTTCAGGTGGTTTGGGAAAGCGGGTGAGATCAAGCCCGTGGTAGATCAGATCCACGGGGGTACCGCTCGACATTTCCTGCAGGTGTTTTGCACCAAATGCGGTGCAGGTGGCGCCAAAGTGCGCGCCGTGATGCTCCGAGGAGAGTTTTTCCGAGATTTCCCAATCCGGTGAGGTCCAGATGTCTTTGGCGTGGGCCGCAAAGCTCCAGGGCATACCGCGCATAATGGCGGCGTAGCGGGCGACAGAAGATGGTGTGTGCAAGAAGTGCGAATACATGCCTAGTACTGCATCGGGCATTTCAGCCGCCAGCACACAGGCCTGACCAAAGCGGCGGATGCGGTTGGTGGTTGGATCACGGCGCAGATCCGCGCGCCAGATTTTATAGGCCTCGCTGTATCCGGGCAGTTTCTGCGCGATGTCACGCGCGGCCCAGACCCGTTCTGGTTCTTGGTACAGATATTCCGGCAGGTAGTTCACCTTGGCCTGCAGGCGGTCATGCAGCGGGTGGCGTTTGATGTCGGTGGGGTGGCGCAGCGACCAGATCTCAAAATCAACCCCAAGCTCTTCGAGGGCAACAAGTTCCTGAGCGATAAAGGTTTCCGACAGACGCGGCCAGCCTTTGACCAGGATGGCAAGAGGAGAAGAAGACGACATTCAGGTGCCTTTGGCGCTGGTATTCAAAAGAGAGGTGATGCGGGTGGTGACATATTCAAGCCCATCCAAGAGCCCCTCGCAATGGCCTGCGGCCGAGGGGGGTGATTGGATTTCAAGCGCGTGAATGGCGTCGATCATGGCAGCTGGGGTCAGGCCGTTTTTGGTTTCATCCAGCATGGAGACAAGGCCAAGCTCTGCGGCGCGGCTGGCGCGGATCCATTGTTCCAAGCGCGGCGTGGTGCGCGGCACAATGACTGCCGGTTTGTCAAACGAGAGCACCTCGCAGAACGTATTGTAGCCGCCCATGCAGACAACGCCCTGCGCACCTGCAAACAGGGTTTCGATCTGGCTTTCAAACCCCACGGCGGTCACACGCCCATTCAGACGCGCAACTCGGTTTTCGAACTCTTCGCGGGTATCGCCCGATAGAAACGGCCCGTAGACCAAAATGGCGCGCGGGCTGAGTTTGGGATCCCGTTCATAGGCTGTCAGCACAAGGTCCACCATTGTGGCCCCATCGCCACCGCCGCCGGGGGTGATCAGCACATAGGGCTGTTCCGGTGGTGGGCCGACCTCGCCAAGGTCGCGGCGCAGATAGCCGGTCCAATGCATACGGTCATGGGTGGCCGTGCTGAGCGGCAAGCCCTGCGTTGGATCATAGATTGAGCGCGGGCCATAGACCCAGATTTCATCATAAAAGGACTCTGTTGCGCGGATGGCGTCTTTGCGCGCCCACTCGGTCGCGAGAACTTCGGGCTCATCCAGCACGTCGCGCAGGCCCAGAACCAGTTTGGTATGACCTTCGGCACGTAGTTTTTCCAGGCTTGGCAACAGCTCACCGCGAAAGCCGCAGGGTTCCTTGTCAACGATCAGGACGTCAGGTGCGTAGCTTTCAACCGTTGAAAGAATAAGGTTTGCCCGCAGCTGAGTGGTCTCTTCGATATCCATACCCATGGTGCGCGAGGCATAGCTGCCATCAGAGCGTTTGATCACACCGGGCAGGCGCAAGTGATCCACGCGGGTCGGAAAGGTAAAACGCCCGGCCACGGGGGATCCCGTCAGGATCAGGGCAGAAGCATTGGGATTGGCGGCGGTGATGGCTTCGGCCAATGCGCGCGAGCGCCGGAGGTGGCCCAGGCCAAAGGTGTCGTGACTATAAAGCATCACCCGCGGGCCGCGGGGCTGGCTTTCGGCTGGGGGCTGCGAGGAGCGTCCTGGCGTCATTGCGCTGTCCTTATACCAAGAAGAACCAGCGATAGCGAATGATGGTCTGTTGAGGGTCTGACCTGTGTTGAAACATCCGCGTGATAATCCCGCTTATGGGCCATCTACTGTCTCAATCCCGCTGTGCGCGCGTGATGCGCTTATTCTACCTATTGTCCGGGCAAGGCACGTTTTTGCGTCGCGTTTCCCGGGGCTCGTTACGTCTGCGTTTGCGCGCTGTACCTCTAAGCAGTTACACGCCTTTTCTTCCGAAAATCCATAGCGATTATAGGGATGTGATGCAATCAGACAAAGAATAGATCCAATCGGCAAGCAATTGGGCAATAGCGTTTGCATCGCCTGCTGCCTAATATGGGAAAAATTCTGGTTCGAATATCCTTTGGGGGTGCAATGGACGGCGTGTTTCGGGTGTTTTCAGCGCTTTTGTGTGTTCTGTGTCTGACGTGTGCAGCGCAGGCGCAAATTTTTTCTGGTAGCACAGCTGATGAAAGTGAGCTGACCCAGGCGATCGAGCAGGCCGTTGAAAGCGGTGTTGGCGTTATAGTGATTGACCCGTCGGGACGTATGATGGGGGCTGAGGCCGCCAAAGACGACGGGCCGGTGATGGCCAGCGATGGTCCTTCGGCGCTGATGCAGACCCAGACCAAATTGGACGGGTTTCGCCTGGCGCTTGCCAGCCGCCTAGAAGCCCTGCCTTATTCGCTGTTTGAATTCCGCTACATCCTGCGTGAAACCAGCCCCGATGGGCGTATCATGAAATACGTTGAGGTGCTGGGCGCGCTGGTTGTGCTGTTGCTGGTCGGGCGGTGGCTGTCGACCGAGATTTACGGCAAGCGCTTTGCCAGGAAGTTTGTGGTCTCGCGCGTAAAAGAGCTGCCAAAGGGCTATGTGGAGAAAATGCCCTTTCTGGTGATGCGCTTTTTTGCAGGCGTTGTTGGCACGATCTTTGCAATGATCTTTGCTGAGCTGATTGCGCTGACCTTTTTTGGCCGTTCCGAGGATCAATCGATCCAATTCACAGTGATTGCCATTTTTACTGCGTTTTTCCTATCGCGCACCGCCTCGGATCTGTGGCGCATGGTGTTGTCACCATTTCTCAGCCAGTACCGCATTCCAATCCTGTCTGACCGCGATGCGACGCGGCTTTATTACTGGGCGTCGGCGCTGGCTACCTATGACATCTGCACCGTGATGTTTGCCACCTGGGTTGGTGATTTTGGCCTGAACTACAATGTCTACGCGCTGAGCTATGGAATATTGGCACTGGTGGGGACGCTGGGCAATCTGGTGATGGTGCTGGTCAACCGGCGGGCAATTACCAACGCAATCCGCGCGGGCAAGGCTGCGATGGAGTGTTCCTGGATGGTGCGCTTGCTGTCGCGCGCCTGGGCGCCGGTTGTGATGGCCTATATGGTCTTTGGCTGGTTTGAACTGGCGGGGGATCTGGTGCTTGAACACCATGTGTCAATCCCACTGATGGCGGGCACCTATATGGTGCTGGTGTCGATGCTGGTGGTCTATGGTGCGATCAACTATGGCATTGAGCGCTATTTCGAACGCCGCGCCCTGAAAATGCCGCCAATGATGGACGATGAGGATGGGGACCCCGAGGATTGCGATGAAGAGATGCTGCCACCGCGCCATCCGATCGCAACCTTTGAAGACCTTGCGCGCCGGGTGGCCGGGCTGCTGGCGCTGGTTGTTGGTATCATTGCGCTGATCTTTGTCTGGAGCCCGGATCGCAGCTGGCTGTCTGGTGCGATGGCGAGCAATGCGCTGGATGTCGTGGTGATCCTTTTTATTGGCTATATCATCTACCATCTGTTCCGCATCTGGATCGACAGCAAGATCGAAGAAGAGACCAGTGATATGCCGCAAGGTGAGCTGGGTGATGAAGGCGGCGCGGGTGGGGCCAGCCGTCTCGCCACGCTTTTGCCGCTGTTTCGAGGCGCGATCCTTGCTGTGGTGGTGGTGTCGATCATCCTCATTATCCTGCTGGAACTTGGCATCAACGTAAGCCCCTTGTTTGCGGGCGCTGGCGTGGTTGGTCTGGCGGTTGGATTTGGCGCACAGACCTTGGTGCGCGACATCTTTTCGGGCGCGTTTTACCTGCTGGATGATGCGTTTCGCAAAGGCGAATACATCGACATTGGTGATGTGAAGGGCACAGTCGAAAAGATCTCGGTGCGTTCGTTCCAGCTGCGTCACCATCTGGGGGCGCTGCATACTATTCCGTTTGGCGAAATCAAGGTGCTGTCCAACTATTCCCGCGATTGGGTGATGATGAAACTGCCCTTGCGCGTGACCTATGACACCGACGTGGAAAAAGTGCGCAAACTGATCAAGAAGCTGGGGCTAAGGTTGCTGGAAGATCCTGAGATCGGTGAGAATTTCATTCAGCCGCTGAAATCGCAGGGTGTGATCGAAATGCAGGATTCTGCCATGATCATCCGGGTGAAATTCATGACAAAACCCGGCGATCAATGGGTCATCCGCAAACGTGTGTTCCATGAGATCCGCGAATTGTTTGAACGCGAAGGCATCCGCTTTGCTCATCGTGAGGTCACCGTGCGTTTGGCACCGGATCAAGCGGAGAACATGAGTGATGAACAGCGCAAACAGGCGGCGGTGGGCGCAGTGCAGGCCGCCGTGGATGAAGAGCTGTTGGATGTAAACGGCGGGGCAGACCGGGAGGAATAACCCGCCCTATGCTTACCCTTGCCATGGCAACGTGGCGGGGGGGGCACATCGGTTTGGCTCGATCAGCGTAGTTCGGGCTGCCATTTTGGTGCATCGCTGCCGGATTGTCGCGCTGGGCGCGCCCATTGGAGCGAGGTTTCCCCAACAAAGAGGGGGGATTTCAACCGGTGGCCCGGCCCCCACGCGCTTTGTTCCAGGGTGGTGCTGAAATCGGCGTCGTCTGGTGCGGCCAGCGGTGCCTGGTCACTGTTCACCGGCAGCTGCTGCAATGACAGCGCCGTGCGTGCAAGCGACAGATGTGCATTTGCAACGGGCAGGCCCTTGGCCGCTGTGTTGAGCGCCGAAAGAACGGCCGCGGCCATCAGAAAGCCGGTTGCATGATCCAGCGCCTGATAGGGCAGCGGATGCGGCGTGTCTGTTTTGGCCCAGCGTTGGCCCGCTTCGGCAATGCCTGTGCTCAGCTGGACCAGACTGTCAAACCCGCGCCGCTGCGCCCAGGGGCCGCTCCAGCCATAGGCGTTTAATGTGACCTCAATCCGGTTTGCTGCGTGTGTGTCACGGGTCTGAAGGTCAAACCCCAATCCATCCAGCGCGCCGGGGCGATAGCCATGAACCACCACATCCGCATGTTCCATCAGCTCTGCGAGCCTGTCACGACCCGCAATGGATTTCAGATCCAGCGTGGCCATCCGTTTGCCAAGGGCAATATCTTGCAAGACGCCCGGCTCATCCCAACCCGGTGGATCAATGCGCAGCACCTCTGCGCCAAGGCCTGCCAAAGTGCGGCTGGCAACAGGTCCTGCCAGAACCCGTGTGAGATCAAGAACGCGCAGCCCTTTTAAGGGTTGAACTGGCGTCGCCTCAGGGCGGGTGCGCAGGGTGATCTTGCGTGGGTTCTGCCATGCAATGAGCGGCTCTTGCGCAAGTGCGTGACCCTGTGGGTGGTTGAGCCACTCAGCACTGCTGCGCAAGGTGGCGGCAACCCCGCCTGCAGCGTGGATTTCCGCTTCCAGCCTATCCGCATCCCATGTGGCGACTGCAGCGCTGACCGCAGCTTTGCTGGCCGCGCAGCCAAGCACCAAAAGGGCGGCCTGTTTGTGGTGGGGGAGGTTTGTGTGCAGCCGGATCCAGCCATCTTTGCTTTGATAGATACCAGCGATGTCATCCCAGGGATTGGGAAGTTCCCAGCCAGAGGGGCGGAAACTGTATTTGAACCAATGGTTGGCCAGCGGGCGATCCACTGTGACGGGTGCGGGTTTTGCGCCAAGCCTTTGCAAAAGCGCAGCCAGTTCCAGCCCAACCGCACCAATGGAGAGGCAGGCAAGATCGCTGACCGCAAAAGCGCTGGCAGCATTGCCGCGCCCCCTGATTTGAAGCTGGTCTAAATCGGGGAGGGCGGTGATCAAAGTCATTGCTGATACGGGTCCAAACTGTCGCGCAGGCCATCGCCAAGAAAGTTAAACGCCAAAACCACAATTACAATGGGCAGCATCGGAATTGCGGTCCAGGGATAGATTTCGATACTGGCAAGGTTTTGTGCATCATTGAGCATCACCCCCCAGCTGACCGCAGGCGCACGCAGGCCAAGGCCAAGGTACGACAATGCGGTTTCGCCAAGGATCATGGCCGGGATCGACAGCGCGGCCGAGGCAATCAGATGGCTGATGAAATTGGGCAGCAGGTGTTTGCGGATCACCCGGCCAGAGCTTGCCCCCATCATTTCTGCGGCGCGGACATATTCTTCCTCGCGCAGCGACAGGAATTTGGCCCGTACCGAACGGGCAAGGCCGGGCCAATCCAGCAGTCCCAAGATGATCGAGATGACAAAAAACACCGAAACCGGCGACCAGTAGGAAGGCACCGCAGCAGAGAGCGCGAGCCAAAGCGGCAGCTCAGGCAGGGAGCGCAGAACCTCAATCAGGCGGTTGATGCTCCAGTCCAAGGGGCCGCCGAAATAACCTGCAAGTGAGCCAAAGAAAATTCCCAGCACAAAGGACACGGTGATGCCGATCAACCCCACGGTCAGCGACAGCTGCGCGCCATAAAGGATGCGGCTGAACACATCGCGCCCCAATCGGTCAGAGCCCAGCAAAAAGAAGGGCACAACCTCTTCGTCATAGACCTCGGGTGGGCAAAACAGATGGGTGTCGGCAGGGATCAGCCCGGCGATCTTATAGCTTGCACCTTCGCAGAGAAACCGCAGCTTGCGCGGGTTCTCCAGATCCGGAATGAACTCCCATTGGAAGGTCTCCAGATTGGCCTCAGAGGTCATCGGATAGACAAAGGGGCCAAGAAACTGCCCGTCGTGGAAGAAATGCACGCCTTGTGGGGGCGAATACAGATGTTCCGAGTGGCGTTCATTTGGGCTGTAGGGCGCGATAAAGCCAATGAAAGGCAGGCTCAGATAGCAAAACAGCAAAAACGCGCCAGAGATCAGGCCAAGGCGGTGGGTGCGGAATTTACGCCAGACCAGCAGCCAGTTGGGGGCATCTAGGTCTGTGCGCTCTATCTCGGTGAGGTCTGGCTCATAAGGAGCATCGCTGACGTAGTGATCATCGCGCATCTGGGTCATGATTTGCGCCCCTCATAGCGAATGCGTGGATCAAGCAGCACCAGCAAAACATCGGAAACCATGGTGCCGATCAATGTCAGCAGCGCCACAAACATCAAGACAAAGGCCGAGAGGAACATATCTTGTGATTTCAGCGCCTGCAGCAGATCAGGGCCAATGGTCTGCAGCCCCAATACAACCGATACCAGTACCGATCCGGAGACCATCGAGGGCAAGAGGTTGCCGATGTCGGCGACAAACGGGTTAAAAGCCACCCGAAGCGGGTATTTCATCAACATACGGCGCGGCGGCATGCCTTTGGCGGTGGCGGTTTCCACATAGGGTTTGCCAAGCTCATCCAGCATATTGGCGCGCAGGCGCTGCATCATGGCCGATGCACCCGAGGTGCCGATGACAAATGTGGGTACGATCAGATGCAACAGGATTGATTTCACCTTGTCCCACGACATTGGCGCATCTTGGTAGATCGGATCCATCAGGCCGCCAATTGGCAGGTCCAGGTGTTTATGGCCGTAATAAAACAGGATCAGCGCCAAAAGGAAGTTCGGTGTCGCAAGGCCAAGATAGCCGACAAAAGCAGAGGTGTAATCGACCCAGCTGCGCGCGCGCGCCGCCGCCAGAACCCCAAGCGGCAGCGCAACCAGATAGACAAACAGCACCGCAGCGAGATTGACCATCACGGTCATCCACAGACTGTCACCAACAATTTCCGCAACGGGCGCGTCAAATTCAAAGGACCAGCCAAAATTGCCCTGAATGAGCCCCGAAAACCCATGTGGCCCGGGCATGAAGCCAGCCCAGATCAGATATTGCTGCCATAGGGGACGGTCGAGCGCATATTCCTTGCGCAGAAATTCGGCCTTGGCGACGCCCGATGACTGACCAGAAGCCTGCAGTTCCGCAATCTGGTTGGACAGGTAGTCGCCAGGGGGCAGGTTGATGATGATAAAGATCAGGATCGACACCACCCACAATGTGAGCAGCATGGTGGCGAACCGATAGAGTGCGTAGCGCAAAATTTGCATCAGCCGTCGCCACCTTCAAAAAAGAACTCATCCATGCGGTGCACACCAAAATGCGCGCCGGGATCCCAGGCCCAAATGGCATGCTCAGGTATGTTTCGCAGCTTGCGATTGATCACGACGGGCTGCGGCGCACCTGACACAAGGCCAATGCCATAGACTTGTTTCGCGTGAATCTGCAGCATCTCGCGCCAGATTGTGCTGCGTTCGGTTTCAGTGGTGGCATTGTTCCACTGCTGCATCAGCACCAACAACCGCTGCGCCTCGGGCTGATCCGGAGCCTGGCCAACCTGGCCGCTGGTCTGGAAATACTGCCCCCATTTGGGCCAGGCCAAAAAGGTCTGATCTGTTGGGGCCAGATAGATCGGGGAAGTCTGTGGCCCTGGAATGCCATTGTCCCAGCCATACCAGACCGAGGCCATAGTGGTGCCGGAAAACACCCGGTTGCGCAGGATATCGCGGTCCAGCGGGCGCAGGATCAGTTTTACCCCGATGTCATTCCAGTCATCCGTGATGATTTGCAGCGCGTTTTCCACCTCTTGGCGTTCGCCTGCGGTTTCCACCACCAGCTGCATCTGGCGCCCATCTGGCAGGTAGCGAATACCATAGGCGTCTTTTTTGCCAAGCCCTGCTTCATCAAGGAGCGCATTGGCCAGATCCGGGTCAAATTCAGCCCAGGCGCTGCGCAGCTGCTCTTTGAAAAACGGGCTTTGTTCCAACACGGTCATTGCGCCGGGGGTGCCCAGTTTGAAATAGAGCGCTTTGTTGATCGCCCGTCTGTTGATCGCCAGCGACAGCGCCCGGCGCACCCGCACATCGCGCAGCACCGCGCGCCAGACCGGATCAGCCACATTGAGATTGGGGTAGATGGCAATTTGTGACGCGGTGCCGCTTTTCCACAGAACGGCGCGGTAGTTGCCGCCTTCGTTTTCGCCTTTGCGCAGGATTGGAATATCGCGGAAATCAAGCCCACGCGCTTGCAGGTCTGCTTCGCCTGCATTTGATTTGGCGGCGATCAGCCCGCCAGAAACGATCTCCATCTCTACCGTGTCGATATAGGGCAGCTGCATGCCGCGGCTGTCGACCCGGTGATAATAGGGGTTGCGCACGAATTGATGGCGGATCTTTTTGCCGGATGTTGCGTTCATCCAGGGCTGCAGCGTCGGAAGCTCGTGGTTGTCGAACTTATACATATTGTCGAGCTTGTTGTGCAGCGCGGCCCATGATTTGACCCGAGCGTAGGAGACTTCTTCCTGTAGGGCTTCGGCTGAGGTGAAATCAGCATGAAACCGTTTCAGGTATTTCGATGGGCGATAGATGAAAGGGGGGCGCGCTTTGGCTAGTTCCTGCAGAAAATTTGGATTGGGAACCGACCATTCATAGATGACCGTGGTGTCATCGGGAAAGCTGACAGTGGGAAGAAGGCCATCCACACGTAGAAAATCTGGTGGACCTGCCGGGCTTAGCAGTGGGTTGTTGGCAACATCATCCCACCAGTAGCGGAAATCTTCTGCTGTGAACGGGCTGCCGTCTGACCATTTGTGACCGGGGCGCAGACGTAGGGTGAATTTGCGATTGTTCTCATTGTCTACCGCCAGCAGCAAATCAGGCGTGAGATTGTAGCTGTGATCATATCCCACAAGCCGCGCATAGCCATAGACCACCATCTGGCGGATATCCTTGGAGCGGCTGATCATTGTGTTGAGGGTGCCGCCATATTCGCCAAACGTGCGCCCTTTGGCTGCAAGATCCACAACCAGCGGCGTTTCAGGCAGGCGTTCTGTCACCGGGGGCAGGTGTTTTGCCTCAACCTCGGAAAGCCAGAAACTGCTTTCTTGAAAAGTTGGTTGGGCTTGGCCCGGATGCGCCAGCAATGCCGTGCTTGTGGCAGTAAACAGAAGAATTTGTAAGGCCTTAAGCATGAAACCTCACCTTATGTCCGTCTTCGACCTGGACCAAGGGCGGTGCATCAAAACCTGTGAACCGATAGGGTTCAGGCCAGTCCTGCGCGCGGCCTGCGCCTTGTGCAACCAGCTTCAGATTGATCGGTCTGGCAATATCGGGTTCTGGCTGGGCGGCAATTAGCGCCTTGGTGTAGGGATGTTGAGGATTGTAAAATAATGTCGCGGGTGGGGCCTGTTCGACCACCAATCCACGTCGCATTACTGCAACTTCATCAGCGATGCGCGCCACTACGGCTAGATCGTGACTGATGAAAAGATAAGACAGATTGCGCTTTTCGCGGATCTCTTCGAGCAGGTTGAGGATCTGCTCCTGCACGGAGACATCCAACGCCGAGGTCGGCTCATCACAGACAAGCAGCGCCGGATCGAGCATCAATGCGCGCGCGATCGAAAGACGTTGGCGTTGACCGCCTGAAAAGGCATGTGGATAACGCAACAGCATTTCTGGGCTTAGCCCCACCAGACGCAACATTTCCTTGGCTTTGGCGCGGCGCTCGGCCTTGGTGCCGATGCCGTGGATTTCCAAGGGTTCGGTCAATGTGTCCTGAATGCGCATGCGAGGGCTGAGCGAAGAATAGGGATCTTGAAACACCATCTGCGCCCGGTGCTGAAACTTGAGCCGGGTGTTGGCATCCATATCGTGGACCGAAATCGGCGCCTCATCGGGTGTTGCCCGGAAAAGAACCTCGCCGCCGACATCGGGTTGCTCGGCACCCAGGGCAATGCGGGCGGCTGTGGTTTTGCCAGAGCCGCTTTCGCCCACAATCGCAAGGGTTTTGCCACGCGGCAGCGAAAGATCAATGCCGCGGCAGGCATGCACCATTTGCGCCGGAGCCCAGGCTTTGCCTGCGCGCAGGCGATAAGTTTTGCTGACGGCGCGCATATCAAGAATGAGATCATCTCGCGCGGGCGGCGGTACCGGGCAGGGATGGTCGGGTATACAAGGTGCCGCATGGATCAACGCCTTGGTATAGGCATGTTTGGGCGCTTGCAGCAGCGGTTTTGCTGCACCGGCCTCCATCACCTTGCCCTTGTGCATCACCACAACCTTTTCAGCCATATTGGCCACTACGCCCAGATCATGTGTCACAAGGATCAAGGCCATGCCGGTCTGGCGCTGCAGGTCTTTCATCAGGCCAAGCACCTGCGCCTGCGTGGTTACATCCAGCGCGGTTGTGGGCTCATCCGCGATCATGAGTTTGGGGCGGGCAACCACGGCCATCGCAATCATCGCGCGCTGGCGCATACCGCCAGAAAGTTCAAACGGGTAGGAGCGAAAGGTGCGCTCGGGATCGGGGAAGCCGACCTGTTCAAACACTTCAAGCACCTGTTTCTGCGCGGCTTTACCCTTGGCGGTGCCATGAAGGTGTAAAACCTCGCTGACCTGATTGCCAATGCGGTGCAGCGGCGACAGGGAGCGCATCGGCTCTTGGAATACCATCGACACCTGATTGCCACGAATGTCACGCATCTTGCGATCACTGAGCTGGGCGAGATCGAGCTGTTTTCCATCGGAGTTGAGCAGGATACGCCCCGAAGACAGCGTGGCGGCACGGGGCAGAATGCGCAATGCAGCGCGGCAGGTCAGGGTCTTGCCTGATCCGCTTTCGCCCACGAGGGCAAGCGTCTCTCCGGCGTTTATGGCAAAGCTGACATCGTCAACAACGGGAGGCGCGCCTCCAAAGGAAATGGAGAGATTTTCAACCGAGAGCAAAGGTGTCATTGAGGCACAGACCTATAACGCCGAGGGCACGAGACGTAACGTGCGATGGAGTTCACTGACATTTTTACCCTATCGTGTACTGGGTGCTTTCCACACCTTATGGTTTATATCCAGCGCTGGTTGTTGGCTCAGCTCCAGCGGAGATAAGCAAATCCTGATGCAGTCCAGGCTATGATCACTGCTTAGCGTTAAGTTATTAGTACATATTTTCAACAGTTTTGTCGCAGCTGCAGCGTGGATTGGCCGCATCTTGAATGTCATAGTTGCTGAGATGCATGTTAGTGCAACTCATGCGTGATTTAAAAGGTATTTTAAAGTGTAGTTGAAATGTAGCTTTGTGCTGGGGGCGTTAGCTCAGCACAAAGGCACACCAGCCCCAGCCCAACAACAGATAGGTGATTTGATGCAGCGCCTGATCTGCACCCATTGCCCACCAGAACAAAGCCTGGGTTGGCGTCAGGGCCTTGCGTTCGCTGTAGCAGGCTTTGCCGTAATCAATGTGAAAATGCACGATCCATTCAAGGATACAGACAGCAATCAGAAAACCCCAAGGCGCAGACAGTACCGCCAAGACCAGGGCGGTGCCAACGATATGGACGCCTGCGTGTTGCGCGCGCCCAACATGGAGATACACGCCACGTCCTGACAGCATGCGAGGTGTCTGCAAGAAAAAGTCCGCAAACATATGTTTCACCTGCAATAGGAGAAGCAAAAGTAGCAGAGACATAGTATGGTCTGACAAGAGGGTGTCCTTTTGGCGAGCAGCACGTCTGAATGGACTTTACGTATTTTGCCAGCTTTGGCAAATACTGCAGTTTGCGCAAACAGTTTAATCACGTAATCCTCATCTTTCGTGTCGTGCTCTTGGCGCGGGCACCTTGCGAGGTTAAATCTGGTGCAGCAACACCGGCGGCTTGGAGAAAAAGCTATAGAACGCTCTCTTTTTCGGTTCATTTGGAAAAACTCCAAGCGCGACCAGCTGGTGTTGCTGGCGGTTACCTCCTGTTTGTTTCCTTTGCTTTATCTGACGCTGGAGTTGCCCAAGCGCATCATTAACGATGCCATCGGGGCACAAAACAGTGTGATTGATGTGATGGGGTATCCGCTGTCACAACTGCATTTCCTATGGCTGCTGTGTGGCGCATTTTTGCTGTCGGTCCTGTGTCACGGTCTGCTCAAGATGCGCATCAATACGATGAAGGGTATTCTCTCTGAGCGGATGCTGCGCCGGTTCCGGTTTGATCTGATTGCACGGGTTCTGCGCTTTCCGCAGCCCTATTTTGAACGGGTGAGCCAGGGTGAACTGGTGTCGATGGTCACATCCGAAAGCGAACCGATGGGCGGTTTGATGGGGGATGCGATCAGCCAGCCGGTGCTGCAGGCCGGGCAGATGCTGACGATCTTGTATTTCCTGTTTGCGCAGAGCCTGTGGTTTGGTCTGGCAGCGGTGGCGCTCATTCCGTTGCAGGGCTGGTTGATTCCGCTGTTGCAGCGCCGCATCAATCAATTGAACAAAAAACGCATCCATCAGGTCCGTGCGCTGGCAGCCGAAATCGGCGAAAGCGCGGCGGGGGCGTCGACGTTGCGGATCAATGGTGGCTGGCGCTACCGTTTGGCGGTGGTCACTGATCGGCTCGGGCGGCTTTATGATCTGCGCCTTGAGATCTACAAGAAAAAGTTCTTCATGAAGTTTCTCAATAACTTCATCACCAATCTGACACCGTTCTTTTTCTATTCTGTTGGCGGGCTTCTGGTGCTTGAGGGTAAGGTCTCTCTTGGGGCATTGGTTGCAGCGCTTGCCGCCTACAAGGATCTGGCTTCGCCGTGGAAAGAGCTGCTGGCCTATTATAATCAGACCCAGGATATGTCGCTGCGTTGGGACGTCATTCGTGAGCGCTTTGCGCCCTCGGGCATGGTCGAGGCCAGCCTGATGGAGGGCGAGCCCGAGAAGATCTCCCATCTGAGCGGTGATGTTAAGCTACAGGATGTGAGCGTCCGTGATGCGGATGGCAATCTGGTTCTTGAGGAGCTGAATGCGGTCTTTCCGCAAGGGCAGGTCGTTGGGATTGCCGCCCCCTCCGAGGAAGACCGCCGCGCGATCGCGCAATTGCTAACGCGAGAGATCCTGCCAACGGCCGGGCGGGTCGAGATTGCCGGGCAGGATCTGCGTGGGCTGCATCAGGCGGTGGTTGCTGCGCGGATTGGCCATGCCACATCAAGGCCCGTGCTGTTTCAGGGTACCTTTGGTGACAATGTGATGATGCCGATGCGCCCCCGCCCGCAAGGCGTGGCGCGGGATCTGCGGCGTAATCAGGATGCGGTGAAAGCGGGCAATAGCGCGGATCCATTTGATACATCCTGGTTGGATCCGGGAATTGCGGGCCTGTCTGATGAAACCGAACTGCGCCAGTGGTGGCTGCAGCTGGTGGAGGGGATCGGCTCACAAACCGCGCTGTTCCGCCGTGGGGTTGAGCAACGTTTTGATTGTGAAGGCCACAGCACGCTTGCACGGCGGCTGGTGGATGTGCGTGCGCAGGTGCGGGCCGCGATCACTGACGCAGGGCTGGATGAAAGCGTTTATTTCTTTGAGCCGGACACCTACAACCCTGCGATGCCTGTGGCGGAGAACCTGCTGTTTGCCACCACGCGCGAGCCGTTTACTGAGGCGCGTTTGCAGAGCGAACAGGTTTTTCTTGATCGGTTGGAAGCCTTGGGGCTTGCAGATGATCTGATGTCTTTGACCCAGGACGTTGTTGAGATGCTGCGCCAGACCTTTGGGCTTGATGGTGCAGATCACCCGCTGTTCAGAAAACTTGGCCTTGCCCGCGAGACCTATGAAACGGCGCTCTCGCTCAGTGAACAGATCCGCAAGAATGGCGTTGCCGTCTTGGATGGGATGGAGCTGGCACCGCTGATGATCGTGCCGTTCCATATCTCGGCGGATAAAATCGGCCCGGCGTTTGGCGATGAGATGAAACAACGTATCCTGCGGTTCCGCCGGAACCACGGTGAGGATATGCGCGCGGCGCTTGCGGGGAGTTTTACTCCTTTGGCGCAGGATCGGTTTGCTCCCGGCCTGACAGTGCTTGAAAACGCGATTTATGGCAAAATCCACGATGGTGCTGGCCCCAAGGGCGAAGAAGTGCGCAAGCTGGTGTCTGAACTGTTGATCGAGAATGGCCTGCGCGACCTTGTTGTGCAGCTGATTTTTGATCTGCCGATCGCAGTGGGGGGGCAGGGGCTTCCTGCCAGTTTTGCCGAGCCGCTGGCCTTTTCGCGTGCAACCGTCAAAAAGCCGGACATCTTGATCCTGGATGATGCACTGGCCAGCTATGATCTTGAAACTAGGGTCGCAGTTCACAAGAATCTGCGCCGACTGCTGCCTTCAACCACGATGGTCTATCTATCGCCTGCGTTTGAAAACCCCAACGTATTTGACACCTATTACGAGGTGCGACAGGGACGGATGCTGAGCGACGAGCCGGAGCGTGAAGTTGTAGAGGATGGGGCCGCAAGTGCCGATCTGGCCCGCAAACTGCGCGCATTGGAGCAGACAGAGCTGTTTTCCGGATTGAACCGACGCCAGTTGCGGCTTTTGGCCTTTGGCGCGCGTTGGTTTACTGCGAATTCCGGGGATGTTGTGTTTCGCAAGGATGAACCTGCTACGGACGGTGCCTATATGATCCTTGAAGGCGAGGCCGATTTCTATGCGCCGCAGCCGGATCAAGAGGATCGGTTTGTTGTCTCTTTTGGTCCTGGCCGTCTGGTTGGAGAGCTGGGCTTGATCCGCCGTGAGCCGCGCGCGTTGACGATGGTGGCCAAGACGGATCTGACCTGTCTGCGGATCGGGGAAGAAGAGTTCATGGCTGTGGTCGAAAACGACGCGTCCACAGCCTTTAAACTATTGCAGGTTGTTGCGGGTTACGCACCAAGCTGAGCAGCGGTGTTCAGGCAACCGGAGAAATTTCGCGCTCGCTGTCTTCTGTAGCGCAGAACATTTCATGCAGCAAAACGAGGACGCGTTCTGCATTGCGATCTTTCAGGCTGTAGAAAACGGTTTTACCAGCGCGACGGGTGTGGACCATGCCTTCGTCGCGCAGGCGCGCCAGCATCTGGCTGACGGCGGCCTGACGCAACCCCAAGAGGTCTTCCAATTCGCCCACGGAACGCTCCCCGTTGACCAGATGGCACAGGATCATGAGCCGCCCTTCATGGGCAAGAGCTTTGAGAAAAGCCGCTGCTGTTGCTGCGCTGTAGGACATGTCTTCGGGAGACGTGGCGGAATTTGTGGTCGAGATATTCATAATCGTAAAGTTTTTTGCTCGTGAGGGGTCTCTGCACGCAATAATGCATAAAAAGTTGATCTTATGCCAGCCTTTTACCTCAAAGTTTCAATTCCGGCGAAATCTGCATAAATTTTATGTATCTATTTGAATTTATATAATTTAATGTGGGTGAAGCGTCAATTTTACTTTCGACCCGCGTCAAAAAGCAGCAAGTTTTTTATTTGAGGCGTTGTTATCGTAAACGGAATTAACTTATTCGTTTTTCTTAATCTAGTGGCCAGAAAATGTTGAGTTTGCAAACATAAATAGTACTTTTCGCAGATTGTTATCTTGTCGTGGGCTGCGGGTGCTCTGTTGCTAGGTCTTGGATGCGTTGTGCAAAATGGCGCGCGTCCTGCGGCGCTTGACCAAGGTTTAACCTGGGGTCGAAGGCCTTGCTAAGATCAAGTTCTGGGAAGTGTGTTTGCGCCACGATCTGCAGGGATGACGCTGAAGCGACGGCCTCGGAACACATTTGTTTCACACGCGCTTGTGCCTCTGGGCGTGTGAGCGTTTCAGCCAGTAAAAAAACCAGCGCTTCCGCATGGATGAGATCTGATTGCCCTTCAATATGTGCGCGCATGTTGTCCTGCGAGGGCACGATATTTTCACCAATCTTCAGAGCGGTTTCACAGGCGTTGGCGGCGGTTAGCGCAACTTGTGGTAGCGTGAGCCATTCAAGAAACCAAGCCGCAGGATCGCGCTGAAACTGATGTAGTGCTCCCGTTTGCAGCCCTGCCAGCAGCGTGCTGGAGTGACGGGCGAGCGCGACCAATATCGCGGGCGATACAGGGTTTTGTTTGTGTGGCAGTGTCGAGGATGCACCATGAGCGTGTATTTTGATTTCCTGAATGCCGCTTTGGGTCATGCCAAGACAGTCCTGGCCGATTTTACCAAGCGCAAGCGTGCCACGGTGCAGCCAATCCAGCAGTTTAAGAATTGGGGTGCGATCTGTGTGCCAGCTGCAACCGGGATCAGTTAGCGCAAGCCCCTTGGCAAATTCCGCGCGCAGATCTGCGGCCTCAGTGCCAAAGGAATTTCCGGTGCCAACAGAGCCAGAGAGCGACACCAAAAGTGAAGAAGAACGCAGATCCGCCAGCTCATTGAGGAGGTTCAGCAGTGGTGTCCCCCAGGAGGCAACAACCGCCCCAAAGCTGGTCGGGGCCGCATGCAGACCAAAGCTACGCGCGGCCATCGGTAAATCGGCGTGATCAGTCGCCAGTTTCTCCAGATGTTTCAGGATTTCGAGCAGCTTCTTTTCCACATGAGACAGCACC
Organism: Tritonibacter aquimaris; assembly: GCF_009617595.1. Classification (GTDB taxonomy): domain Bacteria; phylum Pseudomonadota; class Alphaproteobacteria; order Rhodobacterales; family Rhodobacteraceae; genus Epibacterium; species Epibacterium aquimaris. The sequence continues at coordinate 93,052 of NZ_WIXK01000003.1, read as the reverse complement.
TGGCGCAGGCGCAGCATCAACGCGGTATCCATAATGTCCTGCGAGGTGGCGCCCCAATGCACATATTGAGCATGTTCTGGCGCATTCATTTCCTGACGAAAGGCCGATACCAATGCAGGCACCGGCACGCCGTTGCTGGCTGTTTCTGCACGCAGGGCACCGGGGTCAATGGCCACTTCCATAACTGCACGTTGAATGGCCGCGGCGCTGTCTTCTGGAATAATCCCGAGCGCGCCCTGGGCTTTGGCCAAAGCACCTTCTACCAGCAGCATCGCCCGCACTTCGGCGCTGTCTGAAAACAGGCGCCCCACCTCTGCGGTGTGAAACGCGCCACTGTAAAGCTGGCTTTCAAAGAGCGAAGCGGCCATGGGATGTCCTTTGAATTGGGGTGGTCAGGCTTTGCTATGCCCGATCTTGTTCAAAAACGCCACCAGAGCTTCAGCAAAGGCGTCGGGTTGTTCAACGCAGCTCATATGGCCGGATTTACGGATCACTTTGAATTCACTTCCGGGGATCAGATCAACGGTCTCTTTCACCAGATCTGCCGGAGTTGATCCATCTTCGGTGCCCGCTATGCCCAATGTGGGCAGGCGCAGGCTGCTGGTGGGGGTGTAAAAATCGGTGCCCGCGATGGCCTGGCAACAGCCCATAAAACCAACATCGGTTGTGTTTTTCAGCATCTCACCAAGGTTTTCGGCAATCTCTGATTGGCGATGCCCGCGCCAGAGCCAGCGATCCAGCGTTGGCGCGATCTGTGTCGCCAGGCCGTTTTGTTCAACTGCGTCTATGCGTTCCTGCCATTGTTTTGGCGTGGCGATCTTGGCAGCTGTGTTGCTCAGCACCAGCGCGCGGATCTGATCGAGCCGTTTGACCGCCAATCCCTGTGCAATCATGCCGCCGATTGACAGGCCGACCATAACGCAGTTGCGGATCTTGAGCTGATCAAGCAGGCTTTCGGTGTCGCGTACCAAAGCGCCCATCGAATAGGGTGCAGGCGGGCAGGACGATTGCCCGTGGCCGCGCAGATCAAATCGAATGGCACGGATATTTTCCGGCAGGCGTTCAATCACGGCGTCCCAGATGCTGAGATTGGTGCCAAGCGCATGCAAGAAAACCACCGGATCACCATCTTCTGGTCCCTCGATTTTATAGTTCAGCTCGACGTCTCTCAGCGTTGCGATTGGCATGGCGGCCCTTCCTTGTATTGCGCCCTACCTGCGCTGAGACAGGTCAGAGTTCAAGACCATATGCGCCATGATCTGCCCGTGATCAGAGGCGAGTTTGTTATAAGGTGCTTCGGGGTGGCTGCCATCGGTCAGGTGGTCATTGAGCACGGTGTAATATTGCATTTCCCCAACAGAACCGGTCCAGCTGGGATCAAAGTGGCGGGACATATAGATCTGATCGATGCTTTCATGCACACCGCCAAAGGCGGTTGTATAGACCACATCGCGCAGAGATTTGCGCAGGAACATGTTTTCGGCCGAACGCAGGCGCAAGGCGTCAATGTTTTCACGGATCTGCGTGTTTTCATCATCGCTGTAGCGGTCATTGCGGTGGCGCGCATCATGGCGCAGCATCCAGGCGTAATTGCGAAACGGGGTTTCACCGCTGATGATTTCGCTGCTGACCGCATGTTCGCCGTCGTTGAAATCCCCCATTGCCATTACGGGGTGACCCTTGGCGAGCTCTTCCACAATCAGGCTGCGCAAAACATAGGCTTCGGCCATACGGCGCAGCGCTGCGCGTAGCGCCCCTAGGGCGCGACCGGGGGCATCATAGGCGGTTAGATCCGCCTCGGGCGCATAATCCTTACCATCTGGTTTGATAAATTCACCCAGTTTGGATTTTAGATGGCAGTTAAACACGGTGATGATCTGATCCCCAACCGGGATGCGCGCTTTTAAGATCGGGCGCGACAGGCTTTCAACCCGGTAACTACCTGCGGCGGCGCTATCACCGGTTAATGCGGTCAGCGGGATTTCAAGCGGGGTATCCAGCACCTGGATCACCTCTGGAGGCTGTGCAAATCCAAAGCGCGACAGGATCGCAACGCCAGGGCGACGCGCGCCGGGTTTGCCCGTGTCTTTTACGTTGGGGGCAAAGGCAAGGCTTGCGTCGGTATAGGGCGTGTAGGCGATTTTGCGGAAAATTGCGCGGCGGTGATAGCGTTTGCTTGGATCGGGAATGGTCGCGGCATTGGCGGCAATGCCGCGTTGATCAGCCTCGTTGATCACGTCTTGCAGGGCAGATTCTTCAAAGATTTCCTGAAAACCAACAATATCGGCGTCCAGGCTCAACACCTGATCCGCAAGCCAGTCGACCTTCCAGGCAAATTCCTCGGGGGTGTAGCTTTGGAACTTGTAGTATTCCTGATCGGGCCCAATCAGGTTTTTGACGTTGAACGAGGCGAGGGTGAAAGCTGTCATCTGTCTACCTTTGTTCAGGTTTCCGCGTGGCTAAGCGCGTGTTGGAATGTGGCGGGGTCCACATTTCCGCCAGTGACAACTGCGATCACGGAATCGGTGTCAAACGCTTCGGGCTGAAACAAGGCTGCGGCCAATGAAACCGCGCCGCCGGGTTCAGTGACCAGTTTTAGCCGCAAGAATGCCTGAGCCATCGCACGCAAGGCATCTGTATCATCAACCACCAGCCCGCTGCCTGCGAGACGGTTCAAGATAGCAAAGGGACTATCGCCCGGCTGAGGTGTCAGTATAGCGTCGCAAATCGACCCGGTGGTGTGCGGGTTTGATAGTATTTCATTGGCTGCCAATGAACGTGCCACGTCATCAAACCCTGTAGGCTCTGCTGTGCGCAGCTGCATGTCGGGGGCGCGATCTTCCAGCGCAAGGGCAATTCCCGATGCAAGCCCGCCGCCGCCGCAGCAGACCACAACATCCGCTCCTGAAATGTCATGTTCACGGGCCTGTTCTGCGATCTCAAGGCCCACGGTGCCGTGGCCCGCGATTACCTCCGGGTGTTCAAATGGGGGGATGAGGCTCAGCCCGCGTGCTTCGGCGATTTCAGCGCCAAGGGCTTCGCGGCTTTCACCCCCCACCCGGTCATAGAGCACAACCTCTGCGCCAAGCGCGCGGGTGTTGTTGATCTTTAGCGCAGGGGCATCTTTGGGCATAATGATAACTGCGGGTGCATCATGGGCCTTTGCGGCAGCGGCAATGCCCTGCGCATGGTTGCCACTGGAAAAGGCGATTACTCCACGTTTCTGTTCCGCCTCTGAGAGGGCTGAAACAGCGGCCCAGCCACCGCGAAATTTAAACGATCCAGTGTGTTGCAGGCACTCGGGTTTCACAAATACGCGTCGTCCTGCGATCTCATCCAAAAACGGGGAAGAGAGCAGTGGAGTTTTGCGCGCGTGCCCCTTGAGGCGTTCTGCAGCGGCTTCGATTTTGGCAAGCGTGGCCATGTCAGATCCTTTCCAGGGTCATGCGAATAAGCGCCAGCGCCTCAGGCTCGTCGAGAAACGGGACGTGGCCGCGATCGGCGATTTCGACAGCTGCGGCATGGGGCAGGGTGGTTTGCATCTTCTGGAAAGTGTCTTGCATCAAAATGTCGGAATTTGCGCCCCGGATCACCCCAAGTGGAATTTCAGCCAGACAATTGTAGAGCGGCCAGAGATCGGGGATTGGCCCTTCTGCGGCCTGTGCAATCAAAGCGTCGCGCAGTTTTGGGTCATAGCGCAGCTCGAGCCGTCCGTTGCTGTCTTGATAAAAGGTGCTCACCTCTTCGAACCAGCGTTCTGCTGGAACCGTTGGAAAGGCGTCTTGCATCGCGGCCTGCAATTGTGCGGCGGCGCGTTCAAATGTCTTGGCCGCGGGGCGATGGCCAACATATTCCATGATACGCGCAAGGCCGGTTGTGGGAATTTCCGGGCCAACATCGTTCAGGATCACAGCACTGAGGCGGGTTTTATGCAATGCAGCAAGCGTCATCGCAACCATACCACCGCGTGAGGTGCCAAGGATTGCAGCCTGTGCAAGGTTGAGATGGTCGAGCAGATCAATCACATCTTCGGTTTCTTGCAGGACTGAATATGTCATGAAATCAGCGGCATATTCCGATTGTCCGCGTCCGCGAAAATCAAGGGTGATCAATCGCAGGTCGCTGACGTGTGGCGCAAGATACCGAAAATCGCGCCCACAGCGGGTGAGGCCAGGCAGGCAGATCAGCGGCAGGCCAGTGCCGGTGTCTGTATAGTGAAGCGAAAGCCCGTCACGGGTTTTGAAAAATGGCATTTAAGATTCAATCAGATCTGGAATGGGGTGAAGGTCATTGAGGCTGTAATCCGGCTGCCAGGGCAGGCGATCCACCGGTTCAGACGCGCGATTGGCCCAGGCGGTTTTGAAACCATATCCCGCAGCCGCGGCGGCGTCCCAACCGTTGGAAGAGACAAACAGCACGTCCTCGGGCGGGCAGTCAAAGCGTTTGCCAACAAGGTCATAGACACGCGCATGTGGTTTGAACACGCCCACGCTTTCGACAGAAAGGACATCGTCAAGACTGTCTGCGATCCCTGCAGATTGTACCGCGCCGTCTAACATCTTGGGGGAGCCGTTTGATAGGATTGCAACGTTCATGCCTTTGGCTTTGAGCGTGCTTAACACTTCGGGGACCTCGGGAAAGGCCTGAAGTTCCCAAAAAAGATCCAGCAGACGGTCGCGCAGATGTTGGTCGCCGGCAAGCCCGTTGGCCTCAAGGGCCCAGTCGAGGCTGTTTTGCGTGACCTCCCAGAAATCACTGTGGGCGTCGGTGATGGCACGCAGCCAAGTGTACTGTAGCTGTTTCTGCCGCCAATGTTCGGCGACGTTTGCCCAGTGGTCTTGCAGGTGCGGGAACGCGGGCTCTTGCGCGGCGCGGCGTGCAGCTGAGCTGACGTCAAACAGGGTTCCATAGGCATCAAATACGCAGGTGGTTATCGCCATGAGTGTCTCTTTGGCTCCTTTGGTGCGCGGATCACAGCCAGTTTAGGAAGGAACGAAGAGCTGGGGAAGTGAACAATTGTGTGTGATACAACTGCCGCAAACAAAAAAGGCGCCCCATTGGAGCGCCTTTGCGTGTCTTGTGTCTCTGAAATCAGAGGTTGTCTTGCTGTGGCATGCCCAGAACATGAAAACCGCCATCAACCCGGACAATTTCACCCGTGGTGCAGCTGCCCGCGTCAGAGGCCAGATAGACAGCCGTGCCGCCAACCGCATCCAATGTCGCGTTTGAACGCATCGGAGCGTTTTGATCGGTGTGTTTGAACGTCCGACGCGCGCCACCAATGGCAGCACCCGCGAGCGTTTTCATTGGGCCGGGGGAGATTGCATTGACGCGAATACCCTCGGGGCCAAGATCATTTGCCAGATAGCGCGTTGCCGATTCCAGCGCGGCTTTGGCCACACCCATGACGTTGTAGTTTGGTACAACCCGGTTGGAGCCGAGATAGGTCAGCGTCAGCAAAGTGCCGCCATTGTCTTTCATCAGCGGATAGGCACGGCGGGCCACCTCAATGAGGGAGTAGGCCGAAATATCCATTGAGTTCTTGAAATTGGCGCGGCTTGTATCCAGGAAACGGCCGGTCAGTTCCGATTTGTCGGAATAGGCGATTGCGTGCACCACAAAATCGATGCTGGGCCAGCGCTCACCCAATTCAGCAAATGCTTTGTCCAATGACGCATCATCGGTGACATCCACATCCACCATGAAATCACTGCCAACACTTTCGGCCAGTGGTTTCAGACGACTGCCAAAGGCTTCGCCCTGATAGGTAAAGGCAAGCTCTGCGCCCGCTGCATGCATCGCTTTGGCAATGCCCCATGCGATGGAACGGTCGTTGGCCACACCCATGATGAGGCCGCGCTTGCCTTGAAGAACTCCAGACATCGAAGTTATCCTTTAAACTTGCTCAATACCATAGAGCCGTTGGTGCCACCAAAGCCGAAGCTGTTGGTCATCACCGAATCAAGCCCTGCATTTTCCACCAGATCGGTTGCTACTTCGCCGGGCAGGATGCCCTCGGCCAAAGTTTCAACGTTGATCGATGGGGTGATGAAATCATGTTCCAGCATCAAGAGGCAGAAAATCGCCTCAAGCGCACCAGCAGCACCCTGTGCGTGGCCGGTCATGGATTTGGTTGATGAAATCGGCGGAACGCTTCCTTCGCCAAAGACGCGACGCGCGGCTTCGACTTCGCCCACGTCACCCACCGGAGTGGAGGTGCCATGTGCGTTGATGTAATCCACCTTGCGGCCTTCGGGCAGGGTGGACAGTGCCAGACGCATCGCGCGTTCGCCACCTTCGCCGGAAGGGGCAACCATATCGTGGCCGTCAGAAGTCGCTGCAAAACCGGTGACTTCGGCATAGATCTTGGCACCGCGTGCTACTGCATGTTCCAGATCTTCCAGAACCACAATGCCGCCGCCGCCCGAAATCACAAAACCATCGCGATCTTGGTCAAAGGCGCGTGACGCTTTGGTGGGGTCGTCGTTTTTCTTCGACGACATCGCACCCATCGCATCAAACAGGCAAGACAGGGTCCAGTCGAGCTCTTCGCCACCGCCTGCAAACATCACATCCTGTTTGCCCATCATGATCTGCTCAGCTGCGTTGCCAATGCAATGCAGCGAGGTAGAGCATGCCGAGGTGATCGAGTAGTTGATGCCTTTGATTTTAAAGGCAGTTGCGAGGTTCGCTGAAATGGTCGAAGACATGCATTTTGGCACCGCAAAGGGGCCAATGCGTTTGGTTGCGCCGGTTTTGGCCACAACCTGGTGTGCTGCGAGCATTGCGGATGTGGACGGGCCGCCAGAGCCTGCAACCAGACCGGTGCGTTCATTCACAACCTTATCTTCGCTGAGACCCGAATCTGCGATGGCTTGCTCCATCGCGATATGTGCATAAGCAGCACCGGGGCCCATGAAGCGCAGCGTGCGCTTGTCGACCAGTTCCTTGATGTCCAGCTTCAATGTGCCTGCAACTTGGCTGCGAAAGCCATGTTCGACCATTTCGGGGCTGGCCTCGATGCCGGATTTACCAGCTTTGAGTGAGGCGAGAACCTCTTCGGCATTGTTCCCGATCGATGAGACGATCCCGAGACCGGTGACGACAACACGACGCATGCTGCGTACTCCTGTTCCAAATGTGCGGATGTTCGGGCTGAAATCAGCTCTCGGACAATGCAACTTTCATATCTTTGACCTGATAAATCACTTCACCATCGGCCTCTACGATACCATCTGCAACACCCATTGTCAGACGACGGGTTTGCAAGGCTTTGGTGAAATCAATCTTATAGGTCAGCATTTTGCGATCAGGGCGCACCATGCCGGTGAGCTTCACTTCGCCAACACCAAGCGCATAGCCACGGCCCAGCCAGCCACGCCAGCCCAGGTTGAAACCGGTCAGCTGCCACAGGCCATCAAGGCCAAGACAGCCAGGCATGATTGGATTGCCGGGGAAGTGGCAGTCAAAGAACCAGAGGTCGGGGGTGATGTCGAACTCCGCAACAACGTGACCTTTGCCGTGGGCCCCGCCATCACCGCTGATTTCGGTGATACGGTCCATCATCAGCATTGGAGGTGCGGGAAGCTGCGCATTGCCGGGACCAAAAAGTTCGCCACGGGCACATTTTAGCAGATCTTCCTTGTCAAAGCTGTTGGGGTATTCGGCCATACTGGCGCTTCTCCTGCCTGGTACATATCTATAGTTAGCCTCCTGTAACATCGGCCCGGCGGGTCCTGCAAGAGCGCGCAAGGGGGAACATGGGAGGTTTAACACTCAGTTGCGAGTGAATTTCATTTGAATTCTCCGCCGGATTGGCCTTATATTTACGATCAGCAACAAGTACCAGGAGCCAACATGACGCCAATCAGCGCAGAGAGGGCGACCCACTGGCTGTCTTCAGCCGGATTGCGTCCAACACGGCAACGGGTTGCCTTGGCAGAGCTATTGGTTGGAGATGGCAATCACCGCCATGTGACCGCCGAGAGCCTGTTTGAATCGGCAAAAACACAGGGTGCGGCGGTTTCATTGGCAACTGTCTACAATACGCTGCGCGCATTTTGTGAGGCAGGCGTGTTGCAGGAAATTACGGTTGATGGCTCAAAAAGCTATTTTGACACCAATACCCATGATCACCCGCATTTCTATCATGAAAACGAAGGGCGCCTGTCTGATGCGCCGTCCGAGGATCTGGTGATCCAGCAACTGCCCGACGCACCCGAAGGGTTTGAAATTGCATCAGTGGATGTGGTGATCCGGCTGCGTAAAAAAACGGGTTGAGTTGTTGCAAGGCGCTGTATTGTGAAATGGGCCGCATCGGATCTGATGGCGGCCTTTATTTTGCGCTGCTGTTTTACGCGGCGTCAGCTGATGTTTAAAACCACTGACCGGGCTCAATCAGGCCCAGATCCAGAAGCTGCTGCGAATTCCAGTCAAACGGAACTGAATTGTGCCAGTGAAAGCTGTTGATCTCAAACCGTGAACCTGGATTGCGCCGCAGTGCTTTGGCGGTGCGAAATGAACAGATCGACGCCGTCAGATTGTGGTGCCAGGGGCAGGCGTAGGTATTGTATTCTTCATCATTGAACGTGTGATCGCTGTTTAGAGTCAGATCCGGCCGCGCCTTGAACAGGGCGATCCTGTCGATCTTTCGCTTGTCTGCGGGAATGTGTTCTTCATAGCGCCAGCGCAGGCCGCCAAAAAAATCAAGCTGCCGTTCTTTTGGGTGGCCAGTTTGCGGATGACTGCGTGCCTGTGCGTAATAGCCGGATTTGTCCAGATGGGCCTGCTCCACAGAGACCGCATCTGGGGCCTGGCTGAGATTATTGGCGTATAGATCGACGACATAGCACAGCATTGCATCGCGGCGCTCTTCGCTGTGAAAGGCGAGCATTTCGCCGATACTGCGGCTCTCGCAGAAGGGATAGAATAGATATTCGGCGTTGTAGCAGTAATAAAGCCAGCATCCAGCGGGAGCCTTGGTGCTGATGTGAGTAACCGCTGATGTCACCGCGTCTTTTTTCAGGCAGTCAAAGGTGACGCGCCGCACCTTTTCGGACAACTCATGCGGCAGGTCAAAGGCGTCTGGCATAAACACAGTCACCGATTTGAAGCCGCAGTTCAGATGATGGCGCAGGGTGCTGGCGATCTCAACTTCATCTTCAACAAAGATCAGCGCAGCCGGACCTTTGCCGAGATCCGCAGCCTGGTTGATGAACTCTTCGAATGTGAAATGACGCGTCTTGGTAATGCTGCCCGACATATGCCACCTTTCTGGCCTTTTGATGTAAAATCGGTTAATTGCAGCTACATTGCAAGTCGCGCGGTTTCGCTATACATGGCGCCGCTGATCTCACCCAATCGGAAGGCTCACTGTAATGACCGCGCCAAAGAAGCTGTTTATTAAAACCTACGGCTGCCAGATGAACGTTTATGACAGTGAACGCATGTCAGAGGCGCTTGGCGAACAGGGTTATGTTGAGACAAAGAGCGCCGATGATGCGGATATGATCCTGCTCAACACCTGCCACATCCGGGAAAAAGCGGCTGAGAAAGTCTATTCCGAGCTTGGGCGATTTAAGGGCCTGAAAACAAAGAAACCCGATTTGAAGATCGGGGTGGCGGGCTGTGTTGCGCAAGCTGAAGGTCAGGAAATCATGCGTCGCCAGCCTTTGGTGGATCTGGTTGTGGGGCCGCAAAGCTATCACCGGCTGCCCGAAATGGAAGCAAAGGCCGGGCAGGGCACCAAGGTGCTCGACACAGACTTCCCCGAAGAAGATAAGTTTGAAAAGCTCAAGCGCCGCCCCAAGGCAAAGCGTGGGCCGTCCGCGTTTCTGACCGTTCAGGAAGGCTGCGATAAATTCTGCGCCTTTTGCGTTGTGCCTTACACGCGCGGAGCTGAGGTGTCGCGTCCGGTGGATCGCATTCTGCGTGAAACCCAAGATCTGGTTGAACGTGGAGTGCGCGAGATCACTTTGCTTGGGCAGAACGTGAATGCCTATCACGGCGAAGGTTTGGACGGAAACGACTGGACGCTGGCACAGCTGATCTGGGAGCTCGACAAGGTTGATGGCTTGGAGCGTATTCGCTTTACCACAAGCCATCCAAACGACATGCAGGACGACCTGATCGAGGCGCATGGGAACTGCAAGAAGCTGATGCCGTATCTGCATTTGCCGGTGCAGGCGGGATCGGATCGAATCTTGAAGCGGATGAATCGCAGCCACACCGCCGAAAGCTATCTGCGCGTGGTGGAGCGCATCCGCGCGGCGCGGCCGGATCTGTTGCTTTCGGGGGATTTTATCGTTGGCTTCCCGGAAGAGACCGAGGAAGATTTCCAGGCGACTTTGGATCTGGTGGAAGAAGTGCGTTACGGCACGGCCTATTCGTTCAAATACTCCACACGTCCAGGTACACCCGCGGCAGAACGTGCACAGGTTGATCCAGCTGAAGCGGATGATCGTCTGCGGCGGCTACAAGCGCTTCTGACAAAACAGCAGCGCGAAATTCAAGACAGTATGGTTGGTCGTGAAGTTGGCGTTCTGTTTGAAAAAGAAGGCCGTTTGCCGGGGCAGATGGTCGGAAAATCCGAATACCTGCACTCGGTGCACGTTGCCAATAGTGATCATCTCGAGATCGGGACCCTGGCCCGCGTTCGGATCGTATCCTCGGTGACCAATTCGCTCGCGGGTGAATTAATCAGCGAATAAATTCGGCTAATTCTGTGTCTCATTTCATTGAATGGGGCACGGAAGTGAGTCTCAATTGCATCGGTTGCGGCAACAATTTCGCTAAAATTGTTTTAGTGTCTCCAATTCTGCTTTAACTTATTTGAAAGTGCTTTGAATACACCACGATAAATAAGTGGGACGTTGCTATGCTGGCTCTGAATTGGGCCTGACACTGTTTTAATAACAGGTTTGCGTGGCGGCCTTGTTGAGGAAACGGAGCGAAGGAATTCGGGTCGTGTTGATTAAGACAGTAAAAAAACTATCCGCGGTTTGTGCAGTTGGAGCAGTCACTGTTGCTCTGGGTGTGACCAGCGTTGCAGCGCAGACGCGCACCATTCTTGGTGAACGCTATGTTCCCACCATCTGGGTAGATCCCGACGGCTGTGAGCACTGGGTTATGGATGATGGTGCCGAAGGATTTATGACACCGCATGTAACCCCTGATGGCAAACCAGTATGCCGTCGCGGTGAGCTGTGTGGGATGATGCCAACTGATCAGTTCTTTGCAACTGACAAACATTACATTAATGCCGCAGGTCGCAAGCGCCTGCAGGAGTTTTTCAACTCCAAAAAAGGCAGCTTCCGTGGCTTTGTTGTTGCGGGCCACACCGATAGCCGTGCCTCTGACGAATACAATATCGCTTTGTCACATCGTCGCGCCAATGCGGTTGCGGGCGTGGCCAAATCGGTTGGTGCGCGCCTGTTTGATGTACGTGCCTACGGCGAACGTGATCCACGTAAGCCCAACAATAGCGCGGCCAATATGGCTGAAAACCGTCGTGTCGAAATTTATTGCCTGCGTTAAGGGGTCTGAGATGAAAGTGAGCAAAATTCTTGCCCTGGTGGCGGTGGCTGGCATGACTGCAGCCTGTTCTGCGGGCCATGGTGTTGTTGGGGCAGATAAGACCCGCGACCGGGGCACCGATCGCAAAGATCTGTCGAACCTCACAGCAGGTATCTGGGTTGACCCAACCGGCTGTGAACACTGGATTATTGACGACGGCGTTGAAGGTTATGCAGATCTGCGCAGAACGCCTGATGGCAAACCCGTCTGCAACAGCGAACTGCCGCGCAATGTTGCAACCGGGCCGTTCAAATCAGGGTCGCGGATTGCCGATCCGCTCTAAAGATCAAGACATCGTAGGATGCGCAAAAGGCCGCCGTTGGGGCGGCCTATTTGTTTCACTTCCATGAAATCTGGTGATGGGTGCTTGCGTGTCGCGCGCTGGGCGGGCACACTCTAGTGAGTAACGCCAGACTTATGGAGACCCGCTTGGCCCTTGGTGCCCCGAATTCTCTCGAAGACACTCCCACTACTTCCCACGAAGTACTGCTGGAATTCCCTGATAATCGACTGTTGATCGACCTTTGTGGCGAATACGATCGACATCTGGCTGAAATCGAACAGAAATTAAGCGTTCAGATCGTGCGCCGGGGCAATCAGCTCTCGGTCATGGGAGAGGATGCAATGCGGGAGCAGGCAGCGGCCGTGCTCAGCGCGCTTTATGATCGGCTTGAAACCGGGCGCAGCGTTGAGGTTGCGGATGTGGATCGTGAATTGCGCATGGGCAATGCCCCCGAAGCTGCTGAACAATCCAACGACCAGTTGGAGATGTTCACTGGTGGATCTGTTGAAATCAAAACCCGCAAAAAGCTGGTTGAGCCGCGCACCGATGCGCAAAAAGCCTATGTGCAATCCTTGTTTGCCCATGAGCTGGCCTTCGGCATTGGTCCTGCTGGTACGGGTAAAACCTATCTGGCCGTGGCGGTTGGCGTGTCGATGTTCATCACCGGCCATGTGGACCGGATCATTCTGAGCCGCCCTGCGGTCGAGGCCGGTGAAAAGCTCGGCTATCTTCCGGGCGACATGAAAGACAAAGTCGACCCCTATATGCAGCCGCTTTATGATGCGCTGAATGATTTCCTGCCCGGCAAACAACTGGCGAAGCTGATTGAAGAAAAACGCATCGAGATTGCGCCACTGGCCTTTATGCGCGGGCGGACGCTTGCCAATGCCTTTGTGGTGTTGGACGAAGCGCAAAACGCAACCAGCATGCAGATGAAGATGTTCCTGACCCGCCTGGGTGAAGGCTCTAGGATGGTGATCACGGGGGATCGCAGCCAGGTGGATTTGCCGCGTGGGGTGCAATCTGGCCTTGCTGACGCTGAGCGCCTGCTGAAGCTGATCCCCAAAATCAGCTTTAATTATTTCACATCACGCGATGTCGTACGTCACCCGCTGGTAGCCGCGATCATCGAAGCCTATGAAGCCGAAGAACAGAAAAAAGGGTGAGCCCTTTCTTTGGTGAATGAGGAGTTCCGCGTGCTGGACATAGAAATCGAAGACGAACGCTGGGCTGAGGTCCATTTGCAAGAGCTCGCGGATGAAGCGGTAAGCGCCGCGCTTTCACATTTCTCATTAGAAGTGGAAGATTGCGAGATGGCGCTGCTGGCCTGCAATGATGCACGTATTGCTGAATTGAACGCTGAGTTTCGTGAAAAAGACAAAGCAACCAATGTCTTGAGCTGGCCGAATGAGGACCTTGCCGCCGAAGAAGCGGGTGGTGAGCCTTTGCTGCCAGAAGCTGATTTTACCGGGGAGATCGCCCTGGGTGATATCGCGATTTCTTTTGATACCTGCCAAAAAGAGGCGCTTGCGGCAGGCAAACCTATGGCTGATCATGTCAGGCATTTGGTTGTTCATGGAACGTTGCATCTTTTGGGCTATGATCACATCCGTGATGCAGATGCCACTTTGATGGAAACTTTGGAGGCCGAGATACTTGGCAAACTGGGTATCTCCAACCCATATGTAATCGACGAGGAATGATCTCCGACCCGCGATCAGGGTTGGGATTTTAACGGATAGGATAGATGGGCGATATCGAAGGCAGTTCTAACGCGGCGCAAAGCGCGCTGCAGAACATGAACAAAGAAGGCAGTTCCGATTTGGAGATGCCGTCTAACTCTGGGCTACTGAGCCGTTTTCTTGGGGCATTTGCGAATCCAGATGCAACAAAAACACCAGAGCTGAATGGGGTTGATCAGGCCCCAACCCCCAAAGCCCATGGCATGATCAACCTGCGTCGCCTGCGGGTTGAAGATGTTGCCACCCCAGCTGCCGAAATCGTAGCCGTCTCTGCGCAGATTTCCAAAGATGAATTGGTGCAGGTGTTTCGGGACAGCGGGTTGACCCGCATTCCCGTCTATGAGGGCACGTTGGATACGCCGGTTGGCATGGCCCACCTTAAGGATTTTGCCCTGACCCACGGCTTTAACGGCGGTGAGGCTGAGTTTGATCTTGCGGCTATGCTGCGGCCTTTGCTGTTTGTACCGCCATCGATGCCCATTGGTATTTTGCTTTCCAAAATGCAGGCCGAGCGGCGTCATATGGCGCTGGTGATTGATGAATATGGCGGTGTGGACGGCCTAGTAACCATCGAAGATCTCATCGAACAGGTTGTTGGTGAGATCGAAGATGAACACGACAGCGATGAGCTGCAGACCTGGTTCCAGGAGAAAAGCGGCTGCTATGTCGCCCAGGCGCGCACGCCACTGCCAGAATTTGAAACTGAACTCGGGCGCTCATTGACCGCGCATGAAGATGTGGATGAGGAAGAAATCGATACTTTGGGTGGATTGGTCTTTATGCTCTCGGGGCGGGTTCCTGCCCGTGGCGAGGTGATCGTGCATCCCGAAGGCATCGAGTTTGAGGTCATGGACGCCGACCCCCGTCGCATCAAACGGCTACGGGTACGTTTGCCCTCGGCTGCGGAATAGGGTGGCCTGTTGTGCAACGCTTTGGGCTGGTCCTGCTCGCGCTGTGTTTTGGCGCGCTGATGTCGCGGGGGCTTGCGCCTCATAGCTGGCAGCTTGTCACTCCCATTGCATTGACCGGGATCTCCGCGATTTTCCTGCGTGTGCAGTCTGTCAAACAGGCTTGGTGGCTGGGTTGGGGATTTGGTGCGGCCTATTTTGCCTTTGGGCTTTCGTGGATTGTTGAACCTTTTCAGGTTGATGCAGAACTCTATGGCTGGATGGCTCCCTTTGCGCTTGTTTTGCTGTCCGGCGGGCTGGCGCTGTTTTGGGGGGCTGCATTTGCGCTGGCGCAACGGTTTTCAGCAGGCAATTGGCGCCTTCTTGCGCTGATTGGCTTTTGGTCTGTGATGGAATTTCTGCGCGCCTATGCCTTGACGGGGTTTCCTTGGGCGGCGCTGGCGCAGCTTGGCGTTGGACCTTGGACATTTTCTGTGCTGCCGTGGCTTGGGCCACAGGGGTTTGCCATGCTCAAGCTGGTGATGTTTGTTCCTCTGGCGCTGTTGCGGCTTCGCAGGGTCTGGCCTGCCGCTCCGCTGGTGGCTTACTTGGTCGCGATCTACGCGGCATTGGAGCCATTACCGGAAGATCACGCTGTTGCCTATACCAAGCACAGCGTGCGTTTGGTGCAACCAAATGCGCCGCAGGACGAGAAATGGGACCCAGATAAACGCTGGGATTTTGTGCGCAGGCAGGTTGAATATTCTGCGAGTGAGCCCGCGCCAGATCTGATCGTTTGGCCAGAAACCGCCGTGCCTCAGCTTTTGAACGATGCAGCGGCGACATTGGGTGTGATCTCGCAAGCCGCCAATGGGGTGCCGATCCTGCTGGGGATCCAGCGCGAAGAAGCGGGGGAGTATTTCAACTCCGCAGTGCTGCTCGATGCGCAGGGGCAGCCAAACCAGATATACGATAAGGTGCATCTGGTTCCTTTTGGTGAATATATGCCGTTTCCGGATCTGGTTGCGCGTCTGGGCATTTACGGCCTCGCGTCGCGGGCAGGAACGGGCTACACGGCCGGGCCGTCGCAGGAAATTTTGCCGTCGCCGGTTGGACGGTTTTTGCCGCTGATTTGTTACGAAGGCGTATTCCCGCACGATATCAATACCCGAGCTGAGCGACCCGATTTTCTGGTGCTGGTCACCAACGATGCTTGGTTTGGCACATATTCCGGGCCGCAGCAGCATCTCATTCAGGCGCAGATGCGTGCAGCTGAGCAGGGGCTGCCAATGGTCCGCGTGGCAAACACCGGTGTGTCGGCAATGATTGATCCCTACGGTCGCATTGTCCCGGGTGGCAGTATCCCTTTGGGGCAGGCGGGGTATCTCGATGTGGATCTGCCCGCGCCGCTTGCTGCTACCTTTTACAGCAAAACGGGTGATCTGCCGTGGTTTTTGCTCAGTTTGGTCATGGTGCTGGTGCCCGCGTTACGGCAAAGAAAAAAACAGTTGCTGAACACAGTTGGTTAATCTCCATGCCTTAGAGATTGACCTGAAATGGCACACGGCCTATGCGAAGGACATCCTACCACAACGGCTTCCTGGCGTGGCAGGCAATCACAATGGAGCACCTCCCAATGACACGTAAGAATTACACATTCACCTCGGAATCGGTTTCCGAAGGCCACCCGGATAAGGTCTGTGACCGGATTTCCGATGCGGTCCTCGATGCCTTTCTTGCAGAAGAGCCAGAAGCGCGCGTTGCTGCAGAGACCTTTGCCACCACCAATCGTGTGGTGATCGGGGGGGAGGTGGGCCTGTCCGACCAGGATAAGCTGCACGACTATATGGGCAAAATCGACGAGATTGCCCGCTCCTGCATCAAAGACATCGGCTATGAGCAGGATAAATTCCACCACGAGACTGTTGAAATCACCAATCTGCTGCATGAGCAATCTGCTCATATTGCGCAGGGTGTAGATGCCTCTGCCGACAAGGATGAGGGCGCAGGTGATCAGGGTATCATGTTTGGCTATGCCACCAATGAGACCGAAGCGCTGATGCCCGCACCGATTCAGTATTCGCACGCGATCCTGCGTCGCCTTGCCGAAGTGCGTAAAAACGGCACCGAACCTACGCTGGGGCCAGATGCGAAATCCCAGCTCTCCGTGAGCTATCGTGATGGAAAACCTGTTGGTGTCAGTTCGCTGGTTCTGTCGACCCAGCACTTGGATGAAACACTCAGCTCTGGTGACATCCGTGCCATTGTTGAGCCTTACTTCCACGAAGTCCTGCCCGAGGGTTGGCTGACAGATGAAACCATCTGGCACGTGAACCCAACCGGCAAGTTTGTCATTGGTGGCCCTGATGGCGATGCTGGCCTCACCGGGCGTAAGATCATTGTGGATACCTATGGTGGGGCTGCGCCGCACGGTGGCGGTGCATTCTCAGGCAAAGACCCAACCAAGGTTGACCGTTCTGCCGCTTATGTTGCGCGCTATCTGGCGAAAAACGTGGTCGCTGCAGGTATGGCAGAGCGCTGCACCATTCAGCTTTCTTATGCAATTGGTGTGGCCGCACCGCTGTCAATCTACGCGGATCTGCATGGCACCGGTTCTGTGGATGCCGCTGCAATTGAAGCGGCAATCCCGCAGGTGATTGATCTGACACCGCGCGGCATTCGCACCCATCTGCAGCTCAACAAGCCAATTTACCAGCGCACTGCGGCCTATGGCCACTTTGGCCGCACCCCGGATGCGGATGGCGGCTTCAGCTGGGAAAAAACCGATCTGGTTGAGGTTTTGAAAAAAGCCGTCTGATCGCAGATTGATCAATGTCGAAGGGCGGGCTGCATAGGCCCGCCTTTTTTTGTTGCAGGGCGCGCGCGACTTTCTCGTCGCGGATCTGCGCCATTGCAGGTAAGCACGGCACATGGATTCGACAGCAGACTTTGAAATTTTCCTCACCGTCCCACCAGGGCTTGAACATCTTTTGGCCGCAGAGGCGAAAGAGCGCGGATTTATGGTGGAGCAGACCATCCCCGGCGGGGTGAGCCTGCGCGGTGGCTGGCAAGAGGTGTGGCGCGCGAATTTGCAACTGCGCGGTGCCACCAGAGTGCTTGCCCGTATCGGCGGCTTTCGTGCGTTTCATCTGGCGCAGCTGGACAAGCGCGCGCGCAAGTTTCCCTGGGCCGAGATTCTGCGGCCGGATGTGCCGGTGAAGGTCGAAACCAGCACCAACAAAAAATCAAAGATCTACCATGCGGGCGCAGCCAGCCAGCGTATTGAACGCGCCCTGAGCGAAAGCCACGGCATCATCATTTCTGAGGATGCGCCTATCACGCTGAAGCTGCGTATCGACGACAACAATTGCATGTTTAGTATCGATACGTCGGGAGAGGCGCTGCACAAACGTGGCCACAAAGCCGCGGTGGGCAAGGCCCCAATGCGTGAAAGCATGGCGGCAATGTTTCTGCGCGATTGTGGCTACCGCGGCGAAGAGCCCGTGCTTGATCCGATGTGCGGCTCTGGCACCTTTGTGTTGGAAGCGGCTGAAATCGCCTCTGGTGTTTTGCCGGGGCGCAGCCGCAGTTTTGCGTTTGAGCAGCTAGCCAATTTTGACGCTGTGGCTTGGGACGAGCTGCGCGCGCAAAGCGATCATAAAACGCCAGAACTGATGTTTTATGGTTCGGACAGAAATACAGGCGCGGTTGAAATGTCGTCCCAAAATGCTGAACGGGCAGGGGTCGCAGCGCTTTGCAGCTTTCAGCAGCGCGCCGTGAGCGACCTTGAACGTCCCGAAGGCCAGCCCGGGCTTGTGATTATTAACCCCCCTTATGGTGCGCGGATCGGCAATAAGAAGCTATTGTTTGCTTTGCATCAAAGCCTGGGTGATGTGCTCAGAACTCGGTTCAAAGGTTGGCGGGTTGGTATCGTGACCAGTGACGCTGGCCTTGCGAAGGCAACCAAACTGCCGTTTTTGCCGCTTGGTGCGCCTGTTGCGCATGGCGGGCTGAAGGTGCGTCTGTATAAGACAGCCCCGCTTAGCTAGCTGCAGCAATACGCCACAATAAATCTACGTAAAATCAAACGCACTCGTGCGAATGGAATGTTGCGCTGTCAATATATTCAGAATTCACCTGTAAAAAGATCCTCCAGCGACAGCTGAGGTTTTCTATGAAACGCAGGGGGCAAGTGCGCAATGGACGGAGATCAGGCGAGCCGTGAAAGGCTGATTGTGGGTGCTGCTGTCTCTCATTTTGGCAGGGAGCCCAGGGAGGTGATCCAGCTGGAAGGGACGGCCTTTTCTTCTTATCGTATTTGCTTTGACGGCGAGACGGTGATTGCCACCCAGCGCAAGAGCTTTCGGCGGACCAACCTGGAAGCCATGATTTTGCAGCATCTTTCACCGATCTGCGATGATGTTCCGCAGTATCTTGGTGTGTTGGACGGTGTGCTGTTTCAATCTGATCTTGGGGCTAATCGGCTGCATGGGCTAATTGGTGACCACTGCCTTGAAGATCAGGTCGAACTAACGGCAGAGGCTTGCGCGGCGATCTTCAGGTATCAATCTGCGGCGCGACAGTCGGGGTTGGTCAATCTTGTGCCGGTGATCGGGCAATCCCAGGATTGGTTGAACAATCTTGTTTCCTCAGTGGATACGCTCCAATTGTTTTCCCTCGGCATACCGGATTCCTTTAACTACCATGCGGTGGCAGAGTTTTTGCAGGGCGTGGGCCACAACTTTGTTAAATGGAACTGCCGTCCACAATATGCGGTTGTTTGCGACGATGGTTTTCTGCGCTGGCACGGGTTTGAGCTTTCGGGCGCACGTCACGGGGCAGAAGATTTTGCCTGGCTCTTTGGTGACGAGAGCTGGGTTCTGGATCCACGACATATGATTGCAGTGACCAAAGAGACCTTCGACAAATCATATGGCCTCGCTTTGCCCGATTTTCTGGACTTCCTATCTGTCTACACCACGATGCATTGCGCATTGCGGTTTAATCTCATTATCCGGGAAGCACAGGAAAATGGTTGGGACTGCGAAAATGAAGGGCGGCGCAAGGAGCATCCGGGGATTTCGCCGGCATATGCAAAGCAGCTCTGCGCCGTTGGTGCGTTTTTTGCGGAGCGAAACAAGCTAACCCGCGCTTTGGTGCCTAATTTTGAGCAGACCGCACGGGTTATTGCAGCAATTGAGCTCTAGCTGGTCGCACGCAGACTGTTCAGGCCCGCAAGCGTCATGTCGTCGCTGTTTTCAAACACCGCAGGCAAATACTGGCTTTCAAAAGCGGTTTGGTAGACCGGGCGCAGATGAGGCTCGCATATTAGTGCAACGTTCTGGCCCAACCAATACGGGCGTGTCGCGGCAAGTTCTGCCCCGATCAGATGTCCCCAACACCGCCCGGCGGCATTTGGTGTCAAAACGCTGCCGTCGCGATGTCCCCATCGGAGCGTGCTGAGTTGAGTGGCCAGTGCCTCGGGGCGAGACAGGCTGTCACCAACGCTAACTGCGATCTCCTCGGGTGCTATGGCATCACCATAGCCTTGCTGCCGTGCCAGCTGCGGCGTCAAGCTGCTTTGAAAGCTCACGATTTCAGAAGCGCTGATTTGCAGCCAAGCGCTGAAGTCTTGCGCCACGCAGATCACGCCATCCCAATCGGGGAATTTTGACAGAAATCCAGACACTTGCACCGCCGCGGCATTTACATAGCCCAATGGCTGCGCCTGTCTGACGTCTTGCATAAGTTTGAGCGGGGCAAAACGCCCGCTGAATTCCTGAAATGCGAGCTTTTGTACAGACAGAGGCGCTGCATTATTGCTGACGCCACTGAAACCACAGCCATAGACCGGAGCGGGAGACCAGCCCGTTTGCTGCAGGGCCACGTCGAGGTCTTGTGCAGATGCCGGGCTTTGCAGCGGCAGGCTGCATTTTTCCAGAGTGAGATCACCTTGCTGGTGCCAGAGGATCATCTGATCTTCCTGCGCAAGTGCTGCGATCCAAGTGCTGGTTGAGTCATTCATCTGTTTCGACCTGTGTTCGATCCGTTCTGCAGCTCATACATTTACGGTGGTGTGTGGTAAACTGTCTTTGAACCCACTCCATACCAGACCAAGTGTGACTAGTTCCTACATACCTAGGGTTAGGACTTTCACCGAGTGGGTCACAAGCTAGCCCGATGCGTCGCGTGGTTTCAACGCCCTCTCTTCTAAGCTGGCAGCACATCCAGAACGGGTGCACATGCGCAGGTCACATGAACTGGCCAGACATGGAAACAGAACGTCTGACATTTGTTTCGTAATTTTCGTTTAGATGTGGAGGGCTGCCAATGGCACCGGATCAGCGAAATTCTGGAAAGGCCGACTATTTTCAAGCACACAGCATGCCGCGCAAGAACCCGGCCTGGCTGACATATGATGTCTTGATCGCACTCCGAGACAAGGGCGTTGCGATTAATCCGTTGCTGCCGTTTTATGATGAGCTGCCAGAAGCAGCGCAGTTCGAGCTGAGCTTTCGCGATACTGCAGCAGTATTTGAACGCGCGTCTCATCTGTGCAGCGATCCTTTGTTTGGGTTTCATATGGGGCAGAGACGCGATTTTCGGTCCATGGGGCTTGTTGCCTATGCGGCGCAATCCAGCGAGACCCTGTCTGCATTTTTGCACTCATTTACACGCAACATGCCTTTGTATTCAGAAGCCATCGACATTGCGCTGACGCAGGATGGGCGAATGCGCTGGCAGATCTTGGAGCCCGCTTCGCTTGGGCATCATCAGTATTTGGAGTTTCTGGTTACGCTGGTTTTTAAAGCCGCGCGAAACAGTCTCGACGGTGGTGGCCTATTACTGCCGCACAGCATTTCGGCATCATTTGATGGACAAAGCGGAGAGCGGGAGGCTTTCTGGGGTGTTAAATTATCCGAAAGTGCCCCGTCTTTTGTAGAGATCGAGTTTCGCAAATCAGATTTGAATCGCCCATTGCGGAGTGCTGATCCTTATTTGGCGCGGCTTATTGCGGAATTTGCTGCCGTTAAACACAAAGAATTGATCGCCGAAGCCACCACCCTTCCACGCCGGGTGGAACACCTCATACATCGCCATCTGACCCGCAGTGATCTGTCGCAGGCGTTTATTGCCGCAGAACTTGATATGAGCAGCCGTACCTTGGCGCGGGAGTTGGGAAAAAACGATCTGAGATTTTTTGAGATCCTTGACGAAATGCGATGCCGATGGGCCCGTTGGTACTTGCGTGATAGCACTCTGGAGCTGAAATCCATTGCTGCAGCTTTGGGATATGCAAGCGTGAGTAGCTTTTTAGATGCCTTCAAACGGTGGACGCAACAGACGCCCGGTGCCTTTCGTCAAATGTATCTTTTGACCGATTCACCGGATTAATTCGGGGAAATGTTCCGTGCGAATGAGCGCCTTCATGTACCACCATCACGCAAAGTGAGGAAACAATCTATCCTTTAGGATAGGTTTGTTAACCTCTTAGTGGGTTCCTTTAACCATTAATTAAGCTAATCTCACTGTTATGGTCATTTTGCGAAAAAGCGGCTCAAATTTAAGATAACAAGGCCATCGTAGATATCGGCGGTTGGAGTTGGTCACGGCTGGGTTGTAACAATATCATTGTTTCAGACCTTAGGTCTGTGAGACATCGCCAGGTCATAAAAAGTCGGAATGTGGCAATCACACACGCATAGCGATGATTGTCCGAGGGGTCAGTAGGGGTGATATGAAGGACGCGTTTGAGAGTGGCACATCCAGCACGCGTGCTGGACAACCAAAAGATCACGTCGAGCCCCAGCCCTCAAAGCCGGTTGCGGTTGCAATCGACCTTAATGAAGCTGGCCTCCTTGCAGGGCAGGCCGAAACGTCCCGTTTTTACAAGCGGATTGGCAAGCGTGTTCTTGATGTGTTGCTGGTTTTAGCCGCGTTGCCGATCACGCTTCCGGTTTTGCTCCTTTGTGCTGCTGCTCTGTGGCTCGAAGGCGGGCGTCCATTTTATCGCCAGAAGCGTTTGGGCCAAGATGGGAAGGTGTTTTCCATCCTAAAGCTGCGCACGATGGTGCGTGATGCTGATACGTTGCTGGAGTATTATTTGGATGCAGATCCTGAGATGCGGGCGGAATGGGAAGCGAAACAAAAGCTAAAAAACGATCCTCGCATTACGAAGATTGGGAAGATTTTACGGGTGACATCGCTTGATGAATTGCCACAGCTATGGAATGTGCTGATCGGTGATATGAGTTTGGTGGGACCACGTCCAATGATGTTGGATCAATTGGACATGTATGGCGAGCCAGAGGCCTATTTTGCGTTGCGTCCCGGAATAACCGGAAAGTGGCAAGTTTCGTCGCGCAACGAAAGCGCGTTTTGTACCCGTCAGGTTATGGATCGCGACTATCTTGCGCGCCTGAGTTTGAAAGAGGATGTGTCCATACTGCGCCGTACCATTGGTGTAGTGTTGCGTGGCACCGGCTGTTGAGGCGAAGTGGATGGTTTTGCGGATGGCGACCCTGTGTCCATTTGAATTAATTGGTAACGAGGCTGAGGTTTGAAATGAAAGATCTATCTGATCCGCTCAGCTTTGAACCGACAACTGGCGTCAAGCCACATGGCGCGCAATCGACCGCGGAGAACACAGCTGTGTCAAACGCACCTAAGATAAAGAGTTTTCACCGCCGAAATCGCGCGGAAGATGTCAGCGTGGATCAGGACACTCCTGTTGATCAGGAACCCCCTGTTGAAAGCGCCTGCGAGGTTGATCCAATGGAGCATTGGGTCGATGATGACGCAGATGATGATATTGTGGAGCCGCTTGATGCGCCGCAATCGAAGCTGATCGTTGATAGCGATGTGCAGCTTCCAGCGCATCCGTTACCGCTGTGGAGCCAGCTGCAGGTTCAACGCATTGATCCTGATGTTGTAAAGCGTAGCCGTCTGCCGCTTGTGGATCGCTTTCGCCAAAGTGAGAGTGCAAGAGCCACCGACCTATTGCGCACACGTTTGCTGCATACGTTGCGTGCGCAGGGCTGGCGCCGGGTTGCGGTTGCGTCACCGACCTCCGGTTGCGGATCGACATGGACAGCGGTGAACCTCGCCCAAAGCCTTGCACGGATTCCTAATTCCAGAACGCTGTTGATGGATCTGAATTTCCGCAAGCCCGGTATCGCCAAGGCGTTTGGCCTGCCTGAGCAGGGGGACATGAAGGGGTTTCTTACTGGGCGCCACCCTGCACGGCGCCAGATGGTGCGTCTTGCCGATGGTTTGGCGGTTGGTTTCAACAGTGACGTTGAAAGCGGCGCTGCAGAGCTGTTGCATAACCCCACTTCGGCCCAGGTCATTGATGATCTGATGGAAGATACCCGTGCGGATGTTGCATTGTTTGATTTGCCGCCAGTGTTGGAGTTTGACGATCTGACGGCCTTCTTGCCGCAGGTTGATGGGGTTTTGCTGGTGTCCGATGGAACAAAAAGCACAGCAAAAGACCTTGCTGCTTGTGAAAAAGTACTCGCAGGGCACACGCAGCTTTTGGGCGTTGTTTTGAACCGCGCTCGGATCAGTTAAGGCTTTTTTACCGCCCAACGCAGATTTGTCATAGTTTCGCCAGTTTAATGTAATTTATAGAACGACACGTACATTGCGTATGTCGTTTCAATTTCCAGTTTAGAGTGTCCTAATGGGTCCAATTTATTCACTGCGGGACTTCTTTGATATGTTGCAGCGCCGTCTGCGGCTTATCTTTGTGCTGACTATCTTGGGAAGTATCTTCGCAGTTTGGATCGCGCTGCAGAAAGAACATTTCTACGACTCTTCTGTTGTCATTCAGGTCACGCAGCCAACCATCGCCGATGATCTGGCAAAATCAACTGTAGACGGTTCATCTGCGCGGCGTATTCAGCTGATTGAGCAGCGCTTGATGGCGCGTAACACTCTGCTCGAGATTGCTGAGAAATTCGATGTGTTTGCGGATGCGCCGTTGTTGCGGCCGACTGAGATCGTATCTTTGATGCGGCAATCCATTTCCATCACCGGGGTGGCTGCTGCGCGTGAAGGGTTCGCTGATGATGGTACCATTTCGGTTTTGACCATTACTGCAACTATGGCCACGCCTGAACTTGCGCAGCAGGTTGCCAATGAATTTGCTGAACGCATCATTGAGTTGAGCACGCAATCCCGGATCGATCAGGCGCGTGAGACGCTGGCGTTTTTTGTCGAAAAAGAAGCCGCGCTCAAAGAAGAGCTGAACCGCCTGGAAGATGAGGTCAGCGCCTACCGGTTTGAACACGACCTGTCGCTGCCTGGAGTGATTGAACTGCGCCGTGATGAGCTGGCGCAAATCAACGAAGGCTTGCTTGAAATTGCGCGCGAAGAGATTGCGCTGCGCCGCGCGGCCGATCAGGTTGGCCTGACAGAGCGCCCTGCAACTGCCCGCCGTCGCTTGGCCGAGCTGCAGGAAGAAATGGCCACCCTGGATGAGCAGGTGCTTTTGCTGTCCAATCGTAAACAGGAGCTTGAGCTTTCGCTGCCAACCACACCAGAGGTGGAACGCAGGCTCGGTGGGCTTGATCGGCAATTGCAACAGCTACAGGGGCAACTTGCCACCATTATCGACCGACGCAGTGAAGCTGAGGTTGGCTTTCGCCTCGAAAGCTCCAGCCAGTCGGAACGCCTGACAATTATTGAGGCAGCGGCGCTGTCTGATTATCCCGTAAATGGCGGGCGCAAGAAGCTTGCCATAATGGGGGCCGTTGCGAGCTTTTTCGGCGCTATTGGCGTGGCGTTCTTGCTCGAAATTGCACGGCCCACGCTGCGTACAGCCGAACAGATGGAACGGGAAACAGGTTTGATGCCGGTTGTCTCAATCCCAGAACTAAAAACTGATGCGCGCAGCCTTCGACGGATGAAGCGTAAAAACAGCAAAAGAGGGTTCTTCGCCCGCTGGGTCTTGCTGCGCAGCTAAATCGTTTAGTTCTGTAACTCGGTGATCATATTGGCGATTGCGACCCAGTGAAGTTTCAGCGCGACGGCGCCGATCGCCACGCAGCACAGTGTCATCGCCACATCGTGCAGCGGATCCCAAACCTTGTGTTTGAGCGCCAGTGCGACGATCAACGGGTAGGTAAACAGCATTGCAGCCCCCATGGCCAAGATGCCGCCGGGCAAGCCCCAGTTTAGTACACCGATCAAAAAGAATGCCGTTTGAGAGATGGCACGCACCGCGCTCACCGCAAAAAACAACTTACTGTCTCCAGCTGCAAGCGCCGCTTGAT
Source organism: Tritonibacter aquimaris (assembly GCF_009617595.1). Taxonomy (GTDB): domain Bacteria; phylum Pseudomonadota; class Alphaproteobacteria; order Rhodobacterales; family Rhodobacteraceae; genus Epibacterium; species Epibacterium aquimaris. Next base: position 67,287 of record NZ_WIXK01000003.1, on the reverse strand, counting down.
CATATGTCATCGCAATCACAGCAGGGGCCAAACTCAGCGAAAGCGGCACAATGATTGCACCGGCCAGCTGGTAGCGCGCGTCGTATAGAAGATCCACCAGCCAAGGGCCGGCCAAAGCCATTGTCCACAAAAGCAGCAGCAGACCGGTGGAAAGGCCCAAACGCAGCAAGCGTTGCTTACGTTTGAAACCAGGGCCTTCGCTTTCAGCGCCATCTCGATACACCGGGATCATCAGGCGTTGGTTCACCGCATAGCCAAGCGCCATTGGAAAGCTCGCCAGGAAAAACGCGATATTGTAGATGCCCAGTGTTTCAAGTGGGATGAATTTGCCAAGAATGGCCCGATCGCCCTGTGATGTGATGAACCAGAACGCGGTTGAAAGGAAAATCCATTTGCCAAAGCGGATCAACTCTTGGGCTGCGGTTTTGTCCCAGTGAAATTTGTTACGATGTCCGGGCAGATTTATATGTGTGACAATAACGTAGACGACCGATTGCAATACGCTGCCGATCACCAATGCGATCACCGATTGTGTCACGATTGCCAAGATTGCCATAGCTACCAGGCTCACGAGCTGGCTAATCAGCTCCAGAATTGTGACGCGACCGACCATTAGATGGCGGTGGGCTGTTTCAATGCGGGTTGGTTTGAACCCCTCTACCGCAAGCGCGATCCCGGCAATCGGCAGAATATAAATCAGCTCGGGGGTTTGATAAAACTGCGCCACCGGCCAGGCGAGAATCGCAGTGATACCCCATAAGATGCCGCCTCGGATCACCTGAATGGTCCAGGCCGTGTCCAAAAATTCAGGGTCGTCGCCGCGTTTATTTTGCAAAATGGCCGGGCCGATCCCGACGTCTGAAAACAGCATCAATCCCGTGGTTACAACTGTTACCAATGCCATCATGCCAAAGGCTTCGGGAAAGAGGATCCGTGTCAGCAACAGGTTGGACGCAAGCCGCAAAGCCTGGCTGCCACCGTATCCGACCACCATCCAAGAGGCAGATCGCAATGCACGCGCCATAAGGCCACCGCTTCGTAACCGTGACGTTACTCCTGCCATCAATCTATCCCTTTTACCGAAGTGCCGCGTAATGTGCGTGTGTTTTTCAACTCATACCCTGTTCCGCCCTGCGGCAACACCGCTGCAATTGGATATTGGGGCACATCCGTGTCGGAAGTGCTGTAAAATCAACGCATATTGGCATTTTTGCTTTCAGGCTTTTGCCTTGTTAACGGGGCTACTTTAGGGTCTGGCCAACACGATAAATAGAAGGCTTTGCCTTGTGAAAATTGCATATGTTTTGAACACTTATCCGCAGCCCTCTCATAGTTTTATCCGCCGTGAGCTGCACGCGCTGGAGCGACAGGGATGTGAGGTCCTGCGTTTGGCAATGCGCGCAAGCCCTTCTCCATTGGTTGATGCAGGTGATCTAAAAGAGCAGGAGCACACCGAATATGTGCTTGCGGCTGGTGGCAAAGCTTTGGGTGCTGCGCTTTTGCGTGAATTGAAGACACCAGCACGATTTGCCCGTGCGCTTGTGAAGGCGATCAAGATGGGGCGGCGATCATCGGTGGGGGTGGCCAAACATCTGATCTACTTGGCAGAAGCTGCCTGGGTTAAACAGCGCTGTCAGCAGGCAGACATTGATCATATGCATGCGCATTTTGGCACGAACGCTACAGCTGTGGCCATGCTCGCCCGTGCTTTGGGGGGACCCAGCTACAGTTTCACCGTGCATGGGCCTGAGGAATTTGACGGCCCACAGCAGCTGTCATTGGGGGAAAAGGTCGACCAATCCGCCTTTACCGTTGCGATCAGCCGTTTTGGCCGTAGCCAGCTGTGCCGCTGGGCGGAATTTGACAGCTGGTCCAAAATCAATGTGGTGCACTGCGGCATTGAAACCGCGCGCTTTGCCGAGGTTGCAGAGTTGCCCAATGGCCCGCTGAGGCTCGCGGCGATTGGTCGATTTGTTGAGCAAAAGGGCCAGATGGATCTGATCCATGCGCTGGCTGAGGTGGTTCAGGTGCGATCTGATGTCCATCTCACCTTGATTGGTGATGGGGAAATGCGCCCGGCCTTGGAGGCTGCGATCAAGCAACATGGTCTTGAGGCAAACGTCACGCTCACCGGTTGGTTGGATGAGGCGGGGGTGCGCGCCGAGCTGAACAACAGCCATGCATTGGTGATGCCATCCTTTGCCGAAGGCTTGCCGATGGTGGTGATGGAGGCCATGGCCGCCGCGCGCCCAGTGATTGCGACCTATATTGCGGGCACACCTGAACTGGTGCTTCCGGGGAAAACCGGTTGGATGGTGCCTGCGGGTTCCCCAAGTGAATTTGCGCGCGCGATTTTGAAAGCTGCGGATATGCCGTTGTCTGAGCTGAAGAAAATGGGTGATGCGGGGCGCGCACGCGTCCTTCAGCGCCATGACAGCGAGCAAGAAGCCGCAAAACTATTGCAGCATTTCCAGTCGGCTTGCGCAAACTAGCGGGCCTTAGCGCCCGCGTGCCCAATAGCCGCCTTTGCGAAAAAGCGGGGTTTTTACACCCAATGACACAGCCGCATAGGCGAGAAAGGCCAGCGGCTTTTTAACGGCGAGCGAGACAATCTCAGCACGAGACGGCGCAGATTTGTCGTCGTTTTGCAGAAGTTCTGGGTATTTTTGCTCAATCTCTGCCACGCCAGCGTTTTGCCTGCGGCGAACACGGATCAGATTGCCAAGCCCTGACACCAGAGGCCAGCGATAGCCTGCCTGTGCCAGATGGCGCTCATGGGGGCTAAACATCAGGCGGGCGAATGTATCATCTGCGATGATGCTGGGCCAATCCCCCCAACGCGCACGTCCAGTACGGTTCATGGCAAAGACGCCAAAGCCCGGCACGCCTTTGGTGACAAAAGGCAGATTTACCCAAAGCCGCCCATAAGCTCGGCTAAAGGCGGAAGTGTTGCAAAATACCTCTGGTCGGCCTGAGGCATAACGCGGATCGGTATGGTCCAAAAGTGTGGCGAGCTCTGCCAGTAAGTCAGGCGAAATGCGCACATCTGCATCCAGATAGATCAAGATATCACCACCTGCCGCGCGGTCCCCTTGGTTGAGAGCATTCAGCTTGCCGCCGGTTTCTATCTCAAGAACATTGAGATCCCAGCCCGCAGGGCACGGAATTTCTCGCGCAATTTTTGCGGTTTGATCGCTGCACCCATTTGCCAGCACAAGCACTTCTGCTCGCAAATCTTGTGGCAAGTTCGACCGATACACCGCGTCTAAACATTGTGCGATTTCATCTGCTTCGTTGTGGGCGGGGATTAGGATGCTCATCGTTTTCATTTTGCAGCCTCCAATGCATCCCAGCGCGGGTTTTTATCTGTGAGCGTGCGCAAGCTGCCCCAGCTGCCCCATTTCCCAGGCGCTGATACATCTGCATAAGCACCAAACAAGACGCCGCCAGCCGCGTGCCAGTCTTTCAGCAGTTGGCGATACAGTTCGCCCATTTCTGCTGTGTAGTTGAAATGGGTGAAAAAGGCCGTGAGTTCTTCATCGTCCACATATGGACCAACGCCCACGACATGGCTGCCGCCCTCATACATGATGAGATCAAGACCATGCTTTTCTGCCACCTTGGCGTGATAGGGTAAGATACGGTTGCTGAAATCCGCCAGCGTGTCTGCTTCGAGGCCAGAAATCAGCCCGTCGCGCAGCTCTATGTTGGCTTGTGCAGTTGCGATATCAAATTGATGTTGCGCGATGAAATCGCGCAGCGCGATGCCACGCAGACCTTTGGCAAGCCCGCGTTCTTGTGCATGGGCGCGACTGTCAGCGATCCAAGCTCTGACAACATCAACATAGTCTTGCCGCCCAAGCACACCGCCAAAATACCCCGTGATGGCGTAGGCATCAAAATGGGCGGCCGGAGGTTTGCCATGGCTGTGTTCCGCCGTCCACAATGGGGCGTCAAGCAGCTGCTCTTCCAGCCCGAGCCACCCGGTTTGGGTTGCAATCACTGTTGTCAGACGATCCTCGGGGGCTTCGGCAAAAACGTCTGTCCAGATCTCGGCCATCTCAGCAGCGCGCCCGCCGTAAAATTGCATCCATAGGTTTTCTTTGCCCCAGCGCGCCTGGGCTTGGGCTTCGGCCCAATGGGCCTGTTCAAACTGCCAGTTCCACACTTCGTTTGAGAATTCCACATACAGCTGCAGATCTGCGTCCAGCTGCTGATGGGTCAGCCGGGCAAAATTTCTCAGATAGCTGTCATCGGCTTGATGCGGCAGCGTGAACCACGGCGCTGTTCCAAGCTCATTGGCAAGGCGCAGCATAACTTCGGCTGGAACGCCTTTGCGCGCCCAGGTGTAGTCGGTGGCCAAGGGGCGATCTTCCCAGCCGATCTGTTTTGAATCATTGGTCTCCATCCAGTCCATGAAACGGAGCGCCTTAAATCCCTCCAGCAGATCAAGCCAGCGTGGATTGAACATCTTACCCGCAGCATGGGCCTCAAGATGTTCCTGCTTCACGATTTGGATATTGCGGATGTAGTTTCCGGTGTTCTGGCGGTCATTGCGCTGGATGCGAATGTCAACAATGCCGGGGCCGGGGGTGAAATCAAACCAGACTTCACCTTCATCATAACGCACGTTTTCCACGCGTCCTGACACTTCGATAATTCCGTCACCATCAAACGTCAGGCGATAACGCCCCGCAAGCGAACGCGCTTCAGGTGGCAGATCCGCCAGAAGCACGGTGCCGATTGAGCTCAGCTCTGTTGGAATTGCGGTGGGCCAGCCGTTTTCATCAAGATAGCCTGCGGCGCGCAGATCGGCCTCAGTTGCGCCGCCCCATTGACCGGGAAGATGTCCGATCCAGCTGCGCGCGGTTTTAAAATGATCAAGAAACGGTGCCTGCGGTGACCAATCCGCAACGGGTGCAAGGTTCATGGCCATGGGCTGGCTTAAATCTGCATCGCGTGTCGAAAATGCCGTGTCTTTTTGATTGAGACGCACAACAATCGGTTCTATTGGCAGCGGGGCTGGATCTGCAGGCAACGCGGCTGTTTCACTGTCGCTTTGTGCAGCGCCTTCGGCAATTTCCTGTAGCCGTTGTGCGAGTTCGGGTGAGGGCGCATCAAAGGCTGCCCCCCATTGCGATTTGAGTTGATGCGGTAAGCCTTGGGGGGATTCCCCAGTTAAAACAGCATATTGAAACAGGCTGAGATAATAAAACCCAATAGAATTCGGGTGGATATCATCGGCAAAGACATCCTGGATCTTACTTAGTCCCGGAACGGTTCCTGCCTGAATGGCATCATCGAGCCGCGCCAGCGCCTGACCTGCTTCAAGCAATTTAACCGTGCCGCCGGTTTGCGCATTCACGGTGTCCACGATGCTTTGCCAGGATGCTTTGTCCTGCTTTAGCCGGGTGCGCCAGGGGATCGACATGCCATCGTCAAAATCAATAGCAACCCCTGTGCCGCTGTTCAGGCTGTGCCAGGTTTCCTGAAGGTAGAAATCAACATCAGGATTGGCGTTGCGCGCCAGTTCATAAAACTGGGTGACAGCCGTTGCGGTGTTGCTCCATTTCAGATGGTTCGCAAGCGGGATGGCCTCGGTCACAATGACCGCACCGACACCGTCAATCAGCCGCTTGCGGGCATTGATCCCCTCGGCCTCAGCTGCGTGTTGCCAATGATATTGTAGCGGGGCCCCGTTGATGATCTGGGCTTCGACCCGTGCTGGCGTGCCTTGATCCAATAGCTGATCCAGCATCTGCGGATTGTCATGGCCAAAGAGCGAATGCCCCACAAATACAACGCTGCTCAAAACCTCTGACAGGATCATCTATTGGCTGCCTTTTGTTGCCAGGCCGGTGCGTGGCGCGGTTTGCACAATGTCCCAGACGATCTGCTGGATCTGGGCGGCAGCTGCCTCGCTCAGGTGTTGGGCCGGGGTGCCGTCAGGCAGTGCCAGCTGATGGGGCAAGCCAAGTGGCGAGCGCTGATACAGCGTCGAAAAATGCACCAAAGCCACCACATAAGCGCCGAGATCATTGAGATGGATCGTATCGGAAAAAAGATCCTGACGCGTCGTGATCCCATCAATCTCACCTGCTTCGGCGGCGCGCACAACCGCGGCCATCGTTTGGCCTGCAGGGATCAGATAGACGGGGTGGTCAGGATTACGGCGGGTGTCAGATCCTAGCACGCGGCCAAGCCACAATGGGTCGAGATCGCGATCAATGCGTTCGAGCCAGCCCGCAGGATCATCAAGATTGTGCCAAGTTTCATACAGATAGAGCCGCGGAGCGGGAGAGGCACCGCGAGCCAGTGTAGCCCAGCGACGCATGTATTTTGCGGATCCAAAATATTTGATGGCATCGCGCAGCTCTACCATCTCGGTCAGCACAACCGCGTCATAGTCGCCGGATCCAATCGCTTCGCGCGCGGGGCGGTGCATTGGGGCGGTGTTGGAAATCTCAAAGTCGCGGATTTCCAGATCTGGTTCCCAGTGTTCTTTCAATGAGGTGCCCGAGCCAAGCTGGCTGTTCCAGCCGTGGCCTTCTGGTGCGAGCTGCGCCAGCATATGTGGCATGATCGGCCCAACCAGCGAATGCCCCAGATGGTACACGCGCAAAGGCTCAGTAGGTGGGGAAAGATCAGGCACGGCAAAGGGGCTGGCGCTGGCTGCAAAGGGCCATGCCGCCAAAAGCGCTAGAAAATGTCGTCGCGCCATCATGTCAAACCTCCTGCCAGTTCGTAGAAAGGCTGACAGCCGTGATGATAAGACCAGCACCAATTGCAAACCGCCCGAACAGGGAGGTTCCTTGTACAAAAGGCACCTGATCAGCGGTGAATTCTGCGCGGAAACTGTGGTTTGCCATGTCAAACTCCAATTCCATCCCTTCAAAACCAAAATAGCGGCGGCTGACATTATATTGGCATTTATAGGCCGCTTCTTTGGCTGAGAAGATAAGCTTGCCCATTTGTGCGGGATTGTGGTGCGCGCGCATCCAATCCTGTTCGCGTTTTGAACAGATCGCATCCCAAAGCTCTGATTTCAGCGGAGTGTCTTCTTCCACGTCTAGTCCAAGCCCCGCATATCTGTCTGATGTGGACACCGCAGCCATTGCACAGGTTTTGCAGTGGGTGATGCTGCCGATGAGCCCTTTGGGCCAGACGGGTGCACGGTCTTTGCCAACCAGTATCGGGGCAGGGGAATGATCCAGCTGTGCCATTGCCGCGCGCGCAACGGCGCGTCCGGCGGCAAACTCGCGACGGCGTTTTTCCACTGCGCGCGGTGACAGCCCGTTCAGCTCTTCGGGCAATGGGCTGGGCTGATCCACTGCGGGATCGGTTGCCGCGAGCGCAACATCATCCGCAAAAAGAGGCGCAAGCAGGGATTGCCGCGCCTCCTGATTGTTTTGATCTGTTGCCATCATGCGCGCGTACGGCGATTTGCACGCATGGCACGTCGTTTCGACATCGTATCCGCCCGCGCGGCTTCTGCTGCTTCGTCGACAACGGGTTCAGCTACAGGTTTTGCGCCGCTCAGACCTTCAATGTGATCTGCAAGTCCAATCAATGTCGGGAAGCGGAAGATATCGGTGATCGACAGTTTTGTTGCACTGAGGTTTTCGCGAATTTCGCGGTGCGCCTGAACCGCCAATAGCGAGTGGCCGCCAAGCGCAAAGAAGTTGTCCTGCGCGCCAATACCGTTCACGCCAAGGATCTTGGACCAGATCAAAGCAATCTGGCTTTGTGCGCCTTCGGTTGGGGCGACCGGATCTGCTGCGACAGCCCGTTCAGGTTTGGGATCAGGCAGTGCTTTGCGGTCGATTTTTTTGTTTGGGGTCAGCGGGAAACGATCAAGCGTCACGATATGGGCTGGCACCATGACTTCTGCCAGTTTGCTGGCCAGCGCCTGTTTGACCTTGGCTTCTGAAACCGGCGCGGATGCGGTGACATAGCCGACGAGCCGTTCGCCTTCGCCGATCTTGCGCGGCATGACCACGGCAGCATCCACACCGGGGAAGGCAGCGAGCGCGGCTTCGATCTCACCAAGTTCAATGCGTTGTCCGCGAATTTTGACCTGATGGTCCGTGCGGCCAAGGAAATCGATACGACCATCTTTGCGCCAGCGCACCAGATCGCCGGTACGGTAAAACGTGCCAGGAATTTGAGGAACTGAGACAAAGCGCTCAGCCGTGAGCTCTTTGCGCTGCCAATAGCCATTGGTGACGCCAGCGCCGCCAATCAGAAGTTCGCCGGGCGCGCCTATAGGTTGCAGATCACCCGCGTCGTTCACCACCAAAATATCCGTATTTGCGATGGGCGTGCCGATGTCGGCGACGCCTGCCGGGATTTCATCTACTGTCTGAACGGTTGACCAGATTGTAGTTTCTGTTGGCCCATACATATTGTGGATCTGCGCGCGGCTGCTGTTGCGCAGCACTGAGACCAGATCACCGGGCAATGCCTCACCACCCACCAGAAGATGGGACAGACGCCCCAGCGCCATGCGCGCCTCATCGTTCATGGTGATCATCCGCGCCATGGATGGGGTGCACTGCATATGCGAAACGTCATGACGGATCATCTGCGCTGCGAGCGAGAAGTCATCTGCCGTCAGTTCCTGCGGCGCATTTGACAGGCGCAGCACTTCGGCAAGGGGTTTCAACCCTTCCAAAACCACCTCAGGCGTGATGCCGTAATCAATGAGGCAGGCAACTTCATCAACGCCGATGCGTTTTAATTCGTCCACACGCTGACAGGCATCAGAGATGGTGCCGAAAAGGCCCGAGTCCTCAAAGTACCGTTCAAACGCAAAATCAAGGATGGCTTCGAGCTCTTCGCCAGACAGGCTCTCCAGATCCATTTCAAACGGATTATTGACCCCTTGCGGGCGTTTGAAGGCCGGAAATGCCCAGGCATATTGTTTGATCAGCCCGGCGGCAGAGCGCAGGTAGTCTTTCATCGGCTCACGTGCCACATCACGGGCGTGTTCACGGGTATCAGAAAGATAGGTGTGCAGCATCAAAGTGACTTTGAAATCCGCCGGATCATGGCCCGCCTCGCGCAGTGCATCATGATAGATGCGGATCTTGTCGGCGACCTCGCTGATGCTTTGCCCCAGAAGGTGGGTCAGCACATTGGCGCCGATCTTGCCTGCTTCACGCCACGTGTCTGGATTGCCCGCGGTTGTAACCCAAACCGGCAGTTCTTTGGAAACCGGGCGGGGTTGCGACAGCACGTTGTGACTGCTGCCATCTTTGCGCGCAAAGGCCACTTCTTCACCGCGCCACAGTTTGCGCACGGTTTCGATGCTTTCAAACAGCGCGGGCTTATTTGCCGGTGGGGTGTTTTCTGGGCGCAGGATGAAGTCATCCGGCTGCCAGCCCGAGGCAAAACCTAGCCCCGCGCGCCCATTGGTGAGATTGTCGATGACCGCCCATTCTTCGGCAATACGGGCCGGATGATGCAGCGGTGCTACGCAGGATCCCGCGCGCACACCGATGTTTTGGGTGACCGCTGCCACGGCCGCGCCGGTTACCGACGGGTTGGGGTAGGGGCCGCCAAAGGCGTGGAAGTGGCGTTCCGGCGTCCAGACCGCGTTAAACCCATGCTGGTCGGCAAATTTTGCCCCTTCCAGCAGCAGCTCATACTTCTTGGGGCCCGCACCATCATCGTTGCCCCAGTAAAACAGATTGAACTCCATCTTACGGTCGCTCATGGCGATCGGGCCATTTGACAGCTCAAGACGGCTTTCATCGCTGGAGAGCGCCAGTTTGAAGCCGCGTGATAGGGTCCAGAAGAGCTCAAGCACGGAAATGTCAAAGGACAGCGACGTAACCGCAAGCCAGCTGTCGCCTTCTTTGTGGGGAATGCGCTGGTCCATTCCGGTGAAGAAGTTGGACACGTTGGAATGGGTGACCATCACCCCTTTGGGCAGACCGGTGGAGCCTGAGGTATAGATCAGATAGGCCAGATCGCTGCCTGTGGCCCCGCCCTTGACGGGTGTTTCCTGCCGGGCATCTGCAAGGCTTTCGATTTCCAGAACTTTTGCCGAGGATGCAGGCAGATCGGCAGCAAGCGCGGATTGGGTGACAATCACGCTGGCTTCGCTGTCGCGCACGTAGTGGGCGATACGATCAGCAGGATATGCTGGATCAAGTGGTACATAGGCACCACCCGCCTTGAGCACGCCATAGGCTGCCACAACCAGATCAATGGAGCGGCGAATATAGATGCCAACATGTGACCCCGGTTTTACACCCAGCTCTTGTAGGTGCGCCGCCAGCGCGTTGGCGCGGGCGTCTAGCTCACGATACGTCAGCGACTGATCTTCAAAGACCAGCGCCACCGCTTCTGGTGTCTTTGCAACCTGTGCTTCAAAGGCAGCATGAATGGTGAGATCAGCAGCAAAATCACAGCTGGTCTGGTTCCAGTCTTGCAGCAGGGTTTTGCGCTCCGCCTCGGGCAGGATCGGTAGTGATTTCACATCTGTGCTGTGGTCCGGCAGCGCGTTCAGCAGCAGTGTCAGGCGTTCGCCCAGAAGTGCAAGCGAGGTATCATCAATCTGTGCGCTATCACCATGAAGCGTCAGGTCACCATCAACATATGAGACCGTGATCACAGTGCCATCAATTGCGCGCGCGGTGCCGATAGACAGGCCAACAGCTGGGCAGGAATGCGGTGTGATTTCAGGTGCGCGCGCCATCAGATCCAGTGGAAAACCACCAAATTTCTGCGCCTTGTCTAGAGTGTTTTCAACACGTGATACCGCGTCAGAAAGCGCGTCATCGCGGTTCAGCTGGAGCGGCACCCAAGGGCTGACCCAACCGGTTTTTGCGTTCATGCCGCTTATGTTCAGTGCGATGCCGCCGTGTTCTTCGCCCGCGCTCAGCAGGGCCCATGCGGCCGTTGCCACAGCGATTTGAGTGTCGCTCAAAGTTGCGGTTGTTGAGAGCGACTGTTTGATCCAGCCGCTCTGATTGCGGGGCTGTGCCAAAGGCACGGGCAGCGGATGAAAACGTGCAAGCGATTTGCGCCAATGGGTTTCGCCACTTTGGGCGGCCAAAAGCGCGTTTTCGATATCAGCATCTGGCTGCAGCGTCGGCAGCTCGGCACCTGCGGCGGTGAGTGTTTGTAGATCAACAGGTAAGCCGCTTGCGCTGGTGATGCCGGAAAGCTTTAGCGCGCCTTCGCCACAGGCAACTGTGATGGAGCCCGGTTCAACGGCCAATACAGTTGTCGCTGTACCTTCCATATCCAAAACGTCGGCCTGACGCGCCAAAAATAGCGCGTCGCCAATCATGAATTTTGGTGTGCACAGCGGATTCCAATAGGTGCCAAAATCAAGTGCGCGAACTAGACGCGACAGATCTTGTGCAGGTTTGGAGAAATCAAGCAAACCACCCAATGCCGGACGATCCGCCTTGGCAAAATACTGACGTTGGCTGAGATCCTGCGCCTGCCGGTTCAACTGTTCTTGTTCGAGCTGTTCAACGACCTCAGGGAAGCTGTCCATCGCCGCAGCATAACATTTTGAGTTGAGGCTCAGCGCGGTCTCACCCTCGGCGATATCAAATTGGCGCTGGGCAAGAATATCACCTTCGTCCACGCCGCCTTCGATCACGTGCCAGGTGATGCCGTGCTGGGCTTCGTTGTTGATAATCGCCCAGTTCGGGGTGTTGAGGCCTGCGTATTGGGGCAGGGGGCCATCGTGAAAATTCACCGCGCCTTTGCCAGCTTTGGCCAGAACATCCTCAGGGATCATGCGCAGGTTGGCGATCGACATGAGCCAGTCAAACCCGGGCTCAATGTCACGCGGAGCAGAATGAACTTGAATACCTTTGGCGTTGGCCCAGCTGATGATGTCATCTTGCAAGGAAACAACCGCCTGAATTGCGTGTCCGCGTGCAAGCAGCTGATCTGCGCAACCAATAAGAAGAGATTCATTACCAATAAGAACGGCGGAAAACGGTTTCATTTTGTATCCTTGGCATTATGCGTCAGGGGCTGCACTTTAGGTGCCTTGGCTTTCAGAGAGATCTGGGCCAGCAGATGGTTCAATAGATCGCGGTAAAACCCATCTGGTTCAACCTGCGGTTTGCGCTCAATCAGGCGGCGCAGACCGTAAATCGCCGCACCCGCAAAACGGGCAAGGGTCGCAGCAAGGGCATAGTTGCGGCTGCGGGTGGTGGAAAAATAGTGCCAGCGGCTGTCAAACCAGTAGCTGGGCGTGCGCGACCAATCTTTCATACCGGTTGAGACCGATCCTAGGTGCGCGATCGTGCTGTCAGGCACATAATAAGTGTTCCACCCCGCCTGTGCTGCGCGGTGACACAATTCTGTCTCTTCAAAGTAGAGGAAAAACCGTTCGTCAAACCCGCTCACAGCGTCGATGGATTCTGCGCGGATCATCAGGCTTGCGCCTGCGGTCCAGTCGACTTGAACTGCTTTGTCAGGGAGCTCCATTGCAACGCTGACATCTGGCAGCAGGCGCGTGATCAACCCGGTTTGCGCCGCCCCTTCAAACTCACTTGCAAGCGAGGGGAAACGGAAGGCCGTGCAATGTGGCTCGCCTTCTATCCCGTGAACATAGGATCCAGCAAAACCAGCGTCAGGCGTTGCATGCAAAAACTCACGCAGGGCTTCTATTGTGCGCTCGTTGCAAAATGCGTCTGAGTTTAGCAGGTAATAGAACGCAGGCTTTGTGCCGTCGCTCAGCCCAGCATTTATGCCAAAATTCATCCCAGCGCCAAAACCACCGTTCACCGGTGATTGCAGCAGCCTGACACGACCCGATTGCAACCATCCCGCATCTTCCGCAGCTGCACGGATAATATTGAGCGAGCCATCACCAGATGCATTGTCGACCACGGTGATTTCACCCGCCAAATCTTCCATGGCGTCCATTGCGGCGCGCAGGGATTTGATGGTCATCTCTGGGGTTTTGTAGTTCAGCAATACCACCAGCACCGAGCTGTCAGCCTGGTTGCGACTATCTGCGTTTTGGGGTCTTAGGCTCATTCCGCGGCTTCCCGGCTTGTTGTGTTCAGCGGGAGGCGATCGGCCTGATCCAGCAGAGCTTTGACCGATCCGGCAAGGACTGACACGTTTGGTACCAGTACCATGCTGTCATGGTCACCCGGCACTTCGATCACATTCAGTTGGCGGCACCAGCGCCCCCAGTCATTGTCGTCAAAGACATATTCACGCTCAGCCGACACCCAGTTGCCGTCGCTGACCTTCCAATGACGATCCAGTGGTGGGCGGAACAGCGTTATGGGGCCATCCCAGGCGCGCAGCTCATAGGCAACAATTGCTTCGCGGAAAGCGAGTTCGATTTTGCGATTGTTGAATTCAGGCGTCTGGCCGCTTTCGGCGGGATTATGGCGGCGTTTTTCGAACTCCCAGGCGATGCGGGCTTTGCCCCAATCCCAAAGATAACGCGCGCCTTTGGATTTGAACTCATCAAGCTTGATCAACAGCTTGTCCTGCTGGTTCAGTTCCGGGCGCACGGGCAGCGGCGTATCCAGCAGTATCAAGGCTGCGGTGTCTTCGCCGTTTGCATTCAGCAGCTGCGCCATCTCATAGGCCGTCAGCCCGCCACCAGAAAAGCCGCCCAACAGATAAGGCCCTTCGGGTTGGATGGTTTTGATCTCGGCAAGATAGGCTTTGGCGGCATCATCCAATCGGCGGTGAGGGTCTGCGTCCCCGATCAAACCTTTGGCCTGCAGGCCATAAACCGGTCGGTCCTGACCTACCAGTTGACCCAGGTGACGCAGGTTCAAAACATTGCCAAACATTCCTGCAACCAGAAAGAACGGGCGCCGTCCGGTGCCGTCGCCGGGGTGCAATTGCACCAGATGCTCATGGGTGACTGTTTCGGTCGCCTGGCTTTCAGTGCTGCTGATGCCGCCACCTGTACGGGCGATAATACGCTCTGCCAATGCTGCAACGCTGGGGGCTTCAAACAGGATCGAAAGCGCAAATTCTACGCCAAACACCCGTTTGACCTGCGCAAACAACCGCACCGCAATCAAGGAATGCCCGCCGAGATCAAAGAAACTGTCGTCAATCCCAACTTGTGACACCCCCAATAGGGATGCGTAGATGGCGCTCAGCTGCTCTTCCACCGGGTTGCGAGGGGCAACATAATCTGTGTCGAGCTGCGGGCGTTCAAAGCTTTGTTGCTCGGTGGCGCTCTGGCTGCTTTGTGCGGCCTGGGCAATCAGATCCTGCAGGGGCAGGGAGGAGACCACGACCTGTGATTTGCCCAATGCCAGCGCGCGTTCAAATGCTTCCCCACCTTCGGAGGCGCGGATACCATTGGCGATATTGTGTTGCAGGCGGCGCTCATCTGATGAAAGCGGCGCAGGATTGTTTGCAGCAACCAAACCAAGATCCGCGCCACTATGGTCTGCTTTTTGCGGCGCAGCTGGGTCAAAGCCGCCAATCAATCGCTTCATTTGGAACCCGCGGATTTCCACAAGCACCGCACCCTTGGGATCACACAGGGTGATATCAAAGCGCGCAAACCCGTCTTCATTTGCCGAGGCCAGCACCATATGGCTGTAGATTTTCCCAGACAACGGCGCGTGAAATTGGATCGCATCATAGCTGACAGGCACCCACAGGGCGTTATCCTGATAGCTGGGGGCCAGTTGAATGGCCCAGCCCGTTGCCAGATCCATCAGTCCTGGATGCAGCTGGCAGTCATCGTTTTCGGCGGTTGCGGCGAGGCTGAGCTGGGCGATACCTTCACCAGCCCCAAGTGCGGCATGCTCCAACACCTGCCAGCGCGGGCCGAAATTCAGATGTGCTTCTTGCGGTGAACGTAGACGGCCCGCCACCGGTTCCAGTACAGTGGTGCAGCGGTTTTGCAGTGTAACCAGATCCAGCGACGCAGCCGTTTGCTCCACCAACACCAGATTGCCCTGTGCGATCAGGGCGTAACCTTCATCAACGCTGCCGAAGATTTGCATCTCATAGCCGCTGTCATCAGCGATCAGGCGTAAGATCAGTTCGCGGCTGTCGTGCACCACAAACGGGCGCAAGAAGAAGAGATCCTGCAGATCAAAGCCGCCGCTATGCCCCATCGCCCGCAGCGCCTGTGTCGCAAATTCGATATAGCCGGTGCCGGGGATCAACGCGGCGCCCGATTTGGTGCGGTGTTCATCCACCAGCCAGTGATCTGCTGAAATCTCAGCATAAAAAACCTTCTGGCCAAAGGCGTCAAAGCCCTGACTGTCAAACAAAGGTTGGCTGCAGGTCTCGCGCGCACTGGGGCCATCGCTGCCAAGCCGCGCCTGCATCGCATCCGCAGCCATGCCAACATCGCCCCAGACACCCCAATTGATGGCAGTGACCTTTGGCTTGTCGGCCTGGGCGTTTTTCTGTTTTGCCCAAGCGTTGAGAAATTCGTTGGCGGCGATGTAATCCACCTGACCCGCAGGGCGCGTCACTGTAGAACTTGAAGAAAACAGCACAAGCTGTTCCAAAGTTTCATCGCAGAACGTGTCTTCCAACACGCGAAGACCCGCAACTTTGGGTGCAAAGACCTGGTTGATCTGATCAAGACTTTTGCTCAGCAATGGTGCATCGCTGATATGGCCTGCTCCGTGGATCACGCCGGTCAACGGGCCAAACTTGCGCTCGATTTCTGCCTTCACGGCTTGCATATCACCGCTGTTGGCCACATCCCCGCCCAAAGAAATGATCTGTCCTTTCGTCAGCGCTTCAAGATTTTGCATCGCACGAATGCGCTGGGCGGTCTGATTGGCGGGGCTATGGTTGGCGAGGTGATTTTCCCAGCCTTCACGCGGCGGCAGTGGTTTGCGGGCGAGCAGCACCACATTTGCCTCATATGACTGCAGCAAATGCGCGGCGATTGTCTGGCCTATACCACCAAAACCACCGGTGATCAGATAGGTGCCGCCATTGCGCAGGAGTGTTGCATCCAGCGCAGATAGCGGGCTGTCGCGCCAATCAAGCGCAAAACGTTTGTCTCCCCGCCAGATCGCTGTTTCAGATCGCGTCTCTGACAGCATGTCTTCCAGCAGGCGTGGTGTAATATCGTCCTGTTCCTGCCCGGTCAGGCGCGCCGCAAAGGACAAGGGGGCAGGCAGTTCAATATCTACCGTGCTGCAGCTTACATTGGGCACTTCCCGTGGGATCACACCCATGGGGCCTGCGATCATCGCTTTTTCCGGATAGGGCAGCGCCTCGTTGCGATGTTGGGCAGCGCCTGTTGTGAAGGCAGTGATATGCACTGGTTCAGCCAGTTCAATATTGCCGAGCGCCTGTCCCAGCGCCGTCAGCGCATAAAAGCCCATCTCCAGATTGCGATCAAAGAAGGATGAACCCGGACGATAGGTTTCCTGCTCAGTCACCAGCCAGAAGTGAGAAATTCTATGCGGTAGGCGGTCGTTCGCTGCGAGATCGGCAAGGAGCGCGTCATAGCCCATCTGCCCCTCTTCGGGTGCAAGCACAAAACGATCTGGCGCGAGCTGCGCATAGGTATCACCGGGGCGCACGGTTGCTACAAAATGACCCGCAGCGCGCAGCGCTTTGATCGCCGGTGCAGCGACGTTTGCGTCATCTTCGAACACAAGCCAGTTTTGTGGCGCGTTTTCGAGCTCCTCTTCCAGATCAACCGGGCAATCCGCAAGACGCGGTCGCCATGCGGGCGCATAGCCCCAGTCGCGAATTTCGTCGCGACGCGCGGGTTGTGGCAATTCTTCAACCGTGCTCGCATGTCCCGGTTCAATGAAATAGCGGCTGCGCTGGAACGCATATGTCGGTAGCGGAAGCCGGTGGCGTTTGGCTTCACCCCAGATCTGGGACCAGTCAGCCTCAACGCCGCAGGCCCAGAGCCGTCCGATCACGCCAAAGAAATAGGCATCATCCATCACATCATGATCTGGATGGCGCAGCGTGCTGAGGACTTGTCCGGGCTGCACGGTTGGGGCCATCTGCGCCAAGGAGCTCAGCGCCTTTCCAGGACCAACCTCGAGGAACACGCGATCTGCCCGGGCAGAAAGGGTTTCGATACAGTCAGCAAAACGTACCGTGTTGCGCAATTGGCCAACCCAATATTCGGGATCGACTGCCTGCTGAGGTGTAAGCGCAACACCGCTGCGGTTGGACATGACCGGCAGGTTTGGTGCTTGCAGGTTCAAGCCATGCAGGAAATCACCGTATTCCTTAAGGATGCCATCAAGCATGCGGCTGTGTGCTGCAATGTCGATCTGAATGCGCTGATGATCGATCTCACGGCTGCTCAGCGTTTGCGACAATTGATCCAACGCGTCTTGTGGGCCCGAAACCGCCGTCAAGTTGGGCGCGTTCACGCTGGCGATGTCGAGATCATCACCAATCAGGGCTTCCACTTCGGTCAGGGGCAGGGATATCGACAGCATTCCGCCTGCGGGCACGCTGTCAAACAACCGGCCCCGCAGCAGCACCAGATCAATGCAATCCTCAAACGACAGCACACCGGCCAGACAGGCCGCAGTGTTTTCGCCCATGGAATGCCCTACCATTGCAGCGGGTTTGATGCCCCAGCTCATCCAAAGCTGTGCCAGCGCATATTCCACCATCATGATCAGCGGCAGCTGAACTGAGGGTTGTTTCAGTTTTTCATTGGCAGCAGCAACGTCACCCTCTTCAGGCAACCAGATCGCGCGGATGTCATAGTCGAGGCTCTTTTGCAGATGGTCGAGGCCCTGATCCATCCAATCTGCAAACACTGGCTCCGTCTCATAAAGATCACGCGCCATGCCTGCATACTGCGCGCCGCCACCGGGGAACATGAACACAACTTCGGGATCGGCGCCCAGGTGGTCATGGGTGAACACCTCACGCGGGTTCATCGCCTCTAGCAGCTCTGCTGCTTCTGTTGCGGTTTCTGCCACAAGCACACGGCGTTTGGCGAAACCCCGTCGCCCTTCTTTCAGCGTGAAGGCAACATCAGCGAGGTTCAGATCTGGGTTGTCGCGCAGATGCTGAGCCAATGCGCTGGTGTTTCCGTGCAATGCACTGGTCGACGCACCCGACAGGCAAAGCACGTGAAACGGGAAATCGCTTTCTTCAGATGGGGCGCGTTCCGGCGCTTCCTCCAGAATGGCATGAGCGTTGGTGCCACCTACGCCCAATGCGTTGATTGCCCCGCGCCGCGGGCCTTTGTGTGACACCCAAGGGCGGAGCGTGTCATTGACCTGAAACGGTGATGTCTCAAAATCAATCGCCGGATTTGGTGCCTCAAAGCCCAGTGATGGCGGGATCTCTGCGTGTTTGAGCGCAAGTGCTGTTTTGGTGAGACCTGCGATGCCAGCGGCGGTATCGAGATGGCCGATATTGGTTTTAACCGAGCCGAGGCGGCAATAACCAATGTCTTCGGTGGTTTCGCGGTAAGCTTCGGTCAGGGCTGAAACTTCGATCGGGTCGCCCAGATAGGTGCCGGTTCCGTGGCACTCGACATAATCGATGGTATCCGCATCTGTTTGTGCAGCAGCCAATGCCTGTTGCACCGCATCAGACTGGCCACCAACCGAAGGGGCCAGATAGCCAGCCTTGTCCGCGCCATCGTTATTTACAGCAGAGCCTTTGATCACGGCCCAGATGTGATCCCCATCTGCGATCGCATCTTCAAGACGACGTAGCGCAACCACGCCTGCGCCCGATCCAAAAACGGTACCCTGCGCGCGGTGGTCAAACGCATGGCAGCGCCCATCCGGCGACAGGATTTCGTTTTCTTTGTAGAGATAGCCGCGGTTTTGCGGCAGCTCGATGGTGACACCACCAGCCAGCGCCATGTTGCACTCACCTTTGTTCAGCGCTTCGCAGGCGTAATGCACAGCGACCAAAGAGGTGGAGCAGGCCGTTTGAATATTCACGGACGGGCCACGCAGATCAAACACGTGGCTGACGCGGGTTGTCAGGAAGTCCTTATCATTGCCGGTATGGCGCAGCAGGAACATGCCCACATCATCGACAAGGCCCGGATTGGAGCAGATGTTGAAATAGAAATAGCTGCCCATACCGCAGCCGCCGTATACGCCAATGGGGCCTTTCATACGCTCAGGCACGTGGCCTGATTGCTCCATGGCTTCCCAGGCGACCTCAAGGAATTTACGATGTTGTGGGTCCATAATGGCGGCTTCTTTGGGAGAGAACCCAAAGAAGTCGGCGTCAAATTCATCAAAACCATTCAAAGGTGCCGCGGCAGGCACATAGTTAGGATCCGCCAACATCGAAGGGCGTTCGCCAGCGGCCAGCAAAGCCTCTTCGTCGAGGGTCTCGATAGAGCAGATGCCGGACTTCAGATTGTGCCAATACTGTGCACAGGATTGCGCACCTGGCAGATTGACCGACATGCCAACAATGGCGATATCGCCGTTTTGTGGTGCCATTGGCGTTGCGCTAGAGTTGCTGGTCATCTCATACCCTGTCCTGGCTATTACTCATAATGTGCCACACATAAAAATCCCGCACGGTACGGCCCGGTGCAGGAAATGGAAATTTTGTTAAATCGGCCAACGTCATCTATGGCCACCCCAGTTGCCCATATGCCAATCGTTTGCGTAGATATGCAATCTATTGGGCGCTGGTATGGTTTCATTATGGGCAAACCGCTCTGAAATACGGAGAAAATAAGGCATCACATCAGGCTGCGTCGATCTTCGTCTTCTGTGCCAATAACGGTCTTTCCTTCAAACAGTTTTCGCTTTTCGGCAAATATATCCGGGTTCTTGAGCCGCTCCGCGTAGCCCAAGATCGCACCAGCACAGAGCCACGTTAGCGGAATAAGCGTCGCGTTTAACAACATGTCGACCAGAGTGACCGTCAGTATCAGTAGCAATGCCCCAATGTAGGGGGAAATTTCTTCTGGTTTACGCTGGCGGACCTGGCGCCAGAAATAAAACAGCGGAAATGTCAGCAGCCCCATCTCGGCGATGTATCCCAGCCATCCAAAAGTACCAAAGACGATGATCCATCTTCCGTCGGGAATGGAGATGATTTCGGCCGTTTCCAAATCCCGAACCAGATTGCGCCCCCATCCTCCCCATCCAAACAGGGGTTTCTCAGCCGCGCGTTCCAGCATCAGCTCTTCGTTTTTGAAGCGGTACCCCAATGATTGTGCCCGTTCAGCACTGTGCGATTCGACCTGAGCAAAGATTGCGTCTGTTGGTATAACGTCAAAATTGCGCAGGGTTGGGTAAACAATCGCAACAATACCCAAAACCAAACACAATTTGAGCTGATTTTTTAATGAAGCCCATAGCAGCAAGGGTACAAAAGCGAGCGCGTAAAGTTGGGTTGCTAGACTTTTGCATAGGTATAAGAAAATCAAAAGGTATAGTAGCGCATAGCCATAGCGCCCTCGGTCCTTTTGGGGGGCATTACGCAGCAAGACTGCAGCCGATACAATGGCATAGATGACGAAAAGTGCATACCATAGAGGGTGTTCCAGAAACACTAGGGGTCTGTAGCCACCTTGGCGAATGGTTTGGCTGAAATCATGTTGAAAGAAGCCATATACCCATGTGTTTACTTGCGGGCTGAGGCGTATCTCAATCAACCCAGGGATCGAATAAATCAGTGCAGATGTCAGCACGATGATTGTGATTTCTTTCTGGCCATTTTCGCTCGAAAGATATCGGCGCGCGACAAAAAACGGGATCAGGACAATTAATTGATTTGAAATCACGGATCCCAGATCGATCAGGCGAAGTCCTGGCAAAACATTGGTGACAAAAACAGTTGGTTCGGCATTGAGAACGTTTTGAAACACCAGGGTTTCTCGGTTGGTCAGAACCGTGGGTATCACGCTCAAAACAAACAGGAGCACAAGACCTCGGGCGATCGGTGTGGTGGGCCAGAAAGAAATTGGCTTTTTGAGAATTGCTGCGCAGATAAAAAGAACAACCAGCGACGGGATCGAGGATTTGTTCAGATCTGGAACCAATGGAAGGTCCAATTCTGCTATTGGTGGCAGAAAAAGGTAGCCAGCAACGAGAGACCACAATACTGCCCGTTCCAGTGATAATCTTTGGAACAGAATCACACAGATCAACGGCCAAGCCATTAACATTAAGGAGGCAATCGGATTGGGCATTCGCGCTTTTCACGCTCTCGCAATAATAATTGGTTCAGGTCTGACTAACCGAATTTGCAACAGGAACCTATACAAATGCGCAGCTAGCTCACTTATTGCTTTTGCGGTAGTTAAAGACATCGTAATCAGGTGCGGCAACATCTGCAATGGTTCAGAGATGTGGTCCGCTTTGGGGGGTGGGGTGTGCAGTTTCGGATAGGTGAACAATTCGTGCGTGTTAATGTACCAACACGCGCCAGTTTGAAAGATGAAATCATTCGTCGGTTAAAGGGACGTGAAGGCTTTGCCCTCGCGACCATTAATCTCGATCATTTGGTCAAAATGTCTGCGTCACCGCGTTTTTTGCGCGCCTATCAGGCACATGATTTTGTAGTTGCTGATGGGCGACCAATTGTATGGCTGTCTCAAATCGCACGCCGTCCGGTTTCTCTTATGCCCGGATCTGACATGGTACATCCGCTGTGTCGTTGGGCCGCGGAAGCGGGTGCACCCATTGCATTGGTTGGGAGCAGTCGGCACGCGCTTGAAGACGCAGAGCAAGCGTTACGTGAAAAGGTGCCCGGTCTGGATGTGGCATGGATCCACGCGCCTGGAATTCTGGATCCGGATAGCGATGAAGCGATGCATATTCTGCAAAGCCTTCAGCAAAGGAAAATTGGTTTGTGTTTTCTTGCACTGGGTGCTCCAAAGCAAGAACGCCTCGCGCAACGTGGTCGTGAGATTGCACCAAATGTCGGTTTTGCCTCTGTGGGCGCGGGACTGGATTTCCTTGGCGGTCATCAACGCCGTGCGCCTGAGTGGGTGCGCAATATGGCGATGGAATGGCTTTGGCGCGCGCTCAGCAGCCCAAAACGTTTGGGACCGCGCTATTTGCAGTGCATTCGTATTCTACCGCGTCAGATTTTGGACGCCGTGCGCCTGCGCCTCAACGCGGCTCACTTATATTCCAAAATGCCGCGGCGCTGACCAAGTAGACGGTTTTTATAATACTCGAGTGCACCCTGTGCCTCGGCGAATTTTCCGACCAACGTGTAGAGCGCCGCATCAAATGGCATCTTTCGGCTGAGCCTGATTAGCTGCGCCGGATAGATGGCAAATCCTAGCGCCAAAACCGGTTGAACACAGGCCGCTGCGGTGATCATCAGCGGGAGGCCTGCTCCCCAAAGCAGCGCGCGCCGCGTTTCTTTCACCCAATGTTGTTCTGGCGGAGCGCCATGCAGTGCGGCGCCTTCTGCAAATGCATGCCCAGCACGCCGTGTGCGTTTCCACCATTGTGAAAACCGGGTGATCTGGGCGTCATGCAAAGTCATCTCTGCATCAAGCCGCCAAATCTTCCAGCCGGACTGGCGCAAACGTACGCAAAGTTCAGGCTCTTCTCCGGCAATCAGATCGTCGCGGTAACCGCCTGCATCACGCAGCGCCGACAGGCGCATGACCGCGTCGCCCCCGCAGGCTTTTGCTTCGCCAACGGGGGTATCCCACTCAGCATCGCAAAACCCGTTGTATCGCGTTGCGTCCGGGTGGCGTTCTTTGCGGCGACCACAGACAACCGCAACGTCTGGGTGGGCGTCTAGATATGCCTGTGCGGATTGCAGCCAGCCCTCCACAACTTCACAATCGGCATCAACAAGCTGGACCAAGCCGTCGCCCGAAAGGCGTGCAAGACCGGCATTTCGGGCCCGCGCCGCGGTGAAGGGGCGTGACATGTCGAGCTCTACAACCTCAGCGCCAAGGTCCTGCGCTTTCGCAACCGAACCATCTGTCGATCCGCTGTCCACATAGACCAGCTGGCGTACCTGGCCTTTCAGCGATTGCAGGCAGGTTACCAGTCGCGCGCCTTCGTTGCGCCCAATTACAACGGCGTCAATTGAAACGGGCTGCTCAGAATCCGTAGTCATATTCAGTAATCTCGCTTGAAAAATAAACCGAGCCCGGTTTCGCCTGCACTGTCCACCGTACCGGTTACTGAGAGCTTTTCATTCAAGTCCAGATTGATGGACAATTCACTATCACCGCGCGTGTTGACGTTGAAATCTGTGTAGACGTTTTGTGATACGTAGCCACCAAGGCCAAGTTCGCCAACACCGAGATTGTCAAAACCAATGTCCACATCGTCGGCACCGGTTTCATCGGCAAGTTTTTCTTCTGCCCCAAGACCGCGTCCGCTTAGTTTTGCGGCTGAACTGGCAAGCCGGGCCAGTGCCAGCGGGGAAAGATCTTGAACATTGTCGCCAAAGAGCAAAAGCGCCAGCGCTTCTTCGCTGGGGCGGTTTGGTTCGGCGGTGACTTCAATTTGCGGTGCATCAAGTGGGCCTGAAATATTGAGCGTGGCGGATCCTTCGGAGGTATTGGTAGATGCGGTGAAGTTCAGGTACGGGGTGAGGCTTCCAAGCAGGGTGATCTGACCGTCATCAAGCGAAAGCCTACGTCCGAGAATGTCAAAGCTGCCACGGATAAGCCCGATCTGACCGGCCGGTTCTGGAGCCGAAGCGGTACCGCGAACGGTGAGCTGCCCACCAAGCTCGGCACGTAGGCCGCGCCCGCGGGCAAAAATGCGATTGGGTGCATCAATGGTAAGATCCAGAGCCAGCGGGCTTTGGCCGCCGGATGAGGCTTGTCCAATCAGGCCAGCACGCGCGCGGGTTTGGCGCACGGCTCGGGGCTCTGCGATATGGCGGATCTCTGGGATTGGGGCCGCGCCAATGGCCCCGCCAGCACTTGCAAGGTTGATATTGGTCTCACCAATCTGAATACGACCAGACAAACGACCGCCACTGGCCAAAGGACCGCTGAGAAGCAGGTTTCCATCAACAATGCTGCGGTAGATCAAATTGTCGGTCAATGTGACCTGATCGAGCGAAATTGCTACATCGCCATTAAACGGAGGTTTGAGCGCGACCGGGCCTTGCAGGCGCAATCTGCCGCCGTCCCGAGGGCGCGCATCTAAGGTGATATTGGCCAAGGCACCATTGAGGCGGATCTGCGATGTGATCCCCTCGATCTGTTGACCGGCAGTTGGCAGGGCGAGGCGGCCCGCCGATGTGGTAATTGTTCCCGACAGCGCATCAAGACCGGGTGTGCCTTTGAGCGCCAGATCAAATCGCGCATCGCCGCTCAGCAGGTTTGGCGCAATAAAGGGGTTTGCCACGTCCAGCCGCAGACTGCCGCGCGCGTTGAGATCTGCGCTTGCGCGCGCTTCGTCCCATTGCCCGTTCACATTTGCAGCAATACCTGCAGGTCCGCTTGCATCGGCTTGAACGGTCCAGATGCCATTGTTGCGTTTCGCGGATCCTTTTGCGGCGAGTGCGCCGGTGAGATCTGCAACAAAACGTTCCAACTGGCCAAGGCGCGCGTCAAAGATCAGGTCAGCGTTGCCATTGGTCTGTGCTGTGCCGCTGAGCGTTGCGCTGGAACTGTGTGGCCCGTTCAGCGCAAACGCGCCATCAAAGGCGGCGCCGCGCCGTTTTATCTCACCGCTGAGCTGCACCGGACCTGAGTTTTGCGGCACAAATGCAGCGATGTCGGCGAGTTCAGCAGAAAGCGTTAACATCCCGTTGTCGCTGCTCAGATTGCCGGCAGCATCGGCCGTAAGACCGGTGCTGTTCAACGTGAATCTATCGATGTTGATCCCGTTGCTGTTGCGTTCTGCATCGAGTTGCAGGGTGGTTTTGCCCGTGATCATCTGGTCGATTTGCGGCGTGCCAATCGCAAGCTCGTTGCCAGTAAGGAAAAGATTCGCGTGAAACGCTCCGCTGAGCGGGGTGAAGCTCCCTTTTAGGTGGGCGTTGGCATCACCGCTTAAGGGGCGGGCTGCCAGTTTTGACAGGCTGGCCAGTTCTGCAAGGGTTGCTGTCAGATCAGTGTTGATCCGCAGGCCCTCTGACCAGCTGGCGAAATCTAGCTGACCTTCTGCATGAAAAGATTGACCCGAAAGCTGCAGGTTTTGCAGCGAAACCTGTTGATCTTTAGCCTTGAGATTGGCCTTGAGCGCGAGATCACGCCCGATGGCGCGACTTAGACCTTCGTCAGTCAGCGAAAGCCCGTTGAGTTGGGCATCAATCGCACCATTGAGATCAAGGGGATCTTGTTTCAGCAAGCCATTCAGGTTTAGCGCAGCGTGGTCCAGCGTTAGATCTGCGGTCTCCAGCTCTTTGAGTGTTGCGCTCACTGCCCATTGCGGCCCGGATGTCTTTTGCGCCAACAAATCGAGTTGGGCGACAGAAGTATTGCCGCCCGCCACAGGCAAGGTGATCTGTGTTTGCCCCTTTGGTGGAGCAATGGATGCACGCAGATTGGCGGTATCGATCTGGCCGTCCATGAATTGGGCCGAGCCTGCCAGACGCAGGGCCTGACTGTTGATGGCAAGCGAATGAAGCGCCAGCCCGTTCGGTGCAAAGGTTTCCCCTTTCAGCCGCATACGCAGGTTGGGGCCAAAGAAATCCCGATACTGCGCAGGTAAAATCGCGTCTATGTCCCCGTTGAGATCTGAAGAGAAAATCAGCCCTTGCGTGGTTTCGGAGTCACTCGCCGCATTGATATTAACTTCACCAGTAATCTGCGCGTTTGGACCAGCCATAAATGTGATGTCGGCAGCGAAATCCTGCAAGGGTCCTTCACCCATCACCGAAAGTGAGAGCGGCACAGGATCCTGCATCGGGAGTGAGGCGCTAATTATCCCCTCAGGTTTTTCATTTGCAGCCAGGTTGAGCGCGAGCAGTTGATCCGTGTTGGCGTAACTTGCTTCAAGCGTCAGGCTATCTCCATCACGATCCAGCCGGTCCAGCGACAAGGCGCTATCCAGCTCACCACTTTCAAGGGAAAGCTTGCCCTTTATGCTCCAGACACTGTCTTGCCCTAAAAGAGCTTCGCCCAATTCAATCCGTTCAGCCGCGATTTCATTTAGATTGATTGAAATCGGCAGCTCAGGGAGCGTCAAAGGGGAGGTTTCGGGGCTTGGCGCTGTAGTTTCCTGCGGTGCGGGCAGGGGCGGGCGCGAGATCGCGATACGTTCTGCTGACAGCTGGTTGATCGAAAGCGCGCCGCGCAGCAGCGCAGAACGGTTCCAATCAAGCTCGGCGCCTTCCAGTTCAAACCACACGCCTTCAGAATCTGAGACAATCAGGCGCGCGATTTCTGCTTTTGATGAAAACGTGCCGCTTAAGCCTTCGACTTTTACAAAACGGTTTTCACCGGAAAGCTTCTCTTCAAGGAAATCCACCAGAAAGCCGCCGCTTTCTTCTGGCGAAATGGTGTTTTGGGCGACAGCGGCTGTCGCGCAGGCGAATGTGGTCGCTGCAATATATGGAAGGTAAGTTTTCAAAACGCTTGTCCCACACCGATGTAAAACTGTAACCCGTCTCCACTGCCACCACTGACTGGAACCGCCAGATCAAGGCGCAGCGGGCCGATGCCGGTGATATCGTAGCGCAGGCCGAAGCCTGCACCAGCGTGCTGGTTGTTGCCCTCTCTGAGAAAGCTCTGATCAGAGATGAGACCAACATCATAAAACCCTACCAGCGAAATCTTGTCTGAAACCTGACGTCTGATTTCGGCTGAAAGCGCCAAAAAGCCACGGCCTGCCGCAGTATCAGATCCAGCTGGGACCCCAAGGGATTGAAACTCATGACCGCGCACGGTGCCTGCGCCGCCTGAGAAAAAGCCAAGCGTCGGGGACACTTCTGATAAGGATGGCCCAAGAACCGAGCCAAACTGCACCCTGCCTGCGATAACCAAACGCTCACCAAGGCTTCGATAGATGCGCCCATCACCAACAAGCTGCAATCCGGATTCCGTGCCATCTATACCCACGAAGGGCACCGCCTGTGCCAAAAGATAGGTGCCATCGGTCGCGCTTACCCGGTTGTCGCGCAGGTCCTGTTCAAGGCGGGCGCGCGCCAGCAGATATTTGAACCGACGTTTGCCAAAGGCATCGGTGGCCAGAATGCTCGCAAACCCAGCGGAAATTTCCCCGGTCAGCGTATCGGAATACAGCCTGCGCACCCCGATTGTACCGATGCCCTGCACAGCGCTGAAGTGCTCTTCATCAAGCCGCTCCGCCTCGAGCAGGTAAAACATGTTGTCATCCGGGCCCAGTGTGGCGGGGCGATCCAGACGCACTGCGACGCGGCCATCTATATCAGACGTGCCACCAATGCCCGACAAACGCGCCTCAAAGGTAAGGCGTTCTGCGCCACCAAACAGGTTGCGATGAATCCAGCTTGCGCTCAGTTCCACCCCATCCGAGGAAGAGAGCTCTGTGCCAAAGGTCAAACGACGCTTTGGGAGGTCGCTGATCGCTGCGGTCACATCAAGCGTGTCATTGGGGTTGGCATTTTCTGCTTCGCGCAGCGCTACCGATGCAAACGCGCCAGTTCGGCGCAGGCGTTCGGCGGATTTGGAAATAAGATCAGGGTGAAAGGTCTCTCCGGTGGGAAAGCCCGCAATGCGTTGGATCGCGTCCGGGCGCACGTCGCTTTGCCCCTCGATGAGCAGCCGTCCGAGTTTCAGCTCGGCACCCGGGGCAATACGGATATCGGCGCTCAGCTGATTGGTTCGATGGTTGGCGCTAATGTTTTGCTGCTGAATGCGCGCTTTTGCGTGTCCCGCGTCGCGCCAGGCGGAAATCCCTGCCGTCGCCGCATCGCGCAGCACACCAGTGGTCGCGCGCTCGCCAGACCGAAACCCTTCGGGAAGTTCGGTGTTGTTGGGAAGAGGCGCGATTTCGGCGCGTCCTAATTGGAATGTGGGGCCGGGTTGCACCGCAACATTTACGCTGTTGATGGTTTGGGGCAGCGCCAGTGGGTTAAGGGCGGCGGCCTCACGCCCATCCAGTTTGATGGACACAATCGGCGCGAAATACCCTTCGTCATAAAGCACCTGAACAAGGCTGCGATAATCAGATAAGGCTGCTGCCAGAACATCCTGTGTGGCTGCTTTTTTGCTGATGTTTGTCACAGTACTGGCGCGTTTCAGGCGGTTTTTTAGATCCGTGTCAGCGCCTGTGGCCGTGAACTGGGTTTCCAGCGAAAAAGCTGGAAGTGCAGCGCAGCTTATGAAGATGGCCAGCGTCCATCGGGGCAAAGCTTTGGCCAATTTCATGTCTTTCCGCCTTATGTGCAAATGTCCCAACCGGGTTGCACCAAGACCTATCACGTAGGCGATGGCCGAAGGAACGGGGAAAGTTAAGGAAAGGCAGCCGTTTCCTGTGTCATAGGCGCCCGAGCCCAGCCAGATCGGCGTTTGTGTACCAGGCGCGGATCGCGGCACGTGCGCCCGTTTCCATATAGGTAAGGTTTGACGGCGGCATTGCCTGTGTCACACCGGCCTGTAGATAGATCGCCCGCCCATTGCGCGCGACGTCTTCCGTCGTTTCGAGCAAGACGCCTTTTGGGGCCGTGGCGATCCCGTCATAAAAAGGCTCACGCGCGTGGCACATGCTGCAATTTGCTATGACGATGTCTTGGACATCCTCAAATTGAGCTGTGTTCATCAATATTTTTGCTGTTTCACTAAGCGCACTGTCATCACCTTCTGTTTCGCGCCCCGCGACAGACAGGAACACAGCCATCAGAAACAATGCTACGGTCACCGCCCAGGTCCAGCGCGGATTGCCAGCGCGGGCATGTAGCGTGTTGAAATAGTGGCGGATGCTCACCCCCATCAAAAACACCAGCGCTGCGATCAGCCAGTTGTATTGGCTCGCAAAAACCAATGGGTAGTGGTTGGACAGCATCAAAAACAGCACCGGCAGTGTCAGGTAGTTGTTGTGGGTCGAACGCAGCTTGGCGATTTTGCCGTATTTGGGATCAGGCGTGTGCCCAGCCTTGAGATCCGCAACCACGATTTTCTGGTTGGGGATAATGATGAAAAACACGTTCGCGCTCATCAAGGTTGCGGTCAGTGCGCCCAGATGCAGCATCATGGCACGCCCGGTAAAAACCTGATTGAGCCCCCAGCCCAAAACGACCAGTAAGACAAACAAGATCAGCATGAGCAGGGAAGGCCGGTTTGCCAGTGGCGAATTACACAGGCTGTTGTAGGCCAACCAGCCGCCAATCAACACGGCGGCTGACAGCACCATGGCTTCATAGACATCCATATCCGTTTTGGACTGATCGACCAGATAGAGCTCCCCGCCGGCCCAATAGACGATCATCAGCAAGGCGAAACCTGACAGCCAGGTCGCGTAACTTTCCCATTTGAACCAGGTCAGATGCTCGGGCATGCGTTCGGGTGCAACGAGGTATTTTTGAATGTGGTAGAAACCACCGCCATGTACCTGCCATTCTTCCCCATCGGCTGGGCCGCTGATGTTACGGTTGAGGCCAAGATCTAACGCGATGAAATAAAAGGATGATCCAATCCAGGCGATCGCGGTGATCACATGGAGCCAGCGCGCAGCCAGCGCCAACCATTCCCACAATAGGATCAGATCCCACATTCATTTTGTCCTTCGTTGCTCATACTGGCTGCGTGTTTTGGTCTGCACCCGGCCTTTAATTTTACGGGCACTGGTAAATTTTGGGAATTTACTTATATTTCCGAAGAGTATCAAAAAAAGCTGTATAATGTCTTATCTCGATAACATCCGAACCTTTGTGCGTGTCTATGAGCTTGGCTCAATGTCTGCGGCGGGGCGCGATCTGCGCATATCACCTGCGGTGACATCTGCGCGGATTTCTCAGCTTGAAGAATATCTGGGTGTGCGCCTGTTTCAGCGCACAACGCGTAATCTTTCAGCAACCGAGCAGGGGCGCGCGTTTTACCCCGGTGCAATTGCGGTGCTTGAGACATTAAATGACGCCGAAGCCCAAGTGATGCAGCTGACGGATGCACCACGCGGAACGCTGTTTGTAGCGGCCCCTTTGGGTATCGGCCGGCGTTTTATTGCGCCCTTGGTGCCAAAGTTTCTGAAAACCTACCCAGAGATTTCCATTCGCCTGCGCCTGTCTGATCGCACGGTAGATCTCACGACCGAGGGGCTCGATCTGGCATTCTTCCTTGGCCAGCCCGCTGATAGTGCGTTGAAAATGCGCAAGATTGCAGATTGTCAGCGCCTTTTATGCGCAGCTCCTTCATATGTTGAGCGTTGCGGCATGCCCAAGCGGGGCGACGATCTCATCAATGGGTCGCACAACTGTCTGAACCTGCGCTATCCCGGCGCGAGTGAATTTCAGTGGCAACTACAGACCGAAGACGGCCCGAGCCGATTTGCGGTGCAGGGGCGTCATGAATGTGATGACGGCGAAGTGCTGACCGATTGGGCGCTTGCGGGCGAAGGGGTTGCGTTAAAGCCGCTGTTTGAAGTGGCCGAGCATTTGCGGGACGGCCGACTGGTCCAAGTCGCTGCAGAGACACCACCGGTAACTGTGCAGCTTGGGTGCCTTTATGCGCATCGTCGCTATCAGGATCCCAAGACGCGGCTGTTTCTTGACTATATCGCAGATCACATTGGTCAGGCGGTGCGTGAGGCCGAAGAAAAGGCGATGTTTTAGCTGCCGCGGTAGGTGCTATAGCCAAAAGGCGAGAGCAGCAAAGGCACGTGAAAATGGGCCTCTGCATCGTTCAGCCCAAAGCGAATTGGGATCTGATCCAGAAATAGCGGATCCTCTTCTAAGCCCTGTGTTTCGCGCAGGTAATCACCAGCAAAGAAGATCATCTCATAGGTGCCGGTCTTGAATGCCTTTTCTGAAAGGATTGGCACATCGGTGCGACCATCAGCATTGGTCACGGCTTCAGAAATCTTGCGGTGAGAATTGCCGCTCACACGGTAGAGCGCGATTTTGATCCCCGCAGCTGGACATCCGCGTGCAGTGTCCAACACATGGGTGGTTAAATATCCGCTCATCTAAACTGCTCCTTTTTACGCATTCACCATGGCAGAGCGCTAGAGGTTAGGCAAATGGGGCGATGCCTCAACTCCCTCTGGCAAAATTTGAAAAACGCACAGGATTTTCTGTCATATTAGAAATGAGAGTTCTAACTGCGCAGGATTACAAATGTCTCAGACCCCGCCACGCTATCCCCGCGATCTGATTGGCTATGGAGCCGAGCCCCCCAAGGTGATCTGGCCTGGCAACGCAGCGATTGCGGTGCAGTTTGTGTTGAACTTCGAAGAGGGTGGCGAAAACAATATTCTGCATGGTGACGCCGCATCCGAAGCTTTCTTGTCCGACATTCCGGGCGCGCAGCCATGGGCGGGCCAACGCCATTGGAATATGGAATCGATCTATGAATACGGCGCGCGCGCTGGATTTTGGCGGCTTCATCGCTTGTTCACTGGGGCAGGGATCCCGGTGACTGTCTTTGGCGTTGCAACTGCATTGGCTCGCGCGCCTGAGCAGGTTGCGGCGATGATTGATGCGGATTGGGAAATCGCCTCCCATGGGCTGAAATGGGTTGAACATAAAGATATGGGCGAGGCGGAGGAGTGTGCGGCTAATGCTGAGGCACTCACGCTCCACCGCGAAGTTGTGGGGCAATCACCGCGCGGGTGGTATACCGGACGCTGCAGCGCAAATACACTGCGCCTGGTCGCGGAGACGGGGCAGTTTGATTATATTTCAGACGTTTATGATGATGATCTGCCCCATTGGGTTGAAGTGGGGGATCACGATCAGCTGGTCGTGCCATATACGCTTGAATGCAATGACATGCGTTTTGCGACATCGCCGGGATACAACAGCGGACAGGATTTCTTTGAGTACCTGAAAGACAGCTTTGATATGCTTTATGCCGAGGGACAGGCGGGCGCGCCCAAGATGATGTCTGTTGGCCTGCATTGCCGATTGGCTGGGCGGCCAGGAAAGGCCGCTGCTATCAAAAGATTTATTGACTATATTCAGGGGTTTGATGGGGTCTGGTGCCCACGCCGGATCGATATCGCGGACCACTGGAAACAAAACCACCCGCATCAGCGCTACCAGCGCCCAAGTGCGATGACGCGGGATGCGTTCATTCAATCCTATGGGTCAATCTTTGAACATAGCCCTTGGGTCGCCGAGACGGCATTTGATCTGGAATTGGGCCCCGCTCATGATCGCGCCGCAGGGTTGCATAATGCATTGTGCCGTGCGTTTCGTCGTGCGCCTGATGCTGAACGGCTTGCAGTGCTGCGCGCACATCCCGATCTTGCGGGAAAACTGGCTGCTGCCAAACGGCTGACCGCTGAAAGCACCGCAGAACAAGCATCTGCAGGGTTGGAGGCGCTCACGGATGCGGAGCGGCAGACGTTTTCAGAGCTGAATGCAGCCTATGTGGAAAAATTTGGCTTTCCATTCATCATTGCGGTGCGTGAGCATAGCAAATCATCAATTCTGCAGGCCTTTGGTGCCCGCCTGACCCATGCGCGCGATGCAGAGTTCGCTGAGGCTTGCCATCAGGTAGAACGTATCGCTCTGTGGCGGCTTAAGGATTTGTTGCCATGAGGCACATCGCAATTGAACCAATGAGCGCCGCAGCTTTTGCGCCCTTTGGCGACCTAATCGATACATCAAAGGCGGCGGAGAAACTTATCAATCAAGGCCATTGTGAGCGTTTCCACGACCGGGCACAGATGGAATTCGCTGGAGGGCGCGCGGGGCTCAGCTTGTTTCAGGCCAAACCGCGTGAACTACCATATCAGTTGGATCTGGTTGAACGCCATCCTGAGGGCAGTCAGGCATTTATTCCGATGAGCGAGCATGGGTTTCTGGTGATCGTCGCCCCGGATCAGGACGGTAAGCCTGGGCAGCCTCGCGCGTTTGAAACGGAGGCAGGGCAGGCGATTAACTTTCACCGCGGCACCTGGCATGGGGTACTAACGCCACTACATGCACCGGGACTGTTTGCGGTTGTGGATCGTATCGGGCCGGGCGAAAACCTCGAAGAACATCTTTTTGGCACGCCCTATCTGGTCGTACGCGCCTGATTACACAGCCATCAATCGTGCCACATCGATCATACGGGCCGAGAACCCCCATTCATTGTCATACCAGCCAAAGACACGAAGCTGTTTGTCATCAACCATGCGCGTTTCTGGAGCGGCGATCACAAGGGATTCCGAACGTGCACGCAGGTCAGAGGAGACCAGCGGCAAATCTGTCCAGCCGAGCACCGAAGACTGGGCAATGCGATCTTGTAATGCTGCGCGCAGCTCGTCTTCGCGGATTTTCTGTTTGAGCTGCACGACCAGATCAACAGCAGAAACACTTGCCGTTGGAACGCGTACCGCCGCACCAGACAAGCGGCCTTTCAGATGGGGGAGGACCTCTTCGATCATATGTGTCGCTGAGGTGGTCGTGGGCACCATCGACAGCGCACCTGCGCGGGAGCGGGCAAAATCACCACGGGGTGCATCCACCATGGGCTGCGAATTGGTGTAGCAATGGATTGTGGTCATATGGGCGCGATCAATGCCCGCAAGGTCATCGATCACCCGGGCAAGCGGTGCCAGGCCATTGGTGGTGCATGATGCGTTTGACACGATCTTGGCCGCGCCTAGACCAGCTTCGTTTGCGCCTAGAACACAGGTGAATTCAGCCGCCGGTGAGGGGCCGGAAATAAGGACTTTCTTGGCACCGGCAGCAAGCCCGCGCTGGGCGACATCAGAGGTGCGGGCAATACCAGTGCATTCCAGCACAACATCCACATCATGCAGATCCGCTGTGGTCAGATCCGGGAGGTGGGATACGGCAATATTGCGCCCCATAACCTGCAGTTGGTTTTCATGGATGGAAACCTCATGCGGGAAGGGGCCAAAGGTGCTGTCATACTGAAACAGATAGGCGCAGATATCCAATGCGGCGATATCATTGATCAGCGCAATCTCAATCCCGGCTCCGCGTTCACTGGTCAGGATCTGGCGCAGGATCGCCCGACCGATACGGCCAAACCCGTTGATTGCGATCTTCATAGCCCGCTCTCCTTGCATGTGGCTGTCGGACCTCAGAAATAGCCAAGCCGTTCATGGCTGCAGAGGCGAAAACACCCAAGCAATGGAACGTGCCCGCAACAAGCGCAAGGGCAGAATTGTATCTGCCACAATTGGAGCCACGTCGTGGTTCGTATTACTTTGGACAGATCAGGGCTGCGTGGTAGTCGCCATTGTCTGTGCGATACATCGTGTCGTAGTTGGCGGTGCAACCTGTCGCACCTCGATAGGCGCGCATCGCCTGACGCACAGTCAACAAAGATGGTGCCCGCTCTGGCAAAAGCTCAAGGTTCTGGCGCCGTGCAACCACTTCTCCGGCGACCACTTGCGATGGCCAGACCAGCCAGTCACGCCCTAATATGGTGACTTGTTTTGTCTCGGCAGTGGGTTTTTCGGCTTGAGCACCGCTGGCAAACAATGAGGCCCCTAAAACAAGTGCAGCAAATACGCGCATCGTCTTCTCCCGTGTGAAACTGACAAACTGAATAGGTGAGTAGTGTAAGCCTAATAGGGGTATTCCTTGGCTGACAAGCCAGCCAAACGATTAGGTCAGCGGTTTGAGCGGCATATGGCGGTTCACATCCTTGTACAGCAGGTAGCGGAATTTTCCGGGTCCGCCCGCATAACAGGCCTGGGGGCAAAATGCGCGCAGCCAGAGGAAGTCCCCCGCCTCAACTTCAACCCAATCCTGATTGAGCCGATAAGCTGCTTTCCCTTCCAAGATATAAAGTCCGTGCTCCATCACATGGGTTTCACAAAATGGGATCACCCCACCGGGTTCAAACGTCACAATGGTCACATGCATATCATGCGCTAGGTCGTCGGGATCCATAAACCGTGTTGTCGCCCAGCGACCATTGGTGCCGGGCATAGGCGTTGGTTGAACATCTTGTTCATTGCACACAAAGGCCTTGGGCGCGGATATGCCCGGGGCTGCGTGCCAGTGTTTGCGAATCCAGTGAAAGCTACATTCCGCGTCGCTGTTGTTTTTGATCTGCCAGTTCACACCGGGGGGGATATAGGCAAAACCACCCTCAGTCAGCGTGTGGTAATGTCCTGAAAGGTCAAGCTCCAGTTGGCCTTTGGTTACAAAGAGCGCGGCCTGTGCCAGCGGATCCGTTTCCGGCTGATCAGAGCCACCACCAGGGGAAAGCGCAACAATGTATTGCGAAAACGTCTCAGCAAAACCTGTCATGGGGCGGGCTAAAACCCACATGCGCATACCAACCCATCCGGGCAGAAATGAGGTCACGATATCCCGCATTACGCCTTTTGGAATGACCGCGTATGCATCTGTAAAAACGGCACGATCTGTCAAAAGTTGGGTCTGTTCAGGGTGGCCGCCCTTTGGGGTGTAATAGGCCGGTTTCTGTTTTGATGTGTCGGGCACGGTGGTGTCCTTTGATAGCTGTTAAGACCACTATCGCAGCAGGTGAGCCGCAGGCACATCCCACGGCTGGCTAAAACTGTATTTGTTTTCTTTTGAAACTTTGGCCGACTATTTTGGCAATAAGCCTCAGAAATCGCGGATCGATGGCAAACGCGCGAGGGCTGAAGCGCAGTTTTGCAAAACCTGAACAGTCAGCTCAACTTCAGCGCTGGTTGGTGTGGCTTTTGTCAAATCGGCAGACAGCGCAAGCATCGCCTCTCCTGAAACGGGTACCGCACAGCTTGTTGGTTGATCGCTTGCCTGCACTGAGGCAAAGCCTTGATCGCTCACCGGATCGAGTTGGTGGATCACCGCATCCTTGTCGATGGTGATAGATGTGTCCTCGAGGCACTTTGACAGACCGTCATCTAACGATTCCTGATCATGGCTCGCCAGCAGGATATGGCCAAGCGCGCTGTGAAGCGGATCCACGATCGTTCCAACTTCATACCGGCTGTGGGCCGATGCAGATTTGGCCAAAATCAGAACTCTCGCGTCCCAATACGTTGCAAGATAAACTGGGCATTTCAGTTCGTTTGCACAGCGTTCCAAGATCGGCTGCGAATGTGGAAGGATTTGTTTGGCCTGCAGAAAACGCCCGGACATTGCGAGCAGCTTCGGCGATAGAGCAAAAAGACGTCCCTTGCGTTCAAGATAGCCAAGCGCCTCAAGCGTCAAGGTTCCCCGACGCGCAGTCGCACGGTCTTGCCCGGTGCGCCGGGCAATTTCCGCCATGGAGAGATGGGGTGCCCGTGCATCAAAGGCTTCTAATACGGCCAGACCCTTGGCAAAACTTGTGGAAATTGCGCGGTCCTTGTCCACGTACTTCATCTGCGCCCAATCATATCAACAAAACACTTGTCGAAAGTGCCCAATCGGCAGTTCAGGAGTGCGGCTCCATCCCTGCCTCATGGTATTTTGATGCTAAATTATGCTGGCTGGGTAAACAAAGTGCTAATTGGCGATGTGAGCGCTATTGGCCTGCAAAAACAGGTTCAGGATAGCCGACACGCGCCAAATAGAGCCCATGGCCCGGACAGACCGGGCCGCAGGCCGCCCGATCGCAGGATTGAAGCGCAGTGCGCACATCTTCCGGGGTCCAAGCCCCTGCGCCAACGCGTTCCAAAGTGCCAACAAAGCTGCGCACCTGATTGTGCAAGAATGAGCGCGCACGTACGTGAAAATGGATTTCAGGCCCGGAAAAGCCGTCTACGGCTTCTATGCGCAATTCATCCAGCGTTTTCACCGGACTTTGTGCCTGACAGATCGAAGAGCGGAAGGTGGTGAAATCATGCAAACCCAAAAGATGGTTTGCAGCCTCTTGCATCGCGTCAACATCAAGCTGGTGATTGATTTGCCAGACCTGGCCTGCGTCATGGGTCGCAGGCGCGCGCCGCATGAGAATGCGGAACAGATATTGCCGCTCAATTGCAGAAAAGCGCGCGTGCCAGTCTTCATCCACCTGTGCGCAATCCACAATCGCGACAGGTAGTGGTTTTAGATGGAAATTCAACGCCTCAGACAGGCGAAAGGGGGCCCAGTCTTTCACCATGTCACAATGGGCAACCTGACCCAAACCGTGCACGCCTGTGTCAGTGCGGCCCGCAGCCGCAATTGTGTGGTCGCGCGGCTCAAGCCGGGCCAAGGCGTCTTCGATTGCGCCCTGGACTGAGGGCTGATCTTTCTGACGCTGCCACCCGGCAAAAGGTGCGCCGTGATACTCGACTTTTAGGGCATATCTGGGCATGTGCCCCCCTAGCGTGGCCTGTGTCGCATTGGCAAGAGCTATTCGCCTTTTGCGAACAAAGACTGGTAAGCCCATGCGCCGATCCCTATTTTGAAAGCAACAACAAAACCAGAGGGTAAAGAGTGGGTATTGGTACGGTTATCGATGAGGTGACGCGCACCGTTGATACGGTGGGGGCGCAGATTTCCTCTGGTTTGTTTGACAGCAGCCTGCGCCTTGGGGTGACCGGGCTTGCGCGGTCGGGAAAGACGGTTTTTATCACCTCACTTGTTGCTGGGTTGATGAACCGGGGGCGCATGGTGCAGCTTCAATCGGTGCGCGATGGGCGCATTGAAACCGCCTATCTCCAACCGCAGCCCGATGACACCGTGCCGCGGTTTGACTATGAAACCCATCTCAACGCGCTGTTGGGCCCAGATCCGCATTGGCCCGAAAGCACCCGCGCGATTTCCCAGCTGCGGCTTTCGCTGAGGGTGCGCCCTTCCGGTCTCATGGGGGCGGTACAGGGCGCGCGTACGCTCCATCTGGATATTGTGGATTACCCCGGCGAATGGCTGCTTGATCTTGGGTTGCTGGACAAAAGTTTCGAAGAGTGGTCTGCGCAAACCCTCAAACGTTTGCAAAACCGGGAAGAGGCCACAGCGTTTCTCACAGCGCTTGAGGCATGCGACGCCACCAGCAAACATGAAGAGCCGCCCGCACAGGCCTTGGCAGCGGCCTTCACCACATACCTGAATGATGCGCGCCTTGCGGGCTATTCTGATTGCACACCGGGGCGGTTCTTGCTGCCCGGTGATTTGGAAGGCTCACCCGCGCTGACGTTTGCACCGCTGCCAGAAAATGACGGTCGGCGTGGATCTATGGCGGCTGAATTTGCGCGCCGCTTTGAGGCCTATAAGGCAAAAGTGGTCAAACCGTTCTTTCGCGATCATTTCTCTCGTATCGACCGGCAGGTGGTTTTAGTTGATGCATTGTCCTCCATTCATGCAGGCCCGCGCGCGGTTGAAGACATGCGCCAGGGATTAGGAGATATCCTTTCGGCCTTTCGTCCCGGGCGCAATGATATGCTGTCACGCCTTTTGCGGGGCCGTCGGGTGGAAAAGATCCTGTTTGCGGCAACCAAGGCCGATCATTTGCATCACCAACAGCATCCGCAGCTGACAGCGATTATTGATGCGCTCACACGCGACGCGCGAGATCGTGCGCAATTTGTGGGCGCTGAAACGGCGGCGCTTTCCTTGGCTGCGCTGCGCACCACAACAGAAGAAATGCGCAGCCATGCAGGCCAAGAGCTACCCTGCGTGCGCGGGCGTCTGTTGCAGAGTGGTAAAACTGCTGCTTTCTATCCTGGATCTCTGCCAGAAGATCCGGCGCAGCTGTTGTCGCCAGCACGTCAGGGGGCCGAGGCTTGGCTTGATGGGGAGTTTCAATCGATGGCTTTTGCACCGGCGCAGCTGTCGCTGAAGCCGGGAGACGGGCCGCCCCATATCCGTTTGGATCGCGCAGCAGAGTTTCTGTTGGGAGATCGCCTATGATTTTGCGCAAAGCCCACCCTTTGGATGCCGGTCAGATCGGGGACATCCTACACCGGTTTGAAACAGAAACGCCTTGGATGCCAAAAGAACACACCGCCGCCGAGATCCTGCGGTTTTGCGATGTTATGATTGATCGTGGTTGGGTCAGCGTCGCCGTGCGAGAGCATAAAGTGCTTGGTTTTGTTGCTTTGGATGGGGTCGAGATTTGCTCGCTTTATGTGGCGCCTGACATGCGCGGGCAGGGCGTTGGTAAGGCGTTGTTATCACATGCGAAAACGCTGTCGCCTGAGCTGAGGTTGCATACGTTTCAGGCCAATACGCCAGCGCAAAGGTTCTATCAGCGTGAGGGCTTTCGTGAGGTGGGGCGTAGCGATGGGCGACAGCATTCAGAAGGGCTGCCCGATATTTCTTATCACTGGCAGCATCCGGACGCCGCCAATCAAAATCATCAACCGGAGCAGATCGTATGAGCAATAAACCTGTTCTGTTTGAACTGGATGACGCGCCCTCCGAGGCCCCAAAGGTTGCAGATGCGCCCCCGGTTGAAGATCCTCTTGGCGCGGCCCTGCATGATGGGGAAATAGCTTCTGAGCAAACTTCGGTGCTTGTGCCTGTTGCAACGCATCTGGCGCGTGGTGGTTCAAGATTGGGCCGACTGTTTTGGAGCGTTCTTGTATCGCTCGCCATGGCGCTCATTTCGTTTTGGGCTTGGGAGTTTGTGACCGGCTTGATCACAAACATTCCGCTGCTCGGCTGGTTGTTTGCCGCTGGTTTTGCGCTGCTTATTGTATTGGCGCTTGTTTTTGTGTTGCGCGAATTGGCGGGGATTGCCCGTCTGAAACGCGTTGATCAGCTGCGCCAGAGCGCACAAATCGCCGATCAAGACTTGGCAGCGGCGCATCAGTTTGCAAATCAGCTTATGGGGTTTTATCGCGGCCGAGATGAGCTGGACTGGGCGCGCCAGAACCTGAAAGAGCGTCTGAACGATACCGTTGATGCGCCGGTTGTTCTTGATCTCGCCGAGGCCGAGCTTCTGAGCCCGCTTGACGCGCAGGCACTGGCCGAGGTCGAAGCCGCAGCACGCCAGGTGGCGACCGTTACGGCGCTTGTGCCGCTTGCGCTTGCGGATGTGATCGTGGCGTTGACGGCATCAGTTCGCATGATCCGCCGTATTGGCGCTATTTATGGTGGTCGTTCGGGTGGTGTTGCGGCTTGGCGACTGATCCGTCGTGTTTTTGCCCATCTGGTGGCAACTGGAGCCATGGCCGTGGGGGATGATCTATTGGAGCCTCTGTTGGGGGGATCCATCCTATCAAAGCTTTCGCGCCGTTTTGGCGAGGGGCTCGTGAATGGGGCGCTCACCGCGCGGGTGGGGCTTGCGGCCATGGATCTATGTCGGCCTATGCCATTTTCAGATGGACGCCGCCCCAAAACGCGTCAGGTCATACAGAACGCGCTGAAAGGGATCGTCAGCCGCGGCAACTAAAACAGCTTTGGCGGTGCATCCTTGGGTTGGCGCATGGCAACAATACCGGTGCGAAAGCCCTCGCCAATCCGATCTGCCAAAGCAGCCCATTGCCGCGCCTGTAGATTCGGCAGCTCCTGATGCAGAACCTTGTGAAAAAGCTCCAGCCAGATGGGAAAATGCTCCGCTTTGATG
The DNA here is from genome assembly GCF_009617595.1 of Tritonibacter aquimaris. GTDB lineage: Bacteria > Pseudomonadota > Alphaproteobacteria > Rhodobacterales > Rhodobacteraceae > Epibacterium > Epibacterium aquimaris. The sequence continues at coordinate 26,894 of NZ_WIXK01000003.1, read as the reverse complement.
TCGGGGCGCGTGACATGTACCTGCATCGGATTGCCTGAATAGCTCTTCTGACGCAGGATGGCATTGCGCCAAAACGCAGCAATCTTTTCTTCATGTTCCGGCCAATCCGTCACATGGCTGGCAAAGACCGGGCCCAGAACCGGATGCAGGCGAATTTGTGCATAAAATCGCGCGACAACGCGATCGATTTCTTGGGCGTTGATGTCAAATCGGGCAATCGGGTCTGCGCTCATGGGGCTATCCTTGTCAGGTCTTGTCTGCAGTGATGCCATAAGTTCCGTGAAAGCGCGATGCGGCGATTTGGATAGGGAAAACCTTGGCGTATCATCCCACAAGCCGTGATTTTTATTGCGTCAGGTCGGGCCATCTGTACCAGCGTGAAAGAAATGCGATCAAACATGCAGTCTTTCCCGGATTTTTATGGTCTTGTATTGCTCACATTACTGAGAGGATGAGTTCATTTTTGAGAATTTTCTCTCACTCAGCGAATGGCTGTAAAAGATAGTTTTCAATTGATTTTAGCTTCAATTTACATGCGTACCAGTGGGGTAGCACATGGGGTATTGTTAATATATTGATTTCACGCTAAATTTCCCATCTGCTTTTCTTTCAAATATTGCGCAGGCGTTTGGCGAAAACATGTGAGTTAATTTGAATTTCGCTCACGTTTCGGTTTTTCATCGAATTTACATGTTAAATTTGCGTTACATTTTTGAAAAAAATCTGTGTGTTTACCCCCGTAGTTCGTGGGCGATTTTTAGACTCACGGGGGCTATCGTGGCTTATACTTTAGAACTTCTTCACATTGCGGATCAGGAAGCAGGCAGCGCGGCCATCGGCGACGCGCCTCGGCTGTCGGCCGTTTTGAACGCACTGCGTGAACAAGACTTGGGCGGCGACAATGTCGTCGACAACACCATCACACTGTCATCGGGTGATGCGTTTATTCCGGGCCTGTTTTTTGATGCCTCCGCCGAAGCCTTTGGCTCGGTTGGGATCGCGGACATCCAGATCCAGAACGAACTGGGCATCGAAGCCATCGCGCTGGGCAACCACGAGTTTGATTTTGGCACCGGCGTGCTGGGTGGCCTGATCGATGGCTCCGCGGAAGGCACTATCCTGGGCGCGGATTTCACCGGCGCGGATTTCGCCTATCTGTCCACCAACCTGGATGTGACAACCGACGCCAATCTGGCAGATCTGTTTGTCGATGGCGGCGCGGCTCCGGCGGCCAACACCATCACAACTTCGGTTGTACTGGAAGAAAACGGCGAGCTGATCGGTGTTGTTGGCGCGACCACGCCAACCTTGGCGTCGATCTCTTCGCCCGGTGATGTCACCATCGCGCCGGGTGCATTTGGCAGCACGCCCACGGATGCGGAACTGGACGCGCTGGCGGCTGAAATCCAGTCCGAAGTTGACACGCTCTTGGCGGCCAACCCGACGCTGAACAAAGTTGTTCTGCTGGCTCACATGCAGCGTATCGACATTGAACTGGCCCTGGCCGAGCGTCTGGAAAACGTCGACATCATCGTTGCGGGTGGCTCCAACACGCGCCTGACCGACGAAAATGACCGTCTGCGCGATGGCGACACTTCGCAGGGTGAATACCCGCAGTTTGTGACCAACGTCGGCGGCACTGACACCGTGGTTGTGAACACCGACGGCAGCTACAAATATGTTGGCCGCCTGGTCATCGAATTTGACGACGAAGGCAACATCATCGCCGACAGCTATGACGCGGATGTGTCCGGTGCCTATGCCACCGACGAACAAGGCGTTGCGGATCTGGGCGCCGAAGATCTGGTGGATGCGGAAATCCAAGAGATCGTTGACGCTATCGAAGAAGAAATCATTGCCACCGAAAGCAATGTGTTTGGCGTTTCCAACGTCTTCCTGAATGGCAACCGTTCGGGCACTGGCGATGCGCTGGATACCGACGGTGTCCGCACCCAGGAAACCAACCTTGGCAACCTGACTGCGGATGCAAACCTGGCCGTTGCGCAGAACTATGACGGCGACGTTGTTGTTTCGATCAAAAACGGCGGCGGTATCCGCGCCAGCATCGGTGAGACCATCGTACCTGCGGGCGGTTCCGAGGCAGTTCGCACCGCAAACGAAGAAGTGGTCGACAGCGAAGGCAATGTGGTTAAGCCCGAAGGTGGCATCAGCCAGAACGACATCCAGACCACTTTGGCGTTCAACAACAACCTGGCCCTGCTTACCCTGACCCGCGCTGAACTGGTTGAGGTTCTGGAACACGGCGTCAGCGGTCTGCCAAGCGTTGACGGTCAGTTCCCGCAGCTGTCCGGCATTCGCATGTCGATCGACGAAACGCAGGAAGCGGGTTCGCGCATCGTAAACGCAGCGATCGTCAACGAAGAAGACGGCTCGATCATCGCGCAGCTGGTTGTCAACGGCGAACTGGCAGGTGATGCAGCTGAAAACTTCCGCATTGTTACGCTGGGCTTCCTGGCCGGTGGCGGCGATGACTACCCGTTCCCGCAGGGCGAAGAAGCAAACCGTGTTGATCTGGATGATCTGGATGGCGACGGCGAGGAAGATGGCCGTTTCACCGGTGAAGCGACCTTTGCCGAAGACGGCACCGAGCAGGACGCGCTGGCGGAATATCTGGCCGAAAACTTTGGTGACGTTGACAACGCATTCGACGAAAGTGATCTGGGCGCTGGTCTGGACACACGCATTGTTCAGTTGGAACAAGGTGGTGTGAACTTCTCGGTTGAAACTGATGCGCAGCTTGTGCGCTCAACACTGTTGTTCTCTGGCGAAGGTGTTCCAAACGAAGATGACGACGAGGGTCGTTCTGAAATCGTTGATGTGGAAAATGGCTTTGCCTATGTCACCAATGGTGAAGAAGATGCGATCGATGTGTTCAATATCGAACAGGGCGCATTGGTTAACTCTTTCGATCTTTCAGGCATTGAACGTTTTGACGGTATTCAATCGGTTTCCGTCAAAAACGGTCTGGTCGCGGTTGCGGTGAACCGCACTGCACTGGCTGACGATGGCAATGGTCGTGGGGTTGTCGCGCTTTTTGACACTGATGGCGTTCTGCTGAATACGGTTATGGTTGGTGTCCTGCCAGATGCGGTGAAATTCTCCGCTGACGGATCGACCATCATCGTGGCCAACGAAGGTGAACCTGGTGATGAACGTGATCCGTTTGGCTCTGTCACGCTGATCGATGTGAGCGAAGGTGCAGAAAATGCACAGACCACCTCGATCAACTTCAGCGAATTTAACGGTCGCGAAGACGAACTGCGCGAAGCAGGTATCCGCATCTTCCCCGGATTCTCTGCTGCGAATGATCTGGAGCCAGAGGTTGCAACCTTCTCTGAAGATGGTGCAACTGCATATGTGTCACTGCAGGAAAACAATGCAATCGCTGTGATCGATGTTGAAACAGGATCTATCACGCGTCTGTTCTCTGCTGGTACCCAGGATCTGTCTGAAATCGCCACAGATGTGAACGATGACGATGAGATCTATAGCCCAGCGACCTTTGAGAACGTGGTCAGCCTGCGCCAGCCTGACACGATCTCAGCCTTCACCGCAGATGGCACCAACTACATTGTCACTGCAAACGAGGGTGACTCTCGCGACGAAGACTTCCGGGTGGAAGATTTCGCAGCGGGTGAGGTCTCGTATGATATCGATGGTGACGGCGTAGAAGAAATCGTGACCATTGACGATAGCGTAGACACCACTGGTCTGGATCGTTTGGAAATCTCTGCGATTGATGGCGATACAGATGGCGACGGTGACATTGACGTGTTGCACGCCTTTGGTGGTCGCTCCTTCTCGATCTTTGATGAAGAGGGCAACCTGGTCTTCGACAGTGGTTCAGACTTTGCACGCATCACTGCTGCGCTGAACCCAAATGGGTTTGTTGATGGTCGTTCCGACAATAAAGGGACTGAGCCAGAAGCCATCACTGTCGGCAAACACGACGGTCGCACCTATGTGTTCATTGGTCTTGAGCGTGACAGCGGTGTTGTGATCTACGATGCAACTGATCCAGAAAACGCGCTGTTTGTAGAGTATATCGCACCGGGATCTGTTGGTATCAGCCCAGAAGGCATGGCATTTGTATCCGCAGAAGACAGCGGCACTGGCCTGCCACAGTTGCTGGTTTCCTATGAGGTTGATGGCACCACCATCGCTTATGACTTGGCGCTGGGTCTTGAACAGACCGTTGAAGGTACCAATGAGGACGATGTGCTCGAAGGGACCATCTCGGATGATCTGATCGAAGGCTTCGCTGGTTCTGATCGCTTGCGTGGTGATGACGGCGATGATGAATTGATTGGTGGCGGAGGTCGCGATACTCTGAATGCCGGCCGTGGCGATGACACGCTGCGTGGCAATTTTGGTGACGACACTTTGCGCGGCGGCATTGGTGAAGACGTGGTACAAGGCGGCCAGGGTAACGATCTGGTGCGTGGTGGCCGTGGCAATGATAGACTGCGCGGTGGAGCCGGTGATGACACTTTGAATGCTGGCCGTGGCAACGACCTCGCAATCGGTGGATCTGGCGATGACAGTGTGTTCGGCGGGTCTGGCAACGACACCCTGCGTGGCCGCACTGGCGATGATAGCCTCTTTGGCGGTACAGGTCGCGACAAAGTGTTTGGTGGTCGTGGTGATGACTCTATCGACGGCGGTGATGGTGACGATTTGCTCAACGATGGAGCCGGTTCTGATCTGTTGATTGGTGGAGAAGGTTCCGACACATTCCGGTTCGTCCGAGATGCAGAGGAAGACACCATTGCTGATTTTGCAGCGGACGAAGATCTGATCGACGTATCTGTATGGGGTGTTACCTCATTCGACGATCTGGATGTCGCTTTTGCAGGCAGCTCTAGCGTGACAGTCAGCTTTGCAGATGAGACCTTGGTGGTCGAAGGCGAAGATCTGCGCCTGTCGACCTTCACCGAAGACAACTTCATCTTTGCCTAAACGCTTCTGCGCCATCCTCTGTGAAGGGGATGGTGCAACGCCAAACGACTATAAAGCGCCCATGTGAATGGGCGCTTTTTTAATTGTTCTTGGTGCTGCGAGGAGCAATTCCAAAAGATGAATACAGGGTGCTGAAACGGCCACTGACCATATCTCCCCGGCGCATGTTGGCGGCCGAAAAAGGAAACCACGGACCAGCCATTGATCCGGTCGTCGACCAGAGTTCGCCGTTGCTATCAACGCGGAAGCGGGCACATGTCAGCACTTCGCTGCTTTGTGCGTTGAAATCTTGGCGCCACATCCAGGCCGCATCATAGCACATCTTGCTGTTGGTGGTCACATACCAGCGCCCCATCCCAAGGCTCTGTTCAGCTTCGTTGACCGCACGAAATGTGCCATCCGGGGCAAAATAGGCATATGATCCTGCGCCCCAATCGGCGCTTTTTCCTGCAAACATCTTATAGAGCGACATTGGTTCAGGTGCCGCAGAATCTTTGGGTACAGGTGATCCAAAAAGAGTGGACTGGGCAAAAGCGGCACCGGTGCAAAAGGCCAACGCCGTAGATGCAATTGCTAGTGGATGTAGATATTGGCGTAAACGCATTAATACTCCTCCAAACATTGCCCGTATTTGTTGATAGGGTATGCGTTGCGGATTATTTAATGCGCAAGATCTGCTCACACTTGCGGCCGCACGTGAATTAATGTCCGAAAGAAAATGTATTTCGGAATTACCCATTAATGAAATCGTCGCATAAGGCGGTCGGTAAATCAAGGGTTTATCAATTAAAGTAAACGTGCTGGGTTTTGTTTTTTGAGTGTGAAGTATTGATCCCGCAGGGCGCTTATTCAGTGGCGTATCCTGCGGGTGATTGTTTCAGGTCTGTAGAGATGGTTTTATCTAGTTTGCGAAACAGTGAGATCTTTTTCCAAATCCTGCTGGGGAACAAATATAACTGCCATTTCCCAAAGTGGACACTTTGCGTGTTTGTGGACGCGGTTGTGCCACTGGTCTTTGCAGGAGGTTGAGGCCCTTTTGTGATTGAGCCTTGGGCACGGCCACATGTGCGATTGGTTGCAATGTTGTGCCACCCGCCAGTGCGGGTTGTGGACCACCAGCAATCAGGAACAATGTTGCGCAGAAAACGCCGCCAATAACAGGCTTAAATAGGCGTAAAAAAAACTGCCTTTTACATGCGTTAAGGATAGGGCGCGCGCCCTTGGAATTTGCCATGATCAACTGCCTCGTTACACCCCGTTTTTCGGGGCTGTGTTCCAGTACTCTCTCGTGTTTTCGTGGCGCAGCCTAACAAAACTGCATTGAGTAGATAAGAGACTTTCTATTCGATCAAAGCTAAGATCATCTTAAGCGCGGATATAGTTTGGATATGAGTAATCATATCGCGTGGTGTTCGGAAACTAATGGTTTGAAAACACACAATAGCCTGCGCCGAAAGGAACGCAGGCTATTGTGAAAAAAATCTAGGCAGGAAACAGCCGATAGCTGCTTTTCTGGTGGTTTAGTCGCTTAAACCGGCCTGGATTTCATCCAGTTGGTTGTTGGGGATCCGCCAATCCGGCAGGCCGAACCCGTCGGGCCAGGGGTAGACCTCTTGTTGGTTGAAGTAGATCACTGCTTCCAACTCTGGGAACCCGTCCAAGTCTTGGCGCACGTCATTTTCCCAACGCTCAATATAGGCAGTGTCGCCGACATAGCCGAGCTCCGCCACCACAATGGGCAGATCAAATTCAAGCGCCCGTTCATAGCGCGGCGTCAGGATGTCTCGAAAGCTTTGCTCGCTGCCCAGAACCTCTTGTTCCCAGGCCTGCAGACCGAAGACCGAGAGCCCAATTACATCGACATAATCGTCACCCGGAAAATAGTCCTGAAAGTCCTCGTATCCGAGCGGAGACCACATAAAGTCAAAGTTATCAGAGCTTTGACGGCATGTTTCTACCACATGACGATAGGCAGAGATATAGGTTTCGGGCTCCCATTTCGCCCAGATGAACTGGCCAGAGCTGTCTTCCATCTCCTGGGCCCAGCGTACGGTCACTGGGCTCTGGAACCCGGCGAGCGTGTCGCAAATTGCGCGGATATTGCCATCATAGACGCCGCTGGTAATGCCTTGGGTCAAGCGCTCAGCGCTGTTGCGCTCGCTGCGCGTCCAGGTCCAGGGTTCTATTGTTACCAAAATGGCTCGGGCGCGTTCGGCGGCGTATTCATCTGCAAGCTCAAGCGATGGCAGAAAAACATCTTCCCACGGCAAAAACAGATGCTCGATCTGCACATCGGGATCCTCTGAAAACTGCCCGCCGGGATCATAGACACCAAAGGGGAGCACGCCAGGCGGAGCGGCAAACACAGGGAGGGCTAAAGCAGAGAAAAGGCCAATACCACAGGCAATTACATAGGTGGCCTGCTTGTTGTTTGTCCAGCTAGCCAGTGTGGCGGTCTGAGATTTCTGTATCATATTAATCCCTCCCAAGATGCTCTGAACCAGTGCTCTCCCAGCCCGGATCAAAAATTAAGATAACGTTCCCTGGACCACCCATTCCGGCCCCTGCGACCCCATATTCTTCGCGGATCAATTGATAGGGTTCGATGCCGCGCGACAACGCATACAGGCTTTCGGTGCCCCGTTCAGAAATTGCCAAAGTGATGGTTGCAACCAAAACAGGTGGTGCGGCAACCTTTGCAAGGTCAAACAAGCGAAAGCGATTTCGGCGGACCGTTGTGTCAGCATAGTGGTGAAATACAATCACGCCGACAATTGCTGTAAACAGTGTAGCATTAATTGTTGCAAAAAGATAGAAGCCCTGTGCATTGCTAACGTCACGTATGAATATAACGGGAACGATACTGCCCAGTGCGAGACACGCATAAACTGCGATAATGCGCATTGGTAGTTGTGATTTGGCGGCGTTGCCTTTTGGCGTAATTCGAAAGTCAACAAATGATTTCCCATAATAATCTCTGAGCGCCATAACGCAGCCCCAAAATGCCCAGGGCCATTGCAGTGCAAGAAATAGCGACTTCTCCCAGGATATTATTTTTCCACTTAAAGGGCGTAAGTTTTGATCTGATTTGATCACGTATGCAATAATGGTCAATATGATCATTTGTGGCATGCTGTGATACAGGAAGGCTGGAAATGTGACTTCGGCATAGCGCATGTCAAACGCAATGGCTGCAATAGGTAAGAAATAAAACAGCGTCATGAAACCGGCAAATAATGGGTAAAATAGCTGGCAAAGGCAAAAAAGGAATTTAAGCCTGAACGGAAGCTGTTTTAAATACTTCGGCGTATATTGCAGCAAGAGGGTCACCAGACTGCGAGACCATTGAAACTCTTGGATGCACAGATCGCTGATATTGGCGGGACCATCGCCGTAGGCAATGGCGTTAAACGCATGCACGCCACGCCAGCCACCGGCGTTCATCAGCATGGTTGTTGAATGATCCTCAGCAAGCTCCGGCCCCAGACCGCCGATGTCTTTCAAAGCTTTCGTGCGCACCGCATAATGAGAGCCAATGCACATTGGCGCGAAGGTTGCAGTATATCCTGCCTGAAACACGCCGTGAAAGGACGCTTCGGTATAAAGGCGGGTGCGTGCAGCCCAGCTTTCCTTGGCATTGGCCGCACAGATGCTGGGTGCCGAGACATAGCCGACGCCGGGATCCGCAAATCCACGTAGCATTTCACGCAGATAAGTTGTGGTGGGCACATGATCGGCATCGAGCTGCGCCACGAAATCATAGTTTTCATAACCATAGTGATCATAGAAGTAGGCTAGGTTGCCTTCTTTGCAGCGCGTGCGGCGTGGCCAGGTTTTCTGGTGGTACTCTTCTATCCCTTGCCGCGATGAGATGTTCACCCCATGTGCCGCGCACCAAGCGCGGGTGATATCATCGGGGGCTTCATCTGCAAGCCAAGTATCATGCGGGTAGTCTTGTGCGAGCATCGCCTTGAGGGTGGGAACCAAAACCGAGAGCGGCTCGGAAGGGGTTTTGGTCACAATCATCGCCACCCGCACATCCCCCGGCGCGGGTGGCGCGCAGGCAGGAACTTTGGCCTGTCGAAATACCAGGACAAAGAACACCTGCAGGAGGAACAGCCAAGCAAGCGCCAATGTGGCCACCAGATATTGCGGTCCGGTGGTCATATGTTCGGGGCGCAGCCACCATTCCCAGAAAAATACGGCGCTTAGACCCCACATCAGGATCAGCACCAGATTGCGCCGTTGTTGTTGAGGCGACCAGAGCGAACGCAGATAGCGATGACGTTGATGCCAGCGGCTGCGATCATGCCAGGTTTTAGGCGCAGATTTCATTGCGCACCTCCAGGCCAAAATGGGGGGCCGCATGACACAGGATCGAATTCAGATCGCTCAGCTCGGGGCGAAACCCCAAGGTGTTGCGCGCCAAAGTGGTATCCGCCACCAGGATCGGAGGGTCGCCTGCACGGCGGGCGGCCGCTTCCCAAGGTGGGCGTGTGCCAGTCACGTTTTCAATGGCTTCGAGAATTTCCAGGATCGAATGTCCTGTACCTTGACCAAGGTTGACCATAATGTCTTCGCGTCCGCTTGCCAGCCAGTCCAGCGCCATCACATGGGCGCGGGCAAGGTCTCGCACGTGGATATAGTCACGAATGCAGGTGCCATCTGGCGTGTTGTAGTCGGTTCCAAAGACTTGCAATGCAGGGCGCGTCCCAGCCGCGGCCTGCATTGCCAGCGGGATTAGATGGGTTTCCGGGTCATGGCGTTCTGCCAGCTCGCCATCAGGATCCGCACCACAGGCGTTGAAATAGCGCAGAATGGCAAAGTGCAGCTTGCCGCTGGCTGCGCTGTCCCGGATCATTTGCTCGCACATCAGCTTGCTGTGGCCGTAAGGGTTAATCGGCTGTTGTGGTGCACATTCGCGAATGGGCAGCTCCTCGGGCACGCCATAGGTGGCGCAACTAGAAGAGAAGACGATTTGATGCACCTGTGCCAGCTGCATCGCCCGTAACAGGGCGATCGTGCCACCGACGTTATTGTCATAATAAAAGCCCGGGCGCTCAACCGATTCACCGACATATGCGGCGGCGGCGAAATGCATGACCATTTTTGCCTGATGGCGTTGCATGATCCGCGCCAGGGCAGAACTGTCGCGAATGTCGGCAAATTCAAAGGGGCCCCATTTGACCGCATCGCGATGACCGGTGCGCAGATTGTCCACGGCTACGGGCTGGTACCCGGCGGCTGCCAGCGCCTTGCAGGCGTGGCTGCCAATGAAGCCTGCGCCACCGGTTACAATTATCGCGGGCGCATTCATCACTGCACCAGATCTATGTTGAGTTCAGCTTGGGTTTCCCGGGCCAGTTCCTTTGCGAAATAGGGGATCGTGCTTTTGAGCCCCTGCGCCAAATTCACCTTTGGGCACCATCCCAGGCGATCGCGTGCCAGGCTGATGTCGGGGCGACGACGGCGAGGATCATCGCGGGGCAACGCCTTGAATGCGATGTCTGACGCCGAGCCGGTCTGGGCGAGTACAAGCCCCGCAAGTTCGGCGACGGTAAACTCATCCGGATTGCCGATATTCACCGGCTCGCACATGGGCGCGCCCTTGCGGTTTTCACTGTGCATGAGCGCCATCAAGCCATCGATCATATCTTCGAGAAAACAAAATGACCGGGTTTGGCTGCCGTCGCCATATACGGTGATCGGGGTCCCTCTCAGCGCCTGGGTGATAAAATTCGACACCACCCGCCCATCGTCAGGATCCATACCGGGGCCATAGGCGTTGAAGATCCGCGCGATCCGAACATCGGCGCCGCGAAACTGCTGGTAGTCATGGAAGATGGTTTCGGCAGCACGTTTGCCCTCATCATAGCATGAGCGTGGCCCTACCGTGTTCACATTTCCCAGGTAGCATTCCTGTTGTGGAGTGATATCCGGGTCGCCATAGACCTCGGATGTTGAGGCTTGCAGGATCCGTGCCCCATGTTCCAGCGCAAGGTCCAGCATGTTCAGCGCGCCCTGCACATTGGTTTTCATCGTGTGGATAGGATCGCTTTGATATTTGGGTGGAGAGGCGGGGCAGGCCATATTGTAAACCCAAGATACCTGGCCTGCTAGACGAAGTGGTTCAGTAACATCATGTTTTATAAATGAGAAAAACGCATGATCGAGCAGGTGTTCAATATTTGACATCCGGCCGGTCGAAAGGTTGTCGACGCAATAGACCCGATAGCCCTCCCGAATATATCGGCTGCACAGACGTGATCCCAGAAATCCGGCACCTCCTGTGATCAGGATCGATTTTCGTCGATTGCGCCCTCGGCGTAGCAGGTCAAAGGCGTCTGAGGTTTCTTGATCGGAAACAACGTCAGTCAAATAGTTCACAACTTTTGCTCCTCGTACCGAGGGCGTTGGATGGTCATGCGCTACTCGAAATGGCCGGATCACTAATGCGTTTTCTGCACAATGCCTGGCCGCATGCATGGGCTTGTCGCCCCTTTTTTTCTTTTTACTCGCCCAGTTGCTGTTCGTCTGAAAAACATAATCAGATACTGAAATATTCGTGAATCGAGCGAAGTTTCGTCAATAGTTTGCCCAACTTTCGTCGCAATTTTGCTACCCAGTGGGATTTCGCATAAGTTAATATCAACTTTTAGCTGAATTTCATAACCTTATGGTTAGGGTGGTTTTTCGCGCTTTTGCAGGCCCGATGTCGAATCAATCTAGGACGACGAGCGCCTGTTGAGCGGGCTCCCCAAACCAAAGTCTGTGGCTTTTACGCTTAGGTGCCATGCCAGAACGCGAAAGCATTACTGCTTTCGACTATCCAGGGCGCTTGGGCGAGGCAACTGTCGCCCAGCATCTTGAGAGTTTGTCCGCTATGCTATGTTGCCAAATCGGGGACAACCATTGTGGAAATCAGAAATCCAGGCCGAGGTCGATGGTGCGATAGGAATGGGTCAAAGCCCCTGATGAGATGTAATCCACACCAGTTGCGGCAATCTCGGCCACGGTTTCGAGCCGTACATTGCCGGAGGCTTCCGTCCCCACGCGACCTTTTACCATATCCACTGCTGTGCGCAGGGTGGCCACGTCCATATTGTCGAGCAGCACCACATCCGCGCCGCCTTCTTGCAGCACTTCTTCAAGCTGTTGCAGCGTGTCGACTTCTATTTCGACCTTCATCATATGCGAAGCTTGTGCACGGGTCGCTTTCAAAACGGCCGCGATGCCACCAGCTGCTGCAATGTGGTTGTCTTTAATCAAGATCGCATCCGACAGCGAATAGCGATGATTAAAGCCGCCACCATGCAGGACCGCCTGTTTTTCGACAATGCGCAGACCCGGCGTCGTTTTGCGGGTGCAGGTGATGCGGGTATGTGTACCTTTTGTCTCAGCAACCAAACCAGCGGTCAAAGTGGCGATCCCGGTCAGGCGGCCTGCGAAATTCAGCGCAACCCGCTCTCCGGTCAGGATCGAAGCCGCGTCGCCGGTGATCTCCATCAAGGTGTCGCCCTTTTTACAGGGCTGGCCATCGGCGATCACGGTATTGATTTTGAGATCCGCATCTACCAGTCGAAAGGCCAGCGCCGCGATCTGCATCCCCGATACAACCGCATCTTCGCGTGCGTTGATCCGGGCACTGTACTGCGTATCTGCAGGAATAACTGTGCGGGTGGTGATATCACCATAGCTGCCCAGATCCTCCATCAACGCATTGCGCACCATTGGTTCAAGGATCAGGTCGGGAAGGGTCGCGGTCATAGGACATCCTTTACGATTGCGTCACGAATGCTACGTGCGGTCTCATAGGTCATGACGGAGCGTTGACCGTCACCTGCGTTTGCATCTGGGAAATCAGAACGGAAATGCGCGCCGCGGCTTTCGCAGCGTGCTAGCGCTGCGGCTGCAATCAATGTGGCGGTGGCGCACATATTGGCAAAGCCTTCGTCGTGGCCATGATTGTCTTCGAGGAAGGCAATCATAAACAGCGCATCTTCAAGCCCGTCTTCATCACGAACCACACCAACGCAATCTGTCATGGTCTTGCGCAGAGCATCGATTGCCTCTTGTGGCGTGGCATCAGAGCTTTGGGCGAACTCTGGGAAAACCCGCGCGCCAGAGGCTTCGCCAACCAGACAGCTGTCGATATCCAATGCGCAGGAGCGGGCAAAGACAAGCGCTTCTAACAGCCCGTTTGAAGCCAGACGATTGGCCCCATGCAGCCCGGTAGAAGCCGCCTCGCCACAGACCCAGAGCCCAGGCAGCGATGTGCGACCGTTCAGATCGCAGGCAATGCCGCCCATATGATAATGTGCAGCGGCGGCCACCGGAATGGGGCTCTGTGTTGGGTCGATCCCATGGCGCATGCAGGACGCAACAACCGAAGGGAACTGATCGTTAATCGCATCACCAAGTGCCGAGCGGGTATCCAGCATAGGCTCTTTGCCTGCTTGGCTTTGTTTGTAGATCTCGCGGGCAACAATATCGCGCGGTGCAAGTTCCGCATCTGGGTGCGCTGCTTGCATGAAGCGTTCACCGTCTTTGTTGATCAAGATTGCGCCTTCGCCGCGCAACGCTTCGGTTGCCAAAGGTAGAGGATCTTCATCGACATCGATGGCCGTTGGGTGAAACTGTACAAATTCCGCATCAGCAATCACCGCGCCAGCGCGCGCCGCCATACCAATGACTTGACCGCGAATGCGGGTTGGGTTGGTCGTGCGCGCATATAGCCCGCCAGAACCGCCACCAGCCAGAAGGCAGCCTGCGCCACGCAGCAAAACCGGCTCAGATCCATCACTGTGTGCAAGCTTGACACCGCTGACTTGCCCCTCACTGACCTCAAGGCCAAGCGCAACAACGCCTTCAAGCACCTGAATGCTGGGCGTCTGCTCCACCTCGTGGATCAATGCGCGCATGATTTCCGCGCCAGCCTGATCGCCAAGAACACGCACGACGCGGGCCGCGCTATGGGCCGCTTCGCGCGAAAGCACATAACCGCCGTCTTTGGTGCGATCAAAAGATGTGCCAATTTCTGTCAGGTCCAGGATGTGATCGCGCGCAGCCTTGGTCACGAACTCCGCCACTTCCGGCACCACAGTACCAGCACCTGCGCTCACGGTATCCGCCGCATGGGCTTCTGGACTGTCCGAGCGATCCATTGCAGCCGCAACACCGCCTTGCGCCCAGGCAGAGCTAGCACCAAAGCCAAGCTCATCGGGCGAAATCATCAGCACCGGGCGGGGGGCCAGTTTCAACGCCGCATAAAGCGCTGCCAATCCGGCACCCACGATCACAACGCGATCGGTCTGGAGTATCTGCATTTGTGTGCTTTAAATACCCAACTTGCGGGAGAGGTCGATCATTCGCTCTACGGCCAGACGCGCCTTTTCGGCCACGGTCGGATCCACTTCGATCTGACCGGTCATGGTATCAAGCGAATAAAGAACCTTTTCCAGCGTGATTTTCTTCATATAGGGGCACATATTGCATGGGCCGACAAAGTCCACCTCGGGCAGTTGATCCGCGATGTTCGAGGCCATCGAACATTCGGTGATCAAAAGGGCCTTTTCCGGTTTCTCGTCGGTCACATATTTAATGATGCCACTGGTGGACCCTGAATAGTCAGCTTCATCACACACATCCGGAGGACATTCCGGGTGTGCAATCAACCGCGTGCCTGGGTTCCATTCGCGAAAATCGCGCAAATCCTGGGCTGAGTATTGCTCATGCACGATACACGAGCCTTCCCACCAGACGATATTCTTTTGCGGTACATCGCGGGCGATGTTTTGCGCCAGATATTGGTCTGGGGTCATAATAATGGTGTCTGCATCCAGCGCTGCAACAATTTGCGCAGCGTTTGATGACGTGCAGCAAATGTCCGAAGCAGCTTTGACCTCGGCTGTGGTGTTCACGTAGGTCACAACGGGCGCGCCGGGATAACGACGGCGCATTTCTTCCACACCCTCAGCCGTGATGGATTCCGCCAGGCTGCAGCCCGCGTCCATGTCTGGCATCAGCACTGTTTTTGACGGGCTCAGGATCTTAGAGGTCTCCGCCATAAAGTGTACGCCGCACTGGACGATAACATCTGCTTCGACCTCGGTCGCTTTGATCGCCAGCTGTAAGCTGTCTCCACCAAAGTCCGAAATGCCGTGATAGATCTCGGGTGTCATATAGTTATGGCCCAAGATCACGGCATTACGCTTGGCCTTCAAATCATTGATGGCCTTCACGTATGGAGCGTAGATGATCCAGTCTGCAGGGGTCACAACCCGTGACATACGTGCGTATATATCACTCATTTCTTCGGCCAATTTGGGCGAAGGTGTCAGGTCGTATTTTTCGGAAAGTTCAGCGCGCAAGGCGGGAAGGTCGAACACGTTTCTATATGCTCTGCCAGTTAAAGATACCCATTGGATAAGCTGATTGTCATGAAAACGCCATGTTCGATGTTGGAATTTTCTCCCAATCCGGCGATCTGTGACTAAAATTTTCTCAAATCACCTTATTGGCGCGGATTTTCCCTCAAAACGAAAGTCTGGGTGGGTAATTTTTGTTCGTCTTTACTGGTGGATCCAAAATATCGTGGTCGCAATCGCTAAAACGCGGCAGGTTTTGAAATGCAAATGCTAGGATTTTGCCGTTTCGAGCAGCGCGATTCGCACTCTTGGTGGCGAACAAAACCTCGTCGTCTGTCCCTGATGGGGAAAACGCGCCAGAGAAACTCGTCTGGCGCGTCCAGTTTGCAGATCTTGGAAAGTCAGATCTTAGAAATCTTCCCATCCGTTTGAAACTTTTCGAGGCGCTTCTGGCTCTTCAAATATATTGTCGACCCATTCGTCTTCTGCCGGTGCCGCAGCCGGTGTAGCCGCCGGGGCAGGAGGGGCGATTGTGGTCGCAGCGGTGCCGGTTTTGAACACCGCAACATGTTGCGCAAGATTGGTGGCATCATGGTTGAGCAACTGCCCTGCTGCGGTTGCTTGTTCCACCATCGCTGCGTTTTGTTGGGTGACCTGATCCAGCTGCGACACACCGGTGTTGATTTCGCTCAGCGTGGTGGCTTGTTCAGCCGCGCCAGACGCGATGCCGCTGATGTGTTCTGAGATTTCGCTGACGCTTTCAGTTATCTTTTTCAGCTCTTCCCCAGTTCGGCCCACCAAATCCACGCCTTCGTGCACATGCTGGCTGCTTTTGGTGATCAGCGCTTTGATCTCCTGTGCGGCGTCAGAAGAACGCTGCGCCAGGGCGCGCACTTCGGAAGCCACAACCGCAAACCCACGACCAGCTTCGCCCGCTCGTGCGGCTTCGACCCCCGCGTTGAGTGCCAGAAGGTTGGTCTGGAACGAGATGTCATCAATCACAGTAATGATCTGCGAAATCTGGGACGAAGATTCCGAGATTTTGCCCATTGCAGCGACCGCATCGGTCACCACGGTGTCGCCATTCTCTGCGGTGGATTTGGCATCTTTCACGATGGTTTCCACAGTGCGAGCGCTGTCGGCTGCTGAACGCACGCTTACGGTGAGTTCTTCCATTGCCGCCGCGGTTTCTTCTAATGTTGCCGCCTGGCTTTCAGTGCGATGGGCCAGATCGTCGGAAGACTGGCTGATTTCGGACGCGCCTGAGCGGATGCGGCTGGCATTTTCCACCACGGTGCCGATGATATCCGTCATCTTTGCCACGGCGGTATTGAAATTGTTGCGCAACGCTTCGTATTCGCCCGGGAAGGGCCGATCCAGCTTGTGGGTGAGGTCACCTTCGGACAGGGTCTGAAGCCCGTTTGAAAGATCTTGAACCACATCAGCCTGAGCGCGTTGCGCCTCGTGTCGTGCGTCTTCAGCTTTGCGCCCTTCGATCAGGCGTTTTTTCAGTGCTTCCAGATTGTTTGCGAGCCGTCCAACATCATCGCCGCGATTTGTATAGATCGCATCGTTGTCATAGGTTCCATCTGCGACATTGTTCAGCTCTTCGGTCACGCGGGACAGTGGAATACCCACAGAGCGACGTAGTACCAAGGAAGAGATCCCAGCCATCAACAAGAACGCAACGATTGCAGAGACTAGCGCAAGAATCTGATCATTTTGCACAAGGGCAAGATCAACATCAGGCGTCCAGATAAAGGCGACCGAGCCAATCGCCACATCACGATCTTTCCCTGCCAATGCGGGGGCAACCGTGGCCAGGCCGTCCAGCACGTTGCTTTCACTTAAGGTTTCGACAGCTGCAAGCCCGGCCGCTTCTAGGGCTGCGATTTGTGTTTCGCTCGCTGATCCGGTTTCGGCAATGATTTTGCCATCTTTGTCCATTGCCGCGCCGTAGATTGCGCGCCCTTCGGTCAAGGCGAGTGTATCTGTAAGGTCTTGTCCAAGCCGGGTGCGATCGCCAAATCGAATGGCTCCACCGCTTCGCGCAGCCACTGTAACGGTGACGCTGCGTCCCAGATTATTCACCCCGTTGAGTACGGATTTGTGAATCAGCAATTCGCTGGAGACGAGCATTAGCGTCGCCACGGCTAGTGTACTGGTGACGATCAGAAACAGGCATTTCAAGAAGAGTGATGCGCCGGCAAAGCGGCGTAGGACTCGTTTCAGCATGAGACAGGTGCTTTCCTTGCGTATCGGACCAAGTTGCGCGATCCGGGTCTTGTGATGTTGGCAAATGCAGGGGCGTGAAGTGAACCCACGTTTGCATATCGAAAGAGGTCTTGGATGCGGCACATGTGTATTGAAACAGCAACCCAGGGCCTACCGCAGGCTCTGAGGTCGCCATGGCACGAATGTTGCGAATTTTGTTGCAGCCCGCGTGCCGCGCTCCGGCAAGAGCGGTAAGGTGGGCGTTGGCTGCAATGTGCGACAGTAAGTAACATGGACAGGATGTTGCTGATTTAACGATTAGACCAGCCTTGCCCGCCAAAGTTTTCAGATCTCTTAATTTTATTGGTGGAATTCGCGATGGATTCGTAAAATACGATGTAACGGATCTGACATGCACAGCGTTTAGAGCTGCAAAATATGTTCATGCATTCGTGTTTGCACATAAATTCAGCAATGCAAGTGGTGGAGTAGTAAACATATTGTCAAGCAACTTAAGGTTGCTCTCATTTTTAAAAAGCGCAATGATATGAAGTACTCAGCGTAACTAGTGTCGAATTTGGTCAACAAAACAATTTGGCGAGGTGTGTTTGAAATTCAACTAGTAAGTTGACATCTTGTTGCTATACAACGCAAATTTGTGCGTAAATTTGTCTTGGTTGATCGCCGGTCGATCGTCTGGACACACATCAGATTCTGGAGACGACCTTTTTGACCTCTTCTGCTATCAAATCTAATACCGATCTGGACACGCTTGTGTCCAATCTTCCAACCGATGCCGTGGAAGACGCTTTAAATGAATTCGAGCTTGCCCTTATTCGGGCGTACAACGGTCTTGAGCGTTGGCAGCAGCAAAGCATGCTCTCCATCAGTGACACACCATTATCTGGTGCAGAAGGGGCGCTGCTTCATATCATTCGCATGAATGATCGTCCTAAATCGATCAAGGAGCTGGCCCGTCTTACCAACCGGGATGATATCCCTAATATTCAGTACTCACTGCGCAAGCTGGCGTCTGCGGGTCTGATAAGCAAATCTGGGTCAGGGCGTACAGGGGTAACCTATTCCACCACGCCTGAAGGCGTAAAGCTGACCGATGCCCATTTGGCAAATCGGCGTGAGCGCCTGATCGACACATTGAAGCAGTTTGAAGAGATTGAAAATGAAATGGATGTCACCCGAGGTCTGTTGAATCGGGTCACCAGCATTTTTGAAGAAACGGTGCGCAATATTGCTGCGCGTCGCTAAGCCCATTCGATAAGTCGATTTTTCCACGTGCCATTTTTCTAGATTTCCGACAGTATAAGAGCTCAATCTAACGACTTAAGCTCTTTTGCAATGATCGAACTGCGTGACCTAAAGATACTGTCTGCTCTGGCCCGCCATCGCCATT
This sequence comes from Tritonibacter aquimaris, assembly GCF_009617595.1. Lineage (GTDB taxonomy): Bacteria > Pseudomonadota > Alphaproteobacteria > Rhodobacterales > Rhodobacteraceae > Epibacterium > Epibacterium aquimaris. The sequence continues at coordinate 7,922 of NZ_WIXK01000003.1, read as the reverse complement.
TTGCGCGCGCAGCCCAAGAGTGCAACATGTCGCAACCGGCGTTTTCCATGCGTATTCGCAATTTGGAAGAACGCCTTGGCCTATCGCTGGTGCGACGGGGGAACCGCTTTCAGGGCCTGACCGCCGAGGGAGAGATGATTGTGCGCCGGGCCCGCCGCATGTTGGATGAGGCGCGCGCACTTGAGCAAGATATCTCCTCGGCACGTGGCGAGGTGACCGGAATCTTAAAGCTTGGCGTTGTGCCAACCGCGACGGCTTTTGCGGCAAAAGTGGTCAACAGCCTGTATCTCAGCCATCCACGGCTTCTGACCCAGCTCGAAGTGACCAATTCGCACACGATTCAGCAGCAGCTATATGATGGGTCATTGGATGCGGGCATTACCTATGCCGACAGCATTGGGCGCGATATGGTTGAGGTGCTGCCGCTATATGATGAAAGCTATATGCTGCTAGCGCCGCTCCATATGGTGAAAGATTTTGACGACACCATTGCCTGGGCCGAAATAGAACATCTGCCGCTGAGCTTGCTGTCGCCAAAGATGCAAAATCGTCGTATCGTTGATCACATCCTGGAAGAGCAGGGGCTGCGGCCTCGTGTTATGTCCGAGGCTTCTGGCTTTATGGCGGCTCTGATCATGGCGCGTGGCGGGACCCTTGCAACAATTGTGCCCAGGGCTTTGATTGAATCGCTTGGCGTTCCGGAGGGAACCCGGGCTTTGTCTTTGGTGGATCCTGAAACGGTCAAGCCGATTTGCTTGGCGACTTTGCAGCGTAACCCTGAGCTGACTTCAGTGCGGGTTTTGCGTGCCACGATTGACACATTGGCGTGATAAGGTTTGCTTATCAAAACATACCGTATATCAATTTGACGATGCAGTTCCCTGATGTCAATTAGAGGCTAAATTAACGCATTGGAGGAGGGTTCGCGTGGCACCTCTGGATCAAAACAAAGGCAACCGGGATAAGGGTGTTTGGAAATCTAACCGAGGCAAAGGGCGTAAGACCCCTAAGGGCAGACAGTTGGATGATCACGCACATGAAGAGCTGTTGGGCCTTCTTGGATCTCGCCCGCGCAATCGCGACCTTTTGATTGAATTCCTGCATCTTATTCAGGACGAGTTCGGCCATATCAGCGCGGCGCATCTGCGCGCGCTTGCAGAAGAGATGCGCATTGGTCAGGCTGAAATCTACGAAGTTGCGAGTTTTTACGCCCATTTCGATGTGGTGCGCGAAGGGGAAACTCCCCCCCCAGCCCTGACAATCCGGGTATGTGACTCGCTGTCCTGTGAGCTGGCGGGGGCGCAACAGCTAAAGTCTGCGCTGGAAGAGGGGCTTGATCCCAATGAGGTTCGCGTTCTGCGCGCGCCTTGCATGGGGCGTTGTGATACCGCGCCCACGCTTGAACTTGGTCACAATCACATTGATCACGCGACGCCAGAAAAGGTGCTTGCTGCAATCCGTGCCGGTGACACCCATGCCGAGATACCCGACTATCAGGGCTTTGCCGAATATAAGGCCGATGGCGGCTATCGCACGTTGCACGCGCTGCGCGAAAATGGCGATTGGGAAGCTGTGCAAGCCCAGATCAAAGAGGCGGGGCTACGCGGTCTAGGCGGCGCAGGGTTTCCATCCGCCACCAAATGGGGGTTCGTGCGGGCCAATCCCGGACCGCGGTTCCTCGCGGTAAACGGGGATGAGGGGGAACCTGGCACCTTTAAGGATCGCCATCACCTGGAGCGCAATCCGCATATGTTCCTTGAGGGTATGCTGATTGCCGCCTGGGCGGTCGAGGCTGTGACCTGCTTCATCTATATTCGTGATGAAAACCCGGCAGTTCGCGAAATTCTCAAACGCGAAATCGCCAAACTCGAAGCGGCAGAGATCGTCGCGCCTGGATACATCGATCTGCGCCGCGGGGCAGGGGCCTATATCTGTGGCGAAGAAAGCGCGATGATCGAAAGCATCGAGGGTAAACGCGGCCTTCCGCGCCATCGCCCGCCCTTTGTGGCGCAGGTGGGCATTTTTGGGCGTCCGACATTGGTGCACAATGTTGAATCGCTTTATTGGGTGGCGCGCATCACGCGGTTTGGCCCAGAGGTTTTGAATTCCGTTGAAAAGAACGGCCGTAAGGGGCTGCGCAATTATTCCGTCTCAGGCCGAGTTGCCCGCCCTGGCGTTTATTTGCTGCCTGCTGGCTCCACCATTTTGGACATTATCGCGGCGGCAGGCGGGATGGCGCAAGGGCATGTATTCAAGGCCTATCAGCCCGGCGGCCCTTCTTCTGGTTTGCTTCCGGCAAGCCTGAATGATGTGCCGCTGGATTTTGACACGCTTCAGCCGCATGGCACCTTCATTGGGTCCGCTGCTGTAGTGGTGCTCTCTCATCAGGACAATGCGCGCGACGCTGCGTTGAACATGCTGCGCTTCTTTGAAGACGAAAGCTGTGGCCAATGCACCCCATGCCGGGTTGGTTGTGAAAAAGCTGTAAAGCTCATGCAATCTGATCAATGGGATCAGCCCCTGCTCGAAGAACTCAGTCAGGCCATGGTTGACGCGTCGATCTGCGGTCTGGGTCAGGCTGCACCAAACCCTATTCGTCTGACAATGAAACATTTCCCGGAGGAGATCTGAGCAATGTCGAAGAACATTACATTTACCCTCGATGGGAAAGAAGTCACCGCCGAAGCGGGCCTGACCATTTGGGAAGTGGCCAATGGCCGTGGGCTCAAAATCCCGCATCTGTGCCATAAGCCAGCGCCGGGATATCGCCCTGATGGCAATTGCCGTGCCTGTATGGTGGAGATTGAGGGCGAGCGCACGCTCGCGGCGTCTTGTATTCGTGAACCCAGCGACGGCATGGTTGTCACCACCAATTCAAACCGCGCTGAAACCGCCCGTAAAATGGTGATGGAGCTTTTGGTTGCGGATCAGCCCGCGCCAGAGGAGGCCCGCGATAAGTCTTCGCATTTGTGGGACATGGCGGAACTCAACGGGGTTTCGGAGTCACGTTTTCCCAAGCTCGAACGGGATCGGGTGCCGCAGCTTGATGCCAGCCACGCGGCGATGAATGTTAATTTGGATGCCTGTATTTCCTGCAACCTTTGTGTGCGGGCCTGCCGCGACGTGCAGGTGAATGATGTGATCGGCATGGCAGGGCGGGGCCACGACTCTTATCCCACCTTTGACATCGGTGATCCAATGGGCGCGTCTTCCTGTGTGGCCTGTGGTGAATGTGTCCAGGCCTGCCCAACTGGTGCGCTGATGCCCGCAGATCTGATGGATGATCAACAGCGCGGCGACAGCAAGGATTATGACAGCGAAACCGAAAGCGTCTGCCCCTTCTGCGGCGTTGGCTGCAAGGTCAGCCTCAAGGTTAAAGACGGCAAGGTCAAATATGTCGAAGGCATCAACGGGCCTGCCAATGAGGGACGTTTGTGCGTAAAGGGTCGCTTTGGGTTTGACTACATCCATCACCCGCACCGCCTGACCAAACCGTTGATCCGCCGCGAAGATGCGCCACCGAAGGGATTGAATGTCGATCCCGGAAATCTAAGCACGCATTTCCGCGAAGCGAGCTGGGATGAAGCACTGGATCTTGCCGCTGAAGGGTTTAAACAGCTGCGCGCTGAGAACCCCAAAAGCGTCGCTGGCTTTGGCTCTGCCAAATGCACCAACGAAGAAGCCTATCTGTTTCAGAAATTCATCCGGCAGGGGTTTGGCCACAACAATGTGGACCACTGCACCCGGCTGTGCCACGCATCATCCGTGACGGCGCTGATTGAAAACATCGGCTCGGGCGGGGTGACGGCCAGCTTCAATGATATCAAAGACGCAGACGTTGCGATTATCATCGGTGCGAACCCGATCGAAAACCACCCTGTTGCGGCGACTTATTTCAAACAGTTCACCAAACGCGGCGGCAAGCTGATTGTGATGGATCCGCGTGGCGTTGGCCTGCGCCGCTTTGCGTCTGAGATGCTGCAGTTCCGTCCGGGTGCCGATGTTTCCATGCTCAATGCAATCATGCATGTGATTGTGGAAGAAGAGCTGTATGACAGCCAGTACATCCATCGCTGGACCGAAAACTGGGAAGCTGAAAAAGAGCATCTGAGCCAGTTTTCTCCAGAGGCCATGAGTGAGATCTGCGGTATCTCTCCCGAACAGCTGCGCCGCACCGCGCGTCTTTTTGCCAAGGCGGATGCGGGCATGATTTTCTGGGGGATGGGGGTCAGCCAGCACATTCACGGTACAGACAATTCGCGCTGTCTGATTTCACTGGCGCTGATGACAGGCAATGTTGGTCGCCCCGGCACCGGTCTGCATCCGCTGCGTGGGCAGAACAATGTGCAAGGTGCATCTGACGCAGGTCTTATCCCGATGTTCCTGCCGGATTATCAAAGCGTCACCTCAAATGAGGTGCGCAAGAGCTTTACCGATGTGTGGGAAAGTGAGGATTTCTCGGCTGAGAAAGGTCTGACCGTAACCGAGATCGTGGATCAGGCTTATGCGGGCAATATTCGCGGCATGTATATCATGGGTGAAAACCCGGCGATGTCAGACCCGGATGCCGATCACGCCCGCGATGCCTTTGCCAATCTTGATCTGATGGTGGTGCAGGATATCTTCCTGACAGAAACAGCGAACTACGCTGATATCATCCTGCCCGCGTCCGCGCTGTTTGAAAAAAGCGGCACTGTGACCAATACCAATCGTCAGGTGCAGCGCGTGCGTCCGGCCGTGCCACCGCCGGGGGATGCGCGGGAAGACTGGACCATCACCATTGAACTTGCGCGCCGAATTGGTCTGCCCTGGAACTATGATGACGTTGCCGATGTCTATGGGGAAATGGCACAGACCATGCGCTCGCTCGACAATATCACTTGGGAGCGGCTGGAAACCCAGACCATCACCTATCCTGCAATCGACGCGCAAGATATGGGCCAATCGATTGTGTTTGGCGATGGTTTCCCACGCGAAGGCGGGCTGGCGCGGTTTGCGCCTACCAGTGTGATCGCGCCGGACGAAGCACCAGATGCAGAATATCCTATGGTGATGACAACCGGGCGTCAGCTTGAGCATTGGCATACGGGGTCTATGACCCGGCGGTCACGCGTGCTTGATGCAGTGGAGCCTGAGGCAAACTGTTCGCTTCATCCCAAAACCCTGCGTGCACTTGGGGTGGAACCGGGCGAGATGATCCGCCTCACCACCCGACGTGGCTCGGTTGATATTATGGCGCGTGCGGATCGAGCCGTATCTGAGGATATGGTGTTTGTCCCCTTTGCCTATGTGGAAGCGGCCGCCAATATCCTGACCAACTCTGCCCTGGATCCTTATGGTAAGATCCCAGAGTTCAAATTCGCCGCAGTGCGGGTGGAAAAGATTGTGTCCCAACTCGCGGCTGAATAGCTTGGTCGAAATATAACAAATTGAAACGGGCGCCCTATCACGGGCGCCCGTTTCAGATCCTCTGCAGTTGCCAGCTTGCTTCTGGCAGGCACTTTTGGGGGAGTGTGTGAACGCAGTTCAGCAACGAGAGTGTATGATATGAAACTCGGCTTCCTTGGGTGCGGCACCATTTCATCTGCTGTGGTGCGGGGGCTGACCGGTCAGGGGCACAGTATCATCGTTTCGGAGCGTTCACGGTCAGCCTCTGCATCCTTGGCAGCGGAATGTGATGATGTGACCGTTGCGGATAATGGTCAGGTGGTTGCGCAAAGCGATGTTGTCTTTCTTGGATTGCTCGCAGACACCGCCCCCATTGTTTTACGTGAGCTAGGCTTCACCAAGGGGCAGCGTGTTGTTTCATTCATCGCTGGAATGGATCTGGCTGCGCTTGCCGATCTCGTGGCTCCAGCCGAAGCCACCGCGATCATGTTGCCGTTTCCCGGTATTTCAACGGGTGGCTCACCCATTCTTGCTCTTGGTGAAACGGGGCTGTTGGTGGATCTTTTTGAGCCGCGTGAGCAAATCTTTGCGCTAAAAGATCAGTGTGAACTTGATGCATATCTTTCGGCGCAAGCCGTATTGTCTCCTGTTGCCCTGATGCTGGCTGAGACTGCGCAATGGTTGGGGCAAAATGGTGGTGACCAAACCCAGGGGGAGGCTTTCTTGCGTGCGCTGGTCTGCAATAGCCTGTCTTCGACATCCAGTTCTGCATTGGTTGATGCCCTGAATACTCCGGGCGGGTTTAATCAACGGCTTCGGCGTCACATGGATAGTGCGGGTATTGTCGGTGATTTAACAGAAGGTCTTGATCGCCTTAAGAACGGTTAACGCCGCGCAAATTGCGCGACGTATACTAGATGGGGTGTTCTCTTTAACCCAGTAGGGCAATCGTGCTGCTGCCTGCGCCAGTCCGAAGCGCATGTACCGCTTCTAGTTCTGGGTCGTTGATCCAGGCTTTGGCACCTTCGGCGGTTTCAAACTCCAAGATCACGCCAAGACCTGTTTCCAGCTCACCTTCCAGCACAGTCTGTTGCGGCGACGCTGCGGCCACTTTGCCACCATGACGGCTTAGGGCGTCCACGGATTTTTCGCGATAGGCAGCAAAGCTTTCAGGATTGGTGACAATGATATTCACATAAGCATAGACCATAGGGCATCTCCAGTTTTCAGATGTCAAAGATATGGGGAATAGTGTGGTGTGCGAAAATACGTGAATTCGCATGTTTGATATGCAATTTTGCATGTGTCTCTATTTTGGGAATACATGCATGCAACACTTAAACTGGGATGACCTGCGCACCATTCTCGCTTTGGTGAAAACGGGCAACCTGTCCAAAGCGGGGCTTGAGCTCCATGTAAATTACACAACAGTAGCGCGTCGCATTCAGCGCGCCGAAACTGCCCTGGGTCGCCCGCTGTTTGAACGCCTGCCCGAAGGCTATGTGCCATTGCCCGAAGCGCATGAGATCGCCCGAACAGCAGAGCGTATGGAAGAAGAGGAGCACCGGCTGCTGCGACGCTTGTCGGGGCAACAGGTTGAATTGTCCGGGCCCTTCACGTTCACCGCGCCACAATTGATGATCCAGGCCCATCTTGCACCGCTTCTGGCGCGTTTCACCGAGCTGCATCCGGAGATCGATCTCACCATCAAGGCAAGCTATGATATTCTTGACCTCAGCCGACGCGAGGCTGATCTTGCCCTCAGGATCAGCCATGAGCCGCAAAACGCGCTGGTAGGGCGGCGCTTATGCGCGCAGCGCAGTGCGTATTTTGCCACCCGTGAAATTGCTCGCGCGGCTCGTGAAAACCCCGGGGCGCAAATCGATTGGCTGCTCTTTGCACCGCAAAAAGCAGCCCCAGCAGAAGCGCGTGAGCAGCATCCCAATATCAACATTCGGGCGCGTTTGGATGATATGGGAGTTTTGATCGCAGCTGCCGAAGCGGGCATGGGGGTATTGCGCATGCCGCTGTTTCTGGGGGCGGCCCATCCCCGGCTTGAACAGTTGGTGCACCTGCCAACATCCGCATACCCGCCTGTCTGGCTGCTCAATCACCGCGATCTGCAACAAAATCCCAAATTGCTTGCTCTGAAAAACATCTTGATCCCCTGGTTTCAAAAAAATCGGACGTTGTTTGAGGGGGAGGGGTGACGCGGGGCGCATTCCGATTCATGTGATTTGCTGCGTTTCTGTGGATAAGTATGTTGGTTGTTTTGGGTTATGTTGTTTTTGGGATGTTTTTGGGATTTGCGTTTGGTTTTTGGTTTTGGGATTTGGGCGAATTGAGGGTGTGTTTGCAGAAAAGGCTTCGGTTAACGCTTTGATATTGTGGGGCTTTTGCAGTTTCTGGCGTTTTTGGTGACTTTTTGTGAATTTTTGGGTTGCGGGTGTTTGTTGTTAGCACTAGAACCCCCTTCACCGGCGGCGCTGAGGCGCTACTGAGACACACCGGACGGTGCGGCGGCGACGCTGAGT